>JASGGW010000003.1:0-639713 GCA_047602605.1 Ferruginibacter sp.
TACGTATTGCTAAGGTTAATAGGGAGTTTGCTATAGAATCCGAACAGCACCTGCAAGGACGATGTGAAGTCCGAGAAGTGGATCCAGTCCTACGAGGACCGCAATGTGCTGATCGGGCTCGCCGCGGGCTTCAGTGGCAGGGCGCAGATCGGCAAGGGCATGTGGGCGCGGCCCGACGACATGGCGGCGATGCTTCAGAGCAAATCCGCCCACCCCAATGCCGGCGCGAATACGGCATGGGTGCCATCGCCGACGGCGGCCACGCTGCATGCGCTGCACTATCACCAGATCGATGTGTTCGAAGCGCAGAAGCGGCGGCACAACCAGGCGACACCCGGGCTCGATGCGCTGTTCTCGATGCCGGTGCTGGACGCGGGGACGCTTGGCGAGGCCGAGATCGTCCGCGAGGTGGAGAACAACGCGCAGGGAATCCTTGGTTATGTGGTGCGCTGGGTGGACCAGGGGGTCGGCTGCTCGAAAGGTGCCCGACATCAACAATGTCGGGCTGATGGAAGATCGCGCGACCTGTCGCATTTCCTCGCAGGCCATCGCCAACTGGCTGCGACATGGGCTGGTGAGCAAGGAGCGCGTGATCGAGGTGTTCGAGCGGATGGCCGCCGTGGTGGACCAGCAGAATGCTGCCGATCCCACCTACATTCCCATGAGCGGCAATTTCGGCTCGACTGCGTTCCAGGCGGCGCTCGACCTGGCGTTGCAGGGGGCCGCGCAGCCGAGCGGCTACACCGAGCCGCTGCTCCACGCGGCGCGTGAGAAGGTCAAGGCCGTGGGCGAGGCTCGCGGCTGACGCCGGGCCCGAGGTACGACCACAGCAGCCAGGCACCGAGGACGAAGGCGGGCACGCCGACGACATCGTTCACCCAGGTCAGCGAGCCCTGGTAGTAGGACGGTTGCAGCAGCACGTAGCCGAGCTGGAACAGGGTGAGGAAGATGGCGAAGGGCCAGCTGGTGCGCGCGAGGCGGTCGGGGTCCGGCGCTCCCACGAGCGGCAACGCGGCGACGAGGACGAGCCAGCTCAGCCAGAACTGCTGGTTGCCCACCTTGTAGGTCAGCAGCACCGCGAAGAAGCCCCAGCATGGCGGCGACGAGCCAGGAGTCGCGGCGCTGCCACGCGGGCGACGAGCGAGGTGATCCAGACGCAGCAGGACGAGCGGACCGTTGAAGCGGACGAGCAGGTCCGTCGACCGTCGCCGATGCCGAGGGTCCGGCCGAGCGCGGCGATGGGGCGGATGACGGAGAGGATCGTCGCGTCGCGATTGACGCCGAAAGTGATGGCCTCGATCCAGTCCGGTGCCCCACAGCCAGATGGCGATGCCGATGCCACCGGCAACCGTGACGAGCTCCCGCGAGAAGAAGCCGCGGCTCGAAGCGGCGCTGGTCGATGGCAAAGAAAGGGCAGCAGCAGGAAGCGGATAGTATTTGTCGAGCGTGGCGAGCCCGAGCAGGACGCCGGCGAGGACGAGGCGCCGTCGCGCCGCGCGAGGACGGCGCCGAGGATCAGCGCGGCGACGAAGGCGTCGTTGAGACCGAGCCAGAACGCGGTGGTGACGGACGAGGACATTGGCGCCGAGGGTGATGAGATAGGTCGTGTGCCATTCGCTCGCCGGGCGCGTCGCGAAGAGTCGCGAGCAGCAGGGCGTTGACGAGCAGCAGGCCCGGCGGCTGTGACGAGCTTGGGCAGCAGCGGGTGCAGCAGGATGAGCGGCGCGAAGGCATTGTGCAGCGGGCCGTAGGCGCTGTTGGTGCTCCAGGGATCGGCCCGCCGTCGAGCACGAGCTGCCAGTGATCGAGATAGGCGATGTAATCGTGGCGGACGCCGCCGAGCGATCGTGACCGCGAGAGCAAGCAGCGACAGGCGGCGATTGCAGCCAGTGTGCGGGCGCTCACAGTTCGAACACCGGCAGGTGGATGGCGCTGGGCCGGATGGCGTCGTGGAAGATCTCCATTTCGACCGGCACGAGCTTGGTGGCCGTGCCGAACGGCTCGTCGGTGCCGAGGTTGCGCGCGTAGCGAGGGTGGGCGCCGCTGGCGACGACGAGGCGCAGGCGGTGCCCGCGCCGGAAGGCATGCGCGGTCGCGTGGAGCTTGAAATTGAGCTTCCAGATGTCGTCGGGAACGGCGGGGTCCTGCGCGGTCTTGCGGACGATGCCGTCGCAGATGTTGATCGAGATGCCCTTCTCGTCGACATCGCAGAGTTTCACGAACAGATCGGCGTTGGGGTTGTTGGCGCGCGCATAGATCATGGCGCGAACATTGCCGATGATGGTGACGTCGCTGGTGAGGGGTTCGGATGTAAAGACAAGAACGTCGTTCCGTTTCTCCAGCGGCGCCTGGTTGACCGGGCCGGCGCCGGAGAAGGCGAACATGGCGCCGCCGACACTGGGGGTCGGGTCCTTCGGATTGTAGGTGTAGCGGTCGGGGGGCGAGGCCTTCACCGGACGCTGGGAAAGAACCTTGTCGGGGTGGAGGTGCCAGATCTGCGTATCAGGTGTGCCGGGTGGATAGGCGGCGAAGCTGTGCCACTCGTCGCGGCCACCGATGTGGAGGCGGACCGGCTTGTCGTGCAGCGCCGTGCGGTCGCCCATGAGTTCGGCGTTCATCCAGCTCAGCGTGTCGCGGATGCTCTCCCACTGCAGTTCTTCGCTGATGTGGAACCATGGGCCGACGGTGAGGCGGCGCATTGCCGCCGGCATCGGTGAGGGTCTCGTAGTCGCGTAGGAGCTGATCGAGCATGAAGTCGTACCAGCCTGACACGAAGCTGGTCGGCGGCGTGCGGACGCCGATGCGGTGGGTGTGATCGAGCGGCTCCCAGAAGGCGTCGTTGCCGACGGAGTTGGTCAGCCAGCGGCGCCAGAACGGGACCTCGCGGCCGAAGATGCGACGATCGGCATTGACCAGCGGCAGCTTCATCGAGGCGCGGAAGGAGAGTTTCTCGATGCCGCCCGAGCCGATGCGGCGCGCGGTGCGCAGCGGCATGCTCTTGATGCCCTCGACCACCTGGATCCAGCCAAAGAGCAGGCCGAGATTGAGGCTGCCACCGGGGAAGACGATCGAGCGGAACTCGGCGCTGGTGACCTTGACCGACATCGCCGACTGCTTGGGCAGCGCGTCGGAGATGGCCCATTGGGCGTAGCCGAGATAGCTCGGGCCGGAGAGGCCGAGGCGGCCATCGAACCAGGGCTGGGCCTTGATCCAGTCGAGGGTGACGAGGCCGTCGGCGCGCTCGTGGCTCAGCGGATCGAACTCGCCGCCGGAGCCGGCGGTGCCGCGGCAGGCCTGGATGACGGCATTGTAGCCGCGCTCGGCGTAGATCTCGGCGACGACCTCGAAGCCGCGCAGGCCATAGGGCACGCGCATCAGGATGGTGGGGGAACGGACGCCGTTGCGGGGATGGTAGATGTCGGTTTCGAGCTCGACGCCATCGGGCATCTTCACGCGAATGTTTCGCGTGCGCGTGGTGCGGAAGCGGGCCTTGGGCAGCCGTGCCGCGCGCGCCAGGAAATAGCTGCCGATGCTCATGGCCACCCCGCCGTAACTGTCCCGAACAATGGCCGGAGGCGGGGCGCGGTCAAGCCCGCAGGAACCCCAGCCTTGCCAACACGTTGCTTTCCCACAGCAACCTCCTCATGGGGCCCGAAGATGGAAGTCTACGATCCGCACAAGAGCACCACCGAAATCCGCCAGGCGAGCCCGAGGCTGGGCAATTTCTGGGTGCTCATCGTTTCGACCGCGTTGGTGATCGCGCTGTTCGCGATCATCTATATCGTGTTCTTCGCCACCACGCCGCCGACGGCGATCTAGCGCGACGATGCGTCTCAAGCGCGTCTCCCGCGACGACCTGATCGTGCGACGCGTCCGTCGCGGGCACGGCCACGCCTATGTCGATGCCGATGGACGAGCGTGGCCGCGTGGCGAACTGCGTGACCGTGCGCTGCACCTGGGCATTCCCCCCGCGTGGACAGAGGTGCGGATCGCCCCGGCGGCCAACATGCACATACAGGCCTGCGGTCTGGATGCCGCGGGTAGGGTTCAGTACATCTATCATGCCGACTGGGAAGCCAGGCGCACCCGCAAGAAGCAGAAGCAACTCGCGCTGCTGACGCGGGCGCTGCCGCGCATCAGGCGCTATGTCAGCCGCGATCTCGAAACGGAGACCGGGAGCCGGGAGCTCGCGCTGGCGATCGGCGTCGCCTTGATCGACCGCACGGCCATGCGGATTGGCCGCGAGCGCTATCTCGACGCACGCGGGACGCGTGGGGCAGGGACGCTCTACACGCGCGACGTGACGGTAAGCGGCGACGAAATCACGATGGGCTTTCCGGCGAAGAGCGGCAAGGTGGCCGAGTACACGCTCACCGATGCACGTCTGGCGCAGGCGATCTCCCGCGTGAAGACGATCCCCGGCAAGCGGCTGCTGATGTATCGCGGGGAAGGCGGCAAGGCTCGCGCGATCCGAACCGATGAGTTGAACCGCTACCTGCGCACCATCGCGGATGCGCCCGTGACGGCGAAGGACTTCCGTACCCTCCATGCCAGTGCGCTGGCGGCCGAGGCGCTTGCCAAGATCGAGCCGGCGGACTTAGCGACAGGACGAAAGCGGCAACTGGCCGGGGTGACGAGGCAGGTGGCCTCCTTCCTGCGCAACACGCCGGCCATCACGCGGGCCAGCTACATCGCGCCATGCCTGTTCACGCTGTTCGAGAAAGCCAAGCTCAGCGACATGTGGGCGGCGGTCGATAGCCGTGAGGGCCTGCGCGTGCGCGAGGCGCGGCTGGCTGCCGTGCTCCAGGCGGCAAGCTAGGCCGCCCTCTTGATCTCGTCGAAGACGCGATAGGTGTTGCGGCCCGACTCCTTGGCATCGTAGAGCGCGAAATCGGCGCGCGAGACGAGATCGTCGCGCTCGTCGGTAAGGGCAGTCGCAATGCCGACGCTGACACCGATGTTTGCCGTTTGGTGGCCGAGCTGGAAGGGCTCGGCGATGGTGGCGACGATGCGGTTGGCAAGATCGCCGAGGGTTGCCGGATCGGTGGATTTTGTGACCAGCACCATGAACTCGTCGCCACCCAGGCGTGCCACGAGCCCGGTATCGCCGACGACGACGGTGAGCCGCCGCGCCACCTGCCGCAGCAGGTCATCACCGGCTTCGTGGCCCATCGTGTCGTTGACGTGCTTGAACCGATCGAGGTCGAGGGCGAGCAGGGCCAGCGGAAGAGGCGAGCGCTCGAGGCGCTCGGTGAACAATGCACGGTTGGCGAGGCCCGTGAGCGGGTCGTGCGTGGCGCGATGCAGTGCCTCGGCACGCGCGCGCTCAAGCGCGGCGGTGGAGCGGGCGAGGCCGAACAGCAGCAGAGCGATGACGATGCCGATGACTGCCAGCAGACCGACGCTTGCGGGCAGGGTGTCGGCGAGCAGGGCCTCGCCTGGCCGCTCGGGTTGCCACTTGAAGTAGGCGACGAAGCGACCGGCTTCGTTGGTGATGGGCACCATCGTTTCGCGGGCGAGCGTATTGGGCACGGAGTCGAAATGCGCATCGGCCAGCAGGTAGTCGCGCATCATGGCGTCGGCGACGCCGTTGTCGAGGAACTGGATGGCGACGTGATAATAGTGCGCCCCGGCGTCCTGCTCCTGGTCGTCCCAGTTCGAGGTGATGGGCAGCACACTGGCGAGGGCCGTGCGGCCGCCGATGGTGACGAAGTCCGAAGCCTGTGGTGGCCGGTCGGCATCGCCCGCCTCGTAGGACTGGATTGCGGCGACCATCTCTGGTGCGCGGAAGCGGACGGCGATGGGATCGATGACGGCGCGATCGCTGTCGTAGGTGGAGAGGTCTTGGGTCTCGCCTTCGCGCACCGCGAAGATGGGCTGGAGATTGGGGTCGAGGACGTAGACCCGGTCGTGGCCGAAATCGATATATTCGCCCCAGCCGAGTTCGGGCTCGATCCATTCGAGATCTGGTTCGTCGTAGAGGAAGGCCTCGGCGGTCTCATAGCGCAGCACGATGGTGCGCTGGGTGGCCTCGAAGTCGGCGCGGGCGCCCTGCACGAAGTGGGCCACGACCGCCTGCTGCCGGGCCAGGGATGCCTGGTCGGTGCGTTGTGCCGACCACAGAATGAAGCCTGCGGCAAGCGCGATGGTGACGAGAACGGCTGCCACGACGGGCAGCAGCACGGCGATGGAGAATTTCCACCGGCTTTCGGTCGATTGCATGGACGCCCCCACGAACAGGCATGCGGGCGGATGCTAGGCGCTCAGATGTTGGAACATGGTTTCAGCGGCCGCGAAATCGGGCCGATGAGTTAACGGAGTGTTACGCGACCTGCGAGCGGGGCTGTTGCAGGAGGGCGACCAGTCCGCTCGGGGTCACGGGAGCCGAGAACAGGAAGCCCTGGTAGACATTGCATCCGAGGTCCTTGAGCACCCGCGCCTGATCGTGCGTCTCGACGCCCTCGGCGGTGACTTCGATCTTGAGTGCGTGCGCGAGGGTCACCATCGCCTGGACGATGGCGACGGAGACGCTGCCGGGCGCGAGCTGGCTGACGAAGGAGCGATCGATCTTGATGCGGTCGACCGGGTAGCGCTTGAGGTAGTTGAGCGAAGAGTAGCCGGTGCCGAAATCGTCGAGGGCGATCTTGATGCCCGCGGTTGCGGAACAGGCGGATGGCCTGGGTGACGTCGGAGGCTTCCTCGATGAGGATGCCTTCGGTGATCTCGAGCTCGAGGTCCTGTGGCCGCATGCCGGTGCGCTCGAGCAGCTCGAAGACGTTCCGGGTGAAGGCCGCGATCGCGCAGCTGGACGGGCGAGATGTTGACCGCGAGCGTCTGGCCCGGCCAGTGCGCGCCCATGGTGCAGGCCGCCGCAGCACGATGTCACCCAGCTGGCCGATGAGGCCGCTGTGTTTCGGCGACGGGCACGAAATGCGCCGGCGAGATCTGGCCGAGGCGCGGATGGCGTCCAGCGGGCGAGGGCTTCGGCACCGACGATGTGGCCGTCGCGGTCGAACAGCGGCTGGAAGGCGACAGCAGATCTGGTCCTTGCGGCGCAGGGCCTCGCGCAGTTCGGCCTCGATGGTTTTGCGGTTCTGCAGGAACTCGTTCATCGCCTCCTCGAAGACGACGGCGCGGTTGCGGCCGGTTGCCTTGGCTTCGTAGAGCGCGATGTCGGCCTTGCGGGTGAGCTCGTGCGCGTCGGCTTCGTTGTGCTCGGCCGTCGCGATGCCGATCGAGACGCCGACGAAGGCCTCGCTGCCGAAGATGTCGAAGGGCTTGTTGAGGGCCTCGATGATGCGCTGGCTGAGCCGCACAGCGGCTCGACCAGGCCCGGTGCGTGCGTGTGGATGATGGCGAACTCGTCGCCGCCGAGGCGCGCGAGCGTGTCGCCGGAGCCCAGCATCTCGCCGAGGCGCTGGCCTACGGCCTGGATCAGGTCGTCGCCGGCGCGATGGCCGAGGGTGTCGTTGACCTGCTTGAAGCGGTCGAGATCGAGCATCGAGTACGGAGAGCCGGCGGTCGCGCGCCGGGCGCTGCGTCGAGGGCGCGGGCCAGCATCGATCTCGAACGTGCGTGCGATTGGGCAGGCCGGTCAGCTGATCGTGCGCAGCCCGGTGTTCGGCGTCGGCGCGTCCGGCTTCGAGAGCGCGCGACTTGCGCCAGAGTTGCTGCGCCAGGACGGCGGCGACGAGCGCAGGCGATGAGGAAGGCGCCGCGCGATGACCGGCAGCGTCTGCATCAGCAGGTCGCCGCCGGGCGTGGCGGGTGTCCAGTGGAGGAAGGTGATGAAGCGGCCCGAGGAGTTCGCTGAGCGGCAGGAGGCCGGTGCGGCCGTCCGAGGTGTCGGGGTAGATGGCGAAGCTCGCATCGGGGATCTGGTATGGTAGGCCGAGGCGTTTGGCGTAGTCGGCATCGAGACGGACGAGCGAGACGTGGAGATAGTCGCGTGCCGCGGGTCCTGGATGATGGTGCCGCTGTCGCGAGATGATGGGCACGACGCTGACGAGCGAGGGTACGCCGTCGACCGGGCGCAAGGGCGGATACGCGGGGCGGGTTGGGCGCGGTGCCCTCGAGATAGTCCTCGACGCCGCCTTCTGCGATGAGCCGCCGGATGTTGGCGATCAGCAGTGGCGATGTCGGGCAGCTGGGTCTCGGCCCGGCCGATGCCGACGCGCACGCCCTCGGCCATGGAGTAGATCGGATGGTTCGTTCTGATCGAGGATCATCACGTCGTCGTGGCCGAAATAGTCTCGCATCCAGACGCCGAGATTGGTGTCCACCCAGGTCGCGATCGAAGGCGAGCTTGGTGTTGTAGATCGAGTCATCCCAGATGGTGACGCTTTCCTGGTCGTGCGGGATGCGGCGCAGTTCGACGTCGATGACGTGGCGGGCGAGGTTGGTCTGGCGGGCCAGGGCGCGGTCGTCGACACCGCGTGCAGACCACAGCACAAAGCCCAGCGACGGCCGCTGCAGCACCGACGAGGCTCAGGATGACGGGCACAAGGACGATGACGGAAAACCGCCAGTCCCGCGTCAAACCGGCGGATCTGTACTCCATGCGCGCACGCAGACTCCTGCCTCTGGCGGCGACATTAGCGGGAGAGCGCTTGCGGATCGGTTACCGGAACGTGAGGATTTTCCGCTGTCGGGCGCCGGGTTCACGGCTATTCGGCCGGCTGGGCTGTGGCCAGCAGCGTGGCGCCGCGTGACGAGCACCGCGATCGGGATGCCGGCCGCGGCAATGACGGCGAAGACGCCGAACAGCGATCCGGGCGGCCGCTGCACCTCGAGCGGGCTGTCGGCGAGGGGCAGGCCGGCGGCGTTGACGGTGACGCCGCCGATCGCCGCGCCGAGGCCGGAGGCGAAGAGCTGGACCATGCCGAGGCCGGCCGAGGTGCGGTCGTTGTCGGCAGCGGTGGTGGTGGCGAGCACGCGCGCACCCAGATGCTGGAACGCCGGTCCAATGCCGGCGCCGAGCGCGAACAGCCCGAGGCCGATGGGCACGAGGATCAGCGGGCCGGCCGATGCGGTTGAGGTAGGCTGAGGGCAAGGGTCGAGTGCCGCCACGCCCATCAGGGCTGGCGCGAGCGATGATGATGGCGCGGACGCGGGCCCCGGTCCAGCCGGCCGCCGTGATGGCGGAGACGCTCCAGCCGCCGGCGACGCAGCGCTGTGATGTAGCCGGCCCATAGCGGGCTGAGGCCGTGGACCTGCTGCAGGAACAGCGGGGCGAAGATATCGCAGGTCACCGCGACGCCGAGCAGCAGGATAAGCGCCGAGAAGGCCGCTCATCGGCGAGCGCGAGCGAGAACGTGCCTTCGGGCAACAGGCGCGAGCGCGAGAAGGTGTCGGCGAGGCCGAGCAGGACCACGCCGGCGAGCGCCAGGGCGATGAGCAGCGCCAGCCAGCGCCGGGTTGTCGGTGATGAGGCTCGCGACCGAGACCGTCGAGCACGATGCCGGTGACGAGCAGGATCTGCGATGACGGGCAGATGCACCGGCGGGCGCGACTCACTGGTGTCGGGCAGGACGCGCCAGGCGCCGACGATCACCAGCGCTGCAACCGGGACGATGCCGAGGAATGCCCAGCGCCAGTGGCCGATCTCGGCGAACACGCCGCCGAGGGCGGGGCCGACCATGGTGCCGACGCCCCAGATGGTGGCGTTGAGCGCCATGGCTCGCGGCCACAGTCGCTCGGGGAAGACGATGCGGAACATCGATGTCGCCTGGGCGATGAGGAGGCCTGCGCCGAAACCCTGCACCAGCCGCCCGGCGAGCAGCACGATCATCGAGGGGGCGAAGCCGCAGACGATGCTGCCGATGGCGAAGGCGCTGGCGGCGATCATGTAGCCGCCGCGTGGTCCGACGGAGCGCGGACGCACGGCGGCGAAGAGCGTTGCGACGATCGAGGCGACGACGAAGACCGTCGTGGTCCAGGCGAACAGTTCGAGACCGCCGATATCGGCGACGACGGTGGGCAGCATGGCCGTGATGATGAAGGCTTCCATGGCCTGCAGCGTGGTGCCCGCCGAGATGATCGCGAGGGCAAGGCCGCCGGTCTGGAACAGGTCGCGCCAGGTGTTGGTCGGGGTGGTCATGTTCTCTTCCTCTCAGAATGGTGGTAGGCGTACAACCTCAAGCTGCGCTTGAGGTAAAGGGGATTTCCGCGATGGCGGTGGAACTGTCGGTGGGGGAGGTGGCGGAGCGGGCCGGAGTGGCCGTATCGGCGCTGCACTTTTACGAGCGCAAGGGCCTGATCCGGAGCCATCGCACCGGCGGCAACCAGCGGCGCTACGACCGCGATGTGCTGCGCCGGCTGGCGATCATCCGCATGGGGCAGGAGCTGGGTGTGCCGCTTGGCCGAGATTGGGGCGCAACTGGAGGCGCTGCCCGATGGGCGACCGGCGGGAAAGGCCGACTGGGCCAGGATGTCGAGCCGGTGGCGGGACCGGCTGGACCGCCGCATCACGCTGATGACGCGGCTGCGCGACGAACTCACCGGCTGCATCGGCTGCGGGTGTCTGTCGCTCAAGACGTTGTCCGCCTCTACAACCGCGAGGATTCGCTCGTCCAGCGAGGGGAGCGGGCCGCGCCGGCTGATGCGGGCCGGGCGGGACATCCGCGACGAGGAGTAGCGGAACCGGCGGCGACGGTTCGGAGTTGCGGTGAGCGTCACTCCGGAGGTCGCGTCATGGATTGGGCCACAGGACTGGGCTACGTCTAGACCCACACGCCACAACACATCCTCGCATACGACTGGTTCTCGCCGCGCTGTTCGGCGCGGTGATCGGCTTCGAGCGCGAGAGCACGACCTATGGGTCGGCCGGGCTCCGAACGCACATCCTCATTGCTGCCGCGGCCTGCCTGTTCACGCTGCTGGCTTTCGAGATCTACAGCATGCGCTCGTCGGTGGCAGCAACAATACCGATCCGATCCGCGCGGTGGAGGCAACGACGGCAGGCATCGCCTTCCTCGGTGCCGGAGCGATCTTCCAGTCACGCGGCAATGTCAGGGGGCTGACGACGGGCGCAGGCATGTGGCTGGCGGGTGCGGTCGGCGTTGCCACGGCGCTCGGCTACTACATCGTGGCGTTCGGCGTGGCACTGTTCGCGGTGCTCGTCCTGTCGGCGCCTCAAGTACATCGCGCACCGGATGATCGGCGACGAGAACGACGAGCCCGAAAGGGAAGAGCGGACCAAGGGCGAGAAGGCGTAGCTGAGGTCCGGGAGATAGCGGCGGCCACGAGGAGGGATTTGTGGTCGCCGCGTCTCAGAGCCAGGCCTCGCTCCGCCTATGAGCGGGCACTGGGTCGGGGCGTGCAGCCTCACCGCGAGAGGGAGAGCAAGCTCGGCTACACGTCCAAGCCGCGTCGGGAGGAGAGCGCGGCAAGCACTTGGGTCCGCGCCGGCGGCCATCAGGTAGAGCGAGGAGGACGCTGGGAATGCCGTGACGGTCGCCCGCCGTCGAGCACGCCGCTCCTCGCGGCACTTAGGTTCTTTGGGGGACCTTAAGTGCCAACTGCGTCGAGGCGCTGATTGCGCACCCAAAAGCCGATGATGCTCGCCGCCTCGCGGCGGTAGAGCGTGATGTCGGAATGGCGCTCGAAGACGGCCGCGGCGCCGGCGTCGAGCAATTCGTTGCGGATGTCGCGATCGAGCGTGGGCGCCATGGCCACGATGAGCAGCTGCGGCGCGCGCTCCTTGAGCGGACGATGAAATCGCGCGTGGCGGTGGACGACGATTTGAGGTCGACCACGACCATGCACTGGCCGGTGACGATGGGGGTACCGCGTCGTCGGCGAGCGCCTCGATGGCGACCTCGGGGTCGGGCAGGCGCATCGACCTGCGGACCGCCATGGGCCTCGAGCATGCGCATCATCAGCCGCGCGGAATGAAAATCGTCGTCAACCAGCGCAATGGCCGGTTGTCGTCCAGAAGTGCAGTCATCGCAGTTCCTTCCCCGCGCCGCGCGGGATGGATTGGGCCGTCATTTGAATATGACTGTCGCGTGCCCTGGGAGCGCGGCGCCTGAGGAGGGAGGACCGCCGAGGCTGTCCAAGGTGAGGGTCGAAATAGGTGCCTCAAGCCTGGATGCGCTGTGCTGCGAACAGGTCGATATGACGGTTACGTGAGGCGCTCCGGGAAGGTTCCCGAGGGTAAAGTCGAGTAACTCGCTTGTGTTTTACATGTAAAAAGCGCAAAGTTACGGGTGGCAGGAGGAAGGGGAGCCCGCCGTGCCGGACGCGGCGCCGAGTCCGGACCGCAGTCCGTGCCGCCTTGGATGAACTCCTCGGCTGGCAGGGAATTTCTCGTTCTCCGCAACTGTCCGAGCTGCTGCGCTATGTCGTGGAAAAGACGCTGGATGGCGACGGCGCGTCGATCAAGGCTTACTCCATTGCGGTCGATGTCTTCGGCCGTCCGCAGACTTTGATCCACAGTCCGATCCGATCGTGCGGGTGCAGGCGCGGCGGTTGCGCACGCTGCTCGAGCAGTTCTATGAGGCGGGGGATAGCTCGGCCGATGTGCAAATCCATCTGCCACTCGGACGTTACGTCCCGGAATTTACCGCCGTCGCGGCGAGGGCGACATTCGGGTCGGCTGCGCCGCTGAGGACTCACTTGCGCGCGCCGCGCGGCGAGAGCCCGCAGTTCTGGTTCGCAACGCTTATGCTGAATGCGCTGCTGGGCGTTCGCTTCATATGGTTAGCGTGGTGCTCAGTGGTCGCGCTGCGCTGGGTGTTTCCGCCGTCGACGCCGCCAGTGGCGGTGGTGCCCGATTTGCCGCACCTCACGATCGGGGCGTTCGATAATCTCACGGGCGAGACGGTGCTCGACGACGACGTGGCGGCGATGTGCACGCGTCGGCGCGGCGATCCGTCGCTTCGAGGTCCTGACCGTCGTGGCGCCGGCCTGGTGCTGACAGGCTCGGTGCAGGAGGACGGCGGGCAGTTCTCGTTGCAAGGCGATGTTGTCCGACCGTCGACCAATGCATCGGTGTGGAGGTCGACTATCGCCGAGCAGCTCGACGGTCGGACACCGAGGGACTGACGCGCGCGGCGAACGTGCTCGCGGCGCAATTGGGGCCATTCGGGCGGGCCACTCCACGCCAGACCGCACCTGGTTCGATCTGCAGGCGGCGCTGCCGGCGCAGCCGTGGACTATGTGTGCACCTCGCTCTATATGAACTGGCGCGATGTGCGGACGGTGGCCGACGCCGAGCGAGCCACGCGATTGCTTCGAAGCGGTGGTCGCGCGTGACCCGGCAACGCGATGGCGATCGCCGAGGCGGCGGGCTGCAGGCGTGGCGGACGCAGTTCCTCGCGACGCCCGGGGACGACCTGGTGGCGCTGCTTGCCGACGATACCGCGGCAGCGGGCGCGCCGTCAACCTCGCGCCGGGCAGCAGCTTCGTCTACGAGCAGCAGGGGCCGTGCTGGCGCGGCAAGGCTTGGTCGATGCGGCGCTTGGCGCGCTCATCAAGGCGCACGAGCTGAACCCCACGGCATGGATGTCGTCTCGGACCTGGCGCTGATCTACTGGGCGCATGGCGAGACGGCAGTGCGGTTCGCTGATCGGAGGAGTGCAATCCTCTCGGTGCCGTCAGCCGCCGTCGCGTTACTACACAGTCCGCGCCTTCGATGCGCTGAGGCAGCAACGCTTCTTCGATGCGATCGATGCGGCGCAGGCGCTGTCCACCGGCGACGAGGAACTGGGACCGGTCATCGCGCTGGCGGCAGCGCCCGTGATCGGGCGCAATGATCTGATCGACCGCTATCGGCCGATGATCATGAGCAACCCGCACTACCAGGCGGGAGGCATCCTGCCGCGGCTCGCGATGCGGTCTGCGCACGGCGGTGCTGTTCGATCGGCTCCGCGAGGGGCTGGTGCTGGCCGGCATTCCGCCGGCACGCGCTCGACGGCCCGTTCAACTCCGACGGGGCGCACCGGGACCGGCAGCGCCCTAGTCAGCCGAAGAGTTCGCGTGGCGATGCGGACGAAGGCGCGGCCGCGTTCCTCGAAATTCTTGAACGCGACGCCCGACTTTTCGAGCTGGCCGTAGCTCGGGGCGCCCGGAGAGAGGATCACCGTGTCGAATTTGTCGCGGCGCGGCGGCGAGCGCCTTCGAGCCCGGCATCGAGCGTGCCGGCTTCCACCACTTCGATCTGCGGCGCCGCGGCGTAGGTGGCGGTGGCGAGGCGGTCGCCGGTGACCGGCAGGGCGACGAGCACGGTGACGCCGCGCGGCGCGAGCAGCGAGGCGAGCTCGGTATAGTCCTGCTGGCGCTCGTGGCCGCCGGCGATCGAGCGCGATGCGCTTGCCCGGGATAGGCAGCGAGGGCGGCCTTGGTCGCCTCGGGCGTGGTCGAGATCGAGTCGTTGACGATGGTGACGCCGCCGATGGTATGTTCTTCGAGGCGATGCGGCAGCGGCTCGAACGCCTTGATGCCGCGCACGATGCCTTCGAGCCCGGCACCGGCGGCGAGGGCGATCTGTGCGGCGAGGCGGGCATTGTCGAGATTGTGCTCGCCCTTGAGCTTGCTCGCTTCACCGCCGAGACGATGCGGTCGTCGATGAAGGGGGCGATCGGCGGCAGCAGGCGCGAGCGGTCGCGCAGCGCGGCGAGGACGAGCGCATTGTCTGCGCGCGCCGGTGCCGAGGCCGACGGGGAAGGGCGTATCGCGATCGATGAGGTTGAGCTTGTCGGCGAAGTAGCGCTCGGTGGTCGCGGTGCCAGTCGGTGTGCTCGGGCGTGAGGTTGGTGACCGCGGCGATGTCGGGCGAGAACGCCATGTCGGCGGTCTGGTAGCTCGAGAGCTCGAACACTACGATCTTGTGCTTGTCGGCGATCTCGAGCGGCGCGAGGCCGACATTGCCGGCGAGGCCCGGCATCGAGACCGGACTGCGTCAGCATCAGATGGATCGAGGGTGGCGGTGGTCGATTTGCCCTTGGTGCCGGTGATGGCGATGACGGTGCGGCCGTCGCGGAAGTATTCGCCCCAGAGGTTGAGGTTGGAGGTGACGGCGATGCCGGCCTCGCGGGCGACGAGGAAGATCGGGCGATAGCGCGAGACGCCCGGCGATTTGACGATGGTGCGCGAAGCGCTTCGCCTCGATGGCCGCCTGCAGGTCGGTGGGCGGGATGAATTCGGCGTCATCGATGTCGGCGGCGCCGGTGTCGACGGTGACGTAGACCTTGAGGTCCGGGTGCACGGGCCTTGAGGAAGGCGCGGGTGGAGCGGGCCTCGCGGCCGGCGCCGTAGAGCAGGACGGGCTGATCAAAGCGCATGGGGCGCGATCCTTTCGGCGATGGCCGCGGGGATGTGATGATCGGGGCTGTCGATCATGAGGTCGTGCGAGCGCGGCCGACGAGGCGCGGCGCGGCCATACTGAGCGAGCAGATCGTCGCGCAGGGCGCGGACGATGGCGGCGTCTCCCAGTCCGGGTCGGTTCGGTCAGGGCATAGAGGCAGGCGGCGGCTTCCTCGATCTCGCCGACACATTCCCACGGCTTCTGGCCGGCGAGGCCGGTGAGCTCGCGGTAGGAGTGCTCGTTGGCCGGGCATGTCGAGGAAGTTCTGGCCGAAGATGCCGAGCAGCCGGTCGTATGTCCATGCACCGGTGCGAGGATGAGGAAAGTGAAATGGCATTTCGGACATTCGCCGCACCAGAGCGGACCGTCGTGGCCGCCGAAGCTTGAAGTTGCGGTTGCAGCTCGAAAAGACGTGGTCGAAGCGCGTCTCGCGCGCGAAGAGCTTGGCGATCCTGCGCTTCGGAGTAGGGACGGAGCAGCGAGAAGTAGCTCGAGCGCGCCGCCGGTGGCGTCGCGCCAGGACGTCGGCGATGAGGCCCTCGAAATCGAGCGACTTCGAGTACTGGTGGTTCACCTCGCGGCCGTCGTGGACGACGTTGCCTTCGCTGGCCGAGCGCTCGTTGGTGAGGACGATGCGGTTGTAGGAGAAGAGCAGGGCCGTGAGCGACGCGATCATCGAATTGATGGCGGTCGAGGGGACGTGGCCGTTGAGATAGCCGGGCTCCTTGCCGAGGCGGATCATCTCGGGGTCGAGCGTGCGGCGTGACGTAGAGCGGCGTTCTGCCGATCTTGTCGACGGAGCCGAGGATCGGGCCCTTGGGGTTCACGGCGAAGGGCGTGTAGTCGAGGCCGGCGGCTTCGAGCAATTCGACGCGAAACGAGCGAGTCCTTGCCGCCGCCGATGGGCAGCAGCGCGCGGTCGCGCAGGAGCGGTGACGGACGCCCTGCGGCGTGTCGACGCGGCGCGTCGATCTCGATCTTGCCGAAGTGGTTGAGGTTGTTGCGGGCGTAGAACTCGCCGAGGCCGTTGGAATAGATGTCGAGCGCGAAGTCGCGCCCGTGCTCGGTGAGCGGGAAGTCGGCTTCGATGCGCAGCGGCGCGAGCAGCTTGAAGTAGCTGACGCCGAGGGCGACCGCGGTGAGGTCGAGGAGCTTGCGCAAAGGCTCGCATGGCGGCAGCGTCAGCGTCAGCACCCGCGGGAAACTCCAGCGTTTCGGTGAAGCGAAGGTCGCCCAGCGCATAGGGGAAGCGCGCGATGCCTGTGGCGGGGTCGTAGGCCGGCGCTCAGGATGTGGAAGGTGTGCGCTCAATAGATTTCAGACTTAGTCTCAGCACAATATCGGGGCTGAGGCGCTGAAAGCCAAATTCGCGCATGGTGCAGCTCCAGGCGGTGCCGAGGCGCTCGATCTTGAACAGATTGTAGCGCGGCGGGATCTTCGCCGGCGTCCTCGCTCTGCGCGGCGCCGGCTGCGGCGACGCCGACCACCGGCACGTCGCCGGTGCGGCCCGGGAATGGCGAAGATCGTGGATTTGTGGGTGTGCCCGTGCAGGATCGAGTTCGGCGCCATGTTCGGCGACGGCTTCGCGGAAGCGCTTGGCGCCGTAGAGGCCGAGGCGCGGGTGGCGCGCTTCGAGGTTGGGCGGATGGTGGATCATGATGACGCGGAAATAGCCGGCGTCGCCCATCAGCTTGAGGATGCGGCCGCAGGCGGTCGGCCTGGTCCTGCTCGAAGCGGCCGATGGCCATGAACGGCGCGCTCGGCACGCTCGACTGAGCAGGAGATGATGGCGACGTCGCCGACGCGGCGGACGAAGGGGAACTGCGCGGCGTCGAGCGTCTCGCCGCGCATATAGTCGCCCCAGCGGTCGTTGTTGTAGGCGAAGGATCTGGCGCAGATAGGAATCGTGGTTGCCGGGCGAGACGCAGACCTTGTCCGGGCGTGCCGACAGTCTGCGAGCCAGTTCCAGGCGGTGTTGGCCTCAGCCTCGAGGCCGAGATTGACGAGGTCGCCGGTCACCGCGGTGAAATCGGGCTCCTGCTCGCGCATGTGGCGGACGAGGTTGGCGAGGCCGTCGCCGGACAGCGAATTGCCTGCCGGCGGAAGCGCCAGTTGATGATAGCCGGTGATGCGCTTGTTGACGCAGCTCGGTCCATCTGACCGGCGGCAGGGGCGCCAGATGAATGTCTGAAATGTGGGCAAGGGTGATCATTGCCGGGCGTAATGCCACGGCGCGGCATGGCAAGAAAATGGCCGTTGTCGCGAGACGGTCATTTTGCCGGGCGAGGCGGCTGCTAGCCCTGGCGCCATGAGCACCAACCGCATGCCGCTGACCGGTCCAGCGTCCGTACCCGGCTGCATTTGTTCCAGGTGGGCGTGCGCAAGCGCATGACGGTCGGCGTCCGCGCCGTGCTGCTCGAGGGGCGCAGGTGCTGCTGGTCCAGCACACTATCTCCCCGGCTGGCAGTTTCCGGGCGGCGGGGTGGAGCCGGGCGAGACGGCCGAAACGGCGGCGGCCCGCGAGGTGACTGGAGGAGACCGGCTACGCCATCGATGGCCGGCCGGTGCTGCATGGCTTCTACCTCAACCGCGTGGCGGGCGGGGCGAGGGACCATGTCGCGGTCTATATCTGGCGCGAGTTTCGCAGCCAGCACGAGTTCACGCCCAATATCGAGATCGCGGAGCTGGCTGGTTCACGTGGACGCGCTGCCCCCGATGTGGAGCCGGGGACGGCGCGCCGGATGCGCGAGATCTTAAGAGAAGCCCGGCCAGTGATCAGGAAATCCAGCTCCGGGCCGACCGGGACGATGCGCGTCGGGTTGATGCGGATGTGGCTCCAGTAATAGTGCGTCTTGATGTGGTCGATATGGATCGTCTCGCGCACGCCGGGTGTGGCGACGAGGCCGCGCAGGTAGTGCGAGATGTTGGGGTAGTCCGCGATGCTGGCGGATGTTGCACTTGAAGTGGCCGAAATAGACGGCGTCGAAGCGGACGCAGGGTGGTGAAGAGCCGCCAGTCGGCTTCGGTGATCGGTCGCCGGCGAGGTAGGCGCTGTCGCCGAGGATGTCCTCGATCCAGTCGAGTGAGTCGAAGAGCGGCGTGGACGTTCTCCTCGTAGGCGTCCTGCCTGGTGGCGAAGCCGGCCTTGTAGACGCCGTTGTTGACGGTGTCGTAGATGCGCGCGTTGATCGCGTCGATGCGCGGCGCGGAGGCGGCCGGGTAGTAGTCGTCCTCGTTGCCGGTGAGGCCGTCGAAGGCCGAGTTGAACATGCGGATGATCTCGGAGCTCTCGTTGTTGACGATGGTCTGCCGCTGCTTGTCCCACAGCACCGGCACGGTGACGCGGCCGGTATAGTCGGGTCGGCCTTCTGGTAGATCTGGTAGAGATGGTCGGTGCCGTAGAGCGCGTCGCCGGTCGAGCCTTCGTCCGTTGAAGGTCCAGCCGGTCTCGTCGGGCATTTTCGGCGACGACGACGGAGATCGAGATCATGTCTTCGAGGCCCTTGAGGGCGCGGAAGATCAGGGTGCGGTGCGCCCAGGGGCAGGCGTAGGAGACGTAGAGGTGGTAGCGGCCGGCTTCGGCCTTGAAGCCGCCTTCGCCGGTGGGGCCGGGCGCGCCGTCGGCGGTGATCCAGTTGCGGAACGGCGGAGTCGCCGCGCACGAATTTTCCGCCGGTCTTCTTGGTGTCGTACCACTCGGTCGACCAGCGTGCCGTCGACCAATTGTCCCACAATCGTCTCCTTTTCGTCGTGTCAGTGCCCCACTTAGGCGCTTGGTATGGCACGATCACCAAACGTTAACGCTGAGGTCTTGAATTGACGCGGCAATGTCCATGATTTCTCGTTTACGCGTCGGCGCCCGTGGTGCTAATGCGCAGTTTCAGACGTCAGGAGGCGTCCAGGATGGAGAACGTCGTTCACGTGACCCGACGACCGTAAAAGGTCGGGAGCCGGCTTTGAGCCGGCGCGTTTGTCCTTTTTCTCTGTTCCTGGACTGTCACGATGATCGCTCCGTCCGTCTATTCAGCCGGCACCGTCGGCCCCTCCGCAATCTGCGCTTGCCCACTTTGCGCTTTGCCACTCCCGACGACGACACGTTCGTCGAGGATCTGCAGGCGCTGGCGTTCGGCCCCGGGCGCTTCGCCCGCACGGCCTTCCGGGTGCGCGAGCGCTTCCCGATCGACAAATCCCTCTCCCTCATCGCCGAAGTCGATGGCATGCCGTGCGGGTCGGTGTGGATGACGCCGCTCATCGTCGGCGGCATCGACGGCTACATGCTCGGGCCGCTGGCGACGCATCCCGATTTCCGCAAGCGCGGCGTCGGCAAGATGCTGGCCAAGGAAGTGACCCGGCTGGCGCTCGAGCGCGGCGAGGGCAGCTTCGTGATCCTGGTCGGCGACCGCGACTATTACTGCCCGCTCGGCTGGCAGCCGACGACGCTGGGCGCCGTCCAGTGGCCCGGCCCGGTCGACCCCAGCCGCGTCCTCGCTCTATTCTGACGACAAGACGCTGGCGGCGCGGATCAAGGGCAGGATCGGCGCGTTCGGAGCCAGTAAGCACTCGTACGAGGTTCAATTTTTGTCGGCAGCCGATGAACTGATCGAGCGAATCAGGCTTCGGCTGCTGCCCTTCCCGCAGGCGGCCGAGGTGACCGCCACACTCGCGCCCGGACTGGATGCCGGACGGCGGCTTCACCGGGCCGCCGCGCGACGCGGCGGTGCTGATCGCGCTGGTGCGGCGCGGCGAGGCGCTGTCGCGTGCTCTACACCGAACGCTCGCCGGAGCTGCGCTCGCATTCGGGGCAGATCGCGTTTCCGGGCGGCAAGATCGATCCCGACGGATGCCGGGCCGGGCGATGCGGCGCTGCGCGAGGCCACGAGGAAGTGGCGCTCGATCCGCGCCGATGCGCGCATCCTGGGCTACCTGCCGGCCTATTTCACCGGCTCGAACTACCTGATCACGCCGGTGGTCGCCGAGGTCGCGCCGCCCGCGCGATTCGTGCCCAATCCGGGCGAGGTCAAGACCGTGTTCGAGGTGCCGCTGCCGCTGCTGATGCGCGAACAAAGCTTCGGCACCTTCCACTCCGAGCACGGCGCGCGGACGAGCACACGACCTGGCAGATCGCGCATGAGGGGCTTGTCATCTGGGGGATAACCGCCAATCTGACGCGGCGCTTCTACGAGCTGGTGCTCAAGGACGAGGTCGCCTGTGATTGCCAAGGCCGCCTCGCAGCGCCTCAAGGACGCCGCATGGCTGCGCGGCCCGGAGACGCAGCGGGTGTTCGCGCTGCTCGATGGTGAGCGGGGCAGACGCGCGCGGTCGGCGGCATCGTCCGCGACACGCTGCTCGACCGCGTGCGCGAGGCGACCGGAGATCGATTTCGCCACCGAGCTGTTGCCGGACGAGGTGATGCGGCGCGCCGGCGAGGCGGGCGTTCCGGTCTATCCCACCGGCATCGAGCATGGCACGGTGACGCTCAAGGTCGGCGACCTGGTCGCCGAGGTCACGACGCTGCGCGAGGATGTCGAGACCGATGGCCGGCATGCGCGTGGTGCGCTTCGGCACGGACTGGACGCGCGATGCCGAGCGGCGCGATTTCACGCTCAACGCGCTCTATGCCGGCACGGATGGCGAGCTGTTCGATCCGCTCGGTGGCGTCGAGCGATTGCCTCGACGGGCGTCGTGCGGTTCATCGGCGATGCCGGACCGGCGGATCGCCGAGGACCGGCTGCGCGTCTATCGGTTCTTCCGCTTCTCGGCGAGCCACGGGCACGAGCAGTTCGATGCCGACGGGCTCGCGGCGGTGGCACGCGGCGGCCGGCGAGCTTGACAACCTGTCGGCCGAGCGCGTGGGCGGCGAGATGCGCCGCATGCTCGCGCTGCCGCAGGTGGCGCGCACCTTCGAGGTGATGGTGCAGACGGGCGTGCTGGCGCTTCGCCGGCGGAGCTGCTGCGAGCACCTGGGCACCTATGAGCGGCGTGCGCACAGGCCCAACTCTGATGGCCCGGCTGGCGCTGCTCGTCGCAGGCGCTCGGCGCGCAGACGCTGCAAGCGGCGCTGGCGGCTCTCCAACGATGAGGTGGCGGCCGCCGAGCGATCCTCGCGGCGGCGCAGCTGCTGATCGATTTCCAGATCAACGAGGCGGCCTATCGCTATCCGGCGGCGCTGGCGGATGCCGTCGAGGTGGCCGCGACGCTTGCCGGGCTGGACGGAGGCGGGCAAGTCCGCGGTGTGCAGCGTCTGCGAGCGATCGAGGTGCCGACGTTTCCGGTGTCGGGCGACGATCTCATTGCAGCGCGGCATGCAGCCCGGGTCCGGTGCTTGGCGCCGAGCTCGAACGGCTCGAGAAGAAGTGGATCGCCAGCGATTTCCGGCTCGATCCGCGACGCAGCTGCTCGGCGGGCGTCGAGCGCTAGCTACTGGGCCGGCGCCAGCTCGTGGATGCGCTGCTTGATGCGGTCGATCATCTCGGGACGCACGACGGCTTCGCCGTGCACCGTCGCGCAGATGTTCGGCCGCGCGGCGCACGATCTCGGCGCTCGTTCTCGGCCTGCGTGTGCCAGGGGCAGCCCGGCACGAGACATTCATATTGCTTCATCGCAACCTCCTCGTGCTGAGCTAGAGAAAACGGCAGCGCGAGGTGATGGTTCACCGCACCCATCCCCCGCGGGGGAGGCGCCGCGGGGCCGCCGGGCCCACAAGCTTGGCGCCCCCGCTCGCGCGGGTAGAGGCTGTTCGTGCCGCGAGCCACGGTGCACAGCTCCCGTAGCGAGGTACGGCAGGTGCACAGGTACGAGGGGCGCCTGTTCGGGTAGGGGGCGGCCCCTCAAACCCAGCTAGCACCATTGGTCGTCCGGGCCACTCCACGGTGTTCCGCCATCTCCAGTGCGCCGTCACGGCACCGAATACCGCACCACTGGGGGACGGGTCCCTGCGGTGGGGGCCCAACCGAGTCGCCGCCGCCGAAACCCACCGGCGCTCGTCCATCACACGGCCGTTCCCTCCGCGTGGGTGAAGCTGCCAGCAGGGCCGGCCTTTGGCCATCGAATCCGCGCCTGGCTCAGATCGCCGCCTCTACGGCCAGCGAACTTCTGGGGGCATCGAGCTGACAGGATGGCTTCGACATTGCCACCGGTCTTGAGGCCGAAGGTCGTGCCGCGGTCGTAGAGCAGGTTGAACTCGACGTAGCGGCCGCGGCGGACCAGCTGCTCGTTGCGGTCGGCATCGGTCCACGGCGTCGTCGAAATTGCGGCGGACGAGCGCGGGATAGATGTCGAGGAAGGCGCGGCCGACATCCTGGGTGAAGGCGAAGTCGCGCGTCCCAGTCGCCGCTATTGTGAGTTGTCGTAGAAGATGCCGCCGATGCCGCGCGGCTCGTTGCGGTGCTTGAGGAAGAAGTACTCGTCGCACCACTTCTTGTAGCGCGTCGTAGTCGACGCCGGATGCGCGTCGCAGGCGGCGCTTGGTACGCGGCGTGGAAATCGATGCTGTCGGGGTCGGTCTGGGTGCGGCGCCGGTCGAGCACCGGGGTCAGGTCGCCGCCGCCGCCGAACCACCATTTGCCGGTGACGATCATGCGCGTGTTCATGTGCGCGGCGGGGACATTCGGGTTCCACGGATGGATGATCACCGACACGCCGGCGCTCCAGAACTCGGCGCCGGCTTCGGTGTGCGGCATCTGCCGGGCGAATTCCTCGCTGAAGCGGCCATGGACGACCGAGATGTGGACGCCGGCCTTCTCGAACACGCGGCCGTGCAGCAGGCCCATCTCGCCGCCGCCGCCCTCGGGGCGGGTCCACGGCTTGATCTCGAACGCGCCGGCCGGACGGTCCGTCGTGGCCGCCGACTTCGGCCTCGATGCGCTTCGAGGCGGGCGCACGAGATCGTCGCGGACCTGGCGGAACCAGGCGGCGGCGCGTGCGTCTTCTTGGTCGTCGATGTCGGCGGGGAGGGTCATGTCAGACTCGCAAATCCGTTGGTCTGGCGAAGCGCTTCGCCCAATATCAGCGCCGCGGCGAGCGCGACATTGATCGAGCGCAAACCGTGCGCGCATCGGAATGCGGACTGCGAGGTCGCGGCATCGGCGGCGACCGCGTCGGGGACGCCGGCGCTTTCGCGGCCCGAGCATGCAGGATGTCGTCCGGCGCGTAGCCGCATTCGTAGGCGGACTCGCTCGCTTTGGTGGTCAGCAGCACGAGCCGGCGGCCGGCTTCGCGGCGCCAGCGGTCGAAATGCGCGTAGCTGTCGTGCTCGACGATATCGGCATGTTCGAGGTAGTCGAGCCCGCCGCGCTTCAGCTCGCGGCGCGAGAACGGAAAGCCCGTCGGGTGGATGATGTGGACGCGCACGCCGAGGCAGGCGCCGAGCCGCAGCAGAGTGCCGGTGTTCTGGGCGATATCGGGCTGGTAGAGGGCGAGTTCGACGGGCATGCGCGTGCTCCTTGTCGCACAGGGCTTGGACAAGCGCTGTGGGTATAGTGTCGCATCCGCGTTTTCGCACGGTTCCGCTAGGCTGGACAAGTGCCGAGGAGAGTGCAAAAAGACACCCAAATCACGCGCCGTTGAGGGCGGGTGACGGTCATTGTCGCGTGCGGTGCGGGGGCTCCGCAGGTGGCGCGAAATCAGGCATCAGGCAGGGATATTCCGACCTTGGCGACAGAATCGAATTTGGCACATGACGATCATGCCGACGCCGGGCCGGCGCGACTTCCTCTATGTCGCGACTGCGGCCGTCGGTGTGGTGGGCGTCGGCGCCGTGGTGTGGCCGCTGATCAACCAGATGAATCCGGACGCCTCGGTGCTGGCGCTGGCCTCGACCGAATTCGACCTCAGCAAGATCGAGACAGGCTCAGGCCGTCACGATCAAGTGGCGCGGCTCGCCGGTCTTCGTGCGCCACCGCACGCAGAAGGAAATCGACGAGGCGCGCGCCGTGCCGCTGGATCGAGCTCAAGGATCCCGCAGACCGACGAAGCAGCGCGTCATGAAGGGCCACGACAACTGGCTGATCATGATCGCGCTCTGCACGCATCTGGGCTGCATCCCGGTCGGCGAGTCGGGCGAGTTCGACGGCTGGCTCTGCCCGTGCCACGGCTCGCAGTACGATACCTCGGGCCGTATCCGCAAGGGTCCCGCGCCCAAGAACCTGGTGGTGCCGCCGTACAAGTTCCTGAGCGACACCAAGATCCAGATCGGTTGAGGGGAAAGACAGATGTCCGCGCACGAGAGCAACTACATCCCGACCAACCCGCGTCGAAAAATGGCTCGACGACCGGCTGCCGATCATCAGGTTCGCCAAGAGACCTGATCGATTTCCCGACCCCGAAGAACCTCAACTACTGGTGGACCTTCGGCGCGCATCCTCGCGTTCATGCTGGGCATGCAGATCGTCACCGGCATCGTGCTCGCGATGCACTACACGCCGCAAGTCGACCTGGCCTTCAACTCGGTCGAGCTGATCAAGCGCGACGTGAACGGCGGCCGCATCCTCCAGGCGATCGCACGCGACCGGCGCCTCGATGTTCTTCTTCGCCGTCTATATCCACATCTTCCGCGGTCTCTATCTTCGGCTCCTACAAGGCGCCGCGCGAGATCCTGTGGATCCTCGGCGTGCATCATCTTCCTGCTGATGATGGCCACCGCCTTCATGGGCTACGTGCTGCCGTGGGGCCAGATGAGCTTCTGGGCCGCCGCCGTGATCACCAACATCTTCGCGGCGATCCCGATCGATCGGCGATCCGATCCTGCAGCTGCTGCGCGGCGGCTTCGCGGTCGACAACCCGACGCTCAACCGCTTCTTCTCGCTGCACTACCTGCTGCCGTTCATCATCGCGGCGGTGGTGGCGCTGCACGTCTGGGCGCTGCACGTGCCGGGCAACAACAACCCGATCGGCGTCGACGTGAAGTCGAGCCGCGACACGCGTGCCGTTCCATCCGTACTACACGATGAAGGACTTCTTCGCGGTGGTGGTGTTCTGCATCCCCTTCGCCTGGTTCGTGTTCTTCGCGCCGGACATCCTCGGGCACCCCGACAACTACATCATGGCCAACCCGCTGGTGACGCCGCCGCACATCGTGCCGGAATGGTGCTCACGCGTTGCAATGCTGCGGAAGATAGTCGGGCTTAATGACAGAAAGATATTCATACCCTTTTACCAGCATCACATCGCCTGCCAGCAGGGCGGCATTCTCGCCGTAATTGATATGTACGGTGGGCAATCCCCTGCGCAGCGGCGCCTTGTCCATAATATCGTCGTGGATCAGGCTGAAATTATGAAAGAGCTCTACAGCATTGGCTACATGGTAGGCATCAGGAACAATTTCATCAAAGAGTTCATTGCCCATCAGCACTGCCACGGGCCTCACCCTTTTGCCGGGAATCTGCAGGATATGCTGGGCTGCATCATATAAATTTTTCGGTTCTTCCGCAAAATGCCTTTTGTTGAACTGGGATTCAAATAAGGCAGATAATTCTTTAAATGAATGCATCATGTATGGTAGCGAAAGGCCAGCGGCCACCGCATTTATTTTAAGGCTGTACAATTTCCTGCACGGTCAGGATTGAATGTTGTTGATAGTGACTGCTATTTTCAGCAGCCGCTTATTTGGTCTTCTTCTTTTTTCCTTTCTCAGTTTTGGCCGGCTCTTTTTTGGTTACGGGCTGCTTCATATCTGCCACCCACTCATAATCCAGCTGCCGCTTGCTGAGATTGGCGGCCACTACTTTGATCCGCACCTTATCACCCATGCGGAATTTCTTTTTTGTTCTGGCGCCTACCAGTGAGTAGTCGGCCTCATCCAAGCGGAAATCATCGTAATCGCTCAGGTCTCTTATGCTCACCAGCCCTTCGCATTTGTGCTCTACCGTTTCTGCCCAGAAACCAAACGTGGACACGCCGCTGATGACCGCATCAAATTCTTCTGCCAGGTAATCTTTCATGAATTCCACCTGCTTGTATTTGTTGCCTGCACGCTCAGCTTCCATCGCTGCTCTTTCCCGGTCGCTGCAGTGCTTGCATTTTTCTTCCATTTTTTTATCGGGCTTCACATTTTTGTCGATGATCTCCTGCAGTACCCGGTGCACGATCACATCCGGATAACGGCGGATCGGCGAAGTGAAATGACAATAATATTCGAATCCCAGTCCGTAGTGACCGATGTTTTCAGAAGTGTAAACGGCTTTTGCCATGGTGCGGATGCCCAGTTGTTCCAGCACATGCTGCTCCGGCTTGCCGTGTACTTCCTTCAGTAAATTATTAAATGAAGTGGCCACCGCTTTTTCATCTTTGGTATCGAATTGATAGCCGAATTTTTTGGCAAATGCTACAAAAGGCAGCAGCTTTTCCTCATTCGGCTCATCATGTATGCGATAAGGGAATGGAATAGGTTCCTTATTGATCTTTATTTTGGATACATATTCGGCTACCGTCCGGTTGGCCAGCAGCATGAACTCTTCGATCAGCTGGTGCGCTTCCTTGCTTTCTTTCACCACGATGCCGATAGGCTTGCCATTCTCATCCAGCTTAAAGCGGACTTCCTGTGAAGAAAAATTGATGGCCCCGTTTTTAAAACGCTCACTGCGCATGGTCTGCGCAAGACTATTCAATAACAGGATGGGTTTAAAATGCAGGCCTTCCTTTGTTTCAATGGTCTGCTGCACTTCCTCGTAAGTGAAACGGTGATTGCTGTGAATGATCGTACGACCGATCCATTTGTGTTTTACCTCTGCTTTATTGGTTATCTGGAACACAGCGGAAAAAGTGTATTTGTCTTCATTAGGCCTTAATGAACAGAGTTCATTAGATATCCTTTCCGGCAGCATAGGGTTTACCCTGTCCGGCAGGTACACGCTCGTTGCCCGTTCGTAGGCAGCTTTGTCCAGGATGCTGCCGGGCGTTACAAAATGGCTTACATCGGCGATGTGCACGCCTATCTCATAGTTACCATTGTCCAGGTTGCGGATGGAAATAGCGTCATCAAAGTCTTTGGCATCCACGGGGTCAATCGTGAACGTGAGGATATCCCTGAAATCTTTTCTTTTTCTTTCTTCCTCCCTTGTAATCCTTTCGCTTAAAGCAGCAGCCTCCTTCAGCACAGGCTCTTCAAAGCCAATGGGGAAACCACCGTCAACGAGTATTTCCTTCATAGCAAGGTCGCCTTCGTTTTTCGCATCCATTACCGTCACCACTTCGCCCTGCGGTTTACGATCATCTTTTTCCCAGCGTACAAAGCGGGCCACTACACGGTCACCGTTCTGTGCACCGTTCAGCTTATCCATGGGGATATAAAAATCAGGAAGACCTTTATCGCTGCTGTGTACAAAAAAAGCGATCTTGTTATTATTGATGTCTACCGTGCCGGTAAATTCTGTCTGCTTACGCTCCATGATCTTCACCACTACGCCTTCATCTCTTTTCCCGCCACGTCCTGCAGGTTTATCCACATGCACCTGTACAATATCGCCGTTAAATGCTTTGCCGAAATGATTCGGCTTTACCAGGATATCTGTTTCCAGTCCATCCACGATCACAAAACCCATCCCGCTCCTGCTTATATCGAGCCTGCCCTGTAATACCTTTGTCTTTGCAGTTTTTTTCTTAGAGCTGCCCTCTTTCTTTTTACTCATATATATGATTCTGTTTCACTGCTTAAAGTGCAGTATTTATTGCAATTTACACATTATCAACTTGCCAGCTAAAGGCGTGGGAATTCTGTTAATAACTGCCGGCAGCATTCTTCCCGGCCATATAAGCAATATTTGTTCCCATTCCGGCAGTGCTTAACTTTGAGATAACTAAACTGATCCCCATGCATCAATATGATACCGTAGTCGCTGCGCTCAATGGTTTAAAACAAAGAGGCTATACCCTCGATTTCAATATTGCGTTCGATAAGCTGATCTGTGCAGACAATAATGCCTGCCTCAATCCCGCTGAATTCGAGATAACGGAAATATATCGTTTTGAAGGAGAAACCAATCCCTCTGATGAGGATATCGTATATGCGGTGGAATCAAAAGACGGGAAAATGAAAGGCAACCTTCATACCGCTTACGGTACTTACAACGAGGAAGTGTCGCCCGATCTGCTGAAAAAGCTGACCATTGCCCATCATTGATCTATACAATAGTATTGCCTGCCTTTGTTTACCAATTCTGTCCTTAGGAATGATACGTATTTACTTTAATATAGCAGCATTTGTACAGGTGCTGATCATTGTTATCCTCTATTTTATTCTTGCTTTGGCCGATGAATATCTTTTTCATTTCTTTAATTGAATTTTGCGATTCAAAAAACTAGCAGGTTGTATGTCACACTGAGCCTGTCGAAATGTTGTCGGAACCGGGATAATATTGTGATGACCCCACCTTCGACAGGCTCAGGCTGACAATCTTTTAAACTGAGACTCAACCGTTGCTCATGATATGCTTCTATCATTACAGAATTTAGAATATATTGTATTCATGAACAGGAAAAATTTTTTGAAGCTGAGCTCAATCAGCATTGGCGCACTGGGACTGCAATCCTTTTCTGCACCCGGCAAAAAACCATTGATGGTCTCCACCTGGGACAGTGGTAAGAAAGTAAATGCAGAAGGCTGGAAAATACTTTCCGCTAATGGCACCGCTCTGGATGCGATAGAAGCCGGCGGCAATTTTATGGAAGAGCAGAATGATTGCTGCGTGGGACTGAAAGGTTATCCAGACAGGGATGGTATTGTAACCCTGGATGCCTGTGTAATGGACCACAACAGCAATTGCGGTGGTGTGGCCGGCATTGAAAGGATCAAGCATCCCATTTCTGTGGCAAGAAAAGTGATGGAAAAAACACCACATGTTCTGCTGGTGGGTAACGGCGCCCAGCAATTTGCACTGGAAAACGGCTTTACACTGGAGAGCGGCGAGCTGAGCGACGATGCAAAAAAAGCTTATGCCAACTGGCTAAAGACAAGCCGCTATGAACCGGTGATCAATATTGAAAACAAAAAAGAGAACGGCCCTTTTGCCCCGCCTTTTTTTGAGGATGGCCGCCCCAATCATGATACCATGGGCATGCTGGCGCTGGATGCACACAACAATGTATGCGGTGGCGTTACCACCAGTGGTATGGCTTTTAAAATACATGGCCGTGTAGGCGATTCGCCTATTATCGGCGCCGGGTTATTTGTGGATAATGAGGTCGGCGCTGCCACCAGCAGCGGGCTTGGGGAAGAAGTGATCCGTATCTGCGGTACGCACCTGGTGGTAGAGTTCATGCGCCAGGGGTATAGCCCTGAAATGGCCTGTAAAAAAGCGGTGCAGCGTATTGTAAACCGGGATCGTAAAAAAGCAAAATCACTGCAGGTAGGTTTTCTTGCCATCAACAAAAAAGGACAGGTGGGCGCTTATGCAGTGCAGGATGGTTTCGTGTATTCCATTAAAACGGATACCCAGGATGAAGTGGTGAAGTCGAAGTTTTTGATATAGGGGAAGATGAAGAAAGTTCAACCGTTCAAAAGTTCAAAAGGTTTCAGGAGTTTCAAAAGTTCCATGTTGAGGAAATAAGGAAGTATAGGAAGCCAAGCTAACGACTAATAGCTAAATGCTAACCACTATTAAAAATTCGTGTAATTCGTGTTCCGAATTCGTGTTATTGAAAATAAGAAATGTGAAATGGGAAATAAGGAAGTTTACAGCACTCCGACTAATAGCTAACGGCTAAACGCTAACAACTCCTAAACAATTCGTGTAATAAAAAATTATGAAATTAGAACTCATCGCCTTCAACATACAATCCTGCATAGATGCCCAGGAAGCAGGAGCCCATCGTATTGAGCTCTGTGATAATCCTGCCGAAGGCGGCACCACTCCTTCTTATGGTTTTATAAAAGCAGCCAGGGAAAAACTGACGATCGACCTCTACCCCATTATCCGGCCAAGAGGCGGCGATTTTTTGTATAGTGAAGAGGAGTTCAATATCATGAAATCAGACATCAATGTGTGTAAGGTCTTCGGTTGTAATGGTGTGGTGATCGGCATATTAAAAGCGGATGGCACCATTGATACAGAAAGATGCAGGGAGCTGGTAGAACTGGCGAAGCCTATGAAAGTTACCTTTCACCGGGCTTTTGACAGGAGTAAAGACCTGTCGCAGGCCCTGGAAGATATTATAGGGATCGGCTGCGAGCGGGTATTAACTTCCGGCGCTGTGCCCAATGTGACCGATGCGGTGGATACTATAGCGGCACTGGTAAAACAAGCGGGTGACCGGATCATTATCATGCCCGGCAGCGGTGTCCGTTCGGATAATATCAGAATGCTGGCGGACAAAACCGGGGCGACCGAATTTCACAGCTCTGCCAGGAAAAATATAGCCAGTCGTATGCTGTTTCAGCGTGACAGCATGCAGGAACAAAATGAAACCGTAGCACTCGATGCAGAGGAAGCAAAAAAAATGCTGGCCGCCCTGCAGGTATATTGATTGAATCTTATTTTTGTTGTGATGCCATTCAGCCTGAAAAACATATGCTCTTTATATAGCTTGCTGCTCTGTTGCTGGCTGTTACCAGGCATTTCTTCCAAAGCGGCAGATACGGTACAGGTGAACAGGCCGGTTATCCGGCAGATTGATTTTCCGGGTTTACAGTACCTGGATGGCGGCAAGGACTCTGTTTCCTTTTCTGTTCCTTTCAATCGTGTAGGCAACCTTATCCTCATCAGGGCCAGGGCCGATTCAACAGAAGGCAATTTTATTCTCGATACGGGCTGCCCGGGTCTCGTGCTGAACAAGACCTATTTCCGTAACTATGCGGTGAGCACAGAACACAATGAAGAAACCCAGGGCATTACCGGCACCAGTTCCGTCATTACCGAAACCACTAATATCCGTCACTTCAATTTCGGGAGCATGGATGAATATAATGTAAAAGCAAACCTGGCCGGGTTGGGTGCTATTGAAAACAGCAAAGGCGTTAAAGTGCTCGGCCTGCTGGGCGTTTCCTTTCTCAGGGAATGTGAAGTGATCATCGATTACCAGGAGAACCTTATCTATTTTCATGTGATCCATAAAAAAGAAAGTAAGACCTATGCGCATGCAATGCTGAAGGATACTGCATCTTATTACACACTGCCCTTTGAGATAACGGATAACCGCATCATTGTGAAAACGAATATGGCCGGAAAAAAACTTAGATTTATCATAGACTGTGCAGCCGAAACGAATATTTTAGACAGCCGTTTGCCCGATAAAATTTTCAGCGGCCTGAATGTGACCGGTAAAGTGAACCTGCTGGGTGTAGGCAATAAAAAAGTGGAAGCGCTGAAAGGCAATCTTTCCAGTTTCAGCATCGGTAACCATATTGTTACCGACATGCCGGTGATCATCACCAACCTGGAAAAAACCTGTTTTTCTTACGGTGGCTGCGTGGACGGTATACTGGGGCTGGATAATCTTTCGGTTCAGAAAATCGGTTTTAATTTTGTAACGAATAAAATGTATATATGGAAATGAGGCGGCATATAAAAAACAGGGTTTACAGGATGGCATTGCTGGCTGTGCTGCTGCTGTTGCTATGCCCGGTTCATACCCTGCAGGCGCAGCCTCCTGCAAATAAATATACATTCAGCAATGGCAAAATGCAGATAAGAGCTCAGCAAAAGCATCAGCGATAAAGAGCTCAATGATTTTATCCTGCAATATGATGTGGCTGATCTCTCTCTTAAAAAGCTGCTGCAGGAAAATTTCAGGGATTCACTGATCAGCAAGGGCTGGATGATAGACCTGGATGATCAGCAAAAGATCATTATCAGCAAAGTCCTGCAGGCTGCCGATAACCTCGACAATCCTGCTATACGTATCAACGTAAATGTTTTTAGCGGCGGCAACCCTATTCCTGTCACCACCAACAGCATTGGTATTAATAATTTCCGGAAACAACAGCCTTTCCAGGTAAAAGATTCCGTGGTAACCTTTGTGCTGAAAGGCAATCCCAATGCGAAGCAGGTATTGCTTGCAGGAAATTTCAGCAATTGGCAGCAGGGCGCCCTGGCAATGAACAAAACTGCTGAAGGCTGGGAATTGCCCGTGAAGCTTAACCCCGGCAAGTACTGGTATAAGTATATAGTGGATGGTAACTGGATGCCCGATCCAGCGAATGCATTGCTGGAAAGCGATGATGAAGGCAACAACAATTCTGTATTTTATGTGTCCAATCACACTTTCCGCCTGGATGGTTATACCGACGCTAAAAAAGTATATCTCGCCGGCAGCTTCGCCAACTGGGAAGCAGGTAAAGAGCTCATGAAAAAAACAGCAGCGGGCTGGGAATTGCCTGTGTTCTTAAATACCGGCACCTATACCTATCGTTATATTGTAGACAATAACTGGATCACTGATCCGGGTAACAAGGATAAGCTGCCGAATGAGTTTGATGATTACAATTCAGTAGTGAGCATCGGTAAGCCGATCATTTTTTCGCTCACCGGGTTGCCTGATGCCAAAAAAGTGTACCTGGCCGGCTCTTTCAATCAATGGAGGCCGTTTGAATTATCAATGACAAAAACCGCTACCGGCTGGGAATTGCCATACGTCCTGGGTGCCGGTAATTATGAATATAAGTTCTATGTTGACGGCCAGGCCGTGGATGCAGAAGGCAATATCGTCAGCAATGTGGAACCGGGCTCGGTGTTTGTAATAGAACCCAACTATACATTCAGGCTGAAAGGAAATGCAGGCGCCAGAACCGTTTACCTGGCAGGCGATTTTAACAACTGGTCGCCCAATGGTTTCCCTATGAAAAAAGACGGGGACGATTGGGTGATGACGGTTCATCTTAGTCCCGGCAAGCACCTGTATAAGTTTGTGGTGGATGGTCAATGGATCATCGATCCATCAAATGAACTCTGGGAAGAAAATGAACATGGCACCGGTAACTCTATTGTTTGGCTGCAATAAATATAATGACATGATATACCCGGGTTTTATATTGATCGGCGTTTTTGTTTCCCTTTCTATCTTCTATTATTATAACCAGAAGGCAAGGATCAGGAAAGAAGAAAGAAGAGATGCCCTGCGGGAAAAAAGACAGGAGCTCCTGGATGAACTTTTAGAGATCGGTAAGAATCAAAAAGACGCTGAAAACTGATATCCTTTTGCTTTATGAAGAAAAGCTGCACATTACTATTTCTCCTCTTACTGGTTGCGACCGGTTTTTCGCAGAAGATCAACCTTACTGACTGGCAATTCAGAAAAGCGGGCACTTCCAGATGGTACACGGCAACGGTTCCAGGCTCCGTTCATGGAGACCTGCTGAACAATAAGCTGATCGCTGATCCTTTTTACGCAGCCAATGAATCCAGCACTTATTGGGTAGACAGTGCAGATTGGGAATATCGTTGTGTGTTTGATTTGCCGGCAGATATGATTGCCATCAACAGCAAAATTGTTTTTGAAGGACTGGATACCTATGCCGATGTTTACCTGAATAACAGCAGGGTTTTGCAGGCCGATAATATGTTCCGGAGCTGGGATGTGGCAGTAAAGAAATTTCTTCGCCCCGGCAGGAATACATTACGTATTTATTTTCATTCTGCAGTCAGGATGAATGCAGCCCTTGCAAAGAAAAATTTACCGGTCGTTTTGCCGGATGACAACCGGGTGTACAGCCGCAAAGCACAATACCAGTCTGGCTGGGACTGGGGCCTAAGGCTCATCGGCGCAGGCATATACAAACCTGTTTATTTTACAAAGGGTATTATGAGGACGACTAGCACAAGAACACGTGCTACAATGCTGAATAATATTGCATTCGTGCAGCAGCAGGATACGATCGGCACTTCTTTTTACTTTACCCGAAACGGAAAGCCGCTGTATGTGAAAGGCGCCAACTGGATCCCGGCGCATGCGCTTCCCGCTTCCGCAAAACGGGAAGATTACAGGGAACTGCTGATAATGGCAAAGGAGGCCGGCATGAATATGCTGCGGGTATGGGGCGGAGGTTATTATGAGCGCAGTGATTTTTATGAACTCTGCGATTCGCTGGGATTGATGGTGTGGCAGGATTATATGTTCGCCTGCCGCATGTACCCCGGCGATAAAAAATTCTTTGCAAATGTAAAAGCAGAAGTACGGGAACAGCTGAGACGACTCTCCTCTTATGAATGTATAATGCTTTGGTGCGGCAACAATGAAGTAGATGAAGGCTGGCATCACTGGGGCTGGCAGAACCAGTTCAACCTGCATGGTGCTGATTCCGCCAAAGTATGGAACGATTATGTGCGCCTGTTCAGGGATAGCCTGCGGATATGGACGGAAGCATTCGATCATAAAAAGCGGCCTTACATTTCCACCTCGCCGCAATACGGATGGGGCAACCCGATGAGCTATAAAAACGGCGACAGTCATTACTGGGGTTTATGGTGGGGACTGGAAGGCTGGGAAAAATTCCGTACGCATACCGGCCGTTTTGTAAGCGAATGGGGCATGCAGGCCATGCCTGATTACAGTACGGTAAAAAAATATGTGCCCGAGAACGAGCGCTACCTTTATTCTCCTTCGGTAAATGCACACCAGAAAGCGGGCAACGGTTTTATAAAGCTCAACCATTATGTAAATAAATACTTTTTTGACACTACAAGACTTGCGGTCTTATCATTGGAAGAATACACTTATCTCACGCAATGCCTGCAATACTATATTCTGAAAAATAGTCTCGCTACGCAGATGAGCCAGCCGGCAAATATGGGAACGCTCATCTGGCAGCTCAACGATTGCTGGCCGGTCACCAGCTGGAGCCTGATCGATTTTTACCGGCAACCCAAGGCCGGCTATTATGCAGCCAAAAGGGCTTTTGATACGATGGATACCGTTACGGATAAAATTTACCCGAAAGACCTGGCGCTTACAAAGCCTGCTATAAAAGTAACAGTGGCAGAAAATGGATTTTCCATATACTCGGATGTTGCTGCAAAATATGTGTTCGTTGATTTCGGAGCATACAACAAATACGTTGCAACAAACTATTTTGACCTTGAGCCGGAAGAAGTATTGTTTGTCCCCTTCCGCAAAGGGATTGTAATGAAAGATAAACCTTACAAAGTATTTACATTGTACGATATCCTGTCAAAATGAAGCTGAGGGAAGAAATATTAAAAGAGCATAGCAAGGAACAGTGCAGCAAAATCGTTGCCTGGATCGGGCAATCGCAGCAACGTTTTGATGAACTGTTTCAATTATTCCTGCACGACGAATACCGGGTGGTACAACGGGCAGCATGGCCGCTTAGCTATGCGGTGATAGCACATCCTGCCCTGATAAAAGATCATTTTCAGCAACTGGTAAGCTATCTTCAAAAGCCGGACCTGCATAATGCTGTCAAGCGAAACAGTGTAAGGCTTCTGCAGCATATTGATATCCCGGAGCAATACAGGGGCGATATCATGAATATCTGTTTTCAATATATTGAATCACCTGTGGAAGCCGTTGCCATCAAGGCTTTCAGCCTTACCATCCTAGGTAACCTGGCGCAGGATTATCCCGATATTATTCCTGAAATAAAGCTTATTGTTGAATCGCAGGCAGAGCAGCAGACTGCTGCTTTTAAAAGCAGGGTAAAGCAGCTGTATAAAAAATTAAAGATCGGTTAATAGTTTTCTTCCATGTCCCATTTCAGCACTTCCGAGGCAGGCACCATGCGGCCGTCCATACAGAGCGTAAAGTCATGCACCATTTTACCCGAAAGATCAAACTCAGTTTCTATCTGCTGAATGTCTTTTAAAAAATTATTGATGGGTAATACCACCTGCGTAATGCAATCAACGGTTTTTTCACCTGCATAACTCAATCTTCCTTTGAACAGGGAAATTCCGCTGATAATATTATCCTGCAATGGCTGCAGAGTTGTGGGAAGAGAAAGGAGCTTCATAATGGCAATTTATATCTCAATTACAGAAAAATAAATGCCAATAATCATGCTTAACCAAAACTTTACACGGGCTACAGGCAATGCAATGATTACCAATCCTCATTAATTATACACATTACTATTGCTTGTATTTTAACTGCAGTGCCTGTAGCATCTTTTGCCCAGCTATTTCTCCTTGTGATCTAAAATGAGGCGAAGATTCTGGTCACGGGTAAAATAACTGTATAACCAGTTCATAAATACAAAAAAACGGTTCTTTACACCCAGTATCAGCATCAGGTGGAGGAACATCCACACCAGCCATGCCAGGAAGCCACCGAAGTGCAGCTTCGGCTTGGGCATATCCACTACAGCCAGGTTGCGCCCAACTGTTGCCATGGAACCTTTATCGTAATATTCAAATTCCTGTATGTGCTGCCTGCCGCTTTTCATTGCAATCCTTGTAAGGTTGTTCACCAGCAGGTCTGCCATCTGCATCGCTACCGGCGCTACCTGCGGGTGCCCTTTGGGATAAGCGGGCTCTTCCATATAAGCCACATCGCCGATGGCATAAATATTCTGGGTTCCTTCTACCCTGCACTTCCGGTCAACCTTTATCCTGTTGCCCCTTACCACCAGCGCAGGATCGATGCCTGCAGGCACATTGCCTTTGATTCCTGCGGCCCAGATAACCGTTGCCGACTCAATGGTGCTGCCATCCTTCATTCTCGCAGTTTTACCGTCATAATCTTCTATCAACGTATTGGTCCTTACAGTCACACCCAGTTTTTCCAGGTATTTCCTGGACTGCTCACTACTTTTTTCGCTCATTACACCCAGCGTTTTGGCAGAGCCTTCCAAAAGGTAAATATGCATCTTGCTGAAATCCAGCTCGGCATAATCTTTTGGTAATACAAACCGCTTCATATCTGCAATAGCGCCGCTCAGCTCAACACCTGTAGGACCGCCTCCTACTACCACAATATTCATGAGCCGCTGTAATTCCACGGGATCTTTTACCGTAAGCGCTTTTTCAAAATTTTTGAGAATGCGGTTGCGCAGCTCCATTGCTTCCACGGTGCTTTTCATAGGGATGGCGAATTTTTCCATGTTCACATTTCCGAAAAAATTGGTGCCTGCTCCGGTAGCGATCACCAGCGCATCGTATTCAAAATCGCCGATATTGGTACGCACTTTATTTTCCGCTAGTAAAATCTCTTCTACATTGGCCATGCGGTATTTTATATTTTTGCTGTTGTGAAAAACCTTGCGTAACGGGAAGGAAATATCGCTGCCGTTGAGACCGGCAGTGGCCACCTGGTAAAACAACGGCTGGAACTGGTGGTAGTTCACTTTGTCGATCAGTGTTACCTCAAAAGCTGCTTTATTTCTTAGTTTCCTGGCCAGTCGCAGCCCCCCGAATCCTGCTCCTATAATAACGAGTTTCATGATGATTACATTTATGCCATAAAGATACAATATTTTCAATATTTTTTGAAAATATAGGAAATATATTAACCTGGATTAAGTTTTTGTTATCCTACATTTGAAGAATAACTGCTGTATGAAAAGATATCTTCCCTTTTTCCTCTTATTGATTGTTTTTAATTCAGCCTGCAACAATAAAGCCACACCTGTTTTAAACAGCAACAATCTTGAAAGCAGCTTTATCTCCATTGATCCGGACAGCAGCTATACGCTTAAAACAGGCAAAGGGGCCACTGTAAAAATAGCGGCCGGAACATTTAAAACCGGGCAAGGGAAAAAAGTGGAGATTGAAATAAAGGAAGCCTTCAGTATGAGGGATATCCTGCTGGCAGGACTCACTACTTACAGCAATGGCAGGCCGCTCCAGAGTGGCGGAATGATCTATTTTAATGCCAGCAGCGAAGGCAGGGAGCTGGAATTCAATAAGCCGGTGAATATCTCTATCCCTTCCGATATGTATGACCCGGCCATGCAATTGTTCAAAGGCGACGTACAGGAAGACAGCAGTATAAACTGGATAGAGCCGCAGCCGTTGGATACAACGCCATCCGCAGCAACTCTCATTAAAGGAGAACAATTATTTAAACATAGTTGTGCAAACTGCCATAAGATCAGGAGTGAATATACAGGTACAGCATTAGGCCTCAGCTTACAAAAAGCGCCGGGTAAACAATGGCTGTATGATTTTATACACAACCCTACAAAAATGATTGCCACCGATGCTTATGCAAAAGAACTTTTTAAAAAATGGGGACCGGCGGTAATGAACAGCTTTTCCTCGTTGACCAATAAAGATATTGATGCCATATATGATTATATTGAAAATGAAAAAAGGCTGCACCCTGATTCTGCAGCATACGAAGAATATCTTCCGGAAAGGCAGCCCATAACAGATACCCCGAAAGATGATAATATAGACACTTTACCGGATCCATCCCCACCCTGTGGTTTTGATACACTGTTCTATCCAAGCGAATTATCAGAGATAACGGACATCACGAACAGTATTCAAATGCCTGACACCCTTACGCCTGCTGAAAACATGGAATTTTTGCGGAATGGATTCAGCGACCCTATTTTCACAGAAAAAATGTATGATTTTTCCATTACCACCAATGGCTGGTACAATGTGGATGCATTCGTAGAAGGATTGGAAGGGACTGAAAATATAACTGTGCAGGTCGGATTGAAAAATCCATTCAAAGCAGCAATGAACGTATACCTTTTTAGTCCTGAAAGGAAGCTGCTGTCAGTAGGTGTAGATAAAGGAAACAACATTTTTGGCTTTGACAAAATCAACGGGAAGATCCCGCTGTTCAAAAATGATAATGCTATCCTGCTGGCTTTTGGCAGCAATAACTCACAACTGTATTATGGTATCCGGAAATTCCGTATTGCTGCAGAGCAAAGCTTAAGCATTGATCTTGCTCCGACAACAGAAGAAAATTTAAAATCAATGATCAGCAGGAACTCTATTGAAGGGATTGAACTGGATACCTATAAAAAGGGATTTGAAGTATTGGAAAGACCTTGTAACGGCACCGATTCAACGAGTGCGAAAAAGTAATCAATTTATTGTGCTATACCAATGATGAAAAAATATACCAAGCGTGAATTTTTGCAGCTGATGGGCGGCCTCAGCATCGGCCTCTTGCCTATGGCAGGCTGCTATGAAAAAAAAGACAGCCAGCAAAAGAATACAAATGCTCCTGCCGCTGAACCCCAGGATACTACTCACACGGTGATTGCAACGGATGAAGCTGTTACCGAGGAGGACATTATCCTGCTTACCAGGAATGAAGCAGCCTATGCACAGTATAATGCCTGCTATAACAAACAGGTAAACCAGTTCCCTAAATATATTGCCGTTTGCAAAACCGATAAAGGGATTGCATTCGCTGTAAAAAAAGCAAAAGAAGAAAAGCTGCCGGTATGCATCAAAAGCGGAGGCCATAGTTTTGAAGGATTTTCCACCAACGAAGGTGGTATGGTGATCAATGTATCACCAATGAAAAACATTACCTGGACCGGTGACAATGAAGTGGAAGTAGGCCCCGGCTTGAAATTAAGTGAAGTGCATGACAGCATTTATGCCAAAGGAAAATTATTGCCGGCAGGTTCCTGTGGTGGCGTGGGTATAGCAGGCCTGGCACTGGGTGGAGGCTATGGTTTTTTCAGCCGTAAGCATGGGCTTACCTGCGATTCATTAACGGCTGTTAAAATGATTGATGCCAATGGGAACGTAAAAGAAGTTTCCGGCAACGATGACCTGCTATGGGCCTGCCGTGGTGCCGGTAACGGGAATTTTGGTGTGGTGAGCAGCATGCGTTTTAAAGTGTATGAGCTGCCGAAAAATTTTGCTTCCTACAATATTTATTACCGGCAGGCAGACGTTACAGTATTCAGCACGGTGCTGGAAGAATGGTTCAAAGCCACTGCGCTGCTGCCGCAGGAATGTTTCAGCGCCTTTGTGCTCAATGGCAAAACTGTGATGATGCTGTTTACTAATTACGGCACGGAAGATATTACGCCCCTGTTTGCAACTCTGCGCAGCAATGCCACTTCCTTTGCGCAAAGCACCAAGCCTACCCTGCAGGCCATTAAAAGATTTTACGGCAGGAAAGATCCACTGTATTTCAAGAATGCATCCTGTGGTTATTACAACGGCTTTGCTGACCTGGAAAATATTGCTGCAGAAATCTTCAGCAGGGTCACTTCATCGCCCGGAATGGTATTCCAGGTAAATACCATGGGTGGTAATATCGCCCATGAAACATTTAAAAAAGGATCGGCTTTTCCGCACAGGGATATGCAGTACCTCGGCGAGCTGCAATCCTATTATGAAACAGCAGGCAGGTATGCAAAAGCGCTGGAGCAGTTTGAATCGCTGCAGCAATTGTTAAAAGATAATGGTGTATCAAAACACTATGTCAATTATCCTGATGTGCATTTCAGCAACTGGCAGCAGGCTTATTACGGTGACAATTATGAAAAATTGCAGCAAATAAAAAAAGCTGCGGACCCGAATAATATTTTCAGGTATGCACAAAGCATAGAAATTTCCTGAATGCTTCAGTAACAAATAAAAAAGCACCGGTTGTAAACGGTGCTTTTTTATTAATATCAAAGACTGATTAATACAGCATGCGCACTTTAATGGTTTCCTTCACTCCTTTCAGTAATTCCATAGCATTCTTGCTGAGGTTCTTGTCAACATCCAGCACTACATAACCGATACGGTCATTTGTTTTCAGGTATTGTGCAACGATATTGATATTGTTCTTGCTCAGCAATGTGTTGATCTGGCTCAGCACGCCGGGTACATTTTTATGTATATGCAGGATGCGGTGAGCGCCTTCCTGCGGAGGCAATGCCAGTGCAGGAATGGTATGTGAACCGGTAGTGATTCCTTTTTCGAGGTAGTTAAACAGTTTTGCGCTTACGTCTACGCCTATATTGCTTTGCGCTTCCTGCGTGCTGCCACCGATATGCGGTGTAAGCAATACATTTGAAAGACCCTGCAGCTCGCTTTCAAAAACATCACCGTTCTTCTCCGGCTCTACCGGAAATACATCCACGGCAGCGCCGCCCAGCTGGCCCTTTTCAAGCGCTTTCCTGAGCGCAGGAATATCTACCACGGTACCCCTTGCATAATTGATGAGCACCGCTCCTTTTTTGAAATAAGATAAAGTGGTTTTATTGATCATGTTCTGGGTGGAAGCTATTTCCGGCACATGCAGGGTCACTACATCTGATTGCTGCAACAGCTCTTTCAATGTTTTACTGTCGCTTGCATTGCCCAGCGGCAATTTAGTCTCCGCATCATAAAACAGTACTTTCATGCCCAGCGCTTCGGCCAGCACACTTACCTGGCTGCCGATATTGCCATACCCTACGATGCCGATGGTTTTACCACGCAATTCATGAGCGCCGCTGGCGTCCTTCATCCATTGTCCTTTATGGGCTGCAATATTTTTATCGATGATCTTTCTTACCAGTAAGATGGAAGAGCCGATCACCAGCTCCGCCACGCTCCGGGTATTGCTGTAAGGCGCATTGAAAACGGCCACGCCTGATTCGGTTGCATGCTCCAGGTTAACCTGGTTGACCCCGATACAAAAACAGCCAATGGCCTGCAGTTTTTCTGCAGCGTTCAGGATGGCCGGGGTGATCTGGGTTTTGCTCCTGATGCCCAGGATATGTGTATTTTTTATTTCTTTAATAAGATCCGCTTCGCTGATAGCCCCGGTGAGCTTTTTAACATTGGGATAGCCTGCATCCACAAATTGTTTTACTGCGGTATCGCTTATATTTTCTAAAAACAGAATGTTGATCTTGTCTTTGGGATAGCTGGTATTTTTTTTGTCTGCCATAAAAACTATGTTCCGTAATTTGCGCAAAGATATTCTTTTCGATTTTTATTCTGTTATCAAGCATATTGAAAAACCAATGCGTAAAATTATTATTGGGTCTTATATATTCCTCGGTTTATTTCTCCTTTCCTGCAAAAGCAATTCAGATCAGAAAACAGCTTCTTCCCAGGGGTCGGCTGTTGAAAAGATCAGTTTGCCTGCTCCCGGTGAAATAACGGCTGCCGAAAAAGCCCGGCTTCACAACGCCTGCCAGCTCTGGTATGATACGATGCTGGCCCGGACCAGCTTCAACGGGGGGATGGTGGTCGCCAAAAAAGGCAATATCATTTTTGAAAAATATAAAGGCAGCAATCCGCTCGGGAGCAAAGATTCTGTTAATGAGAACACTGCTTTTCATATTGCTTCGGTAAGCAAAACCATTACCGCTACCTGCGTACTGAAGCTATGGCAGGATAGCCTGCTGAATATCGACGATCAGTTCAGCAAATATTTCCCAGAATTCAATTATCCCGGGGTAACTATCCGCAGCATGCTCAACCATCGCAGCGGCCTGCCCAATTATGTGCATTTTATAGATAAGGTTGGCTGGAAAGATTCTACGCATATCAGCAACCGGAATGTGCTGAATATCCTGATCCAAAAGAAAAATGAGCTGGAAAATATCGGCACGCCCAATACCCGCTTCAGCTATTGTAACAGCAACTATGCGTTGCTTGCATTGCTGATTGAGAAAGTTACCGGCAAATCTTATCCTGATTATGTTCAGCAGCACATTTTCACCCCATTAGGCATGAACAACAGCTTTGTATATACAGCAGCCAGCAGCGCCAAAGCCAGCAAAAACTACGACTGGCGTGGAAAGGAAAATCAGAACACTAACCTGGATGATATATACGGCGATAAAAATATATACAGCACTCCCAGGGACCTGCTCACCTGGGACAGGGCTTTGAGCGCAGACCTCATCTGCAATAAGCAAATAATGGAGCAGGCGTATACGCCTTACAGCAACGAAAAGCCCGGGGTAAAAAATTACGGCCTGGGCTGGCGCATGAATATCTACCCCAACGGCAAAAAAGTGATCTTTCACAATGGCTGGTGGCATGGCAATAATGCAGCCTTCATCCGGCTCATTGACCAGGACGCTACAATCATCGTTTTAGGCAACCGGTACAACCGGAATATCTACAAGGCCTACCAGCTGATCAACAGCTTCGGAAACTACTTCGAAACACTTGAAATAGAAGAATAATATTTCACGTTTGCGGCTTTATGCACAATTGTGCAATATTTTTTTCGATATAAGTTGCGCTTTTTTGCATTTTTTTAACTATTTTGGCTTGCCTTAACTAATTTTCGATGCTTAAACGTGAACGGCAGGCTTATATCCTGCACCAGGTGAATCTGCATAATAAAGTGCTCTCCAATACGCTGAGCGCAGAAATGAGGGTATCGGAAGATACCATCAGGAGGGATTTGCAGGAATTGAGTGAAACCGGAAAATTGATTAAGGTACATGGAGGTGCCCTCTCCCGCTCTTTTGACAAGATCACCCGGCCGATAAACGGCATATATGCACAAACCAGCAAACAGGTGATCGCTCAAAAGGCAATTTCGCTGATTAAAGACGGTATGTTTGTGCTTACCGGCGGCGGCACCACCATTATTGAGCTGGCCCAGTCCTTACCCTCCAGCCTCAATGCAACATTCATTTCGGGCAGTATACCTGCCATTGTAGAATATATGGCCCATCCCAATATTGAAGTTATTGTGCTGGGCGACAAATTATCCAAAACCTCAAAGATTACTATAGGTGCAGATGCCGTGAACCGCATCAAATCCATCCGGGCCGATCTCTGTATACTGGGCATTAATGCGCTGAATATGGAAAATGGTATTACAGATAATGATTGGGATGTGGCGCAGCTAAAACAGCAGATGATGGCGTCTTCCAATAAGGTGATCTGCTTAACCATCTCAGAAAAGATCAACAGTACCCAGCCTATCCATGTTTGTGATGTAAAAAAGATCGACGTACTCATCACAGAACTTGATCCATCCGATCCCCTGTTAAAACCTTACGTAGATGCGGGTATTACAGTGTTATAGCTGTTTAATATAGAATCAAACTAACTATTACTAACAAAAACAAAATCAAAACAGATTGCTATGAGAAAAATTCTGCTTTTAAAATTGTTGTTCCTCATGCTGTCGGGGCTCACGGCGATTGCCCAGGAAAAACTGGTTTCCGGCCGGGTAATCGGAGACGGTGGTAAACCGTTGAGTGGCGTTACCGTTACAGTGAAAGGCACCAGCAATGCGACTACCACTAATGCTAATGGCGACTTTACCATAAGGGCCAACAGCAACCAGTCGCTCATATTTTCTTTTGTGAACTATACCAGCCATGAAGTGAGTATAGGAACAAAGAGCTACCTGGACATTAATTTGTCCCTGAAGCAAAAAGATATTGAAGAAGTGGTAGTAGTTGCCATGGGCCTGAAACGTAATCCCAAAGAGCTTACCTACTCTGTTCAGAAAGTGGACGGTGAAGAGGTGCAGCAAACGCAGCGGGAAAACTTCGTGAATGCCTTGCAGGGCCGTGTAGCGGGTCTGACGATCAACAGCACGAGTGGTATGGCGGGTTCCAGCTCGCAGATAGTACTGCGTGGCTTCAACTCCCTGTCACTCGATAACAGTCCCCTGTTTGTAATTGATGGTGTGATCACCGATAACAGCACGATGGCTGAAGGCGGTGGCGGTGCAACGCTTGGCCTGGCAGACAATCCTGCAAGTGCCAACAGGGCAAACGATTACAATAACCGTATTTCGGATCTGAACCCGAATGATATTGAAACCATCACGGTGCTGAAAGGCCCTGAAGCAACAGCTTTGTATGGTAGCCAGGCAAGTAGTGGCGCTATTATCATCACTACCAAAAAAGCAAAACCCAACGGTAAGGTTGCCGTGTCATATGACAACAGCTTCCGCTGGGAAAAATTCAACAGGCTGCCCAGCACCATGAATGCTTATTCAAACGGTACCAATGGTCGTCCTGATGCATTGTTCACTTATTTTGGCCCACGCTATGATAATGGAACTCGCATCTATTCTAATATCCGCAATTTCTTTGAAACAGGTTTCAGCCAGACACATAACCTGTCTGCAGAATACGGAAGGAAAAATGCGAGCTTCCGTTTATCCGCTTCTGCATTTGACCAGGACGGATCGGTGCCTACCAATAGCTATAACAGGTACAATGTGCGGTTATCCAACAATACCAAGATCGGTAAATACGTGGAGATCACACCTTCGGTTGCATATATCAAAACAAGCAATGATAAGCCTATCAGAGGAGCTGCCGGTTACCTTATTGGTTTGCTGGCATGGCCTGGTAATAATGATATCAGGGTTTGGGAAAATGATAATGGCTTAAAAATTCCGTTGTTCAGCAGCAATCCCAATGCAGATTTTGATAATCCTTTTTACAGTGTATATAAAAACAGGAGTCATGAAACAACCGACAGGATCACCGCTACAATGGGTATCGATATAAAACCATTCGACTGGCTTTCTATCAGCGGCCGTTTCGGGTATGATACCTACAGCTCCGATGGCTGGCAGAAATATGATTCTATGTCTTATTACCTGGTGCGTGCCAACAAGGGCATGCTAAGGAATTACTGGAGAGATTACTTCGGGTACAACCATACCATCAATGCCACTGTGACCAAGCAGTTCGGTAAATTCGGCACAAGGCTGATGGTGGGTAATATGTGGCAGGACTACAAAACAGAAATGTGGGCGGTTACCGGTTACAACCTGGTTGACCAGAACAGGACCGACAGTAACAATACCGATCCTACAACCCGTGTACGTTTGAATAACAATACACTGAGAGGGTTGCCCAACTACAGCATCCGTAGATCGATGGCTTATTTCGGTGAGCTTTCTCTGAACTGGAATAAAGTGATATTCCTTAACTACTCTCACCGTTTTGAAGAGTCTTCTATCTTCCCCAAAGCCTCCAGGAGCTACAACTACCCTGCAGGTGGTGTAAGCATCATCATGTCTGACCTGGTGCCCGGCATCAAATCAAATATTCTCAATTACTGGAAGCTGAGAGCTTCACTGGCCAGCACGGCGAGGTCAAGCTCTCCTTATGCCAACCAGTCGGTATTTAATATCAACACCGGCAGCGGCGGCGGTTTCTATTACAGCTTCGAGAATAATAACCCTTACCTGGTTCCTGAAAGACAGAAAACCTATGAAGTAGGTTCTGAGTTCCGCATCCTGAAAGACAAACTGAATATTGATGCGACTTATTACAGTACGAAGAATAGTGACCTGATCGGTGAAAACGTTCGTTTCAGCTATGGTACAGGTTTCGTATTGAATACACTCAACTTTGGCGCTACTAAAAATGAAGGCGTGGAAATTGCGGTAAGCTTTGATGCGGTGAAGAGCAAAAAATTCAGCTGGAACACCCGCTTCAACTTCAACAAAATGTGGAACGAAGTGACCGAGCTTCCTGTAAACGTTCCTGAATACTACCTGGCAGACACCTGGTTGTATGGTAATGCAAGAGGCGGCCTGGCTGTGGGCGGACCCACTACTACCATTACTTCTTATGGTTACCTGAGAAACAATGCCGGTCAGATACTGATCAATGCTACTACAGGTTTACCGGTGATTGACGCTAACTATAAAGTAAGAGGTGACAGAAATCCTGATTTCACATTAGGATGGCTGAACAGGATGTCATTGGGTAATTTCACACTCAGTTTCTTATGGGATCTGAAAGTAGGTGGCGATATCTTCAATGCTACGGATGATTACCTGACCGGTATCGGCAAAAGTTGGAGGACTTACGACCGCTATACGCCAAGAGTGATAGAAGGTGTGCTGCAGGATGGACTGGAAAACACCAGCACCCCTACCAAGAACACCATCTCCATCACTCCTGCTTACGACCAGGCTTACTATACGACCATGCCTGAAGAAGAGTTCATCGAAAAAGATATTAACTGGCTGAGATTAAGAGATGTTTCTTTATACTATCGTTTTGGTAAACCAGTAACCGATAAGCTCAAATTTGTAAAATCACTGAGCGCATTTGTTACCATTACAGAGCCTATCCTTATTACCAACTACCGTGGAGCTGATCCGCAATCGAATGGTAATACAGCCGGTACAAGAGGTGTGGGTGGTTTCGGCTTCGATTATGCCAATATGGGCGCTCCCGTTGGTTTTAACCTTGGTATAAAAGCTAATTTTTAATTCTTTAAAAATATTTTAAAAATGAAAAAAAATAATTTCAAAATATTTGCCGGCATCTTTCTTTCTGCGATGGCAGTGGTTTCCTGCTCCAAAAGAATTGATGACGCTTATGCCAACCCGAACGCTACTGTAAGGGTTCCGGTGGAAAGCCTGCTGCCCAATATTGTGGCCAGCATGGTGGGCAACTACGCCGGTCACGGCACATTGAATGATATCCGTTATGTAGGCGCCTATGTTCAGAATTTTGCGTTTTACACAACCCTCAGCAATTTCGATCAGATGGGTTATACCAACAGTGCTTCGGATATTGCTCAAAGCACTTACAGGATGCATTATTATGATATTGGCCAGAACAATAACAAAATGATCGAATGGGCCATTGAAGAGCAAAAATGGGATTATGCAGGCGTGGGCAATGCCATCTGGGGATGGAGCTGGCTTACCGTGGCCGACTATTATGGCGAACTGATCGTTAATGAAGCCTTCAACACCAGCCTGGCCACCTTCCATTTCGATACGCAGGAAGTGGCTTATGAAAGAGCGAGAAACCATTGCTTTGCAGCATTGGATTATCTTAACAGGACCGGCGATAGCGTAAGCCAGGCAAACCTTGCAAAAGGCGATGCCTATTTCTACAATGGAGATGTTGAAAAATGGAAAAAATTCACCTACGGCATTTTAGCCAGGTACCACAACCATTTCAGCAATAAATCATCTTATAACGCTGATTCTGTTATTTATTATGCGAATCTTTCGCTGGGCAGCACTGCAGACAATGGTATGGTAAAATTTGCCGCAACCAATCTCAGTGCAACCAATAATTTCTTTGGCCCGTTAAGAGGTAACCTTACCGGTACTACGGCTGCCAGCCCTACTGCCATCCGACAGGGCGCCTTTATCGCCAACCTGATGAACGGCACCAATCCTGAAATGGCCGGTATCCAGGACCCGAGAGCATGGTACATGCTACGTCCTAATACAAACGGTACCATTAAAGGGGTGGAACCCAATGTTGGCCAGTCAGTAATTGCAGCAGCAGACAGGCCGCAGAATTTCTGGGGTAAAAGCCAGGCGACTGCTGACAACAGTGCTGCCACTCCCGACAGTACTACCTATATCTTCCGCAATGCAGCGCCGGTACCGGTGCTTACTGCCAGCGAGATATCTTTCATCAAAGCGGAAGCTTACTGGAGAAAAGGGATGAAAAATGAATCTTATGCAGCTTACAGGCTGGGCATCGAGCAGAATTTTGATATGCTCACCACTGTATTTAATGTAAATATCAGGGCCACCAAAACCATTACGGAAGCTTCAAGGTCAACCTACCTGAATAGCGCCGCAGTTGGAACAGTTGCTACGCTCAACCTTTCAAAGATCATGCTGCAGAAATACATTGCCATGTTTGGTCATGGTGCATTGGAAACATGGATGGATATGCGCAGGTTTCATTACACTGACACCGATCCGTCAACCGGTAACCAGGTGTACAGGGGCTTTACGCTGCCTCCTTTATTTGCCGACAATGGCGGTAAAACCGTTCAACGCATGAGACCAAGGTTTAACTCTGACTATGTTTGGAACATCCTGGAATTACAGCGTATCGGCGCTACACAAAATGATTATCATGTAAAAGAATTATGGATCACACAACCATAAAATAATTTTTAACATCATTATTAAATACCAATGATCATGACAAAAAAATTCTTCAATATAATAGCGGTGGCTGCCGTACTTCTGGCGACGGGTTGTAAAAAGGATGACTCTTACAAAGCAAACTTTACAACCTACAGTTCAGGCGATGACGCCCTGCTGAAATTCATCTATGCATCGGCCTACCCTGCCAATCCTTCTGTTCAGTTGTCTATTGATGACGTAAGGGTAAGCAGTCTCATTACCGGCCGTACGCCTTTCCCGGGCGGAGGTTATAATACCAATGGAGCCAACTGGCCCGATTACCTGCGAGTGGAGCCCGGTACCAGGAATGTGAAAGTATCTATCCCAAAGAAAAATACCAATGTTGATTCGGTGGTACTGTTCACTTCAGACATTACGGTGGCAGCCGGTGTAAGACATACCGCCAGCATTATGGATACTTTCACCAAAACCAAAATAGTGGTGGTGGAAGATAATATCAGTAAGCCCGCCGCTAACAGGATTCGTTACAGGTTTGTGAACCTGATCCCTAATTCCAACCCGCTTAACCTTTATTATGGCGGCGTGCTGATGGCTACGGGTATCGCCTATAACACACCGGGTGTTGTTTTTGAAATGCCTGTACCGGCTATCAATACTTCCAGCTGGACAATACGTGAAGTAGGCGGCACCACTGATCTGGCCACTTACGCAAGTGTAAATACACTTACTACACAAAGGGTGTTCACTGCATTTGCTATGGGATATAAAGGATCTTCGGTTACGGCTACCAGGCCTTATATCTCCTTCTCGATTAATTTATAAACGGAGCCACAATCATATAAAATGCCGCTTCAAGGAAGCGGCATTTTTATTTGAATACCTTTTTCTAAACGGCTAAGCTCAGGCTGATATTGATTGGGCTTATACTGCTGAAAATTTACTACCCGAAGAAGAGATAACAAAGCAGGATGCTGGCAATAATACCGGCAAGATCGGCCAGCAGCATCACCCCTACTGCATAACGGGTGTTTTTAATGGCCACCGAACCGAAATACACCGCAATCACATAAAAAGTGGTATCGCTCGATCCCTGCAGGATACAAGCCAGCCTGCCCGCAAAAGAATCGGGGCCAAATGTCCGCATGGTATCCAGCATCATTCCCCTGGCGCCGCTGCCGCTCATCGGTTTGATAAGCGCTGTAGGCAGGCCATCCACAAATCTTGTATCGAAGCCGATGGCTGCAAAAAGTGTTTTCATACCATTAATGACAATATCGAATGTACCGCTGGTGCGCAGCATGCTGATGGCAATCAGCATCCCTACGATATATGGTATGATCCTTACGCCGGTTTCGAAGCCACCTTTGGCGCCATCCACAAAGGCATCGAACAGGTCGATTTTTTTGTACAAGCCGCCAAGCACAATGGCAAAAAATATAAAAAGGATAATGCCGTTGCTTAATATAGAGGAAAACCGCTGTGCATCTGCCGATGCCAGCCCGTTTACATAGATCACCAGCAAAGCGATCAGCAGCGATATACCTCCTACCCATGCCAGTATCACCGGCTGAAACAGGTTGATTTTCTGCCTGATGGATACCAGTATCATTGCTGTCATTGTGGCAACAAAAGTGGCGATCATGCAGGGAATAAAAATATCGGTTGAATTGGCTGCGCCCAGTCCTGAACGGAAGGCAATAATCGTTACCGGTATCAGCGTAAGCCCGGAAGCATGTAGCGCCATGAACATGATCTGTGCATTGGAAGCCACTGCTTTATTTGGATTGAGCTCCTGCAGGCTTTCCATCGCTTTCAGCCCGAACGGCGTAGCGGCATTGTCCAGGTTGAGCAGGTTGGCCGAAAAGTTCATCATCATATGCCCGGTAGCAGGATGTCCTTTAGGTACTTCGGGAAAGATGCGAGAGAAAAAAGGCCAGATGATCTTTGACAATACCCGTATCCCACCCGCTTTTTCCGCAATGCTGAGAAAACCCATGAACAGGGCTAAAATACCGATCAACGGGAAAATAATATCCAGCACCGCATTCTTGGCTGTTTCAATGATACCATCCACCTTTCTCACCAGCTTTTTCTGAACCGATAAAAAGCTGTATTCCTGCAGCGTCGGCTTGATTGCTTTTGCAGCATTCACCGAATCGGGAAGCATCCCGTCGCTGAGGATAACGGTGGCTTTGGTCATATCGGCCGTTTCGTAATAGCCGTATTCTTTCAGGAAAGCTTTGTAATTGGAATCCAGGCCCATTGCCTGCGGTGAGCCGTAAGAGCGGTAATAAATACTGTCATATTTGTCCGAAGACTTGCCTACCACCATCCTTGTAAATATCTTATCATCTCCTTTCACCATTCGCCCGATCCCCACCAGGATCGCTATTACTATAAATGCCGACCAGATTTTGCTTAAAGCCATTGTATTGGTTTAATATTTCATTAATGGATGATACCAGAACATCAAAAATGGAAGTTACATTAATAATCGTAAAACGGCCGTCATGCCTTACCTTTGCGGCGAAAAATTCAGCGTAAGCTGAATATATTGAAATTTTAAACTGACAATAAGAATGGCATTACAAGCAGGCATCGTGGGTTTGCCCAATGTAGGAAAATCAACTTTATTCAATGCAGTAAGCAACAGTGCGAAGGCGCAGGCGAGCAATTACAGGTTCTGCACCATTGAGCCCAATACAGGATTGGTGAATGTTCCCGATCCCCGTTTGAATAAGCTCGAAGAGCTGGTGAAGCCGGAGCGGGTGGTTCCCACACAGATCGAGATCGTGGATATTGCAGGGCTGGTGCGTGGCGCCAGCAAAGGCGAAGGACTGGGTAATAAATTCCTGGCCAATATCCGTGAAGTGGATGCCATCATCCAGGTGATCCGTTGTTTTGAAGATGATAACATCCTGAGGGATGAGGGACCCATCAATCCCGTGGGCGATAAAGAGATTATTGAAACCGAGTTGCAGCTGAAAGACCTGGAAAGCGTAGAAAAGAAGATACAGCGCACGGAGAAGATCGCTAAAAATGATCCCAAGGCAAAAGCGGAGCTGGATATCCTGGTGCGCTGCAAGGAGCATCTTGAAAAAGGAAAAAATATCATTTCACTGGGATTGACCAAAGAAGAAAAGCCGGCTATTGCCGACCTGTTCCTGCTGACTGATAAACCCGTGCTTTATGTAGCCAACGTGGATGAAACCAGCATGCATACCGGTAATAAATTTTCAGCTGCACTGATAGAAGCTGTTAAAAATGAAGGCAATGAAGTGATCATTATGACAAATGCTATTGAAGCGCAGATCGCAGAATTTGATAACCCGGATGATAAAGCGATGTTCATGGAAGAATATAAAATGACCGAGCCGGCGCTGGATCGTCTTATTCATTCTACTTATAAACTACTCAACCTTTCCACCTATTTTACCGCAGGGGTGCAGGAAGTAAGGGCCTGGACCATCCAGCATGGCTGGAAAGCGCCACAGGCAGCCAGCGTTATTCATACCGATTTTGAAAAAGGTTTTATCAAGGCGGAAGTGATCGCTTATGACGACTTTGTACATTATGGTTCTGAAGCTGCCTGCAGGGATAACGGCAAGCTGCGTATTGAAGGCAAAGAGTACATTGTAAAAGACGGTGATGTAATGCACTTCCGTTTCAATGTGTAATCAACTCCTGTTATACAACATAAACATACATAAAATAGTAAAGGCTTCCCATCGGAAGCCTTTACTATTTATCGGAGGTATCACTGCAATTATTGTGGCAGCAATACTTGGTCAATTTTATGCAATACACCATTCACATAATGCTGATCGCTGCTGCCGCTTGGCAGTGCATTGATCTGTACATTGGAAGCAGTGGCGTTGGCAGCACCCTTTACAGTGGCAGCACTTACCACCGGGCCGGTGAAAGTAGCAGTGATGGTCACACCCGGGTGAGCGGGGATCGCTGTGTTCAGGAACGTTTTCACCGCCGTAGCTGTTGTAGGAATATTCGGTGTGAATACTCTTTGTCCGTACAGGATATGATATACCACGATACCTTTTACTGTAGTAGCAGTAAGTGCAGCAGCCAGTGAAGGACCATATACAGGAATAGAAGACGGGTTGGTCAGGATGGTAGTGCCATAGGCTGTAACCAATGCTGTAGCAGAAGCCTGTGCAGTTGCCAGTGGCATACCCTGCGCTACCAGTGCCTGGGTGATAGCGCCGATCAGCAATGCTCTCATTGCAGCATCATTTGGTGCAAAAAGCGTGAGGTTTAAGCCCGGCGCAATAGCCTGGGTACCCAGCAGGTATTGTAAAGAAGCATTGGCAGCAGCGCCGCTGTCGGCCCGCTGGATCGCCGCTTTCATGAAAGTAAGATCAGTATCGGTATTGATCCTGTCCCAGATCAGTGTGCTTGGCGGCACAGATACTGCGGCAATGCTGTGGATCACACCGTTGCCCGCCATGCGGTCTGCAGCTACCACCGGGATATTATTCAGCCATGCACCGTTGGTGCGTTTGCTGATATAACCATCCAGGCGCAGGAAAGGACTGGATGCCGGGCTTGGGTTCAGGAATGTCGGGTAAGGGAAATTGGGGAATGTAGTGCTGATGGAAGCCGAAGCCACTGTTTGCGGCAGCATATGATACTGCACAACAGAAGCCGCTGTGGCTACCGGTAAGCTGCTGTTGATAAACCCTACATAAGTCGCTTCAGGAGCGCCGCTGGCAGGGATCAGTCCCCCGCTGGCGCCGCTGATGAATTGTCTTACCGCTGCATTGCCCGGAGAGAATAAAGTAAAGGTCTTTGTTTTATCATTGATTGTAGAGAGCATACTGCCTCTTACGATGATCTTGTAAAAAAGGCTGTCATTGGCGCTTAATTTAAGCGTATCCCCTATCGCCATCAGCGATGAAGTGGTAGGCGTAGGGATCGGGTCAAACTCTTCCGGGGCATGGTTACATGCACTCAGTACAAGCAGGGCCGATGATGCAGCCAGGATGCCGTTTTTTATATAGTTGTTATGAAATTTCATAATGCTGATATTTAATATTTTTTAAAACAGGGTTATTAATAAATGTTGTAGCCAAAGCTTACATAATACAATCCGCCTACATAAGAGTTACCTACGGCATTGTAGTAGTATTGGTTCAACAGGTTATTGGCACCTATTTTAAGTATGGATTTGGTTTGCGGGATTTTGTAGCTGAGCTGCGCATCCACTGTTTGGATGGAAGGAAGCGTACCGTTTGCCAGGTCACCTTCAAAATAGAAAGAATCCTGCCACCTGTAAGCCACGTTAAATCCTAAACGTTTCTGGTAACCGAAGCCTGAGTTGCTGATGCTTGCATTCAGCTTGTATTTCGGAGAGTTGAAATTTGCAGTGAGTCCGGCCGGAACATCCAGGTTATCGGATGCTACGTTGGCGCTCAGTGTAAAGTTCTTGATCAGCCTGTAATCAAAGCCCAGACCAAAACCATAGGTTTTGATTTTATTGGCGTAGTTGATGGGCACAGAGTATATCTGGCCTGTATCAGCATCCATTGCGGAGATAGGCAGACCTGCTTTGTTTTGCGCTACAGTGATACGGCCGGTGAAATCTTTATAATTACCATAATAACCATATAGATCGATCAGTAATTTTGAATCCAGCAACAGTCCTTTGTAACCTGCTTCAAATGAAGTCAGCACTTCCGGTTTCTGTAAAGGATATTTCCACTGAACGGCGTTGCCATTTCTTAAAGAATCCCTGTAATAAACCGGATTGGTATCAAATGCATAGTATTTGATGAAGTCTTTATTACCGCCGATCAGTTTATAAGACAACAGGTCAAGATTGATCCATTGCTGTTGTGTCGAAGGGAAACGGTAAGCAGTCTGATAGCTCAGCCTGATATTGTTATTAGGCGCTACTTTCACCAGGGCAGTTACCCTTGGGGTGAAACGGCCTTCAAAGTTTTCGTTCTTATCATAACGGCCGGAAGCGCTTATTTTCAGGAAGCTGGTGATATCTCTTGAAGCCTGTACAAATGCACCCAGTTCGTTGATACCAATGCGGCCTACTGAATCAGCAAACAGCGTACCCTGGGAGTTCAATACATATCTCCTGAAGTTGGCGCCTACGATGATATCTGCAAATGATTTGGTGTATTCGCTCAGGTTATAGCTGCCTTCCACACTGTAAAGGTCAGTCCTGTCGAGCAACGCACCACCTTTTGGCACAGGGATCTTGCGCACCACATCGTATGCAGACTGGAATGCAGTAGTACCTACTTTGGGACGTCCCACATCTGCAGCAGCCCTTGCGGCCTGGTGTGCATCATAATCGTTCATACCACCCAGCTTTGCATTCAGGAATGCCTGGCCATATTGGGCATACCAACCGGTAGAACCCGCACTTGGTTTCCAGCTTTCATTAAAATTTTGAGTAGTAGCGGCAAGATTGTAAGACTGGCCTGCATTTTCCTGTGTAGTATAGGCACGCAGCATCCAGTTTTTGTTCATGAGCTCAAATTTGTACTGGCCCATTTTAAAATCCTTAATGGAATAACGGGAAGCGCCGGTGTAAACGGTGTTACCTGTTCCCCAGTAACCTGCTAAAGTAGCTTCAGTATTGGCAGAAAGTTTATAATGCAATGAGCCACCCAGCTTAAAGTTAACCGTATTAGGGTTCAGCAGTTCTTGCTCGGTATAACCGGTACGACTTACTTTAATCGGGTTGGTGGTCAGTGTGGAAATATAAGGTGCAAGGAACGGCGCCGCCACAGCGATGCTGTTCAATACCTGGCGGATATCGGCGCTGGTTTCATCGCCATACACATTCACACCATCGTAGTTAGGATCTGTTTTGCGGTTACCCGGAACCAGCTTACCTGCAGAACGGTCGTAGTCACGCTGATCCATACCGATCCAGTCTTTCGCATGTACCAGTTCGGTAGTGATCTTGAACGCAAATTTCTCAGATACTTTTTTACCCCATCTCAGCGCCCAGTTATAATAAGGAGAAGTGGGCCTTTCGCTGCCATCGGTATGCATGATACCGGTTTTCACCACGAATGACAGCCCCTGGTATTTGAATGGGTTCTTGCTGGTCATCAGCAGGGTACCGTTCATACCGCCCGGACCGTACAGCGCAGAAGAGGCGCCGCTCAGCAGTTCGATATTATCGATATCCAGTTCGTTCAGACCAACGATGGCGCCCACCGAGAAGTTAAGGCCCGGTGCCTGGTTATCCATACCGTCCACCAGCTGGTTGAAGCGTACGTTACCGCTACCGCCGAAACCACGGGTGGTGGGAGTCCTGAATGTGAGTGAAGAAGTGGTTACATCCACCCCTTTCAAAGTGGAAACCACATCGTAGAAGCTTGCCGCAGGCGCCTGGCGGATAGCGGCTGAGTTTACACGCTCTACCGATACAGGCGATTCCATGATCTTTTCAGGAACCCTAGAAGCGGCTACCACCACTTCCTGTCCCAGTGAGTTCGATGGAACAAATGATACACTCAATTTTTGTGAAGCGCTGCTTACCGTCATTTCCTGGGAATCGTACCCTACAGAGGTGAACACAAGCGTGACAGGTAAACTTTTGGCTGTTATTGTAAAATTTCCTTTGTCGTCGGTATAGGTACCGGTTTCAGCTCCTTTGACTGTAACAGAAACAGCAGCCGCATTTTCGCCGGAAACACTGTTCTTTACATTACCGCTGATGGATACGTTTTGGGCAAAAGCAACAATCGATAGTATGTTGGCAATGGCAAACGTAACCAAATAGCTACTGATTTTTCTCATAAAATCATCGTTTTGGTTAAGTATAATTTAAAGCAAAATAAGAATTGTTATTATCTCACAAAATTTTATTTTTTTAACACCCGTGCATAATAAAAAAGAAAGCCGGCTGGGGTTCTCCCGTCCCGGTCCGTATTTTTGTGGCATGGCAAAATTTGATTTCCCCGGACAAACCAATTTTTACAGCGGTAAAGTAAGAGATGTGTACAGCATCGGCAGCGATCTGCTGGTAATGATCGCCAGCAACAGGATATCTGCTTTTGATGTGATCCTTCCCCGCCCCATCCCTTATAAAGGACAAGTATTGAATGAAATAGCGGCCATGATGCTGAGATCAACAGAAGACATTTGTCCCAATTGGTTGCTGGCTACGCCGGCGCCTGCCGCCAGCATCGGCAAACGATGCGAGCCTTTTAAAATTGAAATGGTGGTAAGGGGTAATCTCACCGGTCATGCCTGGCGAACCTACAACAGCGGTCTGCGTACACTTTGCGGGATCACCCTGCCGGAAGGATTAAAAGAGAACGATTATTTTCCCGCCCCTATTATTACACCCAGCACCAAGGCCAGCGAAGGGCATGATGAGGACATCAGCAAAGAAGCCATTATTGCCGGCGGACTGGCCACGGCCGAAGAATGGGCCACGCTGGAAAAATATACCCTGGCACTTTTTGAAAGAGGCAAAAAGATCGCTGCTTCACAGGGACTCATCCTGGTAGACACCAAATATGAGTTCGGAAAATCAGGCGGCGAAATCGTACTGATGGATGAGATTCATACCCCCGACTCTTCCCGTTATTTTTATGCAGAAGGTTTTGAAGAAAGACAGGCCGCCGGTGAAAGACAAAAACAGCTGAGCAAAGAATTTGTAAGGGAGTGGCTGATCGCCCATGATTTTATGGGCAAAGAAGGCCAGGTGGTTCCTGAAATGAGCGATGAATGGATACAGACCATCAGCAACCGTTACATTGAATTGTATGAAAAGATCACCGGCGAGCAATTTGTGCCCAAACCCGTCAGCGATGAAGAGACTTATGAAAAAGTAACAGCATCGCTGAACACTATCCGGGCGGGATCATAAATTCAACTGTTATTTTGTTGTTTCCACTTATATATGTTTCAATAGACAGCCAATGATCAAACACTTTTTGTTATTCATATTTTTTTCCGTTTGTGTGACCGGTTCTTTCGCCCAGAAACAATTCAGCGGCTGGCTGGCTTCATTCAATACATTCAAGATCGGAAAAAAAACCAGCATTCATTCCGACGTCCAGCTTCGCAGCTCCGATGAATGGCAGCGCATGCAGACATTGCTGCTGAGAGCCGGGTTGAATTACCACGTAAGCAAAAAATCAACCATTACGGCCGGCTATGCATTTGTAGAAAACTACCGGGTGTCCGGTGGCGTTAACGGCTACCTCCCCGAGCATCGCATATGGGAACAATTTATTTATGCGCATAAAATAAGCCCTGTCTTCCTGAGTCATCGCTTCAGGGTGGAGCAGCGTTTTTTACCCAAAGCAGTTGTTTCGGGTAATGCATTGAAAAAAGAAGGCAGTTTATACGCCAACCGCTTTCGTTATTTTGTGAGAGGTATCCTGCCTTTCTCCACCGAAACAAAAGGCATCAGCAACAGCAGCTTCACCAAAGGTATGTTTGCTGCCCTGCAGAATGAAGTGTTCCTTAACTTCGGTAATAAGGCCAATGTAAACGGTAAAACCTTTGATCAAAACCGGCTATACGTTGCCGTTGGCTATCGCTTTTCAAAGAAGTTTGATCTCGAAGCCGGCTATATGAATCAATATATCGACGGCCGTAATGATGCTTTCACCAATAATCATATCGCACAACTAGCCACTTATATCAGGCTGTAAAAGCCCAAATAAATCGTTTCAATAAAAATCATCCCATGCTCAGTCATCGTTTCCTGTTGCGTTCTTTTTTCTCTTTATTGTTGTTATGCAGTGGTATTGCTGCAATCGCAGCCCCAGTCGCAGACAGCTCTAAACCGCTGGTGATAGGACAGGTAAGAAAATTTCACTCAGCCATACTGAACGAGGAAAGAACACTGAACATTTACCTGCCCTATGATTTTGACAGCAGCAAAACATACCCTGTGCTGTACCTGCTGGATGGCAGCATGGATGAAGACTTTATCCATATTACCGGCCTTGCACAGTTTTTTAATCTTATGTTCACCATGCCGGAATGTATCATAGTGGGTATTGCCAATGTGGACAGGAAAAGAGATTTTACTTTTCAAAGCGATCTGCCGGAGATGAAGAAAACCATTCCTACCGGTGGTCATTCAGACGCCTTTATCCGTTTTGTTGAAAATGAGCTGCAGCCTTATATTGAAAAGTCTTTCCCGGTAAATGCGACAAGGTACCTTATCGGCCAGTCGCTGGGCGGATTGGTTGCAGCTGAGATCTTATTAAAGAAACCGGAGCTGTTCACACACTATTTTATCATCAGCCCAAGCCTGTGGTGGGATAAGGAAAGCCTGCTGAAAGCAGCCCCTGCCCTTTTAAAGCAACATACCAACGTGGAGAAATTTGTATATATCTCTGCCGGCAAAAAAGAACCACCGGTGATGCCAAAAGATGCCCGTCAATTATATAATTTACTCAACGCATCCGGTCTTTCTAAAATGAAGCTCCATCTCAACCTCATGGCGGAAGAGGATCATGGCACTATCCTTCACAGGAGCATTTACGAGGCATTTCTTCTTTTGTTTAAACCGAGGTATTAAGATCGTTCAAATGAAAACGCCCTCAGGGAGGGCGTTGTAAAGGAATATATAAGAAGGTCAGACGGTTTCCGTCTTTAGCAACGGCTCCAGGTTGGCCGCTTCTTCTTCCGTAAATAATTTTGATTCAATAAAGAAGCGCACTCCCAGTGGTATTTCAAGTGAGAAGCTGCTCCCTCTGCCGGGAGTTACATCCAGTATCAGCTGTGTATGTTTCCAGTATTCAAACTGGTCGGCGCTCATATAAAAGCGGCAACCTTCCACTTCTCCCAGGCATACATCACTGCCGCCGATCCTGAACTCTCCATCGGCAAAGCACATCGGCTGACTGCCATCGCAGCAACCGCCGCTCTGGTGAAACATCAGCGGGCCATGCAACTGTTTCAGTTGTGCGATCAGGTCTTTGGCCGATTGTTTGGCTTTTATTCTTGGTATTGCCATACTTGACAGGTATAGATAAAACGATAAAATATAAACCGGAAATTGAATTATGAGGCATGAGCAATAAGAAAAGCTTCAATAACAATTGCTGCTTCGCTCATTACTCATTGCTTATTTCTCATAACTCGTCTTCTTAACCTGCCAGTTAAAAGAAGCCTAATTTGTTTTTGTTATAGCTTACCAGCATATTTTTTGTCTGGCGGTAATGACCCAGCATCATTTTGTGTGTTTCCCTGCCGAAGCCGGATTTTTTATAACCACCGAATGGTGCGTGCGCAGGATATGCATGATAGCAGTTCACCCACACACGGCCGGCCTGTATCGCTCTTGGCACCTGGTACAATTCGTGCGCATCTCTTGTCCACACACCGGCGCCCAAACCATACAGTGTATCGTTGGCCAGCTCGATCGCTTCCTCGGTAGTTTTAAAAGTGGTAACTGCCACTACGGGGCCGAATATCTCTTCCTGGAACACCCGCATTTTGTTGTGTCCTTTCAATACCGTCGGCTTGATATAGTACCCGTTTTCCAGGCCGCTGTTCTGGTGAAAAGCTTCACCGCCGGTCAGCACTTCTGCGCCCTCCTGTTTGCCGATATCAATATAGCTCAGAATTTTTTTGTACTGGTCTTCGCTCGCCTGCGCACCCTGCATCGTAGTACTGTCCAGCGGGTTGCCCAGCTTGATAGCCTGAACCCTTTGCAATACACGGCTCATGAACTTATCATATATCTTTTCATGTACCAGTATGCGGGACGGGCAGGTACATACTTCTCCCTGGTTGAGTGCAAACAATACGGCGCCTTCAATGGCTTTGTCGAAAAATTCATCATCCGCATCGGCCACCGATTCAAAAAAGATATTCGGGCTTTTACCGCCGAGCTCCATCGTTACCGGTAGCAGGTTTTCCGAAGCATATTGCATGATCAGCCTGCCCGTAGTGGTTTCGCCGGTGAAGGCTACTTTTTGTATGCGGGGTGATGTTGCCAGTGGCTTGCCGGCTTCCAAACCAAAGCCCGTTACAATATTCAGCACGCCTTTTGGCAGCAGGTCGCCGATGAGCTCCATCAGCACCAAGATGCTGGTAGGCGTTTGTTCGGCAGGTTTTACCACCACGGTGCAGCCTGCAGCCAGTGCCGGGGCTATTTTCCAGGCGCCCATCAGGAGCGGAAAATTCCAGGGAATGATCTGCCCTACCACACCCAGCGGCTCGTGCAGGTTAATGCTGACGGTATATTCATCATGTTCGCTGAGGGTACCTTCTTCGCTGCGGATAACGCCGGCAAAATAACGGAAGTGATCCACCACCAACGGCAGGTCGGCTGCCATTGTTTCCCTGATGGGCTTGCCATTGTCTACTGTTTCCACTGCGGCCAGGTAATTCAGGTTATCTTCTATTACCTGTGCAATTTTCAAAAGGATATTGCTGCGGGTAGCAGCAGGAGTTTTGCTCCATGTTTTAAAGGCTTCGGTAGCGGCATCTATAGCGAGGTCAATATCTTTTGCATTGCCCCGGGCAGCCTTCGTAAATACTTTACCATCGATAGGCGAAATATTATCAAAATACTCTCCGCTGCTGGGTTCTGTAAAAGCGCCATTGATATAGTGGCCGTATTTTTCTTTGAATTGGGGACGAGCCGTCACCGTAGATTTAGGTGCGGCTGCTGTAGCTGTACTCATATTTGCAAGCATTTTAAAAATTAAACAATGCTTAAACTTCCTTAAAAGCAATAGCCTTCTATGGCATTTTTGTACTTTTCGATAGCACATTTGTACTTTTTTGGCTATCAGTAACAGTTCAATTTTGTAACTTGAAAGGGTAAAACAGATATGCTTTGCCGGTTAAAAGCCTTTTAAATAAGATAGACCTCACCAAACCCTCACACCTGCAGACGCTGGTGGAGAACCGGCGCATTTATAACCTGCAGAATTGTGAGCTCAATATTTTTGAAAGCTATAAGGAAACTTACCGGGTTCCCCTCACCTTCAATGATTTTGTAATTACCAGCATGGTGCGGGGAAAAAAAGTGATGCACCTGTTTGATAAACCGAGTTTTGATTATTTACCCGGAGAGACGGTGATCGTTCCCGCCAATGAAACCATGGTGATCGATTTTCCCGAAGCGCAGGAAAGCAATCCCACTCAATGCATTGCCCTGGCGGTGGATGCAGGCTATGTAAACAATACCATCCATTACCTCAACAATTATTACAACAGCGATCCCGATAATAATACAGACTGGAAGCTGCAGTTCAACCAGTATCATTTTGAGAACAATGATGATGTATCGGATACCATCAATAAAATGATCAAAGTATGCAGCAGCGATGATTCAGCAAAAAATATCTACGCTGATCTTAACCTGAAGGAATTGCTGATACGATTGATACAGAGCCAGCACCTCACCCGCATCTCCACCGATGCGCAGGCGCTCAACAACCATAACCGCCTGCATTATGTATTGAATTTTATACAACAGAACCTTACCGATAAGATCAGTATCGATAATATCTGCCGCAAAGCGTATATGAGCCGCAATGAATTCTTCAAATGGTTCAAGCAGCAGTTTGGTATCACGCCGCTGGATTATATCAATAAAGAAAGGATCAAGCTGGCCAAGCAATTACTGTCCGATAAAAAAAATACCATCACTTCCGTGAGCCTGCAATGCGGTTTTGCGGATGTAAATTATTTTGTTCGCCTCTTCAAAAAGACCGAAGGCATTACGCCCGGTACTTACCAGGGTTGTGTAGCTTAATAATTCCTATGATTGTTGCCCCAAAAAAAGAAAGAGGTTGTTTTCAACCTCTTTCTTTTTATATAATCTTCAGCCTTGCTTATTTGCTGGCCTGGTCATTTTTAATGATGAATTTATCAATCTCCGCCTTAATGCGCTGATCCACTTCGGCATCCGTCACTTTTTTGGTTGCATACTCCCTTCCCAGCTTGAAGAGGTATTCATGCAGCATTTTACCATCCACTTTAAATTCCAGCTTGATCACATTGGATGAAGCAATATAGCTGTCCCATGCTTTACGCACTTTATCCCAGTAAACATGATTTTTTTCCCAGTATTTAACAGCGGCATCACATTCAGTGCTGGCAATGCGTTTGTAGTTATTCAATCCTTTTTCCTGTACCAGCACCTGGTCTTTACCATTGGTACGGATGATCTTTACATTGTCCTGCTCGTGCAGGTAACCGCTGTCGGTAACATTGATGCGGTTGGTTCTTTTTAAAATGTTGTAGTCGCTGCGGGTAGAATACTCTCTTCTTGGCAAAGGTGCATCGGTAGTGTTCTGCCAGATGATCTTGCCATCCATATGTACAAACTGGCTCAGGCCCTGGTAACGGGGCTCGTCGCTGGTTTCCCATACGGTTTGTGTCCATTTGCCTTTTACTTCCTCAGGCTTCAGGGTTTTCTTTGTCCAGCTGCGATCACTGTTGTATGTCCATACCACGGGATTTTCGTAGGTCCACTCCTCTCTCCAGTGTTTTACCACCATCGTATCATTCACTACCAGCAAATGCTGGATCACTACTTTTTTATCACTTTGCTCAATAGGCAAGGCCAGTTCGGCCACCGGTGGGATTTCTTCCTTTGCATGGAATTTATAATCAATATCGGGCGCAAATGTTTCTGCATATTTAAAATCCACATCGAAACATCCGCATAGATTATCAATTAATTTCCTGTCGGCAGGCTTTTGAGCGAAAACCATGCTGGGCAAAGCCAGCGCTAAAAACGGTATTACTATCTTTTTCATTAATGTTATTATTTGCCTGCAAAAAGAAGACAATGTGGTGACACTAGCTTACGGATTCGGGAAAGCTGGTTTACGCAAAAAGAAAAAAGCCGCCCGGAGAACCGGTGCGGCGATTTTATTCAAGCTATGAGAGAATTGTATACTGTTACAATTTGTCTGCCTGGTAAGCAGGGTAACCTCTTTCACCGCCTTGTGTCAACGCAGTGAATTTCAGTTTGTAGTAATTACCATCCGCATCTTTAATGATATAGTATGTGGTGGTGGTTACAGCGGCTGTAGGAGTTGTGGTGCGCCATCCTGAACCGATGGTGTTCTGGGCAGTTGACCATGTTACACCGGAAATATCAGCAAGTGTGAAAGCGTCGTATGCTTTGGTGGTAACCAGTACTTTGGCTACGCTCACGCCACGGTTTTGCAATATGATGTCCTGGAACATATAAGGAACTTCACCACCACCGAAGTTGGTCACATTGGCAAAATAGGTCCATGCAATATCCCATTTGGCTTTTTGCGGCTCGATAGTGATTGCGCCGGTTTCAAATGAAGCATATTTAAAGTAATAGGCATCATCTTTGGCAATATCTACGGTTGTAAATGTTGTTGCAGAAATATCAGCATGCTGTAAAGTGTAGCCGCCGGAAGCATTGCGGATGATACGGATCTTTTTCCAGCCTCTTGAACCGGCGCCGGTACCTACCCCTGTACCCCTGTTTACGATATACACTTTGTTATCAGTCGCAGTGGCAGAGATCTGGGCGATGGCTGTTTTGGTTAAATTTCCGTCAGGATAATCGAAATAAGCCAATTGGGCTGCTGCTGGGGCTGTCTGGCTAAATCCTAAATCAGAGGTAATGCCTACGGTGTCTGCTACGGTTACCATGGTCAGGTCATTCTTATTAATCTGTTTAACCATCATATTTACAGAAGAGTTAAGGATTACACGGTAATCATCGCTTCCGCAATAGAAACCAAGATCCCATGTGCTGCGCAACACACCGGTCTGGCGGTTAGCGCTCAGGTCGATGAACACTTTGTTGGGATAAGTAGAACCGCCACCCTGAACAGTAGTAGCAGCGCTGGTGGATACCAGTTCAGCAAAGCTCAAGGTAAGCTGCTTGGTAGCGCCGATGATCACAGGAAGACCGGAGCTGTAGATATCGAATACAATTTTTTCATCACCGTCAAATAAGGCACCTGCTACCTTGGTCAAAGTAAAAGAAGCTTCATTGTTACCGGTAGGAACAGTGAGTGTGATCTTGCCTGCAACTGCTGCAGGAACGGTTGTATAGTCAGTGCCATATACAGCGCCCTGTTCGGTGAGGTTCAATACAACAGGAATATCTGTGGTTGTCGAAGAAGTTAATTTTACTTTAATGGTAATGCTGCTTTCACTGGCGGTAATACCTTGTGCGGCGCTTTCAAAGTTCACCAATACATCCGGGTCTACTGCATCTTTTTTACGGCAGGCGGTGAATACCAGCGCCATGACCGCTACAAACATTAAAAGCTTTGTGCTTCTCATTTTCATCTTTATTGTTGTTTTAGTTATTATGAAGAATTATTTTTTATCTGCCTGGTTAAAATGGAATGTAAGTCCGCCGAAATAAGAGCGGCCGGTAGCAATGTATTGCTGTGTACCTGAGCTGTGCGCCCCGCCGGTAGTGGCTACGCTGGCTTTTACACCATCCACATCGAGCAGGTTTCTTACGCCGGCGTTGATGGTCAGATTTTTACCGATCTTTTTGTTGAGCGTAAAATCAGCCCAGTGGTAAGCATCATAAATTGATTTTACATAATCACCGTCGGTGTTGATCACATATCTCGGGCGTTTGCCGGTGAATTTGTAGAAAAGGTTCAGGTCGAGGCCCGCTTTGGTAATGCTATAGCTCAGGTTGGCATTGGCTTCGGCTGACCATTGCAGCTCCGGCAATGATTTATCATCTTCGGAATAGCTGTTATAGAAGCCGGTATAGTTAACTCCCACGCCGAAATACCAATGCTTGTATTTGGCGGTTGACTGCAGCCCCATCCCGGCTGTAGTGCTGTTGCTTACGTTGGTCAGCTGGAATATATTAGGATCTGCTGCAGATGGTGCATAATCGATCAGGTTCTTTACTTTATTAAAGAAACCGCTGAGTGAGGTAGCATACGCCACACGACCTGCGCTTATTTTGCTCCAGCTCAGTGAACCGTTAAAGCTGTTGGATGTTTCTGCTTTCAGGTTAGGGTTGCCGATGATCTGGTGATTGGCATCAAAGAAATTGAAATACAGCTCACGCAGTGAAGGCGAACGGAAACCATTGGCATATGAGAGACGCAGGTCAAATTGTTTGCCCAGCTTGAATTTGGTATTCAAGGCAGGTACTACTGCCGGTGCATCATATACCGAGTTTTTCATAAAACGCAGACCGGGCTTGATATTGATCCTGTCGTTCGGTGTAATTTCCGAAGTGATGAAGAAAGCATAATCGTTCACTTTATTCTGACCGGCCGTCATACGTTCGCCTTCTCCCATATCCAGGTTGATATCAACGCCGGGCTGGAAGGAGAACATTTTGTTGAGACGGTACAGCGCTGAACCACGGAATGTAAATCCTGTAAAATCCACGATGGAATTGGCGCCCGGCGCTTTGTTCAGTCTTACCGCACCTGTCAGTGCACTCAATGTTGTAGCATAAACCTGCCTGCTGTAATCACTGTAAGACGATTGTGCCTGGAAAGAAAGATTATTGTTTACTTTATAAGCCGCCTGCAGCTGCTGCATCACTCTCTGGCTCAGGTATTCGTAATCGAAGTAAAGCGAATCACCGGAACTCTGCTGGAAAACAGCAAGGCTGTCGGGGTTCGTAATGATCTCATCTAGCCCATCGATGCGGTACAGGATGCTAAACCTTGGAGTAGCATATTGTGCAAAGCCCGAAGCAAGGATCTGGTCTTTTTTATGCCATTGCAGGTCTCTTCCTTTGGCATTGCCTTTCCAGCCGCCAAAATAGTTATAGGAACCGGTAGCTCCGAAGCTCCAGTTTTTGTAACGGTAGGTTGCTGCGAGTGAAGGGTTGTGAATGCCTTTTTCAAACAGGCTGTATTCTTTGCCCACTGTTTCTTCATGCAGTTTGGCAGTTACGCTCCACTTTGCCTGCGAACCTTTTTTAGTAATGATATTGATGACACCGCCTAAAGCATCTGCGCCATACATAACGCTCATCGGGCCTTCCACGATCTCGATGCGTTCAATGGTATTGATATCGATCTGGTTAATGTTGATCTCGTTATTGGTGCCCTGCCTGCCTATCAGCGGCATACCATCAAGCAGTATTTTTACATTCTGCCCGGCTAGGCCCATCATGGTGATATTAGAGCTGCCGGTAGCAAGATCCTGGTTAAAACGAAAATTCATTTCGGTGGCGAGCACATCCTGTAGACGTGTGGCCGCCTGCTTTTCAATTCTTTCTCTTGTAATAACTTTAACCTGGTAAACGGAATTTTTAACCGATTGCGGTTTGTACTGACCGGTAACGATCACTTCGGTCAGCTCTTTTTCACGGAGGCTCGTATCAGCCGGGTTTTGTGCTGTTGCAGTGGCTGCAGCGAGCATCGTCAGGGAAGTAAAAATATATTTTCTCATCTAGCTTAAATTAAAATTCCATTCTTATCAGCACAGGGTGCAAACCACCGGGTTGCTTTATTTCTCAAACATGACCTCATGCTCACATTGCTCTCTTTTTCAGCCCTGCTCCATTTTCAGGGCGCAAGTTCCACCCGATTTCTTTCTTATAAAAAAATGACGAACTGTTTTATGTCATCTTTCTGCCATATTTCCAATGACAATTCTCAGTCTTTTAAAAATTGCCTCGCAAAGAATTGAGAGGCCTATGAGTAAGAATTGCTATATAAAAAATCAACCTAATATCGTACTGTTATTACAGGCCCGGATTATTGAACAGGCTGATCATCTGCAATGCCTTGTGCTCATTGTCTGCTTCTTCCAGCATATTGAAGAACACTGACAGCTCATTGCGGGTCAGCATAATGAAAGCCCACTTGGTATGCGTGGGGATCATTACTGATTTGCTGGTTTCGGCAAAACCGCTGTCTGTACATTGCATACGCCAGGCTGTTTCCCTGTACAGTTCATCGAAGGCATCTTCAGGCAGCACGAACATGAAGCTCATGAACGCTACATGAAAATGCCCGCAGCTTTTGCAGCGGGCTACAAATCCTTCTTCAGAAAAATATAGTGTATGATAGTTGCAAGGCATAACTGAACGGTTGCAAAATTGCTCCCGTTCATTCAGTTATCCGTGCCGTATCGGGAAAAGGGTTTACGCAAAAGGAAAACTGACAATCACATGACATTTTCCTTTTGCCCCGTTCATTAATGCATGGCTTCACTGAGATCGACTTTTGTATTTTTCCTGGCCCTCGCCATTAATACAAACGGCACACAGATAAGGAACATGAGGCCGATGTAAAGAAATACATCCATGTAGGATAATACCATAGCCTGCTTCATAGCGCCGCCGTTGATGGCGGCATAGGCTTTCTGTAAAGCAAGATTCGATGGTATGCCGGAAGCTTCAAACCCCCGGGCCGTTGCAGCCAGCCTGTTCTGTACAGCGGGATTGGTAGCATCGAGGTGACTCACTACATTGCTCCAGTGTTCTGTTGTGCTCTGTGCCATAAACGTGGTGATGATAGCAATACCGAAAGAACCGCCCAGCTGGCGCATCATACCTGTAAAGGCAGCGCCCTCTCCTATTTCCCTGCCCTTCAGCGAACTCAGCGACATGGTGGTTACCGGTATGAACAGCAATGCCATTGCACCGCCACGCAATATCAGCGGCCAGAAGAAAGCATCTTTTCCTGTATCGGGCGTAAGTACCCTGGATCCCCAGAAACAAAACAGGAAGAACAGGAACATGCCTATGGCTGCCATTATATGCGGTTTGGCGCCGGATTGCAGCAGCTTACCCATGAACGGCATCATAAACGCCGTAGTGAGCGCTGCGGGCACCAGCAGAAGGCCGGCCTGTGTGGCTGTCCAGCCGAGAATCGTTTGTGTATATAGAGGAATGATAAACGTAGAACCGTAGAGTCCAAAGCCCATAATGAATGACAGGATGGTTCCTATACGCAGGTTACCGTTCTTCAACACTCTCAGGTTTACCACAGGGTTGCGGAAGGTGATCTCTCTCCAGAGGAAGAAGAAAAGGCCAAACACTGCCAGTACAGAGAACAGGATAATGATATTACTGCTGAACCAGTCTTCATCATGTCCTTTTTCCAGCACAAACTGCAGGGAACCGATGAATATAGCGAGCAGGGCGATACCCAACCAGTCCACATCTTTACCCTTGCTTTTTTCAGCATATTTCGGACTGCGTACAAACTGAAGCGTAAGCAGGGAAGCAATGATACCGATAGGAATATTAATGTAAAAAATAAAAGGCCATCCGCCATTTACGTTATCGATGATCCAGCCACCCAATGGCGGCCCCAGTGTAGGACCAATGATCACACCCATACCATAGATCGCCTGGGCCATCCCCCTTTTTTCTGCAGGATAGCTTTCTGTAATGATGGTTTGTGATGTTACGAGTAATGCGCCGCCGCCCACACCCTGCAGGAACCGGAACAATACCAGCTCTCCTATACCCGAGGCATTACCGCATAAAAAGGAACAAATAGTGAATAATATAATAGAAGTTGCAAAATAGTTCCTGCGGCCAAACTGCTGCGAGAGCCAGCTGGTCATAGGAATAATGATTACGTTTCCGATTGCATAGGCTGTAATAACCCAACCCACCTCACTGGTGGTGGCGCCCAGGTTGGCCTGCATATCTTTGATCGCCACGTTTACGATGGTAGTATCTACAATCTCCAGCAATGCACACATAATGGCTGTAAGGGTAATGATCACCCGCCTCGATCCATATTCTACCAACGACTCTGCCTGTACCATGTTATGACTTATGATTTATAAATTTTGATTGATGAATGCTGATCAGATAATGTTGCTGAAACACTTAGTCTTTCAGGTGTACATCTACTTCCACATTCATACCGGGCCTTAATTTTTTAATGAGGCTATCGGATTTGTTTACAAACTCAATGCGAACCGGTAAACGCTGCACTACTTTTACGAAGTTGCCGCTGGCATTATCGGGAGGCAGTAAAGAAAAGGTAGAACCTGTAGCCGGTGAAAATGAAGCAAGCTTCGCTTCAAAATCATGGTTAGGGAATACATCCGCTTTTATCACTACTCTCTGCCCTTCGATCATTTTATTGAGCTGTGTTTCTTTAAAGTTGGCCACTACCCATACATTGTCGCTGTGCACAATGCTGAATAATGCCTGGCCTGCATTTACAAACTGGCCCGGGTTTACATTTACTTTGGATACCAGGCCATCTTCAGGCGCCAGGATCACTGTATAGGATAAATTGAGCTTGGCTGCTTCCACATCCACTTCACGCTGGCGAATATTGGTACCGGCAGTTTCTATCTGTTGTGCGGTAGCATTGCTTTGTACTGACACTGCATTGGTTTGCTGTGAAGCCTGTTGCCTTTGTCCTTCAAGGATCGCCACCTGTTTTTCAGCCGATTCTTTTGCAGCCTGGGCCTGTTCAAACTGTTGCTGTGTAATAGAACGGTCTTTGATGAGGTTGGAATATCTTTCGAAATCCTGTGTAGCTCTCCATAATGTTACTTTGGCTGCGGCGATCTGTTCGTCAATGGTATGAATGCCGGCCCTCACAGAACCTATATTTGCCTTGGCGGCATCAGTGCTCATTTTAGCCGCATTGAGGCTGGCTTTTGAAGTGGCCAGCGCCGCTTCCGCCTGGTCTACCCTAATGATAAAATCCCTGTTATCCAGCACTAGCAGGGTATCACCTTTTTTCACCCATTGGTTATCGTTCACTTTTACCTGCGCCACATAACCGGATACCCTTGGTATTACGGGGCTGATGTCAGCGCTTACCTGTGCATCATCTGTTTCTTCATGCACCTGGCTGTGCTTATATTTCGATATACCGTACCATCCGCCGCCGATCACCAGTACGGCCAATATGATGATGAATACCGGGTTTCTTTTTTTAGCTTCTTTGTTTTGAACTTTATTTTCCATTTTTTATGAAGTTGATTCGTTAGTTTATTTGTTGATATCCTGCGACAATGTGCCTGCAGCGAGTAATAGTTTATTGTAAGCCACAAAAGCATCTGCCCTTGCGAGTGTATAGTTCATGCTGGCTTGCAGCTTGGCCACATCTGCTTCCAGCAGGTCGGTTGTAGTGGCCAGCTGGTTATCGAACTTGTTTTTTACAATGCGATAATTTTCATTGGCCTGCTCTTTCGCTTTATCCATTACCTCGATTTTTTTGCGGTAGCTGATAAGGCTGCTGTAATTTTTATTGACCTGCAGGCGTACATTATCATCCAAAATGGATTCAGTCAGCTCCAGCTGCTTCACTCTCGATTTAGCCTGGTCCACTTTTGATTTTGTCTTCCACAGCGAAGCGATATTGTAGGAAACACCTACACCCACATTCACCGCATTGGTGATGGAAAGCACTTTTGGTATATCTGCTGCTATATAACCGCCGGTGAGGTTCAGGTTGGGCATTTTTTCCGCATTAGCGATCTTTACACCCAGCTCTGCCGATTTCAGCCTGTATCCCAGCGCTTCCTTGTCTTTACGGTTCGTGAGCGCCGATTGCACATATTCATCTACCGACCTGCTGTCGTTCTTTTTTTCAATGCCTGTTGTGTCGAGCTGCAGTTTGGTGTTATCCGGTAGCCCCAACAGGATATTCATATTCAGGTTGGCAATGTCGAGGTTATTTTCTGCATCCAGCAAACTAAGCTCCACGTTGGATTGCTGCAATTGTGCTTTCAGCAGGTCGTTCCTTGCCAGCAAACCATTTTTCTCCAGGTTGGTGAGGTCTTTTACCCGCTGCTGGTTCTGTTCCAGGTTCTCTTTCACGAGGATCACAGCAGTGTTGGCTTTAAAAAGATTGGCGAATGCTTCCAGCGTATTCTGGATCACTTCATCCTGCTGGCTGGCAGCATCCAGCCGGGTAGCTTTTTCGAGGTATTCGGCAGACTGTATGCCATACCTGATTTTACCACCTGAGTACAAAGGCTGGCTGACGTTAAGGATGCCATACATTGCCTGGTTGGGCGAAGGGCTTTCCCCGCTTTGTCCGCCGCCTGAGGAAGAGCTGCTCTTCATATCGATATTAGCGCTGCTCAAACGCATATAAGCGCCGGATACAGAAGCTCCGGGAAGTTTTTTCTCTTTGGCTTCTTTTACAGCTGCAATAGATTCATCTATTTTGGCCTGGTTTATTTTGAGCTGCTTATTGTTCTGCAGGCTGAGTTCCACAGCCTCCTTAAGACTGATCGTCTTTGTTTCCTGCGCCAGCCCCTGCAGGGTAAAACCCAGTAAGAGGGTCAGCGCCGTTATCATCTTATGCTTCATTTGAGAGAATGGTTTTAAATAAAAATTTTAAGTGCTTGGTTAATTTTTTCTTCAGGTGTGCCTGGAATTCTTCTTCAGGCATATCTTCCATATTATTCATCAGCCTGTAATAATGCTGCGAGGTAAAAAGGTGATTAGCCGTGCCCATCATCGTGGTCATGAGCAGGGAAAGATCAATGTCCTTGCGGAATTCCCCGCTTTTCTGCCCGTCGGTGAGCAGGCCGTGCACCACGGCATAATTCTGGAGCTTCATCTTCAGTATCAGGTCGGCAATAGTGCCCTTGGTCGTCAATGCCTGCTCCCGCACCATAATGCGGTGAAAGCATTTCTGCTGTGCTATTTTCGATATATAGTGATCGATCATCAGGTTCACTTTCTCCAGCGACGGCAGATCAGATTTACTGGCAATATTTTCCAGCACCAGCTTGGTCTTTTCGCCCCTGTATTCAAAAATGGCTTCCAGCAGCTTGTCCTTGCTACCGAAATAATAAGAGATCATGGCCAGGTTCACCCCCGCTTTTTCAGCGATATCTCTTACAGAAGTGCCATTAAAACCTTTATCTGCAAATAAGGCTTCCGCCACTTCCATTATCTGTAATTTCTTTTCACTTATTTCCATCTGACTTGGTTTTTGCGGGGCAAAGTTAAACAATTGTTTAATTAAACAAACGTTTAATTAAACTTATTTTTGAAAAATTTTATATTAAAAAGTAAATTTATGCGTTAAAAGGTCGTCTCAATCTCCCAAAATTTATTCCCGATGCTGCAAAAACTACTGCTGTTCATGCTGTTATTGCCGGCTGTGTGTAGGGCACAAACGGGCGCCATAGTATTTGATCCTGCGGTGATTGAAGAAAAAGTGGGCGACTTGGATGGGGATGGTATTGCGGAAAGAGCCATTCTGCTCAAGACAAGTGATTCCACGGAAGATGGCCAGGTAAGGGAGTTGCAGATATTAAAGAAAAAAGGCAGGGACTGGATCGTATGGAAGCGTTCCCGTTCGGCCATTTTACCCAGTAAGGCCGGCGGCAGGTATGGCGATCCTTTTGAATATATGGAAATCGAGGATGGTGTGCTGCTGATCCGCCAGTCGGGCGGTAATAGCTGGAAATGGGGCCAGACAGATAAATACAAATACAGGAAGGGTGAGCTGGAACTGATCAGCTATCATTCTATTTACGGTAAAACCTGTGAATACTGGACCAATTTTGATTTCGAGATATCCAGCGGGAAAGTGAACTATAAAAAGCAATTTGAAAAATGTCCTTCACAGACAGAGCGCACAAAGAACCAATGCGAAAAATTCAAATTCCGCTTAAAGAAAAAGCTTACACTGGAAAACCGTTATGATGAATTTGTAAAAGTGGTTTCACCCCGCCATAAGCAGGAGATCTATTTTTAGCTTTCCTGTTTCATAAAATCAAAAGCGCCTTTGCGCAGGTTGATACCATACTCCAGCCATGCTTTAAGGCAGGCCAGGAAATTAGCCCATCCCTCTGTGTTGCGCTTCAGCCACCCGATACCTTCTTCATTGTTCTCCATACTTTTTTCGGTGATGATCACATGCGTGGAATTACCGGGCTTGGCCACCAGGTTCATTTCCACCAGCATTTCTTTTTCATTGGCTTCGTCCCAGTAATAGGATACATACTCACCGGGCCGCAATGCTCCCACCCTTACCGGTATCCACATATCAAACTCAGGGAATTTCCATTGTATGGATGTATGAGCTGTCATGGGAGCGCTGGCCTGTTCGATAAAATAATGGCTCATCTGCGAAGGATTCACAATCGCTTCATATACTTCCGCAGGAGATTTCGCTATCTGTATGGAGGCTTTGATTTCGAGTTGCATGTATAAAAATTATATACCCTAAATTTACGCCAGTTTTACCAAACGATTCTTGCTTATGTTGCAACAAATTGCCCCGTACTTCGGATACCTGGCTTCACTTTGTCTCGTGATCTCGCTGATTGTGACCAATGATCTTAAATTCAGGTGGTACAATACTTTCGGCACCATATTCTTTATTGTTTATGCCGTGATCTTATCTGCATTTCCTGTTTTGCTGACGAATGGCATCCTTTTCCTTATCAATGTTTTTTACCTGTTCAAAATATACAACCGCAAGGAAAGCTTTGATCATGCAGAATTTGGTGCGAATGAAGCATTGCCGCAGAAGCACCTTGATTATCACAGTAAAGATATCGCCGCCTATTTTTCAGGTTTTGATAAAAGCGTGCTGCAAAAAAATCTCAATCTTATTATAACAAGGGACCTTACCGTAGCTAATATTTTCAGCGCAAACATTTCTACGGAAGGCGATGCATTTGTTGACCTCAACTATACCATTCCCAAATACAGGGATTACAAAATAGGCAGCTACATTTTTGAAACAGGAAAAGACTTTCTTTTATCGAAAGGCATCCGGCGCATCGTTTACCGGGAAGTGAATCATCCCGGCCATTTGGATTTTTTAAAAGTATGTGGTTTCAGCACCGCAGAGGTGAACGGCAAAAGCTGCTATGTTAAATCGCTGGCCTGATCATTCTCGTTCAGCCTGGGTCTTAAACGCTTCCTGGATTTGTTGAATACCATCATGCCCTTATCTATTCCCTTGCGCAGTTCTTTCTGCTGTTCTTCCGGAAGCTGAATTACTTCATGACAGGCTTCGCTGCAGCAGCCTGCATATTTTTCAGCACAGGCGTCACATTGAATAAACAACAGGTGACAGGCTTCATTGGCGCAATTGGTATGCGTATCCGCAGGCTGTCCGCATTGATGGCACTTCGCAATAATTTCATCCGTAATGCGCTCCCCCAGCCTGTCGTCAAATACAAAGTTTTTACCCCGGAATTTATTTTCCAGCTCCTGCTCTTTCACTTTATTGGCATAGTTGATAATGCCGCCTTCCAGGTGGAATACATTTTTGAAACCCTGGTGCAGCATATAGGCGCTTGCCTTTTCGCAGCGGATGCCACCGGTGCAATACATGATAATGTTCTGTTCTTTGTTATCCTTCAGCATATCCGCTGCCATCGGCAGCTGCTCCCGGAAGGTATCGCTGGGAATTTCTATCGCATTCCTGAAATGACCCACTTCGTATTCGTAATGATTGCGCATATCCACCACGATAGTATTTGCATCTTCCGTAAGCCTGTTAAACATTTCGGCATCCACGTATTTTCCTTTGTTTTCCATATTAAAGGCTGGGTCATCGATACCATCGGCTACGATCTTGTTGCGCACTTTTATTTTGAGCACCCAGAAAGATTTGCCATCATTGTCCACCGCAATATTCAGGCGGAGATGATTGAGCGGCGGATAACTGTAGAGAAAATGACGGAAAGCGTCGAAATGATCTTCAGGCACACTGATTTGCGCATTGATACCTTCGGCAGCAATATAAATTCTCCCGAATACATTCAGTGCATTCAGTCCTCTGTACAGCTCATTGCGGAAAGCCTCCGGATCGGCGATGGGGAAATACTGGTAAAAAGAAACGGTTTTACGAAAGATCGTTTCTGCATACAGGCGCTTTTTGAGCTCTTCCTGCGACACACGGTTGTGTAATGCTGCCATAAAAATTTAAAATCCGATTTCGTTTTGCAACGAAAAACCATGAATAATGATTGGATGCTTGCAGGGCAAACCAAATTTTAACGGGGCAAAGATACAAAAAACAGGAAGGAATTGATAAGGGATAAAGGTGGTCGACCACCTTATTGTATTTAGCCTTGACAGCTCCAAACTGAGACACTATCTAAGATTTATATAGTCACAGTTTGAAAGATTGTCAGCCTGAGCTTGTCGAAGGCGACGGCTATTATTATACTATACCGGTTTCGACAACACTTCGACAGGCTCAGTGTGACATACAACCTGTCAATTTTTTGTTATTCAATATAATTATTTAAGGTTATAGTCTTTATTGATCTCGGAGATGATTTCCTCGCAGGTCTTTATACATTTTCTGTAACGTCCAATGATCTCCTCCGAATGCTGCAGATCCTGCGCAGCATTATAGGCTTCATCTGATTTCAGTACTGTAAAAAGATTATTCGTGCTGTCGGTAAGCCGCTTTACATTTTGCCAGCAATATTGCTTCAGCTTTCCCTTCAGGGCATTGGAATAATCGGCGCTCCATATCAGGGAAGGGATCTCTTCCTGGTACAGATCCAGTATTTTATTCTGCAGCACTTTATTTTCAATAAAATCCATTTTGCCTGCAGACTTAAATCCTTCAAAACGACCGACATTGGGTACCAGCTTGGTTTCATTAAAAAGAAAATTCTGCAGACTGTCCATCCTTGCCGCATCCAGCGGTTCATCTCTTTTTACGGTGGCAATATAGTGGTAGGCATTCCCGCTTTTTGTATAACTGTAGATATCATTCTGCATTTCAGTGATATCGCTGGTGAGATCTTCTTTCAGTCCCAGCAGAAAAGTTTTTGCTTCTTTGCTATGCGCAGAATGTTCACTCTTTTCATGCAGCCAGATGGAAAGTGACACCGCAAAAACAATAATCAGTATCTCAATGAAAAATTCCTTCAGCTTATACCAGAAGCTGTGCTGCTTGCTATTCCAGATTTTATACACTTTTTTGGTATGCTTGATTACTTCCTGTTCTGCCATTGCGGTGTTTTTTTGTTAATTTAAATTATAAAGGATATACGCAAATTATTATAATCGGTGCAACAAGTAAAAAGAGCAGCAGAGCGGTACTGTCTCAGTTTAAAAAACTGTCATACTGAGCCTGTCGAAGCCGGTATAATTCTATCTGTAAAATACGCCTTCGGCAAGCGCTGACTGACAATCTTTGTACTATAATTATTCAAACTAAGGCACTACCAGCAGATCACTTTGAGTTACTAAAACTGCAATGTGATACTCTTATCCGTTGAACTGGTTTTGATGCTGCCTCCTAAAATGCCGCCCGCTCCTATGCGGATACCGCCACGGATAGGATTGCCTGCATGATACCCTCCTACCACATCCACACGGAAAACTTTCAGGATATTTTCAAGCCCGCCGAAAAATTCCATATGGTTATGATCCTTATCTATATACAACAGGTTACTGCCCGCCACCAGGTTCCAGTTCAGCCTTTTGAACAATGGGATCTTGTTGGTAAGCAACCCGTTGAAATGATGCTCGATATGACCGTACCCATAGAAGCTGCTAACCGTACTGTTGCCGTACAGCTTGGCCAGCTGGAAGCTGTTGAGATAATCTGTGGCAGCCACCGACTGGTTGCCGATGAAGTGCTGGTAATCCTGTATGTACACTTTATTTCGGTTCAGGAAACCGCCCATGCCCACATTGTATTTGAAGGTGCCACCCAGTTTGAAGTTCATATCATCAGTAACAGAGAGCTTCCATTTGTCAAAATCAACATCACTGCCGAATATCTTGTCAATACCCTTTGCATAGCTCAAGGTAAACGTAGGATAATTGGAACCCACCGCCATTTTATAATTCGGGAATTCAATATAACGTTGTCCTGGCTTGATGCTTATACTGGCAGACAAAATAAAGGCCTGGTGTTTTTGAAACTGCTGCGACAATATTTCAAAAGGATAGTTAGGCGTAAAATAATTGGTGTCTTTTCTGAATAAAGTAAAGTCTGTCGTATTATTGATGGGTATCCTGTTTTCATACAGGCCATTCACGGTGAAGTTGAGACCGTTTTCAAATTTGCGGCCATAGGTAACGCTTCCAAAATAATTTTCGTAGGTCTTCATCCGGTTTTCTGCCCATACCAGCACACCGATGGTATTGAGTAATGGCGATGTATTATAACCCTTGTAAAATTCCGAGACCCTTTTACCGCCGGCAATATCCAGTGAATATTGTTTGATGCGCTGGCCTACCGGGGCTGAATTGTTCCTGAACTGCAGGTTGCCCCATGCATTGAGGTGACTGTTGCTGAAGCCATAGCGAAGATGGGGCTCAAAAGAAATATTGGTACGCAGCTTACGGTTATAGGTGCTTATATAGCCATTTGCTTTCACCGTAAGCCCTTCCACGGTATTATATTCCAGGTCGGGGATTAACGGGTGAATGCCCCATGAAATGGTTTTACGGGGATAATATTTTTTACGGTTGATACCACCCCAGAAAAGATCCAGCGGTTTGATATGTCCCTGCTTTTTATTCAGTGAATCCAGGGCGAACCTTGTGAGTGCAGAATCCTTTCGCAGTGTATAAAGACTGTCTTTTACCTGGTAATCCTTTTTCTCTTCCGGTTCCAGCGGTACAGGGCGGGTGCTGTCCCAGTATTCCTGTGTGCGTTTATTCACTGCGGTGTCATACTTGATGATCACCCGGTCAAAATAATTCTTAGCAAATTTCGGATTGATCTGGTAGTTGCTGTAAACATTTAAGAAGTTGCCGATAGCATCGATGCCCAGCTTTTTAAAATTGAAATACAGCACCTGTGTTTTCACCCGCCATATATCTTTTGTTACGGGCACATGCAGCTGCGTGATCTTTAAGGTATCGATGATCTCCAGCTGTGACGATTTTGTGAGCTGGAGGTCAAAGCTGTGAATGCGCCAGTCATCTTCCGTTATATTGATCACACCGCTAAATAAAGGCTCATAGCTGCGCCGGGGTGTGACCCGGATACTGTTAACCAGTTTGCCATCTTCCAGGAAAGTACCCAGCAGCTTGAATTTATAGAACCCGATGGCGCCGTCTGCAATCGGCGATACAAAGCCACGGGGATTGATGCGTTCTGTAAATACCTTTACATTATTATTGTACAGGCTGATGAATGTAGGGAAGGTAAAGCCGAAACCGCCGCTGCCGCTCACCCTGCTGCTGATTACATTCATTTTAAATTTATCGGGTTGTTCGGTAGCCACCTTCGCCACCGATTCGGATAAATAGATAATGCCTTTGCCGGTGGAGTCCACACCCATCTCGGCTACATCTTCCTGCGGAATTTTTTTGCCCAGTATTTTTTTGGGGAGACTGCGCAGCTTTGCCAGGTCTTTCGCATACATCTCCACTTCAAAACCTTTTACCTGGTTGTTGTAATATTCTCTTTTCTTGATGGCCTGCCGGATCACTTCATAAGCAGGATCCTCTCCGCCGCTTTTTACGATCACTTCTTCCATCTGCAGCTTTTGCTCGTTCAAAACAAAGCTGAGTTCGGTTTCGCCGCTGACTGTTATCTTTTTTTCAGCCGTGGTAAAACCGATATGCTGGCAGATCACTGTATAGGTTCCGGGAGCAATCGTAAAAGAATACCTGGCTTTGTCATTGGCGCTGGCGCCGATGCTGGTTCCTTTGATGGTGATGGATGAATAAGGCAGCAGATCGCCGTTTTGCGTAAAAACAGTACCGTACAATTTCTGACTAAAGCCTTCAAAGGATAGCAACAAAGAAAAAACAACCAGCAGTATTCTCATATAACAGTTTTGACAAAAATATAGATTCACCGGTTGAATCAGGAACCGTGTATAATTTTTTAACAATAAACCTAAAGATATATTACTGTTGTGCAGCAGGCCTGCGTATAAATGAGCCGGTTAGCGCCCCTAATCCCGCTACCAGTCCTCCCAGCAAACCTGTTACAGCAATAAGCAACCAGGGACTGCCGGTTTTTAAAATGAGCTGCGCAATTTTTTGCGCCAGCACATGCCCGTTAGCGCTGCTTGTTATAGCACTCAGGATGACCCAAAGCAGGAATGCCCCGAGAAAGCCTGCCAAAAAAGAAGCAAAGGGTCGCTGTGGAATAGCTACTGCTACCAGGAAGCCTGCGGCTGCAATGCTCCACCAGGGCAGGTATAAACATGCGGCAAAGCTTACCAATGCTACTAATAATATAGAGAGGAAAAATTTCATGATGTACTGGTTTTTGTTTTATCAGGTCAGCCTTTGCTGAAACTCATTTTACATTGTATTCTTTTATCGCCTGCTTCTTCCCGTGTCATTACCCATAAACGGTAATACTGACCCAGCGCCCAATCCTGCACAAAGCTGTTGTAATATTTGCTGCCGGGGTTACCGCTCTGGCCGCCGGGATAAATGCCCCAGGCTTCTGTTTTGCCGGTTAGACTTACGATCATGCGCCAGCTGGGGCCATGCGTTTCTTTGGCTGCATTGATATTGTTGGTACCGCCGCCAATAGGCAGGTGCAGGCTGCTGAATTCGTTGATGCGGGCCAGGTGCGTTACCCTGGTATCTTTAAAGGGCGCCCATTCCAGCTTACCGGCCACTTCTGCAGAGGAAAGCTCACTTTCTGCATTGCGGAAAGCCTGCGCCAGAATATCTTTCAGCGTTTCTTTCTGTGCGGTGTTGATATTGTCAATGAATTTCCAGGCAGAATCTCTTAACAAACCATCCAGCAATGTGCTTTCAAACGGGTACAGTATTGGCTGGGGCGCTTTAGCAAACTCATCATCAAAAATAGCGGCACGCATATTTTTCCAAACCACTTCAAATACGGTCGCTCCTGTGGAGCCGGCATCATTTTGCAGATCCCAGCTGCGCAGCATATCCGCATATTTTTTCCCGTTGCTGCTTAACAATTGGTCATCCAGATTTTTCAATAACAACGGCATGGCTATCTGTGCAAAGACATTGTAATTGTCGGTCTGCATTTTTTTCATTTTCGCCACATCGATGAGCTGCATGGTATCCAGCATCTTATTGATGATAAAACCCCGGTACACCGGGTATTCCCTGCCAATATAATAAGGATAGGTAGAATCAACCGGCTTTTGGTTGGCGCTGCTCACAAATCCTCTTTCAGGATTGTATTGATAAGGCGTCTCCGCATCGGGGATCATTCCCTGCCACATATAGCTGCTGTCTGTACCCGGCATCACAAAATCGCCCTGCCCTTTCCATTTGGCCGGCCATTCGCCCTGTGTGCGGATCGCAATATCACCATTCTTGCAGGCGAAGATCACATTCTGGCCGGGCGTATGAAGATTTAAAACAGCTTCCTGGTAATCTGTATAATTTTTTGCCCTGTCCAGCTGGTAGAAAATTTTCAGCTCGTTGCTGGCGTCATGCGCTTTCCAGCGAACCGCATAATTCTTTTTATTGGTGCCTCTTTTGTCGCCAAAGCTGGGATCGAACATCACCGGTCCAAACACCGTGTAGGCAACGGTATCGATCATTGTGGGCTTGCCGGCGATCTTTATTTCCTCAAACCTGAATTCGGTATTCTTCCATTCGCCGTTAAAACGATATTGTTTGCGGCTGGCATCTTTAAATTCAATTTCATAATAATCCCGCACATCCCTGCCGCCATTGGTGAAACCAAATGCACAACTATCGTTGAACCCGATGATCACACAGGGGGCGCCGGGAAAGCTTACACCGTAGGCATTGTATTCAGGTGTGCTGATCTGTATCTCGTACCAGAGCGATGGAAGATTAAGCCCCAGGTGCGGATCATTGCAGAGAATGGGTGCGCCGGTCGTGGTCTTGCTGCCGCTGACCGCCCAGTTGTTGCTGCCGTTGGAAGGATCCGGTTTCTGCGATTCCTGCACTTTTATCCATTTAAAATAAAGTGAATCAGCGCTGGCAGGTGCCACCGGTAATTTTGCAGGCGTTGGGAACGTTGTGCCTCTGGATACAATAGGATCGAGTGAATCCTGCACGGCAGGATATAAAAGATCAAAATCCTGTTTATTGAAAAATGCCTTGGCATTGGTCATTTCAAAATCCGATTCATGGGCCGCCAGGTCATAGCTCATATATTTTAAAAACAGGGCTGTCTTTAAATTGCTCCACAGCTCAGGCTCGTAGCCCATCAGCTTATATTCCAGCGGCTTGCTGCTTTCTGTCAGCGAATAGATATAGGCATTCACGCCGGCAGTATAGGCATCGCAGATCGCTTTCATCGTGGGATCGGCTTCCATCTGCCGCAATGAATTCTCAGCGGCATACACCATGCCCAGCCTGCGGAATTCCCGGTCGTGCTCTACCGTTTTGTCGCCCACCACTTCACTCAGCCTGCCGGCGGCAGAACGCACCTGCAGATCCATTTGCCAGAGCCTGTCTTTTGCATGCAGGTAACCCTGTACAAAAATGGCATCAGTTTCCTGCTCGGCGAAAATATGCGGCACCATGCGTTCATCAAAATACACTTCTGTTTTACCCTTCAACTGGTCAAAATGCAGTTCTATATTTTTTGCTGCAGTGGCAGGTTCGGCATTCTGCCAGATGCCCGATTGCGGCGCCAACAATTTTCCCAAAGGGGCAGGTAACACATACTTGGTATTGAGGAGCAATACAACGGCAATGGTTGCCATTGCACTGATGGCAAGGGGTATTATTCTCATAATAAATAGTTCACTGTAAAATAATGGAAAAAGCGGTGAAGATTAAAATATTAATTTTACCGTATGAACCAAGACCTGAACCTGGATGTAAAAAATATTCTCGGCCTTAAATTACCTACCGATCCACGCTGGGTAAACCTTGCAGAAATGCAGCTGGAAGAAATACTGACAGACCATGCCTATTGCGAACAGAAAGCTGCCACCACCTGCATTTCGCTCATCACTAAAAATCCGGAGAAGGAATGGCTGGTGCAGGAGCTGAGTCCTGTTGTAACAGAGGAATGGGGACATTTCAGGCAGGTGCTGGCAGAGCTGAAAAAACGCAACCTGAAGCTGGGCCGGCAGCGCAAGGATATTTATGTAAACAAGCTGCTGCAGTTCCAGAAAAAAGACGGCGGACCGCAGGAACGGTTCCTTGACCAGATGCTTATCATGGCATTGATAGAAGCCAGGAGCTGTGAACGTTTCAAGCGGCTGAGCGAAGGGCTGGATGATGCCTACATGCGCAAATTTTATCGCAGGTTCATGGAAAGCGAAGCCGGGCATTATACGCTCTTCATTACACTGGCAGAACATTATATTGATAAAAAAATAGTTCGCACCCGCTGGCAGGAATGGCTGGCTTATGAAAAAGAACTGATGAAAAGCGAAGAAGTCAGGGGTGATAGGATTCATTAATAACAGTAACTGGCTAACGGCATTTTAATTGCGGTATATTTTTAAACAGCAGGATCATGAGAAAACACCTTGTAAAATAATCCCGACACCATTCCTGTATATGGCATCCACAATCGCTGATAAGATCATTGCATTCAACCGCAGCCTTCACTATACAGGCAAACTGCCTGCTGATTTCCGTGTGCTCAATCCATACCTTGACAACCCGGAGACAATGAAAGTGATGAAACAGTTTTATCAGAAGTATTACAATGACAACCATCAACGGCGTTTTATAATAGGCATCAATCCCAGCCGGCACGGCGCCGGTGTAACAGGAGTGCCTTTTACGGATACCAAAAGGCTGGAAGCTGTTTGCGGTATTCACATGAAATCAGCGCATACGCATGAAATATCTTCCGTATTCATGTATGATATGATCGATGCTTATGGCGGCGCAGCTGCATTCTATAAAAAATTTTACATCAACTCTCCTTTTCCGCTGGCGATCATCCGCAACAACGGTAAAGGCAGCTGGCTCAATGCCAATTATTATGATGACCCGGCGCTCTTTACAATGGTAAAACCGTTCATGATACAATCGCTGCAAAAGCATATCAGCCTTGGGTTGGATACCACTGAAGTATTTGTATTGGGCAGGAAAAATGCGACCTTCCTGCAGAAAATAAATGCAGAAGAGAAATTGTTTGAACGCATGACGGTACTGGATCATCCCCGTTATATACAGCAATACAAGTCGAAAGATAAACAGCTGTATATCGACCGGTACCTGCAGGCGTTGGAACCGTAGCTTTTAGCTGGATTGAAAAAAGGTCCTTTCTTTTGAAAAATCAATATAAGGATGCTGATCTGCCAGTCTTTCTGTTTTTTCCAGGTTTGTTTGCAGGAACTTCCGGTGGGCTTCCGATGCAGGATTAAAAGCTTTGTGATGCATGGCGGCGTTGATGCTGTTGATCTCTTTCATGAGCTGCTGCGAAGGTTCATCAATGCAGGCCTGCACAAATTTTTCCCATACATAATTGGTGGCCGCATAATTGGGATGCACCATATCCTCTGCAAAAAAGCGGTAGTCCCGCAGGTCATCCAGCACCAACTCATAAGCCGGGAAATAAAACAGCCCATCAAATTTATCCACCAGGTGATGCACCGCATGAATGAGCGTAGCCTTGCTGCGGTTATTTTCTACAAAACCGTCCCTCAAATGTCTCACCGGGCTGATGGTGAAAATGATTTTGAGCGAAGGGTTAAAATTTTTCAGCCGGTGGATCAATGTATCCAGTGTGGTGATCACCTCTTCGGGCGACAACAATCTTTTGGTGAATTTATCCGTGGGTACTTTGTGGCAATTGGCCACCACCTGCCTGTTTTCCAGCTCGTACACAAAAGCAGAACCGAGCGTAAGCAGCAGCCAGTCGGCCTCCCGGAGAAACTTATGGGCAGCTTCCTGTGAGCGGTTGATTGTATCCAGCGCTTCGGCCTGGTCAACAGAAGAGAACTTTGTATGATGCTCCCAGCTACCCCATAATTCATTCTGGTAAAATAAATCGGTTGCACTATACCGTTTGTCTTCTATGTAAGAGATCACAGAACGGGCAATACTTACCGGGTTAAAAAGAATACCATTTGGGTTATCGATGATGCGGAATTTGTGCGCAGCCAGCTTCTGCCCTATCTGTTCTGTGAAGCAGGACCCTGCCAGGAACAATTTATCCGGGTGCTTCAGCTTTGTATCAAATGGCTTAGGTGTAAATGCCAGTCGGAAATCCATGTTTACTTTTATTAAGACAGGTGATCAGTCAGATAAATATTTCTGCAGCCATCCTGCTGCAGCTAGCCAGCGCTTCCTGGTTAAGAGCGCTGAGCAATCCTTTTTCTTCAAAATAAGGGATCATCAGCTCCGTATCCATGTTGCCTACCAGTTCATCGTTTGCCATGGGACAACCGCCGATGCCTTTTAAGGCGCCGTCAAAACGAAGGCATCCTGCTTTTAAAGCAGCATCGGTTTTTGCTTTCCAGTTGAAAGCGGTGGAATGCAGATGAACGCCTATTTCAGTTTGGGGTAATGCCTTGATCAACGTATCGGTGATAGTGAAAACCTGTTCGGCAGTGGCCAATCCTACAGTATCTGCCAGGGAAATAATATGAATGCCCATTGCCACCAGCCTGTTCACCCATTCATACACAATTTCTTCATTGTAAGGATCGCCGTAAGGATTGCCAAAGCCCATTGATATGTACACCACGAGCTGTTTATTATTTTTAACACAGAGATCTTGTATATCCTCCACCCGACCCAGGGATGCTGCAATACTTGAATGGGTATTTCGTTGCTGGAATGTTTCTGAAACAGAAAAAGGAAAACCGAGGTAATCTATTTTGTCAAATTGAACGGCATCTTCAGCGCCCCGCTGGTTGGCAATGATGGCCAGCAGCTTTGTAGAAGAGCCTGCGGTATCAATGTTCCGGATCACTTCTGCGGTATCGGCCATCTGGGGAATGGCTTTGGGTGATACAAAGCTGCCGAAGTCAAGCGTATCAAATCCCACTTTCAGCAGCTCATTGATATAAGCGATCTTTTTCCCGGCAGGAATAAAATGTGCCCAGCCCTGCATGGCATCACGGGGACATTCAATCAACTTCAGCGTGTTGCTTTTTGTCATGATCTATTTCATTCTTTGCCTCACGGCTTCGTATAAAATAATACCGGTTGCTACCGATACATTTAAACTTTCAAAATTACCGGGCATGGGTATCTTAAATTGTTCGTCGCAGATCTTCATCAAGGCAGGATAAATGCCTTTCTCCTCACCGCCCATTACGATAGCACAGGGATCGGTAAAATTACAGCTGCTGATATCCGTTTTGGCTGTCATTTCACTGGCCAGTACTTTGATGCCGTTCAAATGCAGGTCGTCTACGGCTTTCATGAGGCTTTGCACCCGGCATACGGCGATCTGTTCCAAGGCGCCTGCAGAAGTGAGGATCGCATCTTCGTTCAGGGCGCCTACTCCTTTATCAGGAATGATGATGGCCTGCACGCCCATCGCATAAGCGCTGCGGGCAATGCCGCCGATATTCCGGATATCGGTGATGCCATCCAGGATAAGGAACAACGGTGTCTGGCCATCTTCCACCACGAAGGAAATGACATCCTGCAGGTCCTGGTATTGTATTTTGGATATCTGTGCCACCACGCCCTCGTGGTTATGTACATTGAAATTATTGAGCTTCTCCACTGGAACTTTATTCACTGGCACGCCATGCTGTGTAGCCAGTCTTTTGATCGTATCGATCGTTTCGCCATGTAAGGTGGATTGCATATAAATGCGCTCGAGCTGCTTTCCTTCGTCCATTGCCTGAATAACCGCAGCCCTGCCTATGATGAGTGTATTTTTTTTAGGACGGCTGTGCTGGTGCCTGAATTTTTTCATGCTGCAAAATTAGCGTCTTCTTTATATATAACAGCTGGTTGCTTGCTTTGGCTGTGTCTCAATTTGAAAGATTGTCAGCCTGAGCTTGTCGAAGGCGGCGGCTATTATTATACTATGCCGGTTCCGACAACAGTTCGACAGGCTCAGCATGACAGTGTTTTGAATAGGATGATTCAAAACTGATATACTACCCTTTCTTCTATTGTGGCCAGGAAAAAAAGAGGGCTGCATTGCTGCAGCCCTTATAATTTTAAAAGTACCGGTTTATTTTAAGCCGAATTCTTTTTTTACCTCTTTTACAGCATCCAGTTTTTCCCAGGTGAACAGTTCCACTTTCTTTTTGATGCTTTTTCCATCAGGAGAAGTGAAAGTCTTTTCAACGGTTTCGCTTTTGCGGCCCATGTGCCCGTAAGCAGCCGTTTCGCTATACATCGGGTTACGCAGCTTCAGGCGTTGCTCAATGAAGTATGGACGCATATCGAATGCTTTTATCTTCATGATCTTGTCTGCGATCTGTCCGTCTGTGAGACCCACTTTGGCAGTACCGTAGGTATTCACGTTAATGCTCGTTGGCTGAGCCACACCGATCGCATAGGAAACCTGTACGAGCACTTCATCGCACAAACCGGCAGCTACCAGGTTTTTAGCAATATGCCTTGTTGCATAAGCAGCAGAGCGGTCTACTTTACTTGGGTCTTTACCACTGAATGCACCACCGCCGTGAGCGCCTTTACCACCATAGGTATCTACGATGATCTTGCGGCCTGTAAGACCTGTATCGCCGTGCGGGCCACCGATCACAAACTTACCGGTAGGGTTGATATGATACTTGATCTTGTTATTGAACAGGTGCGCATATTTCGGGTATTTTGCTTTCACCCTTGGGATCAGGATGTTGATGATATCTTTTTTGATCTTCGCCAGCATCGCATCATCCTTACCAAAATCATCGTGCTGTGTTGATACTACGATCGCATCAATACGCACCGGCTGGTTGTTATCATCATACTCCAGCGTTACCTGGCTTTTGGCATCAGGACGGAGATATTTGATCTGTTTATTTTCTCTTCTCAAAGCAGCCAGCTCCTCCAGCAATTTATGCGCAAGATTCAGCGCCAGCGGCATATAATCTTCCGTTTCATTGGTGGCATAGCCAAACATCATACCCTGGTCACCTGCACCCTGCTCTTCTTTCTTTTTACGGTCAACGCCCTGGTTGATATCGCCGCTTTGTTCATGAATGGCAGAAAGAATACCGCAAGAGTTTGCTTCAAACATATATTCACTTTTGGTGTAACCGATTTTACGGATCACACCACGGGCAATTTCCTGTACATCGAGGTAAGCTTTACTTTTTACTTCACCGGCCAATACTACCTGTCCTGTTGTTACCAATGTTTCGCAGGCTACTTTACTGGCAGGATCAAAAGCTAAAAAGTTATCAATTAACGCATCGCTGATCTGGTCAGCTACTTTATCCGGATGTCCTTCACTAACGGATTCTGATGTAAATAAATAAGGCATATATATTTTTTTGAGATTGCAAAGATAAGGGCTGTCATATTAATGAACAAAGTCCTCCATGCAATTCAGGAGGACTTTGTGAATATGTGAATTATATTTTTGACCAGATGATGACCATCCTCATCCGCAGCCGGGGATCAAGGGAGTAGGAACCGCTCTTGATCCTTACCCGGCCATAAGCCAGCGGGTTGTCGTAGGCAATGCTGGTGGCATTGGTGTACTGCGGGTACAGCAGGCTGTACGCCGGGAATAAGCGGAAGGTATAGTTAGGCGTATGCTGCGTAATAATGCGCTGTACATGCCTTGAGATATTAATAGAATAATACGTAACAGGCTGACCGGCCAGGTTAGTGCCCTTACGGGAGAAACCGCCGAAATAGCTAAAGTCTACTGAACCGGGGTAGTAAGGCAGACCTGCCGTTTTATAATCAGGGTCGTATGCAATGCCCGGGTTCAGGTCATGATAAATCGGTTTCCACTTGGTGGCACCCGTATCTACCAGGTCGAGGTACATATAAGGCGGCGGTGAGAAAATACTGTCATTCAATCCGCCGGCAATATCGGGAGCATGCTCAAAATATATTTCCGCACGGTGGATGATCCTGTTGCTCAGCGTATCCAATGCAGGAATACGCAGGTTGGCATAAGTGCCAGGGCCGGTAATAAGATAGAGATAATCGCTCGCAGGATTGGTTACCTGTGAGCTGTAGCTCCTGTTGATATAATTGGATGTAGCCGAAGGAAGTATTGAACCGAAGTCGTTGGAGTTCACATAAAAGTAGGTGGAAGTGGTATCCAGCTTACCCGTGTTTTTTCTTTTGCATTTGTAATGCACCTCCAGCCGGGTCCTGGTATCGGTAAGGCTGATATACATCAGCGCATTGCCGCTCAGGCCTTCTACCGCAAAACCATGAAACTTGCTCCTGAACAAGGAATCCGTCCTGAAGAAATTATTGGTGCCGGTAGGCAGACTGTCCGTGCTGAATAGCTCCTGCGCAAAGGTTTGATCCAGCTTGATCCTGATCTGGTTCGTCATGGAGTCGCCCCTTGTGCGGATGGTATCCTTTAATGTGCGGATATCAACGTTCTTATTGCCAACCACATTACCCAGCGTTGGCTGGTAAGAGATATAATGATAATTGTAGGGAGAATCTGAAAAAGATTTCTGGTTGATGGTGGATACCCTTAATGATTGCGGCTTGCTGGAATCGCCCCACATACCTGCAAAATTCAGGCATAATACCACTGAATCTACCGTTGGCAGGATGGTATCGCCCGCATTGCCGAAATAGAAAGGGAAAAAGCCCGGTTTTACCTGGAAATAAATATTGGCATTGGTAGCGCCGATGAGATGATCATCATCAATCGCTCCCAGCACATTATTCATCGTTTTATTGATCTTGAAAGTATCATTGAAGATACCCTGTGTAGTGATTACCGGGAAAGTATCGGAGAATGTATATACATTATCTACTGCAGGAATAAGATCGCTTCCAAGCTTTGTGGTGTCTAGTTTGGTACAGCCCCAGTTTACAATTATAAGCAATACATATCCTATAATAGCAGCGGGTAAAAGTCGTTTTAGCACAAATGAAGTTTTTTAAACAGAATTATCTATTGGGCAAGGTCGGTATATAATTGTAAATAGTCTGTTAAATCAGATTCAGCATCGTACTTCAACACCTTCTTACCCTTTACTTTACTGAATTCTTCCGCCAGCTTTTTATCTACCTTTTCCGCTCCGAAAGTAATGGCATCGGCATAAGTGGCGCCGCCACGGAACAGGGCTGTATTGTTGTTATCCTTGTACACTTCCTGGTCCTTCTTGGTAACGCTGTCGCTGATGCTGAGCAGCTTTGTAAAATCGGCGCCCATCTTATCCTTAAAAGTATTTTCACCGATGGTAAATATCACTTTACTGTGACTGAATACCGGTTCTTTCTTATACACTGTTTTCAGGTACATCGGGATCAGCCCTGTCATCCAGCCGCTGCAATGAATAATGTCAGGAGGCCATCCGAATTTTTTCACCGTTTCCAGGGCGCCTTTGCAAAACAATACGGTTCTCAGGCCGTTGTCATCAAACCACTTATCATTCTCGTCGGTAAAAATGGATTTACGTTTGAAAAAATCTTCGTTGTCCAGAAAGTAGACCTGCAATCTTGCATTCGGCAGGGAAGCCACTTTAATGATCAGCGGATAATCATCATTGTCAATCGTAACATTGATGCCGGATAATCTTACCACTTCGTGCAACCGGTGCCTGCGTTCGTTGATAACACCGAACCTCGGCATGATGCACCTCACTTCCATATTATTATCATTGGACAATACCGCAAGCTTATTAACCGTTTCCGCAAACTCCGTTAATTCCAGGTAAGGAGACATTTCATTTGCGATAAATAAAATCCTTTTCTTTGTAGACATTTTTTCTATTTAGATGCTAAATCCTTTAAAAGGAGTGCAAAAGTACGCATTTTTATCCATATAAGGGTAAAAAGAGGCTTTTGAGCAGTGTCTCAAGCAGGAAAGCGGTCGGGCTGGCTTGTCGAAACCGGCACATTAACGGCCGCCATTAAAATATCCAATCATGATTCTCGTAAAAACGATCCGGGATTTACAGTTACAATTGACGCCGCACAGGCAAAAAGGACACCGTATAGGTTTTGTGCCTACCATGGGAGCCTTACACCGGGGCCACCTGTCGCTGATAGAAGAAAGCAGGGCCATAAGTGATATAACTGTCTGCAGCATATTTGTCAATCCTACCCAATTCAATAATAAGCAGGATTTTGAAAAATACCCGGTCACCATTACCCGGGATATTGATATGCTGGAAGGCGCCGGCTGCGATATACTTTTCCTGCCCGCAGTTGCCGAAATGTACCCGGCCAATGAAACACTGCCGCATTACGACCTCGGCTACCTGGAAACCGTGCTGGAAGGAGAATTCCGTCCCGGGCATTTCCAGGGCGTGTGCCAGATAGTGGATAAGCTGCTGCAGGCCGTGCAGCCCACTACCCTCTTTCTCGGGCAGAAAGATTACCAGCAATGTATGGTCATCGCCCGGATGATCGAACTGCGGCAACACCCGGTACAGCTGCAAATATGCACTACGGTAAGGGAACAGGACGGCCTGGCAATGAGCAGCCGTAATATGCGCTTAAGTGACAGCGAAAGACAGCAGGCTTTATACATCATCAAGACGCTTCGACGCATCAAACAGGAACTTCGTCCCGGCGATATGGATTCGTTAAAAAAAGAAGCCGCTGCTTACCTGGAACAAAATGGCTTTAAAGTTGATTATGTAGCAATAGCCGATGCAGGCAGCCTGGAACTGGTGAATGACTGGGATGGCAAAACAGCGGTCGTTGCGCTGGTGGCCGCTTTTTTGAATGAAGTGCGGCTGATCGATAACCTGGTCCTGCATCCATAAAATAATCTATTAGTAAATTGTGCCCATGGGCAAAAAGCTATTATCCGTTTTTCAATACGTTTTCTTCCTGGGAGTGGGCATTTTCCTGATATGGTGGCAGCTCAAATCGATGACAGGCGAAGAAAGGGGCGAATTCAATGATGCACTCTGGAGTGTCAACTACTGGCTCATGATACCCGTAGTGCTCATGAGCCTTCTCAGCCATCTCAGCCGTTCCATGCGATGGAAACTACTGATGGAGCCGCTGGGCTATCACCCTAAGCTTAAAAACAGCTTTGCCAGCACGATGGTAGGTTATCTTGCCAATTCTGCTTTCCCCCGCCTGGGAGAAATACTCAAATGCACACTGCTGGCCCGTTACGAAAAATTAAAATTCGACAAAGTGCTCGGAACCGTTATCGTCGAAAGAGCATTCGACCTTATCTGTTATATCATCTTCATCGGCATAACAGTGCTTATACAGATCAACCTCATCGGCGGCTATGTGGAAAGCAAGCTCGAAAAAATATCGGCCGGTTCCGCCGGCACTCCTGTATGGATAAAGCTGCTCCTGCTGCTGGGCCTTGTGACGATCGTTTTTGCAGGACTTCGCTGGATGGCAAAAGCCTTCCCTCACAACAGGATCATCGCCAAAGTGAACAGTTTTGTAAAAGGCATCGGCGATGGCTTTATCGCCATCAAAAACCTGCAGCATAAAAATAAATTCCTGGGGCATACCATTTTTATATGGTCGATGTACCTGCTGCAGGTGTATATCGGCTTTTTTGCGATGGGTGGAATGGAGCATTTGGATATCAGGGCTGCTTTCTCTGTGTTGACGCTGGCCACGCTGGCCATGATCGCCACACCGGGCGGCATCGGCTCCTTTCCTATTTTTGTAATGGAAACACTACTCATCTATTCCATTCCTTCACCTACCGGCAAAGCCTTCGGCTGGCTTATCTGGGGCGCCAATACCTCTATAATTATAGTCGCCGGGTTAATATCGTTGCTGGCGCTGCCCTACATGAATAAAAACGATCAAACGGATATAACGGCAACCCCTATTCACTAAAATTTAATATTGGAAACGATTGTAAGCCAATAATTTTGCCGGGTATCATTAAATTTTTGCTTTGCATAAGAGGAAAACTATAGTCCGGGATATCAGCTGGCTTTCATTCAACGACCGGGTGCTGCAGGAAGCTGCCGACGACACCGTCCCTTTAAAAGAACGCATAAAATTCCTGGGTATCTTTTCCAGCAACCTCGATGAATTTTTCAGGGTACGGGTAGCCACGCTGCGCAAGATGACCGAACTGGGCAATAAAGCCAAAATGCACCTGGAGCAAAAGCCCGAAAGCATTATTGAGCAGATACAGGAAATTGTGCAGCAGCAGCAGATCGCTTTCGAAAATATCTGGAAAGAAATTCAAAGAGAGCTTGCCAAGCAGCATATTCACCTGCTCAATGAAAAAAAATTGACCGGCCCGCAGCAGAAATTTGTGCTCGAATATTTCAATGAAGAAGTAAGGAGCAGCATTGTGCCGTTGATGATAGAAAGCATCCAGAATTTCCCGGTGCTCAATGACAAATCCATTTACCTTGCCTGTAAGCTTTCCAAAAAAGACAAATCGATACCCCAGCGCTTTGCACTGATATCGGTGCCCGCCAGGAGCCTGCCCCGTTTTTTAATAGTACCCGGCAAACCCGAGGAGCATAATATTATATTGCTGGATGACATCATCCGGTTTTGCCTGCCGGTGATCTTTGCCTCTTTCGGCTACGACCAGTTTTCGGCACATATCATCAAGATCACCCGTGATGCGGAAATTGATATCGACAATGATGTGTCCACTTCGATGATACAGAAAATTGAAAAAGGACTGAAGAACCGGAAAAAAGGTAAACCCATCCGTTTTGTATTTGACAAAGACATTGATATCTCCCTGCTTACTTATCTTGTAAAACGACTGGGACTTTCATTGAAAGAAAACCTGGTGCCGGGTGGCCGCATTCATAATTTCAAAGATTTTATCAATTTCCCGGATGCGGTATTTCCTGTAAAAAGCACCCGTAAAAAATCGTTTACGCATCCTTTGCTGAAAAATGCCAACAGTGTCACCAATGTGATATTTAAGAATGATGTGCTGCTCAATTTCCCCTATCACTCATTCGACAGTGTGATCGATATGCTGCGGGAAGCCGCCATTGATCCCAATGTAGTGAGCATCAAGATCACCTGCTATCGCCTGGCTGCCCGTTCCAAAGTGATCAATGCGCTCACCAATGCCGTGCGGAACGGCAAACAGGTCACAGCCGTGCTGGAGCTGCGGGCACGTTTTGATGAAGAGGCCAATCTTGAATGGAAAGAAGAGCTGGAAGAAGCCGGCGTAAAAGTATTGATAGGGGTACCCAACGAAAAAGTGCATGCCAAGCTTTGCCTTATTAAGAAAAGAGAAGACAACATCACTACGCATTACGGGTTTGTAAGCACAGGCAACCTCAATGAAAAAACGGCGCAGCTGTACGGCGATCACTGCCTGCTTACTTCCGACAGGAATATCATGGCTGATGTGAACCGCATCTTCACTTACCTGGAAAATCCCAGGACAAGGATCAATGTGCTCAATGCCTGCAAGACGCTAATGGTAAGTCCTACCGGTATGCGCAAACAGCTGATCGCATTGATCAATAAAGAGATCAAATACGCCAAACATAAGAAACCGGCGGGCATTACCTTAAAGCTCAATTCGCTCAGTGATGAGCAGCTCATCCTCAAGCTGGAAGAAGCTGCCAAAGCAGGTGTGGAGATCAGGCTCATTGTACGGGGAATTTTCTGCATGTATTCCGAAAATAAAAAATTCAAAAAACCGGTGCAGGCCATCAGCATCGTGGATGAATACCTGGAACATGCCAGGGTGCTTATTTTCAACAATGGCGGCCATACAAAAATGTTCATCTCTTCCGCCGACTGGATGGTGCGCAATATCGATCATCGCATTGAAGCGGCTTGCCCTATCCTTGAGCCCCAGATGCAGCAGGAGATCATCGACATCATAAATATCCAGCTGAAGGATAATACCAAGGCAAGGATCCTCGACAACGACCTCAGCAATGAATATGTAAATCCACGTAACAAAGCCAAAGTGCGTTCGCAGGTGGAGATATACAATTATCTGTACCAGAAAAAATATTGAGCGCTTCTCCGTTTAAAGGTGATCGACCTTTTGGTAGATGCCTCAGAAGGTCGACCACCTTATAAGACACAGCCTGAAACTTGTCAACAGCTCAAACAGGTAATTATTGTATTTTAGTGCGATCAAAAATTTTCGCCATTGATACTCGCTGCAATAGATATCGGAAGCAATGCCGCCCGCCTGCTCATTACCGAAGTGGTAGTGAACGGAAAAGAAAAACCGCAGTTCAACAAGCTGAATCTTTTTCGTGTGCCCCTGAGGCTGGGCTTCGATGTGTTTGAGACCCGTATCATTTCCCCCGAACGGGAAAAAATGTTCACCGAAACCATACAAGGCTTTAAGCACCTGATGAATGCCTACGGTGTGGAGGCGGTGAAAGCCTGCGCCACGAGCGCCATGCGGGATGCTGCCAACAGTGAAGAGATCATAGACCGCATCTACAAAACAAGCGGTGTGAAAATAGAGATCATCAGCGGTGATATGGAAGCCAATCTAGTTTATGAGAATCATGTGGCGGAGAATATGGATACAGAGCACAGTTATCTCTACATTGATGTGGGTGGCGGCAGTACCGAATTATCTTTCTTCAGCAATGGTATTCTAATTTATAAAAATTCATTCAATATAGGCACCATCCGCCTGCTGAAAAATATGGTCACCGATGCCAATTGGGATGAAATGAAGAATACGGTGAAAGCCGTTACCAAGGGGCATAAACAAGTGATCGCTATCGGGAGCGGTGGCAATATCAATAAAGTATTTTCATTGAGTAAGAAAAAAGACGGCAAACCGCTCAGCATGGAGCTGCTGAAAAACTATTATCAGGAATTGGGCTCCTTTACGCTGGAGCAAAGAATGGCACAATACAATATGCGCCGGGATCGGGCTGATGTGATCGTGCCGGCCATTACCATTTACCTGAATGTCATGCGCTGGGCCGGCGCCGAAGAAATATATGTGCCCAAGATCGGTCTCGCTGATGGATTGGTGCAGCATTTGTGGCAGGAGCTCAGAAAGGATCCAACCCATTAAACCTTTACTCTTGAACCGTTGAACTTTTAAACTGTAAAACCCCTTCCCATGTCTGTAAATAAAGAAGTAAAAAAAATTACCACCAATACCCTGCAGAAAATGAAATCGGCCGGTGAAAAAATATCCATGATCACCGCCTATGATTATTCCTTCGGGCAGTTGTTTGATAAAGCAGGCATTGATGTGATACTCGTGGGCGACAGCGCCAGCAATGTAATGGCGGGCCATGAAACCACCCTGCCTATTACGCTCGACCAGATGATCTACCATGCGTCTTCCGTGGTACGTGGCATCGATCATTGTCTCGTGGTGGTAGATCTCCCTTTCGGCTCTTACCAGGGCAATTCAAAAGAAGCGTTGAATTCCGCCATCCGCATTATGAAAGAAACAGGCGGCCATTCCATCAAGCTGGAAGGCGGCGCTGAAGTGGCTGAATCCATCAAACGCATTGTAGATACAGGCATTCCAGTAATGGGACACCTCGGCCTTACCCCCCAGAGCATTTACAAATTCGGCACCTACACCGTAAGGGCCAAAGAAGAGGCCGAAGCCGAAAAGCTGCGCAAGGATGCCTTATTATTGCAGGAAGCCGGTTGCTTTGCCATCGTGCTGGAAAAGATCCCGGCAACACTGGCAACAGAAGTTTCCAAAAGCCTGTCTATTCCCACTATCGGCATCGGCGCCGGCAACGGCTGCGATGGCCAGGTACTTGTAATGCATGATATGCTGGGGATCAATACGGAGTTCAAGCCAAGATTTTTAAGGCAATACCTGAACCTGCATGAACAGATCACCGGGGCTGTACAGGCTTATATCGGTGATGTGAAGAGCGGCGATTTTCCCAACGAGAAAGAACAGTACTAGGCTAGTAGCTTTTCAGTACGCTCCTGATGACGGAATCTTTCTGCGCAGCTGTCAGCTTATAATTATACTGGTACAGGGCGCTTTCCCAGTCACCGTAATTGGCATTCGGCAGCACGATGAATTTCTTGCCGAACAAAACGGCATTGTCCTGCACATTTTTGGTACGCTCCGCAGTGGTCTTCTTGTCAAACAGGGTGCTGAAATCAGACAAATTATCGCCCAGCAACAAAACAATATCATGAGCGGTCAATACCTGCTGTCTCCTGGGCTCTTTACCCGACGTGGTTGTTTTGGTGAGCAGGTGTGCTTCATCAGCGTAAGGGAAACCGAATTTTTGAAGATTTTTTAAAGTGCCGGCCCTCTCCTTTTCCTCCCGGTTGGTGATATAAAATACCTCCACGTTTTTCGACGCAGCATATGTAAAGAAACCCAGCGCTCCCGCCATCGTATCGGCATCCGCACGATCTGTCCACTCGCTCCAGGTGGCCGGTTCATAGTCTTTTCCCTGCAGGCCCTGGTGTACGGCATAAGGGCTGTTGTCCAGTAACGTCTCATCAATATCCGTCACCACTGCTTTCGCTTTGGTAAGCGTAGGATCTGCCAGCGCCTGGTCCAGCCGCAGTTGTGCAATATTGTATGCCTGGAAACACAAAGCCTTGTATTCAGCGGCTTTCTGCTGGAACAGCGCAGTAAACAATTTGCCGTCTGCCACCAACTGGCTGTTACCAGTTGCATGGTTGTTCAGTTGCTGTGTGCTTTTGCAGGATACCGCTGCAGCTACCAGGAGTATATATAGTTTTTTCATATCAAAAAGGTTGACCTGCATGACCGCAGGAGCAGCGAAATTAATATGATTGATGCTTTTACCGGCAATAAAATATCTCTTTTGGGTCACCCATAGCAAGGCAAAAGCAATAAAGCACTGGCGGGTTACTGCTTCGCAGTGATTTTTTAATTAAAATCATTGTTATAATAATAAAGCAGCTTATTCGGCAATGGCTGAAAATATTCGTCGGTTTTTAATAGCATTTTTTGCAGCTGGTCACTGTACCCGCAACCGGAGGTATTGGAAACCCAGAAAGGGTTACAGCCGGCCACAAACCCCAGCGTACCGCTTGATACCGGAAAACTGATTGTTTTGGAAGCGAATCCATTCGGCGCCGGATTTCCCTGGCTGTCTTTAAATTCAAGCACTACGGTGATCCCGTTTATTTTCCATGCATCTGTACAGAATATCCTGTTGCAGTAAATAATTTCTACCGCTAGCCCGTTCTGCTTAAAATATTGCAACGAGTTTTTATTATTGGTAAGATCTGTTGCCCTGTCTAATCGCAGATCCGTGGTTTGATTTACTTTCAGCTCATTCAAATAATTTTCCAGCCGGTAGGTGATGAAATTATCGGATCTTCTCGGGCGGACATAAAATCCGGCACTTGAGTTGCTGGCTTCCTTATTGTCACTTCCCGTGGAGACCTTTACAATGGCCCCGGCAAGAAAATAATCCGCATCTGTTTTAACGGGTGTTGTGGTAGCCGGAGTCGAAGGAGGGGTGGCTTTAGTCTGATTGGTAGTGGTAGCTGGCGCCGCAGTGGTCGTTGTTACGGGCACCGTTACCGCCGTTTTAACCGGCACTATTTTATTACTGATGACAATGGAATCTTTTTTACGTTGAGCACTCGCCCCCATTACAGTAACTGATACTGATAAAAGTAGAATAATTGCTTTTTTCATTTTAATCTGGTTTTAATTTTTAAAAATAACCAGAAATGAAGGCCTCCATACTCATTGAAAAAGGGGATTTTTTGCTAGTGTCTCAATTTAAAGGTGGTCGACCTTTGTTGTAGATAATCAAGTATAGGGAATGCTGTTCAGAAGGTTGACCACCTTTCACCAATGCGGGGTGTTTTCACCCGCATTGCAATTATTATACATCCCCTGCCCTTCTTTTTTGCAGCAAAACTACAACAGGTACCAAACTGCTAATATCTATTCCCAGGTTTTCGATTACCTATAGATTACAAAAGTAAAACCACTGGGGTTTTTTGCCGTTGCACTTTTCCAATATGAATCTACATACACTATACCAGAACCGACAGAATAAGCGGCGGCAGCGGAAACCTCAGGATAATATGTACTAAATGTAGACATTGCTATAACAGTTGAAGATGTAGTGACATCTGAGCAATAGATGCGAAACTCACCCTCACTCAGGTATGTTATTGTAAAATTGCCCGAACCACTTACAATACTCCCATCTGCTTTAACTCTTCCGTATGCAATTGGCAGCAGATCATTAAACCCTGTCTGCGCCTGCCTGGTTACTTTTCCATCAACATTAATATCACCACTTGCATACATAGTGGTGCGGTCGTTGCCATTTAACCGAAAAATAATCGATTGAGCATTTCCACTGTTGGTACCTAGCCTTAAGTTATCAGAAGATAACTGAACGAACCCTTTGTTAACACCATTGCTTTTTAGTTGCAATATAGCGCTGGAATTATCAATATTAATTGCCGCATCTGTATTTACTGTTCCGCTTACATTTACGTTTCCGTTTGCAGTAGTGGTGCCATTCAATATTGAATTGCCCGCAACAGTTAGATTTCCACTAGTACTTAGGCTGCCTGCACCAAGATTACCTGCCACTCCTGCACTTCCTTCAATTGTAGCCCTTCCATCTACAATCAGTGTATCCCTTGTACGGATGTTGCCGTTTACATCCAGCCGGTTTGTAGGTGTTGATGTGCCTATGCCAATACTGTCGGTCGTGTTATAAACGTAATTACGGCTGGTTGAATTATTCCAAAATGTGCTGTTGGTTATTTTCCGCCAACTGCCGCCATCGTAATGATAAAATAAATGCTGGTCTGTATCGTACACCATTAACCCATCGGGTGCTGAGCCAATTAAACCTCTTTGTATCGAGGTCATTGAAGGAATTAATAGACCCTTGGTGGTACTACTTATATCTAAGGCGGCTTTGGAGTTTGGAGCAGCGGTTCCGATGCCAACACTTTGTCCATTAGTAAAACAGTAAATAAAAACAGCAGATAAAATAAAAATTACCTTTTTCATTATGGGATGTCTTTTAGCAACAAAATTGAAAAAAGACAAACGGAGTAACAATAGCGAAAATGGGTGAAATTACAATAGGCATCTTGCCCCGAAATAGGCTATGCACTGAATAGTGATAGTTTTAAATCCTGGGTACAATCCGGGAAAATCTGCGGCAGGGAGAAGGAATACAATGCGTTGCTTTTCCTGTTCCACATGGCCGGCGGCAATACTATTCCAGCTTCAAGCGCTTTCTTATTATTTTGTCAATTAGTTTCAACCCTGTTTTTGGCAGGAACTTATTGAATATTTTCAACATGGGGACATTAGAACCAGGAGCATATTCTGTCTTTCCTTTGTTTACAACACCTATGATCTGCTGTGCAAAATCGGCCGGTTTGCGTTGAACATAATTGTTCCCCAGTCCTCTTGACATTCCCGTGTCAACTGCAGGCGGTAAAATTTCCACGACTTTAAAAGTGGTATCTTTTAATAATACCCGTAACGCTTTGGTAAAAACGCTGATACCTGCTTTCGATGCCGAATATAATGGCATCACGCTGACAGGGAAAAATGCAACTTCCGAAGTAATGTTTATGATGGCATTGTCCTTAGACCTGTCTGCCTGGTTGATGAACTGTTGCGTAACGGCAATAGCGCCACTCATATTAGCATTTATACTTTCAAAAATCAGGGCTGAAGGAAGCGAGGTCCTGGCAATGTCCCATATTTCGGCAATCCCTGCGTTGTTTATCACAACGTCCAAAATGATGTTGTCATTGGCTATATTGCTGAACAGTTCATTAATGCCATCAACAGATCCTATATCAGCAACATAGTAGGATACATTTTGATTTGCAGTAGCAACTTTCCTTAATTTTTCTTCATTTCTTCCACAAATAATTACTTTGTTGTCTTTCGACAAGTTTGTGGCGAGCGCCTCACCGATTCCCGAACCGCCACCTGTTATTAAAATTGTTCTTCTTTTCAACATAGATTTCTTTTTAAGGTGCAAATATAAAACCAATGATATACTTTTGAAAGTAGTTACAATAAAGTAAACTAATAACCAAAAGGATATTGTTGCTGATAATCAAAACAATAAAACGAAAGGAAAAATGAAAAAATGTGTAAACGACATAGAAGATATGCAGTTTATCTTAGGCGTTTTGGGAGGAAAGTGGAAACTGCACATTCTTACAAACCTGTATTACGGAAAAATGCGGTTTAAAGAACTGGAGCGGGAAATCACGGGCATCTCACCCAAGATGCTGATAAAAGAACTAAAAGACCTGGAAGCAACCGGGATTATACACAGACAGACATTCAATACGGTTCCGATAACAGTTGAATATAGTCTGACAAAATACGGATTGACACTAAAGCCAATCCTTGAACAAATGAAAAGCTGGGCAGTAAAATTTAAACAGAAAGCAGCCAAGAAGAGCAGCAGCTGACAGTGGTTAACTACCTGTAATACTAAATACTGCCAGCTTCCGCCATTGACTGCAGTCAACGTATAATAACCCCACAACCTTTAAATTCACGCTTGCACATTCTTCCTCCTACCTCATTTCACCCGCTCAAAACTAATTTTGTACCTTGCGTCCTCAAATTCTACAACAATATGATTGCTTTCTTAAAAAAATTGGGCATTATAGCTGCCAATGAAGGAGTTTCCACCGGTGTTACCTGGTTAAAATCCAAAGGGGAAATCATTACCTCTTACTCTCCTGTTGACGGCAGGGAAATTGCCAAAGTAAAAGGCGCTGATAAAAATAATTACGAGGCTGTGGTGATCAAAGCTGCAGAAGCTTTTGAGCAATGGCGCACCTGGCCTGCACCCAAGCGTGGCGAAGTGGTAAGACAGATCGGCGAGGAACTAAGGAATCAAAAACAGGCATTGGGTCAGCTGGTGAGCTATGAAATGGGGAAAAGCCTGCAGGAAGGACTGGGCGAAGTGCAGGAAATGATCGATATCTGTGATTTTGCCGTGGGACTTAGCCGCCAGCTGCATGGACTGACCATGCACAGCGAAAGACCTTCGCACCGGATGTATGAGCAATACCACCCGCTGGGTATCGTTGGCGTGATTTCCGCCTTCAACTTCCCGGTGGCAGTATGGAGCTGGAACAGTATGCTGGCCTGGGTTTGCGGGGATGTGTGTATCTGGAAGCCCAGTGAAAAAACGCCCCTGTGCGCTGTAGCCTGCCAGAAAATAGTACAGAAAGTATTTAAGAAAAATAATGTGCCCGAAGGTGTGAGCAACATTGTAACAGGTGGCCATGAAGCGGGCGAATGGATGAGCAACGATCCCCGTATACCGCTGGTATCGGCTACCGGTAGCACCCGTATGGGTAAAGCCGTAGCGGCCGCCGTGGGTCAGAGACTGGGAAGAAGCCTGCTGGAGCTGGGCGGCAACAATGCGATCATCGTATCGCAGGACGCCGATATTGCCATTGCGATCACCGCCGCCGTATTCGGCGCTGTGGGTACCGCAGGTCAACGCTGTACCACTACCCGGAGGCTGATCATTCATGAAAAGATCTACAATAAATTCAAAGAGAAACTGGTGCATGCCTATGGACAGCTGAAGATCGGTAACCCGCTGAATGAAAAAAATCATGTAGGTCCGCTGATCGATAAGGATGCGGTGAATGCTTATTTGTCTTCAATTGAGCAATGCAAAAAGGAAGGCGGCAAATTCATCGTAGAAGGCGGCGTACTCAAAGGCAAGGGCTTTGAAAGCGGCTGTTATGTAAAGCCCTGCATTGCCGAAGCGAAGAACAGCTTCAGTATCGTGCAGCACGAAACCTTTGCGCCTATCCTCTACATTATGAAATACAAAACAATGGACGAAGCCATTGCCTTGCAGAATGGGGTGCCACAGGGCCTTTCATCGTCTATCATCACCAATAACCTGCGGGAAGCAGAACAATTCTTATCGCATGGCGGCAGCGATTGCGGTATCGCCAATGTAAATATCGGAACATCGGGTGCAGAGATAGGCGGCGCTTTCGGCGGTGAAAAAGAAACCGGCGGTGGCCGTGAAAGTGGCAGCGATGCCTGGAAAGTGTATATGCGCAGGCAGACGAATACCATCAATTACAGCGACAAATTACCCTTGGCACAGGGCATCCGGTTCGACCTCTAATGCGGCGGGGAACAGCCTGCAGACCGGGTATAAAATTTAGCCAAAATATTACCAGCGGGAAATACCCTTAGTGAAAACAGGGTATTTTCGCATCAGTTTATTTTATTAAAGTAAAACAAGTATGAATAAATTTTCAACGATGGCGATTGCTGCCCTCCTGGTTGGTGGCCACGCATTTGCACAGGGAACAAGTATTTCAGATAAAGATGCCATTCCAAAAAACTGGCAACTGCTGGATAAAAAGACAAACGGCTATCCTGGCATCAGCCTGGATGAAGCCTATTCTTTTGTAAAAGCCAAAAATGTAAAAGCAGGTAAAATCATTGTAGCAGTGATCGACAGCGGTGTGGACACTTTGCATGAAGACCTGAAGCCCATTCTCTGGAGAAATCCCAAAGAGATCCCGGGTAATGGCATCGATGATGACAAGAACGGTTACGTGGATGATATCTACGGCTGGAACTTCCTCGGCGGCAAAGATGGTCGCAACGTAGGCAAAGACAGTTATGAAGGCGCCCGTGTATACTGGAACCTGAAAGCCAAATGGGATGGCAAAGAAGTGGATGAAAGCAAGCTTTCGGCCGACGACAAAGCAGAATATGCGATGTTCCTGCGTGCCAAGCAAGCCACTGTGGGCGATGTAAATCCTCAGGAGGTCGCTTACCTGAAACAAATGGTGCCAAGGCTGAAAAAAGCAGACTCCGTTTTAAGAAAAGAACTGGGCAAAGAAGAATACAATGGTAATGATGTGAAAGACTTCACTACCCAAAGTCCCGAAGCAAAAACAATGAAGAACTTCCTGGTGGGTATTTCAAAGGCCAATAACAACAACTTTGATATTACCAACAAGCAGATCCTGGACGAAATGGATGGCGAGCTGAGCAAGGGCGATGCAGTGACCACTCCTCCTCCTGCTTACAGGAAAGATATTGTGGGCGACAATGAAAATGACATCAACGACCGCAACTATGGCAATCCTGATGTAATGGCCAACACTCCTTTCCACGGTACGCATTGCAGCGGTATTATTGCAGCTGTAAGAAACAACGGTATCGGTATGGACGGCGTGGTGAGCAATGCACAAATCATGATGCTGAGAGCAGTACCGGATGGCGATGAGCATGATAAAGATATTGCACTGGCCATCCGCTATGCGGTGGACAACGGCGCCAAGATCATCAGCATGAGCTTTGGTAAAGGCTTCTCTCCCGAAAAGAAATGGGTGGATGATGCCTACAAATATGCAGAAAGCAAAGGTGTGCTGCTGGTAACAGCTGCAGGTAATGATCATAAAGACGTGGATGAAAATCCAAGCTTCCCCAATGCCAACTACTTGAGCGGTGGTAAAGCAAGCAACGCCATTTTTGTAGGCGCCAGCGGCAACGAGAAAAATGGCGGTTATACTGCCAGCTTCAGCAACTACGGCAAAAGCAATGTGGATGTATTTGCCCCGGGCGTAGGCATTTATTCTACCATTCCCGGCGGTAATACCTATGGCAATGCAAGCGGTACGAGCATGGCTTGTCCGCTGGTAGCAGGTGTGGCCGCTTTTGTATGGCAGCACTATCCTACCCTTACCGCTAAGCAGGTAAAAGAAGCCATTGAAAAATCAGTGGTTTCTCCCGGTGAAAAAGTAAACAAACCGGGCACTGACGAAAAGGTGGATATGAGTGAGCTGGCTAAAAACGGCGGCATTGTAAATGCTTACGGCGCTATCCAGTACGCAGCTAAATTAGCAGCAGGCAAAAAAGCGCCGCTGCCAAAATCGTCTTTGAAAAAAACAAGCAAGTCTTAATATATCAACAGGCTATTGATAAAAGCGGCTCCTGTAAAGAGCCGCTTTTATATTGCAAGCAAACAATCCCCGGCTTCTGGTTATTGATAGGTAAGCTTGAATTGTTTCAATCATGATACTGTCAGCCTGAGCTTGTCGAAGGCGGGGCTACTATTATTCTATGCCGGTTTCGATAACACTTCGACAGGCTCAGTGTGACATACAACCTGGCAGTTTTTTTGAATAGTAAAGTTCTAACTGAGACAGTACCGGGCTTCAACAAGCGTAACCGGGCATTTGTTTGAACGACAACTTTACCCGAAAGTTATTTTGAGTAATTTTGTACCAGCATGAAAATAATAAGTAAATACAGGCCTGTCGTACTCATCACCCTTCTTGCCATATTCGTGATGGCCTCTGCATTCGTCATTGAAAGCAACCGGGAGTTTAAAAATCTACAGGTACTTCCGAAAGATATCAGTGAAAAAAGGCTGGACAGCATCATGCAATCCTACAACAAGGCCCTGGGCGTATCCTGCGATTTCTGTCATGCAAAAAAACAAGACAGCAACGACCTCGATTTTGCGGCGGATATTCCTATGAAGGAAAGCGGCCGGAGAATGATCCGCCTGATGATGGACATCAATACCAAATATTTCTACTACGACTCTACCATTCGCCCCGAATACCTGAACGCCGTAAGCTGCAATACCTGTCACAGGGGCGAGCCTTTCCCGCTGGGACAATAACGATAAATTGTCTGGTATTACAGAGATTTACTTAGAGATGCTTTCTTCAAAGTTGTCAACTTTAATAACTCCATCATACTAATCATGAAGATCTGTGTTCCTTCTAATTTCCAATGGATTCCCTGCTCAAAAAAGTTACATTTGTACTAAATAACTGCCATGTCAAAACCGATCGAAGGAACCTTTCCTCCTTATTTTTCCCGCTATATTGATAAAGTGCCTGAAGCTGAAATAACCGAAGCATTTGCGGCACAGCAAAGCCTGGTCGATCATTTCTTCCGGGATATTCCTGCAGAGAAGCATGCATATGCTTATGCCGAGGGCAAATGGACGCTGAAAGAAATGCTGCAGCATATTATCGATACGGAACGCATCTTCAATTTCAGGGCGCTCTGCTTTGCACGCAAAGAAGCGCAAAACATTCCCGGCTTTGAAGAAGATGATTATGCCGCCAACAGCCATGCGAATGACAGGAGCTGGGAAAGTCTATGCGATGAGCTGGACATTGTACGTCAATCAACGCTCCGGCTCTTTAATAGCTTTAATGAATCTGATCTCGTTAGCAGCGGCTCAGCCAACAACAAGCCTACGACTGTTATTGCGCTTGGGTTTATCACTGTTGGCCATGTTTATCATCATATCAATGTTGCCAGGGAAAGATACCTGTAAGAAGGAACGCATCTTTTCAACATATTTTTTTACATCAAAGTCTTTTTTATGAAATCTGAAAATGCATTGTACAAACTGTTGTTTTTTTGCCTGCTGTTTTCAATAGCAGAAAAAAGCACAGCCCAGGACGCCTGGGGCGCCAGTCATGTCATTATCCCGGCTGCAGGACTGGAAGGGAAAAAATTTAAAGTGGAAGCCGATGTAAAAGCCGATGTCATTGACGACAGCGCTTCTGCAAGAATATGGGCCAGGGTGGATAAGCAAAAAGGCCAGGGCTTTTTTGAAAATATGTGGAAGAAGCCTATCCGCAACAGCGAATGGAAAAAATATACGATAGAAGGTAAAATAGATTCGGGTGCACAACGGCTTGTGGTGGGCACTTTACTGCAATTCAACGGCAGTTTTTATTTCGACAATTTCAAAGTGTCTGTGGAAAAGCAGAAGAATAAATGGGACATTGTATACCAGGCAGATTTTGAAAACGGAGACCCGGCATTTACGCAGGGCATTGCTGCTGCTGATCCGAAGATGGGCGCCAATACTTTATTCAAAACCTCTGTGGCAACGGATGCAGCTGCAAAAAGCAAAGTGCTGAAAATAGAAGGTACCGATGTGCCCAATTTCGGCAACAGCAAAAAAGCAGGCCACTATGCCGATGTGAACGGTATTAAAATGTACTACGAGATCTACGGTGAAGGCCCTCCATTGGTGATCCTGCATGGCAATGGAGGTTCCAGCGCTTCCGCAGGCAGCCATATCCCTGATCTCATGAAAAAATACAAAGTGATTGCGGTGGACAGCCGTTCGCAGGGTAAATCAACCGATACCGACAAGCCGCTCACCTACGACCAGATGGCGTCGGATGTGAATGAACTGCTGAACCAGCTGCACATTGATTCGGCTTTTATCTGGGGACAAAGCGATGGCGCTATCCTCTGTCTCCTGCTGGCAAAGGATTATCCTAAAAAAGTAAAGCGGGTGGTGGCTTATGCGCCCAATGTACAGCCCGACAGCTCTGCTATTGAACCCTGGGCCGTTACCTGGGTGAATAAGACGATCGCAAAATCAACCGACAAGCACGAAGTAAAATTGTTTGAAATGATGCGGGACTATCCCAATGTGCCGCTCGATGACCTGAGAAAGATACAGGCGCCCTGCCTGATCATGGGCGGCGACAGGGATGTGATCCGCCTGGAACACCTGGTGGCTATGTTCAAACATATTCCTAATTCACAGCTCTGCATTTTACCCGGCGCCACGCATGGCGGCGCATGGGAGCAGAAGGAAAGATTTTTATCGATCATGAACGATTTCTTCCTGAAACCTTTCCGCATGCCGGATACCAAGGACTGGATGGAATAAACAGCCAGGTTAAAACGACCATAACAACAGCGCCAGACTTAATAAAAAATGAAGGAGTTAATTATATTGATCATCATTGCAGGACTTAGTTTCCTGCTGTTCCTGGTGACATTGATCATGAATTTAACAAAAAAGAACAGGGCCCTTAAACTGGCATCATTCCTGTTCTTTTTTGCTTTTATCGGTTTCAGCTCCTGGACAGCTTTTAAGTTTGTAAACAAGTCTTACAACAAGCTGGCAAAAGCTGCAAGCCCCAGAACTGGCGACGAAATATATGATGCCTTATTTGGCAAAAGACAGGCAGACTGCATAAAAATCCTGCACTACCAGGACCAGGTTATTCCTAAAATTGATTATGCTATCTGGCTGCATTTTGAAACCTGTCCAAAAGAGCTGGAACGAATTTTATCAAGGCATGCATTCACCGTAGAAAAACTTTCGGCTGCAAACCGGGACGGGAAAATTCCATATGCTGAAACGCTGGCCTGGTTTAACCCGGCAACACTGGGCGATACCATTATCGTTTATGAATATTCGACAAATGACAGCAGGAACATTCAAACCATCTGGACCAATCCAGACAGTACCCAGGCTTTTGTGAGAGATATACTTGACTAAAAATAAATGCTGTGACGTAACCCGATAAGGTGGTCGACCTTATGAACAGCTTTCTCTACACCTGATTATCTGCAAAAAAGGTCGACCACCTTTAAGCTGAGATATTATAATACCCATTAATTGCCGGTTATTAAAAAACAAATGCTGTTATTTTACAGGAACATATTTTAATACGGCAGCTCTATCAGCACCGATGTTCCTTCGCCTGTTCTGGAATTCACATCCATCTTGCCTTTGAGGAACTCTACCCTGTTTTTAATATTGCTCCAGCCGATACCACGCACTGATTGCAGGATGGAAGTATCAAAACCTTTACCATCATCTTCCACGGTAACGGAGAGACTGTTGTTGACCCTGCTCAATTGTACGATCGCATTTTTGGCCACGGCATGCTTGATGCTGTTGTTCAGCAGCTCCTGCACAATGCGGTAGATGGTGATGGCAGTGGTTTGCCCGATACTGGCATCCTCCATGCCGATGCTCTCATAATGCACTTTGAGCACACCGCTCTGGTTCACATCATTGCAAAAATCTTTCAATGCCGTATCCAGGCCGAATTTCACCAGGGCTTCCGGCATCATATTGTGCGCCACCCGGCGCATTTCTTTTATCGAGCTGTCCAGCATATCGATGCTGCGTTCAAAGGCCTGGGCATTCTCAGGCGTCATTATCAGATTTCCTTTCATGGTATTGAGTGAATATTTAACGCTGCTTAGCATTCCCCCGAGGCCGTCGTGCAGGTCTTTGGCAAGGCGGGTACGTTCCTGCTCCTCTCCTTTTAACACCGCTTCGGTGGCTGTAAGCTGTTGCTGGGTTTCTAATTCGGTTATCCGTTGCTGTTGTAATTTCTGCTTGTGCCTGTAATTGCGGTAAAAGAGCAGTGATATGAGTAATACTGCCACCGCTCCGCCGGCCAGCACATAGTTCAGTATATTTTTCTGCCGCAGGTTCAATGCCTGCACTTCCTTCTCGGCGGTCAGGCGCCCGATCTGCGCTTCTTTTTTCTCGGCCTGGTAACGGGCATCCAGGAATTCCGCTTTCTCTACATTTTCTTTTTGCTGCAGGCTGTCACGCCAGTAAATCGATGAATCCAGGAATATAAATGCCTGGTCTGCATTTCCATCGCCTCTTTCAGTAAGATATTTCTGGTCGTACACATCTCTTCTCAGCTGGTTGAACTGGTAATCGGATGCAATCTTCAAGGCCGTATCCTGGTAGCGCCTTGCCAGCGTGTAATCCTCGTTGCGCATGGCTGCCGCCCCCAGCCAGACATACACTTCATTGAGCTCATAAGGCGACTGAAGGTTGCGAACCGGCCCAACAGCTTTCAGGAAATTACTATAAGACGCTTTATACTCCTTATTCTCATATTCAAGCGTACCCACAATCATGTAGTATTTGGCAAGCATGTAAGGATCATTCAACGACAGGGCTACCGCTTTGGCCTCATCCAGGTATTTCAGGGCTTCTTCTTTCCGGCTCAGCTTATACAATGTCTGCCCGTAATTGCCGCAAGCCGAAAACAATGCCACCGGCGGCCCTGCCTGCTTCGATTGATTGTACGCCTTATCACAGTAAGAAAGCGCCGCCTCATATTTGTGCAGGTTGTAATAGCAGTTGACGATATTACCGTACAGCACGCCCAGATCCCGGTGCTTCATGTCGAAAGCTTCGGCCCGGCGCATGGAAGAAAGATTATAATTTAACGCTTCTTCATAATTATGCACCAACATCAGCTCGTATGCAATGCCCAGCTGCACAGTGATCATACTTTTGATGGCAGCTGTAGATTGCGGGTATTTTTTCAGGATGCTTTCAGACTCCAGGTAATATTCAATGGCTTTTTTGGAATGACTGAGCGCATGATAATAACCACGGTGCTCCAGTGCCAGGCCGATGAGCACGGGGTTCTTTGAACCATACGCAAGGCTATCGATCTCATCCAGCATCCGCCAGGCCACCTGTACGCTGTCGGGCATGCGGATCAGGGTCCATGAAACCCTGATGCGGTCGTGCACTTTCATGGAATCGGGCTTTTGTTTGCCCAGCTCCTTTCTTACACTGTCCACAAACGGCGTTTGTGCAATACTGCACAAAGTATGGAGACATACTATGACCAGTAAAAATTTTCTCATTATCCTAATTTACCCACTATGCGGATGCTTACAAAACAATGCCAATACATCATCATTGGCAATCCCCTTTTTCCATGATTTTTATTACACTGAAAAATCCCTGTTTTAAGGGATGGTGGCCCGGCGCTTTCTTTTTAAAATTTGTGTCCTACTTCTTACATCAAAAAACTATGAACATGAACACAAAATCATTTACACTTTTCTGCATTTTTATATTATCGCTGCTGATGAACTGCGAGGCCAAGGTATGGCGCATCAACAACACTCCCGGCGTAGACAAAGATTTTGTCAATGGAGGCGATGCTATTGCCAGCAGCTCAGTACTGAATGGCGACACCCTTCATTTTGAAGGCAGTCCTACATCCTATGCCGGATTCGGGCTTACCAAAAGACTGGTACTGATCGGCAATGGTTATTTCCTTTCCGGAACAGATGGCAACCTTGGGTTGCAGGCCAATACCAATCCATCCAGCTTCGGTAATCAATACATTGTTTTTGATTCCACCGGCTCCGGCTCTGAGCTCATCGGGCTCAGTAATTTTTTTATGGCGATCGGCGGCAACCTCGGTTCGGCTACCGATAATATTACCATTACCCGCTGCAATTTCAATGGCATAGGCACTTACTATGGATATGCTGCGAATACGGATATGACAGGATGGAAAATAAACAAATGCTACATCACCGGAACCCTCAGCTCTTCAGCGCTCGTAATGAAGAACTGGGATGTGAGGAACAACCTGATGAACGGCATCGAATTTCAAAACACTGCCAACGTTGATAATATTTTCCGTAACAATGTGATCCGCTATTCGATCAATATATATGGTGGGTATTTTGCCAACAATATCATCAGCGCATACAGCTTCGGCACCGTGAATACAGTGGTGAAGAATAACCTGGCGATCGGCACGCCTCCCGGCTTTGCTGCTTTTATTGGCAGCTTCAACAACAGCCAGGGCTATACCGATGCGCAGATGTTCCAGGGCCTTACTGGCAACAGCCTGGATGGACAATGGCGGCTGAAAGCCGGCGCCCCGGCCATTGCTGCAGGATTAACGGTTGGTTCCGTGGTAAGCCCCGACTGCGGCGCATTCGGAGCAACCGACCCATACAGGCTTTCAGGCATTCCCAATATTCCCACTATTTATACCCTGACCGTTCCTGCTACGATCCCTACAGGGGCCAGCAGCATGAACATAACATTCAGCACACGCAGCAACAACTAACAATTTTGTTCATTCATAAATAAACAACAATGAAACAATTTTGTTTACTGCTGTTCTGCATCAGCTGCAGTGGAGTGTTACAGGCGCAGGATCCTGCATATCCTGATGCGCCGGCAGCAGCGCTGAATATAACAGCAGCAGAATATTTTTTTGACAATGACCCGGGCTTTGGCAACGGCACTTCTATAACGATCAGTGCCTCCACCGATATAGCCAATGCGGCCGTGACGGTAAATACAGCGGGACTTAGCAACGGCGTTCACCAGCTGTACCTCCGTACCCGCAACAGTAATGGAAGCTGGAGCCTGACTTCGGTGAAAAATTTTACCGTGGATTATGATCCCGCTTACACGACAGCGCCTCCGGCTGCCGGTAATATTACAGCAGCGGAATATTTTATTGATGACGACCCGGGCTTTGGCAATGGTATTGCCATCAGCATTACGGCAGCGGCCGATATCAGCAATATCAATGCAGTCATTAATACCACCGGTTTCAGCAATGGCGTACACAGGGTTTATCTGCGCACAAAGAATGCTGCCGGCAAATGGAGCCTTACCTCCATGAAGGATTTCATCGTAGATACCGATCCCACTTATCCTTCAGCCCCCGCAGCGATGGTTGATATTACAGCAGCCGAATATTTTATCGATGATGATCCCGGTTTTGGCAATGCCACTGCGATTGCCATGAGCGCTTCAACCGATATCAGCAATATTGCTGCACAGGTAAATGTATCAGGATTAACCACCGGTGTACACCGCCTGTACCTGCGCAGCAGGAACAGCAATGGCAGATGGTCGCTCACCAATGTAACAGCCTTTACGGTTGACCAGGATTATGCCTATCCCGATGCGCCTGCAGCTCCCGGCAATATCAGCTATGCAGAATATTTCTTTGATGATGATCCGGGTTTTGGAAACGGTACAGGCATTGCCATAACACCCGGCACCGATATCAGCAATATGACTTTCAGCGCCAATACAGCAGGGCTTGCAGACGGGGCGCATACATTGTACATCCGCAGCAAAAATAACTGGAGCATCACCAATTATATTTCCTTTATCAAAGGCCAGGTGCTGCCCCTGCGTTTCCTTGCTGTAACAGCAGCAGCCAGCGGCAACGATGTGCTGGTGAACTGGACAACGGCTGATGAGATCAATACCAGTCATTTTATTATTGAGTACAGCAGCAACGGCACAGCCTTTACAGGTGTTGGCAATGTAACTGCTGCCAATACACCCGGTACACATCATTACAGCTTTAATCACACTGATGCTCCTGCCGGTATGCTGTATTACAGGATCAGGCAGGTAGATGCAGACGGCACATTCAGCTACAGCAATATTGTAAGGGTGAATATCCGTCCCCTGCAACGCATCGCTGTCTATCCTAATCCTGCAACGAACGAGATCGGTTTGCTGCAGATCACAGCGCAGGATATCAGGCTGGCAGAGATCATTACTGCTGATGGCAAAACAGTGCAGCAGTTTTCCAGGCCATCCGCTTCGAAGTGGAACATACAGCAACTGCCTGCTGCATTGTATCGCCTGCGTATTACCCGAATGAACGGTGAAACGGAAACACTGCCGTTCATCAAGCAATAGTGTTTCATTGACGCTTCTATAGTTTTTACCATGATATTCCCGCCCGCCGGGAATATCATGCTTTTCGGGGATACCTGTATTGAAGACGTATATGCATTTTTATATCCTCAACAAAAGCCGTCAAAAGATGAACAAAATAATTTTAGTAGGCCTGTGCCTCCTGCCAACAATTAAAATGTTCTAAAATATTTACCATGAAAAAAATAGTATTCCTCTCACTCATCAGCGCCATAGCCATTGGCAGCTATGCACAGAAAAAGCCTGCAGAGAAAGCGCCCACACAAAAAGAAATGCAGGAGATGATGAAAGAAGCCCAGGGCATGATGGACCAGATGATGAAAGAGATGAGCCCCGAGGATAAAAAAATGATGGACAGCATGGGCATCAAGATGCCTGATTTAAATAAATCCGCCAGGAATGTGGCCAATGTCACCGATGGTCAGCTGGCGGATGCCTGGGAAAAAGAGAACCGCATTGTGTTCCCGAAAAATGCTAAAAAGATCGCAGCCATTCCAGGCCCGGTGAGCAACGCAGGAATCGGCAGCTATATCGGCACCGTACAAAGCAAGACTAATGCTTTGTTGAAACCGGCCACCAGGTCGATGGGAGAAAAGATATACAGCAAATTTGCAGCTTCCGGCAAATCGCCTGCTATGATCGGTAATGCCGCTGCAGCTTTGTGGATGATGGGTAAAATACAGATCGCTTTTGTCGTGATGGGCAAAGCCTGTGCTGCTGCCCCTTCCAACACCGATAACACCGGTAATTATGCCTCCATGCTTTCCATGCTCGGCGCCCCGGAACTGGCCTTGCCGATATTGAATAACCTGAATGCACGTTTTCCGAAAAACAGCACCATTCTCAACAACCTGGGACAGGCATGGTTTGGCCTGGGTGATATGATCAAAGCAGAAAAATACCTGGACAGCACGGTTAAAATATTCGCTAACCATACACAGGCCAATGCCACCAAAGCATTGATTGAAGAAAGCAGGGGTAAAAAACCGGAAGCTATTGCTGCATTGAAAAGATCTATCCGGGGAGGATACAGCGATGATAAAAAAAGCCAGCTGGCCCAGTTGGGCTACAAGCTCAGCATTAATGACTTTACATTACCAGGCAAGAAAAAACCGGATCCCTTCAACCTCGGCGGCTTTCAGCCTCCTGCCTATCCTGTTTCTGTCATTGAGTGCGTGGTGCTTGGCGGTGAATGGAACCAGTACCGGGCCAAAGTGAATGAAGAAATGGAGCGGCTTAAACAGCTTAAGAAAGAGCAGGAAGATGCCGCTATGAAAGAAATGCAGGCGAAAGCCAATACTGATCTCAACATGATAAAAGCGGCGATGGCCAATCCCGGATCCGTATCGGGACCATTGAAAAGCGCCCCGATGTTTGCAGAAAGAGCCGGCAAGAAAATGACCGCTGCGCAGGAAACCTATGCCCGCAAGATCACAGCTTTGGGTGAAAAAATAAAAGCAGCAGAAACAGAACTGAAGGCACGCAAAGATGCCTATGAAAAAAAGATGGCCGATCTGAAAGAGCAGGACAATGAACAAACGGGTGAAGGGAAGCCCAACAAGGATTTTTGTCCGCAGTACCGGGATGCGACCGACGAGTACCTGAAAATAGTGAATCCTAAAAAAGAGGAACTCTTCAAGGAGTTTTTACAGATTGAAAAAGAATACATCAACGAATGTGCACACTGGTCAATGTATGCCCTATGGCCCAACGGTTTTGAAGCCTTTAAAACAGGGCTAAAGCTGCAATGGCTGAATGACTTTTCCGCCAACAGCGGCTTCAACTTTATTTCCATCACGGAATATGTTTGTAAAGCGCAGACAAAAGGCAAGGAAGGAAAGCTGCAGAAGTTTGATGATGTAGCCTGCCAGTACCACAGCAGCTTCTGGACGCCTGTCGGCACGATGCAGATGGATTGCAGCAACTGGACAACCAAGCTGGATGTGGGTGTGCTGAGCGTGGAATTAAAACAGGATATGGATCAGCAGACTTTTGGCGACCAGTTCCAGAACTGTACCATAGAGCTGGGGCCTAAGCTGGGTCGTGAAGTGGAGCTTGGTCCGCTCACCGTAGGCGCTGAAGCCGGCGTAGGTGTAGGCGTTGAAATAGACCGGAGCGGTGTAAAAGATGTGTTTGTCACAGCGGGTGCAGAAGCAGGCGCCAGCATCGGCGACCCCATTTCCATATCAGCCGGCATGGAAGGCCGCATCAGCATGGTAAGCGGCACTGCGGCGGTGAACGGTACAGGTGTATTTGAAAGCCTGCCATAAAAAGCAGTCGATAGCCTCTATTGATATAGAGGCTGTCTCAACAAAAAGGGACAGCCTTTTTTTATTCAGCAAATGAATAAAAATCTTTGAGCGTAGGAATGTCAGCCAGGGCTTGTTGAGAGCGAGCAGAATTTACAAAGCAGGCAACCCACTGCAACAACCCGGCTTCGACAAGCTCTGCCTGACACTGCCTTTTTTACAAATGTGTTGTTGCGACAAAAATCACGGCATAAGAAAAATGATGAATATTGGCGAATTCAAAGAATGTCAGCCTGAGCCTGTCGAAGGCGGGCTGCATTTAATCAAGATAACAACCTTCGATAATCCGGCAGGAATCCTCCTGATGGATTGCTTAAAAAAAATCACAGTTTAAGGGGATAGGCTTTCGTGAACAGAAGGATCATCTTTATAGCATGAAAAATATCATCCTCCCCTGTATTGTTACGATGTTGTTCATGAGCTGTACTGGGCAGCAGCGTTTTGACCTGGCAAGCTTTACCGTACCAAAAGGCTGGCAGCAGACATCCAAAGAAGGAACGTTTACGATCAGTAAAGAAGACACGAAAAAAGGGACTTATTGCCTTGTAACATTATACAAGTCGCTGGATGCCGGCAGCAATGCCGGTGAAAATTTCAATCATAGCTGGGAAGCGCTGGTAAAAGAAAACCTGGGCGCTGATGCTGTTCCGGAGATGCAGCCGGCCGTCAATGATGATGGCTGGGAAGTGTTAAGCGGTCATGCTGCTTTTTCAAAGGATGGATTGAACGGCGTAGCCCTGCTGATCGCCGGTACCGGCTATAACAAGCTTGCCAATATTTTAATTTTGACCAACAGCGATGTTTATGAAAAAGAAATGACCGCATTTCTTGAGTCGGTAAATTACAGCAAGCCATCTTCGGCTCCTACAAATACCACTACAGCAGCAGCAACACTTCCCTCTCCCGCCGCCGGCGGATTCAAATTCACCAGCACCAATTTTGATGACGGCTGGGTAGCCACCGAACAAACCGATTGGGTGGAAGCAACAAAAGGCAATATAAAAGCGCTGCTCCATTTTGAAACAGATGTGCAGGCTGCCAATACAGATCCTGATGTAATGTGCGCTGCTGCATGGAACAAGCTGGTTGCGCCCCGTTATAAAAATATGCAGGGTTATAAGGTTGCTCCCAATATGCTGGATTATGAGCGGGCTTATTTTGTGAAAGCTACGCTTACGGACAACCAGGGTGGCCAGCCCCGTTTTGTGGCGCTCTTCAAAAAAGGACAGGTAGGCTGGATAGAGATCGTTTGTCCCGATGAGCAAACATTCATCAATGCATTCGGTATCGATATCAGCAAAATAGATCACAATACTTCTACCAATATCTGGGATCCATTGAAGAAGCTGGCGAACCTCAACAAATTTGCAGTGGATGCCGGCGACCTCAAAGGTAAATGGACCAATAATTTTGCCGGCAATACCTATTACACGAATATCAATACCGGGCTTTCTGCAGGTATGAGCACTTACAGCTCAGGACAGGAGTATAATTTTTTGCCGGGGCAAAAATACAAATGGCATATAGTCGCTGTAAATTCATATGGCGGCAATTCCAGCTTTGCACAGGGCAAAGGTGAAGGCAGCTGGAAGCTGAACAGCAACTGGGAAATTTATTTCAGCAATATGGAAGGCAAGCCGAGGACGGAAGCCGTGCAGTTCAGCTGCATCAAAGGCGGCCGCATCTTATGGATCGGCGGTACAGCGCTGGTGTTAAGCCACGAAAAGAAATAATCATTCATAAGTAATCATAAAGACCGGACGATGAAAAAAATGATACTGGCAGCAGGCATGCTGTATGCTTCCCTGCTATCTGCACAGCCAACCAATGAAAGAGGATGGTACGACTCCAAAGATTTGGAGGATATTGAAATAGGCTGGATGAATATTATAAAATTTACGGCGCCGTCCAAACCTTATACGAAGGACGGGTGGATATATCCTGCCACGCAAACCGAATTTTCCAAAACAATTGTACAATGGTGGCAACAATCCTATTCACCGGTAGGTCTTTTGGGAGAAATGAAACAAAGTGTGCTGGCGCCCGATCCTCCTTTGCCGGTAACCAACAGCTCCTATGATGCCAATGAAGCAGAAAAGGATAATAAAAAAGCGTTGCCCAACACTTATGGCGCTTATGCCAAACTGCATAAATGCATGGTAAAAACAAGCGCCCACCGGTTCTGGCCGATGTACGGCAACCTCTGTGATATCCCCTGGAATATTATGGCCAATAACGTGGAGCTGCTGGGCCGCCCGATGATCCAGCTATCTTCTCCCGATGCGTACTATTGCGTTCAGCCACGTTTCACACATGGTATGAAGGGCGAGTATGATAAGGACTGGCTGGCAAAATATGCCGATTACCGCAACTTCACGAATAGCCCCAACCTGGAAAAATATGATCATTATTATAACCCGGATTTCAACCGGTACACGGTAATCATGACAAAGGACGGCAAGCCGCTGCCTTTTGAGCAGGTGACCGTTGCAGAACTGATCGGCAGGCTGGAAAGCCGGTTCCAGCTGATGTTTACCATGGCTTCAGCAGGCGGCAACAAATACCCGGCTACCAGAATGCAGGATGCGAAGAAGGGTTTGCAGATCATCAAAGAAAAGATGAAAAACAACTATAACGATTTTGTATATGCTTCGGCTACTACCGTTTTCGATTTTACATGGCTGTATAATATCGATGAAAAAACAGACCTTTCTGTTTCGATCAAAACCAGGGAAACCGTAAAAGATAAAAATGGGTATACATCGGTTTACTTTCCTTTGCTGCGGTTGAAAAAAGGGGTGAAAGAAGCCGGTGCCATCGGAGGCCCTCAATGGATCGTATTCAGTCTTGATCTCCCTGTTGACCCACGCTATGGCGGCAATGTGCACCTGATGGATCATTTCGTCAGCCGCTTTAATTATGATTATGTGTACCAGTATTTTTTCGGCGCCCAAAAACCTGCAGGCCCATACCGGATTTTATCCTTTTCAACAGACAATGATAAAAAGAACGCATTGCCTGCCGCTGTACAATCAGAAGAAGCGGCGAAGATGAACGCCAATAAATCGGTGCTGTACTATGAAGACTTTTCCACCGTCAGCACCGGCGCCACTCCTGTTAACTGGACGACAGAACGCAGCCAGCATTCCGGCGAAAAGGTGACCGTGGTTGAAATAGACGGCGTAAAGGGCAAATGGCTGCAACTGAGACGCAGCGCCGTTCCCAACAATATTACCCTCGATTACAAAATTAGCTTTGACATACTGACGAGAAAGGGCGATGTACTCTGGGGCACTCCGGGAATAGAATTGCAGCTCAACAACGGCAGTACACAAAGCGATCCCAACGGTTCATTCACATACGGCATCAATGTAACTCCCGGTGATATGAACCGACCCGATGCGGCCGGTTGGGTAACAATCAACCAAAGCATGCCTGCTGCCTATGGTAAATGCCGGGCGGAGAGCTATTATTCCATACCGCAGTTTACCGGCAGCAAAAACATTAACAGGGTCACTATGTCTATTGTAAAAAAAGGAGAAAACATCAAAGTGCTCTGCAATAACACAACCGTATATGAATGCGATAAAGCTGCTCCTGCGGACCTCAGCTTTAAGAACCTCCGTTTTTACGTGAATGAGAAAAACGTTTATCATATCAGCAATATTCTTATCAAGAGATAAATAACATACCATGCGTTTCAGAAAAACAACCCTTATTGCCGCCGCTTTATTCACTTATGTACATGCGGGTGCACAGGTCACTGCCGAACAACGTATACAGGACAGCGTTATAGGTTGGTGGAGCAATCCTTACTGGGATCGTAACTGGAAAACCCCGGCGGATGCCGGCGGTAAAACCATTGAAACGCATCTCAATAAAATGGTGGAATGGATGAAGAAAAGCTACACGCCTGTAGGGGGACTGGGTACCGTTACCCGTTACAGGAACGCATGGGGCTTCGGTGTGAACTTTATGGTGTGGAATGTAAGCCACGACAAACGCTGGACCGATGAAAAAGGAAATTTCAAACCCATCTCTGAAGAAAATACCAAGTTCTACATGGCCGCCAATATGGTATTCGGCGCCTACCCTGCCGAGTTCCTGAACAATGACAAACAATTTGTTTTTACCTGGCAGGACGATGGCTACCAGCAGTATAACTGGGACAAGCCTGATCCGAGACCGGCCGGCATTCATCCCAATGCTTCCCGCTTTATTACAATAAGAAATGAAATGCAGAGCATCATGCTGGCGCCCGGCAATAAGCTGCCTTTTGTGGCCGTCACCAAAGGCGAGCTCCTGCAGAAGAGTGATGAAGCGCTGGCGAAAAGCTATGACAAGGCTGATGAGCATGAGAAAAAAAACATTGAACGCATCCGTAAAAGCATTGCCGACTTACAGAAGAAGCACCGCAATACGCTGAACCAGGAAGCCATTCTCAGGAATATGCAGCTCACCATGTATTCATTCGATTTTACGGATCCTTTCGAGATATCCAAAAGAGATATGGAGCTGAAGCGTTATTACAGGGTGTACCAATTTCCTCCATCACTGATCGCCAAGCTCGGTAATCCTGAACCACAATGGATCACTATCGCCATGCCTTATGAAAGCAAGTCAAGCGGCAACCAGCTTTATGAAATGTATACAGCCATTACACAGAACCTGAACTATGAGTACATCTATCATTATTTCTTCGACCCGGAAAAAATAAAAGGTAAAGCCTATGTGGCTTCCAATGCAGATCAATTGCAGGCCAGGCTGGATTATTACAGGAAAAATTACAGGGAAGCGCTGGCGGCCAAACCTGCTGAAGCTGCCGTTAACAGCAATACCTGGTTCGCAGATAATTTTGCAGGCACCAGTCCCGGCGATAAACCCAGGAACTGGTATTTTAAAACAACATCGGAACATCCCGTGATCGTTACACCAAAGAATGAAAAAGGCAACTGGGTGCAGCTGGGTTATTTTAACCCTGTTTTACCCAGCCTGCTCAAATACCCGCTGCCAAAAGATTTTGCCATCGACTTCGACCTTGTGACGGATGAAGGCTTTACCGTACGCACCGGCGGCAGCGCCATGCTCACCTTAAATACACGTAAAGTGGGCAACAACGGCTATGAAAACAATAACGGTCCAGGGCAAACGCTGACGATCAATTTTGTCTCCGGAGTGCAGGCAGAGCATGATTACCGGGGCGCTCTTAATATCGACCTGGAAAGCGCTCCTTCCAAAAACATACAGAATTTTAATGAAGGCGCCGAAGCAAGGATACCGATGAGAGAATTCAGCGACGTAAAAAGAAAGATTCATGTTTCTGTAAAAGTGAAAAATGGTGTGGTAGGCGTATTCATCAATGGCAAAGAATTAAGCAACAGCCTGCAGTATAAGCTGGCTTACGGCGACAAATGTGTTACCTGTGGCTTTGAGCCCAATGCGCTCATCAATACCGTTTCATGGAAAGCCACTACCGGCGAAGACTCGGGAAAGTTTAAGGTGTACCTGGGTAATGTTGTCATCACTCGCTTATAAAATTGCTATAAAAATTAAAGGCCGTATATCATTTGATAAGCTGCCCTTATTTTATAAAAATCACCCTTTTACAGAATGTTTTCCGGGGCTTGCTTACAGCATCTTTAGGATATAAAAACTCATGCTGCCCGCAGTATATTTCCCTTCCGGCACCGCTGTGTCGCCGGCTTATCAGGAAAGATTTGCAGGGTATTAAGTACAATTTTGTTAAGGAAAAATAAGGTCCTGCTATAATAAATAAACAAAAGATAAAGCTTAGTTTTTCTTCATATACGACCAGTACCCTCTCCTCTTCAATACAATATTACAGGACTGGGAACCCGACGGGTTGAAAACAAAATAGCTGTTGTCTGTTTTCGCATATACGAGACCGTCAGCCGCATTGTATTGCCAGGTGTAAAGCGCCTGTGCTCCGGGGCCGCAGACATTGAGCGCTGTTGCAATACCGGTGGTAAGGCTTACTTCGTACAGCACTCCTCTCGATGCGCTTGTATTCAGCGGGTTCCCGGAATTATAATCGATATCGGTAGAATCAGGTATATAGCCCATCACCAGCACTTTATCGGATGTGGTGGGCAGCGGTATGCTGTACCGGAAACTCACTGGAGTGGTGAAAGGCCAGGGAGCGCTGGGGTTGATCGCTGTGAGCGACTGCGTTGCCGGGTCAAATTCACTGATGCTGATATAATTGTTGCCGCCGGAATTATATACCGATGAATTGAACAGGTATTTTCCATTGCGCCCCACAGTGCCTCCCTGTGTTGCATAGCCGGGTGTGGACGCTGTTGACAGGTCTGCCGACCAGGTATTGCTGACGGTATTATAGCGGTATAGTTTTTTTGCGGTCACAAACTGGCTGCCGTCGAAAGTGCTGGCGCCGTTCAGCATATACAGGTCGGTACCCGCAGCGATCGTGGCATGATAGCAATTGGTCACGGGCATATTCGCAATGTTTGTCCAGCTGTTGGTGCTGAGATTGTATTTTGCCGCCGTATTATAGATCACAAAATTGGGCAGCACATATTTCCAGCCGCCGGTGATAAATATTTCATTGCCTACCAGCGTCATGCCACAGGCGGTCCTTGCTCCCAACGGCGACACATTGGGCAACTGCGACCATAGCTGCGTGGATACGGTGTAGGCATACAGGTAACCATCATTTCCATAATAAATAAACCGCCCGTTGTGAAATACCGTTTCGGGAGTGCTCATGTACGCCGCAGGATTGCTGCCGGAACTCAGGGGAAATCCATTCGTCCAGCTGCCCGGCTGGTTGACGGGAACACTGATGTAAGAAGTGTCCCATATATCCATCTGGCGCAGCACGCTGAAGCCCTTTGTTTTTAAGAAAGCTGTATCGGGTTCCTGCGCCACAATGATCGCTTTGGATGGCAGCGCTTCCAGCGAACGCCAGCTGTTGCCGTCGCCGCCTTCAAAATTATTATTGTTGTAACGGATGGTGCCGGGTGCATTGGTACCGGTATTGCCGATCTTAATGGCGCCATTCACATCCAGTTGCTGAACAGGGTTGGTAGTGCCGATACCGGTGTTCTGGGCTATTACATAACATTGCGAAAGCAGCGCAATCAAAATGCAGGAATACTTTTTCATAAGAATTGTTTTGGTATGCAACACAAATAATATTGCGACGATAAAACTAAATGAATATCCCAATACCTGCAAGCATATTACCCGAATGGGTACCTATGGCAAAAAGCAAAATCATGGTTTTCGGGGATAATATGGGTGAGCTGAATGAATCACATTTACAGCAAACTTTTCAACAGGTTCATTATTTATAAATCTTATCAACATGAAAGCATTCTTCTTTTTACTGGCCCTGGTACCGGCCATTGCTTTTTCACAAAACACCGATGCCTACGGCAAATTCACCAAACCCACCGGCGCTACCATCAGGGGCGCATCCGTAGCCAAAGGATATGAAAGATGGGTGATCGTTACCAATCTCAAGACCGGTTCGGGCAACAATACGAGTATTGAATTTGATATGCCTACCGGCACCGATGTGGCTGATTTCAGGAATGCAATGGGTATCAAGGAAGGCCTGTCGAGGGCAGAGATACAGGTAACCAAACCCTCCAGGGATCGCAGGGCAAAATCTTACACGCTCATACTGGAGAACATTGTAGTGCAGGAATGCACCGATGATACCGGCGCCGGCACCAGCAAAATAAAATTAAAAGCCGTACGCATCGGCTGGATCTATTACGGAACTGACAGATCGGGTAATACCACCGTTTCCAGTAAAACAGGCTGGGATGCTTCCACCGGTACGGCATGGACGAATTTTTAATTCCCAGTACAATACGGTGGTCGACCTTCTGAACAGCATTACCTATGCTTAACTTATTTACAAAAAGGTCGACCACCTTAATTCCCTGAAATTATGTTTTCTGAAAACCGCTTTGTAGATTCACCGTCAAATATTCACTCCTTAAAACAATTCAATGAAAAGTATTCTTAACAGTTTCGCAGTCGGTCTGCTGCTTTTATCAGCTTCCTGTAATTTCAGCAAGGGTGTAAAAAAAGACCTCGGCACAGGGCTTTCCGCCTCTTATAATGGTTTTGCCATTGAAGACATTTATCTCACAGCCGATGATCAAAAGCTTAGCAACAACAGCATCAGCCTCGGTAATAAAGTCGATATTGTGGCAACCGGTGTACACAATTACAAGGTAAAGGATGGAAGGGTGTATCCTGCCTGCACGATCATCCTGAAAGATAAAAGCGGCAAAGAGCTGCTCAGCCTCCCGGATGCTTTTTCAGACAGGACAAATGGATTTGGCGAAAATGAAGCCAGCACTTTATCGGCCACTATCAATACCGGCGATCCGATGGTTGCCGGGGAAACCTACCATTTCAGCGCAAAGTTTTATGATAAGCTGCAACCTGCCAGCGTCATAGATGCGAACGTGGATATCGTTGTAAAAAAATAAGGAGGATATTCATCCTATCCTCCCTTTTAGTATTAATGATTCACCAGCTTCAATGCTCCTTCACTATAGCGGGCGCCTGTATCAGGATACCGCTGTAATATGGCATCGATCGCTGCCAGGTCTTCTTTGCTCAACACTATATCCAGCGCCGCCACATTTTCTTCCAGGTATTTTATTCTCTTGGTACCGGGAATGGGTATGATATCTTCTCCCTGTGCCAGCACCCATGCCAGCGCCAGCTGCGTAGCTTTTACATTTTTAGCCGCCGCAAAATCATTGAGCGCATTGGCCAGCTGACGGTTGTTTTCCAGGTAAGCCTCCTGGTAGCGGGGCAATGTCCTCCTGAAATCATCTGCGGCAAGGTTGCCGGCTTCACCAATATTGGCAAAGAGGCCACGGGCCAGTGGTGAGTAAGGAACCAGTGTAATGCCCAGCTCACGAATGGTGGTCAATATCTCTCCTTCCACATCTTTGCTGAGCAATGAATATTCGCTTTGCAAAGCCGTGATGGGATGCACTGCATGCGCCTTGCGGATAGAAGCAGCCGATGCTTCGCTTAACCCGAGGTAGCGCACTTTTCCTTCTTTCACCAGTTCCGCCATAGCGCCCACCATTTCTTCCACCGGTACAGCAGGATCGATTCTGTGTGCATAATACAGGTCGATGGTATCGATCTTCAGTCTGCGCAAACTCGCTTCCACGGCCTGTTTCATCCATGCCGGCGAACCGTCAAAATAGGTGGTGGGTGTGCCGCTGGGGCCTACCACCCCATCTTTATAACGGAAACCAAATTTGGTGGCAATAAAAATTTTGTCCCTGTTGGGTACGAGCACTTTGCTCACCAGTTCTTCATTGGCGCCGTTGGCATACATATCGGCCGTGTCAAGAAAATTAATGCCCAGCTCCAGCGCACGGTGAAGCGTATCCAGGCTTTCCTTTTCATCGACAGGTCCGTATGCAAAGCTCATTCCCATGCAGCCCAGGCCGATGGCCGATAGCTGCTCTCCTGTTGTCCCCAGTTGTCTGTATTTCATAATGGTTGATTTTTAAAATTGAATATTTATAATGGCTGTTTTTCTTCTTTCAATAAAAGCTGGATGATCAGCAGGGCGATGAGGGTCATAATAAGATAGGCATAACCCAGGCTAAGCTGTGATTGTGGGTGCACAATGCCTACCACGGTATAGCTGCAAACGGAAGTGACGAGAAAATTAGCGCCGCCTGCCAGTCCGCTGGTTAGCCCGGCCATGGAAGGAAACCGGCCGAGGCAATACGCAAAATAATTGTTGAAAATAAAACCCACTGCTATATGGATTAGGAAAGCGCATACAACGAGTGAATACAGGTTCTGCACCCAATACGCCGATACAATGATCACTGCAACGAACATACATTGCAACAGGTTGGCGATCCTTAATTTCAGCAGGAACGGCTTGCGCATCATGGCTTTGCCGATAAAACCACCTGTCATCCAGGCCAGTCCCATGATCAATGCCGCATAGCCGGTGACAACAGGACTATAATCCATTTTATGTTCAATGATAAACGGCCCTGATAAATTAAAGATCATGGTGGTGCCGTAGCAAAGTCCTGCCACAAGCAATCCTAAAGTAAACATGCGTGTGCTGAGCATGGTCTTGTAATCTGCCAACACCTGCTGTATTTTTAAAGGGCGGTACTGCTGCACCGTTTCCCCGCTGAAACGCCATTCCAGCAACAGCATGATAAAACCGTATGCTGCCAGCACATAAAAATTTGCCTGCCAGTTAAACAATTGTTGCAGGTAGCCGCCTACAAAGGGAGCGATCACCGGGCCCGAAGACCACACGATACTCATGATGCTGAGGTAATGTTTTCTTTGATCGCCATCGTACACATCCACGAAAAAAGCCCGCTTGCTCACCACGATAAAACCTGTCACCACCCCCTGCAGCAGCCGCATGGCATAGATCATCGCTATACTTTGCGTATTGGCAATGACGATGCAGCTGAATACAAAGATGACCAGCGACCAGAGCGTTAAGCGGTAGCGCCCGAAGCTATCGATCAGGCTGCCGCTGATGAACTGGGTAATGCCATAGCTTACGAGGAAAAGGGTAAGCGTTAGCTGGATGGCTGCTTCTGTCTGGTGCAGTTCTGCCGCCATCTGCGGCATGGAAGGAATATAAATATCTGTGATGAGGCCCGATAAAGGGATCAGCAGGAAAGCCAGTACGGTAGCCACCCGTTGATTGCCGGCTGTCAGCCGTTTTACATTATAGATGCCGGAAATGCCTACAATATTGGTCTGTTTCATATTTTAACAGCACAAAATTATGCCGGCCTGCCGGTTCTTCATTTATAGAAATCAAACGGATAGTTATAAAATTCAAACAATGTTTACAAGCCCGCTCAGGCCACCCCGGCTCGTAGCTGGTTGGGCGTTTGCCCTGTATGTTTTTTGAAGAAATTCGTGAAATAGGCAGGCTCTTCGAAGCCGAGCCCGTAGGCAATTTCTGCAATATTCCAATCGGTATGATGCAGCAATGCATGCGCTTCCTGTACGATGCGCCCAGCAATAAGATCAGTTGTTGTCCTGCCGGTATTTTCCTTCACCGAACGGTTCAGAGAGTTCACATGCACGGAAAGGTTTTTTGCATAGTCATTGGCGGTCTTCAACTTCAAATAAGTATCCGGTCCTTCAATGGGAAACTGCCTTTCCAGCAACTCCATAAAAAGTGAAGATATCCTTCCGGAAGCATTGTGACTGTGTTCATACTGCTGATGCGGCTGCATCTTCATGGCTTCATGTATCAGCACGTGCAGCAGGTTGCGCAGCATATCATACTTATGCTCATAGCCGGAATCGATCTCTTCCATCATTTTGGTGAAGACAGCCGAAACTGTAGCCAGCTGTGCATCGTTGAGGAAGATGACAGGGTGGGCGCCTATTTTAAAGAAAGGAGATTCCTGCAGGCTGCCGAGGCGATCGCCATTGTGGAGGAAATGATCGGTAAAAAGACAGAACCATCCACGCTGCAGCGCCGAAGTGGCTTCCCAGGCATAAGGCACCACAGGATTGGAAAAAAGCAATGCCGGGCGGTCGATGATCAGCCACTTATCAGCATAGTGTATTTTGCCTTCGCCCAGGATCAGCGATACCTTGAAAAAGTCTCTGCGGCTGTAAGGAGATACCAGCGCACAGTTTTCACGGGAGAAGACATTAAAATGCCCAAGGCCCGAAATACCGGCCGGGAGTATTTTACCTCCGGAGGAAGTGCGGTCATAAAAATCACGGATCGTTTCTTTTTGCATGATACTGCAAAATTATAAAATTCAAACAAAGTAATGGCATATTTGGAGGATCTTCCTAAAAGTTGTCAACTTTCGATAGAGACCTCTTATGCTGAATACTTTTAAAAAAGTTGACAACTTTAAAGAGTACCCCATCATAGTAATCATGAATATCTGTGTTCCCCTACTACCCAAATTCTTATCCTGCACCCCGGCTTCGACAGGCTCAGCCTGACAGCAACCTGCTTATTGACTCTTCCTAAAAGTTGTCAACTTTCGACAGAGACCTCTTATGGTGAATACTTTTAAAAAGTTGACAACTTTAAAGAGTGCCCCATCATAATAATCATGAAAATCTGTGTTCCCCTACTACCCAAATTCTTATCCTGCACCCCGGCTTCGACAAGCTCAGCCTGACAGCAACTTGCTTATCGACTCTTCCTAAAAGTTGTCAACTTTCGGTAGAGACCTATTACTTGAAAACACTTTTAAAAAAGTTGACAACTTAAGGCTACAGCCCTATTTTTTCGTCCACCACTTTTAATATCTCCGCTTCCAGCGCCACCGTTTTTTGCTGGATATCATTTCCCTTCGCTACAATACCGGTCACATATTCTTTATCATCGTAGCCGGCGGCATTGATGCGTACATTCATAAATGCACCCATCACGGCGCTTCGTGCACACAACGCCCCCACACCCGCATCCGATACCGAATTAGGATTACCGGTTTCCGCCATTGCCTTAATGATCTCCAGGCTTGCATAAGAAGCTTCCATCACTTGAAAAGGAATCTCGATGGCAAATTTTGTTGCCGCCTGTATCGCTGCCTTGCGGGCGGCCTTTTCCACATCCGTACTTTTAGGCAAACCAAAGGCATCCATGATCTTGTTGAAAGCAGCAGTATCGGCATCCACCAGACGGATCAGCTCATCCTTTAAAGCCTGTCCTTTTGCAGCCCAGTTGCTGAATTCTTCCCAGCGTTCATCCCAGCCGGGTTTATGAGAGCTGAGATTGGCCACCATTGTCGCAAGGGAAACGCCCAGGCTGCCTACGTAAGCTGCAATGGAACCACCGCCCGGGGCAGGACTTTCACTGGCTGTTTCATCTGCAAAGTCACGCAGCGTCATACTGACCAGCCTGCTGTCTGCTGTATTGCGGAGCATGTATTCTATGATACGCTCTTCAGGATTGAAAGCACTCAGTTCATCCAGTCCCAATGAACGCACTGCAATTTTGATCAGCTCTTTTTCGCTGACACCTGTTGAACGTTTTTGTTTTTGTAAAAAATATTTTCCCGCATCCAGCATAGCTTTTAAGGGAATCAATCCCACCAGCTCACTGCCCGTTACCCGCAATCCCCTTGCATCTGCTTTTTTACAGACTTCATCAAAGGCTATATGCATGGGAGTGATATTAATATTGGTAAGATTGATGGATATCTGTGCAATACCATATTCCTCGATATACCAGCCGATGGCTTTCACTGCTTTCAGGCTGCCGGGGATGATAACGGGTTTGCCATTTTCATCCAGCACCGGCTTGCCGTTTTCTTTTTTGGTACGGCCTGCTTCCCTTACATCAAAAGCTACGGCATTGGCCCGGCGGGTGGAGGTTGTATTGAGGTTAACATTGTAAGCCACCAGGAAATCCCGGGCGCCGGTCACCGTACCGCCTCTTTTTTCATCAAATACGGCGGGGCCGAAATCGGGTTTCCATTCGGGCAATTGAATTTTTTTGAAGAATCCTTCATACTCACCCGCCCGTATAACCGATAAGTTGCTGCGCTCCTTATTTGGCTGTGCTGCTTCATAGAGATAGACCGGGATTCCCAGCTCTTCTCCTACTCTTTTTGCCAACTGCTGCGCAAATACAGCCGTTTCTTCCATCGTAATATTGGCAATCGGTATCAGCGGGCAGACATCTGTGGCGCCCATGCGGGGATGCTCTCCTTTATGTTTGCTCATATCGATGAGCTCGCCGGCTTTTTTAATGGCCCTGAAAGCCGCTTCCACAACGGCTTCCGGCGCTCCCACCATGGTTACCACCGTACGGTTGGTGGCTTTGCCGGGATCTACATTGAGCAGGCGTACGCCTTCCACCGATTCAATACTGTCGGTGATCTGTTTGATAATATTCAGGTCATTGCCCTCACTGAAATTGGGCACACATTCTATTAAGCGGGACATATAGTTAAGTTTAACGGTTCAAAAGTTCAACAGTTCGCAGTTGAAGAGTGCAAAGTTCAAGAATTTGTTGTTGCAAAATAGTGACAACAAATTTATTTTTCCGGGAGATTGCCGGCGTTCATATGATCCTCTACTATATCATCGGGTTTGTATTTGTAAAAGAACATTCCCAGCATCATGATCAGGCTGGATAATAATATCACAAAGAACAGGATATTTTCACTGAAGGCTTCCAGTTGCAGGAATGCAGGTATCTTATAAAAAAGCAGGATGGTGATGAGTCCTCTCGGGATAAACACCACTTCCGGGAATACCTGCTCCCGCAGGAAGAATTGCAGGTAGAGGTATCGTACCGCCAATAATACAAGCACAATAATGCTGCCCACCAGCATTACTTCACTGTGCAGGATCAGCTTCAGATCGATGGAAAAACCAAAGAGCACAAAAAAGAAAGTGCGGATCAGGAAAGAGCTTTCGGCTGTGATGGAATGCAACAGGTGCGTAATGTCGCTTACCTGTTTCTGGGGAAAATATTTTTCCACGATCGGTACCCTGCTTACAAGATTCCAGTTGTTCATGAGCAGTCCGAATACGAGAATGATGATCAGCGACGGCAGGTGCATGATCTTACCGGTGACATATAAAAATATGAGCAGAGCAAAAACCAGGAAGAAGCGGATATTGAGCTTGGACTTGGCCAGTATCATCAGCAACAGGAAAGAGAACAGCAGCGACAACACAATAGAAATAACAATATTGAGAAAGAAGCCACCTACAGATACCAAAGAAAACGTTTCACCGGCGATCAGGAAATTAAACACCAGGATACCGATGATATCGGAAAAAGAAGCCTCGTACACCAGGAATTCTTTTTTCTGCGGCGATAAGGTATGCAGGCTCGGGATCACAATGGAGCTGCTCATGATGGAAAGTGGCACTGCATACACTACGCATTTGATCAAGGACTCCTGCAACCAGTAGTACAGTCCGGCCGCAATGCCGGCGAGCGATAATATAAAAATGAAGAGCGCTGAAAAGAAGGAATTACGGATAAGGGTTGTCTTGCTCCTGTTCAGTTTCAGATCAAGTCCCGCCTCCAGTACGATCATCACCAACCCTGTGACGCCGAGGAATTCAGTGAGATTGGATGGAAGCGCCACCTGCCACTGCTGCGCATCGGCCACCACCCTCAGTATGATACCGCTGACCAGCAACAGCAATACGGATGGCACTTTAATATAGCGGCTGATGATGGAAAAAAGATAAGAGACCACTACCACAGAGCTCAGAATCAATAATAAAATTTCTACGGATATATTTCCCATACGGCGGAAGATAGAACTTTTGAAGTGGAATGGAAAAGGAAAAATGTTATTTTATGATTCACTCAACCGGAACACTTTACCATTATTCCTGGTACCTTCTTCGCCTTTGCAGTCGCAATGAAATTCATAACCATCAGCATTAACCGCATCGATGGTGACCACAGTGGTGGCGCCGTTGTTCTTACGTTGTTTTTTACTGTTGCTCCAGACCTGTTTCAGCTGGTAAGAGCAATCGCTCAGCCATTTCACTTTAAACTTAGTAAGCACATCTGTTGTTTTGTTATATTCTTCCTGCTGCCTCGCCCTCCGGGTAATGATCACTGTTTCAGCCGAATCATTGCGATAGACAAATTTTCCTTTTTTAAAATTCCCGCATGTAGCTGTATCTGCCTGTGCGAAAGCCGGCAGACCTGATATCACAAGCACAAGCAGGAGCAGCTTCGATATGATTTGTTTATACATACTGTCCATTGATCAATACTTTATCGATAAGATTACTGCCAAACGCATAAGGCATGTAAGCCAGCGAAGGGATAGGTTTTGTAATGATGAGGCTGGCTTTTTTGCCGACAGCAATACTGCCTGTTTCGCCTTGCAGCTCCATAGCAAAAGCGCCGTTGATCGTTGCTGCATTAATGGCTTCTTCGGGCAGCATTTTCATCTGTATGCAACTCAATGCTACCACAAAATTCATATTGGCGCTGGGCGATGAACCGGGATTAAAATCAGAAGCCAGCGCCATTGCCGCACCGCTGTCGATAATGGCCCTTGCAGGCTGGTAGGCCATGCGCAGGAAAAAAGCTGCGGTGGGCAATAAAGTACCGATGGTGGAAGAAGCCGCCAGGTCGGCAATATCTTTTTCCGTCATGGTTTCCAGGTGATCCAGCGAGACAGCGCTGAGCCCGATGCCGGCCTGTATACCCCCGATGCTGTTCAGTTGGTTGACATGCAGCTTGGGCTTTAAGCCATGCACCGCTGCTGCCTTGCAGATCGTTTCTGTTTCTTCCACTGAGAAGAAACCGGTCTCACAAAATACATCCACGTAATCAGCGAGGCCTTCGGCTGCGATCACAGGCAGCATTTCGTGAATCAGCTGGTCAATATATCCCTGGTGATCATCTTTAAATTCAGGTGGAAAAGCATGTGCTCCCAGGAAGCTGGCTTTAATAGACATATCGCTCTGCTGCTTCAATCTTTTGATCACCCGCAGCATTTTTATTTCTGCTTCAGGCGTCAATCCATACCCGCTTTTGATCTCGATGGCGCCGGTACCCAGCGCCGCTGCTTCCCGCAGGCGGATCATGGCAAGGCGGAACAATTCATCTTCGCTGGTGGCTGCCAGCACCCTGGCGCTGTTGAGAATACCACCACCTTTTGCAGCGATCTCCGCATAGGTTTTTCCTTTCAGCTTGTCTATAAATTCCTCTTCCCTGCTTTTTGCAAAAACAAGATGGGTATGGCTGTCGCACCAGGCAGGCAGCACAAATTGTCCTGTAAGGTCTTCCACCACAGGCGGAAGCTGCGGTACTATCAATTCCAGCTCATACATTTTCCCGAAAGCGGCGATGATGCCATCTTCCACGAGCAGGAATGCGTCTTCTATCACCGGGCACTGAGCCAGTGCGGCACCCCGCAGCAAAATATTTTCGCTGTGCACGCCGGCCAGTTGTTTAATATGCGTATAAAGTGTAGTCACAATTATAATTGTTCAAATACTGATTGACTGAAAGCTTCCAGCCCCGGGTCCCGGGCGCCCATGAGGAGCAGTACAGATCCTTTTTCCAGGTGAGGCCTGGCCGTTTCCAGGAATTGTTTCCTGTCTTCCACGAAGAAAGCTTTTTTACCCAGCGCCCTGATATCATTGACCAGGTCATTGGAAGAAATATCTTTTACGGCAGTGCCGCCTGCATAGAATATTTCGCTCATCCATATTTCATCCTGCTCCCGCAGCGCCGCTGCAATTTCTTTTACGAAGTCGGTGCGTAAAAACCGGGTAGGCCCGTAACCATGTGGCTGGAACCAGGCGACCACTTTTTTGCCGAGCGGCTGGCAGGCAATAATGGAAGCGGCGCATTTTGCAGGATTGTGTGCATAATCGTCGATCACTGTAATGCCATTCTTTTCACCGAGCAGCTGGTGGCGGCGGTAAATGCCTTCATAGTCTTTCAACGCTTCCGCTGCCACTGTATAATCTACACCCAGCTGGTGCGCCACTGCTACCGCAGCCAGTGCATTTTCCATATTGTGCCGTCCAACGGTATTGATGGAAAAAGGGTGACCATTTATTTCAAAGCTAACCTTCATGCCTTCCTGCTGAAAATGGCCGGCAATATATCCTGCGCCGGAATGTTCATCGGAAGAAAAATCGTGCTGGATATCAGCACATAGTTTTTTTGCCAGCGCATTGCCCTGGTTCACGACAAACAACCGGCTGGTATTTTTTTTGAATGTGCCGAAAATATCCATGAGCTCATCGATCTCCTGGTGGTCCTTATCAATATTCAGCAGCAGGCCTACTTCAGGTTTGTATTGCACGATGCTGCCATCGCTTTCATCGGCTTCAATGATCAACCATTCACCCTTGCCGTTTTTGGCATTGCCGATCTTGCCTTCCCGCATGATGCGCACCAACCCGGCGCCGCTGATAATACCGGGCTCCAGTCCTGCCACTTCCATCACCTGGAAGAGCATGGCGCTGGTGGTGCTTTTACCGGATGTGCCGCCGACTGCAATGGTGCGTTTGCTGGCAGCGATCATGGCCAGCAAAGCGCTGCGCCGGATGATGGGAATATTCAGCTGTTTCGCCTTCTGCACTTCCATCACTGTATCTTCAATGGCTGTGGATACCACCACCAGCTCTGTCGCTTCGGTGATACCCTCCCCATCCTGCAAAAAACAACGGATCCCTTCCGCCTCCAGCTTTTCCCTGGTTTCGTTGGGCACCCCGGGTAAAAAATAACGATCGCTTCCGCTCACATTTTTACCTTCTGCAGCCAGCCATTGTGCAATAGCGCTCATGCCCACACCGGCTACGCCGATAAAGAATACATTTTTAAAATCACTGACCGATTGTATCATAATTTCTTTTTACCAATGGATATTTTAAAAGGATGCGCTTCGGTATTGAATACGGCTTCTTTAAAGCGGAAGGCATCTTCCTCTGCGAAAAGCAGGTAAGCATACTTCAATGTTTCGGCAAAGAAGAAGCTTTGCATCATATTCATTTTTTCTTTGGTTACCACGCTGCGCAAAGAAGCAAAAGCCACGTCTGTTTTACAATATTGAACGATATCATCCACCATGCGCTTTCCCATCCAGAGGTATTGCTCATCTTTCGTTGCACGGTAGAGATAAAAACAGCTTTCTATGTTTTCGGGGCGAAGGATATAATAAGCCGCCCGGATGCTGTCATTGCTGAAGTCGAACTCCTCGGGCTCCATGCCGAATTTCGTCCACATATAGTAGTTAGCCCGCTGTATCTGCGTGGCCGTTTTCGTATCGCCGGCATAAGCGCAGAGTCCTGCATAAAAAGCATCCAGCGACCCGTATGTTGTTGCCAGTTGTGCGCCGGTATGCATATCTACCACCCTCATAAAAGTACCGTTCGGCGTTTTGGCCAGCAAATGTTTTTTGATCGCCTTATTGTGAACAGCAAATGCTTTTTTAAAATCCCTGTCGCCGAACAGCAGCCATGATTTATACAAGTATTCGTAGTAAGAATCGATATAGCCGCTGATATGCGACCGGCTGCTTTCCCACTTCCCTGTAATCACATTGATGTTCTCTCCCACGAGCCCGAGCCTGCTCCGGTGATCAAATACATACATGATCGCCTTCTTGGCGGCGTCATAATATTTTTGATTGCCGGTATGCCTGCTCAGCTGCCCGAATTCCATCATCAGCGTACCTATTTCCGCAGGATTATTTATGCTGTCCCGCAGCTTCCCTGTTTTCAGGTTCACATAGCGGTACGGCATACCGGTGGGCGTCTGAAAGGCAGGCATCATTCGATCTGCGAGGTCTGTTGCATATTTCAGGAGCAGGGGATTATTTTCTTTTTCGTATGCAGTGATGAGTGCGCCGAGTACTCTTATCGTCACTTCAAACACCTGCACTTCGTTATCAATATTATAATGAACAACGGTATAGATGAGGTCCCGGGCATCAGCGGCCTCCTGTGCCAGTCCCATTAATACAAAACTGTCAAAGGCATCCATGGGCGTCATCAGCATAGAATGCGTGTACCAGTTGGTTCCTTTTTTAGCAAGCGGCTCCAGGTCATCGGCCTTCCAGGCATAGTTCATATAGCCCGACCATGCATGACTGGCTGCATCTTTTACTTTTGCCCGCATCTCTTCTTTCATAGCTGCAGTGAACGGTTGCTGTGCAACCGCTGCAGAAGCTGTGAACAGGAAAACAAATAATATTTTTTTCATTGCCGGATATTACGCCGTAAGATATTCCAATTTTCTTTTGTAATCGTATTGCAGGTCTTCGTGCAGGGCACCGATGGATTGGTTGATCTTTTTAAGCAGGGAAAGATAAATATTTTCCAGCGCTGTACTCTTCTTCCAGTTCAGCTCCAGGGCAAGCATTTTTTGAGCCACATGAATCAGCACTTCCGGCTCCGTAGTTTCATCATCGCTGTAACGGATATAGCGGTTGGCTACCCTTACGATCTTACGCAGCGTCTTTTTGGCAAAGTACACATTCGTCCTGTTCACATCCTCAAACAATTCATCCAGGGATGCTTTTACATTGCCGACATAACCTGCTTCATCTGAGCTTTCAAACAGCAGGTAGGTCAGCAGCTCCTTGTTATCTTTTTTAAATTTTGCCAGGCGCAGGCATGCCGCTACCAGCTCTTTCTGGCTGAGCTGTTCCAGCCCTGTCTTTATTTCCTTTACCGAAGCGGGATTCATGAATACATATTTTAAGCTCCAGCTAACAGCAGTATAAAATTATCCAACCGGATCGTATGCTGCCTGTAGCTTTTAAAAGCAAATTTATTCTTTTCAACAATTCCGGCTTCGACAAGCTCAGCCTGACAATCTTTTAGTTTAAAGGTGGTCGACCTTTTTTACAGATAATCAATCATAGAGAACGCTGTTCAAAAGGTCGACCACCTTATTATGAGTAGCCCTGGCGGCTTCAAACCGGAACACTACGCTAAAAGAAAGCAAAGGGAGACCGCAGCTTTATTTCCCTATCTTTATTGCACAAGATAACTGCGCTTATGGCCGGCAATAAAAACCTTCTATCCCCACTGGCAATTTTAATGCTGGTGATCGTACTGGCAGCAATTGCCACATGGCTTATCCCCGCCGGAAGCTATAATCGGCTCAGCTATGCCGAAGGCAGCGGCTTTATTTACCAGACACCCGAAGGCGATCAACCCCTGCCCGCCACACAGCAAACGCTGGACAGCCTGCATATCCGCATTCCGCTGGCTAATTTCGAAAAAGGCGCTATCCGCAAAGCGGTGTCCGTGCCGGGCACCTATCAACAGCGGGCTTCCAATCCGCAGGGACTGGTAGCGATATTGCAGGCGCCGGTGAAGGGCATTTACGAATCGATCGATATTATTTTATTCGTCCTCATGATCGGGGGCTTCATGCAGCTGTTCAATGAAAGCGGCGTCATGATCAAGGGTGTGAATGCGCTCAGCCGCAGCATGAAGGGCAGGGAATCATGGCTCATCATCATCCTCACTTTTTTATTTACGCTGGGAGGCGCTTCCTACGGCATGGCAGAAGAAGGCATGGCATTCTATGCGATCCTTATTCCTATCTTCCTGGCGGCAGGTTACGATCTGCTGGTACCCGTTGCCGTTATATTCGGTGGCACGCAGCTGGGTACGCTGGCCTCCTTTTCTAATCCTTTCTCTACCATCATTGCTTCCAATGCGGCGGGCATCAGCTGGACAGACGGCGTATGGGAACGCATCATCATGTTCGTGGTTACGGCTGCATTATTCATCGGGTATATTGTGCGTTATGCGGAACGGGTGAAAAAAGATCCTACCCGTTCGCTGGTATATGGCGTACCCGGCGCTGCCCCGGCCACCAAAACACTGGAGGCAGATGCTTCTCCCGGTTTAACCAATAAAGACCGCCTGCTGCTGTTCCTGTTCTTTATCACTTTTGCCACGATGATATTTGGCGTGGTCAAGCTCGACTGGTGGCTTACTGAAATGACCACGCTTTTCCTGGGCGCTTCTATTCTTTCTGCGCTGATCATGGGGATAAAAGAAAATACATTTACGGAACATTTCATTAAGGGCGCAGAAGGGCTGCTGAGCGTGGCTTTTATCATCGGCATTGCCCGTGGCGTCACCATCGTATTGAATGACGGCCAGATCAGCGATAGCATTATTTACCATGCGGCGAATCTTACCGGCAGCATGCCGCCGGCTTTATTCATCCTGATGATGCTGGTGGTGTACATGGTATTTACATTATTCATTTCTTCTTCTTCCGGTATGGCCGTATTGACTATGCCTATTATGGGTTCGCTGGCTACACTGGTAAATGTTCCGGGTCGTGAAATAGTGAACGCTTATCTTTTTGGGATGGGCATCGTAGGATTTATCACACCTACAGGATTGATATTACCTGCACTCGCTATTACGCATGTGCCATTGAAAGCCTGGTGGAAATTCATCTATCCCTTCCTGATCATACTTACGATCGTATGTGCCGCCTGTCTCATCATCGGCATTTCACTTAAATAATTTTTGTGCATACCGCTTCGCAGCAGTATGCCGGACGTTATCAACATCTGGGGATTAATAAGCCGCATTTTTCTTAGGCCGCCATTCTAAATTGCGCCCACACTAAAATCTGAAACTATGCGAAAATTATTAACCCTTTTAACCATTTCATTTTTGACCGCCACCGCTTCGGATGCGCAGCTCTTAAAATCTGTGCTGCCCGGCGGCAACAGCATCGGCAATGCGGTAGCAACGGTTGCTGAAAATTTCCAGAACAATTATTACAATATCCAGGGAGAGCAGCTGCCGCCGGATGAAGGCAGGGATGTGTTCCGCTCCAATATCAAAATCCCGGGGTCTTCCTATTCTCTCATCTACCGCTTTCATTCCCAAGAAGACAGCAGCGCCGCTTTTGAGGCTTTGCTGTATGAAGGCGAAAGCTATAAAGAAGCCGCCAAAGCATACAAGCAGGCATTCAGGCAGATTAAAGGAACAAAATTCAATTCGACGCTGGGCAAAATTTCATTCGACGGAAAGATGGAAGAGCCTACAGAAACGCTTCGCTTTACAAGCAGCCTGCTGCGTACCGACAGCGACAGCAAGCCATATAAATATTTTATGGCACAGATTGAAATGCTGCAATCCATTGAAGGATGGAAGGTGCAGTTGAGCCTGCACAGCCGGAAGGATGATGATGAAAGATATTGACCTCGCAATTTTTCAGTTCTTTGCCGCTCACCATCTTCAGCAGGATCAGTGTAAATAGCAGGAACGCAGATATTCATGACTAATATGATGGAGCATTATTAAAGGTGTCAACTTTTGGAAAGAGTTTTTAAATAATAAGTTTCTACCGAAAGTTGACACCTTTTTTGGGAGGGAATCCATTTGAAATAAGATGATATTGTTCCCGGTGAAAAAACTACCGGTGGTATGTCACACTGAGCCTGTCGAAGTGATGTCGAAACCAGGATAGGATTTAAACAACCCTGCCTCGACAAGTTCGGCTCTCCATCTTTCAACCTGATACACTACTTTACCGCCTCCAAAGGCGGTAATTTTATTTCTGAAATATGGTTTTTGCATCTGCTTAGGCTATCAGCAGCACATTTATTAACAATTCTTTCAATTGATTGTTTTTCAAATAATTACAAGAAAATCTCCTTTTAACTCTGCTCCGTTTTCTATTGCACAATACACTTATACACATGCAAATTTATTGTTATGGCATACTTTTAGAAAGTAGTGAGGCGAACGACCCAGGGCCGTTGCTAACCAACTTTTACAAACAACCTGATTTAAAACTAAAAACCTGACATTATGAAAAAGACAATATACATACTGGCAATTGCAGCTACAGCGTCGCTGGCTGCATGCAAGGGTAAGAAAACGGATATGGATGCCAATAAAGAAATGGTATTACTGACCGATTCAAGCTACAACAGCAGCTATCTGACCGACACCGGTGCAGTAGCCAATACGGAAGAATTCACCAACGGTGATGTCGTATCCGGTAAAGCCACCGTAGATGGAAAAGCCAACGCTCCCCGTAGCAACAGCGGCAGCGGTGGTGGTGGTACAGCTTCTTCAGGCTCCTCTTCCTCACAGGGAACAGGCTCTACGGCTTCTACCGGTACCGGCCAGACATCCACTGCAAAAAAAGGCATCAGTAAAGCAGCGAAAGGCGCTATTATTGGTGGTGTAGGCGGTGCTGTTACCGGCGCTGTGATCAGTAAAAACAAAGGTAAAGGCGCCATCATCGGTGGTGTGGTAGGTGCAGCCGGTGGTTATATTATCGGCCGCTCGCAGGATAAAAAAGATGGCCGTGTAGGCAACTAATGTTATTTTTTACAATATTCAAACACCCATGCAATTTATTTCCTGCATGGGTGTTTCTTTTACCACATACTTATTATTTTTGAGGCATGGCAGCATGTACATTTTCCATTCCATTCAGCGGCGAACCAACGCCCATTTTAGAGAAAGCAAAAAAAGCAGTAGAAAAGCAGAGCGGTAATTTTTCCGGCGATGAAAAAGCAGGAAATTTTTCTGTCAGCTTTTTCGGGCAAAGCATCATCGGCGCTTACACGGTTTCAGGCAATAACCTGGATATTGTAATTGACGACAAACCATTCATGGTTCCCTGTAGCGCTATCGAAAGCTTCCTGAAAAGCCAGATCGTTTAAGCCAAAAATATTTTCATTGATATTTTCCTGCGGCCATCACCGGCGCAGCAGGATATTTATTGGGTGAACAATTCCATCAGCCGCATCACTTCGCAGCCTTCTGCCGCAGTGCAGGGATTTTCCTGCTCTCCACGAAAATAAGCCACTACTTTTTCGATCAGCGGTTGCTGCACATGCTCCGGTGCAGTGAAGGCGATCTGCTCTTCCTCCGCTCCTTTTTTCAGCACTATATCCTGCCTGCCAAAAAATGAAAAACGGATACTGCCGGTATCTCCGGTGATCATGCATTCGTCTGTATCACTGTCAGCATTAAAGTTCCAGTCGCCGTGAAATTTCACCCCGTTCTCAAAAAGAATATCCGCTTCTACCCTGTCATCTGCCTGGTAGAGTTGCTGTGAAGAAGATGATTGACCGGAAGCAGCTTTTACCGCACCGAAATAATATAACAGGATCCCCAACTGATGCGGCGCCAGGTCATGAAACAGGCCTCCGCCCGAAACGGCAGGATTTACTCGCCATGATTTTTGCGGCAAATCCAGCTGATCCGCCTGCAGCAGCGGCCGGGTAAATTTCAGCTCCGCATGAGTAATATTCCCGATGCTGCCATCGGCAAGCATTTTTTTTATCGCATTGAAATAGGGCTGTGCATTGCGGTAATGCGCTACGCTTAGCTTAATACCATGAGCCATAGCCGCATTCCTGATCCGCAGCGATGCGGCATAATTGAGTGCCATCGGTTTTTCCAGGTACACCGGTTTGCCGGCTGCAATAGCAGCAAGCGCATATTGTTCATGACTGTCCGGCGGCGTGGCTATATAAATGGCATTCACATCCCGATCGTTGATGAGCGCAGCAGCGTCACCGTAAAATACAGGAACGCCATGGCGACGGGCATAATCGGCGGCTTTCTCCACATCACGGCGCATCACTGCGTGCAGTGTTGAATGCAGTACTTTATTGAATGCCGGCCCGCTCTTTACTTCCGTAACATCACCGCAACCGATAATGCCCCATACAACTTTATCCATCCTGTTTCTTTTTGCCTGCAATTTCGACAATTGCATTTACCAATGTATCGAGCTGTGTTGTTTTGGTATAGACATGGGGTGTCACCCTCACGCAGTGAATATTTTCCCAGTTGATGGCTACGGTATGTATTTTATATTTTGCAAAGAGAGCGCTGTCCAGCTCCTGCGGCGTCATACCATCTACGCTCACGCCGCAGATCGCACAGGAATAAGCCGGGTTCAAAGAAGTATGCAGCTTCACAGCAGGGATCTCCCTGGCCCTGGATGCCCAGTAATATTTCAGGTAATGAATACGTTCCTGCTTGCGCTGGGCGCCGATAGCATTCTGGAAATTCACCGCTTCGCCAATAGCCTGCTCAATAGGAAAGCTGCGGGTGCCAATGGTTTCAAATTTCCGGATATCGCTGCCCTGTGGGTTGTCATTGCAGAGCAGCGGCCATATTTTGGCGATCTTGTCTTTTTTGATCCAGAGCAAACCGCTGCCCACAGAGGCGCTGAGGAATTTATGCAGGCTGGTGCCGAAATAATCGCAGCCCAGATCGGGAATTTTAAAATTGAGCAGGGCAAAGGAATGAGCGCCATCCACCAGCGTTTCCACCCCTCTTCGTGCAGCCATTGCCGTTATCTTTTTCACCGGCATGATCTGTCCCACCCAGTTGATGACATGTGTGATATGAATGATCTTAGTGGCTGGTGTGATAGCCGCTTCGTATGCTTTTACAATGGCCTCGTCGTCTTCCACAGGGAAGTCAAAGCTGATCTGCTTGTAAACGATCCCTTCCCGCTGTGCCCGCTGCTTCCACGCATTGATCATATTGGGATAATCCTGGCGGGTACCGATCACTTCATCGCCTTTCTGTAAAGGCAGTCCGTAAATGATGGTATTGAGCGCTTCTGTGCTGTTGCGGTTAATGGCCAGCTCATCGGGCAGGCAACCTGCCAGCTCGGCCAGCTTCTGCCGCAAAGGCTCCCGGCCTTTATCGAGCACTCTCCACATATAATAGGATGGGCCTTCATTGGCCAGCTTGTTGTACCGTTGCAAAGCTTCCTGCACCGCCAGCGGCGCAGGGCTTACGCCACCGTTATTGAGGTTAATGATCTCGGGATTGACCGTATAGGCATCCTGGATTACTTTCCAGAAATCTTCGTCTTGTGCCAGGTCCCCGGCTGCCATATTTTTCCTGGCAGCCAGCATTTTATCAAAGTCGCCGGCATGCAGCTCGTTGAAAATGCTGTGGGCAGAAAATGCGCCCAGCAGTAAACCGGTCTTTCGCAAGAAATTTCTACGGGAGTCGGTCATTTTTTTCTTTTAAAGGTAGAAATAATCCCTTCTAATCGTATCTTTTTGCTGTCGCAGGTTATCTTTTTAAGAAATGTTGGGAAAATGTGAACCAACGGTACGTATTTTGCGTCTATATTGCCACACCTCATTACGCCGCAGGAGAAGCTTAATTTATTTAAAATTTAAGGTTCAAGCATTATTATGAAAAACCAGCGTTTTTTCGCAGGAGTACTCTTAGTATGTCTCCTTGCTGCGTCCACGGCTTTTGCCCAGGTTCAGACTCCCCGGTATATCCAGATGTCGGAAGCCACCAAGGCATATTATGAATACCTGCCGGAAGGTTATCCCACTTCTATGTCGAAATACCCGTTGATGATCTTTGTGCATGGTCTCGGGGAAGTAGGCGATGGCACCACCACCACTTTGCCTTATGTGCTGAGAAATGGCCCGCCAAAGCTGATCAATGAAGGCAGCTTCCCTACCAGCTTTACCAGCAACGGGCAAACTTTCCGTTTCATTATTTTATCACCGCAGTTTACCTGGTTCCCAAGTGTGAACGATATAGAAAATGTGATCAATTATGCGATTGCGAATTATCCAGTAGATATTAACAGGGTGTACCTAACAGGGCTCAGCATGGGCGGCGCCGCTACCTGGTACTACCCCGGCGGCAATACCTATTATGCCAACAGGCTGGCCGCTATTGTGCCGGTTTGCGGTGCAACCGATCCTTATACATCTTATGCCAACAATATTGCGGCCACTAACCTGCCGGTGTGGGCAACGCACAACAGCGGTGACCCGCAGGTAAATGTAAGTGTGACGAATACATTGATCGATCTCATCAATAACCGGCCTTCGCCCCCCAACCCGCTGGCTAAGAAAACAATTTTCAATGTGAATGGTCATGATGCCTGGACACAGACTTACAGTCCTTCTTTCAGGGAGAATGGCATGAATGTGTATGAATGGATGCTGCAGTACACCCGCACTTTTGCCGTACTCCCGGTAGACGGCCTTTCCTTCAGCGTACAGCTGCAGGATAATAAAAAAGTGGGTATACAATGGAAAACAACAGCGGAAAATAATGTTGCAGGATTTGCAGTACTGCGTAGCACGGACGGCAATAATTTCACCGAAATAGGATTTGTTCCGGCTGCCGGTGTGAATGGCGCAGGCGCTTTGTATCATTTTACCGATAACCTTCCACTGAAAGGAAGAGATTTTTATCGTATTGAAGTACGGGAAAGAGATGGATCAAAAACCTATTCGGAGGTCCGCTCGGTAGATGTGTTGAACAACACGGTGATCCTTATCAATCCCAATCCTGTAAAAGATGTGATCAACCTGCAAACGAATACCACGCTGCAGAACGCTACCCTGCAGGTATTCAACGCTACCGGCCAGCAATTGCTGCAGAAGATCGTCAGTGGCAGCAGCAATATTCCAGTGAGTATTCCTGATCTGAAGCCGGGCATCTATATCGCTGTCATTACGCAAAGCGATACCAAACAAAAACATACCATCAAATTCGTTAAAGAATAAAAACAGGCCCCCGGTTCCGGGGGCTTTTTAATACAACAACATTCCCTGTAAATAGTTCAGTATTTTAGTTCCTTAAATACAGCCATGACAATTGAAATCACTTCCAATGTACAACTTGAGCTCACAGCGATGAAGCATGCAGCAGGGCTGTTTAAAGCGGTGGACAGTAACCGGGAACATCTCTCCCGTTTTCTTCCCTGGGTGGCGGGCATGCAGTCTGTGGATGATTTCCGCAGCTACATTGCCGGTTGTGAAGAGCTGTACCGTCAGCAGAAAGAAGTCAGCTTTGTGATCCTGTTCAACAATGAAGTGGCCGGCCGCATTGGTCTGCATCACATGAATATGTACAATAGAAATGCTGCGATCGGTTACTGGCTTACCAGGGAAGCCGGAGGCAACGGCATCATTCATCATTCCTGCAAGGCACTTATCCACTATGGATTTACAGAACTGGGGCTGCAAAGGATAGAATTGAAAGCCGCTACAGAAAATACAAGAAGCCAGGCAGTGCCGCAAAAGCTTGGCTTTGTAAAAGAAGGCATTTTAAGACAGGCGGAGTGGGTGAATGACAGGTTCCTCGACCTGGTGGTATATTCTGTGGTAAAAGATGAATGGCAGGCCACCTGACCTTACTCCTTTAATCCAGCTTCTTTTTAATAGCGCCGCCCAGGGCATCTACCAACTGGCTTGAGTTATCAATAATGAGCTGGTTCACAAAAGTATTTTTAGAACTTTCTTTTACATTTACCGTGATGGTATAAGCGCCCTGGCTGTAAGATGGCTGTGCATTGTTGGCGCCGGTGATATGATAGCCGAAAGAACGGGGAACGATAAAGCTTTGTCCATCGAGCTTTTTGCCCGCCAGGTTTTTGTAATAGTCGGCATAGCCCGGGTCATTTTTATCAAGCGGCGCTTTGCGGAGGAAAAAATAAAATTTACCCAATTCCATATTTTTAAATAGTGCTCCCTGGTTGTTGACGTAAGAGCTGTTGAAGCTGATCTCGAAATCCATGTTGAGATAATTATTATTGCCCGGCACTTTTGCTTTTGCATAATTCAGCGTGAGACTTTTCAGCTTGAGCCGGAAAATAGAATTATTCAGGATTTCATAAGGATTGGCTGCATCCAGCTCAAATTCTGCGACCAGTGCCGTATCTGTTTTACCATTGTTCTCGAAAGTACGTACCATTTTAAAGCCGCTGAACTGCAGTCCCAGCGGATCAAAAGGTCCATCCAGTGATAGCTGATCATAAAAATAAAGATCGGTAAGACCGTAGCTGTATGCTGCTGTGTATTTCTTTTTATCTTTTGCGATCATCTGCTTCACCGCATTGGTGGCCAGCGAAACAGCGCCTCCCACCAGGCCAGTGAGCGGTCCCCTGCCTTTATCGGCCCTGCCGGCCATATCGGGCACTTCCTGCTGCTTCAGTGACGAGTAATTAATGACATCGGGCTTTTCTTCCACGTTCATTTTTAAACTGTCGTTATTACTGGCGGAACCATTTTTGGAACCTGCACAACCGGCAAGCACCGCAAACAGGCTAACACAAAGAAACGATGCGCTAAAAATCTGTTTCATAAAATTTTTCTACCGCTTTTTTGTAAATAATATTGGAATGATCCAGTTTAGCAGCCAATTGATAATACGACAACGCTTCCGCAACAAAATGATTTTCCTGTAATATAAAAGCTGTTGCAAAAGCTGTTTCCGCCGGGGTGCTGACAATGGCCAGGCCTGTCAATCTTTTCACTTCTTCTTTGTACGACCCTTCCTCCCATAATTTCAGGTAGGTTCTTTCGCAGGCATTACCCTGTTTATCCATCATCTGCCAGTAATAAATGCCCGGTTGTAATCCTTTAACGAGCTGCTGCATTTGCAGGGGTTGTCCTTTTTCCAGCACAGTGGTTTGCAAAGGCGCTCCATCCAACGGCATATCATAGATTGCTGCAATGGTAGTATCCCATACACTGCTCCAGTAGATGGACAGGTTACCCGTGAAGTAATGGATACTGTCTGCTGCAATGCCCAGCTGCACCGTATTGCAGCCCCTGCTTACGGCGCCTACATTGTTCATGTATTCTTCGGGATTGGCTTCCGGTTTGCCATGCTTGTGAGTGAATTCATTCCACACATATTTAAAGTAATTGCCGGTATAGGAGGCCGCCGTGTTGTTGCATTGCAGCAACAAGGTCCTGGCAGGATAATTCCCTTTTTTATTGAACTGTACAGCTTTGTAATTGCTGCATACCAGCACTACCGAAGATTGGTCACCGATGCTCAGCACATCCGTCGCCAGCAACGGGTCTCCTTTTTTCAGCAATGTTTTTGAACCGGCTTTCGTTACTTTTCCTTTTGCGTAATACACAACAAAAGAAATATCTGCGGCAAAAAGGAAGCCTGCCGTCATGAGCAGGCAAACGGTGATGAATATTTTTTTAATGTCCATGATGATGTACGAATATTGATTGTATGCCCAGTTTTTTGTGCAGCCATGCCACAATGGCTTCGTAGAAATAAAGCACATCCACCGCCAGGATAATAGCGACGAACGCAGGCGTAAGATTGATCCTGATATCCCATTTGTAAAAGAAGAGCAGGCCGAGATACACAAACAGGATGGCCGATACCACCTGTATGGTTTTAGCCAGCAGGTGAAACCATAGATGTTTATCCAGGAAGTAACGGATAAACAATGCCATGTGCAACCAGCCTAACAGTACGGCGATGAGCCAGTTCAGCCAGGTTGGCGATTTGGCTACATATTGATCAGCCAGTATCATGTCGATGATATTGGCATGAACAAACACACCGTTCATATCGGGCACCGATTTCCCAACCGATTTCGAATTGAACGGGGTAAAATGTTTGTCTTCGATATTACCGGGATTGTCAGATACATACCCCAGCAGCACGATCTTGTTTTTTAAAACCGTATTGCCGGAGCTATCTCCCAGCAGTTCACTCCCATCGATCACAATATATTTATTGGCCGTGCGGCTGTAATTGATCGTTTCAGTGGGCTTGTTTCTTTTTACCAGCTTTTCATAAGATGCGGGACGGGCCAGCTTTACAACCGCCGCCGCAAAGCTGGTATACCGGCTGCCTTCCTTTTGTACAGCGGGTGCAAAATAGCGGATCACGCCCCCATCTTCTCCCACAAAATTGGCATAGCCTTTTTCGGAAACGACATTGTATAAAAATCCCTGCGCCTGCAGTTTTTCTTCCGCAGTCTGCAGGTTATAAGCCAGCACTGCATTTTTATTGGTTACGAAAAATTGCTGCAAAGCGCTGTCGGTAGCAGGATCTTTCGGGTTTTCGAAAGTGACATCCACGCCAATCGCCACCGGCTTTTCGGCCGCTACTTTTTCCAGCATAGCTGTAATGTCTCCCCTGCCTGCATTGCCGATATTCACGACTACGATATTTGTATCTACTGATGTATGGCTGTTCTTGCCCATCTGCGAGTACACCAGATCGTTATAGTCAAAATCCTGCAGGGCCATTTTGATCGGGTCCAGCACATGCGTATTGAATGGAATGAGGGCCAGCAAACCCATCAGCACAAATACCATGATGGTGGCGAGGATCGTATCTCTTTTAAATAAATATCTAAACATAGAATTACCGGGTGCGTAAAATGGTTTTGGTAATACCCCAGGTCACAGGGGTTAATAAAGATGCATTTCTTGTTTTGGTGCCGGTGAAAAGCAGATCTTCCAGCGGGTTGTATTCACCCCGACCCTTTTCCACGGCGCTACGCTTTAACACACCTTCCTGCTGAAAAACACTGAGGTTGCCGATAGCCTGCTCGGTAGATAATATAAAGTAATTGTCTGCACCCATGGGCGGCACCACTACAATATCGGCAATATGCGTACGGGGCTCTGCCAGGCTGTTATCAGCGTTTGTCACCGGGAACCGGTTCTCCACGTTGCCGCTTTCAATGGAAGGGAACAGAAGGTTTGTATTCCCCTTGCTGTCTATAGAAAAAACATAGATATATCTTTTTGCATAATTGCTTCTCCAGCCGCCCTCGGCCTTGTCTTCTTCAAAGAAGATGGATAAAGTATCGCCCACTTTCACCATGTCAGACTGTATAAGGTCGCCGGAAGTATATCCCTGGAAGCTGAGCCTGAAAGGAAATTTGTTGGTTCCCTTTGGGCCTTCCAGCATCAGCCAGTCTCTTATTTTGGCGATGCGAAACGCATATTCACTCAGCTGCGCTGCGGCTTCCTGTGCATTGCCCGCTGCCACAAAATCGGTAATGGCCGGCAGGCTCTCGGTGGTATCCTGTACTGTCACCTGTGTTTTTACCAGCGCATATTCCAGCTCATTCTTATCATTAACGGTACCGATGAGGGAGTATTGCGATTCATTAGGATTGTTTACAATGCTGATATTATTGTAGCCACTGAACTGCCTGCTCATTGCATCGTACAGTTCTGCAGCCGGCGGCATGCTTACAAAAGCGGAAGAAGCGCCGGACAAAGAGCTTTGCAGGGCGGCGCTGGTAAAGGCATCCATTTTTTTACGACCTGCTTTTTTATCGCTGAGGTACCAGCCGTTTTCATAGCTGAATATTTTATCGGGATGTGCTTTGGAGATATCACTTACCCAGTTGATCTTTTTAGCAGCCCTGGCAGCTTTGTAAGCAGCTACATATTCCTGCAGCTGTTTTGTATTCACCGCTTCGGGAATATATACTTTTAAAGCAGGGGCCTTGCTGCTGGCCCAGTTCACCACTTCGAACATGGTGCCGGGCAATATTTTTTCCTTTACACCTGATACCACTTTCGCAAGGCTACGGTTGGCGCCCCTCATTTCAATCACCTGCAGGGTATCTTTTCCATTCGCCAGCAGGATGCCTTCATTCAACCCAAATGCGAAACCACCCTGCAGCTCTACTCCTTTTGCTTCCAGTCGGCTCACCGGTACAGCGAATTTATTTTTGAGCGTTCCTTTTGGCAAGGCAAACAGGGTTCCGTTCTTACGTTGCATGCTGCCGGCTACAGAAGGCTCCTGTGTTTTACCATAATATTTCATAATGGCGGAAAGGCTTACATACAGGTCATTGGCCGAAGCATCCACCGAGAGCTGTTGTGCAGCTTTAAGCAGGGCGCTGGTAAAAGCCCCGTGCGGCTGGTTGTTTTCATCCCTGTGCTCTTTGGCAAATTCAAAATCCTGTGCGGCCGCCATGATGAGAGCGCCTCTTTCTTCCGGGCGATCAGGTATGCTGGGATCTTTTGCATCGTAATTGGCGTCCTCTATATACCTTGCCTTAGGAGGATCGTATAAAAAATTATCGCCCCGGCTGCCGGAACCACTGTGACAGCTGTCCATGATAACTGTGAGCAGCACGCCTTTGTCGAGCAACAGATTGAAATATTTTGCCAGCTCTTTATCCCTGATATCGGGTACTCCTTTTCGCCAGGCATCTGCCGGAACAATCGTTTCATCTTTTTTATCCACTTCGGTGCTGAGCGAATTTTTCACCTGGCTACCGTGGCCTGCATAATAGATAAATACCACATCCCCTTTCTGTGCAGTGGCGATCAGCTTTTCCAGTTCGGCAATAATGCGGGCACGGCTCGCTTCGGCATTGAACAGCGTGGTGATATTTTCCGGTTGGAAAGAATATTTGGAAATGGCCAGGTCCCTGATGGCGGTCGCATCGTTGACACAACCATCCAGGTTAGTCCAGGTTCTTTTGCTGTCGGATGCAGCAGAAGCCATGTCATTCAGTGAGGGTTTGTATTCATTAATACCGATAATGAGGGCCAGTTGTTTTGTCTGCGAAAACGAGTTACTGTATACAAAACAGCCCGCCGCTAATAGAAAAAGGGATTTCCCAATACTGAAAAATGCCTTCGAGAGGGTATTGTTCGTCATACTTAAGGGTTTTAGTTTTACCGGTAAATCAGGGTGACTGTTTACAAATATCAGCCTAATTTGTTAACGGCCTGTTATGTTCGAAAAAATATTATACCAGTTTATGCAAAATGAAAACCGGTTGCATTCCATACAACAGAGAGCAATGTTTAAAGATCTTTACACAAAACAGTTTTCTTAATTTTTTTAAAATCCTCCACACTATCCTGTTCAATAAAACCCGGGAGAATGCGTTATAAAGCCGCCATTTATATGTATTTTCCCAGTAACAGATAAAAAATCAAAGACTAGAAAATTAAAACCCTTTATTATGACCAGAATTTTCCTATCAGCAATTTTAGCAGGGACAATCAGTTTATCTGCAAATGCACAGCACAAAGGCTGCAGCACCAAAGAAGCCGGCGACAATAAGATCAAGGTTGACTTTCATGCCAATGCCTCCGATACATTAAAGGACAGGGGACTTGTAGACAAATATTTCCTGTGGGATGAGCAATCAGTCCTTACCGTAAAATTCTTAAGCGGCAGTCCTTACCTGCAAAGCAAGATCACTTCCTTTGCCAAAGAGTGGGAACAATATGCCGGCATCAAATTCAATTTTGTAAAATCAGGTGATGCCGATATCCGCATCTGGGTAGGCAGCGGCAACGGCCATAACTCCTATATCGGTACGGTGGCCAAACAGATCGATTCGTGGGAACCGACCATGAACCTGGACTCCGCCGATTTCGGCAACGATCTTAAATTCATGCGCAGCACGACCCTGCATGAATTTGGCCACGCCCTTGGCCTGCTGCATGAGCACAGCAGTCCTGTTTCGGGCATCCAGTGGGATAAAAATTTCCTGTACAAAGAATATGCAAAATTTGGCTGGACACCGGAAGACGTGGACTACCAGGTGCTGTACACTTATAATAAATCATACACCAACGGTACCAAGTATGATAACAAGTCGATCATGCACTATCCTATCATGCCAGGCGAAACCGTAAACAATTATGTAATCGACTGGAACCATAATTTGTCAGCAGGCGATATCGCTCTCATTAAAGTGCTCTATCCTTTCAAAGGCAAACGCAAGGATGATTTTGTAAGAGTTACCATGCAAAACTTTGGTGGCATCACCATGGAAGGCAACGAAAAGAAAAAAGGTTTATCGCTGTTCCCTTCTTTCGACCTGAAGACAGGTGGCAAAGGCGGGCCGGTAAAAATGATATTCAAGTTTTACGATGAAGAGGGCTATGGCTTCCAGGATGAGGATGGCAAATACCAGGAGAACGGCACAGTAGCGACCATCCGCACGGTGACATTGCCTGCGAACAAAATGATCAAGTACAACCAGAACGGCAAAAAAGATTTTGAGTTCTTCCTGCCTATTGACCAGATACCGGCTGAAGCATTGAGCCAGAATATGATCGTAACTTTCAAGATCGTGTACACAACGGGTGAAGGCGAGCTGAAGAACCTCTATGTATCAGCGCCTTTACAGTTCAGGTACAAAAAATAACTGCTTCAATAAGTAATTATGAAAATTTTTGCAACTGCAATCGGCTGTCTGCTGGTATCGGCGGTGTCTGCGCAACAATACATGATCCGGTATGATATTTATAACCAGAAGTCCAACTACTTCCGGGTTAATAAAAATGATACCACCCGTATCAAAAATATTGATCTCAAAAAGAACGGGCGCATCATGCTGGAAGTGCAGAACTATAACCCCTTTTACTGGAATGCAAAAGTAACGGCCTATAAAAACCCGGTGGATGAGGAAGTAGGTTATGACAATGCATTCAACCCGATAAGCGTACTGGCCGGGGGATTGGGAGGCATCATGAACGGCCTCCCTACCCTCGACCTTCCCAAAAGCAGGGGTGCATTAAGCACCGAAGGACTGGATAATGCCACGTACAGCTATCTTACAACCGCTACAAAATATGCCAGCAATTACGAAGACCTGCAACAGGTAACGAGTAAGCTGGAAGAATTGCAGACAGCACGGCTGCAGCTGAAGGAGCTGAAATATGATATTTCGCATAATGAAGGATTTATCAAATCCAATGCTTTGCAGACAGTGAAAAAAGTACTGGGCACCGATCAGCTCGATGTAACCACGATCCTCAACCTGGGAAAAGTGTACAATGCACAGATGCAGAATGGCCTGCAACAGGCCGGTTCGCTGATCAATACTTTACAGCAGCAGCAAAAAGCGGTCAATCCCAATACCGTGTACGAAGACAAGACGCTGAAGGAAATCGGTGAAACTGCCGTGGAGAATTACAATACTATCAGCAGGCTGCGCACAGCGGCTGCCGCCAACCCCAATCTTATGATGGATGAAGTGGCTGCGCTGGCACAGCTGTACAAAGAGATCAGCAGTGCCAATTTCAAATTTTCCTACATGGTAAAAAATGAAGATGATATTTCCGATATCAAGCTGGAACTGTTCCCTAAAGCCGATTCCATTTCAAAAGATACCATTGTGCAGTATTTTGAATTAAGCAAAAGAAAGGCCTTGCGCATCCGTAATTCGCTGGGTGTGTCATTCACTTATTTTGCAGCGAATAACCGCAGCTATTATATCGGCGCCGACAGTGTGATCCGTAAGGGTGAAAGAGATCTTTTCAACCCACTGCTTTCTACTTTCATTCATTTCTATGCAGGCAAAACGGGTACCATAAAATGGGGCGGTGCATTGGGCTTCGGCATTCCGCTCACCGGCGAAAGAAAAGATGTCAACTTCCTGCTCGGCGTTACAGCGGCATTGGGAAAGAACGAGCCCATCATGGTTTCTTTCGGTGCGGCAGGCGCCAAAGTAGATAAACTGATCAACGGGTATAAAGTAGGCGATAAAACCAACCTCACCGATCCTGCGAAACTTACCGTAAGCGGTTACGGCATCGGCGGTTACGTGGGCGTCTCCTTTAACCTGAGCAATTTTAATATCGGTAAAAAATAATTTTTGCAACCACAAGCTTCAGATGGTTTCCGCTCAATACCGGGAACCATTTGAATTTACGGAGCAATCTTTCGTACAATCCTTTAACAGCATCATCTGCATGAAAACAACATTTCCTGCCATATTGTGTTGCTGCTGCATGTCAGCAATGATCTCCTCAGCACAAAAGATCACAGAATATCCCAAATGGATCGTCAACGATCATCCGGCTACGCCGGCTGTAACCCTCTATGCAAAAGCAACGCAGCGGCTCGTGCATATCCGAAATAACAAATGCTGGTATTTCAGCCTGGAGGGCAAACAGGCCGGCCCGGCAATTACCGTAAGAACCGATAAAGGCGATCTGATTCATCCACGCATATCCCCATCGGGAAAATCCATCGGCTTTTACGAGGAAGCGGATATGCTTTTCAGCGAAGGCAACCTGATGGTTTACAATGCCGATTCCAACAATATCCTGGGAGCTGCAAAAGTGCCCGGTGGCGCACAGCTCAACAAAATCATTTTTAGAGGAGATTCAGTTGTACAATACTATAGCAATCTGAAAGGGATCGATATCCTTCAACGATGGAGCCTGGCAACAGGCCGCATCAACAGGGTATCGGTTTTTGAAGATTCAGCTTCCATCGACGGGCTTTACGATGCCACTGCTTTAAACGATGATCATTTCCTCTGCATTCGCAGGGGTGATACGCTGGCGCTGGCCTCTTACAATCCTGTCACGGATAAAGACAGCATTTTACACAACATATTGCTGCGCACTCCGCTCAGCCGCATCGGCGCTGTATTCTCGCAGGGGCTGCCTTATTGTATGATCACCGATTACGACAGGAACAGCACGGAGATTTATTTTTTTGAACAAGTCCATACAAATAAAGTAGCGGCTTATACCGGCGCTTTTGAAGTATTGAGCGCTGATGGCAATAAAGAGCATTGTATTGCTTTACTAAAAGACAGTTCCGGTAAATTATTCACAGCAGACAGCAGGCGGCCCTCTTTACAGCCATTTGAAAACAAAGAGATCAATAAGCAGCATATAATTGAGACTGATGCTGCCGCCAATCTTATATTGTTCAGTGATCCTGTCAGCGGCAGCATTACTGCATTTGATATTACCAGTCACCAACAACGCTGGCAGCAGACGCCTGTCCCGGCAGAAATAGCGAATGCAGCTTCAGACAGCAGCCTGCTGCAGCAGGCAAATGATGCCGGCTTATTCAAAGTGCTCATCAAGCAGGGCACCAATGGCATTGAAGACTGGAAATACGATCCGCAGGAAGACAAGCTATACCTGCTGAAAAATCATTCACAGTTCATCACCTTAAATCCCGAATCAAAATGTGCCATTGGTACCGAGACCTTTAATACGGAACCATACCGCACCACGCAAACAACCATCCTTCCCGGTTGCCGATACATTTATTTCGTGCAGGAAAAATGGGAAAAGGAAGAAGGCTTCAAACGGGAAAGCTATACCGGCGAAATGGAAACTTTTGAAGATGCCGACAAAAAAAGAAAATTATATCCTTACAAAGTAAGTGTGTACGACCGGCAACTGCACTGTGTCAGTTTTGAATACCAGTGTACGGAAGAACCGGCTGTTAATATCGTTAATGATTCCCTGCTGAGCTGGAATAATTATTCACCGGAAGATGAACGCATTACGGTGCATCTCTATAACCTGAATACGCAACAGCAAGCGAGCTTCCACCCTTTCGCAGACAAATATCTTTATGATCTGCAATTATATTATGGCAAAAATAGAAAGCTCTATATACTGGGCAGGGAAAGTTCTGATGCGCTCATCCTGCTGAACCAGGATGGCAGGCTGCTGCATACACTGGCCAGCGGAATAGAAAATGCAAAAATGCCCCATGCTTCCTTTGTTCCCGGAGGTCCTTTTTTATATTATAATTTCAGCTATGGCGGTAAAGACAATAAAGTATACAAAATAGAGAACGAACGGGTAAAAGCCGTCTATTCTTTTCCTGCGAACGCAGCCATGCTGAACAGCAGGGCTACCGAAGACAGGTGCTGGATCACTTACAGCATTTCGAAGACAGTGAGAAACAGGAATCTTATCTATACTTATTTAACGGAAGCGGTATCGGGCAAAACAATGCTCATGGATTCCACGGGCAATGAAGCTTATCATACACCCGACACAGAGATATTTCCTGAAAAAAATCTAATCGTCACCAGGAAAGCCGATGCATTCGGCTGGATAGATATGCAGGCCAATTATGAATACAGGACATTTGGCGGCAGTGATCCATCAATCATTTCGCTCAGCTACAGTCCCGATGGCCGTTACCTGGCGGCTGCCAATCCTGCGGGTAAAGTAATGTTATGGGATTTGGGCACAGGAAAAGAAACAAGGGTGTTGCAGGTAGCCAACGACGGTTATATCACCAAGCTGGCCTTCAGCGGTGATGGCAAGTACCTCGCTGCTTCCAGTGGAGATATATGGGAAACCGCTTCGGGAAAAAATATAGTGAGCGTAACCGATGGCCGTATCTGGGCAGTGAACAGCATCGACTTCAGCAAAGACGGTAAAAGAATCATCAGCGGTGGCACCTGTGTGATCAGCTGGGATGCCGCTGATGGCAGCAAGCTGTATTTTCAGCAATACCCCCGTCAACAGGATATGGATACTACCGGGTTCTGCTTCAAACCACAGGGTTGTGTCAGCAGCGATTATCCCCTCACCGTAAAGAGCACTGCTTTTCACCCGGACAGCAAAACATTTGTGACCGGCAATGTATCCGGCTTCGTGGTAAAATGGAATACCGAAAACGACAGTATGTACAGCTACCGGCCCTTATATGCCGGTTATAACCTGGTGGACAAATCTGTTACCAGCCTGCAATACACCCGAAAAGGCGATGCCATCATTGCGGTACAGAAAAACTGTATCTATAAGCTCAACCCCGAAACACTGGATGTGCTGGATTCCATGCTCCTCCCGGAAAAGGAAGAAATACGGCATATTGATATGGGCTATGATGATGCAAGCTTTGGCTGCATCGTTTCAAGAAATAACAATGCGGTTGTACAGGTCAGGAATCTCAAAGACCTGGGGATCATCAAAGAATTTGTAGCAGAGGGCGCCGGCTTTGACAAACTGAGCTTTTCGCCTAACGGCAAACAGCTGGCCACTTCAAGCGCAGATGGTTTTTGCAGCATCTGGGACCTGGGTAGTGCTCAGCCGGTGATGTATTTGAATAATATCGGCGAATACGGCAATGTAATGGTGACACCCGACAACTATTATATGTCATCCAGATCCGCATTGGACGGTGTAAGCTTTTTAAAGAACGGCCGCTATTATTCTTTCGACCAGTTTGATCTTTATCTCAATAGGCCGGATATCATTTTAAAAAGATTGGGCTACGCTTCTCCCGAGCTGATCCATTTTTATTACAATGCTTACCTGAAGCGCCTGAAAAGAAACGGCCGCAACGATTCGCTGATGAATGATAATATACCTGTTATCCGGCTGAACAACCGCAGCAGCATAGCGCCGGTTACCCGTAAAGAATGGCAGCAGCTGGAATTTACGATCACCGATTCGCTGGAACAGATGGGTTATTTGACAATTTTTATCAATGGTAATCCTGTTCTGAAAAAAAACCTGACCGGCAGAGGCGAACAACAACTGGTATCAGATTCTGTACAACTGAACAATGCCGTCAATAATATAGAAGTATTGTATACCAATGCCCGGGGTATTTCCGGCCAGAAGGAAAAAATAACGGTGAACTATTCACCGCTGAAACCTATTGCACCAAAAATATGGTTCATAGGCATTGGCATATCTGACTACAGCAACCCGAAGCTCCATCTTAAATACCCCGTAAAAGATATTAAAGACCTGGCGGCAGCCATTAAGAAAAAAAATCCCGGGGCAGTGATCGATACCCTTTTGAACCAGCAGGCTACCAGGGAAAGGATCATTGAATTTCGGGCCAGGCTGATGAAGACGGGCATTAACGATAAAGTGATCGTCTCTTTCAATGGCCACGGTATGCTAAGTGACAGCCTGGATTGGTACTTCGCCACCTACGATATAGATGCTGCACAGCCGGAAAAAAAGGGACTCTCCTACTCCATGATGGAAAGCATCCTGGAAGGCATTCCGGCCAGGCAAAAGCTGTTGCTGATAGATGCCTGCCATAGCGGTGAAGTGGACAAGGAAACAGATATCACTTTTGCCAACAAAGAAACAGCGATGGAACAAAATGTAACCGAAACAGGAACAGTGTCAAGAGGTAATATCGTCATCAGCAAAAGCAAGGCCGGCCTGCAGACCAGCTTCGAGATGATGCAGGAGCTTTTTGCCAACCTCAACAACAGCAGCGGCACTACGGTGCTTTCCGCTGCCGGCGGCAGGGAATATGCCCTGGAAAGCGATGAATGGAAGAATGGTGTATTTACCTACAGCATCCTGAATGCGCTGAAAGACATCAAAAGCACGGATACCAATGATGACAAAAAAATATCAGTGAAAGAATTGAAGCAATCTGTTTTTGAAGCGGTAAAAAAGCTCACCGGCGGCAGGCAGAAACCAACGAGCAGGCTGGAAGTGCTGGATGATTGGGTGATTTGGTGAGGAAGTAACTTAAGTTATTGAATGGAATTTAATGTGGAATTAATAAAGCTGTAATCACTGGCTGGCAGCGTTTCTTTCACCTTATTAAAAAAAGTACTTCCTTCTTTATTGGGAATATATTTTGTCACAAGTTGGATGACAATTTTTCTATTAGTTGCATTGGGATACTTTTTATATAATTGTCCGCTTTCAATAAATGCCAGGTATGCATTAATCTTGTTTTGCAACATGAGAATATGTTCATTATCTGGGCACCATTCTAAATGATCGGAAATAGTTAATACAGCATTTCCGTTCAAATCAATGCTTATTGCATCAACTACAGTGAGGTTATCAATTGCCATATTATTCTGCTGTAATTAATTGAGCATTTGAAATAACAAACCCGCATACATTTATGTTAAACTGTTAACCACAAATGGATCGTACAGCAACGCAATGTTATTTTTCTAATACTGCCGGTAGCATTCTATTAATAATTAACTTGATTTATATCAAAACGATGTACTGCACTTGTGCCATCAATGAATACTATATAATATGGATAAGGTTTAAGCCTAGTAAATTCATACCATGATCCAGCTTTCAATTTACCAAGGATTTTAGTTTTACTATTTCCTCCGGATGACCACCAATAAAATTCATTTTCTTTATCAAAATAAATTTTTCCTTCCCTATAATTCTCATTGTCTTTTATTTTTACATTAGCCGTATATAAAAATGTCGAATCGTATTCTAATTTATTTAATAATTCTTCTTGACTTAAATTAATGTACGGATTAATAGTACTGTCCTTTTTTACATTCATCTTAACTATTTGAATAGAATTACTTCCATCTTTTTCACCTTTTTTACTCCAGCTTCCGTTAATAACAAACTCACTGTTTATTTCCGTTTTGTCATCAGAACATGCTGAAATAATTATGCATATACCAAAAAGAGATGTTTGGATAAAAACTTTTATAGAATCCATTCCTTATTTTTTAGTTAAATCAATAACACTTCTTCTGACGCAAGGCTTAACTTAACCTTTCACTTGAGATAGTAAAATTCTTATTCAGACATGTTCACAACTTCTACTTTAACAAAAACTGCTGAATGGAAATCACTCAGCAGCTTGATTATTTTATTCTGTTTACGACGCTTTTTAAAAGAAGCACCTCACTGTTTGCTTAAATATTAATTATTACAGATTATGGGTACATACTAAAAACTTCATCGTCGATAAAGAATTTTTGACCATAAAATAAATTTGAATTTTTCTGCCAATATCCGTCCCGCAAAGCAATGATGTCATTACCCCGGATAACCAATTTTAATTGGCCAAACTCATCAAGTTTCCTTTTTTTTATTATAAAGCATTTTAATGTAGTATCATTCCCTGCTTCCTTTATAAAAAGATATACCTTTCCTTTGGCCCGATATTCAGCATTTAAGTATCTATTGATCTCTATTTTCTTATCAATAAACTTTACATATACTGAATCTGCCGCAAAAGCCTGTTGGACACTTAAGAAAACTATGAAAAATATTGCAATTTTTAAATACATATTATTGAACAGCTGTAATAGTAGCATTGAAATTAATTTTATTTTTTTTAGGAACATCTCCTTTGTCAACAATTATTGTTGCTTTAGGAAACATTAAAGTTAAAGATTCTTTTAACCTATTTAAATCACTTATATTATCTTTTAATCCCTGAAGCGATAATAAGAAGTTTTCTTTATTAAGAGATGGCACTGTTTTAAACAAATTATTTATTAATGAATTAATGCTATTGAAAGCTTGCCCTTGGTTTTCAACACCAAAATCCATCCCCACCATATATCCTTCTGCAGTAATTTTTGTATCCCCAATTTGAGAAAACACTTCGCCGCTTACATCTGGTATCTTTTTTCCACCTTTTTCATTCTTTCCATTTACAACTATTGACACTTCTCCAGTCTTTCCGCCATCAACTTTTAAATATGTTTTTTCCCCGTTTTTCATAATAAATTTATCAGAGGGATATACAACATCTCTTTGTAAAATATCGCCTTCACTATGATTAATATTCATTCCATTTTGAAGGACTAATATATCTTTTGTTATTGGTATGTCTTCCCCGTCACTTCCCTTTAAAGTTATATTATTATCAAGTAAATCCTTCCCTCTTCTTACCGCATCTATTTTAACTTTACTTATTCCCTCTTGAACCTCTTCGTGAGTAATTATTAATTTTTCTAGCCCCTCTAAATCAATAGATCTGATCACATCATTTTCTGCATATGCATAAGTTGAATTATAAACATAGTGTGATGCAAGTGGATCTACCTGAATAAATCTACCAATCTGTGGATCGTGGTTCCTAAAACGCATTTGATATAAATCCAATCCAAAATCGTTATCTAAAATCTGAGAAGTAAAAAGCATTTTATTCTTCAATCCTCCCGCAGCCTTTGAACAAATTCCCGCCATTGTCAAACCAAACGGATAATAATGTGTCTCTTCCATTAGGGGCCCTGTATGATGATTCACTATAAAATTATCAAAATAAACAGGTCGTTCCGTTACATTACTTAAATATATAAAAATATAACCGCTTTTAGGAACTTCAATTCCTGTATTTGCCATTGTCTGTATATCAGCATCTTGTGCAGGTACTTGGATAAAGCCACTTCCTTCCGGCACATACTTAAATTGTTCATCTAATAAAAACCAGTTTAAATATGCAGCCGGCCCTCCTGTAGTAGTGGTATGATTGGTAAGAAAGTCATCCAAACCATTGTATACAGAACTACCCGTCGCAGACAATATATCTTCTCCTGCTTTTCCTCCCGAAAGAGCACTAGCCTGGTTACTTAATGTAGCAACCAGCGCTTCAAGCAGATTTTCAGGAACATTTGGATTAATTGTAACAGGCCCTCCCGGTGGTACAGGATACCAAACATTAGTAGCCACATCTATCTTATCGCCGGACATTACTTTGAGGGCAATAGAAGCTCCTTTCTTTTTTTCATAACCATCTAATTTACTTGTATACTCATTAGGATCTGTAGTTAAATCTCTGGGATAATCAGCAACATGTAAGATGCTCTCTGCAGTAGATTCTATATTCACAAAAAGTAATTCTTCTACTTCACGGGATGCTGTTTCAAATGTAGCCGCATAGGTGGCTGTATTTTCTTCTTCTGTAAGGATCATGCGAACATTTCCCAAATGATCTTTGATCATATAATCATATTCAAACCCGGTGACGGTATTCGTTGCAGCCGGATTTTCAAATACGGTCCTGACCTTACCTTCTTCAAATCCAATAAATTGCATCTTGTCAGTATATCCCAATGCAGTATTTAACGTGCCATTACTATAGGATTTACTTTCATAAGTTGCTCCTCCAATATAGCTTGTTGTAGTGATTACTGTTACACCTGTGTATGAAGTGGCATTATAGGTAATGGAAGCATTGTTTTCTGTAGTTACTTTATTTAACTTATTTCCCGCCGCATCATAGGTATATGCTATATTTCCTTTACCTGTCACTGTGATCAAGGCAGGTAAATTGAGATGGTTATAAGTGACAGCACTTATCGTTTTGTTTTTATCAAGAATAAGATTCCCATTCAGATCATAACTGTAATCATCATCTGATACATTTTTATCGGTAAAATCGCCCAACTTATTATCAGTAGTTCCAACAGGAGATAATTCAGTTACTGAATTCAACCGGTTACTATTACTACTGGTAGAATAACTGTAACTAAGATTATCTATCTGCGTACTGCTACTAACTTTTAAACCCCATTGCTGCATTTTAAGAATATTACCGTTGGGATCATAGGCGGTGGTATAATCGGTACCATTACCCATTTTTACACTGAAATCTACGTTGGCTGTTTTATTGTAGCTGCCGGAAGTGTACTGGTTAAAGTCGGCCGCCAATAGCCGGTTCAGTCGGTCGTAGGTAAAATCATATTTGCGGCGCTCGTTATCGCCCTTGCTCTTCCAGGTAGTGCCACTGATATTGCCATTGTACAAAGCGCTGTTATAAGTAGTGCCGTTGACGGCAGCGCCGGTTTTATCGTAGCCCAGCTCAAAGCCAAAATAATTGCTGCTGTTCTGGTTGTTGATGAAAGGGCGATTCATCCCAAGCATCCAGCCACGGATATTGTAATCGTAAAGCAGATTCTCCAATCCAGCATTACTATTATACCCGGGCGCAAGTTTTTTAATTTTCAACTGCCCGAGGCGATCATACTCATTTTTTACAATCGTTTGTTCACCTTTATTAACAACAGTGCTGTTTACGTAGCTGTTTACCATTTTTTTAATTTCGGACACCCGACCCAGATCATCATATATCATTTTGGTTGTTACAGTATGTTCTTGAGAGTTAGACCCTACCGTAAACAGCCTATTTACAACAGTCAGGGGCAAACCGGCCCAGCTATATTGAGTAGTTGTTACATCCAATGACCAATCACCTGAATAATTGTTGCTTTGTACCTGTATAACCCGGGCCTTTTCATCATAATGTCTTACGCTATGCAAAAAAGTATTGCTACCCAACACCCTTGTGCTCGTCCATGTTACCATACCTTTTGTAGCACTGCTTGCCGTATGCATCTGAGGGTAAGGCCAGGTCCCAGTATTTGTATTAAAATAAGCGCTGTTATTCCAATTATTCAGGTAACTGTAAACGCCTACAGGAAGATTGCTGTAGTCATCATAATGAGTTACGGTCATGATATCATAGGTGCCTGTTGTAGAGGGATAGCTACTGCTGACGGCTGCATTACTAAGGTGCGTACTAAAAGCAGTGCTGTTTTGCCAAAGCCCGGTTTCAACAGCACGATTGAGCGCATCGTATTTGGTAACGAGCCATTTTACAGTTCCGTTACGCATATTGGCGTCCTGGGTCATCACGAGCCTGTCACGAATATCATAAACCATGTACACTTCTCCCGCTCCTGGCACTTTTTTAATGATCATCCTGTTAAAATCATCATATTCGTACCGGAAGCAAAGCTCATTCAGGATGTCGGTGGTAAAAGTCCAGCTGTTGGCGATCAGCCAGTCCACTGCCTTGGGCTGTATCACCAGCCGCAGATTACCGTAATCATCGTATACATAATAAGTGGATATCCAACCGGTATAGCTCAGGCCCGGCGTAGCGCCTGCCTGCACTTTTTTCAGGATCACCTGCCCTGTTTTATTGGTATACTCCACCACCTCGTTGTTCTGCTCATCTTTTGTATGCAGCTCTGTGAGCAAACCTGCGGCATATACACCTGTAACAGTGTAATCGCCGGCTCCGTTCACCTTCCATATTTTCACATCATCATCCGAAGTATTATTGAGATAGGTAATACCCGATCCCCTGCTGCTGCCCACCCAGCTGTTGCCGGCCGGGTATTGTGTAACCGGGCGATTGAAATCACTCGCTTCAAAATTTGTTTTATTGTAATAATAAGTCTCCCCCTGCCCGCTTAACTGTGACTGGTAAAATGTTTTCTGCTGCTGAAAAGGGTTTGATTTAAAGCTGCCGTCGGAAGTACCGGCTGCAAAGGGAAGAAATTGATAGGCTTCCCTACCCTGGTCGTCATAAATAAAGGGCGTCACCATATCTGCAGATACGCTGCCATCAGTGAGCAGCGATCCCTGTTTAACTACTGTCTGCAGAGGCCGGCCCAGCCCGTCCACATAAGCCGTGGTCTGCAACACTTCATTTACCGGTTTGGATAACAGTGCCGACGCATTGGTTTCCGGCACCCGTGCATCGTATGTACGTACATAGCTTATAGGGATGCCGCTACCGTAAGCTGCAGGCTCCAACTGGGCATAACCTACTGTATAAAAATTGAAGGATATAACGAGGATAAATATTCTTTTAAGCATTGCTGATCGGTTGGTTTGATATGATATACAGAGAGACTTCATTCATCAATGATTTATCAAAGATTTGACTGGTAAATACAAATAGCATTTTTGTTGGCATAGTTCTGTGCATTGGCATCAATATCGGCCTGGGCCTGTGCATTAGCATCCGCCTGAGATACCAGCGAGTAATACCTGCCCAACGGAACCGTATAGGTTACTGCTACAGCGCTGTAATTACTGATACAGGTCTGGCAGCTTTTCGTAGAGCTGGCTTCTGCATTCAGGTACACGGTAAGACCTGCAGAAGCGCTGGGCGTAGCATAGCTGTATACATTGTGTTTTACAGCATTGCCATCCTGGTCTTTCACTGTAACCAGTCTGCCGAAATTATCATACACATATTCGGATAGTTTGTTGTTGGCGTCGGCAATTGCCGTCACACCTACCTGCGATTTGTATGTATAAGTAGTGACGATAGCGCCGGGCAGGCCCGTGCGTATATGATTGAGCTCGGTAAGCAGGGATGAGCCATCCATGCTTTGCAGCGCCGTCATGGTTACGGTAAGCTGTGCAACAGCGCTTGCATAAGTAGCGCCGGTTACCTGTGCCACGGGATATAGTTTATTATAGCCCCAGATGATGCAGGACACTATCCCGTTCTTACCGGTGAACTGCAGCACGTTGCCTTTTTCATCATAACTATCAATGGTTCCCTCCTGCTGCAACGTATTGCCTTTTATCGCCTTCTCAAAAGAAGCGGGCACATAATTGGAACTGCCCATATTGGCATAATTGACCTGCACTTCCGAAAGCGGCGTATTGGCTGAAGGACTGTTATCAATGACCGACACTGCATTAATTACCGGTGTGATGATATTATTCGACACCATCGATGTATAGGTACTGTTGGCTGGATAATCCTTTGGATATTTATATTGCTGAAGGATCTTTTTGCCTTCACTGTTTACCTGCGATGTGCTGGTAACCTGGTAGTGCTGCGTGTTATCATAGGTTTTCTGCGTAACCACTACTACAGGATTTTCTCCATTTTCATCATAGCTGGTCACCGTTTCTGTTTTAGGATACACAAAGCTGGAATGCACTGCATACCGAACCATATCCATGGTGCTCAGCAGGTCTGTCATCAGCGTTGCGCAGGAAGGGTAACCGCCGCCTGAAGGAATACAGGTAGTATCGGGCGTGGCAAGCTCGGGAAATCTCCTTACCACTGAATAACCAAAAACCACTTTATCTGATTCATCGTCGTTTTCGTAAGTATATTCTGTTTTTTTGATGCGCTTCAGGCTATTATCCGGCATTTTTTTGAGCACCGCTTCGCTGCTCACTTTACCGTTGTAATAAGAGCTATAATTGGAATAAGGTGAGTTCAGTATGTCATTGTTCCATAAAATGGTTCCCAGGTTATCGGAGGATGTACTGAAAAGAGTTTCAGTACCGCCACCCTCGAAATTGTTGCCATTGCCCTGGATAACTGACTGGTAGCTGATATTGCTTCCGCCAAAGAACTGTAGGCTGATGGAGGAGGAAGAACTAAGCACATAGCCCGACATGGCCCCATTGCTTGGCACTGTGCAATATGATTTTGCATAATACACAGGATGAGCCACCTGGTAAGCCAACGATGAAGTCGTTAAATTGGTAAGCGTACCATAATAGTATTTTTTAGTAACCGGTACATCTTCGCTGCTGGCTGCCGTAACAATTTTGGCTACTCGCATACCACCCGTGATCTTTTCGCTTTTTGTTAAAGACGTTGTTACAGGCTTAAACTTTAGCGTTGCATCTGTTCTTATAACGGAGCCGTAAGAAGTGATGACAAATGAATATGAACCCGTGGTATTCATTACAAATGAATAAGCCTGGTTACCATCAGCGGGTGACAAAAGCTTTTCAAATACGACAGCGCTAGAGCTGTTCATGATCTGCACTTTTCCAAAGTTGTGATTGGTCTCATAACTACCGCTTGCTGTACATATAGCGCTCACATCTACAATTTGGCCTGCATCTATGCTAAATGACCCGGTTTTTGTTACCGCCGTCCAGTTGGATGTACCGATCACCCAGTCTGAATAGGAATGCTGGGTTGCATACGATTGATCATCTGTTTCATTGTATATGTTAGGCTCATAAAACAGCATCTGGAAACCGCCAGTGGGATATACGATCTTATTCAATAAACCCAGGCGGGCATACATACCGTCAGGTTCCCTGTTGCCGGTAGCATATGGATAATCCAGCTTCATGTTTTCGCCCATAAAAGGTATCAGCGTGGTATTAGGCTTGCCATTATAATATCCCCAGTGATCCTGCGAATAGCTCAGTCGTGCAGGCCTTTTATCGGGACTATCATAGGAAAAGTAATGAGTTTTATGCAACAGGTTATCAGAAGAATTTTCTGTAAGACTGGTCAGGTAAGGGGTATTCAACTGCTTGTTGTAATAAGGCTGGTTGGTTGATGTAGCGACTATATTGGTATAGCTTAAATCAAAGGAACCCACCGGGCCTGCAGTGCCTCCAAATATTACCTGCGATAATAAACTGTCATTACAATCCTGCCTGCTGGTATATTTAAAAATAACCACTGCATTGGAAGGACTTATAATAGATTGCAGTATCACTCCTTCTGTAGAAGCTACATTGATACAGGTATTGATAGTAGACGCAAAACAATTTTCACCTACAGTAGTTGGACCGTTTGTTTCCACCATGCCATTATCGTAACTGTAAGTATGGGCCGCATAATTAAAGTTGAGCACTTCGCCATTGGGATGCTGTATCTGTTTCAGGTACCAGGAACTAGGCAGGTACTGGTCAAAGCTTTTCCCACATGTTTGTGTACGCTTAGTCTTTTCAATAGCGCCGGGCCCGCCGAAATAATAGATGACACCTTCCGTATTGGTGATCTTCACATTCCAGGTAGCCCCGGTTTGAAAATCGGTGGCAATTTTAAGTCCTGATTTATGCACCTGCTGGATATTGCCGTTGCCGTCAAATACAAAGGAACCGCTATAACCATCGAATGAAAAGTTGAACAGGTCCGGTTCGGCATCATATCCTCCCGATTGACCGGAAGATGCGATCCGCTTCATATAGGAATAAGTTGACCAGTTAGCGCCTATCGTAGCATAGGGCGCATGCTTTGTATTCAATTCATCGGGCTGCCCTCTTACCACCCTGGTCACCACCCCACCGGCATTAATGTTCCAGCCCATGCCCACTCTTGAAGCAATTTCATCCACTTTTAGACCGGTAGAAGAATAGCTGATGCTTACATTGGTCGCAAGGCGGGAACCTTTGATGGTAAACAAAGGAACATTGACAGAAGGCGCTCCTGTATTTTTGTTTATCTGAGCTTCTCCATATTTGATAATAGATGCAGCGTTGGGTGCGGGAGGTAATACATCCACCTGGTCTGTATACGTTGCCTGTCCCAAACAAATATTATAAATGCTGAGGCAATTACCAGTAAATAAATTCTGTTCGCCATTGTATTCATATTCAATTTCATTATTGCTGTTTCTTATTTCAGATCATATCCCACCCTGAACATCCAGGGCTGGCTCACCGGTACATGCTGCCTGTACAGCATATCGTACATCAGCTGCAGCTTGGCGCCTTTCGTGAATTTTGTTTTCATCGGCATCTTCTTGCTCAACCCGATCAACCCGCTCTGCTGCCAGGCCTCACTGTCTTTTAAAGCCGCAATGTTCTTAAAACCGGCATTGTGATTGAGCTCATATCCACCACTGATAAAGAACTGCTTCTTCAGCTTCCAGTCCACATAGCTCCTCAACCCCAATCCCTGATGGCTGAACCGGATCCTTTCAATACTGCCCATGCCAAGCTTGTAGCTCATACCCAGACCAATGACGCTCTTGTCATTGAGCTTATAGCCTGCCGTGAGGGCAATATCAGCCGTGCCGGGCATCCACCCATTGCTTTTGCCAAACTGGAGATTGAAGCCGTATTCGATTCTCTGCAAAAAGGTTTTTGTCTTTTGTGTGTTGGGCTTAAAGTCGGGCAACTCAGTATCGCTGTTACCGCCCCCTGCTTTCATGAGTTTGTCTTTGAGCTTGTTGAGCTCCGCCTGGGCTGCCTGCAGGTTCTGCCTTACTTCGGCCATGGCATTGGGGCCACCGGCCGCTATACGATCCTGGATGAGACTGTTTACGCTGGCTCTTGTTTGCAGGCCTGCCAGGCTCTGGGCACCGGCGCTGTTGTCGGGCATGCGGAACAAAGAGGCAAGCATGCTGTTCTTGCGCATGAACTCTTTGAAGGCAGGAATTTTGTTCAGAATATTTTTAGCGGTCTCTTCTGCCTTGCCGGGCTCATTGAAGAGCTGCTTGTAATTTTTGAGGGTCTCCACATAATACCAGCCTTCTTTATTGATTTTTTGCAGGTGTTTGTTTTTACCGAGATATTTGATGGACTCATTGATGAGCTGCTGCCGGCGCTCTTTGATCATTTTCTGGATGGCTTCATTGCGGGCTTCTTCCTTTTCCAGCCGGGCAGCATCACTCCTGGCGATGGAGAGCGCCTGCTGTGTTTTTTTGGTGAGTAAGTTCTTATTGCTGTCGATGTATTTTAGCTGGGTCTGCAGGTCATCCCTGTATTTATCATACCCGGCTTTATAGCGCAGTAGCTGGCTCTCTCCTTTCTTGTACTCCTCCAGCATTTTTTTAAAGCTGAGGCTGTTGTTACCAAAGAGCCGTTCGGCTGTTTCGGGACTGGCTTTTTGCAGCAGCGACTGTATTTTGGTTTCCCAGCGGCAGAGCTTGCTGAGTGTCTTCTCCGTTTTATTGCTGACACGGCTGGTATACTGATCTATTTTTTGGGAAGTATGGTCAAGGTATTTTTGAGAAAGCTTTTGGGTAAGGGCAAAAACACTGTCTGGCTGGGCTTTACACCAGTTCACAGAGCATATGCCCAGGATTAAAAATATGAGCTTAGGGTAACTCATAAGCGGTTGGGGGTCTGGAACTTTTTATTAAGGTTTAGGAAGCACGAACTTAAAAAGATGTTTGTATTCAAACAAGAGAAACAGGGAAAATGAGTAGTTATACCTATACAATATTGAACCGGCTGTCGCCGCCTGTTGTAGTAATCATGGGGCTTTACAGCAATATGTTATTTTTTTGTAAATAGTATTTTTACGATGGAAAATCCGAAGGTTATATCAAAAAAAACTGCCGTTCAATTTTTGAACGGCAGTCATTCATACTCAACAATAATTTTAACTCTGGCTATTTTCGTACACATTATTAGCGGCATGCGAAAACTTGTTTTTAATATTGCGTGGATTCAAATTATCCAGCAACTGGCGGCCTTTGTCTTGAATATCACCGGCCAGCTTCGTTCTGTCTTCACCACTCATTTTTGAAATTTTATAAATAGCAAATGCTGCTAATCCTGCTAAAAGTAATGCGCCCGTTTTTTGTCCTCTTGTCATTGTAGTAAGTTTTTTCAAGGTGTAACAATAAAGTTGTCTTTACTGATAAATAAAAAACCGTACCAAAAAAACTTAAAGCATACAGAAAAAAAAAGCAGCCCATAAGGAGCTGCTTTTAGTTGAATATATTAACAATATCAGGGTGTAACAGTAAACTTACCTACGGCATAGTCTTCCTTGGTAGCAAAATCAACCAGCAATGTTTTACTGCCGGCTGTATTAGGACCAGGGAAGTTAGCGCCCCCACTGGTGAAAAATTTCAGCTCACCGCCTTTCCACAGGTTGGGAAGGGTATTATTATCTACAGCATATTTTGAATCCCAGCTACCATTTTGCGGCAGTAGAAGATATTCACCGGTGCCGGTAAAGTTGAGCGTTACAGACCATTGTGATGCATTGAGCCTGGTCAGCTGCTGAGATGGAACCGGCACAGGATTAGCCCATGCTCCGGGGGTTGCATCCCCAACAATAAACAGGTTGGTCGGCAGTACTCCGGTGTATGGAGTTACTTTATAACGCCCTGTCTGGAAGTCGAGGATTATTTTATACCAGCCACCTGATGAAGGACCGTTAAAGTTGTTGGGCAGGTTGAAGCCGAAATCGCCCTGGTCTGCTGCTGCAGTGTTTGACTGTACAGAGAATTTATTATCCCAGCTGCCATTTTCAGGCAGGATCAGGTATTGTCCGCCGCCAACAATTTCAAAGATACCACCCCAGGTAGTTTCATCCAGCCTTGCCAGCTCCTGCGTAGGTACAGGCACCGGGTTGTCCCAGCTACCTTGTGTGGAAGAACCCACTATGAACAATTTACTGGTTACCGGCAATGCCACTTTAGGCGGCACTTTGTAAGGCGTGGCAGTGAAAGGAACTACATTGGAAACGATTCTCTCGTTGTTATTCACATAAGAAGAGATCATTCTTACTTCCATACTTACCGGTGTGTTAAACGCATAGCTACGGTTTACCAGGAAGGTATTCAGCTCTTTTGCGATAAAGCTGGTGGTAAGATCGCCCACCACTTCTTTGCGCAAGGGGTTAGAGAAGTTTTTAGTAACAGAATCGATCTCGATAATGTATTTGTAATTGGTTGTATCGGTCGCATATTTGGGCGATGTCCAGCTGAGTACCATTACCACATTATCTGAATCTGCTGCAGCGGGCGCAATGCTAGTTGCCGAAGATGACAATACAGAGGCAACCCCTTCATTGTGCATGGCAATATCATCTGCTTTATCGCAACCCGCAATGCTGAACATTGCAATCGCTGCGGCCAATAATATATTGAATGACTTTTTCATTTTTATTGTTTTTAAATATTACTGAGTTACTACAGTGGTTTTATTTTCAAGATTCACAGTGATAGTGTACACACCGGTGGTTGCAGGCGCTACAATAGCATCCGGATCGCTGCCGCCACCCGGGTTTTCCTTAATGGTAAACTGTTGTCCCAGTTGATTGGTAACAGTTCCCGCATTTACGCCCCATTGCGGCTGCCACTGACCGCTTACAGTCAGGAATTTATACTGGAGACCTCCCCCCAGCGAAATGCTGATGGTATGATTTTTTGTTACAGGATCATACGCAAACTTCTGGTTATCCGGCGGTGCATTTGTCCAGTTTGACGCTACAGCTTCCCCTGTGATCCACAGGTCAGGATAAACGCTGTATGCTTTATTGGCAATGAATGACAATACATTTGATGCGAGGTTTGTAGCATTGGCATCATAATAAGTATCTCCCAGGAATGATACGATACGCACTTCAATGGTACGAATAGAATCTTCCGGGATAGCCAGGCCTGCCTGCGCTTTGGTCCTGAACAGGATATCATTCAACTGACCCTGTGTATAGGATTTGGTAAGATCGGTTGTCACCACATCTACCGTAACAAATTTGGCGCTATCCTTTTCACGCATCTGGATCGCATAGCTCACATTCTGTGAGCTGATGCCCGTGCTCATATAATAATTGGGATTGCTCCAGTTAAAAGTGATAGCATGCTCATCTTTCAAAGGCTTTGAAAGCAGCACAGTACCCGATACATTGTCTGATGACAATGTTGGCTCGGTACCTCCTTCAAAACTTATCTGATTTTCTTTTTTCTCGCAGGATGCCAGCATAAGAACCAGCACGGCAGCTGCACTAAAGAACTTCATAATATTTTTCATAATGCTGATAATTTTAAATTAATAACCTGGATTTTGAACCAGATTGGAATTAGATGAAATATCGGTAACCGGTAACGGGAAAAGGTTGTATTTGCTGTCTACCGCACGGCCGTTTCTCACATTACCTTTCCAGCTCCACAGGTATGATGCTGTGGTGAATTGTCCGAAACGGACCAGGTCTGTTCTCCTGGAGCCTTCCCAGAACAGCTCCCTGCCTCTTTCATCAATGATATAAGGAAGTGTAAGTGTAGGTACATTCGCTGCATTCGCATCATTGGGCCTTGCTCTTTGAGCCAATGCTTTCAGGTAGTTCAATGCTGTGGTACTGTTGCCTCCTGAAGCGCCTCTTGCCACAGCTTCTGCATAAATCAGGTACATTTCCGCTGTTCTGAAAACAGGGAAATCAATGCTGGCGAAAGTCGCATCATAATCAGGTGCTAAACCGCCATTCCTGTTCTTGTTCCTGAATTTGGTAGAAGAATAACCATGCGTAATGGCTTCATTACCCAATAACAGGTCCATATTTTTTTGCTGTGTGGAAGTCCAGAACTGGCCACGGATATCAAGCGAATTGAATTTATCTACAAACTGCTCTGTCATACGCATACAGTTCCATGTACCGTTTGAGCCGGAAGAATCACCCGTTACGCCGGCAGGGCCATGTACCAGGAAAGTAGTACCGCTGTAAGATTGTGTTTTTAAGCCGTCGAACTGCAATGTCCAGATATTTTCATCTGTATTCAGGTGGTTGTCACCCAGCATCAGCTCTTTGTAATTGGGGTGCAAGGTATAACCTGCGTCAATTACTGACTGTGCTGCGTTCATTGCTTCCGTATATTTTGCTGTACCTGTGTACACTTCTGCATTCAGGTAAATACGTGCCAGTAAGGCCTGCGCTGCAGCTTTGTCTGCACGGCCGTATTCATTTGTTTTGGCCGCCACCATATTGGTCTGCAGATCCTGCAGTTCGGTGATCAGCCAGTTGGTAAGATCTGCCCTTTTGATCTGTTGTGGCAATACGCCGCTACCGAATACCAGGGTTTCATCAGCAAAAGGAACATTACCGAACAGGTCGTCCAATACCCAGTAGCAGAATGCACGGATAAATCTAGCTTCTGCCCTGTAGTTGCGGATGGTTGCTTTATCTGTTTCTGAGAAACCACGGCTGGTGAGCTTGGCTTCAGTTGATTCCTGCAGGTAATTGTTGCAGATAGTGATGACGTAGTATGATTTGTAATAAGCACCTGCCACCGCCTGTGTAGAACCGTTCCAGGTAAACTGGTGCAGGCCGATAGGATCGGTATTGCCTGTAAAGGTCCAGGCTGCTTCATCCGTGGTGATGCATTGCAGGTTAAAGAATTGTCTCAGCAAACCTGTGTTACCACCATCATTCACAATCTGTGAAGGAATGTTTCCTTCAGTGGCCATCGAGATGTACAGTTTTGCCAGGGAGCTCCTGTATCCTTCCATGGTACTGAATACCACATCGGAAGTGGTTGTATTTTCCGGTTCCAGGTCAAGCTTATTGGTACAGCTTTGCACACCCAGCAGGCTCGTACCCAGCGCAAGAATGACCAAATATTTTTTAAAATCCTTTTTCATTTTTTTTGTTTTATATGAAAAGATCAATGTTGTATGAATTAAAAATCAAGGTTAAATCCTACTGAATAAGTACGTGGACGTGGATACAGGTTCTGATCCATACCGTATGTACTTTCAGGATCCAATCCTGAGTATTTTGTAATAATGAATACATTCTGCACAGCTCCGTTCACTCTCAGGTTAGCTTTGCTGTTAAACACTTTACCAATATTGTACCCAACAGTAAAGTTGTCCATTCTTACAAAAGAAGCATTCTCCAAATAATAGTCACTCAATGGCTGGTAGTTCCTGTTGTACTCACCTACTGTACCTGTTTGCAGGTAAGAAGCGCTGGCGTTACCAGTGTGATAAGCTCCTACTATATCAATGTACCTGCCACGTGAAGCTTTGATATCATTGAAGATATAGTTGTTGAAGCTACCCCTCAGCACGAAACCTGCATTGAACTTTTTGTAGGTAACGTTGGTGCTGAAACCGGTGAAAATATTCGGATCAGCCTGTTTGGTCCTGTAACGGTCATTTTCATTGATCAGGCCATCCCTGTTCAGGTCTTCAAATACACCTTCAATAGGTTTGCCATCCTGATCATATACCTGTTTGAAAAGGTAGAAAACATTTTTAGGTCCGCCTACTGAAGAAACCATGCCATTCAGGTTGGAAGCCTGTGGTTTGGCACCCAGGATACCGGGATAGTCCTTATCATCAGGATTTACGGTAAGACGGGTGATTTCGTTTTTATTATAGGTGATGTTGAAGTTAACATCCCAGCTCAGGTCTTTTTTCCTGATTGGGTTGGTGTTCAGGTTGAACTCCACACCTTTATTGGTCATGTCACCGATATTAGTGGTTACATACAGGTCAAAGTTGGTACCTGTAGGCTGCGCCACATAGTTCAGCAGGTCAGTTGTTTTTTTGTAGTAAAAATCAACTGTACCATTGATGCGGTTGTTGAGGAAGCCGAAGTCCAGTCCCGCATTGTAAGTAGCAGTCTCTTCCCATTTCAGGTCACCGTTGTAACCATTAGGAGAATAGATGATAGGAATTTGCTGTCCGCCGAAGAAATAAGCAGGATTGTTGAAAGAAGAATACACAGGCAGGTAACCATAGTTGCCGATACCATCCTGCTGACCAGTTACACCATAACCGATCCTCAGCTTCAGATCAGATACAGCTTTGCTGCTTTTAAGAAAATCTTCATCAGATAATTTCCATGCAAACGCTACGGAAGGGAACGTACCCCATTTGTTTTGTTTTGCAAAGCGGGAAGAACCATCACGCCTTACGGTGGCGGTCAGTAAATATTTCTGGTTGAAAGTATAGTTCAGTCTTCCGAAAACAGAGATCAGCGAATGCTCGTCTTTTCCTTTTGCAAACAAAGGAGCCTGTGTGCCCGGGATGGTGTCGCCGTTTCCAAAATAAGACCTGTAATTATAGCCGGTGGTTTTGTAGAAGTTATATGAATAACCTGCTGTAACATCAACAGTGCTCCTGATCGATTTGATATCTTTCAGGTAGTTCAGGTAAAATTCCATTACCTGGTTATTGACCTCTTGTTTGCCTTTTGTTACGTTTCCTGAACGGATCACCGTATTACCATTTTCTACAACCGGGGTAAATGTATTCGCAGCGCTGTCGCTGATCACAGTGTTACCAGTGCTCCTGGCAATATCATAACCAAGGTTAAGATTGGCTCTCAGTTCCGGCAGGAAATGCATTTTATAATCGAACTGGATATTACCGATGCTGCGCATTGGCTTCCAGGTATTATTGGTTTGCTCCAGCAAGCCCAGCGGGTTGCTCGCCCTGTTCAGCATCAGGCCGGTAGGCTGTGCCGCATCCGTCCACTGATAGTAACCACCATAACGGTTGTTACCGCTGTAAACAGGTTGTGTGGGATCGAAGCTGATGGCAGCGCCGATCGCATCCTGGTTACCGTAACGCACATCCTGTGAAGTACCTTTTACATTCAGGTCTACTTTAAGATGATTGTCTAAGAATGTAGGGCTCAGGTTCAGGCCTACAGAAGCTCTTTGATAATTATCTGTAAGCAGGATACCGTTTACATTTTGGTAACCCAGGCTTAAACGGTAAGGCAGGTTTTTAATACCGCCTGATACAGAGATATTGTTATCAGTAGAAAAAGCTGCACGATAGATTTCATCCTGCCAGTTGGTATTGGCTGTACCCAACTGGGCAATACGGGCCTGGTTACCGCTGGCATTCACAATAGAACGAACCTGGTCTGCAGACAATACATCTACATAGTTAGTAGCTTTCGACAAAGAAGCAAGCGTAGTGAAATTTACTTTCAGCTTTCCGCCTTTACCTTTTTTAGTCGTGATGATGATAACACCGTTTGCCGCACGTGTACCATAGATGGCAGCAGCAGATGCATCTTTTAAGATCGTGAAACTTTCAATATCGTTCGGGTTGATAAGGCTCAACGGGTTGGGAGAACCTGAAATGGCATCACCTGATAAAGGAATACCATCCACAACAATCAATGGATTGTTGCTTGCGCTCAGTGATGAACCGCCACGCACCCTGATCTGGCTTCCCGAACCGGGTTGACCGCCATTGGAGATAACCGAGACACCCGGCACCTTGGCTGCGATCAGCTGCTCAGGTGTCGCAATAGCACCCTTCTGGAAATCTTTTGAACTTACCGTTGCAACCGACCCGGTAAGATCTTTCTTACGGGCAGTACCATAACCTACTATCACTACCTCGTTAAGATCGGTAGCGGCGGCAGCAGCCATGGTAACATTAAAACTTGTTCTACCTGCAATGGCAAGCTCCTGAGTGGTATACCCTACCCCTGAAAAAACCAGGGTGCGGGCACCTGAAGGTAATGACAAAGAGAAACTACCGTCTGCAGCGGATGATGTACCCGTGCCTGTGCCTTTAACAGTAACCGTAATACCTTCAATACCGTTACCGCCTGCATCTGTAATTCTGCCCGAAATCGAGGTTTGCGCATATGCAATACCAGAAGTTAAAAGGAGAATTAAGAATACACAAAAGTTTCTGAAGAATCGTGGAGTGATTTTTCTCATAAAGCAATCGTTGTTAAAAAATGAATGTGTATTTTGTACACAAAATAAAGTAAATTCAATAATATAATCGATAATCTTAAACACTTTTTTTTAAAGATTTTTCAACCCCTGTTTAAAAAGTCTTTTCAATTAAAACGCAATGCCATTCCATTTCTTGGAGCTTCGCTCATACTTGGCATAATCAAACCGGTACAGCTTTCCGGGACGATGCGGCACATCGGTTTCCACCTCATCCAGGTCAATTAAAAAGTCCATTGAAAAGAACTTTTTACGGAAATTCCGGCGATCCAGCTTTACATTGAGTATAGCTTCGTAAAGGTTCTGTAACTCTCTCAATGAGAATTTATTAGGCAGCAAGCTAAATCCAAGCGGATGTTCCCTTACCCTTTTCTGCAACTGGCTGAGACTGGTATCAAATATCTTCTTATGATCAAAAGCCATATCTGCAATCGATTCCACATCATGCCAGTGCAGCTCGTTGTCCAGTATATTCAATTTGTGGTGCTGCACATTGATAAGCGAGCAGTAAGCCACCGTCACTACCCTGTTCACAGGATGCCTGCTCACTTCACCGAATGTATGCACCTGTTCTAAAAAGACATCGCTGAGGCCGGTTCGCTGCTTCAGTATCCTGTAAGCAGCTTCATCCAGTCCCTCGTCAGGACCTACCAGGTCTCCAAGCAACGACCATTTACCTTCATATTTTTTAAGATCGGAGCGTATCAGCAATACTTTGAGCTTGTTCTCATCAAATCCAAAAATCACACAGTCCACACTCAAGGCGATCCTGTTACTGCTTTCCACCTCCGATTGAAACGCTTTGTACGTTTTAATATTCGATTTGGCGGCAACCATAAGCAATCAATTGTTAGTTATAAAAAGGGTCAAAAAAAATACAATCTTATTCGGCAGCCTTCAGCAACCTGGTGCTCGTTTTTTCCTGCGGCGTGGTAAGCGTAAGCAGGTAAGTACCGGCCGACAATACAGGCAACTGCGATACTTTAACGCTATTCACACCTGCCTGCAGGCTGATCTGTTGCTGCAGCAATATTTTACCCGCAACATCCGTCAGCACCAGGGTTCCCTGCTGTGCATTCACTGATGATACACTCAGCTTCAGCTCACTGCCAAACGGATTTGGTGTAGCGATCACAGACAGGCTTTTTACCGGGCCGCTGATGCGGACAATGCTGCTGTAAGTATAGGTACCATCGGCATTCACCGATTTAAGCCTATAATAATATACCGCAGATCCACTGATATTGGCATCGTTGAAAGAATAGTTCCTTGATGCATTCGCAGGCACGGTGCCGATGGTCTCAAAATCACGGCCGTTGATGCTACGCTGCAATTCATATTTATCCAGGTTTATTTCGTTATCAGTCACCCAGCTCAGCAGATTGCTGCTGCCGTTGTTCCTTCCGCTGAAATTCAGCAGCGTAACAGGCAGCACTACATTGGTGCTGAGGTACACATAATATTCACCCGGCTGTAAGGTAATATTCTGCGAAGCGCCGGTTGCTGTAAATGTTGCTGCGCCGCCATTGAGCGATGCCAGGTAATTGTACCAGGTACCCGCTGCAGGGAATGTTACCGATCCGGTTTGTGCAGTCACATTGAAGTTCCCAACCACTACCACTTTGCCGCTGCCACTGTTCAGTGTCATCCATTTGAAGCCGCTGCTGTTGCCAAAGTCCCTTGAAATAAACCCGGTGGTGAACGCTTCAAAATAGGAAGGGTTAGAGCGGATCTGCAATAATGCCGCTGTTACATCGTGCAGTTTTTTCCTGTCTGTATTCTGCAGGTAATCCCAGCGGATAGGTTTGGGATCCACACGGCAATCGCCGGTGGTGCCGGTAGATATGCAATAATTGATAGAATAATCGTAAGCCATTTCACCGAACTCCCACATCATTTTAGGGCCAGGCATTGTGAACAGGAAAGCAGAGTTCATGCCCATTCTTGCCGAAGCTACAGAAAGACTGCGGGTATCGTAAGAAGCGTTGCCCTGGTTACCATAGTTGATATTGCGGTACATCAGTCTTTCTTCATCATGACTTTCCATATAACTTACCAGGTAAGGATTGCTCCAACCCCTGGTAACGTGTAATGCATTATCGAAGTTGGAGGTACCTACCCAGCCCATCATAGCTTCGGAGAAATTATAATTCATATTGCCCCATAACATCAGGCCATAATTAGACAGCTCCTGCTCTTCGCTGTTGGTGGCAAAATGTTCCAGTATCGCATAGCTGCCGGGAGATTTGAGCTGCAGCGTATCGTAATATTTTTTCCAGATAGCGATACGGCCTGCATCATAATTACTCCAGTTACCTACTTCTGTATCTGTATCACAATTGGTGGTGGTGCAATAGTTGGTGGTGGTAAATCCTTTGGAAAGGTCGAAACGGAAACCATCTATTTTATATTCGGTGAGCCAGTGTTCCACAATCCTGCTGAAATAATAATTGGTGGGTGCTGCACCATGGTTCATATCATAGCCTACATTATAAGGATGCCTTGCCGTGGTAAAGAACCATGGATTGGTGGAAGCCGGCCTGTTATTGGTAGGATCCCAGTACATCTGCACCAGCGGCGATAAGCCAAAGCTGTGATTGAGCGCAATATCCATCACCACCGCAATGCCTTTGCTGTGCGCCATATCGATGAAACGCTTCAGGTCGTTTTTAGGACCATAATATTTATCGGGTGCAAAATAATAATCCGGGTTGTAGCCCCAGCTTGTATTGCCTTCAAATTCGTTGATCGGCATCAGCTCAATGGTATTGATGCCCAGTTTTTTCAGGTAGTTCAGCGTATCCGTCATGGTGTTCCAGTCGTGGTTGGTGATAAAATCACGCAACAGCAGTTCGTACACCATCAGGTTTCTTTTATCCGGCCTTGTATAACCGGTGGTCTGCCAGGTATACGCCGGCGCTGCAGTCTGCAGGATGCTTACCACACCGGTCGTTAATCCTGTAGGATAAGCTTTCAGACCGGGATAAGTAGTAGACGTAATGTAGGGATCGTTCCAGGGATCGAGCACTTTTTCCGTATAGGCATCTCCTACTTTCAGGTTGCCGTCAATCAGGTATTGAAAAGAATATTCTGTACCGGGCGTAAGACCTGTAAGGCGTATCCAGAAATAGTTGCCATCGGAAGTCTTTTTCATCTGGTAGCTTACCTGCTCCTGCCAGTTGCTGCCGGGCAGGTCACCGATCACCGTCATTCTCGTTTTGCCGGGCGCATATACAACCAGGGTAGCAGCAGTTTGATCTGTTTCATAATTGATACCGTTCCTTACATTCGAAGGCAGGGCCTGTACCGTAGTGGCAGCAGGAATAAAGAAAGTGAAGGCATTTGTTTTAGTGCTGCCGGATGTAGCTTCCGCCGTTGCCGTATGATAGCCTGCAGTTAATGCGCTGGCTGTTGTAGACAAAGTGGTAACAGCCGACTGGGTGGCCAGCTGATTGCCATCGAGCAATATTCTTAAAGTGGATGATAAATTGGAAATAGCCGTGAGCGAAAGACTTCCACCTGCAATTACCGAAATAGGCTCGGGTTGCGGTGTATACAGCGGCTGGAACAAAGGAGCGCTGAAACGCACATCGAGCGTACCATCATTCACAGGAATGAACATATCGCTGCCGTCTGCATTACGCTGCACTTTGGAACCATCTGCATTGCGGAAAAGAATGGCAATTTTTAAAATGGTTTCGCCGGCAGGAACCCCGAAATAAGAACGGATAGTGCCGGGTATAGTAAATGTATGCCTGATATTTGGAACCGAACCCGATACAACAGTGATCAGCGAAGCTTCTGCCTGGTTGAAGTTACCGGGACGTACATAACGCCAGTCTGAATTGGAAGTGCTCAGGTTGGTGATCACACCAATATGTACATAAGTTTGCGTAGTAAGATTATAGAAAGCCCTGTTGCCATACGCCGCATTCATCACTATCGGCACATTGCTACTGGCATCGGTAATAAATGTAGGGGTTGTGGACAACAACTGTGCAAAGGAGGAAAAGGACAGTAACAGCACCCACAGAGAGAGTAAAGTCTTCTTCATATACAAGCAATTTTAAAGTGTAAATTTTACACAATAATTTGAAACTTCCAAAAAAAGCTTAATAAATGGGTATAACTTATAGGAGAATAAACGGTTATTTCCAGGTTATGGATGCCTGTAAAGATACTCAATCAGGCCAAGTCCCAGCGCTACCCTGTCGTCGAAGGACTGGAAATGAAACCGGTGTTTTTTAGAAAAACGGGCTTTGATGGCCTTCCGGACCGCTTTGGGTGCAAAAGGAAGGTGCATGGCCCGGTTAATGGAACGGAAAGCTTTGTTCATATCCAGGCCCGGGTGTTGCTGCCGGTAAATATCAATATAATACTGCACCAGGGTTTGCTCAAAAAGTACCAGTGATTCATCCAGCGCCCGTTCTTTCTTTTCATAAATATAGATCTCTTTACGGCTGCTGTCGGTAAAATAAGCAGTTACAAATATGCGGTTCACCTTACCGCTTTCCATCAGCTGCGTAGCTACATTACGGTTGAAAATAAACAGGTAGGCATTGCCCTGCTTCATAAAATTACAGGCTCTTTTATTGAGCAGCCAGAAATTGAATCGCTCCGCTGCTCCCAGGCTATTGGGACCGGTAACGATACAGGCAGCCCTGAACCAGCGACAGCTTCCGCCGAGGGAATCATGCACCTGCCGGTAAAATTTCCTGCGGGCTTTAATGCTGCTGAATCCTTCTCCCAATTGCTTCGACTGGCTGTAAAATAAATAAGGGTTGAAAATATCTTTATCGGTCACCGGATCAAAACCACCTCTCACCCCTTCTTCCGGCGGAAAAAAGGAAGGCATACCGCTGCTGTCGCTGACAGTTTTATAATCCTGTGCATAACTGATGAGCCCTGTAAAAAGGAAAAATAACAGCAACAAGCATTTTGAAAACCGGGATGAGCGCATGCGGGTAATAACTGGTTTTGACGGATTCAACAAGTTACCGTTATTTCTGCAAACCGCAACCGGTGTTACCGCCGGGAATTTATTTTTTCCCGATAACAGCCGCCACCTGCTCTTTATAGCTCCTGCCGATGGGAATCACCTGCTCTCCTATCTCCACCTGCGCAGCATTGTAAGCGGTTATTTTAGGAAGCGCTACAATAAAGGAACGATGCACCCGCAGGAATTCATTCTTATCAGACTTTGCTTCCATTTCGCTCAGCTGCATTTTTACCGCATAGCGGTTGCCGGCAGTAATGATATGCAGGTATTCCCTGCGACTTTCCATGAACAGGATCTCGTCGAGAAAAATTTTCACCTTCTTCCGGGAAATATTTACGGTGATGCTGCGCCGTTCGGGCAGCACAGCAATATAATTTTCTTCGGATGCAGGATGGCGGTTCAGCTTATTCACCGCCATCAGGAACCTGCTGAAGCTGATGGGCTTGAGCAGGTAATCCTTTACATTCAGCTCATAACCATCCAGGGCATAATCCCTGTATGCAGTGGTGATGATCACCTGCGGCGGTGCAGGCAGTATCCGTACAAAATCATAGCCCTTTAGTTTAGGCAGGTTGATATCGAGGAATATTACATCTGCCGGTTGCTGCTTCAATCCTTCCATGGCAAAAATGGCATCGCTGTAAACGGCAGCCAGCTCCAGGAAAGGCACCTGGCCGATATAGTCTGCCACTATCTCCGCCGCCAGCGGTTCATCTTCTATTACAATACATTTAAGCTTTTGCATAACTGAGTAAGTTTATATACAGCTCTACTTTAAAATTATCCGCAGTTGCTGTGATCGCTATTGTATGTTCTTTGTAAAGCAGCTCCAGGCGCCTTCTTACATTCTGCAGGCCCAGCTTTTCCTTGCTGCTTTCATTACTGTTGCTTTCATAATTATTCTGTACCACAAAATGCAGCTGTTCGCCGGCCTCCGCTATTTCGATATGAATAAAAGAGTTCTCCCTGGTTTCACCGGCGCCATGCTTAAAAGCGTTTTCCACGAGGGGCAATAACAGGAATGGAGCAACAGGCGCCTGTCCGTTTTCTATGTCCTTTAAAAATTCAATCGAAAGCTTATTGCTGTAGCGTATTTTTTCCAAGGCTATATAATCTTCCAGGAATTTTATTTCCTGCTCAAGAGAAATGGTATCGCTGTTGCTTCGGTAAAGCATAAAGTCTAGAAGTTCCGATAGCTTCATCAGGGTTTCCGGTGCATCATCCGATTTTTTACGGGTAAGCGCATAAATATTATTGAGTGTGTTGAACAGGAAATGCGGGTGGAGCTGGCTTCGCAGCAACCTCAACTCTACGCCCAGCTTTTCCTGCATCAGCTCTTTTTCTCTTTTTGCCACAACGATCTGCCTGCGGAATAATTTTAAAGAAAGGGCCAGGCCGCAGGAAAAGCCGATGTATATCAAGGAGCGCCACATTACAGGAATATCCCAGATAAGGTCGCTCTCTCCCATCTTGCCACCATACACCCAGTATTTTAATATATAAAAGCTGATCAGCCGGATCGCAACGATGCAAGCGATCAATGCCAGCAATATTTCTGTTATCACCTGCAGTAGTGGCGCCTTTCTTTTTGCGATGCGTTCATACCCTACATACATGAGATAGTATGCAAAAGCTATTTCAGGCAACGTAGGCAATAGCGACGAAATAAAAATATCCCGCCACATGCTTAGCTTATCCATACCGGGCAATACCTTGCTTACCCACAGGTATTCCATATTCATAGATAAGGCGATATAAAACAGCCAGAAAAAAATATGTTGAGCCACTCTTTTCATGAAGCAAAATTCGTTGAATTAAAATTGAATCCTCCTGCAAAAAATCAACAGCAGGTTAAACCCGTCTAAAGAATACAGAAGGTATACAAACAGCGCATCTTTTGTATTGAGAACTGTACCAGCAGTGATATACAGCCATCCCCTGTCTACGTAAAAAATACCCGCTGACCGTTGCGGTAAATAGCTTTGTATCATTATTCATCTAAACAAAATTTATCATTATGAAAATGAAAAAACTATTGCTGCTCATCGTTCCTGCGTTCATTGCATTAGCCATGTTTTATACGCTGAGCGCCTTTAAGCCTGCTGAGCAATCGATTAAAGTAACCTGCCAGTTTTTACCCGGCACCAGCGATTTTGCCGATGTGGAGCTGGAGAACTGTAACAACCTGGCCTCTAATTCCAGCGTAGCTGCAGGCTCTGGCTGGACTGCTTCGCTGCTTGCCGCCGGTTGTACCACGGTATACATTACCACCAACCTGCCAGCCGTGCATCCTGCAGGCACCATCAGCATCTACAAAAACGGGGTGCTGGCCGGTTCACATACAGTAGCGCAAAATCAGCCCGCCTCATTTTTCGACTTGTTTCCGGCCACCAGCAATGATAAATTCGTAGTGACCTGGTAATACAGCAGGCAAATAAAAATTGAACAACACAGGGCATGAGATTTACTCATGCCTTTTCATTTTGCATTTATCCTTGCGGCAAAATTCGGTGAATTATTTTTCCCTTTAATCAGCCGACCACCATTAACCCTGTAACGACTGCAAACAACCACTTAACGTATACGAACGACGCACTAAAAAAGCAGCTTCGGCTCCGGCAGATTACAAACAACAACCAGGGAGCTACATACAAAGCCCCTGCAGGAACAGCTAACTTTTAGTTTTGCTGTCAATTATATTTCACTAAAAAATATGGTATGAAATCAAAACGAAAAACACTTTTCAGCGCTGCAGTCCTTTGTATGGCGCTCCTGCTCAGCCAGGGATGTAAAAAAAACAATGACGATGACTCAGCTTCTTCTGCTTATCCCAAAACGGTGAACATCCAGTATAAGGTAAGCTCCCCGGCCGGCTTTACACAGGCCATGCAGATACAGTATACCAATGAAACGGGAGGCATCAATTCTGCTACCAATATTACGCTTCCGTACAGCACAAGTTTCAACAAAACGGTGAACCGCTACGATGTGCAGGTCCTTATGTTTGCTGCTACCGGTGTAGGCGAACTAAAAGGCGAGATACTGGTAGACGGCGCAGTGGTTGCCTCAAAAACATTTACAGGCTCATCGGCATCTTCGACTATACCGGGACAGGTAACCTATACATTTCCTTAAAAATATTGCTGGTAAACGACCATGCGTTTTGAAACAGGGATTATCATTTGCAGATAACCGGAAGGCAGGTCGCTGCCTTCCTCCCTTTTAACGAAGTATTTTTCATCATAAGCAACATCAAATCCAACATGCCGGAAAGCCTCAACAAAAAAGCCGCTGATTCAGCGGCTTTTGTTTCATTGTATTGTAAAGTATTATCCCTATTTTAATAATTCGAACACTGCAGAAGCTTTGGCTTCCACATCAAAATCACCCAGCGGGACAATTTCCCCTGTATGCACATTCTTCATTTTTGAAAAGCCTTTGGTTCTTTCTTCAAAACGTTTGACAACAATCGTCTTTTTATTGTTGGCTGTATTGATCACTACGAAGATGGTTTGTTTATTATCATACCTGAAATAAGGGTATACGCCATCATCCTGCGGTATGAACTGCATCAGCTTACCGGTGGTAAGCGCTGAAGATGTTTTACGGAAATTAGCCAGCCGGGCAATATACTTCCATACATCGTTTTCCTTGGCACTGCGGCCCGCAGCGGTGAATTTATTAACGCTGTCCTGCTTCCAGCCTCCCATGAAATCCTTACGCACATAACCGTCATTCGGACTGGTATAGCCCGTCATTAAAATTTCATTGCCATAATACAACTGCGGTATACCACGACTCGTCAGCAGCCAGTCCATGGATGATTTGTATTTGATTATATCCTCGCCGATCACACTGTAAAAGCGGGAAAGATCATGATTGTCTAAAAAGATCACATTGCGCATCGGGTCTTTGTATACAAAATCCTGCGCCAGGTTGATGTATAGCTTATTCACGCCGTCTGTCCAGCCAAAATCCTTGGTCATGGCATCCGTAATGCCCCATAACAATTGAAAATCTGTTACCGCCTGCAGGTTACTTTTAAAAGGAATATCGTAAGTATTCTGGCAGAAATAGCTCTGGTTGATAACACCGTGCACCCAGGTTTCGCCAAACATAGTGATCTTCGGAAAATCGGCTTCCAGCGCAGCATTGCAACGATTCATAAATGCCAGGTCGTTATACGCATAGGTATCAATGCGCCAGCCGTCAATACCAAACTCCTGCACCGTCCACAAAGCATGCTGAATTAAAAAATTAGCTACAAAAGGATTGCTCTGATCCAGGTCGGGCATAGACCTTACAAACCAGCCGTCGCTCATGATCTTTTTATCTTTTTCACTGGCATAGGGATCAAACAACACCTGGTCCTTATAACTGGTTTGTGTAAACGAATCCCAGTTGTGCAGCCAGTTTTTCATGGGTTTATCCAGCACGGTGAAGTGCATAATGCCCACATGGTTGTACACCGCATCCTGTATGATCTTCATTCCTTTTTTGTGCACTGCTTTTACCAGGTCATGGTAGGCGGCATCACCACCCAGGCGGGGATCTACTTTATAATGATCCGTAAAAGCATAACCATGCTCTGTACGGTCGGGCATATCATTCTCTATCACAGGGTTCAGCCACAATGCTGTTACGCCCAACGACTGCAGGTAATCCAGCTTGTCAGCAATCCCTTTCAGATCGCCGCCGTGGCGGTTGAAAACCGTATCCCGGTTCAGTGTCTGGTCACGCATTCCTGCTACCCTGTCGTTGCTTTCATCGCCATTGCTGAAACGATCCGGCATGATAAGATAGAGCAGGTCTTTGGAGGTAACGCCCTGCGCATATTGGGTACCGTTACCAGTCTCTCTTGCTTTCAGTTCATATTTGATGGAAAACTTCTCCGCTGGATTGATAAAATTGAAATCAATGGTCATGATGCCCGGTTTGGCAACGGGTGTGATCTCCAGGTCGAGAAAAACATATTTCCTGTTTTCCGGCCTGTGCACTTTTAAGAGCTTTACGCCGGGATATTTGAGCGATACCACCGACTTATCGGCCCACAGGTTTTTATCCGTTTTACTGTGCAGCATGACCTGCAGCTTGTTCCACTGCATGCCTGTCCACCAATGCGTGGGATATACACCAATGTTGTTATTCTGCGCCAGTCCTGACAGGCAAAGAATTGCCGTGAGACTTAGCAGTAGTAGTTTTTTCATGATTTTATTTTTTAAGCAACCGCATCATCCTTGTCCTTTACAATAAAGTTGAGGAAACCAGCTATGATCATGCTTACACCGCCTATTACAAGCGCATAGATCGCCTGTTCGTTAAACACTGTTTTTACAAAGAATCCGAGTATGGCTGCGGCAACAATTTGCGGTATCACGATAAAGAAATTAAAAACGCCCATGTAAAAACCCATTTTATTGGAAGGTAATGCCCCGGCGAGTATGGCGTAAGGCATCGTAAGGGTGGAAGCCCATGCAAGGCCTACCCCTATCATAGGCAACAGCAATAAATTTTTATCCTGAATAAAAAGCATGGATACGAGACCAATGCCACCAATCAGTAATGCCACAAAGTGTGTGGCCCTTCTGCCGATTTTTTTTGCCAGCATCGGCAGGAGAAAGGCTGCAACAGCCGACACTCCATTATATACCATGAACATGACCCCTACCCAATCGCCTGCGTCCTGGTAAGCCTTGGAAGTAGTATCAGTAGTGCCATAACTGTTTTGCGCTATGCCTGAAGTTGTGTAAATCCACATCGCAAAAAAAGCAATCCATGTAAAAAATTGTACAACTGCCAGCTGCAACATAGTGGACGGCATTTTAAAAATACCGGTAGTGATTTCTGATAGTCCGTGAAACAATCCTTTTGTTTTGAGCTTTTCGGTTTCCCATTTTTCGATGTCTTCCGGCGGGAACTCATCAGTTGTCAATACAGTCCATAATACGGATGCAATAAATACCACTGCACCTATATGAAAAGAATATTTTACAGAATCACTGATCTCCCCTGCAGGCGCTGTATTGCTGATGCCGAACCAATTGGTAAAAATATACGGCAGCAGTGATGCGATCACTGCACCCAGGCCTATAAAAAAAGTCTGGGTAGCAAATCCTGTGGTGCGTTGCGAAGAAGGCAGCTTATCTCCAACAAAAGCCCTGAAGGGCTCCATGGATATATTAATGGAAGCATCCAGCACCCATAATAAAGTAGCAGCCATCCACAGGGCGCTGCTCTGCGGCATCAGGAATAGTGCAATAGACGATAGCAGGGCGCCGATAAAGAAGAATGGCCTTCTTCTTCCCCAGCGTGGATGCCAGGTACGATCGCTCAAATAACCGATAATGGGTTGTACGAGCAAACCGGTTACCGGTGCCGCAATCCAGAGAAAACCGATATTATCGATCTCGGCTCCCAGTGTTTGAAAGATGCGGGATACATTGGCATTTTGCAGCGCAAAACCAAACTGGATACCAAAGAAACCAAAGCTCATATTGACGATCTGGCCAAAGCTGAGGCGTGGCTTGGGGGAAGACTCCGTTGGAGTAATCAGGTCTAGTTGAGACATAGCAATCTTTTAAAGTTATCTTATTGTGTATTTAATACACTTTGCTAAAAATACGGCAAAACGATTAAATGAAAAAAAACTAATCAGGCAAATGCTTACAACCTTTAATTTAGCTACCTGATAAAACACATGAAAACAATTTTTCTTACCATTTTTGCATCATTGCTATTCCTGGTATTTGCTTTTTACTTTTCCGGAACATTGATTGAGTGGCTGCTCCCCGGAGGGGCCAAAGAACATTACGGGGCATCCACCGTTTCAGGGCCTTTTAAAACAACTATCCTATTCTCCCTGGCGATTGCCTTAATACCGCTTTTCCTGCTCTTCACCTGGCGTCTTGCCCCAATTACTTCCCTACAAAAAAGAATGGCCAGTATTGCCATTGCAATAACTGCTGTGGGATTGGGTATTGTATTAAGACAACAAATGTTACGGTCTTATTTTTCCCGGTCATTAACATCCATCGCAGGTTATGATCTTAACGCAAGCTTTCCTTTAAATAAGGTCCATTTTGAATTTTATATACTGGGTGGGCTTATTATTGGCTGTATTGTATCTGCTCTCTATCTGAAAGATAAAAAATTATAGTACAAGCTTACTGTAATCTTAAAAAAATCCCGCCAGCAAAAACCAGCGGGAAACAAACAACAAATTATAATTCAAAAGTTCTAGTAAAGAGAATAGCTGACTGATTGAATGGTGCGAATTATTTTGTCGGGCCCTATCACTTTAATATTGTCGAATATAACAATAGTACCGGCGGTACAGCGTTTCATCAGTTCACCAAGGGGTTTCAGACTATTACCGCTGATGGCAGCCGTTACCGTATTGACAAAATTAGCACCTGTAAAATATACCGTAGCGCTGACCACTTTAAAGCTGGCATCAAACTCAAAATTGTCCAGCTCGGCCCGGCAAAAATCCTGGTTCTTAAATTCCACAGCCGATATACGATTGCGGATGGCCTGAGTCGGTGACGCCGGAGCATTACAGGTTGCGGCAGGCAGCGTATTTTTTTTAGCTGGTATATTATTGCCTGCAGGCATTGCAAACAGCGCCGATAAAAACAAAGGGATTGTGTAGCTCATTTTGGTGTGTTTTAGTGGAGAATCCACTAAAACTACTTTATTAAAAGTAAAAGAAATGTTAGAATAGGAAGAGCTGGCACAGCAGTTTTAGGATTAAGCATACACCACTTCCACCGGCTTTGATTGCAGGTTCCTGTAAATAAAATACGCACATAACAAGCCAATAGCAGATGCGGCAATGATAGTGCCCTGCGTACCCAACATTTCTGCCAGCCACGCAAAAAGTTTTTTATAGAGTGATCGCCGGCCCCCGGTTTCCACATAACCGCCGGATTCTAAGGTACGTGCATCACTATAAACAATAAAAGCAAAAAGAGCCGTCAATCCCAGTCCGAATAAAGGGGAAGCGATGGCTTTAAATGTACCCACTTCCTGGCGGGAAGCCATCATGCTGCGGGGCTTTGAAACGGCCTGTATAAATTGCTGTTGCTCCAACTCGCTTTCGAATTCCAGTTCCAGCTCCGCATCATCTTCTTTTTTGGGATAGGTGATGGTTGCTACCGTGTTGTTCCAATCGGGATGGGATATTCTGCTTATATCCAGGATAGATATTTCAAGGCGATCTTTAAACAGACCTTTCTCATTGAACTTTTCCCGGAAGGCTTCTGCGCTATCGTACGATTTATTAACGAGGAGTATGTCATTCCCGGTAAGCAGCAGGCTTTTCCAGTTCTTTTCATTGCGCAGTTTAAATAATTGATCCATAGCAGCGGTTTAGGTTTAATTGTAAATATAAGAGATTCAAAAAAACACCAGACGGATAAGAGATGATATAAAATTTTGGCAAAAGGGATAAAAAGAATATTTTAGCATAGCTTCTTACAAAGATCCGTGTAACTGCAACCTTATGTTCTTCACTTAAATATACTGCTGTAAGCCTGCCTGGCACCATTCATTTGTATTTGTACGTCACCCTTTTAATAAATGCTTTATGAAACAGGTATTCCCCAAAGAATTTTCGGATATTCTTAACCGTAAAGGCCTGGATATGCTATCAGGCAAAAACAAAACTGTTGCGGAAGACGGCGACAGACGGATAAAGGTTGTACAGGATATTATACAGCCCCGTTATGCGGAAAGCATATTAACTGCGCTGGAAAAAAATGTATTCCCTTTGCTGAGGAATTGTCATGCGCCGGTGCCGGCATCCATCATCGAGGAGATGACGGAAAACTATTCGGAGAAACTGGGCAAATCAATGAAGATGAAATCGGCAGAAATCAACAGCCATTCCAAAACATATAAAATGGCGAAGGACATAGGATTGGTGGACATGCTGGCTTCGGAGTCCTACCGGGGGATGGGACAATCACTGATGGGAGAAAAATTCGGCCGGTCTATCGGCAAACAGATCATCTGCTATGAACATGGCAATTATGTGAGCCCTCATAATGATCACCATCCGGAGAATGAAAATATAAAGGATGGGTATTTTGATATACAGTTGATGCTGAGCAACAAATATGTGCAGCATCAGTGGCTGGTGTATGAACAGCAAGGCTTCCTCAACAAATTTGCAGATATCACTTCCCTTTCGGGCATGGCGGTTTATCGCCTCCCCTTCTGGCATTACACTACACCCATGATGGCAAAAAAGAAAAGCGAAAGCATGGCGAAGAGATGGCTGCTGCTCCACTCCTATGAATTTACCCGCTAACAGTTGAACTTTATTTGGTCACCGCTTCTAAAAATGCGAAACTTGCATCTCATTCCTACATTCAGGAACGCATTTAAAAAATCAGGCAGATGAAAAACAGGAGCTGGAGCAAAATGAGCACAGATACATTATTAAGACAGTTGAAAACGATGAAGATCATGACAGGCATGCTTATCGGAATGTTACTGCTGCTTTTTGTGCTGAATATTGTTATGATATTCAGGAAGGGATTCAATGCAGCTTCATTGATTGTACCGGTTGCGCTGTTGCCCATCGTCTTTGTGAATGCCAATACAGTAAAAGAGATCAAAAAGGAGCTGGACTCCAGGAATGCATCCTGACAGCATATTATCAGGAACAACCGATTTTCACATAACAGCCACTGTTCAGTGGCTGTTTTTTATTCACCACAGATCATTGTGAAAAAAGAAATAAATATTATTAGTCTACTAATTTGGTGGACTAATAATATTCCCTTACTTTTACACCGATTATCATCTACACTATATTATTTATTAAACGCCCGGCTATGTGGATATGGTTATTGCTTATTTATAAATCTTTACTCGCAGGAGGTCCTGCCCTGGAGATATCCGGGAACATTACAGAAAGTGTTTATGGCAAGCCCGTTGATAAAGCATATATCTATACTGTTGCAGGCGAAGAAGAAACATTGAGCAACAGCAGTGGCAGGTTCAGGCTGCTCACCTGGCAGAAAACGCCGGTGAAAGTAAGGTTTGAAAAAAAAGGGTTTAAAAGCAGGGAAATCATATATACGGCTAATTCCATCAATCATACAGTGATACTTTCACCAGAGTAGCACCTTACTAGTCCCGTGGCCGAGTGGTACAGGTAATGGTTTGCAAAACCTTCTACGATGGTTCGATTCCATCCGGGACGTCAGAATTAATCATAGCAATTCTACCTTAAAAGGGCGGCAGCAATGCCGCTCTTTTTTGCAATCAAATACTGGAAAATAAAAAGCCGCCCTTGCGGGCAGCTTGAATAAATATTTGAACAACAATTGGGTTATTCACCCAGCTTACCGGTAACCTCCGGTTTCCTGTTGCGGTAAGCGATCTTGGTAATGAGCACATACAGCACCGGCACCACGAAGATAGCCAGTGAAGTCGCTGCGAGCATACCGCCGAATACCGTCCAGCCGATGGTTTGACGGCTTACCGATGCAGCGCCCGATGCGATCATCAGCGGCACCACACCCAGTATAAAGGCCAGCGAGGTCATGATGATGGGACGCAGACGTAGCCTTACCGCCTGCAGGGTTGCTTGTATCACATCCATGCCGTTGTCTACCCTTTCCTTCGCAAATTCCACGATAAGGATCGCATTTTTTGCAGCAAGGCCGATGAGCGTAATCAAACCGATCTGTGCATAGATATTATTGGACAGTTTCGGCAACAATATCAACGTAAGGATAGAACCGAAAGCACCAATAGGCACCGCCAGCAATACCGAAAACGGTACGCTCCAGCTTTCATACAATGCAGCGAGGAAGAGGAATACGAAAATGATAGAGATGGCAAAGATGGTAGACTGCTGTCCGCCGGCTGCGATCTCTTCCCGGCTCATACCCGAGAACTCGAATCCATAACCTGCCGGTAATGTTTTGGCCACTTCTCTCAATGCTTCAATAGCCTGGCCACTGCTGTAGCCTTCTTTAGGTGTACCGTTGATCTCCACCGAACGGTAACCGTTGTAATGAGAGATTACGGAAGGTGATTCCACTACTTTGGTAGCGATAAGGTTTCGCAACGGCACCATATTGCCCTGGCTGTTACGCACATAAAAATTCTGCAGGTTGTCGAGCGAGCCACGGTACACATTTTCCGCCTGCGTCATTACCCGGAAGTTCCTTCCGTACAGGTTGAAATCGTTCACATAGCTGCTGCCCAGGAAATTGGATAAAGTGGAATATACTTCCGCCACATTTACCCCCATCTTTTTCGCCTGCTCCTTATCCACATCCACCTGGTAGCTCGGTGTACGTGCATTGAAGAAGGTATATGCCCTGCCGATAGCAGGCTGCGCATTGAGCTGCTGCAGGAACTTATTGGCCACTGTTTCAAACTGCTTGATATCATCAGTGGTACCTTTTTGCTGTAACTGGAAAGAGAAACCGGCCGTAGCACCGAGACCGGGAATGGCCGGCGGCGCAATGGGAATGATCCTCGCTTCCTTGATATCCTTCGTACTGCCCATGATCTTACCGATCACTGCCTGCACATCCTGCCCCTTGCCTTTGCGTTCATCCCATGGCTTGAGACGAACGAACATGGTACCCACATTCGATTTAGTACTGAAGCTGATGATGTTGAGGCCGGCGATACCACCCACTACGTCCACTTCCGGGATTTTCTGCACCCTGCTCATGATATCTTTCATCATCGCAATATTCCTCGTGGTACTGCTCGCTTCGGGCATCTCGTAGGTCACAAACATCCTGCCCTCATCTTCCGTAGGAATAAAGCCGGTAGGCTTGGTCTTGAACAGGAAGACCAGGCCGATGATCAGCACCACCATCATCACCAACACATACGGTGTGCGGCGGATCCAGCTACCTACAGCCTTGGTATAACCTCTTGATAAATTATTGAACCAGTTATTGAATCGGTAGAAGAAACGCTCCATGATATTCATTTTGGAACGATCTGTTTTGGTAGGCCGCAGCAGCAGCATGCTCAATGCAGGCGTCAGCGACAGCGCTACAAAAGCCGACAGCAATACCGAAATGGCAATAGTGATGGCAAACTGCTGGTAAAGACGTCCAACGATACCGGGAATAAAGCCTACCGGTACGAATACGGCTGCCAGGATCAGCGCAATGGCAATTACCGGCGCCGAAATTTCTTTCATTGCCTTGACGGTAGCGTCCCTGGGCGACATCTTATTATGATCGATATGATGCTGGATAGCTTCCACCACCACGATGGCATCATCCACCACGATACCGATGGCCAGTACAAAGGCGAATAAGGTAAGGGTGTTGATGGTAAAGCCCATCAGGTTAAAGAAGATGAAAGTACCGATGAGCGATACCGGGATCGCCAGCACGGGGATCAGCGTGGCCCTCCAGCTTTGCAGGAACAGGAATACCACGAGCACCACCAGGATCAGGGCTTCCACCAGTGTATGCAACACTTCACTGATGGATACTTTTACAACCGTAGCAGATTCATTCGGTATTTTAAAGTCGATATCTTTCGGGAATGCAGGACGCATTTCTTCCAGCGCTTTTAAAATGCCGTTGTAGGTGCTGAGCGTATTGGCGCCCGGCGCCTGGTAGATCAGCAGGAACGCCGCAGGACTACCATTTACATAAGCGTTACCGCTGTAGTCAAATTTACCGAGCTCGATCTTTGCAATATCTTTCAGGTACACCAGGCTTCCATCGGAAGGCTTTGTACGAACGATGATATTTTCAAACTGGGCCGGTGTATTGATGCGGCTGTTGGTCAGCACACTGTATTCGAATGTCTGGGTATTGGGTTGCGGGTTACCGCCAATGGTACCGGCTGCCACCTGCAGGTTCTGCTCCTGAAGCGCTGCATTCACTTCCGCAGGCGTAATGCCCATCGCCGCCATCTTTTCAGGGTTGAGCCATACACGCATACTGAAATCATCCGCACGGGAGAAGATATCACCCACTCCTTTTACCCTCAGTAAGGCATCCTTCACATAAAGGTTTACATAGTTACCAATAAAAGTGGCATCGTGGGAACCGTTGGGCGAATAGAATGCCAGCACCATCATAATGCTGGGATTACGCTTCCTAACGGTAAGGCCCAAACGCTTTAACGCATCCGGTAAGGTAGGTTCCGCTACGCTGGCACGGTTCTGTACATCCAGCGTGGCAATATTGATATCGGTGCCCACTTCAAAGTTCACGGTAATACTGCTCTGCCCGCTGCTGGTACTGTTGCTCGTCATGTAGGTCATGCCCGGCGTACCATTGATCTGCGTTTCAATCGCCGTAGTGGTCGTCTGCTCCACCGTTTGTGCATCCGCACCGGTATAGTTACCCGCTACCGAAACGGTTGGCGGTGAAATATCGGGATACTGCGCTACCGGCAGGTTGATCAGGCTTATGATTCCGACCAGCACGATCACAATGGATATTACAATTGCGGTGACCGGTCTTTTTATAAAAACATCTGCTATCATCTTCGCTCGTTAATTTAAAAGTTTAACTGTTCAACAGTTCAACAAGGTTCAAAGGCTCAGGGGGTTTCAGAAGTTGGGGAATTCCAATTAACAATTATTAATTATTAATTGTTAATTGTTAATTGTTAATTGTTAATTGTTAATTATTTCGCCGCCTTCTTACTGGTATCACTTGTGATCACCGCCCCTTCTCTCAGGTTCTGCACACCCTGCACTACAATTTTTTCCCCGGGTTTCAGGCCGTCTTTCACTACCACATTTGCTTCCAGCGCTTTGCCCAGCGACACTTTGCGCTGTGTAACCTTGCTGCTGTCACCTACCACGTATACAAAGAATTCACCCAACTGCTCCGTTACGGCTTTGTAAGGAATAATAATGCTGCTGCTTCCGGAAGCATTCAGCACCCTTACCGTTGCGCTCATTCCTGCTTTCAGCATTTGCTTGTCGTTGGGAAAGCTCAGGCGGATCTTGATAGAACCCGTCTGCGGATCAACTGCACGGTCGATCAGGCTTATTTTACCATAAGAAGGATATACATCGCTGCCGAATGCCAGTGAGAAAGTAGAATCTCCTTTACCGCTCTGCTGCAATTGCGTGAAGCGATAAATTTCTTTCTGGTCCACTGCAATGTCCACGGACATCGGATTGTCTGTTGAAACGGTATTCAGGATCGTTTGCCCGGCCACTACAGAAGTACCCTGCCTCACCTGCGAGATACCGATGGTACCGCTGAAAGGTGCATAAATACTGGCGAAGCTTACATTCGCTCTTACCGCATTGGCTGAAGCCTGCGCTGCAGCCAACTGCTTTTTGGCAGCAGCCAGGGCCGCATCTGCATAATCCACCTGCTGTTTGGCGATCGCATCTTCCTTATCCAGCTGGTGATAACGATCGGCATCCTTCTGCGCCTTTACCACATTGGTTTGCTGCACCGCCACATTGGCGACGGCCGCATCGTAATTAGCCTGGTACATCTGCTGATCGATGCTGTACAGCCGTTGTCCTTTGCTCACTTTAGCGCCGTCTGTAAAATATACGCCGGTGATATAACCGGTCACCTGCGCCCTGATCTCTGTTTGATTCAACGGCACCAGTGTGGCAGGGTATTCATCATAATAAGCTGCATCGGTCGTCTGCACATCTGTTACGGTAACCGCTACGGGTACATTCGCCGGGTTAACGGCAGCCTGCTGACCTTTCTTTCCCCCGCAGGATGCAAGGGCGATCACCATGATCCCAAAACCGGCTTGTATAAACGTATTCCTCATATAAACATTTTTATTTTTGTTCGTCATTTTATAAACTATTTGAAAGAAGGCGCCTAAGCGCTTCTGCTTTATTGAACAGGGAGAATGCCTTCCGCTTTCTGCACATCGATCTTGCTGCTCAGCAATTCATACAATGCATTGAAATAATTGATCTGTGCCGACCGCAGATCGGTCTGTGCAGTGATCAGCTCCAGGTAGGTTTTAATACCGCTGCGGTACTGCAGTTCGATCACACGGTACACTTCCGCCGCCAGCGACATATTTTCTTTCAGCGATTCATAGTTGCCATAAGCCGCTTTATAGCTGGCAATGGCAGTGTTGTATTCATTATTCGCTTGGCTCATAAAGCTCTCGATGCTCAGCTTCGTAATATCCACCTGCTTTTTGGCAATGCTGATATTGTTCTTTCTTTTGCCGCCCTGGAAAATAGGATACGTAAAGCTGATGCCTGCATAAGAGTTGGGATAAGCCGTATTGTACAGCTTGCCGAAATCATCGTTCTGGAAATTCTTTATATAAGCGCCGTTGGCAGATACATTGGGGATATAGCTCCATTTGGCATAAGCCACATTCGCCTCCTGTAAACGAAGCTGGGCCTGCAATTGCTGCAGTTCTACCCTTTTGTCAAAACCCGGGCGCAGCAAGGTATCGAGTATGATCTCTTTCTCCAGCAGGCTGCTGTCGTACTGGATTTCCAGCGTGGCGTCCGGCGGGTAATTGATCAGGTATTTCAGCGTCGATAATTTAATGTCCAGTCCCTGCTCTGCTTCTCTCCTTGAGGCTTTCGCATTATTGAGCGCAATGGTGGCACGCTGATAATCGGTCTTGTCCACGATCCCGGCATCGTAGCGGGAGCGGGAATCTTTCAGGTTGCGGCTGAGGCGGGTAATGTTCTCATCCAGCACTTTTATCTGCTCACGGGTAGCCAGCAGGTCGTAAAAGCTTTTGGAAACATTGCCCACCAGGTTCACGGTAGCCGTTTCGGTAGATTTTTTAGCTACCAGGCGCACATCATTTTTGGTGCGTTTGGCCAGCAATGCATCCCGGTTGAAAATATTCTGCGTAGCGGTCAGCTGCAGCGATGAAGTATTGTTCACCCCGAAACGCACTACGTTGCCTCCGATGATATTGGCAGGCAATTCAAAATTGTGCTGGTACGTATAATTGAAATTTACCTGGGGATACCAGTCGGCCAGCCTGTTTTTGATCTGCAGGTCGGTCACCTCTTCATCGATCGCCGATTGCCGGATGGCAGGCTGATTACTGATGGCATATTTAATAACGGAAGGCAGATCGGCAGGCGAAGCTAAAATGCTGTCTTTAACTTGTGCACGGGATGGTAATGAAAACGCCAGAAATCCTGCGAAAAGTGCCGATATATAAAAAGCCTCAGGGCGGTTAAATCCTCTCATATCACTATCGTTTTTTAAAATTCCTTAGGCAAGCGAGTGCAAAATTAGTTGTTTAAACACTAAAAATTAAACGATCGTTTAATTTTTTTTCAGAAAAATGATGAGCGGTCAGTACATGCTGCGCTAAAATATTCAGCATGAAATTTGAGTGCATACGATAACTTAGCCATATATGAGCGCTTCTTTACAGTAAAATCAATCATTATGAAACAAACAGCTCTTATATTCTTTTGTTTGCTGCTGGCGGGCAACCTAGTTGCCCAGCTGAAACCAGTCTCTTATACAGACGGTTCCCAGCAACTCAATGGCCTGGTCACTTCCAATACCGGGAAAAAATTGCCCGGTGTGCTCATTTTACCTGCATGGAAAGGTATTGACGATGAGGCCCGAAATGCCGCCACCGACCTGGCAAAAGCCGGTTACATTGCTTTTGTGGCCGATATTTATGGAGAAGGCAATATTCCTGCCGATAATGCGGCAGCGGCCAAAATTTCATCCGGCTATAAGAACGATTATGCCGCTTACCAGAAAAGGATCGCCCTGGCGCTGGACCAGTTGAAGAAACAAGGAGCCGATGAAAGCAGGATCGCTGTGATCGGCTATTGCTTTGGTGGCACGGGCGCCCTGGAAGCAGCAAGGGCCAACCTGCCGGTCAAAGGCGTGGTATCCATTCATGGCGGGCTGGGCAAGGACAGCAGCCGGGCCAATACATCCATCAGTACAAAAGTGCTGGTTGAGAATCCTGCGGAAGATAAAGGCGTAACACCCGAGATCATGAGCAGGCTGATCAAAGAAATGAATGATGGCAAGGCCGACTGGCAGATCATTACCTATGCCAACAGCAAACATACTTTCACCGATCCAAAATCGGCCGATTATAATGAAGTGATGGCCAAAAGAGCCTGGGCACATACCCTCCTGTTCCTGAAAGAAGTATTACAATAATGAACAAACGCTATCTATTCTCATGGATTGTATTCTTCCTGTTTAGCAGTAACCCTGCACTTTTTGCGCAGGAGGTTATGCCGATGTCGGACATACTGAAACATCATTATAAAGACAGCATGCCTTCCCTCCTGTATCAATACGACAGCATACGGGAAGCGCATGATTATTCGGGCAACTGGGATTTTGACGGGGATGGAAAGAAAGACAAGTTATTATTTGTCGGTACTGGTGGTGCCCATTTATATTACCACCCGGAAGTGGTATTGAGCAGCGATGGAAGGACAATGGTCTTCCCTTTCCTGGAAACCGATTTTCCGCTGCTGCTGGTTACGGGCAAGAGCAATGGCCAAACCGTACCCGGATCATTTTCCATCATTACTTATAAAGCAACCAACTTGTCAGCCATCCGGCTGCATCTTGATGATGCGGTGGTAGCACAGAATAAAAAAAGATTCCGGCAGCAGGGTATCCGCAGCAACGATATTGTTCTGTACTTTAAGAAAAAGGAACCGGTGATAAAAGATTACAAGCCCTGATGCTATTACATTCCAGATAGTATGTCAGTTTGAAAGATTGTCAGCCTGAGTTTGTCGAAGGCGGGTGGTATTATGATACTAAACCGGGTTCGACAACACTTCGACAGGCTCAGTGTGACAACAACCTGGCAGCTTTTGAATAATAAAATTCAATCTGAGAGACTGCAGCGTTCTACAGTTATTTGATCATCCACAGGTTGCAGGAGCTGTGTCCCGAATCGCCCATGGCTGCATCCATATTTTCAAAGCCCAGCTTTTCATACATATGAACGGCTTCCGCAAATTGCGGCAGGCTTTCGAGATAGAGCCGTGTGTATCCGGCGGCCTTTGCAGAAGCGATGCTTTTTTCAATAAGAGCGCTGCCGATACCCTTGCGCCGGGCATTCCCGCTTACATAAAACTTTACCAGCTCTGCACAATCCTGCGGCAAGCCTTTGGTGGGATAGATGCCACAACCGCCTGCAATTTTTCCATTCAGTTCAGCCACCCAGAACACTGACCTTTCTTTGCGGAAAAGACTATACAGGTCATCTGTGGTGGGATCCGAATAGACAGTACCGCATTTGGGCACATTGTATTCTTCTATCACTTTCCGGATCAGCATTGCCAGGTCGGCGTTATCGCCCGGTTGTATGGCTCTTATGATAATGTTATCGGTCATTTCTATATTGTGCAATTTAAAAACTTTCAGGCTGATAAGGATTCCAACGAACCGTCACATGGTATTCTCCCCTGAAATTAACAGGTAGTGTGATAGTATCTCAGTTTGAACCATTGTCAGCCTGAACTTGTGGAGGCGGCGGCCTACTATTATATATACTATACCGGGTTCGGCAACACTTCGACAGGCTCAGTGTGACATACAACCTGGCAGTTTTTTGAGTAATAGGATTCAAACTGAGACACTACCCATTAATACATTTCATTTGCCTAACTTTATTAACAAGGTTATTGTCCAACAAATTATTTCCTGCTGATGACGGATAATTCTCATATCCCGGTGGATGTAACGCAGCTCTTTCCTGTACTGGATAAAGAGCTGCTGAGCTTATTAAAATCCCTTTCTCCGGAAGAATGGCAGGCACCCACCATTGCAAAGCTGTGGAAGGTGAAAGATGTGGCGGCACACCTGCTCGATGGCAACATCCGTGTGCTTTCATTGTTAAGAGATAATCATTGGGGAGAGCAGCCCGATATACAGACTCCACAGGACCTGCTTGATTTCCTGAACCGGCTGAACGCAGACTGGGTGACGGCCATGAAAAGAGTAAGCCCAGGAATGCTGGTCTTTTTGCTGGAACTTACTGGCAAACCTTTCTGTGAATACATGGCTTCCCTGCCGCCGTTTGAAAAATCAATATTAACAGTAGACTGGGCCGGTGAAACAGAAAGCAGGAACTGGATGGAAGTGGCAAGGGAATACACCGAAAAATGGCTGCACCAGCAGCAGATAAGAGATACGGTAAAAAAGCCGGGGCTGATGACGAGTGCACTCTTCTACCCTTTCATCGATATTTTTATGATGGCGCTGCCGCATACTTATCGCCATATGGATGCTCCCGAAGGCAGTACGGTTAAAGTGACTGTCAGTACCGATATCGGCGGTTCCTGGTGGCTGACGAAAAGCAACAACCGGTGGCTGTTGTCGAAAAACGGGCCGGCAGCAACAACTGCCGCACTAACCATTGATCCCGACACCGCCTGGAAATTGTTTTCCAAAAGCCTGCGGCCGGAGCAGGTCAGCGGGTTTGTACAATTACAGGGAGACCGGCAACTGGCAGCGAAAGCGTTATCAATGGTTGCTGTAATGGCCTGATAATTTTTTATTCAATTTTCTGATGCATATACTTAAAAGACTATTGTTTATTATTGTTTTGTTACAAAGCCTGACCGGTTGTTTTCGCAAAAAAGACAGGCTGTTCATTGTTTTTGACCGGGTAGATGGCCTGGTGGAAGGAAGCGCTGTTTTCAACCGGGGATTAACTATTGGTACGGTACAGAAAATGGATCTCTGGAAAAATAAAGTCCTGGTAGAAATTGAACTGGATAACAATGTTAAGATCCCGGCACAATCCGGCGTCACCATAAAACAATCCGTATTGAACCCCTCTATCATAGACATTGAATACTATGACACAACCGCCTTTCTTTCAAATAAGGATACACTTACAGGAAATTTTATAAAGCAGGGGCTGATGGATAACCTGTTGTCTGACTCCGCTAAAAGAAAAAATATAGAAGACGCCATTAACAAAATCGCTGATGCCATTGAAACGATCAATGATAAAAAGACTGACAGTATAAAACGTTAGCCCCGTTACACCGGCACCACTTCCACCCCTTTCTTTTTCCCTATTTCTTTTGGAAGGTTATCCAGTATACATTCTTTCAGGATATTCACCAGCATCGTTTTGGCGAATGTCTTCATGGTAATAAGGCTGATCTCCCGTACAGGCGCAGGGTTCCTGAAATAGCGGAGCATATTTTTCTGCGAAGCCGTCATATCGAATGTAGCCAGCTCTGGCAACAAGGTTATGCCACCATTCCTGTCCACAAATCTTTTCAGGGTTTCAATGCTGCCGGCGGCATAATCAAAATGCTTTTCAATGGAAGCGTCTTTCTGCAGGGCGCACAGGTTCATCACCTGGCTGCGCAGGCAGTGCCCTTCTTCCAGCAGCCACATACTGCGTACATCAATATCAGCAGGCAGGATATATTTTTTATTGTATAGCTTTTCTTTACGGGAAACATAGGCGACAAATTCTTCATTGAATAAAAAATCTTCCTTCAGCTCCGGTACATTTAGCGGTGTGGCCATGATACCGGCATCCAGCGAAGCATTTTTTAATTGCTTGATGATGGTTTCCGTCGTGAGCTCATGAATGCTGAGCCTTACCTGCGGGTATTTTTTAATGAAGGATTGTAAAAACTGCGGCAGTATATACGGGGCCAGTGTAGGAATGATGCCGATCTTAAGGCTGCCATCCACGATATTTTTTTCCTGCTGCACCAGTTGCTGCATCATGCCTGCTTCGGCCAGTATTTTACGTGCCTGCTGCAGTACGATCTGCCCGGTAGCCGTGGTGGTTACAGGATTGGTACGCAGGAAAAGCTGCACACCCAGCTCTTCTTCCAGCTTCTGTACCTGCATGCTGAGCGATGGTTGTGTAATATGGCAATGCGCTGCCGCTTTCGCAAAATGCTTGAGCGCATCCAACGCCACGATGTATTCCAGCTGCACTAATGTCATAATAGTTTTTATCTATTGAAGTATAAAATTAATTGATTAAAATTATAAAATCAATGTCATACTTTTGTCATCCGAACATTCATACTTACACATAAACATTAAACAACAGCTCAAACATTCAACGATGGACAACAATTCAAACGACATCAGCAAATGCCCTTTTCACAACGGCAGTATGAAAAATAATATTGCAGGTGGCGGTACCCGTAACAAAGACTGGTGGCCGAAACAACTGAAATTAAATATCCTGCGCCAGCATTCATCGCTTACCAACCCGATGGATAAAGGCTTTGATTATGCAGCTGCATTTAAAAGCCTGGACCTGGAAGCGATTAAAAAAGATCTGCATGCGCTTATGACAGATTCACAAGACTGGTGGCCTGCAGATTTTGGTCATTATGGTCCTCTTTTCATCCGCATGGCCTGGCATAGCGCAGGTACCTATCGTGTGTACGATGGCCGTGGCGGCGCTGGTGCAGGCCAGCAACGCTTTGCGCCTTTGAACAGCTGGCCCGATAATGTGAGCCTGGACAAAGCCCGCAGGCTGCTGTGGCCTATCAAACAAAAATATGGCAACAAAATATCCTGGGCCGATCTGATGATTCTCACAGGTAATGTTGCGCTCGAATCCATGGGCTTCAAAACCTTTGGCTTTGCAGGTGGCCGCCCGGATGTATGGGAAGCCGATGAAGAGGTATACTGGGGTGCGGAAACCACCTGGCTGGGTAATGATGCACGGTATGCACAGGGACAGGAAGGACTCGCAGAACATGGCGTAGTGAGCTCTGATGAAAATGCAGACGGCAAAACGCATTCACGTCACCTGGAAGAGCCGCTGGCAGCAGCACATATGGGACTGATCTATGTAAACCCTGAAGGACCGGACGGCAACCCCGACCCGATCGCTGCCGCAAAAGATATCCGTGATACTTTCGGACGCATGGCAATGAATGATGAAGAGACTGTTGCGCTGATCGCAGGCGGGCATAGCTTTGGGAAAACCCATGGTGCGGCGCCCTCCACCCATGTAGGTAAAGAGCCTGAAGCAGCCGGCATTGAAGCACAGGGCTTGGGCTGGAGCAACAGCTACGGCAGCGGTAAAGGCGCTGATACGATCACCAGCGGCCTGGAAGTTATCTGGACAAAAACACCGACACAATGGAGCAATAACTTTTTTGAGAACCTGTTCGGTTTTGAATGGGAGCTTACCAAAAGTCCTGGTGGAGCCAATCAATGGGTTGCAAAAAATGCCGACAGCATCATTCCAGATGCGTATGACGCTGGCAAAAAACATTTACCCACCATGCTTACCACGGATCTTTCTTTGAGATTTGACCCGGTGTATGAAAAAATATCAAGACACTTTTTAGAAAATCCCGAAGCATTTGCAGATGCCTTTGCCCGTGCATGGTTCAAGTTAACGCACAGGGATATGGGTCCACGTGCACGTTACCTGGGCGCCGATGTGCCTGCAGAAGTGTTGCTGTGGCAGGATCCCGTTCCTGCAGTGGATCACCCGCTGATCGATGACAATGATATTGCTGCGCTTAAAGCAAAAGTGCTGGAATCAGGTTTAACCGTTCCTCAGCTGGTTTCTGTAGCATGGGCTTCCGCATCTACTTTCCGTGGCAGCGACAAGCGTGGCGGCGCCAATGGCGCCCGCATCCGCCTGGCGCCTCAAAAATACTGGCAGGCCAACAATCCTTCGCAACTGGACAAAGTGCTGACTGTGCTGGAAAATATCCGGAAAGATTTCAATGCTTCTGCTGCCGGCGGTAAAAAAGTATCACTAGCCGACCTGATTGTTCTGGCAGGCGTAGCCGCTGTGGAAAAAGCAGCCGCTGATGCCGGACAAAAAATAACAGTTCCTTTCACTCCGGGCCGTACGGATGCAACACAGGATCAGACTGACGTAGAATCTGTAGCATACCTTGAACCTTTAGCAGATGGCTTCCGCAACTACCGCAAAACAAAAGCTTATGTACGCACAGAAGACCTGCTGGTAGATAAAGCACAGCTACTGACGCTTACAGCGCCGGAAATGACTGTACTCGTGGGCGGTCTGCGTGCACTGAATGCGAATTACGATGGAAGCGCACATGGTATTCTTACCAACCGTCCCGGTCAGCTCAGCAACGACTTTTTTGTCAACCTGCTTGATATGAGCACCGCATGGAAAGCGACCGGTGAGGAAAGAGAAATTTATGAAGGCGTGGATCGTGCCACCGGCGAGCGCAAATGGACGGCTACCCGTGCAGACCTTGTGTTTGGCTCCCATGCCGAGCTAAGAGCCATCGCCGAAATATATGCAGGCAGTGATGCTGCTGCAAAATTCGTAAACGACTTCGCCGCCGCATGGAATAAAGTAATGAACCTCGACAGGTTTGACCTGGCATAACAGACTATCATAAAACCTAGCAAAATAAAGGGCGGCTGGTAAAACGGCTGCCTTTTTTATGTATGTTAGTATACAAATTAACTTAGGGAGGTGACATCTTTTGAAAAGATGTCACCTCCCTAAGTTAGTCGATAATAATGCTCGCTATACTATTAAAAATATCAAAACTAACAATCGGGGAGTTCATTATACTTTTCCTGATTACTCTTATGGTGGTAATTTATCAGGATATGAAAAGAGGACGGCCGAAAGAATAAGTGCAATAACATCATTCAAAAAATATGAGTAAAGTAAATATTGAACAAAAGCTGTCATTGTTTTCAGAGCACTGGTCTCCGAAAATTGTCGGCGAATTAAACGGGCAGTTCGTAAAGCTGGCAAAATTCAAAGGCGAATTTGTCTGGCACAAACATGATAATGAGGACGAACTTTTCTTTGTTTTGCGGGGAATACTAAAAATGGAATTCCGTGACAGGACCGAGATCATTCATGAAAATGAGTTTATCATTGTACCCCGGGGCGTTGAGCACAGACCTTGTGCCGATGAAGAAGTGTCTGTTTTACTGTTTGAGCCTGCCAGCACACTGAATACAGGCGACACCGTGAATGAGCTGACTAAAAAGGAACTGGATAAGATATGAATAGCATACTATTGACCCGAATAACTGCAGCATTATTATTCATTATAATATCGGGCATAGCCTGCTCACGCCCGCCCTCATACAACTACACCCGTTTTTTATTGGATGGAATGAAGATTCCCTGCATGTATGCCATATTGTATTAATGGAAAATAAAAAATTCTCCTATACTGTTTCAGAGGATGAAAAAGGATCAGTGAAAGTTAAAAGTTATAAGGGAAGCTATCGTTCCTCTCCTGATTCTGTTTATCTTGATTACAGCTCATTTTCAAAGCCAGCCGGATTAACTTCGTATCTCTTATGGGAGGGCCTCCGGGGGTTATCTTATCCATTATTACGAAAACAACAATAAAAGAATTTTCTTACGCAGTCAGACCAGGCCTGGAAGATGATAGTTTATTTAAAGGCTACAAGTTTAATTAGTCCTGATATTATTTTCTTTTAAAATATCATAAAATTGCTGTTCTTTGTTTTGCTTTTTCATTTCAGTAAAGATCAGGTTAATGAACTTTTCTGCATCTGTACGATATGGTGACTTCTGTTCTACATACAGGTTATACGCTTTACACATATTGTCGAGGCCTTTCTCAATATTCCCTAAGTCGCCCGCATAAATTTGTCCTATTCCATAATATACTTCAGGATCATTTTTATTAATTTTCGCAAGCCTTTCATATGTAGCAATGGCCTCCTTAAATTTTTTCTTGAACCGGTATACAATAGCCATATTCTGCATAGGAGTAATTCCTTCGGGATCAATTTCGAGCGACTTCTTATATGCTTTCAGGGCTTTATCATATTCCCCTATCTTCCTGTAACATACGCCAATATTATCCCATGCAAAAGCAAATTCGGGATCAATTTTAACAGCTTCTTCAAAGTAAGGCAATGCAGTCTGATAAAGCCCTTGCTTATACTCGTCGATCCCTTTTGAATATGCATTCAGTGCCTCTTTATTTTTTGACATCGACTTTTCATTATGTTTTTCATTCGTTGCTATCTTTTCTTTAAGCGCCGAACAATTTTCCATAAGATACCGTTCTATTTCATAATAATAAGTCTTATAGTCATCGCTATTTTCGTTAATATTAATGCTGATGTTTAGTTTTTTTGCACCGGTATCAGTGAACAGCTTTTCAGTTGTAATTTCCGACAACTGTATTCCCAGTTGATAAGCCATGGTTTGTTGTTTTATACAGATGTTCGCCTCTTCGGCTACTTTTGTTTTGGCTTTATTATAGTGATTGATAGAATCAATACACTTGCACGCATTTTCCGCAAGTTGTTTTAATAGATTTTCCTTATAGGTAGAATCTTTATCCTGCCCTTTGGCAAAAAAGGCACAAAAGCACAATATCATCAAACTTATTTTTTTCATATCGGCCTAATGCTTATTTATATTCATATACAATATACCCCCACGGCTCTATACTAAATTCATGCTGATCATTTATTTTTTCATTCACCCCTAAGAAAATATTCAAAGGCTCGCCGTTAATAACCGCATCTTTGATAGTGAATTTTTGTCCCTGCTTCGACAGGTTCAGCACCACCACTACTTTTCGCCCTTCTTTTTCCCTAACATAAGCATACACCGCATTATCATTACTGCTGGCAAGGCGTTTATAGCTGGCATCATAATTCAGGGCAGGATCGGTATTGCGCAGTGCGAGCAATGTTTTATAAAATGGCGCCATTTCATATTGCCCGGTCCAGCGGATGGTATCTTTCACAAAAAACTGGAGCCTTCTTTTGTTAGGCAATTCCTGGCCGCTGTAGATCAACGGAATGCTTTGGGCAAATGTCTGGCTCCATACAGCAAAGGCTTTGGCGGCCGGGCCAAACTTTTCATATTCGGTACCGTTCCAGCTGTTCTCATCATGATTGGTCGTAAAAAAAAGGCGGGCGGCATCTTTAGGAAAATCTTTCAGGCCCTGGTTCATCACACTATCGAACTGGGGCAGCTTATACTTGCCGGCGTACAGGTCTTTCATGGCATGCATAGCCTGCCAGCCATAGGTTACGTCAAAGCCGGCGGTATGCAGCTCCGGCTTATCGCCTTCTGCGAGCATAAAAATATCCGGCTTCACCTGGCGCAGCTGGCCGATACATTCCTTCCAGAAATCATTGGGCACTTCACCCGCCACATCGCACCTGAAGCCATCAATACCTGTTGTCAGCCAGAACTTCATGGCTGCGATCATGGAATCCCGCAGCCCTTTGTTATCGTAATTCAGCTTACGTACATCTGTCCAGTCAAATGGCGCCAGCATTTTACCCGTGGAGTCTTTCACATAAAATTCAGGATGCGATTTTATCCATGGATTATCCGGCGCCGAATGATTGGCCACCCAATCGGTGATCACTTTAAAGCCCATCCCCTGCGCCTGTTTTACAAAAGCCTTCCAATCTTCCATCGTTCCATAGTCTTCATTGAAAGCCTTGTAATCCCTTACGGCATAATAACTGCCCATCTGCTGCGCATTCTGTTTCCTGCCTTCAATACCAATAGGCGTTACCGGCATGAACCATAAAATTTCCACTCCCATATCCTTCAACCGGGGCAAGCTCCTGGCAAAGGCGTTAATAGTGCCTTCACCGGTATATTGACGCAGATTGACTTCATATACATTTCCTCCCTTCCACCATCGGTCGGCTTTGACGGCAGAGGAATCAATACCATTGTCGGCCCGTATATTTTCAGTTTTCCTGGATTCTTTGCAGGAAGCGATTGCTAAAGATGCGGCTGCAATACCACACCATACATATTTTGGCAGCATGATAAAATAAATTTTGTCTGAAGATAAGGATTAAGCAATAAAAATAATGTGGTGTCATCACTGGAGTCCTGTTGTATGGATGGAAGAGATGTTTAACGGGTGTTGGTTATATTTACGATTCAATCAGAACAAGAATATGAACAGACTGCTTTTCGCCCTGATGAATTTACTGCTGGCATTTACCTGCTTTTCCCAGGCCACACTGAACAAACTTACGGTTGAAAAAATAATGCGTGACCCGGCATGGATCGGCAGCTCACCGTCTTCCCTGCAATGGAGCGCCGACAGTAAATACCTTTTTTTTAAATGGAATCCTGATAACGCACCGGCAGATTCACTGTACTTTATTTCAGCCGATAACAAAACACCCCGGAAAGCATCGCTTGCTTTTGCAAAAGAAACGCTCAAGGCCGGCGACCTCGTGTACAATAAAGCGCATACTGCTTACACATTTGTAAAAAACGATGACATTTATTATACTGATATCAAAAAAGGAAAAACGGTGCGTATTGTACAAACCAGCGATTTTGAATACAATCCCCAGTTCTCTTTTAACGAGCAGCGCATTGTGTACACCCGCAGCCAGAACCTCTATGCCTGGAATATCAGCACAGGAGAAACAGAGCAGCTTACCCGTATCCAGTTTGGCGGGTTCAGCGGAGGCAGCGGCAGGCCGGGTTCACGTTACAGGGGCGAAAATGATAACGAGCAGGAAAAATGGCTGCGGCAGGACCAACTGGCCTGGTTCCAGGTACTGAAAGAAAGAAAAGATAAAAAGGAGGCCCGTGATGCGTATAATAAAAGCCTGCCCAAAGAAAAACAAATGCGGGCGATTGCTATTGAAGACAAGAACCTGCAATCGCTGAACATCAGTCCCGATGGGCGCTTTATCAGCTATCGCCTGTACCGGTCAGCCGGTGGCAACAAAGCCACTATTGTTCCCGATTATGTGACGGAATCCGGTTTCACCACCGATATACCGGGCCGTACAAAAGTGGGCGAAGTACAGCCTTCTTACGAAACATTCATTTATGACAGGGAAAGAGACAGCGTATTTTCAATTAAAGCAGACAGCCTGCCCGGTATCAAAGACCTGCCGGATTACCTGAAAGATTACCCGGCCAGGCAAGCGGAACGGATCAAAAAGAATGAGACCAGGGCTGTGGTATTCACCGCTTCCGGCTGGAGCGATGATTCCAAAAATTTGTTGTTCCTTGTAACCTCGATCGACAATAAAGAGAGGTGGCTGGCGGTATGGGACACTGCCACGCAACGATTGAAGTGCATCGACCGAATGAGAGATGAAGCCTGGGTAGGCGGACCGGGATTATTCACCAGGGGCTGGCTGAACAACCGCACGGTATGGTTCCAGTCTGAAAAAACCGGTTACAGCCATTTGTATATTACGGACATTTATTCCGGGAAAACGACAGCGCTCAGCTCCGGTAATTATGAAGTACAGGATGCCGACCTGTCTCTCGACAAAAAATATTTTTATATCACTACCAATGAAGTGCATCCCGGCGAAAAACACTTTTACCGGCTGCCTGTCACGGGTGGCAAAGCAAAGAAGCTGACCAGCTTTACCGGCAGTAACCAGGCAGTGCTTTCTGCCAATGAGAAAACAATCGCTTTCCTGTATTCTTATTCCAATAAGCCGACAGAATTGTACTGGATGGAAAATAAACCCGGCGCAACGGCTGCTCAGCTGACCGACAAAGCAGCTTCCCCTGAATTTTTATTGTATCACTGGCGTGACCCCGAAGTAATGAGCTTTACAGCCCGTGACGGAGCCAATGTATATGCAAGGTTATACAAGCCTGCAAACCCTGCACCGTCGAAGCCTGCCGTGATCTTTGTTCACGGTGCAGGCTACCTGCAGAATGCGCATAAATGGTGGAGCAGCTATTTCAGGGAATACATGTTCCATAACCTGCTGGCCGATGAAGGCTATACGGTAATGGATATCGATTACCGTGGAAGCGCAGGATATGGCAGGAACTGGCGCACAGGCATATACCGGTATATGGGTGGCAAGGACCTGACCGACCAGGTGGATGCGGCAGCATGGCTCGTAAAAAATGCCGGCATTTCAAAAGACAGGATCGGTATCTATGGTGGCTCCTACGGAGGCTTTATCACCCTGATGGGCATGTTCACCACACCGGATGTTTTTGCTGCCGGCGCCGCACTGCGGCCTGTTACCGACTGGGCCAACTACAATCATGGGTACACTTCCAACATTTTAAATGAGCCTGCCAACGACAGCATCGCTTACAGGCGCAGCTCTCCTTTGTATTTTGCAGAAGGGCTCAAAGGCCACCTGCTGATATGCCATGGCATGGTAGATGTTAACGTGCATTACCAGGATGCCGTGATGTTGTCGCAACGCCTCATAGAACTGGGAAAAGACAATTGGGAGCTGGCTTCCTACCCTATGGAAGATCACGGATTCGTAGAGCCGAGCAGCTGGACAGATGAATATAAACGCATCCTGAAGCTCTTCAACACAGTTTTGAAAAAATAGCTATATGCTAATTGGTTGTTAAAAGGAGGGCCGATAGTAAACCTTGTTCATAAAAAAACATCTTATTTGTGAACTATGGCATTAAATTCTATTAAAAGCCTATTACTAAAACCAATTAAAATTAAAACAATGAAACGCATTCTTTTACCCCTTGTGATTACCAGCGCAGTTATTTTCACTGCATGTGGCGATAAAAAAGATACCACGCAAAGAGATATGGTGTTGCTCACCGACTCTTCTCACAATAGCAGCCTTGCAACAGATACCGCAGCCGGCCAGGCGATTGCTCCGCCACAAGCCCAGGCACCTGTTGTTGCAGCGCCCCCGGTGCAGTCTGTAAGACCTGCTCCCCGTGCTACTGCTCCCAAACCTGTGTATGATAATCATGCAACCACACAGGCACCGGTAAGCACCCCACAGCAGGCTCCTGCTTCTCAGCCCACAGCTACTCCTGATCCTGCTCCTACCACCAGCACTGAAACTGCAGGTACGGGCACCACAACAGGTACAAGCGAAGGCTCTACAACCGGTACCACTACCACTGAACCCGCTAAAAAGAAAGGTATCAGCAATACAGCCAAAGGCGCTATCATCGGTGGTGTAGGCGGTGCGGTAGCCGGTGCGGTGATCGGTAAAAATGCCAAAGGTGCTATCATCGGCGGTGTGATCGGTGCAGCCGGTGGCGCTATCATCGGTAAGAAAAAAGATAAAAAAGCTGCCGACAGCACAGGAAACTAATCAGGACATACATTTTGGAATATAAAAGCCGCTCCCGAACGGGAGCGGCTTTTTAATGCCCGGGATATTATAAAAAAAATTTGTTTAGCCGGCATCCGTTCGCATATCAGCTTCATTGGCGACGCTCCGTTCAACAGCGGCGCTTTATGAACAAGGATGTTTTGTATAAATAATAAGTCCCGGCTTTACCGGGACTTATTATTTCAGATGAATCTATCGTTTTAATTATTGTATTGTTTCCGCTTTTCCTTTCACCGCTACAAATTTTGCCAGCGGCGCCATTCTAGCCCTGTTCAGCTGCAGCGTATCGTTGATGACATAATAGCTGTCGGCTTTTTCAAAAACACCCAGGAAACGGTTCTCTATATCCAGCCCGGGACAAGCCATCTGTGTACGGATAAAAGCGGAGAACCTGATATTGAAACCATTGGGATTAAGCTCATAGGTACCGCCGAAGCCATTACAGCCGCCGTTACCCGAAGCACGGTTATCTTTGGTATGCAGGATCACATATGCTTCCTTACTGTCTGGTGCGCCTGTAACAGGACCGCCATTGAGTTCTATTAATTTCCAGTAAGTATCTTTTAAAGTAGCGGTTTGCGCAGAGGCAGCTTTTTTACTGCAATGGCAGGCGCTCAAACCGAAGACAGCCGCTGCTGCCAGGTAAATAACTTTTTTCATGTTGATTTTGTTTAAGTAGTGAAAGGATGTTCACAGCAATGTTTTTACATAATTCCTGTCAAACATTAGGAGTCTGTTGAGATAGTAAGATAAATTTTAATGCTAAATATTCCAAGCATCTTTTAAGTCAAACGCCAAACCCACTGTTTGTCCTGTTTCCCAATGCTGTTCATTGCTATGCAATGAAACCAGCTGCCCCCCGGTGATCACATCAATAGTATAATAGCTGCCCCAGTATAATATTTTACTCACCACACCATTCACTGCTGAATGCGACACATCCACGATACTGATCTGCTGCGGCCGCAGGAATATTTTTTTATTCCCGCTGCGTTCATCCTGCCAGCCGGGAACGAGCGCCGTATCCAGTAAAGTGTAGCTGCCCAGCAACGCAGCGGCATATTCATTCACCGGCCGGCTATATACTTCCTGTGCAGTACCCTGCTGAATGATATGTCCTTCCTTCATAAAATAGACCGTATCTGCCCAGGACAGGATATCCATGGCATCATGCGAAACGAGCATACATGAAAGGCCCGTTTCTTTTTGTGCGGTTTCAATCACCGCTTTCATCTGCTGCTTGTGCAACATATCCAGGTTGGAGTAAGGTTCATCCAGCAACAGCAGGCTGGGAGAAGTAGTGAGCAGTCTTGCCAGCGCAATGCGTTGCTTTTCGCCGCCGGAAAGCTCATCGCTCCAGCGTTTTAATAAATGACGGATATCGCAGATGGCATAGATCCTGTCGGCCTCACCGGGAGAAATTTTATTCGCCATATCCAGCAGCTCTTCCACCCGGTAATTATTACGCAGCTCAAAATGCTGGCTGAGGTAAGCAATTTTTTTATGTCCCGGGATCAGCTGCTCATCCGGGCCGGTTACCCTTTCTCCTTCCAGCAACACCTGTCCTGAAGCAGGCTGCATCAGCCCCCCGATCATTTTTAGCAGGCTTGTTTTACCGGAGCCTGTTTCCCCGGCGATCGCAATATTTTCAAAACGTTGTTGTTCCAGTGAAACATGCTCTACCGTAAGCCTGCCTTCATTATAGCCCGTAATATTTTGTACCGAAAGAAATGCCATGTAAAAATGATGGATATAGAATGACGCAAAGATAGGTGCCGCAAAAAAACTTAGCCGCATTATTATAAACCGATTTGCCTTAATTTTAAGCATAACCGCCAAGCGTTGCAGGAACCTATTATTAAAAGATTACGGATCACCCGGGTTATCAGGGAAACAGATGAAGCTGTATCGCTCGTGCTGCAACCGTTGGATGGATGGCAGCCACAATACAAAGCGGGCCAGTTTATCACCCTTCATTTTCAGACTGCCAACGGTGAAAAAAGAAGATCGTATTCCCTCTCTTCTTCTCCTGCGCTGGATGAGCCGCTCATAATAACCATCAAGAAAATTGATAACGGGGAATTTTCAAGACAGCTGGTATATCATGCAGCCCCGGGAGATATATTGTACTCCACCGGCATCAGCGGCTTTTTTGTATTGCCCGACAATGCTGCATCGTACCAGGATATCTGTTTCCTGGCAGCAGGCAGCGGTATCACACCCTGCATATCGATCATCAGAGAATTGCTTGCAAAAAGCCATCAGCGTATTGTGCTCTTGTACAGTAACCGCTCGGAAAGCGAAACGATTTTTTTAGCAGCACTGCAACAACTGCAGCAGCAATACAATGAAAGATTGCAGGTAAAATTCCTTTTCAGCAACCGCAATAATGTAATGGAAAGCCGGTTGAGTCACTGGCTGCTTTCCCAATTATTAAAGGAATATCTTATACAACATTCCCGCAGCCTGTTCTTCCTCTGTGGCCCTTACAGCTATATGCAGACGATGAAAATATCGTTGCTCTCTAATGGCATCCATAACCGGCAGATCATCCAGGAAGATTTTTATCCTTTACCCAAACTCGTGATACCGAAGCCTCCTGATACAGATGCCCATAAAGTGACCATTTATATCAGCAACCGTACATATGAACTTATCGTACAATATCCTTTAAGCATCATTGCAGCTGCAAAAAAGAAAGGCATTGTACTGCCATATAGTTGCGAAGCAGGAAGATGTGGCAGTTGTGCCGCAACCTGCCTTTCCGGAAAAATATGGATGGCTTACAACGAAGTATTAACTGATGAAGAGATCGCAAAAGGCAGGGTTTTAACTTGCCAGGGCTTTCCTGTGGGAACAGATGCGACCATACAATTTTAGCTGATAAATTACTACTGTTCAATATATTATACTGCCATTTTTACAATTGGCATGATTTCTGAAAATTCTACCCCGAAACAAATTTTCTTTAGATGAAAAAATTAATTTTAGCAACAGCAATTGTATTTGCAACAGCTACTGCGATGGCACAGGAAACACAGGAAGTAACCAAGAAAAATTCATGGCTTAAGCTGGGTTTGAATGCCGGTGTACCGGTGGGCGATCTTTCTGATTACAGCAGCTTCGTATTGGGTGCCGATCTGAAAGGCCAGTTAATGTCGACCAAAAATGTGGGTATTGGCTTAACAACAGGCTACAATCACTTTTTTGCAAAAGACGGATATGATGATTTTGGTACGGTTCCATTAGGTGCTTTTGTAAGATTTTATCCTCAGTCAAAAGGTTTCTTTATTGGAACTGATCTTGGCTACAGCTTTGTTACCAAAAAAGATGCGGACGGCGGTGTGTATGTGAGACCACAGATAGGTTATCATAACTACGACTGGAACTTTTTTGGTTTCTACAACGGTGTATTCAGGAGCGACAGCAAAGGAGGCAACATCCAGCATGTAGGCCTGGGTGCTACTTACAACATCCGTTTTAACTAAGTCACTACTAAAAATGTAAAAGCCTCTCATCTGAGAGGCTTTTTTTATATCTTTTTTTCCAGCACTATAAATTCAAGCTGCTGGAGGTGTTTGCCGCTGAGACCATCTTCTTCAAAAGACTTCACTTCTCCTGTTTCTTCATAACCATGCCGTTTATACCAATCGATGAGCTCTTTGCGGACAGAGATCACCGTCATATAAATCGCTGCGCATTTTTGCTGCCGGGCATATTCTTCTGCTGCGTGCAATATTTTTTTCCCGATGCCACCGCCCTGCAATACCGGCGAAACGCTGAACATGCCGAGATAGATCCTGCCATCATGATCCTGAAGATTCACACAGCCGATGAGATCGCCCCCATCATCCACATACTTGAGCATTACGCTGCCGGCATCGGTTATTACTTTCTTTACGGTAGCCTCATCGGTTCGTACTTCGCCTGCGATCAGGTGCGACTCAGAGGTCCATCCTTGCTGTGAAGCTTCTCCACGGTAAGCGCTGTTGAGCAGCTGCACCAGTGCAGGCGTATCGGCAAGGGAAGCAATCTGTATATGATTATCTGAAAACATAGTTGTAAAGTTATTACGAAGCCTGCATTTAACAGCCTGCAGCCAGCCTTAATAATATCAGCACGATCCATATTACCCAGCCCCAGCTGATATTACCCTCCTGCTTCTTGGTGTAGATAGCATGATTGCTGCGAATCGTCTTTGCCAGCTCTTCGGGTATATCCTTCATACAGGAAAGTTCATAACTGATGGCCTTTGCATCTTCCGGGTGACTGAACTGGACATATACGGTAAGATTTACCAGGAAATAAGCGAACTCCGACTTGTAATGATAAAATTCCGGCGGCAGCTGGTTAAACATTTCACTCCAGTAGGAACCCAGCCAGATATTGAGCCTGCTTTTGAATGTTGGATAATTTTCCCGGTTCACATTCCTGAATACTTTCAGGTTATCGTCGAGAAAAATACGCAAAGGCGCAAAGGCTTCCTCCCTGTTCTCCGCCAGGATAAATTCTTCGAACAGCAGGAGCTGTCCCATGTATTCAAACTGGGCTTTATCCAGGTAACTGCGTGAACAATAGATGAATGATTGCGTGAAATAAGGTGAGAAGAACTGGTCGAAAGCCGGATCGCCGTTGAAAGCTTTCATCTGCTCCCTGAACTCAAGGTAATTGAACTCAAAATTTTCCAGCATCGCAAGCACATACCCTGCATTCCAGATACGCTGATGGTATTGCAGCCTTTTTGCAAAATCTGGATGATCCAGCTCGCCCAGCACATCGGCTTTATTGTAGGTATGCCCGTCTATTTCGATAAACCCGGTTTCCGAAAAATCAAATTCTGCAGCCAGTTGTTTTTTTACCCTGGAAATATTGATCTCCTGTGATGTATCGATGCCTGAATGCTCAAACAGTCTTATGATCGATTGATATTGTTTAGCCAATGCCTGTTCCTTTAAAGTCCTGGTTAATCTGAATATTTACCTTATGCAGCAAATTGGAAATGCTGTATACATGCCTCCTGAATTCGGGATAGTTTTCCTTCTCCAGGCTGTTATCGCCCATCTTCATAATGGACTTTGCCGCACGGTAATCTTTGAAATCACTCTCTTCGTATCCTTTGTATTCAATAAAACGTTCTATTAAAAAACTTGTTGTATTGCTGAGCGCCAGCCACCACAGGTCATTCAGCTGCCCTATTTTGGCTTCGATCACCGATGCGTTCTTCGACTTGATAAAGGCCGGCTCCGACTGCTCAATTTTCTGGTAACGTTTACCCAGCGTATCTTTTTCAAAATCGGCATTCGCAATTACAATGGCCACTTTTTCTTTTACCGCCATATATTCTTCCAGCAGCATGGCAATGCGCTCGTTACCACCCAGCTTATCCGTTTCTCTTGATATCCTTGCAATTTTTTCGGCAAATACATACCGGTCATCCGATTTGTCTTTTTCTTTCAGCTTAAACAAAGGCTCTTTAATCTGCTCCAGCTCCTGCAGGTATGCATTGGCCTGTATTTCCCATACTTTATCATCGTTGTACTGGAAATTACGGATCGTCTGTACCAGCTCTGCCTCCAGGATATTGTATTGCTCTCTCAGCCTGCCCAGGTTCACCTGCTTTTCGGAAAGAGAAAATACATTCTCAAATTCCTGCTGTGTCATCACCAGGAATACATTGGTGCTGAGAATCCTGGATTCATTGATATGCAGCTGTATCTCTATGTCGGAACCTTTTACCAGGTCCATTTTGAGATCTTTGCCGGATATTTCGATGCAGCCGATTGTAAGGTTGGAAGATGGCCGGGAAGCGCTGTCACCTTCCAGTATGTTGATCACAATGGATTCGGGAGAACCCTTCTTAATCGTTTTGGATATCACCCTGTACAGTGTACGCTTTTGCGGCAGGAGGCTGTTGCGCTCAAAAATGACTTCCAGTCTCGTAGTCTTGTTCTCCACATCATCTACTTCAATGCAGATGTCGTGCGGCAAAGGTTGCCCGTCGATGCTGAAGATACCCTGCGCTATGCTGATCTCTTTCGCCAGCTTTTTGATCTCGTTCTTCTCCTCGTCGTAGACATGAATAGTAAATACATTGGCAACTGAGCTGATCAGCGGCAAAAACTCGGTTACTTTCAAACGCATTTTTATAAGGCCGGTATCAAAACCACCGTCTGCCCTTATGATGCGATAATACTTGTTTTCAAAAACACCCTTCATGCCCATCAGCAGCACTTCTTCCTTATCCTTGGACGAACGGTTGTAGGAAACCTGCATATCAAAATCCGTCGGTTCAAAATCAACCGACGCCAGTATCTCTTCCGCATTGGCCTGCAGGGCTTCTTCCTCCTGTTCCTGCACGGCTGGTTTGTAATTTTTATTGGAAGCATAATAAGCAGCGCCTACTGCAATAGAGGTCACCGGGTCGATACTGTAATTCACGGCAATGCCGGTCTCCTCTGCCAGCCTGCTTCTTACCTGCGGCAAATAAGTGCTGCCGCCTACCAGGATGATCTCCCTGATATCTGCAGATTGCAGGTTATTGCGCTCCAGGATATTACCCAGCAGGTGAATGGTTTCATCAATGATGGGCTCAAACAATTCCTTTACTTTTTCTTTTGTAACAGGAATGCTGAAATCGTATTCCATCTCATCCAGCTCTTCTGAAAATTCTATGTATGTATCAGATCCGGAAGAAGCGACTTCTTTTTTAGCTTCCTCGGCGTAGTACTGTATTTTATGATAGAGCTTTTCATAACGGCCGAACTTCACTTTGAGCTCTTCCGCAAAATCTGCAATGCCTGTCTGCTCAATGATATGCGGGATAACAATATGATCAATGATAGCCGAATCGAAATTGAGGCCGCCGAGAAAATTATTTCCTTCATGATCGGCCACTTTCAGTTCGTTTTCGGTAGAACGCACCAAGGCTACATCAAAAGTACCTCCACCCAGGTCATACACCAGCCAGTTGCCCGAACTGTCTTCCTGCAGCGATGCGGAGGTATTGAAGAAAGCGAGGCTGGCTGCAATAGGTTCCTGCAGTAGGAATACTTCCCTGAAGCCTGCAGCATAACCGGCTTTGATGGTGGCATTGCTCTGCATACTGTCGAATGAAGCGGGAATAGTGATCACACAGGCTTCAGGCTCCGTATTCTCCGTGATAAAATTTTTCAGCTCTTTCAATACGTACGTGGACAGTTCGATGGGCGTAATATTTTCATCCATGTTCACCACGTAATATTTTTCATCGGTGCCCATTTTTCTTTTAAAGCTCCCGAATACATTCACAGGGTCTTTGGTAAGATATTCCCTTGCCTTATCCCCCACCAGTATCCTGTCCTTACGAAAAGCCACTACCGAAGCCAGCGTTTCTTTTTGTCCCAGCGGGTTTTTATACACTCTCACTTTTCCATTCTCGAACTTTGCAACAAGAGAATTAGTGGTACCCAGGTCGATACCGATATTTACAGATTTCATCTTCATTATTTTTTTTCAACGATCACGACTGCTTTCTGCACCAGGCGCAGCTGCCCTTCTGCCTTATGGTAAATAACAGGCTTCAATACTTTGGTGATGATCATTTTTGAAGCAGGTTCCCCCACAATGCTTGCTTCGCAATCTGTACGGGATTCTGTATAAGCCTCGTTCAGCGGGTTCTGCACCAGGAAGCCTTCTTCTTCCATCACATTAAAAAGGCGGCTGAAATTTCTTTCAAAACCAGGCGCTTCCTGCAATGTATTCACTTTCTGCTGGAGCTCAAAAACCTGGTTGATAATGTTCAGAGGGATACTCATGCAATTGGTTTTAATGCCGGCAAAAATAAAGAATGACCGCCATCCTGCCTCAAATAAAAGCAAACGGGCCGTTGATTTTATCAACAGCCCGTTATTAAAATTTGTAATACGCTCAGCCTGCATTATAAGCGGCTTCCAGCGCCGCCACATCGAGCTTCTTCATTTTCATGAGCGCCTGCATCATGGCCCCGGCTTTTTTTTCGTTGCCGCTGCCCATTTTTTCGCCGATTATAAGCGGCACTACCTGCCAGCTGAGACCATATTTGTCTTTCAGCCAGCCACACATGCTCTCCTGCCCTCCATCGGCGGTCAGCGCATTCCAGTAATAGTCTACTTCAGCCTGGTCGGCACAGTCAATAACCAGCGAAACAGCTTCGTTGAACTTGAAATGCGGGCCACCATTGAGTCCCATAAAATGATTGCCGTTCAGCTCAAATTTCACCACCATGGGCGTATCGACGATGATCTTTGAGTTCTTAAATACTGAACAATAAAATCGTGCTGCTTCCTGCGCTTTACCGTCAAACCAAAGGCAGGGATATATTGCTTTTGCCATAACGTATGATTAATAATGAAATGAGCAGTTGGATTCGGTGTATTTTCTAAAAGAATCGAGTATGGACTGCCATCCCTGCTGCTGCATCTCCACAGGATTCTGTGTTTCTGCATCAAATTTTTCGGTGATAGTGGTCACCCCGTTCTCTTCCCTGAACCATGCTTTCACTTTACGGCCGTCATCCATCGTGTATTCAATGTAGGAAAACGGCGTCACTACATCATACTTCCCACCGAAATCAAAACCAAAGCTGCCGTCTTTTGCCTCCATGCGGTAAGAGAACCTGCCTCCTTCCCTCAGGTCGTTTTCACCGTAAGGCGAATGCCAGTCGGGAGAAGCCTGGTTCCATTTTGTCACATGCTCAACGGCATTAAAATATTCCCATACTTTTTGCACAGGCGCTTTTACCCGGGCTTCGATGGTAACTATAACAGGGTTATTGTTTTCGCTCATATATAAATCAATTTTAGTTGATGACGGAACAAATGTCTGGCTATTTTACGGAACCTGCGCTTGCCCTAAGGCAAGTTTTACAGTATCCGTACTGAATCTATTTACAATAAAGACGCCAAAAAACGATTGTACGATGCCGTCATCGCTAAAACAACAGCAGTTAATAATGATGTATATTCAAGGCATGAAAAAACAGCTCCTCTTCATCCTGGCTATATGCACCTGGTTTGCGGCAAAAGCCCAGCCTGCTTCCAAAGACAGTATTCATATGATCCTGCTTAACCAGCAGATTGACGATTATGTAGTGGCACAGAATGTACAGGCCCTGGAAGGATTGTATGCGGATGATTTTGTTTTCAGCCACGGCTCAGGAAGAGTGGAAGGAAAAACCGGCTGGATGAGCTCTGTAAAAAAAGGAAGCTTCACCGAAAGAAAACATGATTCAGTAACCGTGGAAATGCACGGTATTGTCGCCATTGTAAGGGGCAAGCTCACCGTGGTAAAAAAAGCTAAAGAGAAAACAGACCGTTATCATTTAAAATATGTACGGGTATATGCCAGCAGGAATAACCAGTGGCAAATGATCTCTCATTTTACATTTACAGAATGGCACGAATAAAACGGGCGCAAAACCTCATCAATAGCAAAACAGCCACAAAGGTGGCTGCAGAGTAAAACCCTGGCTTAGGTTGTTGTTAAGGTTGTACTGCTAATATAACGATGCAGCCTTGTTTTCAGTATTCATGCTGCCACAAATTTTATAAAATACTCTCCCGGTAGTATTCACAAGCTTATCCTGCTGGCCACAAAGCTTTATTTTTGCCTGGTGTCCAGGTGTCGTCCCATATTGATGTTTTTCCTGCTGCTGAACAGCCTGCAATCGAATGCACAGTCTTCCCTGCAAAGGCTCAAGCATACGGTGTACTATGAGAATACCGGTCTTTCAGACAAAGTGATACTCGACATTCAGGAAGACAGCACAGGCCTTATCTGGTTCATCAGTGAGAACAACCTGTATTGGTTTGACGGATCGGAGTTCAATAAAATACCGCATGGCAATGGCATTCACCAGGTGCCGGGCAATGTGTTTCTGCAGTTGTATCGTTCGCCGGAAAATGAGATATGGGTGATCTACAAAAAAGGGTATTCGGTATATAACCCTTCCACCCACAGCTTTACCCATTACCGGGATATCATTCCCGCTCATGAGCAGGAAACATTCAGCCTTGTTTCGGAAAGAAGCGACGAGCTGCTTTTTGTTTCAGACAATAACAGCTTTACCGTTAACCGCAGCAGCAAAAAAATAAGCGGCTTCTCTCCCAACGGCGGTTCGCTGTTCGCCGAATTCCCTTACAGTATTCACAAAGGATATACTCTTCTTCAAAAGAACGACAGCATACTCTTCAGGTTTGCAGACCGTCGACCGGATTTTGCTTTAAAAAAACAGGCACCGCTGGAAAGTTTCAGCCTCTATAATTTCAACGACAGCATCGTGGTGTACGGTACACAGTATAATATTTCCCTGTACAGCAATCGCACGGGCAGGCTGATCGCTGCCGTCGATTTTCCCGACAACAAGACCCTGCAGGCTTACCGCAAGCCGGTAAGCATTATTCAAAAAAGCAGGAAGGAACTAGTTGTCTTCCTGGATGATGAAATGTGGCTGTTCAACCTGGATAGCGTGCGCTTTACTCATCGCATTGTTTCGGTTGCAGGCAAGAATTTTATCAGCAACGGGTATTTCAAGAAGGGCATGTTCGACAGCAACGGTAACCTTTGGGTGACTTCCAACCTCAATGGCATCATGCGCATTTCATTCCGTTCACAACCGATACACCTGATCGGCAAGGATGGAGAGGATGATATTTTTATCAAATGCTTCAAAGTAAACAAGGCTGCAAACCTGGTGCTGGCAGGCACTTACGGCAAAGGATTGTTTGTATATGACACGAGCGGCAACCTGAGGCAGCATTTCCCCCTGCAGCAGAAAGAGGATGTAAGCTCCATTGTAACCAGCATCGGCCAATTGGATGAAGACAACTATCTCATACTGGCATTCTACGATTTCAACCAGTATATACTGAACATTCCTTCCATGAGCATCCGAAGCATACATCATCCTTTGCTGAAGTCACCGGGTTATTATTCAGAACTGACAGAGCTGAAGCCGGGTGAATTTTTATACCCCAAAGATCATAACAGCTTCTATAAAATAAACTGGGTAAAAAAAGAGCTCGCTATTTCGGTGGCCAGCGAAGCCGATAAGTGGCAGATGCTGGCGATGGGATCGCTCAAAGTGCAGCAACACAATGCCACGGCCCTTACCGGCAATGATTATTTTTTCAAATGCATCCGTCAGATCTCACTGGGCGATGCAGGCAGGATCGTTATTGAGCAAAAAGGCAATCACTGGCTGTTCGGCACCATCAAGGGTATTTATGAATTTGACGGGCAGGCAAAAATGCTCAATGCCTTCAATATGCAATCCGGCCTGGCTGACGAATATATTTACGCCATCGTGGTTGACAACAGCGGCGATATCTGGTGCAGCCATAACAAGGGCATCAGCCGCATCAGCAGGAACGGGAGTGTGCTCAACCTGGGCAAGGAAGACGGCCTGCAGTCGGATGAATTTAATTTCGGAGCTGCTGCCAAAACAGCGGACGGGCAATTATTCTTTGGCGGTGTAAAAGGGCTGAACAGTTTTTATCCTTCGCTCATTAACCGGCAGTTGGAAACGCCGAGGCTGATCGTTACACATATCAGCAGCAGCGACAACAAAATACCTGAGGACACTGCCTTCTGGAAGATCCGTTCTCTGGAACTGCCTTTTGCAAGGAACAGTATTCATATCGTTTTTTCGGCCATTGGCAACAACAGCGGCATCTCCTATAACTATCAATACCGGGTGAAGGGATTGTTTGACGAATGGAAGAACCTGGGGCATGTGAGGGAAATAAACCTTGCGTTACCTTCCGGCGATTATGTAGTGGAAATTGCCTGCGGCAATTCTTTTATGAAGGAGGCGCTGCCGCAACAATCAATCAGCATCCGCATCATTCCGCCAGTATACCAGCGATGGTGGTTTATCAGCCTTGCGATCCTTGCAGGACTAGGCATCTGTGCCTGGGTGGTACAGCTCATCAACCGGCAGCGTTTCCAGAAAAAACTGTCCATCCTGCGCACGCAGCAGCAGGTGGAAACCGAACGGCGCCGCATCAGCCGGGACCTGCATGACAATATGGGCGCTTATACCACTGCCCTTCTCTCTAATGTGGAAAAGCTGCGGCACCAAAACGGCGATACAGAAGAGCTGAAAAAAATGAGCAGCAACGCACAGCAGATACTCAACAGCCTGCGGGAAACCATCTGGGTCCTGAACAACAAGGAAATCAGTGTGGCTGATTTTTGTGATGCTTTCAAAAATCACTGCATCAAAATGCTGCAGAATTTCGAGACCATTCATTTTGAATCAGAAGAAAAAATTGTGAACAATAAAAAGCTGAGCGCTGCAGAAGCCATACACTATGATAAAATACTGAAGGAAGCTTTCCAGAATATTTTAAAGCACAGCGGCGCTACCCAGATTATTTTCAAAGTGAAAAGTGATGATGGGATCAGCTTCAGCATTGAAGACAACGGCACAGGTTTTGAACCGGATCTTATCAGCAAAGGCAACGGCCTCGACAATATGCAATGGAGAGCGAAGGAAGCCGGCGCTGAGCTCCGCATTGCAAAAAACCGCAACAATAATGGCATGACCATTTCGCTCACAAAATAAATACTCGGGAAAGAGTATTATTTATAAATAATAATTTGACCAATTTTACAGCATGGCCATCAGTATAGCAATAGTAGATGATAAACAGATCAACAGGCAGACGGTAAAAGAAAAATTAGCATCCTATGCCGAAGTTTCCGTAACCATGGAAGCGCATCATGGAAAAGATTTTTTAAGCCGTTTAAAAATAGCCCATCCGCTCCCCGATGTGGTGCTGATGGATCTTGAAATGCCCGAGATGGACGGCATTGAAACCATACTCTATGCTACTGCAGCCTACCCTTCCATCAAGTTCATAGTGCTCACCATTTTTGAAGACAACGATAAAATCTTCGAAGCCATCAAAGCAGGCGCCAGCGGGTACCTGCTTAAAGAAGATTCGGCCGTAAACATCATTGATGCCATCACGAATGTTTATGAATTCAACGGCATACCCATGAGCCCGGCCATAGCCCGGAAAGCCATGGAGCTGCTGCGCCAGGCGCCTGTGCACGCTTACAGGGAACAGGAAGAAAATGAAAAAGTGAATGAAGACAATGCCGGCCTCAGCGACCGTGAAATGGAGATACTGAAAGAAATGGTCAGCGGGAAAAATTACAAGTCCATCGGCGAAAAATTATTCATCTCACCGCTGACGGTACGCAAGCATGCAGCCCATATTTATGAGAAACTGCATGTGAACAGCCGGGCGCAGGCCATCAATATTGCTTATAAAAAGAAATGGATCTGAGTTCCTTATTTCCATCCTCCGCCCAATGCGGCATATAAATTCACAATAGCCTGTAGTTGCTGCAGCTTATCATTCACAGCGCTTTGTCTTGCAGACAGTAAATTCTGTTCGGATGTAAGCACATCCGTATAATTGGTATTGCTTGTGTATTTAAGCAATTCGCTGGTAAAGAACACTGCTTTTTCCAGGTTGGCGATCTGCTCCCTGCGGGAAAGCGATTTGTCGCTGGCCATCTGGTATTGATACAGTGCATTGGACACTTCCTGTCCTGCAGTAAGCAAAGACTGCTGAAAATTATATTGTGCCGCTTCATAATTTGCCTGCGCTACTTTTAACCGTTGCTTATTAAGTCCGTTGTTAAAAATGGGTTGGGTAATACCGCCGATGAGGTTAGCAAACATAGCGCCCGGCCTGAAGAATGTGCTGATATTATTGGAATACAATCCTGCCTCTCCCGTTATGGTAACCGAAGGATAAAAATAAGTGCGGGCCACATTGGTGAGTTCGAAAGTATTACGCAACTGGAATTCAGCTTCCCGTACATCGGGCCTGTTGGCCAGCAATTGTGCGGGCAGACCGGTGTTCAGCGAAGTGTCTACCTGCTGGGTAAAGATGCTGTCTCTCGCAATGGCACCCGGCGTCCTGGCCAGCAGCAGCGACAACGTATTTTCGGTTTGCCGGATATTGTTTTTAATATCGGGAATGGTGGCCATCACCGCATAATAGTTGGCAGCGCTTTGCACCACTGCGGCACCCGTTACCACATCGCTGTTCTTGAGCAGTTTCATGGTCTCCACGTCACGGGCATATTTTTCCACTGATGTCTGCGCTATACCCAGCTGTGCATCATAAGCCAGCAAAGTATAATAGGCGCCGGCGATATCTGCCACCAGCTGTGTTTGCACCGCCTGCTGATAAGCCTGGCTCTGCAGCAAAGAAGCATACATGGATCTTTTGGTGCTCTTCAGCTTGCCCCAGATATCAGCCTGCCATGAGGAGGAAGCATACAGTTGATACAGCTGCTTATTATTGCCCTGCTGATCAGCCGGAGCATAAAGCCCTCCCTGTCCTGTTGCCGAAAGTGAAGGATAGAATGCTTTTATGCTTTGTGTATAATTAGCTTCTGCTGCTTTGATATTGGCGGCAGCGGTTTTGAGATTAAGATTATTCGCAATACCCTCACGGATGAGCTGCTGCAGCAGGCTGTCTTTGAATATTTCATTCCAGGACAGTGTAGCGATATTAGCCGAATCTGCTGTGGCAGGTTCCCTGTAAAGGTTGGCGGCCACCTGCTCATTGCTGCTGTACGGCCGGGTCACATGACAGGCATACAGTCCGGCTGTTGCTGCAATGACCAGGATTATATATTGAAATGATTTTTTCGGTTTCATGGAATACAATTATTTTTTCGGCGACACAATGAGCTCGCCGTTCTCATCATATTTGTTTGTTTTAATTTTTTCCTGCAGTCCCTGGAACAGCACATATAAAGCCGGGATGGCGAATACCCCCAGCAATGTACCGAACAGCATGCCGCCTATCGACCCGATCCCGATCGACTGGTTGCCATTGGCGCCCACACCGCTGGAGAACAGCAAAGGCAGGAGGCCGAAGATGAAGGCAAAGGAAGTCATCAGGATCGGGCGTATCCTTGTACGGGCGCCTGCGATCGCACTTTCCAGCAGGCCTTCCCCCTTGCGCCTGTGTTCCAGCGACAGCTCCACCATCAGGATGGCATTTTTTGCCAGCAGCCCGATAAGCATGATCATGGATATCTGTATATAAATATTATTGTCAATACCGAACAGCCAGGTGAAAACAAAAATCCCGCTTAAGCCGATGGGTACCGACAACAGCACGGCCAATGGAAGTATATAGCTTTCGTAGAGCGCACTCAGCAGCAGGAATACAAAGCACAGGCTCAATGCAAAAATATAAACGGTTTGTGAGCCGCTGCTCTGTTCTTCCTTACTGATACCGCTGTATTCTATACTGTACCCGGAAGGCAGATTTTGAGCCGCCTCTTCATCAATGGCGGTCATGGCCTGGCCCGTGCTGATGCCATCTTTAGGTGAACCGGTCACCGAAATAGCATTGTACATATTGAAGCGGGAAACAGAAGAAGCGCCATATACTTTTTTCATGGTAACATATTCGGAAATGGGGCTCATGGTGCCGTTGCCATTCCTTACCATGATATTGTTCATCTGCGTGATGGTACCACGGTAAGCAGTGTCGGCCTGCATGATGATCTGGTATTGCTGGCCGTATTGGGTGAAATTGCTGATATATGAGCTGCCGTAAAAACTGTTCATGGTTTCCAGCAGGTCAGAGGGCGACACACCATTGTCTTCCGCTTTTGCCACGTTCACATCCACCTGGTACTGCGGAAAATTAGGATTGAAAGAAGTGCTGGCAAACTGTATCTCTGAACGGTTGTTGAGCGATGCCAGGAATTTCTGCGCCACCGCATTGAATTCTGTGATGCTGTGCCCGCCCCTGTCTTCTATCTGGAAGGTGAAGCCGCCGCTGTTGCCAAAGCCGGTAATGGTTGGCTGCTGCATCAGCACCAGGGAAGCGCCCTGCACATTCTTCATTTTTTCATTTAATATCTTGATCACATCCTTGTCTGTCACTCCTTTTCTTTCGCCCCAGGGAACCAGTCTTAATATCAGCATACCATAAGAGCTGCCGCTGCCGCCGAGAAAGTTTTGCCCGAGGTTGCTCATGGAAGCGGCGACCTGCGGTACTGACCGGCAAATGCTGTCCAGCTGCCAGTTCACGGCCTGCACTCTTTCCTTGGTGGCTGCAGCCGGTAAGGTTACGTTCACAAAAATGGTTCCCATATCTTCCGCAGGCACAAAGCTGGTAGGTGTTGATTTGATAAGGCTATAAAACAATCCGGAGAAAAACAGCACGATCACAATCACTACCCATTTTCTTTTCGCAATCGCAGTGATCGCCGATGTGTATTTGTTAACGATATTATCGTAGCCGGCATTAAAGCCTGTTTTGAATTTATCCAGGAAGCCATGCTTTTTTGCAGGATCGGTCTCTTTATGCGGCTTAAGGAACATCGCTGCCAGCGCAGGACTCAGCGTTAAGGCGTTGACCGCCGAGATCATGATCGCAATGGCGAGCGTTACGCCGAACTGCTTATAAAAAACACCGGATGATCCGCCCAGGAAAGTAACCGGCAGGAACACCGAAGCCATTACCAGAGTGATGGAAACAATCGCTGCGGCGATCTCTCCCATGGCATCGATCGCTGCTTTGCGGGGAGAAGTGTAGCCGTTTTCCAGCTTGCTGTGCACCGCTTCCACCACCACGATCGCATCATCCACCACGATACCGATGGCAAGCACCAATGCAAAAAGAGTTAGCAGGTTAAGACTGTACCCAAACAGGTATAAAAAGAAGAATGTACCGATGATGGAAACCGGCACGGAAATGCCATGTATGATGGTGGAACGCACATCCTGCAGGAAGACCAGGATCACCAGGAATACCAGCAGGAAACACTCGATCAATGTGTGGATCACCTTGCTGATGCTCTCGCTCAGGAAATTATTGATATTCACCAGCTCCATGCTTTGCACACCCGATGGAAAACTCTTGGCTGCATCGGCCAGTACCTTCTGCGCACCCACGATAACTTCCTGTGCGTTAGAACCCGGCGTCTGGCTTACACCAATTGCTACAGCCGATCTCCCGTTGATGGTGGTGGCCGTGGTATAGGTTTGTGTGCCGAGCTCTATCCTTGCAATATCTTTTAAATACAGGTACTGCCCGTTGCCGATGGTTTTGATGATAATTTTTTCAAACTGCGAAACTTCCGTAAGCGTACCCTGGTAAGTAAGATCATACTGGAACGCCTGGTTGCCATTATCGCCGATCTTACCCGGGGCAGCATTGAAGTTCTGCGCATTCAATGCATTGCTTACATCTGCAGGCGTTACATTATACAACGCCATCTTATCGGGCTGCAGCCAGAGCCGCATAGCATAGGTCATAGCGCCGCCAAAAACATTGGCCCCTCCCACCCCGTTCACTCTCTGCAACTGGGGCACAATGTTAATCGCAGCATAATTCTGTAAAAATTTCTGATCGTATTGTGTGTTGCTGCTGTACAGGCCCACAATGAGCACATTACTGTTCTGTTGTTTACGCACTGTAACACCCGCCTGTGTAACGGCCTGCGGCAGCTTGGACAACACGGTGCTGATCCTGTTCTGCACATCCACCGCCGCCTGGTCGGGATCGGTAGACACATCGAAATATACGCTGATGGAAGCGCTGCCCGTATTGCTGGCAGACGAGGTCATATAGGTCATGCCCTGTACACCATTGATCTGCTGCTCCAGCGGCATGATCACACTATTGATCAGCGTAGTGGTATTGGCGCCCGGGTAAGAAGCTGAAACCTGTACGGTAGGCGGTGCGATATTCGGGTATTGCGCTACCGGTAATTTACTCAGCCCCATGATACCCAGCAACACGATGATCACTGAGATCACCGTACTCAATACCGGCCGTTCTATAAAAAGCTTTAACATGATTATTGGTTATTAGTGGTATCCATGCGGTTGAAAATGCTGTCCTCGTTCACCGATAGCGGCTTCACTACCGTGCTGTCCTGGATATTCAGACCATTGAGTAAAATTTTATCGCCGCTTTTAACACCGCTGCTGATCACTGTAAAATTGCCATCGTCTGTAGGCAACGTGGTGACCAATGTGCTGATCACTTTATTGCCATCAATTAATTTGTATACAAAAGATTTATCCTGCAGCTGGTAAATAGCGGTTTGCGGTATCAGCAATGCGGAGTCTTCCACCCTGGGTATACGAATGGTGGCGCTGGCGCCGCTCTGTATAATGCCGGCTGGGTTTGTGAAGGTGGCTTTGAAAGTAGCGGTACCTGTGCTGGTTTCAATAGCGCCGCCGGCTGTTTCCAGCTTGCCCTTGTCGGGATACACGGTACCGTCTGCCAGCACTAGTGTGGCTGCAGGTATATGTGATAATTTTTCAGCCATAGTGGAGCCTGCCACCCGCTGCATCATACCCAGCAATTGTTTTTCATTGAGTGAAAAATAAGCATACACATTGCCGGTGTTCGATAATGTCGTCAATGGTTCTGTATTGGTGCTGTTGATCAGCGCTCCTACTTTGTAAGGGATCAGGCCGATAGTGCCGCTCTGCGGGCTGGTGATATTCGTATACCCCTGGTTAGTCATTGCATTGGCAAGGGTTGCTTTTGCCTGCGCCAGTGCGGCCTGCTCCGACTGCAGCGTATATTGCGCCGCTTCCAGCTGGTACTTGCTCACAATTTCATTTTCCACCAGCGGCTTCACCTTCTCTACATTCATACGGGCTGTGTTCACATTGGCCTCTGCAATTTTAATGGCCGCTTTTGCAGTGACAATATCCTGCTCGTACTGCGGGTTTTTAATGCGGAAGAGCAGCTGGCCCTTGCTGACCGTCGCACCTTCATTCACATAAATATTTTCGAGATAGCCCGCCACCATCGGCCTTATTTCCACAATATTCTGTCCCTGGATGGTGGCAGGATGATCCCAATAAAAAGTTACTTTACGGGGGGTAACCGTCAATACCTGGTAAGACGATACCGGTTTTTCTTTCGGGGTTTCTTTTTGTTTGCATGAAACAAAAAAGAGCGATGCAGTTACCGATAATAATATGCCGATTGATTTCATAGTTAAAAAGTGAGGTCAGTGAATGGATAAGAGAAATATGCTCTCAACCAAGCTATTTTAAATTATTTAAAAAACAAAACTATATCTCTGTTTCCCACGAAAACGGAACAATAGATAAAAACGGTATTTAAGCCGACAAACCCCTGTTTTCTGCCGACCGGCCTGCCGCTAAATAGCTATTTTTGCGGTTCAGATTTCACTATGCATCCATATATTCAACAATTGATACATTGTATCGACCTGGAAGAAAAAGAGCAGGCGGAGCGATACAATCTTGACCAGGCGCATACATTACGATCCTTAAAAGCAGAAGGCATTGCCCTGCATCCCATCATTGTTACAAGAAAAAATTTCGGCTATGCCGATTACCCGGAGATCAGCTTTCGCCTGCCTTTTCCGGCAGAGACCAATCTGTTCAGGGATGGCGCAGCGATTGAATGTTTCCGGCAGGGAGAAGAACCGGTGAAAGGCATGCTGCTCAACCTGGAAGGACGCTCGGGAGAGTTCCGTCTTTTTGCACCCGATTTCCCGGACTGGATCGAAGACGATGGCGTAGGCATCAAGCTCACTCCCGATACCCGTACAACCAGCATCATGAAAGATGTGCTGAAAGGATTGGAAAAAGACAAACGCCTGTTCCGGCTTTTTGAAAAGCTGCACAGCGAAAAACAGGCAATGGCTGTTGATAAAAGCAACCACACTGCACAGCAATATCATTTCAGCAACCGGCATCTCAATCAAAGCCAGCAGGATGCTATTGCTGCAATTATAGAGAATGAAGAGCTCTGCATTGTGCATGGCCCGCCCGGCACCGGCAAAACCACCACGCTCATTGAAGCCATTCAGCAGCTGGTGGCAAAAGGGGAAAAGATACTGGTGACAGCGCCCAGCAATGCTGCCGTGGATAATATCTGCAAAGGCCTGCTGGCACAGGGCGTCAAAATTTTACGGGCAGGCAATTCAGGCAAAGTGGATGACGCCGTTTTTCCATATACGCCTGAAGGAAAGCTGCAGAACAGTAAAATGCAGAAGGAGATCAAACAATTAAAAATACGGGCAGAGGAATTCCGCCGGATGGCGCTCAAATACAAAAGAAGCTTTGGCAAAGCCGAAAGAGAACAACGTAACCTGCTGTTCAAAGAAGTGAAGTCGATCCGTGCAGAAATAAAACAACTCCAGCGTTACAATGAAGAAAAGCTTGTTGAAGAAGCCGATGTGATCGCCGGTACGCCCGTTGGTCTCTATGATGCAGGAATTGAAAAAATAGCATTCTCACAGCTTATCATGGACGAAGCGGGGCAATGCATTGAGCCGCTGGCCTGGTGCGTATTCCCGCTGGCAGAAAAAATTGTGCTCGCAGGCGATCATTTCCAGCTGCCTCCCACCGTGCTCAGCCAGCAAGCCATACGGGAAGGATTCAACCGGTCGATTCTGGAAACAGCCATCGATCATTGTGCGGTCATTCACCTGCTCAATGTGCAGTACCGCATGAAACCTTCGATCGCCGGTTTCAGCAATGAATATTTTTACAAGGGCCTGCTGCAATCGGCCCCGCATTTAAACAATATCTATTCACATATCAGCTTTATTGATACAGCAGGGTCGGGTTTCAATGAAACCACCGGACCGGACGGCAGCAGCCTTCAGAATGAAGGCGAATTAAAAATCATTCTTCAATTGCTGGAAAGCGGCCAGTACCAACCGGAGCTTTCGGCCTTTATTTCTCCTTACGCCGGGCAGGTGCTTATGGCCAGGGAACTGCTGCCCAAAACAGTCAGGTGCAGCACCATCGATAGTTTCCAGGGGCAGGAAAAAGATATTATTTTTTTATCGCTGGTGCGAAGCAATGAGGAAGGCATCATTGGTTTTCTCAATGATTACCGGCGCATGAACGTGGCCATTACGAGAGCTAAAGACCAGTTGGTAGTGATCGGCGACAGCGCCACGATCGGCGCCGATCCTTTTTACCGACAGTTCCTGGAATATGTGGAAAAAAACGGCGACTATAAAAGCGTATGGGAATTTGATCTCTCCTGAAGCGGCATTTATTCGTATTTTCAGCTACTAAAATAAATAGCCATGACTGTTAACCGACGTTCTTTTCTCAGCAATGCTGCGCTGGCGCTTACGCCGGCCATATTGCCCGGTCTGCCTGCCGTAGCAGGCCGCCTCAGCAATGATATACCCCCGCCTCCTGACCAGAAATGGGTGAAGTTCTTTTTTGAAGGGGAATGGTTTGATGAGCTGGGCTTTTTAGCCGAGCTGCAGATCGCTCACAAAAAAACACCTTTAAAAACAGATCGTTACGGCAGTGGTGGCGCTGTGGAAGAGCTGGAAAAAAAGATGGCCGCTCTTACCGGCAAGGAAAAAGCCATTTTTATACCAAGCGGCACTATGGCCAACCAACTGGCCATTGCCACTCTCAGCGGCGATAACACAAAAATATTTGTACAGGATACCAGCCATGTGTACCGGGACGAGGCAGACGCAGCTCAATCTGTGCATAACAAAAGACTCATGCCGCTGGCGCCGGATAAAACCTATTTCACTGCCGATGAGCTGAAAGCCGCCATAGACGGGCTCCCGGACAAAGAAGTGTTTCAAAGCGGCGTAGGCTGTGTATCCATCGAAAATCCCGTGCGGCGCATGGACGAACGGTATGTACCGGTGGATGAGATCAGGAAAATAAATGCTTACTGCAAAGCGAACAATATTAAAATGCACATGGATGGCGCCCGGCTCTTTATGGCTTCGGCATGGAGCGGAACTTCCATCAAGGAATACGCTTCCTATTTTGATACCGTCTACATTTCTCTCTATAAATATTTAGGCGCCAATGCCGGCGCAGTGCTCTGCGGCGACAAAGCCTTTATTGATAAAATGCCGCACCTTATTAAAATTTACGGCGGCAGCATGTACAGCAACTGGACGAATGCTGCAATGGCATCGCATCGCATGGATGGGTTCGAGGAAAGGCTGCAGGAAGCCATCCGCCGCTCGAAGGAAATTTTTGCAGGCTTCAACAAGATACCCGGCGTACAGGCCGCACCGTTAGACGGGGGTTCCAATATGCACAGGCTTACTGTGCCTGCAGGCATGAACCTCCCTGCCTTCAGGGAAGAACTGGGCAAATCTTTTATACGCATGCCGAAACCTGACCCGCAGGGCCAATCCCTGATTTCGGTGAATGAGACCCTGCTGCATGCCGAACCGTCCGTTATTATAAATGCTTTGAAGAAAGCCATTGAAAAAGGAAAACAATAAAGGCGTTCACAAAGAATCTGTAACATTTAAACAATACATTATTGGCAAAAGAGAAGCGTAGCATCATTGAAAAAATAAAACGATGGCTGGCCGTTATTGTATTCGGCACCACTACCCGCCTGGGCCGTGCCTTTGACATCGGCCTGCTCTGGGCCATTGTGATCAGCATCCTCATCTTCATCCTCGAAAGTGTTCCCTGGATGAATGAGCGCTACGGTACGTATTTTAAAGCAGCCGAATGGGTCATCATCCTTCTTTTCACAATAGAATATTGCATCAGGGTATGGGTCATTAAAAAGAAAGCCGGATATATCTTCAGCTTCTTCGGCATCATCGATTTTTTATCCATCGCTTCCTTTTATCTCAGCCTGCTCTTCCCCGGCTACAGGCCGCTGGTCATGCTCAGGGCTATCCGGCTGCTGCGTATCTTCAGGATATACCAGCTTACCCATTATTTATCCGAAAGCGCTATCCTGGGCAAGGCCATGATAAGAAGCCTCAAGCGCATCACTGTTTTCCTCAGCGTGCTGGTGGTAATTGTGATCATCCTCGGCACCATCATGTATGTGGTGGAGCATGGCCGCAATGGCTTTGAAACCATTCCTCAATCTATTTACTGGGCCATTGTTACCATCACCACGGTAGGTTATGGTGACATCACACCGTCCACTACACTCGGTAAGATCATTTCTTCCATCATCATGATGCTGGGCTATGCGATCATTGCAGTACCGACGGGTATTATAACCGCTGAGCTCACCAAAGAGAAAGATGAAAAGTTTTTCCATCACCAGAAGCGGGTCGGCGAATGTCCTTCCTGCGGCCTGGATATTTACGACCCGCACGCCAATTATTGCCGTAACTGCGGCAAGCCCCTTCCTGTAGACAAAAGCATACAGCCCGGAAGGGATCATATTTCCACATAACTACTGCTTCCGGTATTTTTTATGAAGCCGGCGGCCGTACAACAACCAGGCATCGTTGCGTCGCACACTTGTACGGCATACCCGTATGCAGCGGGATATCCGTCATCGCTCAGGCCCTGTGGGAGCGGCTTACAGGCCGTTGAAAATAATTTTGGTATGGTATTTGAAAAATAGTTCACATCGATTGTTTGTACTATTTTTCTATTCATCAATTAAATTGATCTTATGGCAAAGTCTTCAAAAGCTGCAACTAAAAAAAGCGCTGCCAGGGTTCCCGTAAAAAAGAAAGCGGCCAAAAAGGCAATGACAAAAAAGAGCGCAATGAAAAAAGCCGCTCCTAAAAAAGCAGCCGCAAAAAAATCAACTATAAAAAAAGCGGCCGCCAGGAAATCACCTGCAAAAAAAGCAGCGGTAAAAAAAACAACTCCCAAAAAAGCTATCTCTGAAAAGGCGTTGAAAAAAGCAGGCGCAAAAAAAAGCACTGTTAAAAAAGTAGCGGTAAAAAAAGCACCTGTTAAGGCCGTTGCAAAAAAGAAAACTGCAACCCGCAAGCCTGCCCCCGCTAAAAATCCGACTCCGCCACCTGTTGAAGATGTATCGATCCAGCCCCCTGTGGAGCAAGACCGGCCTTCTTTACCGCCGGTTGAAGAAATGAGCCCGGAAGTCAATACGCAGATCACTAATAATCTGCCAGACCTGGGTGGGAAGACCATGAGAAAGGCTGCAGAAAGGAACTACAACAATCACAATCTTAAACTGTCGAGTGTAAAGAAAGGAGGACCGAAACCTTCGGGTAAAAAGCCTTTATGGAATTAATGAAAATATCTTGAGTAAAAAGTAAAACGCCTGTCATTGCTGACAGGCGTTCCGTTTTACCAGGTATCCTGTTACCGCAGGAAACGGTAGGTCCATTTTACCAAGAAGATATTTCTTCTTTCATCGTTGAATACATTGTTGAACAGGCTCTTGGTGAGCGCATCATTGATGCTGCCATATGCATAAGGTGTATTACCCTGGTTCCATACCAGGTACAGCTCGCTGCCGGGCCTGTATTCCCAGCGGGCAATCAGGTTGGAGTTGAATTGTACGAAGTTAAAATCAGGATTGCCGAAGCTGTAATCAGCAGTGCCATCCCTGTTCTCATCAATAGAATATACATTATTGTTCAGTGTAACCTGGTCGGCAGTGAAGCGCTGGTAGCGCTGGTCATAATTTTTTGCCAGCGGGTTGGTTACATACGCAAAGTTTTTATACATAGGCCTGGTTATAAACGGCTGGCCATAGTATTGCAGTGTCAGATCGGGAGTGATATTATAGTTCAGCCTTGCCGTAAACCGCAGCGTATTCTGGTTCAGCTGGCTGATGATCGTACGGGTCTGGTTGCCGAATGGAATATTGCGCACAAACTGGTCCTGCTTGCGGTAGTAATCCGAATAGCCTGCACTCAGGGTAAGGTTCAGCGCATTCATGGGCTGTACCGTTACCGATAGTGTATAATCATTGCTTAGCACTGTACCCTGGAAACCCCAGAAACGATTGTATTCCACGCTGGCCTGCACTTTTTTGCGATAATCAGAATTTACATACGTCCAGTATCCCATGCCATTCGGACGACGCATGGCGCCGGCGCCTCTCAGCGCATTGTTGGATATTTCAAAAGGGTTCCAGTTATACCCGGCGCCTACCTGCCAGTTGTTCCTGAAAGTTGCATGTGCATTGGTGTTGAACAACTGGAAAAGAAATTTGCCACTGTAATCCCACCTGCTCCAGTGATTGTAATTGAAGCGCATATTCCGGAACACCGAAATGGGCTTCTGAAAATGCAGGCCTGCCCAGGTGAAATGATTGATCTCGTTGGTGGTGAGCATAAAGCCGATATCGTTCAGCTCCAGCTGCGGAGAACGAAGCGTTACGCCTGTTTCAAACTTAAATACCTGTCCCTTTTTACCACCCGGCCCGGCCTGCTTCCCGAAACGGATGGTGGCGGCCGTACCGGTGAGAGCAGTGCGGTTGCTGTCGAGATCCAGTTCATCGGCACCCGGTCGCTGGAACAAATGCTCAAAAGAGGTCTGCGTATTTAAAATGGCTTCTTTACTACCCGTTACATGGCTGAAAATAATATTGCCTTTTATAAACCACCAGCGGTTTCGCCACTGATGCAGGAAATCAAGACCGCCGGTATAAGCGCCGGTATGCAGCATATTATTCAACCCCTTTTCCCGGTTCACAGCGGTAAAGATGCCACCGATAACCGTATTGGCGCCGTTATAATCCTGCTGCAGCCTTCCTACAAAATAGCTGGTAAGCGGCTCCACCAACTGCTTGGTCCTCACACCGGCGCTGTCGATCACCGCTCTTTCCCTTTCAGTAATGCTTTCCAGTATGCCGATGCTCAACCCTTTTTTGGTTTTGCCGCTGAACTTAGCGGCCCCCAGTATCGTAGTATTCTGCGGCGCTTTCACAAACTGGCCGTCGGCCACATTTACAAAACCATGCGGTGAGCTGCCGATGCGCCGGCTGTAGAACAACAGGTCGCTGTCGTAATCGCCGCCCGCAGCCGAACCCGTGAGCTGGTAATCAAAAATATTGCGGCTCTCAATGAAGAAAGGCCTGCGCTCGCTGAAAAAGTTCTGGAAACCGTCTATGCGTACCTGTGAGGGGTCGGCTTCCACCTGCCCGAAATCGGGGTTAATGGTATAGTCGAGGATGAGATTATTGGTGATCGCCACTTTGCCATCCACCCCAGCCGTTACTTTTTTATCAAAGCCTTTGGCGAAAGGATTACCCGGTTCTTTTTTATAGCTGGATGCCTGCGCCGTTATATAAGGCGCTATCTCCACCTGCTTGTGCATAGGGATATCCTTAATGCCATGCAGCTCACCGAAAGCGCTCACCCACACCCCTGTCCGTTGCGGTATATATTGCCAGGTGCTTCTTTCTTCCTTCCGGAAAATACGCCGCATCAACTGGATGCCCCATACTTTTTCTTTTTCATCGCCATACCGCAGCTGGCTGAACGGTATGCGGATCTCAGCCGTCCATCCTTTGGCATTCACATGAGTTTTGGCCAGCCAGATGGGATTCCAGCTTTCATCCCAGTTGTTGCCGTTATCGCTTACAAATTCATCGCCCCGTACGCCCGATGCCGATATGGTAAAGGAAAAAGCCGTTCGCTTATCGTGGTAGCTATCGATGTTGATCTCGCAGAAATCACCGGGAAAATCATCCCTTCTGCCCATACGACGCACAACGGAATCACCGCTGGCATCATGCGCCCAGTAAGCTACATACAGGTATTTATCATCATACAATATCTTGAACTGGGTGGGATGTGAAGGTGGTTTGCCATCATTCGGCTGCCATTGGGTGTAATCGCCGCCGAAAGGCACCGCATTCCAGGCGTCTTCATTGGGGATACCGTCAATGGTAATGGAAGAAGGGGCTCTTTTGGTCGTGTATTTTTTTCTTACAATGGTGGAATCATCCGGTGTGGCCAATGCAGGTAATATGATAAATGCAAAACAGGTTGCAAGCAGTACAGTCTTTAGCATGATCAATGATAGAGGTTATACATTGGGTGAAAAATATAATATGTAACAACGGTTATAAATTATGGCGCACGGCATTAGCTTTTGTTGAAAGGATTTAAAATGTCTTTTAATTACCTGCAGCCGTTTATTTCCACACTGCAGAGACCCATTAAAAAAAATCAGCTATTCAGGAGCAAATTAACCGGTCTCATTTTTGTTTTTTATCTTTTATGATGAATTGTCGTTTTTCATTGACCAAAAGTTTCCTCCTGTACGGCCTGCTTATGGGTATGCTGGGCGCCTGCATGGAAAACAAACCCGCTCCTCTCCCGCAGGAAACTGTTGATTCAGGCCGCATAATTGCAGCCGATACCATTCCGGAACCCGACAGTGTACAGCCTGTAGCACCTGCCGGTATTCATGTTATTGATACCAGGCATACCGATCCTGAAAAGCTGGTAGCTTTTGCCAAAACCCTCATAGGGATTCCTTACCTGTATGGCTCTTCTGATCCTGCAAAAGGATTTGACTGTTCCGGCTTCATCAGCTATGTATTCAATCATTTCAATATCGAAGTGCCCCGTTCTTCCGTTGATTTTACCAACGTGCCGGTGGAGATCCCTGAGCAGGCTGCAAAGGCCGGCGACCTCATCCTGTTTACAGGAACAGACAGCACGATCAGCATCGTAGGCCATATGGGCATCGTCACCGAAAACAACAGCGCAGGTATCCGGTTCATTCATTCTTCTTCGGGCAAAGCCTACGGCGTTACTACCAGTCCGCTGGAAGGTTATTACAGGGGGAGGTTTGTGAAAGTGATAAGAGTGTTTTAGGAGGAATTGTTAATGGTTAGTGGTTAATGATTAATTAGTAGTTATTGATTATTGAGTGATCAGGATGCTGTAATGAGTAATCATTCACAATTAATAATTAACCATTAATAATTACTCATTAATCAATACTAACCCGAGGTAAAAATTAACTATCTTGTTCTATCAGCAATTTTACCGTCATGAAACAGTCATTTGCATTCATCGCTGCGTTTGCATTATTATTTTATATAACCGGATGTAAAACGGGCGAGCAGAAATTATCCAAACAGGAAGCGCTTGAAATAGCCCAATCCATCGAGAAAGATGTGATCAACCGCAAAATAGATTTTCTTTCCAGCAGGATACTGGCGCCTGCCCTGCTGCAACGTATGTATCAAACCAAAAAGGTAAAGGCCGAAGCCGGCATGGAACAGGGGGTACGTCAGGGGCTGGCGAATAATAATTACGAAAAAAGCATTTATGCGCTGATCGGCAGCAACGGCTCCTTTCAGCTGGTTAAGTATTATGAAAAGGAAAACAAGCCCCGACTCATATTCAGGGCTTTCTCTGAAGGCGGCGGCATCAACTACCTTGATATGGAACTGACGAAGCTGAACGACAAGAAAGGCATCGCAGATATATTCATCTATACATCCGGAGAAAATTTAAGTGTTTCACTGGCGGAAATGATGAGTAAAATCAATGACCATTATGAATCAGGTATCGGTAAAAGGATCAAGAGCATCAGCGCCAATGTGAACCGGTATAAAGCGGATAATGATTATCAATCGGCCAAAGAAGAATTTTTAAAGCTGCCTTATAATATCCGCAACACCAAAATAATGGAAACCTCCTACCTGGATATCCTCTCCAACCTCGACCAGGATGAGTATATGGCCGAACTGGAAAAAATGGAAAAGAAATATGCAGATCAGCCACATTTCCAGCTCACGTTGCTGGATGCGCATATTCTCCGCAAAGAATATGACAAGGCGCTGGCATCGATCAACAAAATAGACGAAGACATCAATAAAGATCCTATGCTGGATTATTACAGGGCGATCATGTACAGCATGAAAAATGAAAAAGATACGGCGCTGGACCTGTTCCTGAAGGTTAACAAGGCCTACCCCGAACTGAATGATGTAAACCTTGAAATAGCCGTAAATTATGCTGACCGGAAAAAACAGGAGGAAGCACAAAAATACTTCGATGCCTACCAGCATTCGCCCAAGGCTTCGGAAGAGGTAGTGAGCTATTACAAAGAACAATATCCCTTCCTGGATTAATAGAATGACACGATCAATAAAAAGGGGCTTCATTATAATGAAGCCCCTTTTGTTAAACCTTATGCTTACTTACCGGCATCCCTCATTTTCTTAATATTATCATGACTTGCTTTTAACGCCGCCTGCTGTGAAGTAATGAGCTGCCTGGTTTCCACATCCATTTCCGCATCGCTTGACAGGGCGTCCCTGTATGCCTTTTGCGCCTGATCCTCACCATATTCGCATGAAGCCAGTATTGCGGTGCGGTCATTACCGGTAACAGCAGCTTTTACATCCATCCAGGCCCGGTATATTTTACCCATTGCGGTGGTTCCTGCTTCTGTTTCTCCACCCAGCTCATGAATATGGCTGGTGAGATCTGAAACATATTTGCGGCTTTCATCCGCCATTTTATCAAACACCGTTTTAAGGGTAATATCAATATCTTTTGATTCTTCGGATGCCTTTTCATACCCCCTGATGCGATCATTATTGATCAATACAAGGTCATTTAAAACTTCTACCAGTTGTTCTGTTGCAGTTGTATACATAATAATCGTTTTAAAGTGTTTTACATTTGGTTATACTTTACAAGTACAAATTTTCATGCCAGCGGGATTACAGCTAAGTAAAAAACAGGCAATGTTTCCCCAGTGTGTAACCTGCTGCTCAAAATGGTTTTGACAGGCTACAAATGATTGTATAATTTTAAATATGCCAATCTTGCAAAATGTGCGTAAAATTTTCGTCAAACAGGCATTTGGCAAGCGTATTGTTCAGTTTTTCTCAAACCCTTTCATGCAATGGAATTTATTGATTACTACAAAATATTGGGAGTCGACAGGAATGCCAGTGCCGATGATATAAAAAAAGCGTACCGCAAGCTGGCACGTACCATGCATCCTGACCTTAATCCCAATGATAAGGATGCGCATAAAAAATTTCAACAGGTAAATGAAGCCAATGAAGTGCTGAGCGATCCTGAAAAAAGAAAAAAATATGACCAGTACGGCAAGGACTGGAAACATGCGGAACAGTTTGAACAGCAGAAGCAACAGCAACAGGGCCGCCAGTATGAATACCAGTACCAGGGCGGCGCTCCCTTCGGTGAAGAAGAAGGCGGCGATTTTTCCAGCTTCTTTGAATCGATGTTTGGCCGGGGCGGAGGCGGAGGAAGCTCCGCAAAATTCCGTGGGCAGGATTACAATGCTACGCTACAGCTGACGCTCACCGAAGCGATGCAGACACATCCGAAAGTGATCACTGTAAACAATAAAAATGTGCGCATCACCATACCTGCGGGTGTGGCCGACAAACAGGTGATCAAGCTAAAAGGTTATGGCGCTCCCGGTGTAAACGGCGGGCCGGCAGGCGATCTGTATATTACTTTCGAGATAGCCCCTCATCCTGTATTCAAAAGATCGGGCAATGATCTTTATGCCACAGTGTCCATTGACCTGTACACTGCCCTGCTTGGCGGTGAAACCACCATTGATACGCTGGATGGAAAGGTGAAGCTGAAAGTGAATCCTGAAACGCAGAACGGCACCCGCATCAGGCTGAAGGGCAAAGGCTTTCCGCTGTATAAGAAAGATAATGAGCATGGTGATCTTTATATCACTTACGAAGTAAAGCTTCCTACTAATCTTACTGCCGAACAAAAAGAGCTGTTCACCCAATTAAGTAAACTTAAATAAGCTGTTATGAACAATCCCGAAAAAATAAAGGTCACAGAATTCTGCACTTACCAGCATATCGAGATCAGCTTTGTACGTTCCCTGCAGCAGAGCGGGCTGATAGAGCTGACCGAAGACCAGGAAGAGTTGTTTGTAGATGCCGAACAACTGCAGCAACTGGAAAAGCTATCCCGGCTGCACTATGATATGGACATTAACCTGCCGGGACTGGAAAGCATTCATCACCTGCTGAAGCAGATGGACGACCTGCAGCAGGAAATATATACCCTCAGGACCCGCCTGAGCATTTATGAATAAGAGCAGTTAGCTTACAACAACAATCCTGTTTCATCGGGATAAACAGCTGCATAAAACAATGAGCAGGCCCGTTTGAGCATGCTCATTGCTGAAAATATTGTAGGAGCCGGGGTTTCAGGCAGCCGCATACCGCCTTCCTTCCTTAAAACGCTTCTTTTATCATTATTACAACAACAGGTTGCTGCGAATTGATTTACATTTATCCCCGTCAAAAAAATCTTTTTCAGCATGAAGAAAATAGCAGGCCTTATCATACTGTTGGCCTCAATGAACAGTATTGTTTCCGCACAATCCAAATATGATTACCACGATCTTTTCAGTCCCCTGTTCTATACCCAAAGCGGCAATGAATACCGGGCAGCTTCGGGCGAGCCCGGACCGGCTTACTGGCAGAACAAAGTGGATTATCTGATCAATGCCAGCCTCGATGAGCAAAAAAAGCAGATAACCGCTACGGTAACCATCACCTATAAAAACAACAGTCCGCAGCCGCTGGATTTTTTATGGCTGCAGCTGGACGAAAACCTGTTTGAGCAGGATTCCCGTGGACAGGCCAAAATGCCTGCTACCGGCCGGAGCCGTTACGGCGATGCCAAAAGCAGCTTTGACGGTGGCTACAAGATCAGCGCTGTAGAATTATTAAAAGGCGCTGTGGCTTCCAAAGCCGATTACCTTATCAATGATACCAGGATGCAGATAAAGCTGGCGCAACCACTGGCGCCTAAAACAGGCAGCCTGCAGTTCCGCATTTCCTATTCTTATTCGGTGCCTGACTACGGCGCAGACCGTACCGGTATTCAACCCACCAAGAATGGCGATATCTTCTGCATTGCACAATGGTTCCCACGGTTATGCGTATACGATGATGTACGTGGCTGGAATACCGACCCTTACCTGGGCGCCAGTGAATTCTACTGCGAGTATGGCGATTATACGGTAAACATTACCGCACCCTCAGCCATGCTGCTGGGCGCTTCCGGCGAGCTTCAAAACCCGCAGGAAGTTTTCACGGCCACACAGCTGGCCCGTTACAACCAGGCGAAGCAGAGCGATAAAACGGTTATGATCAGGAGCAGGGAAGATGTGACCAACGCCGCTTCCCGTCCTTCAAAACCTACGCTGACATGGAAATATAAGATCAATAATTCCCGTGACTTTGCGTTTGCCGCTTCCCGTTCTTTTATCATGGATGCGGCTAAAATGAATTTGCCTGCCGGCAAAACCGGGCTGGCCATTTCACTCTACCCCGAAGAATCGGATGGTGAAAAAGCATGGGGCCGCTCCACTGAATATACCAAGGGCTCAATTGAGAATTATTCCAAAAGATGGTTCCCCTACCCTTATTATTCTGCAGTGAACGTAGCCAGCAATGTGGGTGGCATGGAATACCCGGGTATCGTTTTCTGCGGCTACAAAGCCAAAACAGGCGGGCTCTGGGGGGTAACCGATCATGAGTTCGGGCATACCTGGTTCCCTATGATCGTAGGCAGCAATGAAAGAAGGTATGGCTGGATGGATGAAGGCTTCAACACTTTTATCAATGGCATTGCCGGCGAAGATTTCAATAACGGTGAATACAGGGACAAACCGCAGAGCGCTCACAAAAGCTTCCTGTTCACTCCTGCAATGGAATCGATATTCAACACGCCCGACGGGATGAGCGAAAGAAATATCGGTGTGTTGCTTTATGCAAAGCCGGGCTTTGCACTCGACCTGCTGAGGAATGAAGTGCTGGGCCAGGAACGTTTTGATTATGCTTTCCGGAATTATATCAGGAAATGGGCTTACAAACATCCCACGCCCTGGGACTTTTTCCGTTGCATGGAAAATGGCGCCGGCGAAGACCTTGCATGGTTCTGGAAATCGGTGTTCATTAATAATTACCAGCTCGACCAGGCAGTAGACACTGTTACCTATATAGATAATGATGCCAAGAAAGGTGCATTGGTAACCATCAGCAACAGGGATCGTATGGCCATGCCTGTTACAGTGGAATACACGACTGTAAGCGGTAAAACCGAAAGAAAAAAATTGCCGGTGGAAATATGGCAGAATAATAGCAGCTGGAAATTTGCGCTGCCCACCACGGAGGAGATCAGCAAAGTAGTGCTTGATCCCGATAAAGTATTGCCGGATATGGTTCCCGACAATAATACCTGGAACAAACCCTAACAACAGATGATATCAAAATAAAAAAGTCATTGAGTTACTCAATGACTTTTTTTATGCGGCTGGATAGTGTTTATTTTTTCTTAGCCTTCTTCACAGCTTTTTTAACTACTTTTTTTACAATCTTTTTCGCCGGCGCAGCTTTCTTCACTATTTTTTTAACGGCCTTCTTTGCCGGAGCGACTTTCTTCAGCACTTTTTTGGCGACTTTTTTAGGCGCTGCTTTTTTAGCTGTTTTTTTAACCGGCTTCTTCACAGGAGCGGCTTTTTTCAGGGCTTTTTTCACCACTTTTTTTGCAGGAGCCACTTTCCCGGCAACCTTCTTCACTGCTTTCTTAAAAGCCTTTTTAGCAACAGCCACTTTTTTAACTGCTTTCTTTTCAACTTTTTTCACAGCAGCTTTGACCGGTGCTGCTTTTTTAGCAACTTTCTTTGCTACTTTCTTTTCTACCTTCTTCACTTCTTTTTTTACTGCCGCTACTTTTTTGGCCACAGGTTTTGCTGCTTTTTTAGCAGCAGGCTTTACAGCCTTTTTTATCTTTTCCACCACAGGAGCTGCCACTGCTTCTACTTTGGCAGTCACTTCTTCTTTTATTTCGCTTGCTTTTTCTCCTGCAGCGCTGAACAGGTCGCCCATTTTTTCTTTTACCGCTTCAAAAGCACTCGACGCTTTTTCTACCAGCTGATCTTTTTTTACAGCAATCTCACCGGCTACAGCGCCCAGCGTTTCGCCGATCTTGTTCATTGCAGATTTTTCCTCTTCAGGATTTTCGGGTTTGTTTTGTTCTGTTGCCATTGTTTGTGTTTGATTTTTGTTTGTTGCATAAATATAATAAAAGAAAAAAGCTGTATTTAAAACCAACAGAGATTTTTGATAAATTTTACACAGAAAGTACAGGGCGCCCTGCGGGAGCGTGGGAGCCTAAGGTAGCCGACCTTCTGAACAGCATTCTCTATGCCTGATTATTTACAAAAAAGGTCGACCACCTTTACACTGAGACACTATTCCAGTTACCCGCATTTGCCTTTCCCCTTAATTTCTTTTAACTTCCCGCAGCCATTCACCAAAACAATCAACATGACAACATTCATCCGCAGCATACCCGGCTGCAGTACGGCCTTCCTGCTGATCATTTTATTGTTATCCTGCGGACAGCAGAAAAAAAACGAATCGGCTGTTGCTGCCGGCAATTATTATTATAACTATGGCGACAGCATTGAAGCCGGAGGTGTAAAACTGATCCCTATCACCACGCCAGTGGGTAAGTTTAAGGTGTGGACCAAACGTTTTGGCAACAACCCGAAGATCAAGATCCTGCTCCTGCATGGCGGGCCATCCATGACGCATGAATACATGGAATGCTTTGAAACTTTTTTCCAGCGGGAAGGTTTTGAATTTTATGAATACGATCAGCTGGGCTCCTATTACAGCGACCAGCCAACAGACAGCAGCCTGTGGACGACCGATCGGTTTGCTGACGAAGTAGACCAGGTACGCCAGGCCATCGGCGGCGACACCTCCAATTTTTATGTGCTCGGCAATTCCTGGGGTGGTATACTCGCCATGGAATATGCACTTAAATACCAGCAGCACCTGAAAGGAATGATCGTGGCGAATATGGTGGCAAGCGCACCCGAGTATGGTAAATATGCAGAAGAAGTGCTGGCAAAACAGATGAAGCCTGAAGTGCTGGCCGAGATAAGAGGGCTGGAAGCGAAAAAAGATTTTCAGAATCCCCGTTATATGGAGCTGCTGATCCCTAATTATTATGCGGAACATATCTGCCGCCTGCCCGAATGGCCGGATGCGCTGAACCGTTCGTTAAAACATGCCAACAATGAAGTGTACACGCTGATGCAGGGCCCGAGTGAATTCGGCATCAGCGGCCGCCTGGCAAACTGGGATATCAAGAACCGGCTGAAAGAGATTGCCGTTCCCACCCTGATGGTAGGCGCCAAATATGATACCATGGACCCGGCAGCAATGGAAGCGCAGAGCAAGATGGTGCAGAAAGGATCCTACCTTTTTTGTCCCAACGGCAGCCACCTGGCTATGTGGGACGATCAGAAAGTATTTATGAATGGCGTAATAAAATTTATAAAAGATGTGGATGAAAAGAAATTATAAAAAACTGCTGCCTGGCATATTCACCGTATTATGCAGCCTTGCATTCATGACCGGGCGGGCACAGGATACAAAGTTTTACCTGTACAAAGGAATGGTGGATGGCAATATGCCTGTAACCTTGTTCCTGAAAGCCGAATACAACGGTTGCACTGCAGATGCATTTTACCAGGGCATGTACCAGTACGATAAAAAAAGTAACTGGCTGCAGGTGTACCCTACACAGAACAGCAAAAGCCAGTTTGCGCTGGTGGAATACGGTTTCAGCGGTGTGCTTATTTTACAGCAAAACGGAAAAAATTTTAACGGCACCTGGATCAGTCCTGATGCAAAGCGCCAGCTGAAAGTGGAATTAAAGGAAGTGGCGCTACCAAAAGCTGAAAAAGAAAAGCTGGAGAAAAAGCTCGAAGAAGTGAATTATGAAAACCATGATTGCTGACATAAAAATATCAATTCATGTTGCTGAAGAAATCAACGATCATTATTGTTTTGCTGCTCGGGTTGCATTTAAGCTGCAAAGCAGATACCATTGACAATTACCAGCTATATATTAAAGGGAAGCTGTTGCTCAACAATTCAGGGTACGGCTCTGCCAGCAAAGAGCGGCTCATTCTTTCCATAGCATCTTCGCAGGAAAATGATAGTATCATTCTATTCTATCATCATTGCACTACCGGCTCCGGCAAAAGGAAAGCCAGGCTGGTCAATGCTTCGGGAGAAGCTATCAAACAATGGTCTTTCGCAGACGAAGCACAATCTTCTGGAATGCCGATACCGGTTGCCGATCTATCCGCTTTTAAGAACATTAAAGAATTAAGCCTTTATTATGATGATGACCGGTCAGGGGCTGGAATATTCATTTGTTTCGTGCAGGTAGAATAATGCTGTTTTAAGCGTTAAAAAGAAAAAGCACCGTATGGTGCTTTTTCTTTTATTAAGGTGGTCGACCTTATTGAATCTTTTTCAACGTTGTCGCCTTCATACAAGATCGACCACCCTAGAGCATCTTACTGCTTCAGCAAACGCACGGCAGTTGTTTGTTCTCCTGCAATGCTGATGATATAGTACCCTTTCGCTAATGTTGTGATATCAGCTTTCAGCTGGCTGGAACCTTCGGCCAGTCGGTATTGCTGCACTATTTTACCGTCCATTGCCAAAATGCTCAGCGTTGCCGGCTCTGCCAATGCAGCATAGCTTACTGTGATGATATCTTTCGCCGGGTTGGGGAACACGCTGATATTGTCTTTGATATTCCTTCTTACTTTCTCAACCGGGCTGTAAGTGTATGAACCATCGGTATCGATCATTTTCAGGCGGTAATACGCAATGGCTTTTTCCGAAGGGAAAATATCAGTGTATTCGTAGGAATGCGTGCCGTTTGTATTCATTGCATTCACACTACTCAACGCAGTGAATTGCAGGGCATCTTCGCTGCGTTCCACTTCAAACCTTTGCAGGTTGATCTCACTGGCAGTTTTCCAGCGCAGCTTCACTGTTTTATTTTCCGGGGTGGCGGTAAACGAAAGCAGCTTCAGCGGCAGCACCGCTCCTGATAAGCCTGTTGTATTGGCCACGGCAAATGGTGAAAAAGAAGTGAAGCCGGATGCTTTCGCATAATAAGGACTTGCCATGGTACCGCTGCCCGATATCAGCGCCGCAGCTGTTTCATCCCATCCCGAAGTTCCATAATGTCCCAGCACCAGCGATCCTGCCGGGTTAAAGCCCGCCGCCTGCTGGCCGGTCAGCCAGCCCAGGCTGATATTGAGGACCACATCGCCTGCAGCAGGTTCAATATTATATTCCTTGTTCACGACAATATTGGGATTGGCCGGCGGATGACTGAATACATTTTTCACGCCTACGCTTACCATGCCTGCCGTGCCTGAATTGCTGATCTTCACCGGGCTGTAGAAACCTTCCGCACCGATGGCGAATGTAACATCCGAAGTGGCCACCCTGTTCCTTAAAGCGCCGTTGCCGGTTAAATTAAAGAAGATGGTTTGTGTGGTAGTGGCATTCGTTACCACCAGGTTGGTAGTGGCTGTGGAGCCGCTGTACCTGGCGCCTGCGTCGAGCAGCCCATTACTGCCGACATTCACTGCCATGCTGCCCACAGGTACCGTAGTAGCGCTGTTAACCAGGCGCATCGCATTACCTGTCAGCCAGGTACCGTTCACATTAATAGCGGTAGCGCTGTTCAGCGTATTGTGCGCTACGATGCAGGAAGTACCTGTGGCTTTCATATCCAGCGTACCATTGATACTGTAAGTATAGTTGCCGTACTCTGTGATCGTGTTGGTAGTGGGTGTACTGCCAACATGCAGGTAAGAGCTGCTGCCCAGTGTTACAGTTTTACCCGGTTGAATGGTCAGCGTTACATTATCATCATTCTGGCTGGCGCCTGTCCATGGCGTGGTAGTAGCGGTAGAATAAAATGCCCGCAGGAAACCGTTGATATTAAAATCTGCATCCATTTCCACCACTAGGGTCTGCGCAATGGAATTCACATTAAAGTTGTTGACATTGTAACGGGAAGCGCCGGTCAGTCGAACCGTATCGTTATCCCTGTAGGCTTCCACGCTGATACGTTCGGCGCTGGTGGAGGAAGAACCGAATGTTCCGTAATTGAATACATTTTTACTTACCCGTAAAGTTTTCACTGCTGCTGCACCGGTACCGTCGGCTGCGCCCGATTTAATGATGGCATTGTTTTCCACCACCAGGTTGTTAACGATGCTGGTAGCATTAAGCGTTACAGTGTGCCCGCTTCGGATCGTCACCGTATTTACTACCGGCGCTGCAGGAGGCGTAACACCGGCAGGATCGGTGATAGCGGGTATCCAGCTGCTGCCATCAAAAGTTTCCCATATACCGGTGGTTACCGTTGATGAGCCCCAGTTGCCACTTGCGGCAGAGCGGTAATCGCCTGCCACTGCAACAGGAATATTGGCCGTAGCAAAATTCCATTCGTTGCCTGCCGTAGTGCCTTTAAAATTCCGGGCATCAATGCGCCAGTAATAAGCGGCATTGTTCTCTATTCCGGTAGCCGTGTATTGCGGCGCAGCGCTGTAAGGCACTTCCCCTACTTTTGTAAGATTGCCTGACTCAGTTCCGAAATACACATCAAATATCTCGGTGTTATCACTACCCTTCCATTTCAATACCACTTCGCCATTTACCTGACCGATGCCCTGCGCATCATCCGCCGGTTGCGGATCGTAAGCCTGCAAAGGAGGGGTAGGCAATGCCGGCGTGGTAACCGAATCGGGAACACAGTAGGGCGATTCCTGTGAAGCACCGACTGCTTTGATGCGATAAAAATATTTGGTGGAAGGCGTGAGACCGTTATCGGTATAAGCAGTTGCATTCGCTGCAGGATGTGTGATATCGGTATAGCTGACACCATCCAGCGAACGTTCCAGCACAAAATGCGTTTCGTTATTGCTGTTATCTCTCCAGGTCACTTCCACGGTGCTGCCGGGAACAGGCAGATCTGTAGTGGTAGCCGATAATTCCAGGCTGTCGGGTGGATTCACAAAGCCGGGCTGTGCTGCAATAAGCTCCCCGGTTTCAGGAATAAAATGCCACTCCAGTCCTGCGCCGGGCGAGGCCGGCTCAATAGCGGTGATGCTGCCAAACACTGTATCGGCTACATTGAAGATTTTGAATTTATCGCCTGCTGCAACCGTACCCGTCAGCGCCACTTTCAGTGTACCATCGTAATAAATATTCCCGCCCACATTTATTTTGTCCCAGGTATTGCTGGTACTGTTGATCTCCACATCCACCACAGCAGAAGGCAGCAGCAGTAATTGCTGGTTGATATTAAAACTGGCAATGCTGTTATCGCCGGGCTGCAATGTATCGCTCACTTCCACTTCCGAAGCCAGTGTACCCGTTCCTGCCAGCGTACCCTGCGTTACAAAGAATTTGCCACCGCCGGAATGATAGCCGTTTACAATCAACGAACCACCCGTAACAGTAGTAGTGCCGGTATAAATATTATTACCGGTCAGTCTCCATATACCCTCACCTTCCTTGATGATGGTGGTCACACCGCTTGCATTGCTGGTGCTGCCATAGGCTTCATTGTTGATCACCCCGTTGAAAGTTTCATCTGTGCCTGCGCCACCCACGGCCCAGGTAATCACCCCGCCGGATGTTTTGGCGCCGCAGGAAAGGCTGGTACCGGCATTGCCTGAAAGGCCGCCCAGGCTCAGCGTTTGCAGGTTCTGGTAGCTGGCAATTTTCGTATTGCCTGTTGCCATGATGCGGGTATTGGGCATGCCTACCGCATTGTCAAACATAAGCGTGCTTCTTTCCGCACCGGTTAAAGTGCCTATCCCATTTGCCACCAGCGTACCGGTGAACTGGCTCCAGTCGCCCTGTATCAGCTCTCTTGAATAAGTGATAGCATAGTTCAGTGTGCCCGTCCCGCTTACATCGCAAAGCAGGTTGGCATTGCGGTAAGGCTCAAAGCCATTCACCGTGCCGTCTTCCACGTAAATATGCATGGGATAATTTTCATACAACGTAGTGGAACCGTTGGTCGTGCGGTAAGTACCACCCTGCAAACGCAGGATATTGGATGTACCCAATGCCGTTGCATTGTGAATGATATCGCCCTCTTCGGTGGAGGAATTTACCGGCCGCACTTCCAGCACACCGCCCTTGATCACCGTTTCTCCTTCATAAGGATTGGCGCTGCGCAATACCAGTAAACCAGGCCCTGATTTGGTCAGGCCACCGGCACCGGACAACACTCCATTCAGTATGACTGAATTTGCGGCGTTCTCCACAGAAAACTCAGTCGTATTATCAATAACAGCGCTGCGATCGGTGGAAGCGTCCGCACCGGTGTAGCTGATCTTTCCGCCCTTCCATACCCAGTTGAAATTATAATTGGCAGAGGCGCCGATAGAGCTGGCCACACCGCCGTTCTGCAGGTTGTTGATCTCCAGCACACCTTCCCTCAGCACAGTGGCGCCGGTATAGATATTGTTATTGAGCAGCGACAATTTGCCGGCGCCCGTTTTATTCATTGAACCTGTGCCCGCAATAAAACCTGCACCGCTGAAGCTGTAGTCTCCGCCCGAGTTCACCACGATATCCTTCGCTCCTACCTGTGCAGGAATACTGATCGCAAAACCGGCGCTGCCTGATTCGGGGAATAATAATTTGCTGCTGTCGGTGAACAATGCAGCCGCATTGCTGCCATCCACCCAGCTGGCTGTGCTATAATCCCAGGTATTGCCTGCCGACCCGGTCCAGGTGATATCAGGCGCAAAAACAGTAGGATCGATCACCGGCACTGTCACCGGTTTCGTTTTGGCGATAAGCTCGTTGGAGTATCCCGAAGGCCCTGAAGCATTGAATGCCTTCACCCGGAATGTATCTTTTTCTTCGGGGGCCAGGCCGCTTAGCTCAAAATAATTTTCGTCAGGACCGGTGCTGCCTATTTCTGTAAATACCCCATCCACTTTTCTTTCAATCACAAAGCCCTCCTCCTGCTCGCTGTAATCGAGCCAGGAAAAATAAATACTGCTCTGCGTGGCAGAATCCTGCTTCAGCGCAAGCGGTGAACGCAGGTAAGGCTGTGTATTGGCAGCCGTGATGCTGTTGATATAATTTTCAATATTCGCATAGCCATTCGATGCAATGATCATAGCATCATTTATCGCAGGATTCAGGCCGTTGGCGGTTTCCCATGTATCAGGCATGCCATCATTATCCGTATCTGTTCTTGCAGTACCAGCCCATAAGCTCCATGCAGAGGGTGTACCAAAAGGCAATACGGCTTCATTCGCAATCAGCGTTCCTTTTAACCCGAGGGATTTCACTTCGTTCACCACGTAATAATCTACATAGTCCCTGTAAGGCAGTGAAGCGCCCACAGTGGGCAGCACATTGGTGAGCAATGTATTGGCCGCTACGGTAGGCAGCGCCGGGTAATTGTAAGGACTGCTTTGAAAATCGGGTCCGCCGCCGAATTCCGACTGGGGAATGGTATAAGGACTGAAGGCGCCATTCCTGTCATTATCATGCAGGTTATCATTTTCATATAAATGATACAAGGCATTGCCCACACTGAAAGGGCGCACTCCATCCACAGGTCCCTGTATAAAACAGTTGCCCACTGCATTGGCAAAGGACTCGCCCTGCGAATCACCGCCCATAATATAGGCTCCTGCGCTCCAGTTGTACACGATATTGTTCACATACTGGTTCACGCCTTTTATTTTATTGTTCCTTGTACCATTGTCTGCATACAGGTTGCGGTAAAGCGTTACACCGCCGCTGGTCTGTATAAGGCCGCCGGCAGAGTGTGTCAGCAGGCCCTGTGACATAATGGTATTCTGTATCGTAATGTTCTGCGCATTCGTAGCATTAATAGAAAAAGTTTCATCACGCCCCCAGGAAACCGAGCAATGGTCGAAGATCATATCATGACCTTCCGCAATACCGGCCGCATCTTTACCGCTCTCTCCCACGATCCCCATTCTTATTTTCATGTACCGGCAAATGGTATTGTCTGCATTGGAAAAAGACCAGCCGTTACCATATACGGTAATCCCTTCGCCCGGCGCTGTTTGTCCGGCCAGGTAAATATTGGCCGATACTACCATACGACTGCTGATCCTGATCACACCGGCCACATCAAACACCACGATGCGGTTGGGTGCACTCACGGCATCTCTTAAAGAACCGGGACCGGCATCATTTAAATTGGTGACATGATATACGGTACCCGTTCTCCCGCCGGTGGCAAATTTGCCAAAGCCTTCCGCACCGGGAAAAGCAGGCTGCTGGGCATATACAACGAGGTGAAGGACCAGGAGTAACAGTATACAGCAGATATGCTGTATAAGCCGTAGTACAATTTTTTTCATAATGAATTGGTTAAAGCGGGTGATTTATTTTAATATGAGCAATGTTCTGCCGGGTTCAGGCAATAGGATAGTATGCAGCCATACCTGCATGGGTTTGGCTGGCAAAAAGAAAACAATATGGTAAAGAATGAAATACTTTACTTAGCCGGGACTATACCTGGCGACTATATAAATACAGGAAGCGGGAAGCTGTTTTAACATCGGGCATATAAACCCGGGTAGCATTGGTTGTTGCATACGGCAGTTTTGGATAGATGAAGTAATCGATGGACATGAAATTATCTATTCATGTCTAGGTTATCATCCTGCTCTATCCTGTGAAAGCCGGTTTATATTTGCCTGAAAAAAAATTTACAGCTCATTCCAACCTTTTGTTCATTTGCCACTCTTATAGACAGAAACATATTGGAACCAACTAACACTATACTATCTGCAGTCATTCAAAAAGCTGTTAAGGAAGATGCGGAGGCGCATGCCTGGCTGTACCGGCAGTATAGTAAAGCAATGTTCAATATCTGCATCAGGATGACCGGCCGGCAGCAGGATGCGGAAGATATCTTACAGGAAGCCTTTTTAATAGCTTTTAAAAACCTGCCCCAGCTGAAAGATCCGCTGAGCTTCGGTGGCTGGCTGCGGAGAATAGTGGTGAATGAATGTATCCGGTTCAGCAAAACAATGGTACTGCATACAGAATGGAACAGCGATGAAAATGAACATGCAGCGGATAGCGGCGAGGAATGGTGGTCGATGGTAAGCCTGGAAACATTGCACCGTGAAATAAAATTATTACCCGGAGGCTGCAGGCAGGTATTTGTGCTTTATGCGATGGAAGATTATACACACCGGGATATTGCAGCCAGCCTGGGCATATCGGAAAGCACAAGCAAGAGCCAGTATCACCGGGCCAGGCAATTATTGCGGCAGCGCATCACCGAACAAATGACGATTCATGGATAACCTGAAAAAATATATACAGCAGCACGAACAGGAAATGGACTTTGACGCCCCTGCGCCTGAAGTATGGAACCGCATTGAAAAAGCGGCTTCCAAAAAAACTACCGGCAAGGTGATCACCATCCCGTTGCGCTTTGCAGCAGCGGCGGCAGCAGTATTGTTTGTTGTTACACTGAGTGTACAGCTGCTGCGCAAACCGGAACAGCCCAGTAAGGAAGAAACCGCTGTAAAGCCAGCCCTTCCTGTGCCGGAAAAAACAATAGCTCCGGAGAATCCGCCGGCCGTTACAATACCAGCGCCGGAAACAACGCCGGCAAAAAATCTGACGGCCAAAATTGAAAAATCAATACCGCCTGCTGCAAAAAAAGCTGACCGCCGTTATGCCATGATGAAATCCTTTAAAGAGAACTACGGTCAGCTGGTAAGCTACCAGTTAGCCGCCATCCGCAGCACACCGGTATACGCCGAAGACCCGGCCTATTTCAATGATTTTAAAATGCGGCTGCAACAGATGGATGCAGACGAGATCAACATAAGGAGAACCATCCGCCAACAGGGCATGAGCAACCAACTGCTGGAACAACTGATCAATGTTTATCAGCAGAAGCTGGATGTGCTCAAAAGCCTGCAGGCCGAGATCAATAAAATGAATGAGCGGGTTATCCAGGTATCCCCTGCCGATTCATCCAAACGATATTACCTGAACATTTAAAAGTATAGCCATGAAATTTTTTATAATCACTTCACTCCTGGGTGCCCTGTTGTTACCCGTCACCAATAAGGTGAAAGCCCAGAGCAGGGATACCGTTTACTTTACGGCGAAGCCGGGCAGCGATAACAAACTTGTTGCACTGCAATTGAAAAGCGACAGCCTGCATGCCATCAAAACCAGGCTCAGCACTGCACATGATACCATTCCGCTTATTGAGCAAAAAAAGCTGCTGGCTAAAAGAGATTCGCTTTACAAAGTAAAAGATTCACTTTTCAGGAAAAGCAAAATCTTGTATAACAGCAATGATTCCCTGTTCCGGGCAAACAAGCTGGCGCTTGCCAGAACCGATGCGCTGATCAAAAAAAACCAGGCGCTCTTTGTAAAGAATAAAATGCTCTTCAACAGGAACGACTCTCTTCAGAAAATGAAGACAGTACTTCATAAAAAAATGATGTACTCCGATTCGCTGAACAGGTTGCGTTCTAAAAATGATACGATCCGTATTAAGAAAAACCTGAAGCTGCTGGAACTGAACCTTAAGCAGCTGAAAGAAGATTCTGTCCGCAACAAAAAAAATATGCAGCAGGTACCGGTGACCATGGAACTCAGGTGCAACCGCAACAGCACCGTCAGCATCCGCAATATGAGCCGGAAGCTGATCATAAAAACCACCACTGATAACAAAGTGCGCCTGGAAACACAACTAACAGCTGAAGATGGGTTTGACACCCGTTCGCTGGACTGGAAAAAAACATTGAACATAGCAGTAGAACAGCTCAACAATGAGGTCATCATTAAAAGGCCGGATACTACAACGTTGGCGCTCAGTCCTGCCCGCAGCCGTGAACGGGGCGATGCGGAACGGGACGCCGATTATTACAACCAGAAAACGTACAGGCTGAACAATAAAAGCCCGCTCACCATCTACATTCCTGTCAATGCAAAGCTCAATATAGAAAACCGCTACAACGAGATCATTATCCAGAACGACATTAAAACAGTAGCGCTTGACCTTACCAGTACCAAACTGCAGATGCAGGATGCGGAAAAAGCTACGATCAAAAGCAAGTATGGTTCTCTGAAGGCCGGCGATATCAAAGAAGCTGATATCGAGCTGCTCAATTGTAAATTCACTTCCGGTGATTTCGAAAATATACAGCTGCGTTCCAAGTATTCCAATATATCGCTTTCAAAAGCTGATGTAGCCAATATCTACAGCGTCAGCGACCAATACAAGATTGAACAGGTGAATGATATCACTGCCACTAAAAGCTTCGGCACATTCAATATTGCGCAGCTGGATAATTCCATCAAGCTTAAGGGGTCCAGCGCCGACCTGGAGATCGGCGCTATCAGCGGCTCAGTCAGGCTGATACAGGTAGATAACAAGTATGCTCAGGTGAAATTACCGGTGGAAAAACTTTCCAACTACACCGTGCAGTTTGATGGAATGAAAAGTAAAGTGTTCACACCTTTTGAAAGAATGCAGACTGTAGCAGGCGACAGCACAGCCGGGAGCAGCACATTCACCAAAAGCATCGGCAACGTGAAAGAAGATCACACTGCACTGGTGGTGAACTGCAGCAGTTGCGCTGTTGATTTCCGGTAACAGAAAGTATAGCCATTAAAAACATATAGCCATGAAAAAAATGTTGATGCTGCTCGCATGCAGCTACTGCTTTGCCTATACGGCAACGGCACAGGGAACCTTGAAGGGTAAGCTGACCGATTCCGCCAGCAAAGCGCCCGTGAGTCTCGCCACGGTAACCGTTTTCAAAGCCGCAGACACTTCCATCATCACTTACCGACTCAGCAACCCGGACGGAGAATTTAAAATCCCCGGCCTGCCGCTCGACCTGAATTGCCGGGTGGTGGTAACCGTATCGGGTTATGGCGCTTACCGGAAAGAATTTATGCTCAGCCAGGCTGAGCCTGGCCTGGATATCGGTACGATCACTCTTGCTCCCAGCGCCACTTCGCTGGATGAAGTGGTGGTATTTGCAGAACGTCCGCCCGTGGTGATCAAAAAAGATACGGTGGAATTCAATGCAGCGGCATTTAAAACATTACCCAATGCCCTGGTAGAAGACCTGCTGAAAAAATTACCCGGTGTACAGGTGGATGCAGATGGCAATATCGTTGTGAACGGCAAACCGGTGAATAAAATAACGGTTGACGGCAAATCATTTTTCGGCGATGATCCCAAAATGGCCACGAGGAACCTGCCCGCCAATGTGATTGACAAGGTACAGGTAACCGATGACAAAGAAGAAATGCTGCGAAGCGGCGATGACAACCCGAACAATGTGGGCAAGGTGGTGAACATCACCCTCAAGAAAGGCGTGAAAAAAGGATGGTTCGGGAAAATATATGCAGGTGGCGGCACCGATCACCTGTATGAAGCAGGCGGCATTGCCAATGTGTACAGGGATACACTGCAGGTAAGCGTGCTGGGCTATGCCAACAATCTTAATAAAGCCGCCTTTGGTTACAATGAACTGATGCAGGCCGGTGGCCTGGACAGGAGCCGCAGCAACAGCAGCAGCAATAGCACTTCTGTATGGCGCAACTCCAACGGCAGCGGCATTTCCATCAATGGCGTCAGCTTTGGCGGCATGCAGAATTACGGCGGTGTAAGTACCAGCAAGGGCTTTGGCTTCAACCTCAATCATACACCCAGCACGAAACGATCTTTTTTCCTGCAATACTTCAGGGGCAATATCAATGTGAACCGCACCAATATTACCAATATAAGTCAATTCAATGCCGATACGGTAGTGACCAACAACACGACCCTCGGCGGCCCCATAGAGACCAATGCACATAACCTCGGTATCGGCGCCAGGCTGAAACCCGATTCGGTGACCAATATCCTGTTCAATGCGAATTACACCATCGGTCTGCAGGATGAGCAACGCATCAGCGATGTATTCAGCAACAGCAATATCAGCGGGCCGCTGAGCGAAGGCAATATATTCCAGAACAATCCTGCAAGGACTTATTATTACAGGCACAACCTGAATATCACACGCCTGTCCAGGACAAAAAAAGGCAGGAGGTTCAATTTCAGCCAGAGCCTGGACAACAATAACCGCTACAATGATTATAGCACCGAATCGGAGCTGCGATACTTCTACCCCATTGCTTATGACAGTAATTATGCGCAGCTCCGGCTGGAACGGGTTCCCCGCACAGATATATCCACTTTTATAAATTACAGCGAGCCTATCACTAAAATCATCAGCCTTCGCATGGGCGCCAGGCATGAATACAGCCTGCTGTATAACAAGGTAAAAACATTCAATAAGAACAGCACCACCGAAAAATATGATGTGCTGAACGAGGCTCTCAGCAGCCGTTTAAAACGCAGCGGCAACAGGCTGATGTTTACGCCGGGAATTGAATTCAAATGGAAAGACCTTACGATAACACCGGGCGCCAAGATACTGCTGCAGTCTTTTGAGAACAGGCTTGCATCGATGGCTGAACCCATCCGCCAGAAACAGAATGACCTGCTGCCCATGCTCAGCATCGTTTACAAAAAGCTGAACTTTTATTACTCAAAGGATATCAATATGCCGGGATATAACAGCCTGATACCGGTGGCTGATAATACCAACCCTTATGTGATCGTAAAAGGCAACCCGGCGCTGAAGCCGATGGAAAGAGATAATTTGTCGATCAATTATAATTTCAATGATACCAAGAAACACTGGTACATCGGTTTATATGGCAACGGATCATTCACCAGCAACGATGTGGTGCAAAGCATCACGGTCGATGCACAGGGTGTACAGACCAGCATGCCGGTGAATGTCAACGGCAGCAGTAGCTTTTACCTGAACTACAATGTAAACAAGCAATATAAGAGCAACCCAAAATTTATTTTTTCATGGAATGTTGGGGGCTATTATGCCTTCAATCGCAGCAGACTTTTTTATAATGAAGTGGCCAGCCTGCAAAGCACTTCCAACTTCAACACCTGGCTGGGCTTTAATCTCAACTTCCATGATAAAGTGGAATTCAATTCTTCTGTGAGCAACGGCTTCAACCTTGCCCGCTATACAAGCGATAATTTCAAGAAGATCGATATCCGTTATGTCTGGCTGAACAATGAGCTGGTAGTGCGCTGGCCGAAGCATGTGATCTGGGAAACACAGCTCAACTACGATTACAATAGTAACCTCAGCACTTCGGATGCACGGAACATTGTTCGCTGGAATGCTGCCGTGAACTATACCATGCTGAAAAACGAAGCGCTGATCTTACGTTTATATGTATTCGATATTTTAAAGACGAATAAAAGCATGAGCTCATACGTGTACAGGAATATGGTGACCAATTACCAGACCAACACCCTTTCTCAGTATGGATTGCTGACGCTTACCTATAATGTTCGTCCGAATGGTGTAAAGAAAAAAGTTGGCGGCAGGGACGGATTGTTCCTCTTTTAAAAAACATCAAGTTCTCATAGCACCCGCCAGGCGCCGCCGTTAGTGTTACAGCTTTCGGCGGCCGGGCTGGGTTATTATTTTTCATCCAGCGCATCAATCTGCTTTTTGTAATCCGGGGACAGCAGCAGTCGTTTGATCAGCCTGTCGGCTTTTATGGTACGGCTCATTTTATACACCGGTACAAAATAGCGCAGCGGGGCCACCCGGTTAAAGGAAAGCAATTCGGCTACCCTGTCCGGTACCACCAGCTTCTGCGATTCAATCAAAACAACATAACGCATAGCACCCAGGTGTTTGCGGTATTGCAGGAACAAATCTTCCGTCAACGCTCCTTTCTGCAGGTTCTGTTCCATATGCGCTTCACGGCTGATCAGCCATTCGCTGTAAGATTGCGGCAGGTCTTTTAAATGCATCCTCGTCGCTACCCGGTAAAATACATCAAACACTTCCTGCCGCTCCGCTTCGGTCAGCTTTCTTTCCAGCAGCTCAAAAGAAGCAATGGAATAGTGAATGAGCATATACAATACATCCCTGTATGCCCAGTCGGGTATCACGGCGCCCCTGCTTTTTTCAACAGCTGAATGAATAGAAGTGATTTTATCGATCGCAGCATTCGCTGCATTCATTTCTGAAAATACGATCTGCTTGGCATATACCACGGTGGAGAACAGCCGCCCGATCGGGTCTGCAGGCAGCTTACCGGTAAAGTACAACCAGTCCACCGCCTTGTTGAGCGCAAACTCTGCCGAAGCGCCGGCAAAAATGAAAAGAATGGTATCTGCCTTACCCCATATTTTTCTTACAACAGACCCAGGATTTGTGAAGTATTGCATACTGTAAATATCTTATAAATTATCTTTTCCCCGCAGGATGAAATAAACGGTAATGCACCAGTTTGAAAGATTGTCAGCCAGAGCTTGTCGAAGGCGGGGTTTTAAGATATTATCCCGGTTTCGACAACACTTCGACAGGCTCAGTGTGACATACAACGGGGCAGTTTTTCTAATAATAACATTCAAACGGAGACCCTGCCGAATAAACGTTCTGCCAGCAACACCAATACCACTCCTATTGTATAAGCCAGTATATCGATCCTCGAAAAATAAGTGCCGATCACTACCCGGGCCAGCCGGGAATGCTGCAGCTGCAGCCGCTCCACGATATTGATGTACTGCAACGCTTCTATGAGATAAGCAAAGAGCAGGGTTATCAACGCCGCCGTTTTTACAGACCATGAAAAAAATGCCCGCAGGAAACAATAGATCATGATCACTACCAGCAGGTCGCCGATATGCGGACGTATAATAGCATCATGCACGTATAATGCGATGAGCACTTCTATGATAAAAATGACCAGCGCTACTATAAAATACCGGGGACGGAAAAGAAACATAATGTATTATTTCGCTGCTGCAACAGCCTGTTTAAGATGAGGGATGAGTGCATATAAGTGATCACCGGGACAACCAGTGGATGCATGATCCTTGTGTCCTGATATTTTGTCCGGGCTGATATGATATTGCTTTGCGATAGCAACCACCAGCTTTTCCAGGCTGGCCGATTGCTTTTCTGTCAGCTGCTCCTCGTTGAAATTTCCCTCCAGCACAATCAGTGCATGGCCGGTCGGATCATAAGGCGTATTGGAATCGCCTACATATTGCAGCTCCCTCCCTTCTGCAATAGTGCCGTTCACATCAATATAAAAATGATAAGGGATATCCGCCCAGGGTTCTTTGATACGCCCGTCAGACAGAGGACTTCGTTCCATAGAAAATTTTTGCAGCGCCTTCAGCTTGTTCCGCAGCGTACGGTTAAAATTTTGTTTTACGGCAGTATGGTGAATGGTGATCTGCTTTGGTACATGGGTGCTCATTTTCATAACCGGTGCAGCCGCTCCCCATTCCTCCCGGCTGATGATGCTCATACCTGCCGGCATGATCACCTGTTGCGAAGCTTTACAGCTCCCCAAAAAACAGGCAACTGCCAGGATGCAATAGCGGTATAAAGTCATGGCGGACATTTGAACAAATGTAGCAAAGGATTGTTGTAGAAAATATGGGGCAAATGATAAGAGGTAATTGTATGCGCCTCCGGCCGGGGAGCCCGCTTGGTTATTGAATAGTTAATTATAACCGGTTATTGCTCCCAGCCGGGATCCCATAAAAAGCAAAACTGCCCGGGAAAGCCCGGGGTTAGAATTTTTCAAAATAACTATCGCTTTTTTGCATGCCCGCAAAAAACTGGCAACATTTTGGTATCAGGTATTGTATAAAATGCTTTATTATGACAAAAAAGAAACTAATTACAGGACTGGCAGTAGGTGCAGCCATCGGAGGCATTATCGGTTATTTATATGCAACCGAAAGCGGCGCCAAAACCCGCCAAAAAATTTCGGATCAGACAGGACATTTAGTAGATGAGTTTTTAGACTACTGCATGAACATTATACAGGGTGGCAAAGAAAAAGCGGAAGATATTAAAGATACTGCCATCGCCTCCGCTGATAACCTGGCAAACAAATTTCAATAATCATATGTGCTGACCAGCCAAATAATTTTTGAATGGATATGAAAAACGGACAACTCGTTGTAGGTGTTTTAGCCGGTCTTTTTGCAGGCACGGTACTAGGAGTACTGTTTGCTCCCGCCAAAGGATCTGAAACAAGAAGGAGAATACTGGGCAAGCGGCCGGCCGAAGAGCTGGCGGAAGAAATAATCCTGCAGGAATATTTCGAAAACAACAACCGGCAGTTCCAGTTTGTGGATGATTCATTCTGATAACCTCAATTATAAAAACCAAAAGCCTCTTGTAAGGCTTTTGGTTTTTATAACCCTCAGCTTAGAAGGCTGACACTCTTTGAGCGATTATAGCTATTGCCCTGGCTTGTACGCTTTCTCTGCATGCTTTAAAACATCTTCCTTATAAAAAAGCACTTCTTTAAACATTCCTTTACTGTACATTTTACCCTGGTCGAAAAAATGAGGAGAAGCAGGGTCGCCGCTGTTACCACCGGCCAGCAATGACCTCGCTTGTATTCTTTTTCCAAACTCAACGGCACATACAAAGCTGTTGCCGTTAAAGCCATAACGGTTTTGTGTACCCGCAAACACACGGCTGCTGTAGGAAGGCAGTTGTCCCCATAAAGCGCTGGCAAAACCTACCGGCAGGCTGGGTTTCGTATCGTCAAATACATTATCCATTGCAGGTGATATGCGCTGGAAGCGGTTTACCTGTCCCCAGGGCAATATCCAGCTTCCATATCTTTTCCTGAGATTGCCCATGGCAGTGCGGAGTGGCTCCAGCAACTGTTCCGGTCTTGCATTCGCTGCAAAATAAGTGCTGCTGTTTACCTGGTCGGCCTGCATCCCTTTCGGTAATACAATGCTGTAAATAGCAGGCTGCAGCAATTGCCCCCACTCTATGGCCAGCGTAGTGGCTTCAGAGCTTTCGCTGCTCCGCCTGTCCCATTCGCCCAGCAACGAGAGCGCTTTGTTCATTGAATCGGGTAAAGCCAGTTTTGCGGCGGCATTCAGCAAAGCTGGCACGAGCACATCAAATGCAGCCAGCCGGGTATCATAGCCTGCTGCGATCACTTTATCCAATGTATACTGATCGTTTTCTCCCAGTACCCTTACAGCATTGATGCCACGGAAATTCTCCCCATCAGGCGCCATGTAGGAAGGATAATCCTTTCGCTGCGGACTGTTGCTGCCGGCTACTGTAAAAGGCGTTGAATTGCAGTTCTGCAGCCAGCCGTTCGCCGGGTTGATGCTTTGCACAATTGATTGAATAGAATGGTAGCCTTTCCATGCTGTAGCCCGGGTGCTGCCATCCACCGGGCGGCTCCAGTCATAACCGGTCTCCCTCACCGGGATGCGGTTGCCATGCCAGTAGGCAATATTGCCGGCCGCATCCGCATATACCGTATTATTGGAAATATTACCCTTTAATGCCAGCGTTTTTTCAAAATCCGCCAGGCTTTTTGCCTTCGTGCGCTGCCAGCATTGCAACAGCCCGTTCAACAGGCGGTTATCTGCTTTCAGCGACAGCCAGCGATTGCTGCGGCTGGCCATTACCGGGCCATGCCCTGTAAAAAAAGCAGTAATACTTTTGGTTTCAACAGACGATCCTTTTTTGTATTGCAGCGTTATTTGTTTCTGCTGTACCGGCTTCTGCCTGCCATCGTAGCGGTACCAATAGTTTTCCTTTTTTTGGGTGATGGTTTCTGTGTATACATCCGCTGCATCCACATTACTGCTGGTATGCATCCAACCACAATGCTCATTAAAACCCTGGTAAACAAAAAACTGTCCCCAGGTAACGGCGCCGTACGCATTCAGCCCTTCCTCGCTTACCATATGCACTTCGGGCCTGAAATAAAAAGTAACATGGGGGTTGATGTACAGGATAGCATGACCATCCCGGGTGATGGATGGCGCAAAAGCAAACCCGTTGGAACCGGTAAGCCCGGGTTCTTCATCAACCGTATTGATCGCAAATGAAGGTGGTTCACCTGAATAAAAACGCTTAAGGTCTGTGACGCTGATATCGGCCGTATTGATGGCGCCGATGCTGCCGTCGGTCCATAATAAAGGATACCAGGGTTCAAAATGCTGCAGCAATGCCGGCTTTACCTGCGGATGCTTCCAGAGATAATAGTTAATGCCGTCGGCAAAAGCGTTGCAGAGTTTTTTCATCCATCCCGGCGCCCTTGTATAATCTTTCCTGGCCTCTTCCTGGTCGATCACCATACGAATCAACAGGTCGTCGTACAACTTCTCCTCACCTTTGATCTCGGCCAGCCGGCCCAGCTTTTCGATATAATTCATTTCCACCCGCTGAAAATCATCTTCACACTGTGCATACAGCAAACCAAATACAGCATCCGCATCCGATCTTCCATAAATATGCGGCACGCCAAAGCTGTCCCGGTAAATGGTCACTCTTTCCGCCTGCTGTTGCCAGCGTTTGATCTCCTGCGGAGTGTGTGACTGGGAAAAAGACTGAAAGGGAAGAAAAAGGATGCAAAGAAGGTATTTCATACCCAAAAGGTAGGAAATATTTGGCGGCTCCCATCCCCGGAAAACGACCGTTTGTAAGCAGGCCGCAGCAGGATCCTTTTTTGCAGAAACTGGCATGTTTATAGTGCCGTTTAATTATGCCACTTTATACATGATACCACTCACATTAAAAAATTGATTACATGGAAAATACAAGCACCATCAATGCCACACCGCAGCGACCCGAAGGCAACCGCTTCGTAAATGCAGCAGTCATGATAGCAGACATCAATGCATCCATTGATATTTTAAAAAGAGAATCTACCTGGGCCGAAAGCGACCGGAATGCCATCACTGTTTTTAAATCATCTCAACTGGCCAACACAGTAGTTGGTTTAAAAGAAGGCGCCCGGCTGGAAAAACAGTCAGTAGACGGGCTGGTCAGCATTCATATGCTGGAAGGAGACATCTCACTTTCAACTGCAGAAAAAACCCTCTATGCGAAAACGAATGATATGCTGTGGATAGAAGCCGATACAGGATTTCAAATAGAAGCTACCAGGGAAAGCTTCTTCCTGCTGACGATCACTTACCAATAAGCAGTGGAAGCATGCTGCATTAACGGCATAACAACTACTATCTCTTTGCCCGCAGACGAAGATCGCTATTGATATATCCGTACCTGTAAAAGGTTTGTATGAATGAATCAGCTCAGTTGCTTCGACATCAGGTTTTCCCTGCTCCATACTGAAAGCAGATCCATGATCTCCCTGAGCGATTCTCCTTTTGCAGATAAAGCATATTCCACCCTTGGAGGCACTTCGGGATATACCGTCCTGGTGACAATTCCATCGACCTCAAGCTCTTTTAAGGAACGGGATAATACTTTGAGCGCAATGCCCGGCATCAGCTTGCTTATTTCTCCAAAGCGTAATTTTTTTTCGCTTAGCAGCAACCAAATGAGCACAGGTTTCCATTTACCTCCGATCGCATCGATTGTGCTGACAATGGGACAATCAAGCGCCTGATAATATTTTTTGACTTTTTTTTCAGCTTCCATCCTCTATTGTAAAAATTTAGACAAATAAGACACTACTTGACAAAAAGGTAACTACTTGCCAAAAGTACACTAATGTGATAGATTTGGCATTAAATACTAAAAAAATGAAAATAATCATCGTTGGTGCTACCGGCACCATTGGCAAACACGTTGTAAAAGTGCTGCAAAAAGATCATGAAATTGTACAGGCAGGTTCTACAAGCGGGGACATCCAGGTAAATATGGAAAACCCGGCATCGATTGAAAAAATGTATGAAGCCATCGGCCCGTTTGATGCATTGGTATGTACTGCAGGCAACGGTTATTTTGGTCCGTTGGAAACTATGAAGGATGAAGATTTCCGTAAAACTGTCGACAGCAAGTTAATGGGCCAGGTGAACCTGGTACTTATCGGGCAGCATTATATAAACCCTTCGGGCTCTTTTACATTAACATCCGGCAGCGTTGCCCACGACCCTGTGTTGCAAACAGCTTCTTTAAGCAGCATCAATGCGGCAATAGAAGGATTTGCAAGAGGTGCAGCCATTGAGCTCAAAAATGCTGTGCGTATAAACGTAGTATCACCAACCGTTGTGGAAGAATCCCCTGATTATTTCCCGTTTTTCCCGGGCACTGTTCCGGTAGGCATGCCTGCCGTAGCCAATGCCTACAAGAAAAGCGTATTGGGTGCGCAAACCGGGCAGGTTTACAAAATATGGTAGATGCCGGCAACCCCATAAAAAGAACAGCTGTTTTTATGGCTGTTCTTTTTATTTATCCGAATATTAAAGAAGGAATTCCGATACCGATACCAATGCCATACAAAAGATCGGCCCATACCACACGCAATACATTGAACACATAAATAAGTCCGACCAATGGAAAAGACAGGATCGCCAGGATATTTCCACGACGGGCATTTTCCTTTGCCTGCTGGTATACATTGTCGGCATCCTGGTTGGAAGGGATGGCATGCATGCCGATGGATACACCGAGCCAGATGAGCACATAAGATAAAGGATGGTCGATATCGAAAAATTTGATGGGCATATAGGCCGGCAGACAGATGAGCAGGCAGAGCAATGTGTTTACAAAGAAAGGCCCCATTGAAATCAGGAAGGTAGTAGTAAAATTATTCGTATGCTCATGGATCACATAGCCAGCGGGATTGCCAAACCTGAAATAGCAGGCGTCCAGCACTGCCACTTTTCTTAGCCTGCAAAAGAACATATGTGCAAACTCATGCACAATAATGCCTGGAAAGGAAAGCACGGATATAAATTCTCCGGGTATAAAAAACATAGTCTTATTTTTTTGTCCAGCCGTTAGGAAATTCTTTTAAAAATTGTTCTCTCCGGATGATCCTTTTTGAATCAATACGGTATTCAATCATATTGAAATACTGCTTTATTTCAGCGCTGCTGTCCAGCATCTTTGCTTTCTGCAGGTATGCCAGGGATTCCTGCCGGGCAGAATCATTTCCTTTGCTGGCATACACGCATGCATAAGCAGAAGCCACTGCTGCATAGGAATATGCCGCAGCAGTATCATAAGCCAGCTGCTGCTTTGAATAGGTTACAAAAGATTCATACTCTTTTGTATCGAAGGCCTTTCCTATATTCGCCTGTACAATAAAATAATCCACCCTGAAACTTTCGGGCAGCGCCTTGCTCTGCTCCAGTTGTTCCAGCGCTTCTGCGCTTTTATCTTTCGCTAAAAGATCAATTCCGTGATAGAAGCTGGTTAATACTTTCAGATCTGCCACCTCGGGCACTTTAGAGCTGGCATCCTGCATGTAGGTATATGCTTTTTCGTAATCGGAAGAATCTGCATACCGGTTGGAGAGCTTTATACTGTTATACGCCTGGTAATATTTCCAGTTCCAGACAAAGCCGGTGATCACAATGGCCAGCACAGCAATGAAGAATGCTTTTACCCAAAGCGGGAATGCTTTGTTTTTTCTTTCCTTTTCGCAGGCATCGCAGATGGGATAGACCGATATCTTTTTAAGAATAGTATCACCAAAATCATTGTGGCAGGAAGAGCAGATAGTAGGATCCAGCTCTCTTTCCACCACTTTTCCTTCCAGCGAACTTTCATAAGGAAAATGCCGGTTGATGCATGGCTCACAATACAGCTTACCGTCAATTTTGAGCGTATTATTGACAGGCAGATCTTTACTCCCGCAGAAATCACAATCAGTTGTTCTCATATTTAATTCTTTGGCTGCAATCAAAATGGCTTGTAAAACCTTTCATGCATGCCCTGAGCAGTTAAGTTGAGCTGAAGATAATGAATATTGCAATACACACTTTATCTCCGAATAATAACTATTATTGCCGGCCAAACAAGCATATGTAAAGCATGATAAGACGATTGTGCCAATGGATCTTCCGCATCAGCGGCTGGAAAGCAAGCAGTGATGTACCGCCTGAAATAAAAAAATGCATCATCATTGGCGCCCCTCATACCAGCAACTGGGATTTCTGGTATTGCATGGCCACTTTTAAAATTTACCGGTTGCCGATCCGCTTTACCATTAAGCAGGAATGGATGCGTTTTCCCATGAGCCTAATCATGAAGCCGCTCGGCGCCATCGGCATCGACCGGAGCCCGAGAGGCCCGGCCAATGAACGCCCCAGTTTTGTGGAAGCTATGACGGAACTGTTCCACCAAAACGAATCGCTCATTATTGTGGTTACACCGGAAGGCACCCGCAGCAGGAACGATAAATGGAAAACAGGCTTTTATCATATAGCGAAGGCCGCCAGTGTGCCGATATGCATGGGCTATGTGGATTATGCCAGGAAGCAGACAGGTATCTGCAACCCTTTCTACGCCACCGATTACGAAACAGACATGAAGAAGATCATGGATTTTTACAAAACCATCACCCCGAAATTCCCGGAGAATTTTGCCGTGGACAAAAGTTTTGAATAGTTGTATTGTTTACCCGGGCCACTCTCGGTAGGGTTACCATTTCATGAATCATTGCCTGCTATGAAAAAATAGTTTATATTTAGAGACATTCAAATTTCTAACACTAAACAATTTAATCATGCCTAACGAACGCTCCATCACCTACCCGCAAAAAGATGTGATCACAAAAGACGAAGCACTGTTTTACATTGAAAACTGGAAATTGCTGATCGGCAATATCTACGATAAGGACCACAACAAGAATATGCCGCACGGCTTTTTCGTTCCGTTTACCGATATCATGGAATTGTATAAGCTCCGCACTGAGGTAACGCACATCACTACACCCGAAGGCAACGAGGAACGCATTTACATTGTTGGCATCAGGGCTTATTATTGTATCAAAGAACGGCTGGAACTGCCGCTACCCATCACATCCGCTGTTTTACCGGTCGCAGCCATTCTGGTGGCTGTTTACCAGACGAATTACCGGGAGCCGGGAGAAGGTGAATATGATTACAATCATCATTATCCAACCTATGATCTTATTATTCCCGTGCCTTCTGTCAAAGATCAGCAACAAGCAGGCGATGCAGGCGATTACAGCATCTACGATGTAACCCGCCCCTGCCCCAACCTGTGCGACCTGCAAAGTATCCTGCATTGATGAAGCAAGCCGCCGCATAATAATGAACGACCCGTATTTTTTTATGACGGTACTGGCGCCCTCCTTTGTGCTGCTGCCGGTGATCGTTGCGTTTTACCATTACCGTTACCTGCCTGCAGAAGGCCGGATGCTTTTGTGGTACCTGCTGGCAGAAGTTCTTATATTGTCTGCATCTTCTGCGCTGGCATTTTACAAACAGCCTAACACAGCGCTTTACCATGTTGCAACGGTACTGGAAACAGTGCTGCTACTGCTATTCTTTAAGATCATTTTCAACAAAAGAAAGATCGGCCTGTTAATACAATGGGCCATCTTTTTGTTTCCCCTGCTGGCGTTGCTGAATACCTGGCTGCTGCAGCCATTGAACAGCTTTAACTCCTATCCCATCACTTTGCAGTTCGGACTGATGATCATACTTTGTTTTACGTATTGGTTCCAGGTACCGGAGAATGCCAGCCGTTCATGGATCACAGAGCCGCTAAACTGGATCATCAGCGGCATGCTGCTCTATTTTTCCGGCTCCTTCGTTTTATTCGCTTTTTCTAATTATATCATCACCCATTTTTCCAAACAGACTTCCATCATTATATGGAATGTACATGCAGGCTTATCGGTTGTCATGTACATTTTTATGGCGTTGGGATTTGCCCGCTACAAGACACATGAATGAATCTATTTACATAGCCATCATCAGCAGTACGGCTGCTATAGGCATCATCATTACAGCCGTTATACTACTGCAGGTGCGCAATCAACGGAGATTATTGAAAAAGCAGGCGGAGCTGGCCGCTGCCGCCATTGCACACCAGAAAGAATTGCTGCAGGCGGTCATTCAGTCCCAGGAAGCGGAACGGCAGCGCATCGGCAGCGACCTGCACGATGAAGTGGGCGCTACCCTCTCGTCACTGCGTATGCTCATCGAAAAGAATTCAGACGAAAGCAGCAGGGATAATACTTTCACGCATCAGTCCAAAACCATGATCGACGGTGTCATCAAAAATGTGCGTACCATATCGCACCAGCTCTCGCCGCAGATCAATGGACAGCATGGATTTTATGATTCGCTCCTCGATCTGTGCGATCATATCAATGCGGGCGGTCAATTAAAAATATTATTGGAACTGGAAGAAGGCACCATACCAGCCGGGTGGTCTGCCGGCACCTGCATGGCAATATACAGGGTGATCGCCGAACTGCTGAACAACACCATTAAACATGCGCAGGCGCACAATGCAACCATCCGCTTCCTTCATAGCGGACACCAGCTATTGATCAGCTATGAAGACGATGGTATAGGTTTTACGCAACAACCCCATACCGGCAAAGGCATGGGGTTGCAGAATATCGAGAGCCGGCTCAATATGATCAAAGCCACCTGGGAAATAACCGGGACAGGAAAAAAAGGATTTGGCCTCACCGCATCAGTGCCGGTATAAAAAAGGATTACATATTGTAATCCTTTTTTAAAATGAAGGCTAAATGATATCAGGCATTGGCTGGTTGGGCTGCCTGTACCTGGGGATACTCAGAGAGATCCACATCCAGTACATTGATGCCTTTTGCGCTTGCCGGAGCTGCAGAAGCCGTATTGTTCAGCACTGCAGCCATTGAGTTTTGGGCATCCTTATAAGAGTTGCCCCCTGCCTGATCCAGGAACGCTACAAAGTTTTTATAATCGGATGAGGTAGGATCCAGCACGGAAGCTTTCAATGCCGCAACATAATAATCATATTTGAAAGTAAAATCAATCTGCTGCACATCCACGCAGGGCGATTCAAACTGTTTCTGACTGGTCTCAATAGTGAAATTGTAATACTTTATTTTAGGCACGTAAACATAAGTATTACCTGAATTATCGGTTTGCACCGCCTCGTGGCAAATACCCACCATGGTTACCTGGTAACTTCTGGTCTTAAAATCCCAGCTGATTCGCAGCGTGCTGCCCACTCCCTGGATAAATTTGGTGGCGCTCTGCACCAGGTTTTCAGGCATAGCGATAGCATCAAATACCATTTCGATGATGGCGGTGCTGAATTCAATGGTGGTTTGCGTTTCAGAATAGGTTTCCTGCTCCATTTTGAAGGCAGAGAAACCTCCCGCATTGGTCAGCATATTCTGCATAAAATGGGTTACAGAAGCATCCCATTGCGTGGTAACCGGGCTTACATCGCCGGGAAGCACCTGGGAGGGATTTGCTTTCAGGTAAGCAAATACTTTCAGGCGCATGCTTGCAAAAAAGCTGGCTACCTTATCGCACACCTCCCTGCCTGTGGCAAACTGGGGATTGCTGGTGACGAATGAGCTTTGGAGGTTCACAAACGATACCAGGCCATCTGAATCCTGGTAGGCATTGGAATCATCTGCTGTCTTGGCAGATAAAGCGGTGGATAAGATAAGATCGAGTGTCTGGGATGCGGATGCCGCATTGTTTGGAGTTGCCATTGTTTTGAAATTTAACTGATTAAAAAATTGGTTTGATAGCTCAAAACAAGCAATCATTCTCCGCCGGCAACAGCGCATATCAACTGAAAATGCAAACAGGTATTTCTACCTGGATACCCGGGTCCATGATTTACTGACGTAAAAAAAATCGGAAATTAAATGAGAGAAGGAATCAGTCTGTCATTACATCAAACAGTGAATGCCTTACGGCAAATACCACCAGCCCCGCAGAATTTTTGCAGCCCGTTTTCGCCAGCAGGCTGTTGCGGTGCCCTTCCGCCGTGCGGACACTTATAAAGAGTTCGGCTGCAATATCAGCATTGGTGTATTCTTTACAGATGAGCTTCAGCACCGCTTCTTCCCTTTCGGTAAGCTCGATAGGAATATTGCTGAGATTACGCAACCCCTGCTTTTTGTAGACAGATGCATTGCGCATCGCCTGCATGGTGGCGAGGTTAAAGTAAAACCCCGAACGCAGCACATTGTTGATCGCAGTTACCAGTTCATCCTTGTCGCAGTTCTTGGCAAGATAGCCGCTGGCACCCGCTTCGATCATGCGGTAAATAAAACGTTCCTGGTCGTACATGGAGACCACGATCACTTTAATGGAAGGATATTTTTTCTGGATGATATCATTGAGCTCGCCGCCATTCATATCGGGGAGCTTCATATCCATCAGAAGTATATCCGGCAATGGTGCCGATTTTTCCAGTTGCTGCAACAAGTCACTCCCTGAATCCGCCTGGATGATCAGCTGAAAATCCTGCACATCTGCAATCAGCGCTGCCAGTCCCTGGCGGAACAGCTGCTGATCATCTACAATTGCAATGGGAACAGGGTTCATGAGAGAAAATTGTCGTTGGAAACCGGAACTGTAAATTAGGAAATAAAGAGGAAAATGAAACAATTGTCATAGAACTTCACAAGCCTTGATATTTATTTATTTTACCTAGATGATCCAGAGGTACTGCAAATTAAAACCGCCTGATTTTATCAGGCGGTCAGATTGTACCATTGAAACAAAACGCATTTATTAAAACGGATTGTCTTCAAATACCAGCTTTCTTGATTTATTAAGAATGCGTGGCACACAGCAGCACTGGTAACAATAGCACATAGTTGAACCAAATGCACCAATCTTGATTGAGTATTCTGCTCCTTTAGGAATAAACATCCAGTCTCCGGCTTTTAATTCCCTGTCTTTGTAAAAAACTGAACCGCTTACGATGATCCTGATACCATCACCTTCGTTATGTGAATGAGGAGGTACAAGCACATCCGGGTTGCCCACGGAAAAAAACATTTGCGTTTTATCAAAAATAAACGGCAACTGCCATTTTTTAAATCCGTCAGGCACATTATCAGCAGACAATAAATTTAAAACCTGCCTGACTCCTTTGTCCTGTGAAGTAATAATTTCTTTACCTACTTTAAGGCCGGTGATTTCCAGCGCTTCTTTTACTCTTTCAACACCATCTTCAAATGAAGCTGGGTTTGGATTGAACTTTCCCATATGACAAATAATTTAAACTGATGCCTACTCTTTCAATATGCAGTTTTCGGCTACGCTGGTTGAACAAGGTTTTGTCAACAGGTAAAATTGAAAATGAAATATGGTTGCCACAAGCGTATTTTGCAGATATTCCGGAGGGTGTTTAAACGGGAGAAATCAAGGGAATTAATCATGTATCCACTTATTATAGATGGTGATCCCGAATTGTTTCAGGCAATCAGCCTGCAATTGCCTTTTGAGTGCAACCGTCTTGTAATGATTCTTTTCTTTATCATACCATTCCCGCATGCTTTTTTGATACCGTGCTTTATTGGCATTAACAAATAGAAAATCATAAAAGCTCCAGCAGCCTTGTCCCGTTTCATCAATGTTTATAACATCAAACTGGATCTTGGTAACCACAAAGGCTGGAAAATCGGCAATATGCAATAAAGCAAAATGAGCCACTTCGCCCACATTCAAGGGAGTCTTCTTACAATGATACCTGATATTGGTGGGTGTAGTATCCGTTAATTTATCCATCAACGGTGGAATGGCTTCCCTGCCCCGGGCTACAATGCGCCAGAAAAGGCCTGCCTTGCAATCAAAAGTATCGGCTGTCATGTAGGGAAGGCTGTCAATCAATAATTGAATACTGGCATCGCTTTTTTGCGCAAATGAAAATGTGGAGCAGTGAAGAATAAGTAGCAGGGCAATCAGTTTTTTCATTGTATGTTTAACGAAAAGATGTAGTAATCTGCAAAAATGCATACAAGATCACCTTATTGTATTTCCAACATGGCTCCTGCTTTTGAATCAACTCATTGCCTTTGCCGTAATTCTCTCAAATATTTATCATATTCTTCCTGCGTTATGTACGGCTGCCTTGAATCTAAATAGGAAGGATTCAACTGATTCAGCATAAATGCATTCACCCGGACATTTTTTCCGGTGCAACCTGATGCAATCCAGACTTCCGACTCATCCTGAATATGATTAAGAAAAATATCTTTTAGTCCACTATAATTGCGTGAATGTAGAATCAAGAAAGAATATAACACAATAGTTTTTATACTATCATTCGCCATTGACACTAGTTCATCATTTGTAGCCTTGGCTGTCAATTGCAGGTATAATTTATAATATTGATTTTTAAACTCGGGAATACCTCCATAGCCAACTGGAAGTCCTAAATGAAGTAATGGTTCTTTCCGCAGCTTGGAAATTATACTATCAATATCGGGTCTTATATTCTTTGTAGCAGCCTGCCCATTTACCTTTTGACAGAACATTGATAATACAGTGGCTACAGTAAAAAAATATTTAGTCATTTTTAAATTCTTAATTTTTCTTCCAGGTCCAACCCGTTTGCTCTCGCCGTTTCTTTAGCCAGTTCATAGCCGGCATCTGCATGGCGGATCACACCCATACCCGGATCATTGCGTAAAACCCTTGCCAGCCTTGCGGCGGCATCATCTGTACCGTCGGCTACGATCACCATACCGGCATGAATACTATAACCCATACCCACACCGCCGCCATGATGCAGGCTTACCCAACTGGCGCCACCGGCCGTATTCACCAGCGCATTCAGCAAAGGCCAGTCAGCCACCGCATCGCTGCCATCAAGCATAGCTTCGGTTTCCCTGTTGGGACTTGCCACAGAACCGGTATCCAGGTGATCCCTGCCTATTACGATGGGAGCTTTTACTTTTCCGGTGCGAACCAGCTCATTGAAAGCGAGCCCCGCCTTTTCCCTTTCACCCTGTCCCAGCCAGCAGATGCGGGCAGGCAAGCCCTGGAAGGCAATTTTTTCCTTCGCCATTTTCATCCAGCGCAGCATGCTTTTATTTTCCGGGAACATATTCATGATCACTTCATCGGTCACCGCAATATCTGCAGGATCGCCGCTTAATGCGGCCCAGCGGAACGGTCCTTTTCCTTCGCAGAACAAAGGCCGGATATAAGCCGGCACAAACCCTGGGAACGCAAACGGGTTGAATGCAGCGGAAGCAGGGTGCTTCTCCTGGTATTCCTTTGCCCTTGCACGGATATTATTGCCGTAATCAAAAGTGATCGCACCTTTATCCATCAGCTGCACCATCAGCTGCACATGCAGGTGCATGCTTTCATAACTGAGCTGCAGGTATTTTTCTTTGTCGCTTTCCCTGAGTGCATTGGCTTCCGCATTACTGAGCGTATGCGGTATATAACCGATCAGCGGATCATGAGCGCTGGTCTGGTCTGTCAGTGTATCGGGAATGATATTCTTTTCGAGCAGGCGTTGCAGTAAGTGAACGGCATTGCATAATACACCGATGCTTTTGGCGGTACCTGCCTGCTTGTATTTCAACGCCTGTTCGATCGCTACATCTATATCTGTAAATTTTTCATCCAGGTATTTTGTCTCCAGTCTTTTATCAATACGCCACTCTTCCACTTCTGCGATCAGCGCTACGCCTTCATTCATGGTGATAGCCAGCGGCTGTGCGCCACCCATGCCTCCCAAACCGGCAGTAACGTTCAAAGTGCCTTTCAGCGTTCCGCCGAAATGCTTATCAGCTGCGGCTGCATAGGTTTCATAAGTACCCTGCACAATGCCCTGCGACCCGATATAGATCCAACTGCCGGCCGTCATCTGGCCGTACATCATGAGCCCTTTTTTTTCCAGCTCTTCAAAATGCTGCCAGTTGGCCCAGTTGGGTACGAGCTGGCTGTTGCTGAGCAACACTCTTGGCGCATCTTTATGCGTTTTCAAGATGCCCACAGGCTTGCCGCTTTGTATGAGCAGGCTTTCATCATTCTCCAGTATTTTCAATCCTTTGATGATATTATCCAGCGCCTGGAAATTACGGGCCGCCTTTCCCCTGCCGCCATATACGATCAGGTCATCGGGCCTTTCCGCCACTTCAGGATTCAGGTTATTGAGCAGCATGCGCAGCGCCGCTTCCTGTATCCAGCCTTTGCAATTAAGCTGATCACCGGTAGGTGTTTTATATTTGATGAGATCGTAGGACATGAGTATGATTTATGAATTGTGATTTTTAATTTTTGATTTTTATTACACGAATTAAGACAATCTGGTTAAGCGGTCAAACCTTCAACTTTCAACTTTTAACCTTCAACCGTTGAAACTTCCTTCCTCAAAAACTCCACCGCTACTTTCATGTCATCGTGCAGCACCCGGTCGGATTCATTGAACGATACTTCTTTTCTGAAGTCAGCCACTATTTTTTCCAGCTCCGGCGAGGTTTTCAAAGGACGACGGAAATCCAGCGCCTGCACGGCTGTAAGCAATTCTATTGCTAGCACTTTTTCAATATTATCAATCACACGTTTGCATTTGGTAGCCGCATTGGCGCCCATGCTTACGTGATCCTCCTGGTTGTTACTGCTGGGTATGCTGTCGATGCTCGCTGGCGTACACAGCTGCTTGTTCTCACTCACTATACCGGCCGCTGTGTATTGTGGTATCATGAAGCCGCTGTTGAGCCCGGGATTTTTCACCAGGAAAGCCGGCAATCCTCTTTGCCCGCTGATGAGCTGGTAGGTTCTTCTTTCACTGATGCTGCCGATCTCGGCCATAGCAATGGATAAAAAATCGAGCGCCAGCGCCAATGGCTGACCATGAAAATTACCACCGCTTACAATCAGGTCCTCCTCAGGAAAAATATTGGGATTATCCGTTACCGAATTGATCTCTTTGATGAAAACAGTTTTTACATACTCCACCGTATCTGCCGTAGCGCCATGTACCTGCGGTACGCAGCGGAAGGAATAGGGATCCTGCACCTGCTGTTTTTTCAGCGCTGCTATTTCACTGCCATGCAACAGGCAACGCAGTTGCGCAGCTGTATCTACCTGGCCTTTATGCGAACGCACTTTATGTATTTCGGCATTTAAAGGATCGCTCACACAATCAAAGGCATCAAAGCTGATAGCAGCGATCACATTTGCCCAGTCAAGCAGCCTTTCCGCCTGGATAAGATTGTGCAGCCCGTAAGCGCTCATAAATTGTGTACCGTTGATAAGCGCCAGCCCTTCTTTGCTTTGCAGGTGAATAGGTTCCCAGTCCAGTTCATCGAGCACCACTTCGCTGGGATATTTAACACCTTTGTGCTTTACTTCACCCAGGCCGATGAGCGGCAGGCTCAGGTGACTCAGTGGCGACAGGTCGCCGCTTGCGCCCAGGCTACCCTGCGTAAAGATCACAGGATACACGCCTTCATTGTACATATCCATCAACCGTTTTACCGTATCGATCTGCACACCGCTGTGCCCGTAGCTGAGCGATTTTATTTTTAAGGCCAGCATCAGCTTTACGATATCCTCCGGCACTTCCTCTCCCATACCGCAGGCGTGGGACTTCAGCAAATTATTCTGAAGCTCTTCCAACTGATCTTTATCAATGCGCACATTCTGCAGATAACCAAACCCGGTATTGATGCCATAAAAAGAAGCATCCGATGCTGCGATCTTTTTATCAAGATATTCACGGCATTTCAGGATACGTTCATGGGCATCGAAGGTGATAGATACCAGTTGATCGAAAGCCAGCAGGTTTTTTATTTGCTGAAAATTGGTATGCTTACGGTCTAATGGCAGATAATTATAACTCATGTAACAATTAGCATTATTAATTGGCTCAAAATCGAAAAAATGATGCGGCAAAGCTAAGGGTTTTACCCTGCTTTTTGATTCAAAAAACCGGCTTTGAATACTCTTCATAGAATGATTTAAACAAACAAAGCATATTTTTACACACATGAAACATCTGATCGTTCTGTTTGCCATTATATGCAGCATGGGAAGCCATGCGCAGACTGTAAAAATATTGACCAGCGGCACCAAAACGGGCATGCGGGGCCTGAGCGTTGTGGATGATAAAACGGTTTGGGTGAGCGGTACCAACGGCATGGTAGGCCGCAGCCTCGACAGCGGCAATACCTGGAAATGGTTTACGGTAAAAGGTTTTGAAAAAACCGATTTCAGGGATATAGAAGCTTTCAATGAAACCACAGCTGTCATTATGGGCATTGATGCGCCGGCGCATATATTACGCACCAATGACGGTGGCGAAACATGGCAGTTGGTGTTTAAAGATACCACCAAAGGCATGTTCCTCGATGCCATGGAATTCTGGAACGAACAAAGCGGCATTGTGATCGGCGACCCGCTGAAAGGAAGGTTTTATATTGCCCGTACGTTCGACGGCGGCAATACCTGGCAGGGTATTCCGGAACAGAATAAACCGGTAGCCGACAGCGGTGAGGCCTGCTTTGCAGCCAGCGGCACCAACATCAGGAAACTGAATAATGCAGAAGCTATTTTCATCACCGGCGGGCTCACCAGCAATGTGCACGTGAGGGATAAAAAAATAAATCTCCCGCTGATACAGGGGAAAGAAACCACAGGTGCCAATTCTATTGCCGTTAAAAATAAAAAGACCTGGATGGTGGTCGGCGGTGATTTCAATACCAGGGATTCCAGTACAAAAAATGCAGCGATCACTTTTAACGGCGGCAAATCATGGATTACACCTGTTATTCCTCCTGGCGGCTATCGCAGCTGCGTGGAATACATCAGGAAGAAAGAATGGATCACCTGCGGGCTTAATGGCGTAGACATCAGCAAAGATGATGGCAAAACATTCACCAATATCAGCAGGGAAGGTTTTCATGTAGTGCAGAAGGCCAAGAAAGGTAACGCCGTTTATTTTGCCGGCTGGAACGGCCGGATCGGCAAGCTGGTTCCTTAGGCATTGCTATTGTACCGCATGAGTCAGCACTTTTACCGCAACATATTTACCCGTAACCTGGTTGTAGATATTCACCTCTTTGTATTTAACGGTAAGCTTTGCAGATTTTTTCACGAGGTTATCGCCGGGAAAATATTCCAGCCACCACAGCTTCAGCACTTCCCCACCGGGCGTTTTAAACAATATGCTGGTAAAATCTCCGGGATTGATCTTGTCAACTGCACCGTTCACTTCCTTTTCATCATCTGCATTATCCATATTCATTTTTTCGGAAGCCAGTTTTAAAAACAACGGGCAGCCAATGGCCAGCTTCTCCCCTGTTTTTTCAGCAATATGAGAGATCATCTCCTGGTTGGTGGGAGAAAAATCAGGAATATATTTTTCCAGCTCATCGCTGTGCTTAGAAAAAACAGGCAGCATGATCAAACCGAGATCCAGTTCAAGATTTTCACTGTTGCGCAGCTCCGTTTCTTTTGCTTTAAGCTCATCGCAAAGTTCCAATGCCATTTTTTTGTAAAGACTGTCGAGGCTGCTTTGCTGTGCAGGAACGAACCGGAATGCAAAGAGCAGGCAAACAAGGATAAAATATTTTTTCATATAGTAGTTATTATTGCTTTTTGCACAAATTAAGGATTCTGTGCGGCAATTAATGATATCGATATTTGTTATAGCGTGCGGGTTGAAAGATTGTCAGCCTGACAGTTTTTTGTGTAATAAAATTCAAACTAAGACACTACTTATTTCCGATAGTGTCTCTGTTTGAAGCCGCCAGGGCTACCTGCAATAAGGTGGTTGACTTTCTGAACAGCCTTCTCTATATTTGATTATATACAAAAAGGTCGACCACCTTTAAACGAAGGCCACCTCCTATTTCTTAAACATAAAATACACGGCCCCCAGCAGCAGCGCAAAACTTACTAAGTAGCGCCAGTGAAAAGGCTCTTTCAGGTAAAACACTGCAAACAGCGAAAAGATGATAAGTGTGATCACTTCCTGCGTCATTTTCAGCTGGAAACCGCTCATGCCTTCCGCATAACCTATCCTGTTGGCGGGTACCATCAGCATGTATTCAAACAATGCAATGAGCCAGCTGATCAGGATGGCTTTAACCAGGGGGACATTTTCGTTTTTCAAATGCCCGTACCAGGCAACGGTCATAAAGCAATTGGAGGCAGTTAAAAGAGCGATCGTTTTTATCATTGATCAAAGTTAACCGGCGTTCATAAAAAAAGATACAACCGTAGTTGTATCTTTTTTAAATAAAGTTTCGACAGCATCAGACCTTTCCCCGGAAAATCAGGTTGAGTAAGGCAAGCAGCACAACAGCCCCGATAGCAGCCGTTAAAATATAGCCCAGCCACCCTGAGCCCAGGCTGATACCGAGTTTACCGAAGAGCCAGTAGCCAATAAAACCACCGATGATACCCACTACAATATTGCCGATAAGGCCCAGTCCGCTTCCTTTAAAAAGCTGGCCACCGAGCCAGCCGGCCACTGCACCAAGAATAAGTGAAATGATGATCCCTTCCATTGTTGATTATTTTAAGGTGATGAATACTTAAAAGTATTATTCCCTGGCATCAAATGCAAGGGATCGCATGATTTTTTAATAACAGGTAAGAATACGGCTTGTTCATAAAAAAAGTCCCGCCGTGGCGGGACTTTTTAATTTTATTATCGTCGTGTATAGATCAATTCAGGCTCCTGAAGTCAACAGGCACCAGCTTGCTGACGCCGGCTTCCTGCATGGTTACACCATAGATCACATCCACGGCGCTCATAGTTTGCTTGTTGTGCGTTACAATGATGAACTGCGAATTTTCGCTGAACTGCTTGATCATGTTGGTGAACTTCCCTACGTTGGCATCATCCAGCGGCGCATCCACCTCATCGAGGATACAGAAAGGCGCCGGCTTGATCAGGTAGATCGCAAACAGCAGGGCCGTTGCCGTCAGTGTTTTTTCACCACCACTCAGCTGGCCGATGCTGCTCGGGCGTTTACCCTTTGGCTTCGCCACGATATCGATTCCCGTTTCAGCAAGATTTTCAGGATCTACCAGCACCATGTCGGCAGTATCTTCATCTGTGAACAATGCTTTAAATACTTTCTGGAAATTCTCCCTCACCCTGTTGAAAGTGTCCAGGAACTGCTGGTTGGCCGTGGCTTCCACTTCCTGGATGGTTTGCAGCAGGCTGTCCTTCGCCGTTACCAGGTCATTCTTTTGTTCCAGGATGAACTCGTAGCGCTTCTTCATTTCGGTGAAAGCTTCAATAGCCGTAGGATTTACTTCACCCATATTCTCCAGGCGTTTTTTCATCCGTTCGTTTTTCTCCTTCAGCTCTTCCAGGTCGGTATCGCTGGTACGGGGCTCATCAATGATCTCATCCAGATCAACCCTGAACTCTACACTCAGCCTTTCTTTCATTCCTGCCAGCTGCAGCTTCAGATCGGTGAGCTTGTCTTTTATTTCATTCAGTAAATGATCAATGCCTTCTTTTGATTTTTGCTTATGACGCAGCTCACTTTCTTTTTCCTGCAAAGCATTGCGGAGATTGTAATACTCCTGGTCTGCTTCGTTGAGCTTTTTCTCCTCCGCATCTTTGTTCTGCAGCAATGTTATCAACAGGGCTTCTACCTCCTGCAATTCCAACCGGGTGAATTCAATATTTTCAGAAGCATCCTTCAGTTGCACCGAGCTGCTTTCCACTTCCACCCTGAGGTTGCTCAGCTGGTTGGTTTTAAAATCCAGCTCCTGCTTTAAAGAAGTCAGTTTGCTCTGCTGCCTGGTGTACTGCAGGTTGCTGTCGTTATAAGCCGTAGTGGCAAAATTATATTCCTGCTCTGCCGAAGCATAATCCATTTCAATGGCCTGCAGCTTTTCTGCCAGCTCTTCCAGCTGGAAATTATATTTTTCCAGCTCTTCACGGGTGGCCGCAATGGCTTCATGATTATTGTCCAGCTGCAATTGCAGCTCTTCTACCCTTGCTGTGCTGGTGGTTTCCAGGTGATGCAGGTTTTCGATCTTATTCTGTAAAGAGAACACCAGGTTCGTGAACTGGTTGATCTCCTGCTGTGTCTGCCGGATCGCATTTTCTTTCAGTTGTTCATTGAAAGCGATCACTTCATTATGGCGTGACTGTATATCTGCTTTCAAAGCATCTACCACCAGCTGCTGGGCGGCAATATCTTCCTGCAGCTTTTCCAGGTTCTTGGCCCGGCCGATCTTTTTACCTTCAAACAAGCCTACGCTGCCACCGGTTAAAGAATATTTTCCTTTTACATACTTACCTGTTTTTTCCAGTACCACAGCCCCGTTGCTGTTGTGAATGGCTTCATCATTTTCGGCAATGAAAACATTTCCCAGCAAATGCGAAGCAAGATTCGCATAACGACCATCAATCTCTACCACATCCAACGCCGGGATGGTGCCGCCGGGCTGGTGATGCGCCTGCGCTTCGCCAAATTTATCCAGCAGGAAAAAGTTGGCTTTTCCTTTTTTATTGTCATCGAGCAGGTGAACGGCCTGTAATCCTTCCTGCAGGTTATTTACCACGTAATAATTCAGGTAAGGTTCCAGCACATTTTCAACCGCTGCACGATATTGCTCTTTTACATAGATGATATCGCTCAGCAGGGGTGCATTGTGGTTCCATGCAGCATTGTTGTGCAAAAACTTCACACTTTCAGGATAGCCTTCCATGGAATCCACCAGGCTTTTGAGCAGGTCGTGCTCATTGCGTTTGGCATCCAGCGTACGGTTTTCATCTGCAAGATTGTTTCGCAGTCCTTCCATCAGGTTCTGCGTCTGCAGGATCTGCTCTTTGGCATATTCATGCTGATCCTGCAATTGCTGCAGTTCCGCTTTTTTATCGTTGAGCTCCGTTTCTTTTTCTCCCTTCTCTCCTTCCAGCTGCCTGATCTGCGCCTGGCGCTGGCTTTTTTCTTCCTGTATCTGCGCAATAGTGCGTTGCAGGTTCTGGATAGAAGTGTCTGCCACTGCTACTTTTTTCTCAGCGTCAAACTGGTTGCGCTGGATCGCCTGGTTCTCCCTGCGCATATTATCGATGCTGCTGCGTTTGTCATCGAACACACGGCGTTTATCTTCCACCGCATCTTTCAGGTCCTGCAGCTTTTCTTCCAGCTCTTCCACTTTTGCAGTTTCATCCGTCACCTGTGTGCCTGTGAAAGTGATGCTTTCTTCCAGCCCTTTTACCTGCCCTTCCGACCTGGTGAGGAATTCATCCAGGCTGGTCTTTCTTTCCTGCAAATGCTGGAGGCGCTGGCCGCTCAGGTTCTTTTCATTTTCCTTGCTGCGTACCTTGTCCAGCATGTCATTGTGTGCATGCTGCATTACCTGCAATGCTTTTTCCTTTTCCACAAAAGCCAGCTTTTCCGCCTCTAATCCGGCTTCTTCTTTGGCAATAGCAGTCTCCAGTTCTATCCGCTTATCCACTTCCTGCTGCTGCTGCTCATTGAGATCCTTGTAAGTGATGTTGAAGCCTTCCAGCGCTGCTTTGGCCAGCTCTATGCTGAGCTCCTTGTATTCTTTCTTGATCTCGTAATATTTCTCAGCTTTCTTTGCCTGACTTTCCAGACTCTTCAGCTGGTTATTGATCTCGAACAATAAATCCTCGATACGGGCCAGGTCCTGCTCTGTGGCATCCAGCTTCAGCTTCGCTTCTTTCTTCCTGGTTTTGTAAATGGTGATGCCGGCAGCCTGCTCCAGCATTTTGCGGCGGCTGTTCTCTTTATCCTTGATGATATCATCCACCATGCCCAGTTCAATGATAGCATAGCTGTCGGTGCTTACACCCGTATCCATAAACAGGTTATGAATATCTTTCAGGCGGCAGGCCACATCATTGAGACGGTATTCGCTCTCACCGCTTTTGTAATACTTTCGGGTAACCGTTACCGTATTGAATTCGGTCGGCAACAGGTTCTTGGTATTTTCAAAGGTCAGGCTCACTTCTGCCAGGCCGCTGGCGCTCCTGCTCTTGCTGCCGTTGAATACGAGGCTTTCCAGGTTCTCACTGCGCAGGTTGCTGATCTTGTGTTCACCGATCACCCAGCGGATGCTGTCGATGATATTACTTTTACCGCAGCCGTTGGGGCCGATAACACCGGTAATCCCTTCATCGAAGTTGAGCACGGTCTTATCCGCAAAACTTTTGAATCCTTTAATTTCTAAACTCTTTAAACGCACTATTGTTCTTTTTTTGGTAAGGGCAAACCCGGGGTCTGCCATTCACTTTGTTTACAATTTTTCCGGGCGGTAAATATAACTGAATCGCTCAGAATAAATTTTTGGTTCAGAACTGTTTGCGGCCTAATTATACACAGGTTTTTCACAGAGCAGGCTGTATAAAATTTTAGGGTAGGAAACACAATAAAACAGGTGGGAAATATGCCGCTTTATTAGTATATAGAGTGGGCTTATTTTTGCAGCATTGTTCATTTTCTCACTAAAAAATTACTACATGCCTAAGATCATTGTATTGTCTTCTTCCGTACGGATGGGACGAAAAAGCAACCGGGTGGCTGCTTTTTTCCTGAATTATATTAAAGAAAATAATATTGCGGAAGCCGAGCTGGTTGACCTGGACGCTTATAACTTCCCGATTTTTGAAGAAAGGCTGAAGTTTTTACCCGATCCACCTGCCAGCCTGCTGGAGTATGCTGCCAAAATAAAAGCAGCCGATGGCGTATTGATCGTTTCACCGGAATATAACGGCGGCTACCCGGCCAGCATTAAAAATGCCATTGATGTGCTGATTGAAGAATGGAAACATAAGCCGGTGGCTATTTCCACGGTATCTGCCGGACCATTTGGCGGTAATAACATGATCCCATCCCTGCTGTATTCGCTCTGGAAACTGGGTTCTTTACCAGCCCCGGCCCTTTTTCCCGTGGCGATGGTGGACAAAAATTACGATGAAAACGGCGTACCGGTGGATAAGGAAGCGACTGAAAAAAGAGCCGCCAATTTCCTGAAGGAGCTGCTATGGATGATAGAGGCGGTGAATAAAATGAAATAGCTGTTAAAATTGAACCGAATATCTACGAAAATATTCTTATTTGAAAAGACTCCTTTATTTTTGGACAAAATATAGATTCATGAAAAAAATATTACTCGGCGCCTGCCTGTTGTCTGCAGGCCATTGTTTTGCGCAGCCCAAAGCGGTAACGCAGGCCATCATCAACACCACTACAACCATTGTTGCGCCCGATGAATCGGAGGATGTGGCAAACATACAGGCCGAAGGCGGCGGCAGGATGTCGTTCCGCAATTTTGCCGATGGTGAAACGAAGTCGGTTACCTACCTGAAAAACGATATGGTAAAAACCGTTTTGAAATCGGATATGGGCCGCAGCACGATCATCAGGGACAATGCAGCCAGGAAAACCACCACGCTGCTGGAAATGATGGGCAACAAAACAGGTTTTTATGCCACAGATGAAGAGCAGGCAGCCATGCGTAAAAGAATAGACAGCACGATGCAGGCAACCCGCAACAGCAGCGACAGCGGAAGCGGGCGGAGAACAAGGGTTATCAATGCAGCAGATTCCCCTTCCGAGATCAGCTATACGGATGAAACCAAAAAGATCGCCGGCTACCAGTGTAAAAAAGCATATGTAATCACAACGCACCTGTTGGGTGTAAAAGACTCCGTGGCCGTATGGTACACGCCCGAACTGAAAATGAACAACCTTGCCAGCACCGGCGGCTTGTCGGGCTTTGCTTCCATCATGGGGGCCAATGGTACGATGAATGCCCTGACTAAAATAGACGGTTTTGTAATGAGCTACCAGAGCAAAATGCCCCGTAACAGGACAATGACGGTGGAAGTGACCAAGATAGACCTGACCAAAGAAGTATCTGATAAAGAATTTGACATTCCCAAAGATTTTGATGTAAAACCCATGAGCGAAATGGGTAACATGATGAGAGGCCGGGTAGGCGGCCCGGGCGGCGGTAATGGTCAGCCACAGATTATCCGGATGAACTAATGATAATGAAGCTACCTGATAAAAAAATAAAGCCGCAATACTGCGGCTTTATTTTTTATGATACGTATGATCAGAATGATTAGTTGATGGCGGCCCTTTTCTTATCCAGTTCGGCTGCCTTGGTGGGATTTTTAAGGTAGTTGTACACTTCGCTCATATTGGCCAGCAGCTCTTTGTAGGTTGCTTTCTGTACCGGTTTCAAGCTCGCCTGCGCATCGTTCCACGCAATCACTTTATCGCCGTAGCTAAGAAATTCGTTCATAGAAGCTTTTGCTTTGGCAACAAGATCCGCTTTCTTTTTCACATCTTCAGGCTTGGTGCCTTTCACCATATTGGCAGCAATGCTGAGATCGGAGCTCACCTGGTACAGGTGCTTGGTCATGAGCACAGTGGCATCAATGCCTTTATCGTTGGCGATGGATTTTTTCAATACATCGGTCAGCTTGGCTTTAGCCGCATCAGTGTCTGCAGGTTTAGCATCTCCCACATACAGGTTATTGTACAGCTCAATGGCATAATTGTACGGCAGCAAAAAGCTGGTAGGATTATTGGCAATAAGCTCTTCGTATTTGGCAAACAAAGCCGGCTTATCACCACTTTTTCTTACGGCGTCCATTTCCACGTCCGTCCAGAACTCGCTGGCAGGATAAAATTTCTTGCCTTTTTCCAACAATGGCTGCAGGTTGGCCTGGTCAGCTTTTTTAGCATAATAATCTACCAGGTATTCATACACTTCCTGGTATTGCCTGTCGGATACATTCGCATCTGTGAGCTGGCGGTAAGCCGCTACAGCTTCCTCATCCCGCTTCAGCTGCATGGCTGCAATAGCGGTGTTCAGCACGAGACCTGTATCCAGCGCATTCAATTTGATGTCTTTGTAAGTATATCCTTTTGAAAGAATGTATTTCTCTACATCCAGCGCTTTTTTAAATCCTTTGAGCGCTGTTTCATAATCTTTGCTGTTGAAAGAGTTGGCGCCCACATCATACAAACCACCATAAAGATCCAGGTAAGAAGCATAGTTTTCCAGCTTCATGCGCATATCATTTTTATCCAGCTCCTGGTTCTTTTTAAAAGCATCAAAAGCGTCGGATTTCAGGATGTATCTTTCTGTTTCCGGCAATGTCTTATCGTATGAATAAGCATTATACGTACGGCCTTTAAAATACCAGCCTTCTGCTTTACCGCTGTTTTTAGGATCAGCCAGGTGCTTGTCAATAGCCGCTTTGGCTTCTGCATATTTCTGGTCTCCTAAAAGTTTATTTACATCATCCACGCTTTGCGCCATCATCGAAACGGTCACAAAACAAGAGGCAAATACAATAGAAAATTTCTTCATGTTCGTGTAAATTTTTAAAAATTAAAGATATTCCTTTCCTGATAAAATACTTGATTAAATATTCCGCCTTTTTTCATAAACCATGCCATGTATGGTTATTTTTTGGTGAATGCTTAACAATAATGCTTTCCCTGCAAAACAATGGCCAATTGTTCTTAATTTTAACCCCTTATTTTATACGGTTTGATCACCAGGGAAACGATAGAAAAAATCCAGAGCCAGATAGATATCCTCGATATCGTGGGCTCTTATGTGAAGCTCAAGAAGCGGGGCAGCAATTACCTGGGCCTCTGCCCTTTCCATAATGAGAAAACACCTTCCTTCACGGTTTCTCCCGCCAAGGAAATCTATAAATGTTTCGGCTGCGGCAAAAGCGGCAACAGCATCAGCTTCCTCATGGATGTTGAAAAATACAGCTACGTGGAAGCATTGCGCTGGCTGGCCAACAAATACAATATTGAAATCGAGGAAACAGCTACCAGCCCCGAGTTTAAAATACAGCAGCAAACCTCCGAAAGCTTATACATCATCAACAAGTTTGCGCAGGAATTTTTCAGCGAACAATTGCTGCATACAGATGAAGGCCAGGATATAGCGCTGAGCTATTTAAAGGAGCGTGGCTTCAATGATGCGATCATCCAGAAATTCCAGATAGGATACGATCCCGAAGCCAGGGACAGCTTTGCGAAAGCAGCGGCGGCAGCGCAGTACAGCACCGACTTATTGTTGAAAACAGGCATCGTGGTGCAGCGGGATGACAGGCTCCAGGATAACTACCGTGGCCGCATCATTTTTCCTATTCATAACCAGAGCGGTAAAGTGCTGGGCTTCGGCGCACGCATCATCAAAAAAAATGACCGGGCGCCTAAATATATCAATACGCCGGAAAACGAGATCTATGTAAAAAGCAAGATACTCTATGGCTCCTATTTTGCCCGCATGGCCATTGACAAGGCAGATGAATGCCTGCTGGTGGAAGGATATACCGATGTGGTGAGCCTGCACCAGGCCGGCGTGGAGAACGTGGTGGCAAGCGGCGGCACATCGCTTACGGTTGACCAGCTGAGGCTGATCAAAAAATACTGCAATAACCTTACGATCATTTACGATGGCGACGGGGCCGGTATCAAAGCAGCATTGCGTGGGCTCGATCTTGCCCTGGAAGAAAGGCTGAATGTAAAGCTGGTGCTCATTCCTGATGGAGAAGACCCTGACAGCTATGTCAACAAAGTGGGTGCTGATGCTTTCAAAAAATTTGTGGAAGAGAATAAAAAGGATTTCATTCTTTTCCAGCTGGATATTGCACTGAAGGATGCAGGGAACGACAGCGCCAAAAAATCTGCCGTGGTAAACCAGGTAGCCGAAACCATTTCAAGGATCAACCGTGCCGAAGATTTTACCAAGCGGCAGGATTATGTGAAGCAGGTTTCACAGGCGCTGAAAATTGATGAAGCCGGTTTTACAACGCTGGTCAATAAAATACTTCGGGAAAAAATAACCAAGGAAGATAACAGGAACCAGGCCAACAGCACGTTCCCGGAATCCGACCTGCCCGAAGCCACTGAAAATGCCGGCACTGATTTTCTTTTCAGCAGGGATGAGCTGAACGAAAAAGCCATGGTACGCAGCCTGCTTGAGTTTGGCAACAACAACTGGAACGAAACGCAGACCGTTGCGGAATTCCTGTTTACCGAGATCGAGGAAAATGAGCTGGACAAGCTTTTCGAGAACAAAGGCCTGGCGGATATACTGGATCTGTATAAAGCCTGGTACAGGCAGGGCCTGAAGCCGACTGACAAAAATTTTCTTTACCACGAAAACAGGGAACTAAGCGATATTGTCATCAACCTGATGCAGACAAATGATGCTGAGATCAGCCATAACTGGAAGGAAAAGTATGAAGGCCATATCCCCACCCGGGAAGAATTGTACAAAGAAGAAGTTTTTTCTGCGCTCAATTACCTGAAGCTGCGCAAGATCAAAAAAATGATCGTGCAGAACCAGCAGGAAATGCAGCAGGAACAATCACCGGAACAGCAACTGCTGATACTGCAGACACACCAGCACCTGAAACAGATGGAAATGCAGCTGACCAGGCAACTGGGCACAGTTATTATGAAGTAATCAGCTTACTTCTGTCCCCCGATAAATAAGTTTTGAGAATCAGGCTTCTGCTACCGCAGCCGTTCTTTTGGAACGTGGCGCAGCAATCTTTGGTTGCAGCTGGGCCTTTTTGAAACGCATGGCCACCCATACATTGTCAAGCACTACCTGGCACTCCGGTTCATAACCGTGGCAGGCAACCATATCCCAGTTTTCATCCCTGCAAAGATCACTGGCAATTTTGCTGGCAGGCTTTGGATAGGCCACCCAGAATTTACCTTCATTGTGCATTGCGGGAGCCACATCATCCACGATATCGCATAATTGTCTTTTACTTACGGCAAATACCAATGCAAAATCAATTTTACGGCTTCTTAAAAGCGGCGTAACACTTTTACAGAAAGATAATTTTGCGAAATGCTTTTCTACTGATGACGGCAAGCCTTGAATGAGAACATTTTTTTCGTTACCGAGTTGTAACTTTTCTAACATAGTTTCTAATGCCATACGACCACTTAGACTTTTTAGTTGAGAAGAACACTCCCCCGTTGAAAACGATCTGAAGGAAGTTTTTAAACAGAGGGCAAAGGTACGTTATTTTACTGAATCAGCGGGGCTTTTATACAAAAAACCCTGCACGGATGCAGGGTTCAGCTATTATTAAGATTATGTATAACCTCTATTTAACTGGTTTGTAATACTTAAGCGCTTCCGGGAGATACTTTTTGATCTGTGCGATCCTGTTCTCATCGGCAGGGTGCGTAGAGAGGAATTCAGGGGGTTTTTGCCCGCTGCTGGCGGCTGCCATCCTTTGCCAGAAAGTCACCGCTTCATTGGGGTTATAACCGGCCATTGCGGTGAAAATAAGGCCATAGTGATCTGCTTCCAGCTCCTGCTTGCGGGAGTTAGGCAGCAAAACACCTACCTGCGCACCGGGAGCAAATACGTTGTTAAAAAGAGTATTGGCCTTGGTATTACCCGAAGTAAATACATTACCGGCCACCTGTAATCCCTGCGCCACTGCTTCCTGGCTCATACGTTCATTACCATGCTGTGCCAGTGCGTGGGTGATTTCGTGGCCCATTACCACTGCCAGCGCCGCTTCGTTTTGCGTTACGGGCAGCAGACCGGTATATACCACCACTTTACCACCGGGCATACACCAGGCATTCACCTGTGCATTGTCTACCAGGTTAAATTCCCATTTATAACCACTCAGGTCAACTGGGTTTGCCTGTGTTTTATAGTATTGCGTAATGGCTGTGGCCAGGCGGTTACCTACCCTTTTCACCATTTCGGCATCCTTGTTATTGACACTGTTTACGACTTTGTTTTCACTCAGGAAAGCCTGGTATTGTGTAACGGCTTCGGCTTCCAGGGTAGATTCGGGAAAAAGGGATAATTGCTTCCTTCCCGTTACAGCATTGGTGCTGCAGGCGGCAAGAACAGCAGGGATTGCTGCAAGTAAAAAAATAGACTTCTTCATTGTTTAAGGTATTAATTCAAATGTACTTAAACAATTGACGTACCAAAAAAGAATAAGTAAAAAGTATTTGTAAAATTTTTGAAACTATTCACCTCTCCTGACGGCCTTGCGCCTGTCCCGGTGTTTAAGAATTGGCAGACGGCTTTCCACGCCACGAAGCAGGCGGCCGATATTTTTCTGGTGAGTGAGCACTACCAGCCCGGCTACGATCAATGCGAATACACGGTACAGCACTTCATGCTCGTTCCATATCCACAGCACACTTACAGGCAGCATAATGGAAGCGAGTATCGAGCTGAGGGATACATACCTGGTCAAGAAAAGCACGAGCAGGAATACGGCCACGCAAACCAGCGCTACCACCGGCTGCAACGCCAGCACCATACCGAACAGTGTAGCCACACCTTTACCGCCTTTGAACCGGGCAAATACCGGGAAGATATGTCCCAGCACCGCCGCCATACCCAGACCGATGATCAGGTTGGTACGGGCCAGTTCATTATCACTGTAAAAAGGAATGAATTCGTATAAGGAAGAAGCGATCACACCTTTGAGAATGTCCATGGCCATTACAATAATGCCATAACGGGAGCCAAGGGTTCTGAAGGTATTGGTGGCACCCATGTTGCCACTTCCGTAATCCCGGATATCAATACCGAAAATGGATTTGCTTATGATTAATGCGCTAGGAATTGAACCAATAAAATAAGCACATACTATAAGAAGCAATTCTGTCATCGTTTCCTTTAGTTGAGTTGAGGGACAAAAATAAGGGAAAAAACCTAAGCGTTAACGTTAATTTAATATGCAGATTACTAACAAGTTGTGTATAGACAGATCCAGCCATTATTATGCAATATTTTTATAATATGGAAGCCGGTCGCTTCCAAGGCCGTGCTTATCTGCGCTTCATCGCCCGTCATCAGCCCGCTGAAAAGCACGATGGCTCCCGGAAGCGCAGCATCCCGGATCGCCTGCAGGTTGGCCAGGATCACATTCAGGTTAATATTCGCCAGTATGATATTGGCAGGCTCCAATTCTTCGGGCCAGTTATCGGCAAGCAGCAGCCGGATATGCGTGCAGGCATTTGCCGCAATATTCTCTTCCGAATTATGGATGCTCCATTCGTCATTGTCTGTAGCCACTACAGAGGCTGCGCCCAGCTTTTCAGCCAGTATTGCCAGCACACCGGTGCCGGTACCAAAGTCGATCACTGTTTTGCCGCTGAAATCAATATGCTGCATCTGCTCAATCATCAGGTAGGTAGTGGCGTGGTGGCCGGTACCAAAACTCATTTTAGGTGTAATGATGATATCGTGCTGCACGCCAGCAACAGGTGCATGAAAAGAAGCCCTGATGACAGCGAAGCTATCCACCAGCACCGGGTCGAAGCTGCTCTCCCAGGCGGCGTTCCAGTTTTGCTGCGCAACGGTCTGCAGCGTATAGGCGGTATCGTTCAATTTCATCACAGCGTCGAGATCTTCCCTGTTAAAATCATCTTCCTTTACAGAAACAATATAGCCATCATTGCTTTCTTCCACCCCTTCATACCCGGCATCCAGTAAGAATGCGGTAATCATTGCGGCCTTTTGTTCATCTGCTTTGAAATGAACGGAAACATAATTCTGATTCATCCTCTCGGTTTATAATATTGGGGATAATATTTCTGCAAAGATGCTGATATTTTAATTTTTTGGAAGTATAATGCAATCATATTGTTTCTACTAATATTAAATAACGATATCGGCGCCAGCACCCATTACCTGGCACAGATGCAGGAAATTCACTGATACATCTATCCGCACCATCCATAAAAATATAAAAGCCCTCTTTCGAGGGCTTTTATTATGCTGAATAGGTTTCATTATTCATTTCCGGCGGCCGGTTTGGCTTGTTGCTGTGGCGCTTCAGGTTTTGGCATGAGCACTTTGCGGCTCAGCTTGAATTTACCTGTTTTAGGATCAACATCCAGCAGCTTCACTTTCACTTTATCGCCTTCCTTGAACACACCGTTCATATTTTCAAGGCGTTTCCAGCTGATTTCGCTGATGTGCAGCAGACCTTCTTTTTTAGGCAGGAACTCAACAAAAGCACCGAATTCTTTAATGCTCTTCACGGTACCTTCATACACTTCACCGATTTCAGGAGCAGCCACCAGGCCTTTCACCCAGGCCAGCGCTTTATCCAGTCCGGCTTTTTCTTTGGAGAAGATGCTTACTTCACCCACATTATCCACTTCCTCGATATTGATGGTAGTGCCTGTTTCACGCTGGATCTCCTGGATCACTTTACCACCGGGCCCGATCACCGCACCGATAAATTCTTTATCGATAGTGATCTTCACCATACGTGGAGCATGAGGCTTCACATCTTCGTGTGCTTTTTCAATGCAATGGTGCATGGCATCCAGGATGTATAAACGACCGTCACGTGCCTGGGCCAGCGCCGTACGCATAATGTCCATACTGAGACCATCCACTTTAATATCCATCTGAACACCACAGATACCATCACGGGTACCGGTTACTTTAAAATCCATATCACCCAAATGATCTTCATCCCCCAGGATATCAGTGAGTACTGCAAAGTTATCTTCTTTTTTAATCAAGCCCATAGCTACACCACTTACGTGCTTTTTCAAAGGCACACCTGCATCCATCAGGGCCAGGGAACCGGCGCAAACAGTCGCCATAGAGGAAGAACCATTGCTCTCCAGGATATCGCTCACTACACGAACGGTATAAGGGTATTCATTACCCGGCATCATTTGTTTCAGGGAACGCATGGCCAGGTTACCATGTCCTACTTCACGACGACCCACACCACGCATCATTTTAACTTCACCGGTAGAGAAGGGAGGGAAATTATAATGCAGGATGAATTTTGAATATTCGCTGCTATGAGCGCTTTCAATCAGTAATTCATCTAAAGGAGTTCCTAAAGTAACTGTTGTAAGAGACTGAGTTTCACCTCTTGTAAACAATGAAGAACCGTGTGGAGAAGGTAATGTATTCACTTCCATCGCCAGCGGGCGGATATCAGTAGTACCACGGCCATCCAGGCGGATCTTCTCATTTAATATGAGATCACGAACTACATAGTATTGTAAATCACCTACATAAAGGCCAATTAATTTTTTATCTTCATCGGGTAATTCTTCACCCAGATAAGCTACCACTTCATCATGCAGGGCTTTGAAAGCATCGCTTCTTTCATGCTTGGAAGAAGCGGTTGCAGCAATTGCATGCATTTTATCTTTCGCAAAAGCAGTGATCTTTGCATTCAGCTCTTCATTGCGGTAAGGTTTGGTGTACTCCCTTTTGGTGGTAATACCAACCTGGTCTCTCAGCTCCTGCTGTCCTTTGATCTGGATGCGGATGGCATCATGGGCAATTTCCAGCGCCTGTACCAGGTCTTCTTCCTGGCATTCTTTCGCTTCACCTTCCACCATCATGATGTTCTTTTCAGTGGCGGCAATGATGAATTCGTAATCCGCATCTTTCAGCTGGCTGCGGGTAGGGTTGATGAAGATCTCCCCGTTCTTGCGGGCAATGCGCACTTCGGAAATAATTTCCTGGATGGGAATATCCGAAACGGCCAGGGCGGCAGAAGCGGCCAGGCAGGCCAGTGAATCGGGCATGATCTCTTCATCTGAAGAAACCAGCGTCACCAGCACCTGCACATCACAGAAATAATCTTCAGGGAACAGCGGACGCAGCGCCCTGTCGATCAGGCGGGACGTAAGAATTTCATAATCGTTCAAACGGGCTTCCCTTTTAAAGAAGGAACCCGGAACACGGCCGGCAGAAGCAAATTTCTCCTGGTAATCTACGGATAACGGAAAAAATGACTGGCCTTCTTTCGGCTCTTTGTTGGCAACAACAGTTGCCAGGATAATACAGTTGCCTTGGCGAACCGTAACGGCTCCATCAGCCTGGCGGGCCATCTTACCGGTTTCAATGGTAACAATGCGGCCTCCGCCTATATCAAAACTGGTTGATTTTGGTTGTAAAAATGACATGTAATTAATTTTGTCTTACCGCAACAACGGCAAGCTTTTGAAGAATCATGTATAACGAATAATTCCCAACGGTATATTACAACAGTTGGGAATAATTCAGCTTACATATTAATAAGTTATTATTTGCGGAGACCTAATTTCTCAATCAGTGACCTGTAACCGGTCAGATCATGTTTGCTCAGGTAAGTGAGTAAACGCTTACGCTGACCTACCATCATCATCAGACCTCTTTGTGAAGAAAAGTCTTTTTTGTTGGTTTTCAGGTGATTAGAAATATGATTGATACGCTCAGTCAGTAGAGCTACCTGGCCCTCAATAGAACCGGTATTGGTGGCTTTTCCACCGTAAGTAGCAAAAATGTTTGCTTTTTTTTCTGTTGTTAAATGCGACATTTTGTGTTTTTTAAAACCTTTGTTTTAATTTCTTTTTCTTTAATCGGGTGCAAAAGTAGTGAAAAAAGGCTTACAAAATGCCGCTGACAGGAAATAAATTTATTCAGAACAGCCCCGAAATCTCAGTATCTTGACAACTGAAACCAGGAATCCCCCAAATTATACCCGTTGCAGTAATTATGACCAGGAAAATAACTGTTTTTATCCTTATCGCCTTATTTACCGGCTCCACTCTTACTGCCCAGACCGGCAGCAGGATAAAACAGCTTATATACGGGGATTCACTTCGACTGGTGGAAATATTCAAAGATCTTCACCGGAATCCTGAAGCTGCCTTTACGGAGGTACGCACTGCCGGTATCATTGCAAAAGAATTCAATGCGCTTGGCTACCACGTAATAACCGGCATTGGTAAAACCGGCGTGGCGGGCATCCTGCAAAACGGGAAAGGCCCTGTAGTGATGTACCGGGCAGATATGGATTGCAATGCTGTAAAAGAGATCACCAACCTCCCCTATGCCAGCACCAGGACCATGAAAAATGAGGAAGGCACAGAAGTGCCGCTCATGCATGCATGCGGGCATGATGCGCATATTAGCTGGATGCTGGGTGCGGCAAAGGCGATGGCTGCGATTAAGAAAGACTGGAGCGGCACCCTGGTATTCATTGCCCAGCCTGCAGAAGAAGTGGGCTTAGGCGCCAAAGCAATGGTTGCCGACAGCATTTTCCTGAACAAGATACCTGTTCCCGATTACCTGTTCGGCATGCATACCATGCCCATTGCCGTAGGATTGGTAGACAATGCAGCAGGAGAAAGAATGCCCGGAAGCGATCAGCTGGACGTCAGCTTTTACGGGGTGGGCGGTCATGGCTCCACGCCTGAGCTTACCATAGACCCGGTGCTGATGGGGGTGGAAGCGGTGCTGCAATACCAGACCATCATCAGCAGGAACATACCTGCGCAGGAAGCCGCCGTATTATCGGTAGGCGCTTTCAATGCCGGCATCAATTATAATGTGATACCCGCCACCAGCTCGCTGAAGCTGAACCTGCGCTGGTTCAGCCAGCAAACCAGGAATACTTTGATGGATGGCATTCAACGCATCAATGAAGGCATTGCCTTAGCCAACAATGTTCCCAGAGAAAAATATCCAACCATTCACATCAGGACTACCGTACAGCCGGTGATCAACGATGCGGCGCTGGTGGCTAAAATAAATACAGCAATCGGCGCTGCCATTGGCAAAGAAAATATCATTACCGGCAGCAAAGGACTGATGGTTTCTGAAGACTTCCCGCACCTGGTAACCGATCCGAAAAAAACGGTGTACAATTACCTGTGGATCGGCATTGCCAATCAATCGCTGGCTGATGCAGCTATACTGGAAGGTAAAAAATACCCATTCTTCAATCATAGCGGAAATTTTGAAGTGGATCTTGCCGCCATTCCTTTCGGGGCATTCGCAGGCACTACTGCCCTGCTGGAACTGTTTAAAAAATAAGAAGGCATATCATCTTCCGGTGTACCTTGATACATTCCTCATCTCTGCTTATCTTGGGATGACAAATCAACAAAGCATGAAAAGATTTCTTTTACTGGCTACCGTCATTGCATTTGCAGCCTGCCAGGACAACAAACAACCAGCGCCTGCGATCGTTATTGATATTCCTAAAGAGAAAACAGCAATCGGCGCCATGCTCGATTCTTTCAATATCGCTGCAGCCAACGCCGACTACGATAAATATTTCAGCTATTATACTGCCGACGCCACTTTCAATGGTACGGATGCAACGGAAAACTGGGATAAAAAAGCTTTTATGGCCTGGGCAAAACCATTCTTTGACAAAAAGACTACCTGGAATTTTACTGCGCTTAAAAGGAACATCTATTTCGGTCGGCATGACGATATCGCCTGGTTTGAAGAGCTGCTCAATACCCAGATGAAAATATGCCGGGGCTCCGGCGTAGTGGTGAAAGAAGGCAATGAATGGAAGGTAGCGCAATATGTTTTGTCGATGACAATACCGAATGACAAGATCGACCCGATCCTTACCATGAAAACACCCATTGAAGATTCGCTGATAAAAGTTTTACAGGCAAAATAAAAAAGAAAGCGCCGGCTAAGCCGGCGCTTTCTTTTAGTAGGCAGCGGTAAACCGCTGCCTGATATGATTATTTTTTTCCAGCTCCTCCACCAATGCCACGGCCACATCTTCCACCGATAAAACGCTCCTGCCCTCTTCATTGAATACAGGCGTTTCCAGCGATGTGCGATACGCCCCTTTTCTTACACCGGCTGTTCCGGGATGCATTTCAATAGCAGGACTGAAAAAGGTCCAGTCAAGTGTTTTATTTTCCCTGATCTCGTTCAGGTAATCCCTGGCAGCCTGTGCGCCTGGTTTTATTTCTGCAGGGAACTGGGGCGAATCTACCAACTGTGTGTTTTCCGGAGTAAAAAGACTGCCGGCTCCGCCTACCACGATATACCTTTTTACTCCCGATTCCTCAACCGCCTGCTCAATGCTTCTTGCTCCTTTCAGGAAATCATCATAAATGGCAGGATTGGTCCAGCCGGGATTAAAAGCGCTGATCACCGCATCGCTGCCTTTCAGCACAGCAGCCAGTTCCGCTGTATTGTACACATCGGCGCTTACAGCCGTTACATTGTTTGCAGGCGCCACCTTACCGGCATTCCTTGCTATGGCCAGTACGGCATATCCCCTGTCTGATAACTCTTTTACTAATGCAGAACCCACAAACCCTGTGGCCCCGATCACTGATACTTTTTTCATTGATGTATTTTTAATTGTAATAAATATTGTTACATTTTATTTTAAAAAAATTTAGCTGAAATTCCCGGCGAAATCTTTCAGCGACCTGCGTTGCAGGAAGCTCATCATAGCTTCATCCGCTTCGCCAAACAATGTGTCCAGGTTCCTGTTGATCTGCTTACCCACCGGGCATTTCGGGCTGGGATCCTGTATCTTTCTACCCAGCACCTCGCTGCTTTTCATGGCTGCATAAATATCCGAAAGCCGGATATCCTTTAACTTTTTCCCCAGCGTGCTGCCGCCCTCCTTTCCCTGGCGGCTTTCTACCAGTCCTGCAGCTTTTAACACTGCGATCTCTTTACGAACGATCACCGCATTTACATTAATGCTGGATGCAATGAATTCTGATGAAAGCCATTCACCGGGAAACTTTGCCAGCAAAGTCATGATATGGACGCCTATAGCAAATCTTGCATTGTTCATTGTATTGCAAAGTAAGGAATAATTTTTAACTGTAACAAATATTATTACATTTAAATAAAAAGATTTTTTCTCCCGCACATCATAAAACCTGGTATGGTTTTGCCGGTATTAACTAATATTGACTACACATACAATCATGTCAACAGAACAATATTATAGACACAAGGCTAAAACCGAACTGAGGAGATGGCAGCGGGAGATGCAGAAAGATCCCAACCTCGTGGACAGGCTGGCAAAAAAGATACAGACCAGAATAAATAATATCATCCCCGAAAAAGTGCATGCAGCCATTACCACTACCATCAAGCAAATGCTGCGGGCTGTTTTGTTCGGCGCTGAACTGACTACCGGCAAACCTGAAGCTGTCAGGAGCCTGGAAATAACGGAAGCTGTCATTCTTGAAAAAATTGAAAACTATAAAAAGACAGCTGCTGCCGAAGGTGGCATCACCGGCGCTGGCGGGTTGCTGATGGCATTTGCCGACTTCCCCCTTCTCATCGGGATCAAAATAAAAATGCTGTACGATATTGCTGCTAAATACGGGTTCGATACATCCGATTATAAAGAAAGAGTGTACCTGCTTCATATATTCCAGCTGGCTTTCAGCAGCCCGCAGCACCGCAAAAAAATATATGCCCAGATGAAGCAGTGGAAAGAGCAAGCGGCGCAACTGCCAGATGATATCAACCGGTTTGACTGGCGCAGTTTCCAGCAGGAATACCGGGATTATATTGACCTTGCAAAAATGGCGCAGCTGATCCCGGTCATCGGCGCTGCGGTTGGACTGGTAGTCAACTACCGGTTATTAAAAAAACTGGGCCATACGGCCATGAATGCTTACCGCATGCGGCTGGAGGAAGCGCATAGTTTATAAAAAAGCTGCTGCAAAACCTGCAGCAGCTTTTTGTTTGTTATACAAAATAATGGGATGACTACAGCTTCTCGCCGTCTGCATTCAGCTCCACAATTTCATAACCCATATTCTGAATGCCCGGCAGGATCGTTTTTTTATCGCCTACCAGCAGGATATTCATCTTATCTGTATCCAGGTATTTTTTTGCCAGTGCATCGATCTCTGGTTTTGTGATCGATTTCAGGATTGCCATCTGTTGTTTTACGAAGTCGGAAGGCAGGTCATACTCAATGATGCGGCCGATAAAAGCAGCTTTCTGTGCACCTGTTTCGTAGCTTCTTGCATCCGCCTGCCCGATAGAGCTTTGCATAAAGCTGATCTCATCCGGCCTGATGCCATTGTCGGCATAATTTTTTACTTCTTTCAGCACTTCACGCAAAGCGCTGTCGGTAGCATTGGCCCTGATACCACTGCTGAAGGTCCAGGCGCCGGTATATTTATCTCCGGAGAATCCACTGCGGGCGCCATAGGTCCAGCCCTTGTCTTCCCGCAGGTTAATGTTCACCCGGCTGCTGAAAGAAGCGCCCAGGTTATAGTTCATCAGCACTGCACGATAGTATTCTCCGGTAGCGTCATATTTCAGGTTCGTCAGTCCGCCCACCCTGAACTCGGTTTGCGCCGCATTGGGAATATCCACCACGTAGATCTTTGTTTTGGCAATGGCCGGCGGTGCCACTCTTACAGGATAGTTGGTGCCTTTTTCTTTGAGGTCAGTCAGCAAAGAAAGCTTCGGCAGAATTTGCTTTTCTTCTATATCTCCTACCACCACTACTACGCCTTCATCGGAGCCGATGTATTTATCGTAGTAAGCCTGGATATCCTGCAAAGAAATATTCTTAATGGTTTCTACCGTACCCTGGTCGGGAATACCAAAAATATTGCTCTTCCCATAATTCAGCACGTCATATACATTGCTGGCCACCGTTGCAGCCGAAGTACGGCTGTTGTTGATCGCTTCGGTTCTTTGCTTTTTGATACGGTTAAGATCATCTTCATTGAACTGCGGGTTGTACATTCTTTCTTTCAGCAGCGCCAGGGTTTTATCCAGGTTCTTGGTAAGCGTCTGCACGCTGAACACAATTGCATCCGTAGAAGAACCGACACTGATATTGCTTCCCAGCTTATCCAGCTCCAGGCCGAATTGCTCGCTGGTATAATTTTTTGTATCCTCGTTCATCATCGCCCCAAAGAGAGATGAAATACCTGCTTTGCTGAAGTCGGATGTTTCCATGAGCTTGCCGCCTTTCAGGTAAATATTGATATTAACCGTAGGTATCTCGGTATTTTTTGTACCGATCACTTTTATTTTGTTGGATAATTCGGAAGTCCAGTAAGCCGGCACTTTCACTACAGGATTAGCGCCCTGCCCGGGAATTTTGGAACGGTCAAAATTATCTTTTGCCTTTACATATTTCAGCCCGGCATATCCATAATCAGGTTTGTTGTAGTGACTTGAATCGATCACATAATTATCGGCACCGGCTTTCAGCTCTTCTTTGCCTTTAGGCAAAGCGCTTACCACCAGCCTGTATTTTCCTTTGATGTATTGATTATACACCCTCATCACATCTTCTTTTGTCACCGCCTGCACAGCAGCCAGTTGTTTGCCGATCTGGTTCGGGTTACCCAGGTAGGTCTGGTAAGCAGCCAGCTGACTTACTTTGCCCGATACGCTTGCAAGGCCGTTGATAGAGCGGCTTTCACTCTGGCTTTTAAACTTGGCGATATCTTCATCGGTAATACCTCTTTTTTCAAACTCAGCCAGCGCTTCGTTGATCAGCGTTTCCATTTCGCTCAATGATTTACCGGGATAAGGCGAAACCGAAATGGTAAATTCGCCGGCCAGCTCCGATGTACTGTTGAAGGCCATTGCGTTGAGTGCTTTCTGCGTTTTCACCATCGACTGGTAAAACACCGAGCTTCTTCCCTGCCCCAGCACCTGCGCAAGGCAGGATAACGCAGGAGCATCCTTACTGTAATCCGGCACCGTGGGATACACAATGCGCATCTGCGGCATTCTTGCATAATTATCGGTATAGCTAGCATAGCGGTTCTTGTCCAGCTTTACGGCAGGCTGCGTTACACTTTTCACTTCGGGTCCACGGGGAATGGAACCGAAATATTTTTCTGCCCATTGAACGATCTGTTTGGTATCCACATCGCCGCCTACAGTAAGGGTAGCATTATTAGGTCCATACCATCTCAGGAAGAAATTTTTCAGGTCATTCACATCGCTCCTGTTCAGGTCTTCCAGGTAACCGATCGTCATCCATGAGTACGGGTGACCGTAAGGATACAGGTTTTTGGAAGTGAACTCTCCCAGCAGACCGTAAGGGCGGTTGTCGTAGTTCTGACCTCTTTCATTTTTAACGGTGGAACGTTGTATCTCGAATTTGGGCTGGGTAACCGCATCCAGCAAAAAACCCATGCGGTCTGCTTCCAGCCAGAGCATTTTTTCCACCTGGTTGCTGGGCACGGTTTCGTAATAATTGGTGCGATCCCGGTTGGTGCTGCCGTTGAGCGTACCGCCCGATTCTGTAATTAATTTAAAATGCTGCTCATCGGCCACGTTATCACTTCCCTGGAACATCATGTGCTCAAAAAAATGTGCAAAGCCGCTTTTCCCTATTTCCTCTCTTGCCGAACCCACATGGTAAGTAACGTCTACGTGCACTACGGGATCAGAATGATCTTCGTGTACGACCACCGTTAGCCCGTTGGGTAATACATACTTTTCATAAGGTATCACAATCTCATTTCCTTTTTTGGTAATTTTTTCTACCAGCTTGGCCTGTGCCGTTGCCAGCTGCGTTGCGCCTAGCGCAAGTACAGCCAGCATCCAGTTTTTTTTCATCATGCTTATATGGTTTATGAATGTTGGTGTTGAAGCGGTAAAATACCCAAAAAGCAATAAAAGAAGCCCCCCGGTTTGATAAGCGGCAAACGAGATCGGGAAAAATTTATGATCGCTGCGGCCAGGCCAAGTATTTATCTTTTATAACATAAAATGAAGCATTTTTGCAGGATGGAAACAAGTTTTGCCATAGTGGGTTGCGGACGCATTGGCCGCAGGCATGCGGAGCAGATCGTCAAAGTGGGCCGGTTGGCGGCAGTATGTGATATTCTATATGAAAATGCAGCCGAGCTGGCAGAACAATACAACTGCAGCCTTTACCTGAGCATTGAAGAGCTGCTGGAAAACGAGCCTGATATCCAGGTAATCAGTGTGTGTACGCCCAACGGGCTGCATGCCAGGCATAGCATACAAAGCCTGCGGGCAGGTAAAAATGTATTGTGCGAAAAACCGCTCTGCATTCACCTGGAAGATGCAAAGAAAATGATGGCTGCGGCTAATGAGGCCGACCGGAAATTATTCGTTGTTAAACAAAACCGCTACAACCCCCCTGTACAGGCCGTTAAAAAATTACTGACAGAATTTAAGCTGGGCAAAATACTTTCCTTCCAGGTAAACTGTTTCTGGAACAGGCCCAACAGCTATTATTCCAATAGCTGGAAAGGCACCCGCAAAATGGATGGCGGTTCTTTGTATACACAGTTCAGTCATTTCATCGACCTGCTGTATTGGTTTCTAGGCGATGTAAAATCGGTGAAGACCATCCTCAAAAATTTTGAGCACCGGGTGCTTGAAATCGAAGACAGTGGCGTGGTGATCCTTGAGATGGTGAGTGGCGCTATTGGCACACTGAACTTTACAGTGAACAGCTACAAAAAAAATATGGAAGGTTCCTTTACCATATTCGGCGAGAAGGGCACTGTAAAAATAGGCGGCCAGTATTTGAATGAGCTGGAATACCAGTGTATCGAAGATGTGTGCATTGAGAACCTGCCTGCCGGCAATCCTGCCAACGCCTATGGTTTTTACCAGGGCAGCATGAGCAATCATGATAAAGTATATGAAAACCTGATCAAGGCATTAAAGGATCCGGCTCATGAATTTACCGGCGCTTTTGAAGGCATGAAAACGGTAGAGATAATTGAAAAAATATATTCAGCCAAACAGCTTTGAGAAAATTATTGCATATTGTAGGCAACAGGCCGCAGTTCATCAAACTGGCGGTATTGCACGAGGAGATTGCCGATAACGGCGGGCCTGAACAGGCCATCATTCATACCGGTCAGCATTTCAGCTACCAGATGAATGAGCTGTTCTTTAAAGAATTATCCATTCCTTCCCCAGACGTAAATTTTAATATCCGGCACCCTTCCCCCAACCAGTTTATTGCGCAGGCCGCAGATGCCTTGCAGGATTATTTCAGCAAAGAAAAAAATGCAATGGCCCTTGTGTACGGCGATACCAATACTACATTGGCTGCCGCTATCGCTGCTAAAAGAACCGGCACGCCCTTACTTCATTTTGAGGCGGGCGTACGTACCGGCGATATGAGCATGCCGGAGGAGATCAACCGCCTGCTTACAGACAGGCTGGCGGATATAAACTATTGCTGTACGCAAAAAAACTACAATACCCTGCTGAATGAAGGTTATGGCAAAAGCATTGCTTCACAACCGTTGCTCACCGGCGACCTGATGCTGGATGCTTTTATCAAAATTGCGCCGGGCCATGCTTACCCGGGATTGCCTTCCGGCTTTGTATTGTGCACCATACATCGGGCTGCCAACCTTGGGAACAGGGAGCATCTTCAAAACATTATAGACGGTCTTAACCAACTGCACCGCCAGATACCGGTGGTGATGCCTGTACATCCGCATACAGAAAAAAAGCTGGATGAATTTGGCTTAACGGCTCATTTTGTTTGCCTGCCCCCGGTAGGTTATCCCGAAATGAAAAGATTGCTGAATGATGCAGCTTTTGTGATCACAGACAGCGGCGGCACCAGCAGGGAAGCATACTTCAGCAGGAAAGCATCGCTCATCATCATGGAAAAACCTTTCTGGCCGGAGATCATAGAAGCTGGCTGCGCCCTGCAGACAGATGCCAGCACTCACAGCATCCTGGAAAATGTGCAGCAGCTTAATTACCTGCAATCGCATTTCAACAACAGCATATTCGGCGATGGAAATGCTGCACGATCTATCAGGGAAAATATTCAAAGCCTGGATATATAATTGCCCAATCAACCAGATAACCACGCAATGCGTTAGCATTTCAGTTTAAAAGATGGTTAGCCTGAGCCTGTCGAAGGCGGGTGCCATTCTTATGCTACCCTGGTTTCGACAACACTTCGACAGGCTCAGTGTGACATACAACCACAGCTTCTTAAATGGTAAAATTCAAACGGAGACATTTCTGGCGCTGTTGCTGAAACGCCTCATCGGGCAAAATCATTTATCTTGCCAATCTTATATTTATTATTATACAACGCAGGCATACCATACTTGTTTCTGTGATCTCCGATCTTACCACCGATCAGCGGGTAATCCGCATCTGCACCACATTGCAGCAGATGGGCTTTGATGTAACGGTGATCGCCAGGGCTTTCCACAACAGCCTGCCACTCGACAGCTACCCTTTCCAGGCAAAAAGGATCCGCTGTTTTTTCCGCAAAGGATTTATGCAGTATGCAGAATTCAATTTTAAATTATTCTGGAAAATATTGTTCAGCAAAACAGACTACCTGCTGGCGAATGACCTCGATGCATTGCTGCCCAATTACCTAGTGAGCAGGCTGGGAAAGAAAAAAATATTTTATGATACGCACGAGTATTTTACAGGGGTGCCTGAATTAAGGAATGCCCGTTTTAAAAAGAAGGTATGGAAGTCGGTGGAGGATTGGGTATTTCCAAAACTACCTGTTGTTTACACTGTGAATGATTCGGTAAAAGAAGCGTACGAAAAGGAATATGGCAATCACTTGTCTGTTATAAGAAATGTACCTTTTACAGAAACGATTGAACCGATGCCGCTTCCCGACCGATGGAGAAATAAAAAAATAGTGCTGATGCAGGGCGCCGGTATCAATACAGGCCGTGGCGGGCTGGAACTGCTGGCTGCATTGCCTTTTTTACCGGAAGACTATCTTTTGCTGTACATCGGCAGTGGAACCGAGTGGGATACGATTGCGGAAAAAACAAAAGAATGGAAGCTCGATCAACGAGTGGAAATGATCTCAAAGCTTCCGCCCGCACAGCTGAAACGATATACCAGGCTGGCGCATGTGGGCTGCAGCCTCGATTCATTTGACGACATCAATTACCTCTTCAACTTGCCTAACAAAATATTTGATTATATTCATGCAGGTGTTCCCGTGGTGGCAACAGCCATACCTGAGGTAAAAAAAATTGTAGAAACATACGGATGCGGCGTATGCATCAATGATCTGCTCCCGCAAACGATTGCCCATGCCATTGAGCAGCTTTCATCATCAGCAGACAACTACCGGCAATACCAGCACAATTGTGCGGTTGCCGCAAAAGAGCTTTGCTGGGAAAACGAATCGGAAAAACTTAAAAAGATCTACGAGCCATATCTGTGAGCGACTTTCATTTGCATATCATTTCACTGGATGTTCCCTGGCCTGCCGATTACGGCGGCGTGATGGATATTTTTTATAAGATAAAGCAACTGCATAAAGCAGGTATCCGCATTCATTTGCATTGCTTCAGCAATGGCCGGCCGCCACAGGATGAGCTGGATAACTACTGCGAAGAAGTGCTGTATTATCAGAGAAAAAACTTTTTCCAGGCGCTGCCGCTGCGCCTGCCTTACATGGTGGCATCGAGAAACAATGAAGCATTGTTGCGCAACCTGCAGAAAGATGCTTACCCCATACTTATGGAAGGCATACAATGCAGCTACCTGTTGCACAATGATGCATTAAAAGGCAGGAAAATTTTTCTCCGCCTGCACAATACCGAGTTCTTGTATTATGAGAAGCTGGCAGGACATGAAACCAATTTTATCAAGCGCTGGTATTTTCTCAATGAAAGCCGCCTGCTGAAAAAATACGAACTGGAGATCAGCGACAAGGCGCCCATACTGGCACTGAGCCGGAGCGATATCAATGTTTACAAAAAACTGTTCAGCATTTTTTCTATTCATTTCCTGCCAGCCTTCACGCCATGGGACAAAGTAACATCGCTGGAAGGCAAAGGAAAATATTGCCTGTACCACGGCAACCTGGGCATTAATGAAAATGAAAGAGCGGTGGAATGGCTGCTGGAGCATGTTTTCAGCAAAACGGATATTCCTTTTATCGTGGCCGGTAAGCGCCCTTCGGAAGCGCTGGAAAAAAAGATCAGTCAATATCCTAATTGCAGCCTTATTGAAAATCCCACCAATATCGAAATGCAGGACCTGGTGATACAGGCGCAGGTGAATGTATTGCCTTCTTTTAACAACACGGGTGTAAAGCTGAAACTGCTGAATGCATTGTATAATGGCAGGCATTGCCTGGTAAACAAAGCAACCATTGAAGGCGCCGAACTGGAAGGCACCTGCAGCTTTGCTGAAGAGCCGCAACTATTTTTACAAAAAACGATCCGCCTGTTTGAAACAGCATTTACAGCAGACGATATCCTGCTGCGGCAGCAGGCACTATGGGAAGTATACAATAACGGGCAAAACGCTGCGAAACTGATGCAGCTGATGGACATCTCTCCAAATAACAAGACTTCTCAGAATAATTAACAATTGATAATTGACAATTATTAATTGACTCAATGACTAACCGTCGCATTGTCCCACACTTTACCGGCTTCGGTCTTAATAGTACGTGCAGGATATTTATTGATCACACGATAATCATGCGTGGCCATTACCACGGCTGTTTCATAATCTTTCGCAATATGGAACAACAGCTGCATGATCTCATCGCTGGTTTCGGGATCGAGGTTACCGGTAGGTTCATCCGCCAGGATCAGTCGGGGTGAATTGAGCAGGGCACGGGCAATATCCACCCGCTGCTGCTCACCGCCACTCAGCTCAAAAGGCATTTTAAATCCTTTTGTCTTAAGGTTGACTTTATCCAGCACATCGGCAATTTTTTCATCCATCAGCTTCTCATCTTTCCAGCCGGTGGCTTTCAAAACAAATTTCAGGTTATTGTTTACATTCCTGTCGGTCAGCAACTGGAAATCCTGGAACACCACGCCCAGATTACGGCGCAGGAACGGCACTGTTTTCCATGTCATTTTCCTCAGGTCATGTCCTGCAACCCATGCTTCACCGTTGTTGAGCTCCAGGTCGCCGTACATGGTTTTTAGCAGGCTGCTTTTACCGGTACCGGTTTTACCTACCAGGTACACAAACTCCCCTTTGCCAACAGATATATTGACATCGCTTAAAACAAGGTTATCGCCCTGGTAAATATTTATATCCTTTAATTCAATGATTGACTGAGACATGCTACGATCGGGGTTATGCGTTGATTGTTTTGAATACTGATCAGCTAATGACCATTCCGGCAAATTTAATCCTCCACTCCTATTGACGGAAATAAAATTTTAAAAGATTCCTGTTAAAATGTGGATAACTATATTTTTAGTTTTATAACTAATTATTTAGTTTTAATCCATAATTCCAGACAAATGAGTAAACCATTAACCAGGGCGGAAGAACAGATCATGCAGGTGATATGGAAGCTGGACAAGGCTTTTCTGAGAGAAATCGTAGAAGCTTTGCCGGATCCGAAGCCGCATAACAATACCGTAGCAACTATTTTAAAGATCCTTGTAGAAAAGGAATTTGTAGGCATCAACAGCTTTGGCCGTATGCACCAGTATTATCCTTTGATAGCAAAGGATGCTTACAGCAAGCTGAGTTTAAAAACATTGGTGAAATCATATTTTGAAGGCAACTACAGCAATGCCGTTTCTTTTATGGTGAAAGAAAACGGTTTAAGCATAGAAGAACTGGAGCTGCTGCTGAAGCAGCTGAAGAAGAAGCCTTAAAAGTATCTTTTATTATTAAAAACGATTTTAAACCCCGTGTTTATGCCATATTTCTTTTATTACCTGCTGAAAGTAACCCTGTGCTCGGCTGTTTTATTCGGGTACTATCACTTGTTCCTGCGCAATAAAGTATACCATGCATACAACAGGTTTTACCTGCTGGCCGCCACGGCTATTTCGCTGATCGTTCCTTTTCTCAACTTCAATGTATTGTTCAGCGATGAACGCACCGGCACTACACCCGTGCAACTGTTGCAGGTAGTGAACAGCAGCGATGAATACCTGGAAGAAGTGATCATTCACACGCAGCACAATCATATCAGCAGCAGCCAGCTTATGTGGGCAGGTTATATCATTATATCCATTATACTGCTGGCCGGCCTTGTGAGGGTATGGATGCATATTTACCGCATTCTCAACAGCAACAAGGCCCGCTCACTTCATGATATTGTATTCGTGGAAAGCGATGCGAAGGGAACGCCCTTTTCATTTTTCAGCTTTGTTTTCTGGAACAATGCCATTGATATCAACAGCCCTACCGGCATGCGTATTTTAAAGCATGAGCTGGCGCATGTAAGGGAAAAGCACAGCTTTGATAAGCTTTACATCAACATTCTACTCATTTGTTTCTGGATAAATCCCGTATTCTGGTTCATTAAAAAAGAGCTGCACCTCATTCATGAGTTCATTGCAGACAAAAAAGCCATAGAAGATCATGATGCAGGGGCCCTTGCAGCCATGATCATCCAAAGCGCTTATCCCCATCATTCGTACCTTTTAAGCAATCACTTTTTTTATTCACCCATCAAACGAAGATTAAAAATGCTCACAAAATATAATAACAGTAAAGCGGGCTACCTGTATCGTGTACTGGCATTGCCGGTGATACTGTTTGTAATAGCAGCGCTTACGATCAAAGCGAAATCGGGAATTGAAAAAATATTCGACCCCGAAAAAAAGATCACCGTTGTGATCGATGCAGGTCATGGCGGGCAGGATGCAGGCGCCATGAGCGCTGACGGAAAAACAGTTGAAAAAGACATCAATCTTGCCCTGCTGAAAAAGATCAAAGACCTGAATCAATACAGCAATATCGAGCTGGTGTTCACAAGAGAGTCGGACATTTACCAGCACCCGAATGAGAAAGTGGTGATCGCAGAAAAGGCAGGTCCTGACCTGTTCATCTCTCTTCATACCGACGGAGGCCCGCAAACCGGGGACACAGATGCCAGAACCGGCATGCAGGTTTTTATTGCGAAAAACACTTATGGCAATACTGTATCAAGCAAATTGTTTGCCTCAGCGCTGATTGAACAATTCAACAGCAATCATTATGGGCTTTCGGTAAATGTAAGCCCCATACAGCGTTCAGCAGGCATCATGGTTTTACAAAAGCTCAATTGTCCTTCGGTATTGATTGAAGCCGGCGCTATCAATAACCGGAAAGACCTGGCTTACCTGCAAAGCAATGCCGGTCAAACGGCCTTTGCCAAAAACATCCTGGCAGCCATCGCAAGGTTTGCCGCCACAAAAGAGCAGCTGGCCGCTGTGACCATGGATACTATTCCTTACGACCTGGGCCAATACAAGGGTGAAAAGATCACCGGTGTTTCTGTAAGAAAACAACAGGATACACATGAGGTGGAAGTAACCGTAGCCAGTGGCAAAAAGTATAAAATCACACCGGAGGAAGCTGAAAAAGCAGGAATTCCTATTCCTCCACCACCGCCACCTCCTCCTGCACCCGCTCCACCGCCGCCACCAGCCCCGGGTGTTCCTCCACCGCCTCCGCCACCACCACCCGCCCCACCGGCTCCTCCCGCTCAACTATCGGGTCGTGTGGTCGCAGCCAACTTTTATCCCACTGCCAACGGCACTGATATACCCGTAAGTACAGACGCCAGTCAGCGGGCATCTGCTTACAAGGTAGCAAACGGATGGCCTGTTGCAAAAGAAGGCCAGGAACCCTTGTACATCGTAAATGGTAAAGAAGTTCCTGCTTTACAGTTGCGTAAGCTCAATCCTGATAAAATAGAAAAGGTTTCCGTATTCAAAGGGGAAACTGCTGTAAAAAAATTCAACAATCCCAAGGCAGCCAATGGTGTGGTAGAAATTTTTCTCAAAGGCAATATCACTATAGAGGAAGCCTGCGATGGCAAAGAAACCGTTCGCACCGATGGCAGCATTATCGTAAGGGATAAAGAAAAAAATGTATTGTATATAGGCGTAGAAAATATGATCCGCCTGGATGGTGCCCCTGCCAATACGATCGCTATCCTTACAGCCGAAGGGAGCGCCAAAGGCGATGTCCGCAATGTTGCCAGTGAAAAAGGAAAATGGATTGCCCGTTTCTCCGGCACCGGCACAGCAGTGATCAGCCTGGTTACAAGAGACGGTAAAAAGCTCGGCACGTATCATTTTTCAGTAGAGCGGCTCCCCGCAGAAGCAAAAGATTATCATACATTTTTAACCACTTTGACTGTAGCAGAACAAAATCCTGATAATGTTCTTTTTTCTAAAGTAGAACAGGAAGCACAGTTCCCCGGTGGTGTGGAAGCCTGGAAAAAATACCTGCAGAAAACGATCAACGCCGCTACACCTGTTGATGAAGGATGGAGCGCCGGCGTTTACACCGTTATTGTAAAATTTGAAGTGAATCGTGACGGCAGCGTCAATAATATTTCCACCGAAAATTACCGGGACAGCAAAACAGCTTTGAGCTGCATTAATGTTATCAAAGAAGGACCTAAATGGATACCGGCCAAACAGAACGGCAGGAATGTGAACTCGATCAGGAAACAACCCATCACCTTTGTAGTAGAAGAAGAACAGGACGATAAACCCGCTATTACTAAAAATTAGTTTTCAGCATAGTAGCAGCCATGAACTCTTCCCGCAGCTTAACCTGCGGGATTTTTTTTACTGAACAGATAGAAGGAATCCACATATTTTAAACAAAACATAAATCGGATGCAACGCCCGGTTAAGTTTTATTGTGTTGAACCGCCGGATAACAAATATGCTTATCTTCATGACAAATACCTATCCATGTTCAAATCATCTTTTCTTTCGGCGGTTGCCGCCGTTCTACTTTCAACCGGTTCTTTTGCGCAGACATCCGCAGCACCTGTCCCCCCGTTGCTGGGCGCCGCACAGAAAGCCAGCGCCGTAAAAGTGACCGGCGACGGCACAGGCTTCAGCCTGGGGCTGAAAATAAAATCGGCCACCATCAGCATTGACACCTCTATAAAAGTGGCCCCCAAGTTTGCCTATCTCAGTATTGAAATGACGGAGATCACCGGCTCTTCGCTCCCGGAAGTGATGGGCGGCACTACCCTTTTCTGGGTAAACGACCGTACCGGGAAACCCGTGAAGCTGGCAGAAAAATTCCTGAAAAAAATAAAAGGCTCCGGGGAAAGCAATGACGTGGATTTCATTGCAAAAATTCCTTTCCGGCTTAAAACCGATAAGTCGCCTTATATCGTGCGCTTTCGATGGATAGGCCCTGATAAAAAGAAGATGATCGACTTTGCAGTGGCGGTGAAATCATAACAGGCCGGCTACTTTCTCCCTGATATTTTACAACTAAAAATAAAGGCGGTTCCTCTGGAACCGCCTTCTTATATTTTATTGCTGGCTGAATGCTGCTCAGCTCTTTGTTGCTTTTCTTCTGTCGTATGCCTTCTTTGCACCCAAACCAATACCTGCTGCAAGCAGAAGGCTGAGGCCTCCGTCTATCGGGCATGGAATGGCAGGGTCCGTGCATGGATCCTCGGGTTGTGCAAATGTTACCAGGGGCAGGTTCACGGCAAAGGCAAGCGCAAGTACTACAGCTACTTTTTTAAAACTCTTCTTCATAATTATCATTTAAATTATTTCATTGTACGGATTACTATGGTTTCATGAATGTACAAATCTATTTAAAAAAACAATTGGATTCATGATTCGTGCAAAAATCCGGACACATGAAAAATTTATCGCAGGTAATGCTTTCATACAACGGAAAAAGCTTGTTTTTATTCTATTACCACCGCTTCCGAATATACGATCACCCCTGCTTTGTCATAAACGGTTACCCTGTAGCTGCCTCCTGCTGTACTTGCCGGTACAACCAGCTTTTTAACCATGTTATTGCCCGACACATCCACGGTTGTTTTATAAACCACCTGGCCCAGTGTATTGCTTAACAGCACATTATAATCACCATCCGGCTTATTGGTGAACCGGATGTTCAATTGCTTGTCTTTAACCGGGTTAGGCTGTATAACGATGGTACCGGGATCTTTTTCAGGTCCTACTTTTACCACAGCGCTGTAAGTGATATCACCTGCAAAACCCGTGGCTTTTATCCGGTAGAAATTGTTATTGACCAGCGGCGTTGCATCGTTGCCGGTATAATTGCGGCTGCCTGTCGCAGGGGCCGACAATATACTGCTGAAGTTCAGCCCATCGGCACTGCGCTGTACCTCGTATTTGTCAATATTGATCTCATTGGTCACCTGCCAGTTCACTTTAATGCTCTTATCAGGTTGCCTTTGTGCGCTGATGGAAACAAACGTTACAGGCAATGGACCGGCCGGCGCCCTGAATACAAGCATAAACCTGTCTGCCGCCCTGCTGGGTGCATCCGACGTAGCATCAAAGCCATAATAGCTGCTATCGCTCAGGCTGATATTGGTGCGGGTATTTAAGAATTGATCAATCAGCTCTGCGGTGAGCCCTGTTCCTCCAAGATTTCTTGGCTCAAAGCTCAGCTGGTAATGCTGTATGTTAAGATTGCTCATCACATAAAAAATAGTGTCCGCCTCTGCAACGGGTTGACGGCCCTCCACGATGAGCTTTTTGCCCTGCGACAATACACCCAGGTTTTCGCCGCTGTTCATTACTTTGGGAGCATCTTCTTCTCCTACGACATTGCTGTATTCCGGATCAAATACCACCCTGTTGCCATCCATGATATAATTGTCGGTGGTATGCAGCATGGTGCTCATCATGACCAGCTCACCGGGGTTCTGCGGACCTCTTGTCATAGACCGGCTGATATCCGGCAATTTATCGTCTTCCTTAAAGGCAACTGTGGAACTGCCGCCTGCATTTGATACGGCATAAAACCCTTGACCACTCTGCACTTCGCTGTAACCCGATCCTGAGAAGCCTGCGTACAAACCTTCCGGCGGCGTAGGCAGCCAAAGCACTGTTTTACTGATGGCCTGGTATTTACCCAGTGAATAAGAACCCGGGTTGGAAGGATCCCACAGGTAATACACGGGTTTAATATTAGTGCTGCTGTTGAATACACTCTGGAAATCGATGGTACATGCGAAAGGATTGGCTGCAGGGAAAAATTCATCTACACTGAGACCGGCATGTGTTACCGAAGGGGCTGACAGTCCCGCAGGGGCGCTTGTATTACCTATATACAGTTTTCCTTTACTCCTGAGCACTGTAGGTGAGCCGGTTCCGGAAACATTTACGCTCCTGTCGCCACGGGCAAAAAGGAAGAATCCCGACGGTTTATTGACCAATGTGGTCAGTGTATTGGCAACCCCGTCGAATACATTTGTAGCAGGGTTCCATGATTTCATGGAGTAGCCAACAGTATTATCATCCAGGCCGTTCCCGCCACCGGGACCGGTTACCTGTGTGCCGTAATTGGCCGGGGCCGCAGGGCCGGCAGGGTTTTCCTGCCATGAATTATATACCGTCTGTGGATCGCCGCCCGTTGGTGAGCCTACGAGATTCCACCTGCCTACATATTCGATCCTTCTTTCCACGATGAATCTTCCGACTCCGGGATACTGGATGAGATTCTGGTCACCGGCAGGTATTTTATCGATGCTGGCGGTACCCGAAGCATCTGATTTGAGAATGATATTACCGGTTCCCAGCTTCAGCCTTGAATCTTCCTGCAGCGATAATTTTCTTGCCACCGCAAAGCTGTCACTGTTGATGGTAAGCCCGTCAGTATGATTATTACTGTTGATCACATTGTAGAACAGCATTTCTTTTGCGGAGGTATTGCTGAATACCTGCCCGGTAGTACCATTAAAATTAACTGTACCGCTGCTGTGAATGTATGTGCTGGTGCTGAACTTGGTTAAGTCGCCTTTGACCTGCAGCTCACCGCAGCTTCCGCAGGGGGCTGTTTTGTTAGATGTACCTTCAATCTGAAGATTGTAATAAGGCACCTGGTTTGAGATATCCTGTATATCACTCCGGGAATATATTACTGTACTTCCGGGATTAAGTGTTACCGTATTAATGTTCAGATGAACAGAAGAATTATTGGCAGGAATAGTGGTCGTGGTAAAACCACTGAACCCTTTGGAGCTCTCCGTAACAAAAGTGCCCCCATTTTCTACAATAACGGATGAGGTATTAGGTGAGCTGGCACTGAGAACACTGCGGTTACTCATGGTAAACTTACCTGCGCTATAAATTCCAGCACTCGCTGCTTTAACAGTGAGCTTACCGCCGGTTGCGTTCAGGTAGATATTTTCGTCACTCTGGCCAACATTGCTCGTTTGAGGAGTTATGACATCTTTATCCCCTGTAATTTCTATTTCTTTATAAATAATATTATAGCCGCCGGAAACATTTTTGCCTTTAATGGTTTGCCTGCTGCTGGTGGACGATCCATAAAACTCAGTAACACCCCCACTTAATGTATAGGTTTCATTAAGACCTTTTAATTCGGGTTGAGGATTGGAGACATTTTTAAACCTGATACGGCCACCATCCATTATTAAAGCTCCGTCACCAATGAAAGACGCTGCAACATTCGCTCTTGTACGGCAGTCCACAATGGCAGTCTCGGTGATATATAATGAATCTGTGACAGTAATTGAACCAGGAATTCCTTTAAAATTTGAGCCTAATATGTTAGCACCGGAAAACTTCACATTATGGTATGTAATATCAGTCGTGTTATTTTGTCCCCTGAGTACCTGGTAATAATTTCCTGCGGTACTACCGGCCAGCTCAACAGTTCCCCCGGTCAGGATATAAGGGAAAGTGCTGCCTGTCATCCTTGGGACAGGATTATCATAAGCGTCATTATTAGAGCCGGTCAGATCATAATCGGTATCCCCTTTTACAATTTTGTACAAGGTACCGGGAGCCATATACAATGTACCGCTGGTGTTATCAAAATACGCAGTGGCCGTTTCTATAACCTGCCCCGTCCTGATATCTAATTTACCTCCTGTTGTACTCAGGGTAGTCGTATTGCTTACACCGTAAGCGCCGTTACCCAACCCATCACTGCCTGATAAAACCAGTTTCTTATCATTATCCAATAATTCGCAGATAATCACTTTTGCACTGGATCCGGTTGGCAGCCCTGTACCAGTATACTGGGTAGCAGCCCGGCCTGTGTACCAGAATGTAGATACACCATTGTATGTAGGCGCATTGGTTACCTGCACATTGCCTACCGTGCCCGAAGTGGCGTTGATACCATCCGGCGAGGATATTTTCAGCGTTCCTCCCGCCAGCGCCCCAGTGGCGCCGCCCAAAAAGAATTTACTACCGGTAGAATAACTTGTAATATTTAAAGCCGTATTGCTGCTGTTGAAATTAAAATCCAAAACTCCTCCTGTGGCAGGTGAGCCGCCGGTTGCATTCACTGTGAATGTACTGTTTATCCCCAACTCCAGGTTCTGGTTAGCCAGTTGTACATAAGCGCCATTATTCACATAGAAGTTGATATAACGGTTTCTATTGGTTAACGAGGTATTTGATGCAACACTAACGGTTTGAGTGGTTGCAGGAGTTAATCCGTCACCTGTACCGGTGAAATTGAAACTATTATTTGCTGTAGCTGTAGATGTCAATTGCGAGCCTGATGCAATCGACAAATCTCCTTTCAGGTTTACGACAGAAGTGCCACCTGTAGTTCCATTTACATTGGTGGTATTGGTACCCGACTGTGTGATATTGCCATTTACTGTAACCGTAGAACTACCACCGGCGTTGTTCACGAGCATTAAAGTATTGGCAGATTCATTTATCAGATCTCCGTTTATAGTTAAGCCCAAAGTAACGGCAGACGTAGTGAGGGTTACATTGTTAGTAAACGTAGATTCTATTTTAAAATTACCGTTAATAGTTAGATTAGATGCAGCATAGAACATGTTTACATTGGTACCAGTATTAGCAGTTCTGAAAATTAAATCTTTATGAGTAAGAATTTTATTATTCAAATTGCCATTATTAAACCGAAGCGTATTATTATCTCCGGCAGCGCCCATATCTATTATCAGGTTACCAAATGTAGCCGTTACACCGCTATAAGTTCGTTCTGTGATTACACCATCTGCAGGTAAAAAATAATTACCACTTCCGGCTTTATGATCCTTAATAATGAAGTTTGAATTCGGATGAAAATTTTCATCTCCCTTCCATAGCCCTGATGTTAAAGTAGCTCCTGCATTTGCCGAATAATTAAAAATAAAATTGCCGTTATCTTCAATTTCGAATGTTCCGTTAATCTGAAGCTGGTTTCCGCTTATTGACATGGTTCCTCCGTCATAGATATAGACCGAGTTGGCGGTAGAGTTATACGTTGAATTAAATGTACCTCCGCTTTTCACTTTTATATTTACCCCATTCGCAAAAATATTGCCGGAAGTAACGGCATGTCCGTTCTCAATATAAATACTGTTAGTCGTATTATTCGCTGGTTCAGCAGACGTAGTCCAGGTATTAGTGGCTAACGTATATCTTTCCCAGGTTGCTTTGGGAGTAGTTGAACCCAGCCAGTACCCGCCCGATGTAGTTCTGTAATCTCCATCTGCATATACTATAGTTGTAATGTCAAAAGGATTACTTGTTGCACTCCAATCAGTGGTTGCGGTCCTTACTGCTGTTAAAGTAAATCCAGTCCCGGTTGCTGTATGATTAATGGTACTGAATGTAGCCAACCCTGCTGATGCAGTAGCAGTTTGCGGGGTCGTATTAAGTGTGCCGGTAGAAGTAATGCTGATGCTTAAAACAAAATCTAAATCCCTGTTTGCATTCACATCATTTGCCGAAACAGTAACACTCGGCGTCATATTAGTATTTACGCTGGTGGTAGTGGGTTGTTGTACAAAAGCCAGCCTGTCTGCGGTTACTTCTATCCTGTTCCTGTCGCCGGTTATACTGGAAAAGGCGCCACCGGCATTGGCTGCGGCAAATACAGAACCTGAAGTATTGGCTGTTGCAGCGCTTACGGTAAACTGTAACTGGTCATTATCTGTTACGGCAGTATTAAAGGTAACCCTTAACGTCAATGATTTTGTACCATTGCTTGCTGCGGTTACATTGGCGCCACTCAAACCGGTAAAGCTCATCCCGTTTGCAGTAACGGTACCTCTTTTGATAAATGTGTTGCCGTCAAATAAAGCCGCATCCCTGATAGTATTGGCCTGTCCGGTGTAGGTAAAAGTAATATCCGTAAGTTCTGTACCTAATCCATCTCCATCACTGGCTGCTGCGCCCCCGTCTCTTATGATAAAGCCGAACACACCCAGACTGTTGCTGGTATTGCTGATGGTAGCCGTTTGCCATGCGGTATAATCTATATTGGAAGTGTAGGTAAATGAACTATTATCTATAATATCGGAAGCACTGGCGTTGGTTCCGGTACCTTGTATAGAAAAGTTATAAGGATTTTCATCAGCATCATCATTAGCAATACTGATGGTGGCTGTGCGCAGGCCGATTGCACCCGGATCGAAAGTGATCTGGAAGGTGGTAGTGCCTGCCGCTGCTATGGTACCGGCAGGATTTGCAGCAATGCTGAAATCAGCAGCATTGGTACCTCCAATAACAATGTAAGGAGATAGATCTGTAAGATTTAAAGTTGCAGTACCTGTGTTTTCAATAGTAAATGTTCTGGTAACGGTACCGCCTGCTACAGCCGTCGAGCCAAAATCAGTATGATCTGCTGTACTTGGTGTATTGTCACCATCTGTAATGGTAGTACCATTGCCTTTAATGTTCATTTCGGGTCCAGCAACACAAAATAATTTTACATTATCTATAAATGCACGCTTAGCTGTAGTTGCAATAGTAAGAGTTGAATTTGCAGGAACATTTGAAAAAACTAGTGTTTTCGTTTCAAAAGCACTTCCTATTACTGCAGTATAGGTTATTGTTTGAGAAGACCCGCCAAGTGTAATAGTCAAATCACCTTCAACTGAAGTCCAACCTTTCACATCAATTGAAAAAGTTATATTTCCACTCACGCCAGTTAAAGTAGAAGAAGTTATAGAACCTGGCAATGATCCAGTGCCTAATTTCACTGCACCGCCTGCCTGATATGCGGAACTTACCGTAGTGAAATTTGAATTTCCTGCCCATGCTGTTCCCGAACCGCCTGTTGTAGTATTATCGCCACTTGATGCAGAAGCAAAATCCTCGCTCCAACATGGCCCCACCACAAAGCTAACGCTGATAGTATGTGTCGCAGTGACATTGGTAAAAGTATAAGAAGTTACTGCTCCTACAGAAACGCCATCCACCAATACATCCTGTACTGTATAGCCGCCACCCGGTGTTATGGTATATGACTGGCTGGCCCCGCAATTCACATTGGTGACGCCGTTTGGCGATATGGTACCATTAGCGCCCGCAGTTGCGGTAATGCCATATGTTTTGAGCGTATATACAGCGGTTATTGTATGATTGGCCGTTACATTGGTAAAAGTATACGGATTGGCGGTGCTTGCATTGGCAGTTCCGTCAATGGTCCAGCTTGTAAAATCATAGCAGGAAGTTGGCGTAGCTGTAAAGGCACTTGAATTACTGCCCGACACAATACCGGTTTGTGTTCCGGGGGCGATGGTACCTCCGGTAGCCTGGGTCACCGTAACAGAATATACAGCAACAAAGCTAACACTAATGGTATGCGTTGCAGTAACATTGGTAAAAGTATAAGAAGTTACTGCTCCTACAGAAACGCCATCCACCAATACATCCTGCACTATATAGCCACTATTAGGCGTTATGGTATATGCCTGGCTGGCCCCGCAATTCACATTGGTGACGCCGTTTGGCGATATGGTACCATTGGCACCCGCACTGGCAGTAATGCCAAATGTTTTGAGCGTATATACGGCGGTTATTGTATGATTGGCCGTCACGTTGGTAAACGTATATGGATTGGCGGTGCTTGCATTGGCAGTTCCGTCAATGGTCCAGCTTGTAAAATCATAGCAGGAAGTTGGCGCAGCTGTAAAAGCGCTCGAATTACTGCCCGATACAATGCCTGTTTGTGTTCCGGGAGCGATGGTACCTCCTGTAGCCTGGGTCACCGTAATGGTATAGCCTGCATTGGCCGTCCATACCGCTTTTAATACAGTGTTGGCAGATATGGTAAAAGTTTCAGAACCAGAACCTGTGTAGTCCGCCGTGCCATCATTATTAACATCCCAGCCGGCAAAAGTAAAACCTGTCCTTGTCATAGTTCCGGGAGCTTTTACTGTAACTGTAGCGCCGGAAGTATATGGGCTGCTGGCATCTGTGGGCACTGTTCCGCCGTCAGAGCCATTCCCATCGTAAGTAACAGTGTAAACCGAAGCAACCGTTAATATTAACTCTCCGCCGGAAACAGATAAGGTTCCTGCAGTATTGGCCGCCAAACCTGAACCATTTATAGTAAGTGTACCCGGAGTACCTGTAACTCCGGTTGCTGAACCAGCTTTTGCTATCAGGGTATAAGAGCCAGCCGCTAACGCTGTAGTGGTTGTAAGCGTAACCGGCGCACTATTTAAAGCCAATGCTCCGGCAGATGCACCTGTTACTGTTAACGGAGCAGTGCTGCCACCTCCGTAAGCAGTAAATGCAAGTCCCCCTGCTGACAAGGTAATACCTTTACCACTTGCAACAGTAATGGTACCGGTGGTATTACTCCCGGTGGCCGAACCGCTTAATTTTTGGCTGGCACCTAATGCAAGCGCTGTAGTTAAACCTGTAACATTAAAATTACCACCTGAACCCACTATGATATTGGGTGAATTTGCAATAGAGCCAGCACCCGAAAGTGCTAAAGTACCTGCTGAAATTGTGGTGTTACCTGAATATGTATTTACACCTGATAACGTAAGTGCACCTGTACCAGATCCGCCTTTGGTAAGATTTCTACTTGTGCCACTAATAATTGAACTTATTGTAACCCCACCGGAACCATCTGTATTAATAATGTTTTCTGTAGCATTACCCAATACCATCCCTAAGGATTTGGTTCCGCTTCCTATATTATCTTGATATGTAAATGTATAAGCTGAGGTACTTCTCAAAATAACATTATTTACACTATTCAGCGTTGTACCGGCAAATGTAATCGTACCGCCACTTCCACTTGTCCCACTATTACCTAAAGCTAAATTGGCCGTTGAAGTTCCGGTAAGAAATGTGATTGCCGCCAAATTTGCAGATGATAATGTATTTGTATTTAATCCAACTGTCGTAGCTGTATTTGTACCACCAAATGCAGCAATATGGGTAGTTGCATTTGGGTAGCTGCCACCAACAGACCAATTCGAGGTTGTTAACCATGCACCACCAGTACTGCCAGTCCATGTATAGGTAGTCTGGCCTGTCACTTTTACTCCCATTGTCATTCCCAAAGCCAATAAAAAAACTGCGTACAAATTTTTCATACTCATTGCTTGTAATAATTTTTTAAACAAAAAGGTTACCCTTACTTTTTATGACTAAAAAGTTCACATGTAACAAACAAGGTTGTTTTGCCAGGAATAATTGGGAAAAGTGTTTTTAAAGGACAGAATCAGCGGCTAAAATAGCATAATTATCTGTTTCCTGTATTACCTAAACATCAAGCTTTGAAGATTGTGTATAATTTGGACATAACCCACTTTGAAAGAGGCTCTTATCCACGAAAAACCCCGGTTTTTACCGGGGTTTTTGCTTTTTTTATAAAACAAACCTGTTATTCTACAATAATGGCTTCGGTATGAACCGTTTCGCCCGACTTACTGTACACCTGTAAACGGTAAGTGCCTGCTGTAGTATTAGGATGCAGCGTAAGGGTTTTCACCGTGCTGCCATTATTTATGGTAACGGAACCTTTATATACCACCTGGCCCAGGTTATTAGTAAGCTGCAGGAGGTAGTCGCCTGCGGGCTGCCTGCTGAAACGCACATTCACCTGCTTGTTCTTAACCGGGTTAGACTGTACGGCAATGATGCCGGGCTCTTTATCGGGCGCCACTTTCACAATAGCGCTGTAAGTGATATCGCCGCCAATGCCGATGGCTTTGATCCGGTAGAAATTATCCGCCGCCAGCGGGCTCAGGTCGGTTTTCGTGTAACGGCTGCTGTTAGTAGCATCCGCATTGAGTATGCCGCTGAAGTTCTGGCCGTCTGCACTGCGCTGCACTTCGTATTTTTCAATATTCACTTCGTTGGCCACTTCCCAGTTCACTTTGATGCTCTTATCGGCTTGCCTTTGTGCGCTGATGTTGACAAAAGTTACCGGCAATGGTCCGGCAACCGCACGGAACACCATCATGAACCTGCCGGCTGCTTTACTGGCCGCATCGGAAGTAGTGCTGAAATTATAGTAGCTGCTGTCTGACAGGCTTACCGGCGTTCTTGTATTCAGGAATTTATCTATCAGCTCGGCTGTGAGGCCAACGCCATCCATATTAACCGGCTCAAAGCTCAGCATATAAGCCTGGGTACGCAGGTTGTTCATCGTATAGAAAATGGTATCGGCTTCCGCAACGGGTTGGCGTCCTTCAATAATAAGTGTTTTGCCGCCTGTGCTGATGCCAAAGTTCTCGCCGCTGTTCATCAGCTTCGTAGCATCTTCCGTTCCCACCGTACTTGGATACTGTTCATTGAACACTACCCTGTTACCATCGGCTACATTGCCGTTGGTACTGTGCAGCATGGTGCTCATGATCATTTTCACCTGCGGATCACGGCTGAAAGTGATGCTGCCGCTGATCTTATCATCTTCTTTAAAGTTCAGACTGGCGTTGCCGCCGCTGGCTTCCATAAAGAAGGCCTGGCCTGATTGAATGGCTTTGTAAGGACCTGCTGAAGGATAAGGCGATGGCGATGCAGGCGTAGGCGTGGTAATCCAGCCACTGGTGGCATTGAATGCCCTGTACTGGCCAACACCATAGTTACCGGAAATAGTAGGATCCCAGATATAGAACCCATTATTCAAACCTGAAATGGTCATCGATGATGCATCGATAGCCGAAGCATAAGGATTGGCTACCGAAATAAAGCGACCCGCCGGGAGACCTGTATAAGATACCGCCGGAGGAGCCAGCACACCTAATCCGCTGGTGCCTACATATAGTTTACCCTTACTGCTGATCGTAGTGGGAATACCACCGCTGCCGCTGGTTACGCTCCTGTCGCCTCTTACGAATAAGAAGAAGCCGGTAGGACGGTTCACCAGTGAATCGGCACTGCTGTTATTGGTATACTGGGTCATGCTGTAACGGTTATTGATCGCATCCCACCATTTCATGGAATAGCCCACGGTTACATCATCCAGGCCATTAACAGCCGGGTTGGCATTTGGACCTGTAATGCGGGTACCTCTTCCGGCGGTGCTTACATAATTGTTCTGCCAGCTTTCGGCAATGGTTTGTGCTTCCGCTGTAGGCGAGCCTACCAGGTTCCATTTACCGGTATTCAATACATAACGTTCTACAATGAAGCGACCGATACCTCCGTAGCTGATCACACTGTTAGCGGTTATTTTACCGAGGCTGGCCGTATTGGTTGCATCCGAACGAAGCGTTGTATTTTTTGTTGCCAGCTCATAGGTACCACGGGTGATGCCTATTTCACGGGTGATATTTACATCATCGAGTGTAGTGACCGTATTGGCGGTAGCATCTTTATCAAGATACAGGTAAGCGAATGTCTCGCCGCCGGAAGCAGTAATGGTGCTGGCCTGTGCGGTGTTAAAGAACACTGCCCTGTTATTATGATTGAATACACCACCAGTGTTGCGTACCCAGTCTTTACCCACATACACATCGCCGGGAGCGACAGAAGAGGCAGACAGGGCGCCGCTGATGGTAAGCGTACCTCCCACTCTTAAAGGCACGGTCATTACTTTGGAAGTTGCATCCATGTACACGGCAGAACCCGCATCAATGGTAAGATTCCTGAGCGTATTAAAAATTACGCCTGTATAAGTACCGGGACTACCTGGACCGCCGGGCTGAAGGATAGTATTGTTGGTCACCAATACATCATTCGGGTAACCCGGAGCTGTTGATGTTGTACCACTCCATTCCACCCTTCGATCGTAAGTGCCGTTTACATTATATTTCAGTAAGGAGCTGGTGCCGTAATAAGGTGCATTGGTCGATACAAAGCTGCCTGCATTGAGCTGGAGCGTACCGTTCACGGTAGACAGGTTTGGCCCGAAGTCCACCCCTGCATTTGCTTCGATCACTACGTTCACATCTGTCACCAGCGTACCACCCGAAGCAGACACTACAGATTTATCACCGTTGATATAGATCTTGCTGCCTGCAGCGCCGGTAATCGTTCTCACACCACCCTGCACTTTAATACTGCCGCCGGTATTGTTCATGGTCAATGACTGACCGTTGAGATCAAGATTGCCGTTGAGCAATTGCAGCACTTCGCTCGCCGCATAATTTAAGATAAGGCTGGTTGCCGGGCTGCTGCTCAATACCACATTGCCGGAAGCTTTGTTGATGATCATATAGTCATACGCATCTTCACTGGCAGCGCCTACCCTGGTAATGGTTTGTGTACCTGTGCCGTTAAATTCTACTGCCCTGTTGTGAGGATAGAAATTAGCTGAAGCACCTCTCTGCCAGTTGCCTGCAATTTTCAGATCGCCACCTACAGCATTGCTGAGGCTCATATTACCATTTAGGAGTACGTTGCCACCAACAGTCAACGCACCGGTTGGATTCACCCCACCAAAGTCCATGTACAAGGATGAACCAGCATTGATGCTGAGACTACCACAGATAGCACGTGCTGCTGTAGAACCATTGTTATAGTTTAAAGTAGTAGAGGCAGAAACGGTCACATTTCCCGGGTATCCTCTGCCAGAAGTAGCAGTGGTCCACTCACTTCCACGGCCATAGGTGCCCCCTGTATTGTAAATAAGGGTGGAGGAACAATCATAAGCCGGCGCATTGGTATTTACCGAGCCACCCGAGTTGATGGTCAGCAAACCATTCGCCCCGATCGTTGAACCGGTTCCGAAATCAACGGCTCCGGCGATCACCACATTTTTAAAAGTAGTGGTCCCGGTTACGGTGCCGGTACCATTGAAGTACACGACACCCGTGCTGGCGGTCGCAGTAAATGTACCGCTGTTGTTGAATGAACCGCCGGAGCTGATATACAAATTGTAGTTATTGTTCATCGTAAGACCAGCACCGGTGGCAGGTCCCTGAATGGTCACACTGTTGGCGAATGCATTGGCGCTGGTAATATTCACCGTCGCCCATGCCGGGATGATCACATTGGTAGCAGCCGTTGGTACGCCACCGCACCAGTTGCCTGCAGTGTTCCAGTTATTGTCGCCTGCGGCGCCGGTCCATTGGCCGGAAGGTGAAACCGCAACATTTACAGAACCAGTCGCTGCCACATTTGTTGCACAAGGCGCTGTACCATTGATGCTGCGCAGGTAGTACGTAGTATTGGCTGTGGGATATACATCTGTTGTTGCGTTAGGGTCAGTAGTACTGGCTCCTGCTGTAGTCGTAAACGACGCATCGGTATACCATTGCCAGCTTGCTCCTGTACCTAATGAACCACCGGTCTGGGTAAGAGTAACCTTGGTTCCGGAACATACACTGTTAGGTGTTGCAGTTAAAGTTACAGGCGCTACCGAAGCGGTGTTCACCGTTAAAGTGATCACATTGGTATTAATGGTTTTGCTGGCAGGGCTGCAGCGGTTTACAACCAAACGATACAGGTATCCATTGAGCCCAGTTGTATTTGAAATAGTCAGCGTGGTTGTGCTGGTTCCGGTATATACTCCTGCATCTGCAAGATTCGTATAACCCGAACCGGTATTAACCTGCCATTGGTAATAAAAATCTGCACCGGCACTCTGGCCTGAGCCCGTAATTGTAACAGCACCGGGTTCGCAAGCAGGATTAGCAGATGCGGCAATGCTGCCGGCTACCGGATCAGGCAGGGTAAATTCGTCGGCACCCACATCCGGCGGAGTTTGCCTTGTATCAGCATCAATATCATCTGTAACGGCGATCGGAGAGGTAATGGCTACTCCTTTATCAGCAATAGCGCAAAGACCTGTGCTGGTCACATCAATATGAAGGTCAGATGGCAAAGTAGCTACGTTTACAAAAGGAACAGTTGCAGCGGTAAAACTGTTGGACTCTTTTGAGCTAACCGCCGTTTTATAATCGGTGATCGTTGTTCTGTCACCACCTGTATTTACACGTAGTATCACATTATTGGTTCCCGGCGTAGCTCCTGCATAATAAAGATTATTATTAGCTGACGCATTTAGTAAAGTAATAAAATTTGCAAGACTGGACGTAAAGTACAATGCGGCATGCTTACCTGTTCCGCCGTATGCATTGTAGAAGATATTATTACGCATATCCAGGCTGCCGGCAGAACCTGCGCTGCTGGCATATAGGCCAGCACCTTCAAAAGATGCATTTGTCGCAGTACCAGTAAGGTATACAGAGTTATTGTAGATCATTACGGTAGCGCCACTTTCTACAGTGATACCTCTTACGGCACAGGCAGTACCATTATTAGATGAATTAGCCTGTACCTTACTGATCATATTGTTAATGATATAAGTAGTACCGGTACCGCTTGCCCGTATACCGAGAGAATATGCACCTGTAGTTGAACTGTTGGTAATATTATCTACTATATTCTTTCTTATATAATTAGTCCCCGTACTAAATATTGCTATTGCGCCTGAAAGTTTTGAACTTGCAGAACTTCCAACAGACAAATTTTTAACTATATTATTACTTATTTCAGAATTTTGAGAAGATCCATTAGCTACAATTCCACTTGTGTTACCTGTGGAAGATGAAAGATTATTTACGGTATTGAATTTAGCTTGTGATCCCGTACCAAAAATTGAAATAGCCCACACCCATCCAGCACCCGTATTATTAACGGAAGTAATACTGTTTGTATTAGCCGTTGTGGTATTACCTGAAATCTCAATTCCAATTACATATGCATCACTTGAACAGCTAATATTATTTATAGTGTTATTATTTACTGATGAAGACGCTCCGCTTGCTACAATGCCGTATTGAGAATAACTTGTACTTGCACCTTTTGAAGTAAAGTTTTGCAATGTATTACCCGTTATAACAGAAGATGCTGAAGAACAAGATATGCCCTGATAAAAGGAAGACGATACGCCCGTTACATCCAGATTCGATATTGTATTATTTGTAATTGTTGCAGCAGTAGAGCCTGCATAATTAATGCCATATAAAGAGACTCCATCATAACTACCAGTTATGGGAGCTGATGCAGACCCGATTACATTACCGGTTGCGGTAAGTGTTCCTGTAGCAACAGATATCCCTGAAACATCTGTGCCTGCCCCGGTGATACCTGTAATATTGTTATTAAGAATAGTTATAGCAGATGCTGCTGAGCTTGCGACTCTTATACCTCTTACAAGCGCAAGAGAAGAAGGACTGGTTACACCATTTATTGTATTGGACTCGATATTAACGGTGTTTAAGCTACCTGCAGAAAGGTATATAGCAAAAGCATTGCTACTGCCACCACTAACCGATGATATAGCAGTATTCTTAAGATTAAAATTAGTTTGATAAGCTATCTGAACAGCATAACCGGCTCCCGACGCTGAGTTACCGATAGTGGAAATAGTACTGCTGCCTCCGGCTTGGGTATTTACTTCGTTACCATCATCATAAATGCTGGAAGCACTGTTATCAAAACTATAGCCCCATGTAGCATTGGAAAGTGCAAGGTTATAAAATTTATTATTACTGTTTGACCCCGCACTGTTGGTTGCAATGGAAAGTGTGTTTACCGCTTTACTGATATTAGTATTAGTAGCAGTTAATGATATAGCAAAGTTTTTAAAGGTATTATTCTTACATCCGTCAGTTGCCGCACCTTTCAGGTAAATACCATATTCCATGCGCAAGGTGTTAGTGGTATTGGTAGTTGTATTTTCCGAAAGACTGATACCATCCCAAGTAAGGTAATCCACCCCATTTAGTTGAATGATAGCATCGGTTGTACCAGTACCGTTTGTGCCGGCAAGAACTGGCCTTGTGCCCGTACTGTTATCCCGCTGAAAGGTAATCGTATTAGTGGCAGTACCAGTTGTCGTAATCGCAGGAGGATATTCATTAAATGTCTGTCCGTCTTTTACGTTAAATACTACGGCGCAACTGATACCACGCAAATTCAGATCTGTGATTGCATCAGTAAAATTGTTATAATTCAACCCACTTGTTGGCAGGGTGTTGTTAATGGTATAGGTACTTCCGCACATGGCAGCAACAATAGGCCTGCTGCCTGCAGGGTCCAGTAAGGATACCGGTTGTGAGCCGGCAGCAGTAGCACCGCCGGCAGCCGTAATAACAATATCACCGGCTGCGATGCGGGCATCCACAGTATTGCCTGCAGTTGCTGTCAGTGGCAGATCATATCGTACCCACAGGTAAGTGGTTCCTGCCGTAATGGATGTGCTGAGGCCCGAAAATGTAACAGCGCCTGCTGCAAAAGTCTGTGCAGTGCCGATCTGTGCTGTTGGCGCAGCGGCGGTACCTGTCCATAAAGTCACACCGTTTGTAGCGATATCTGCATCATTGATATTGGCTGAGGTAACTTTTACAGAAGTCAGTGTTTGTGTTCCTAGCGTTCCGGTTGCAGGAATATCAATCCTTACAATGTTATTGTTCACAGAATTCTGATATACATTTCCCGTTTGCTGAACAGCTGTAATAGTTCCAATGGTAATTGGTGAAGGAGCAGATGAAGTAATATTTACATTATCAACAGCTGCAGGTGTCTGAGCACCACCACTTGCATCGTTTTGCCAGGTAAAAATTATACGCATGGTAGAATTGGCTGCACTATTCCCAACTATGGCCGGTGTTAATGCCGCAGATAAATCCACAGTAGCCCAACTTGCATAAGTGGTAGTGTTTGCCTGCGTAAATAACAGCGTAGCTCCGGTTAAAGTTGTACTTGTTGACGATGGAGTTCCGGCAACAGGAGTTACGCTGGTTGGCGCTATATACACCAACAAACGATCATAACCCGTTTCGCCTACAGATTTCAAATCAAAAGTGAAATTATAAATAGTTTGTCCCGCAGGGAAAGTTATATCTCTATAAAAGTGAGAAGTTTGAGACGCCCCTGTTCCATAGGCATTAGTAGATCCCGAAGTATTGGATATATAAATAGATTTTCCAGGATTGCCAGTCGCAGTTCCGATATTCCATTGGTTAGTTGAATGATTCACGAATATCCACTCGGGGCAGCTTTCAAAATCATCACTAACCGGGGTCACCAATTCAGCAACAGATGCCGATGTGGTAAAGCTTTGTATAGTACAACCGGTTGCATCGCCGACGCTGTTGGTTGGAACTATTTTCCAATAATAGGTAGTAGAAGCCGTTAAACCACTAAAAGAATATGTGAGTACATTTCCAATATTGGTACCATTTACAATACTGGTAGGATTAGTCACCCCTGCACCATCTGTTCCAAAATACAATTTGTATCCTGTAGGAACTCCACCAGTAGTTGGCGCAGTCCAATTTAGAGAGCCCGGACTACAAATTCCTGTAGCGCCATTTGCGGGCGATGTATAAGTAGCACAGTTAGGAACAGAGGGAGCAGCGATGATGACTGTGTAATCTTCTACTTCTCCATAACTTGCATTACCGCAAGAAGAAGGAGTGCCTGTATACATAAGCCTTACCCGCATTCTTGTTGAACCTAAAGTTGCACCGGCCGGCACTGTAACGGTTCCGCTAAAAACACCTGTTGTACCAGATTGAGTCAAAACAAAACTTTCCGAAGCATCGGTAAATACTCCGTTCAAAGGATTCCAGTCAAAATAAACAACACATTGGTCGCCGGCATATTTTCCTCCTCCATTCGTTACACTCATTGTGTATGAACTTCCCTGGGTAAGTGAGGTACTGATAGCAGTGAAATTTGTATAGTAAGGGGAAGCCGGAGCAGTAGCGCTGGTGTTATTAATAGTATTAAGCGTTACATTGCTGATATATTCATCCACACTGGATGCTGAAGACCCTGCTGTACAATAAGTCAAAGTCGGCGTTGCGCTTACTTCCACTCCCGAAGACCAGCTCGTTCCGAATCTAGTAAATATTTTATAAAAATAAGCTGTGCCGTTAGTCAGTCCCGTAACTGTCTGTGGAGACGCTGTTCCTTTATAAACGACGAAACCATTGCCCAATCCGGTTCCCGAGCCAAATGTCAGCGAAGCAGTATAAGCAGAACCATTGCCCGAAGGAACTCCGCTATTGGTTGCTGTTGCAGCTACGATCATTATTTCATCATAACAACCTGTTGGGTTGGTCCAGCTGACAGAAGAAGATGCATTGGCAACGCTGGCGGCAGCACCAGTCACATTTGCCGGTAATACTGCCCCTATTGTTTGCGTATTACCCGCTGCAGGTGTTCCTGACACTGTACCTGCACTGAATGTTGTGTTGGATGAAGTAACCGCATTAACAGCAATGATATTTCCCGATGTTGCGGCACAAGGGATGTCTGCTGTTATGAAAATATATCCTGTAGAACCGGCAGTTATTGTTTGCGATGTAAACGGAGTAAATGTTTTTACACCTGCCACACCCGGTGTTGTAAGGGTTGACAATAAAGTGGCTGTACCGGCATTAAATGTTGAAGCTGACTGGTACCATACTTTGAGATTAGTCACATCTGCCGACAAATAGGTGCCGGTAGTTGTAATATTCAATGCCGTTAAAGTAGTATTGGCGCCTGTCGCAGCAATGGAAAAACTATAGATAGCATTGCTGACAGTACCCTGATTAATAGTAGCCGCAGCAATATTATTGGTACCTAATGTTACAGTTCCGGCAATGGCAGCAAAGTTACCTGCGTCAGCACCGATATCGGTTGGTGTAAGGCCGCTCCTTGTTTGTGCATCAAAATCATCTGTTACGCTGGCGATCAGTACGCCGTTTGCTTCTATGATTGTTGGGTTGGTAGCATGAATATGCAGATCCACTGTTGCGGAAGTTCCTGTAGGAGCAATAAACTGCGGATCACCATTTACACTTGCGCCATCCTGGCCGGTAGCTGTTGTCCATGCGGTACCCGACGCAACATCTGCACTATTGTAATAGCCAAACACGGTTCCTGTACCGGCAACATAAATATCATTGTAATTGCTTGTAAGGCCCGTGGGATTCACTGTTGTACCCCCTACCCTTATTCCATAATGCTTCCCTCCTGTAGTGGCATTGGAACGGACATTCATGAAAATATTATTTCGATAGCTTCTTGTGTTTGAAGTGACTGTACTTTGAAAAGCATACGTATTACTGGCAGTAGTACCTACACCTGTCCCACCAATATAAATACTATTGAAATAAAAATTATTGGTACCACTTGTTTCATTGATACCATTGATACTACAGGCGGTTGTAATATCAGTACCTGCTGCATTAATACCAAGTCTTACCATATTGTTTTGATAAGTAGCAGTTCCTGACGTTACAGCAAAACCGTTGATGATACCTGCAGTGGAAGCAACACTTAGTGAATGGATAAAGTTTCTTGCAATCAGGTTTGTTCCGCTTGTAGCGCCAAAGTTGATACCTGTAACACTTGTTGCTGCGGAAGCATTGGTATTCGAAAGCGCATAAATGCTGTTCTGTGAAACAGTGTGATTGGCAGAAGTAGCAGAGCCTGTGCTGATACCTATTACAGAAGCGCTTGCCCCTGTTCCTGTTCCGCCCACACCAGTTAGGTTGCGGACAATATTAGAAGTAAATACACAAGGTGCATTGTTGGACTGCATCCCAAAAGTTTGAGCAGAAGTACTGGTAGAATTGTTCTGAATAGAGTTAGCTACAGTACCCCCTATTGTATTGGAACCTGCAGTCCAGGTAACAGTAGAACCGGTATTGGCTCTCATAGCATACAACACAAGGTTTCCTGTACCGGAATTACTCACTGTAATACCGCCAACAGTATTGCTATTAGATGTCCAGGCATTGGAACTGAAATTAAAAATACCATATACTTCCATACCAGTACTGGTGTTGGTTGAAAACACCAGCGAGCCTGTAGCCGATTGGCTACCGATCGTATTGCTATTGGTTACTGCATTCCCTTCTGAAATCAGAATACCAATAAATGGACTGGAGGTACTTGTACCTGAAGAAGTAACTCCGGATAAGCTAACCGATGCGATCGTATTACTTGAAATGGTTGAAGACGGGGAACTAGCATTAGCATTATAATAAATACCAGTAAATAAACCTGCAGAGCCGGTCAATGTATAAGTCCCCGTCTGAGTCGAAGAGGCATAACCAATAGTATTTCCTGTTATTGTATATGATTGCGCACCTACGGTTGCAGCAGTTGAACTGATATAAATACCGGAGTTATTAACGCCACTCGTAAATGTTCTTGTTGCAGTCTGATAGATCCTGTTATTGGTAACAGACCAGGTATTGTTTCCAGCTCCTAAATAAACAGCAGCGCTTTGGATTCCCGCATTAAAAGCATCGTAAATATTGTTGTTGATAATAGAATTTCCGCTGTTCCCTACAGCCAAAGTACCTGCACTGCCATTACCGTAAATAGCTTTGGTAGGCAGGTTTGCTCCTGCCGGGCCGATATTACAATTGGAAATAGTATTGTTATCATTACCAGTTGTTGCAGCACCTGCAGCAAAATATATCGTACCACCATTTGTTCCGACAGCCATGGTTGAAGAACCTAACACAGAACAATTGGTGATCGTATTACTCGTGGCATCTGTAATAAACCTGATCGTAGAAGTAGTGGCAGTAGCACCGGTGTTGGTGTTCGATATGATTAAACTATTGCCATCTGCGTTTAAACCATCTATGGTCACATTATCTGCCCCATTAAAATCAAGTAGCGGTGCTGCAAGATTACCGGATACTGTTCGTGCACCATTGGTCGGTTGTATGGCGATAGATGTATAACTGGCAGTTCCTCCACTTGCATTTAATACAGCCGAAGCAGTTTCAGTTGTATTTCCGTCAATTGAAATAGAAATAACTCCTGTATGCGTACCCGCATTAATAGCATCAAATGCAAGCTTAAGCGTACCGTAGCTCGCCAATGCAGTACCACCACTGCTCGTAACCACTACAGGAGAGGCCGCAGGAGCAGTCACTTTAAAAGTTGCTATATAGTTTGCTCCTCCGTTAGTAGCAAAAGCTGTACCCGTACCGCAAGTGATCGTTCCGTCGCTATACACTTCCATGCTGTAATTGCCCGGAGCCAGCCCGCTTAATAGGTTAGTAGTACCACTGGTAACTTTCCATTGCTGGTCTTCTCCCCCGCAGCCATTTGTCGTTCCGCTCAGGTATGGAACATTATTAGATACAAAGGAACCAGGAGTAGTACCTGTTTTGTATATCCTGTAATAGAGTCTGCTGCTTGAAAAATCACAGCCTCCGCATTTATAAATATTATGCTCCGCACCATTATAAACCAGAGTATTTGTACCAATCACAAATGTCCCCAGGTTTGCCCCCTGGAAATCCGTGTTAGCGGTGGTGGCTTTCAGATCATAATAAGTCTGGGATCCGTTTACATTTAAAACAAGGAAGGTTGAATTAAAGTCGGAACTTTGTCCAAACGACGACAAGCTTAAGATCAAAAGCAGCACTATTGAAGTGTACTTAATACACATTGATTTTGTGCAAGGGGCTTGCTTAAAGCGTATAATTCTTCTCATACAAAAACTAACTAAGTTTAAATTTTCAGCTTTTCTGAATTTTCAGCTCAGAAATGGTTTCAGTTATACTTGGGAGGCGGCAAGCTTTGAAGGGGTCTCAGGAATGAACCCATGAAAGTAAGCGTAAAACAATTAACGCAAAAATAATTTCAGGTATTTGTCAATAAATATTTTTGGCTGTAGTATCTCCACTACAATACTATAGTGCCCTGATAGAGAATACCGCAAAATGCCGCAAAAACAAAGACAAACCAAAATCTATGTTTATACCCCGGATCGTTCCTTAATAAATCATAGGTACATGAATACAAAAAAGGCCGCTGTTATGCGGCCTTTTGTTTCATCAATCATTATGCTTATTGTACTATAATCGTTTCGCTGTATACCGACTCTCCTGCTTTATTAAGTATCAGCAATTGGTAGCTGCCTGCTGAGGTAAAGGACGGAAGGCTGATCATTTTCACTTGTGCAGTATTGGAAACAACCGCTACCCCTTTATAAATAACCTGCCCCAGCGCATTGGTCATTTGCAAGGTATATTCCCCTGCCGGCTGGTTGCTGAACCGTATATTCAGCTGCTTATCCGTTACTGGATTAGGCTGCACTGTAATGAGCGGCGACTGTTTAACGGGCGCCACTTTCACTATAGCGCTATAGGTAATATCGCCTGCGATGCCGGTGGCTTTTACCCGGTAAAAATTATCGGCAGCCAGTGGACTCAGGTCATTTTTAGTGTATTGACGACTGTTAGTAGCATCCGCACTTACGATGCCGGTAAAGTTTTGCCCGTCTGCACTGCGTTGCACTTCATATTTTTCAATATTCACCTCGTTGGCCACTTCCCAGTTAACCTTAATGCTCCTGTCGGACTGCCTTTGTGCGCTGATATTGACAAAAGTCACCGGTAAAGGACCCTGCGTCTGCCGAAACACGAGTTTAAAACGGTCTGTAGCCCGGCTTGCCGGATCAACCGTAACATTGAAATCATATATACTGCTGTCACTTAAGCTTACCGGGGTACTGGTATTGAGGAACCTGTCCACCAGGTATGCTTCCAGTTCCGAGCTCATCATCTGCGTTGGAACAATCAGCAGATGGTATGGCTGCTGGCGTAGGTTGGTCATATAATAATGAATGGTATCGGTCATAACAGGGCGGCCTCTTGCTTCTACGCTTAACCGTTTACCGTCCCTGAGCATCGCAAAATTTTCACCCGAGTTGATAAACTTCCTTCCATCATCTGCATCCAGCTCATTGCTCAATTCATCGTCAAATGCTACAAAGTTGCCATCAGCTATTTTCCAGTCATTGGTGAAGAGCTTGGTGAAAATAAACTGCCTGTCGAGCGGCGTATTTTCCCTGCTCACCATTTCATAGGTATTTCCTTTCATGGACTCCGTAATATTTCCGCTGAGGTTACCTGCACCGCTGTTGTACACAAAGAAAGCCTGCCCGCTTTGTATATGCTGGTGCGTTTCGCTATTGGCATATAAAGGCGTGCCTTCATTGTTTGCTTTGAAAGCGGGCACGGTAAGTGCACTTATCGTCTGGAAGCCCCCTGCATTATAAGAGCCTGCCAGTGAAGGATCCCACACCACGAAAGTGCTGCCCAGATTGGAAGGATAGGCATTGAGCAGCGCCTGCATATCAACCGGCGATGCATAAGGATTGCCTATTGACTGGAACCTGCCCGCATTCACGGTGAAAGCCTGGTTCAGGGTTCTTAGTTCTCCTCTTATACGAAGATTGGTCTGGTTAGAAATGCCTGTTATGCCAACAGAGCGGTCGCCTCTTACAAATACCATGTACCCGGTATTATTGGCAACAGCTGCGCTGTTATCAGTCACACCCACATAACTGTCGGTAGCCGAATTATACCATTTCAGTGAATTGCTTACCGAGTATTCATCCATCTGTCCGGATGGATAATTAGGTCCTGTAATCTGTGTACCATACCCTGTAGAGCTGCCTGCGCCATTTTCTCTCCAGGAAGCTGTGATACTGGGCGACCCGCTCACCTTGACCGGTGTGGCCAGGAATCGCCAGGCTTTGTAAACAGGAAGATATCTTTCCACTATAAAGCGACCCGTTCCATAGCTGAAATCGGCAGTACCTCCCAATGCAGAAACATTGGCGGTACCTGATAAGGTTGACTTAAGGGTAATATCGCTGCTTTCAAGCGACAGCACACCCGCAGTAGGCTTCAGCTCTCCACGGATGGAAACAGGTGCATTCAGCAATACATGTTTTCCGGAGGGTGCAAATGCGGAGGTATTGTTAATAGTAAGATTATTCATTTCAGCCACTGTACCCGGGCCAGGGAAATTCTGTGATACGCCTGATTCATTACCTACGAGCGACAAGGTTCCGTTGTTGGTAAATGTACCGCCAGTCATGGTTACAAGATCACGAACGAGCCTTAAGGTACCACCCGCCCTCACAGATACACTGGCACCACTTTCAATGGTTAAGAAGCGGGCATCGCCTGTATTGGCGTTATAAATATTGGGGTATTTGGCATTCGTGGGAGAAGTAGGAATACGTATTTTACTACCGGAAGTAGGGACGGTACCGGAACACCAGTTAGCGGCAACATTCCAGTCGTCTCCTCCACCTGCTACGCCACCGGCAGCGACGCCACCGGTCCACAGGGATTCGTCAATAATTACTTTGATCGTATCTCTGGCTACGCAACCATTGCTTAATTCCAGTGATGCTTCAAATTCCAGTGAGTAGCCTGTAGTGGCATACGCATCTGTAATTTGTGTGGAAGTGGGCACCACAATTATATTGGTTACGCTGCTACCGTTATAGGCTACGTTCCCTGGATTGCCCGGGCTGATATAAGTAGTATATAGGTTGCCGGAAATACTGTTGCCGCCTACAGGAACCCATACATAATCGGCAGATGCAGGACACTGACCCCAGAGCTTTATATTGTCTACAGCAATACCGTCCGACCATTCTGCCCTGTATAAGAATCTTACTTTGAAATTTGCTTTGCCGAGGCTACCCGGAACCAATGTTCCCAGGTTATAGGTTTTTGCGGCGAATGCTGATGCAAAACCCACATCGCTGGTAATTTTTTCAATGGTGATCCAGTTCGCACCACCGTTTAGCGATATCTGCACTGCCACCGTATCAAAGCCTGTGCTTCCTCCATTAGACATATCACCGTCAGTGTAATAATGCGAATAGTACATATCAAAAGAAAAATTCAGGCTGGTGAAACCAACGGTGCTGACATCATTTGTAAGGGTAAGTGTTGTCCATACTGAGGCACTGCTTTCATCAGAAGTAGCATACGCAAATTTATTGGTATCAAATCCTGACGAGATAGCAGGTCTCCAGGCGGTGGTGGTGGTAGATGTGAAAACGCTGGTTTTATTCTGCCATTGGCGGGTACTGGCCGAGGTAGCAGTATACCCGGAAGGAATAGGCGTATATCCATTCCCGTTAGCATTGTTGGCTGGAGTAACGGCTGCAGTAGCCATAAACCCGGTAAATGTGCCGAGGGTACCGCTTTCAAAATCTTCATTAATAAGGTATTTGGTTTCTACACCCGAAGCTGGATTTACCGATAAGGTTGCCCCGGTACCGCATATTGTAATCGGGTTGGCGGTATTAAAATTGATATCCGCCACAGGATTCATAATAGCAGAAACCTTTACCCTTACCGGTGTTTCGCAGGCGCTGCCATCTGTAGCTGTACCAACAGCAGCAACCCAATACGAATAACTGGCATTGTGTGAAGGACTGTATGTTGAAGAAGGCGGCGTACCGGAAGCCGTTGTGCTGGTGAGGAATGTACTGTTATCGGAAGCATACCATTTAAAGCCGGTAGTACCCGTACTACCGGTTACATTCAGGTTGAATTGTACGGTGGAGCCTGGGTTACATTTGGTGTCATCCTGGTAGGCTGTTACCCTTGCATTACACCTTGTTATTACGGTAAATAGATAATCTTCTGTTTCACCGGCATTAACCCCGGGATTGGAAGGATAAGACGGATCTCCGGCATCAATAATACAGGAATTGCCAGCCACGGTCGATGCTCTGTAGTTTCTTATCCTGAGCCTGTAATCTCCCGGAACAGTGGAAACCGGTATACTATATCCAAATGTTCCGGAAGCAGTGGAAATAGTAGTTTGGTATACAAGCTCCCCAGATTCAAACGTATTGTTCTTATTCCAGTCCACCCAGGCTTGCACTAAATTACTTGCTGTTTGCTGATAAATAACATTGACAGCACCCCCTTGTTCCTGGATTGCCTTATTGGTATTGGCGCTAAAATCCTGGTAAGCTCCATTATTCGGATTATAGGTAGATGTTTGTGTAACATCATTCAACGTACCGGTAAATGATATTTTTGTAAACCAGATCCAGAGCGGACTGCCACTACTTGTCCACTGAATATATGGAGGAGGCACACATGGATAGGGCGTACTGCATGATCCTGAATACACGACATTTAATTGAAATCCATCACAGGCGTTATTATTATTATTTGATATAAACCTTAGCGTAAGTGTTTGGCCGGGATTGCCTGTAAAGCTTACACTATTATTGGTTCCTGATAATTGAGCCAGCAAAACACCGGTTGTTCCGCTACCATCATAGATGTTGAGATAATCAGCAGTCTGACAGGTTCTTACCCATCCCGAAATATTGATTACTGAATTGGTATTCGCAGTGTTATTCAGTATTATATATCCATCCCGGTTATTGCCATACGTACCATCTCCTCCAACATCTTTAAGCACTACATTGGATCCGCAGGTTACGGATGTACTGCCCGAACCGGGTACGTTAATCACTGAAGTTGTATTTGAAGTGTAGCAAACTGAATTGGAATAACCAATCCCCCCTCCGTTACTACAGGTAACACTCAGCCTGAAACAGCGGTTAACCCCTACCGTTGCGGAAGTGGCCGCAGCCTGGCTTACCGGATTTGTAGCGCCGGCAATATTATTCCATGGTCCCGCATTATCGGAATACTGCCATTGAAAACTGATTCCCGGTACATTGGCAGCAGTATAACCAGAAGCGGCCAAGGTTACATTTGCCCCGGCTGGTCCGGCCGTTGCGCTTATAGTTGCAGTACCTCCCGTAGGCGTACCGGAACAGGCCGGCGGTGCAATAACCGTTATACTGTAATCTTCCGCCTGCCCCCTGTCTGCAGCAGTACAGGCACTGGCTATGTAGTTATTGGATGTGTTGTTCCTGTTTTTTACAACACGCATCGTGGTAGTGCCAAGCGTAGCTGTCGCCGGTACAGTTATGCTGCCTGCCAGGGTAACCGCATCCACACCAGTTGAATTTGTAATCACACCAATATTATATGTTTCACCAGCATCAATAAAATCGCCATCCTGATTCCAGTCAACAAACACGGAAATATAATTAGTGAAGTTACCGTCTGTATTACCTTTTACAGAAATAGCAACTGTTGCACCCTGTTGCACATTAGGAGCTGTAATACAAAATATTTCATGAGAAAAAATAGTAGCAGACGGAGTACCAGTTGTAGCTGAAGTTGTATTATTAATTGTTCCGAAAGTAACATTTGTTATAGGCTCTACCTGGGTTGCAATAAAGGGGCAGTAATAATTTGCGGCGAGTGTAAATGTGATCCTGATAAAACCATTGCCTCCATTACCCCCGGTGTAACTGGTATTTCCATTCCCTTTTCTTGCACCACTGCCGGCCCCACCGGGCGCCGTACCGTTATAGCCATTCCCACTACTATACAGGCCATCAGCACCATCCCCCCCGTCATTCAACCCTCCGAAACCGCCAAAAGTGAAGCCAAAAAAATCAAATGCATCTTCCCCGTTTTCCGTAGTACCGGCAGCGCCGCCACCACCGCCGCTGGTTTGATTATCTATCGCCTCCTGCCCGTCGCCACCATAAAAATTCACTACCGCCGTACCGGTATTGATATTACCTGAATTGGGTGCAATTCCACCGGCGCCTGTCTGGTCGCCGTTTCCTACGCCTCCGCTTCCTGCCGGCCCTGCAAGCGCCATCAGCACTGAAGTGGAATTGAACCAGGAGTTTCCTCCGGCGCCACCATTTCCTGTAGTACCGGTGCCCCCGCTACCTACTGACAATGCGTAAGCTGTTCCCGGGGTTACCGTGAATGTTCCTTTTGTATAAGACCCGCCGGCACCGCCACCACCGGCAGCCCGCCCCACGTTCTGAACGCCACCGCCGGCGCCACCGCCGCCCCAGGCTTCCACTGTTATGGATGTAACGCCACAGGGCGCTACCCACGTATAGGTTCCGGCTGTTGAATAAGTGGCCGTGCGGGTTTGCGCAGCAGCCTGAAAACCTGCAGCAGTCAATAATGAAAACAGCACGGTCCTTATGAAGGCTGAATATATTATTCCCTCCCGTTTGTTGGCATGCAAAAAAGTACCCATAGCATTAGTTATGAATGAATAAAACGGCTTCAGGAATTTTTGTTCCAAAAAAGAATAAAATGCCAGGGATATTGAGATTGGAAAGGAAAGGAAGGAATCTAATACTAGTAGGTCTTGTGTAGGTTCTTGGGTAGAGATATCGGAGTAAGCAAATTAAAGGTATATCTAAAATATCAGAACACAAAATAAAAAAGCCTCATATTAAAAACAAGAGGCTTTTTTATCTTGTTCTGTTTCTTATTCAATAACTACCAGTTCTGCATAAACGACTTCCCCAACCTTGTTGCGAACAGTTACATGATAATTTCCACCGACAAGTATAGATGGCAGGCTGATGGTTTTCACCATGCTCGCCGTATTGGTACTGATCATACCCTGGTATACGGCCTGCCCTATTGTATTCGTAAGCACTACAGCGTATTCTCCCTGCGGCTGCTTCACAAACCTGATATTCATTTGTTTATTCCTTACAGGATTAGGCATTATGGTGATTGAACCAGGCTCTTTATCCGCTCCTACTTTCGCAATAGCGCTGTAGGTAATATCACCAGCCAGACCAATCGCTTTGATCCGGTAAAAATTATCGGAAGACAAAGGACTGAGATCGGTTCTTGCATAATTGCGGCTGCCGGTAGCATCGTTGGCGAGTATTGGGCTGAAGCTAAGACCGTTGGCGCTTCTTTCCACTTCATATTTTTCAATATTCACTTCGTTGGCCACTTCCCAGTTTACTTTCACGCTCCTGTCCTGCTGCCTTTGAGCGCTGATGCTTACAAATGTCACCGGTAATACCTGCGCCTGTTTGAACACCAGCATAAAGCGGCCTGCGGCCCTGCTCGCAGCATCATTGGTCATTGTTACGGTGATTATATTGCTGTCCAGCAGTGAAACCGGCGTTTCAGTGTTCAGGAATTTATCTACCAGGAATGCACTCAGCGGACTTCCTGCAAAATTTTCAGCCACAACCTGGATTTTGTAATCCTGTACTTTCAGATTGGTCATGTTGTAGAAAATAGTATCCGTCACAGCAGGTCTTGCCCTTGCTTCTGCCGCAAGCTTTTTACCATTGCGCAGCATACCGAAGTTCTCTCCGCTGTTGGAGAATTTCAATGCATCATCGCCGTCAATATCACTGCTGAGCTCATCGTCAAATGCAACGAGGTTACCATCTGCGATCACATTACCCGACGTAAATAATTTAGTGCGGATGAACTGACGGTCTTCCATGGTATTCTCACGGCTCATTGCAGCTGTGTTCACCAGTTGCTTCATGCTTTCGGTAACCTGGAAGTTTACGGTGCCTGTTCCGGCGTTATACAGGTAGATGGCCTGTCCGCTCTGGATATCAGGATAATTCTGCCCGGCGGTGTACATACTTGAGCCAGAAGAAAAATTACCGCCGGTTACATTGGCCTTGTAATTATCAAGTGAAGAGAATGTCTGGTAACCACCGGCATTATATGTGCCGGCTATAGAGGGATCCCATGCATAATAGGCACCTGCCAAACCGGTATAAGTGCTCAACATAGTGGAAACACTGATAGGAGCAGGATAGGGATTACCTACTGAAATAAATTTACCGCCGGCAACACTGTATGACTGATCACCGGTCTGTATTTGTCCCCTGATGCGCAGATTGGTTACATTACCGGAAGACGTCGTACTGTTCACAGAACGGTCTCCTCTTACAAACACCATATACCCTTCTTTCCTTGAGATCGCATCGTTTGTATTGGTTACCGGCACATAGGTATTAGTGGTGGAATTATACCATTTCATTGAGTTACTTACTGTAACCTCATCCATACCGGTATTTCCACTTGGGCCGGTGATCTGTGTACCATAACCGGTAGAAGCAGTTGAACCCGCCTCTCTCCATGAGTCAGTAACAGAAGGACTTCCCGTGCTGCTCACCGGAGTCGCCAGGAAACGCCATGCCTTGAATGTAGGAAGATAACGTTCTACCACGAAACGACCGGTACCTGTGTAATTGATCTGCGCACCTGATGGCACCTGGTTTACATTGGCTGTACGGGTAGCGGTACTGCGGAGGGAAATATCCCCTGCCCCAAGATTGAGTTTAGCAGTGCTGCCCAGCACCAGGTTATTGGCAATACCCATACCACTGCTTACAAGCAATATACCTGTAGTATTGGCATTGGTGAGATTGAAAAATTCCATCACAGGGCTGGTAGAGCTATAGGTCTGCGTACCTGTTCCGGTGAAAGAAACAAGACCACTGTTATGAACAAAGCTTGTAGTGGATATTTTGGTTAAGTTGCCTTTGACAGACAGCGTGCCTGAAGGGGCAGTTTTAGTGGAAGTGCCACCCAACTCCAGGTTACCGTATTGTACACCGGCATAAATACCCTGTGCTGCACCGAGATATCCAACCGTACTGGTTGAAGCAATGTTCATAGCGGCAAAGTTGTTCGGGAAATTATTATTTGCACCCACACCACCTGTAGTACCACTGAGGTTCAGGCGGCCGGTGCCCAGTATATTCAGAGAACCGCCATTGCTTGTCCTGTTGGCAGTATAAGTGGCCATATCAAAAAGTGCAGCGTTATTGATCGTAAGATTTCCTGCAATACCGGCCATGTTTGCGCTCAGTATTTTATTGGCTGTGGAAGAACCCGATCCGTTGGTCAGGATAAGATTGCCATATACAGGTGCGCTGTACACCGTTTGTGTGATTGAATTCAAACCATTGTATTCAACCGTGCTTCCACTGGTAAATGTAAGTGCAGAGAAACCGCCAGGAAAATTGCTGCCTGCAACATTCACCCCATAGCTGGCATTGGAAGCATTCAAACCTAATTTAAGCGTACCGGTATTATTGATGGCAAATGTACCACCCGCCTCAGAACGGTTCCACTGGCCTGTAGCAAGATTCAGCGTACTCGATCCATTGATGGTTAAATTACCTGTAATGGCATTCGGTACCACACTGCCTGCATGTAGCACAGTGGTGGAAGAAGTGGATGAAGCGCCCACCCTCACATTCCTGAAGTTCACCGCATTCAATGTATTGTTCCAGGTAATCAGATTTACCACGCCTTCAAAATCCACGTTTTCCGGGGCAGAAGCAGCCGTTACATAGGCTGTAGGGCCTAATGTAAGGTTACCGTTAAAGATCATTTTACTGGTAGCGCTTCCTACTAAAGAAGCCCTGCCTGAAGCATAGCTGGTAGTACCCAGGTTCACATCGGCTTTAAAGTCTACAACGCCGGCCGATCCTGAAGATTCACCAATGCTGATATTGTTACCGTCATTGCTGCTCATATCAATATTAGCGATACCATTTACAGTTAAAGTATAACCGTTTGTATTGACACTGGCAGTTGAGCCAAAACTATATGTCAGGAAAAACCATCCGTACCCTGCACGGGCATTGAACGTAAGATTTCTTACCTGGAGGTTGCCGGAGAGCTGCAGGTTCGGGTCTGTTCTTACCAAAACGATCTCTTCTGACCTTACGTCGATAAATACATTTGTACAATTACCCGGTACAATAGGTGAAGCATTGTAGCTGGACGATGAGGTAGACCAGTTGGCCGCCACATTCAGGTTTGTGCTGGATGTAGCTCCTAAGGAACTGCCCAGGCCTGCCCAATACAAATTACCAATAGTACCGCAACTCACCGACGTACCGGTAGTTGCTGCGCCGGAAAGAGAAGGCGTATAATACAACGGCGTTGTACCGCAGGCATTCGCATTATAACTGAATATCCAGTAAGTATAAGTTGTGCCCTGTGCAAGACCGGTAGAATAAAAAGTTGTATTAGGACCCGAGTATTCAATATATCCGCCCAATGCAGTGGCACCTGCTGTATAGCTTGTGCCGTTTACAGGGTTGGTGGGAGCTGCGCCGGTGGTTCTTACCACGAGGTATGACTGTGCATCCGCTGCTGCTGTGAATGTACCTACAATGCTGGATGTACCCGCAATAAAGGTCAGCGCTGTTGGCGCTGCCGTAGGAGCTGCAGTAGCTGCATTCACGGTAAGTGAAGCATCATTGGATACAACGCTGCCGCAGGCATCGGTGATAAGACAGTTATAATCCACCGCAGCATCTGCCAGTGTAACCGAAGCAATAGTATAAGTAGCAGAGTTGGCTCCTGCAATATTATTAGTACCCTTTCTCCATTGATAATTCACCGTAGTGGGATTCACCGTTACGCTGAAGCTGGCCGGCTGACCCACACAGGCAGTAGCATTCGCAGGATGCGAAGTAATGCTGGCGGTAGCAATGAATGAAACACTGACGCTGGCTTCAGGTCCCCAGCAACCCTGTGGAGATAATGATCTGAAATAATAAGTACCCGCTACAGTAACGGTCTGATTGGCGCCTCCCAGTGCAGTAGAGGTACCACCTGAAGTGGTGCCCTGGAAATAGAGGGTGCCGCCCGAGCCACCGCTGGCAACCAGGTTAGCCGAACCACATGATAAACCACCGCCGGAAATAGAGACAGCGCCCGGAATAGCATTTACCGTAACCGTCACACTACCTTCTGGTCCCCAGCTACAGCCATTGTAGCTCCTGAAATAATATGTACCCGAAGTGGTAACGGTTTGTGATGCCGAAGGGGTTGCAGTGGATGTACCACCGGAAGTAATACCCTGGTAATAAATGGTACCACCTGTACCACCGGTTGCATTAATTGTCACGCTGCCGCAATACGGTGTACTGCCCGCAGCTGATACAGAAACAGAGGAAGGCGTTGTAGTCACAATCGTAACGGTAACGCTGCCTTCCGGCCCCCAGCAACTGCCATTATAACTTCTGAAATAATAAGTGCCGCTGCCTGTAATGGTTTGTGTGGCGCCACCCAGGCCGGTGGATGTTCCGCCGGAAACAGTACCCTGGAAATAAATGGTGCCACCGCTGCCACCGCTGGCTGTTACGCTGGTGGAGCCACAGTAAGTGCCGCCGCCGGAAACAGTCACCGCAGCAGGTGTAGTCAACACTGTAACGCTACCGGCCGACACGGCAGTAGCTGCTCCGTTGGTTACTCTTATAAGACCCGTACCTCCCGCAGGCACAGTGGCCGTAATGGAAGTAGCAGAGTTGATCGTAAAGGATGTAGCCGCAATATTATTAAATGTTACACCGGTGACTCCTGTAAAATTAGTACCCGTAATATTCACGGTGCTGCCCACGCAGCCACTCGTAGGAGAAAATCCTGTTATAGTAGGATTTGCGCTTTGAACCACCACTGTGTAATCTTCCACTTCACCATCATAACCCACATCACAGGCACCCGCATAGGCATTATATTGTGCAGATACCCTCATCACAGTGGATCCTAATGCGGCACCGCTGGGAACTGTTATAGAAAGCGGGCTTAAGCTGCTCGCCCCATTTGATACCCAAAACGCCGTACCAAGATTATATTGTTCAGTACTTTCAAAAGATCCATTTTGATTCCAGTCTATCCAGGCTCTTGCATAAATGGTATAAGGGCCGTCTGTATTTAAATTGACAGTTAAATTATAACTACTGCCCGTCTGTACCGTTGTGCTTAGATTAGTGAAGTCTGTGTACCCTGCAGTTTTAGTGGCGCCTGTTGCATTATCAAGTGTATTAAATATTACACGACGCACCCCTGTTTGATAGCTTGTATTACCACTGCTGATACAATAGTCCGCAATACAAATGGTACCGGTCATATCATTATTAGCACTATTGCTTGTACGCATTATTCGCAGATAGTAGGTTGTATTTGCTAAAAGTGTTGGCGTAGTGAGGCTGGCATTCGCAGCGCCGGGAACAGTACAGGCCACCTGGGTTAAAGAACCACATGAACCACTGTATACTGCAAGCCCCATTTGCCTGTTGCTTGTACCGGTGATAATGACCGGCAAAGCAGCACTGCCTGTTGTGAACCTGTACCAGCCATCCCTGTGAGATGTGCCTGAACAACTCAGCGGGGTACCCGTTTCATTGTTCCAGCTGTTCTGAACATTATAGCTGGTAGGCGTACAGCCTGTATTCACAGCCAGTAAAGGAGCTGCCGCACAACCATCTGATTGCGCCTGTACCTGTTGAAGACTTACAATAGAAAACAATAACAATACTGTATAAGCGATCCTGTTTTTTACAGGCGATACAGTGGAAGAAATAAGGGTATATGCAGTTTCTGCAAGCCCTTTAAGGAGTATAATTAGTTTCATACGTATGCAATTATTGGCAAGGTGCCGTGTTAGGAATTTTTTTTACAATACATCAGCATATCCTGTTTCTGACAATACACGCAGATACATTATAGCCTCACTGGTTGTCCCCGAATGGTTTTATCCATCCGGGGCTGCATCCAGCACTTTTTAGTTATTATAATTTTTGAATCTTGCCGAAGAACCTGAAGTCTTCGTTGTAAACGATTACCTGGTATAAACCGGCAGGTAAGTTGGGAATATCATTCATCTGTACAGCATTGGAACCTTTATTAACATTGATGCCTGTGCTGTAAACAGTTTGTCCTTTCATATTGATGAGCTGCATCGTAGCTTTCGCAGTACGTTGAGCGCTGAAAGAAACCGTGAAATTCCTGGTAAACGGATTTGGATACATTTCCATTCCTTTTACATCGTTACCCATGTTAAGACGTACGATATTGCTTAACGTTGATTTACCGTCGAAGTCAACCTGGCGCAGGCGGTAGTAAACATAGCCCTGTCCGCTGATACGATCGAGGTACTGGTAGTTCTGTGTGAGAGAGGTATTGCCTGCACCAGCAATGGTAGCGATCTTATCGAACTTCAAACCATCCGTGCTGCGCAGCAATTCAAATTCTTTATTATTGATCTCCTGGCTGGTGGTCCAGTCAAGAGTACTTGTACCGTTATTATATTTACCGGTGAAAGACACCAGGCTAACCGGCATAGGTGCACATGAAGGCACTACCAGTGTATATTCATTAAAGAAACCGCAGGTAGGGTTAGACAAACCAGTCTGGTCGGTGGCAACCACTACACGGTATTTGTAACCGTTCATTGATTGTGTTACGGTACCGATGTTGTAAGTAAGCGTATAGCTTGTACCGGTAAAAGTAGCCTGTGCAGGTGAACCGATGTTGGTATAAGTAGCGCCACCGTTGGTGCTCAGCTGGTACTGGTACCATTTGTTGGAAGCAGTTGCATCAGTGATCGTATAGACAGCGCTTACAGTGGCGCCTTCGCAGAATTGTGCAGGCTGGTTGCCAACCGCAATATTAGATCCGCACAACTGGAATGAGATGTCATCGATACCGAGGTCATTACCGCTTGCCACCGCAGTAGCATTGATCACTTCCAGGTCAACAGTATTGGTAGTGGCTACGAAGCTTCCGCTTACTTTCACCCAGGTAGGGGTTGCAGCGTAAGCAATAGGACCTGAGGTAACCATTACGGTACCGTTCACACGAAAAGAAATATTTGGTTCAGAACCGGCGCCGGCAGAAGGGCTGGTAGAAGGCAGCAGGTTGATCACCCATGCTGAAAACTCGTAGGTAGCGCCGATACAAACCGGAATGTTTTTGATTTTGTAGAAGATAGGACTCACTGTGTTGTTAGGGGCACCGTTTACAGCCATAAAATAACCGCCATCACCAGTGTGATCGGCTCCACGCCAGTCACCTTTGATGCAGTTACCACCGTTGGCATCACCAATTACTTTTAAAAGACTGTACCTGCCTTCGGGACCAAGGCCGCCGTTGGCTGCTGTATAAGTGTAATCTGAGCAGGGAACCATTGAGCCGGTACCTGCAGTACAGCCTGTAAGCGCAGCGCCTACGTTATCGAGCGGGCTGTAAGTATTGCTACCGTTTCTTAAGCAGGCATCGCCTGAGTTATTGGCGGTAACAACACCTGCACTGAAAGTACCTTTTGCGCCTAAAAGGTTTGGACCTTTAACGCCGTTACATTGTGCATTTGCATTTTGAAGTGTAGCGAAAATTGCCATTACTCCGATAAACATGTAAAACTTTTTCATCCCTTGTGGTTTAAATTTTTTAAATAATCTAAAAAGTAAGCGGAAATGCAAAGGATGATCAGACAGCAAAAATGTCTATCAGAGGAAATTGAAGTTAAAGATTCAGAGAAGGTTTAGGGGGCTTTCTGAATGATCGGAAACATTGATCGAGGTAAGCAATCCTGTGTTTCGTAGTTTGACGACACAAAGATGTGGAAATTACGGTCACAAAAGCAAATTTACTCGAACTTTTTTTTGAAAAAATTTTCAAGTAATTGATAATCAGGAAAATAATTTTTGAAAAATTACGCTTGGGGATGGGAATTTAACATGATCAGCGTGACATTTGTATCAATATTGCGGATATCTTCTTCCGTAATTGTATCATTGATGTCGTTCAGGTGCTTGGAAATTTTCTCTTTGGTGGCAGTATCATAGTAACGAATCATTTCTTCGCTGACAATTGTAGAATGAGCGGGTTCCTGCATTGATTTTGAAGTAGATTTCATGTTGCTGTCTTTTTTTAGAGATAAATTCGATACTAAGAAAGAAAATATCCGGCAAAAATCATAGCACAATTGTAGCAGGTAACAATTCCTTAATATTGGACGGGAAAAGATGTGTATAAACTGCGAAAAAGAATACTATATTAAGCAACAAGATATAGGATCAAACTTTTTTATATATTGACAATCAATATATTAATAATTATTTAATCCTATATCTCGTCTCTTACAGCCAGGCGTTATTTCTTCGACATTTTTTTGGGATAAACGAGCTTCATTTCCTTTACCAGGTGCCCGGCGCCGGCAAATTTGTCAACAATGAACAATACATAACGCAGGTCAACCATAATATTACGGCAGATGGACGCATCATAATTGATATCGCTCATTGTTCCTTCCCACACTCTGTCAAAGTTAAGCCCGATAAGATTGCCATAGGCATCCAGTGCCGGGCTGCCGCTATTGCCGCCAGTGGTATGATTGCTCGCTATAAAGCATACCGGCATTTTACCATTAGCCCCATAAATACCGTAGTCTTTTGCAGCATACAGTTCTCTCAGCCTGGCCGGTACATCAAATTCATAGTCGCCGGGTTTGTATTTTTCCATCACGCCATCCAGGTTGGTGGAATAGCCGAATGTTACACCATCCCTGGCGTTGTACCCTCCTACCTGTCCGTAAGTGACTCTTAAAGTGCTGTTGGCATCAGGATAAAATTTCTTTTCTTTCATTACTTCCAGCTGCGCCTGCATGTAGGTACGCTGCAGCTTTGCCAGGCTTGCACTTATTTCTGCCGAAGGCGCCTGCACCGTATTCTGGTAATGCTTCTGCAGGTCGGCAAACAACTGCACAGCTTCAAAAGAGCGGATGCCGGCTACGGCTTCTGCCGCCGGTTTTGCCAGCAGCGCCTTCACAGCTGCCAGGTTGTAGAGATCTGTTTGTTTATACAGCTGCTCCGCCAAGGCAGCAAAATCACCGTTGGCCGATTTCAGCTTACCGGTAAAAGCAGGAGCCACAAAACCAGGCGACTGGTCAGCATACATGGGCATCAAAGCTTCAAACAGCTTCTTGTCAACATTCACATTGTATTCGCCCAGCAGGTCTTCAATAAAGGATTGCACAGATTTCAGCCGCAGCTCATACCCTTTTTCGCCATTGCTCTCATAGGCCGCTGCCAGTGCATTTAGCTGGGAGGCGATGGTAAACAATTCGATCTTGCTCATGATCTCGGTATAGTAATCCCGGGCAAGTCCATATTGCTTAAATGAAATATAGCCTGTGTTCAGGTCAGCAAGCAGGCTTTTATAAGCCGCAAAAGCCGGGTTGGCTTCTACCCTTTGCTGGAATATTTTTTCGTAATCCATCTTTTTTGCATAGGCATTGGTGCGGGTAAGCCCCAGCACTTCTCCCTGCCATTTTTTATAGGCATTCTGGATACCGGCATATTTGGCGGCATACTGTATTTTGATCGCTTCATCCTTGCGCATAAAACCATCGATCACCTGCAGGGCTTTATCCCTGATTGCGATCTTCGCCGGGTCGTTCACCGTACGGATCTGTTCCACCGCCACACCGGGCAGGTATTCCGTAGTACGGCCGGGAAAGCCGAATACCATTGTGAAATCTTTTTCACTGATGCCGCTCATTGATATTTTCAGGGAGCGTTTTGGAATATAAGGAACATTGTCCGGTGAATATTCTGCCGGCTGGTTGTTCTTATCTGCATAAATGCGGAACATGGAAAAATCGCCCGTATGCCTTGGCCATACCCAGTTATCTGTATCCTTTCCGAAATTACCGATACTGCTGGGCGGCGCTCCTACCAGGCGTACATCCTTGTATGTTTCTGTTACAAATAAATAATACTGGTTGCCTTCAAAAAATGCACGGGTCATAGCATCCTGTTTGGCTTCCTTCTTCACATTCTTTCTTACTTCGGCCAGGTTTTTATCGATCTGGCTTTGCCTTTCTGCTTCGGTCATGCTGCTGCTCACACCGGCCAGCGCTTCTTTGGTCACATCATCGATTCTTACGATAAAGGTTACAAACAACCCTTTATTCGGCAGTTCTTCCCCATAGTTTTTAGCCCAGAAACCATCCCTGATATAATTGTTCTGTAAAGAAGAATGATTCTGTATGGCATCAAAGCCGCAATGGTGGTTGGTTAATATCAATCCTTTATCGGAGATCACTTCGCCGGTGCAGAATCCGCCGAAGCTCACAATAGCATCTTTGAGACTGCTTTTGCTGATGCTGTAAATATCAGCGGCGGAAATTTTCATACCCAACTGCTTCATGCGGGCTTCGTTCAGTGTTTGCAGCAGTTGTGGCAGCCACATGCCTTCATCGGCCTTTGCAGTAGTGCCGGCAGCCAATAAAATAACAATCGAAAAAAATCTGATCAATTTCAACATGGATGGAATTTTTAAAAGTTCAACGGTTCAAGCGTTTAAAGGTTCAAAAAGTTGCAGGGGTTTGAGAGGTTATATAAGGTTAAGGTAGCCTGTAACTAACAGCTCATAGCTAACTCTCACATCAGTTCCGCTCCCGCTACTTCCCCGTTACCAACTGTTACCACGATATTTTCGTCGGCATTGGTGGCAACCGAGTAGCCTACATAATCTACGGCAATGGGAAACAATTTATGCGTACGCTCTACCAGCGCCAGGGTTTGTATACTCGCAGGATGCTTCTCCAGCAAGGGTTTTAATGCATACAGCATGGTGCGGCCGCTGTTGGCCACATCATCGATGAGCAGCACATGAGCGCCGTTAAAATTATATTCCGCACTCAGGGTGATGGTATCCGGCCGGGTCTTATCCAGGCTCAGCCACAACAGGTCGGTCTTACCTGCAAATATGGTTTTGAGCATATCCGCAATAATAGCAGCGATCACTATCCCGTTCTCTTTAATACCGATGAGCACCAGCGAAGACTTATCATGATTGCGTTCTGCAATTTCCATCGCCATCCGGCGCAGCTTATTGTAGGCAATTTCCTTGGTGAGTATCATGGTTACGAAGGTAGGAGAAAGGAAGATAAATGCAAGGGGCTGGTTAATAGCTAACAGCTAATGGCTATTAGCTGTTAGCTATTAGTCGCTGACAAAAAAATCCTACCTTAGCCGCACACTACATTACGCCATTATGAATTATCTGCAACAAGTTGCATTTGTACTGCTCGCCGGGTTCGCTATCTGGCTCTTTGCGAAAAATATCAACCAGATAAAAAAGAATATCCTGCTGGGCAGGGAAAAAGATATTTCAGGCGACAGCGCCGCCCGCTGGAAGAATGTGCTGCTGCTGGCTTTCGGCCAGAAAAAAATGTTCCGGAATCCTACTGTGGCGTTGTTGCATCTTGTAGTGTATGCAGGTTTTATCATTATCAACCTCGAAGTGCTGGAAATTGTGCTGGATGGTATACTGGGTACACACCGGCTGTTCTTATCCACCCTGGACAGCTTCTATACATTTTTAATCAACAGCTTTGAAATACTGGCTGCAGGAGTGATCATCGCCTGTGCCACTTTCCTGGTACGCAGGAATATCATCAAATTAAAACGCTTCATCAGCAAAGACCTGGATGGATGGCCACGCAGCGATGCCAATTATATTCTTATCACCGAGATCGTACTGATGAGCCTGTTCCTTACCATGAATGCAGCCGACAGGGCCCTGCAATTGCAGGGTGCCGCTCATTATCATGAAACAGGCAATTTCATTATCTCAGGCGGGTTGGCAGGTTTGTTCAGCAACATGTCCCAGACTTCGCTGATTGTTCTTGAACGCAGCTGCTGGTGGCTGCACATCATCGGCATCTTCGCTTTTCTCAATTACCTGCCTTACAGCAAGCATCTTCATATACTACTGGCTTTCCCCAATGCATATTTCGCAAGACTGGAACCAATGGGAGAAATGGAGAACATGAAGAATGTACAAAATGAAGTGCTGTACATGATGCAGCCCGAACTGGCTCCTACCGGGACTGAGGCCCCTGCAGCAAAGTTCGGCGCCAAGGATGCAATGGATCTTAGCTGGAAAAGCCTGCTGGATGCTTACAGCTGCACCGAATGCGGCCGCTGCTCTGCAGCCTGTCCCGCCAACCAGACAGGAAAATTGCTGAGTCCACGCAAAATAATGATGGATACCCGTGACCGGCTGGAAGAGATCGGGAAAAATATAAAGGCAAACGGCGGTGAATTTAAACCCGATGGTAAAACGCTGGTGAATGATTATATCAGCACCGAAGAACTGCGGGCCTGCACAAGCTGTAATGCCTGTGTACAGGAATGCCCCGTAAGCATCAACCCGCTGGATATTATATTCGAGCTTCGCCGCAGCCTGGTAATGGAAGACAGCAATGCACCGCAGGAATGGAACGGCATGTTCAGCAATATTGAAAACAACTTCGCCCCATGGAAATTAAGCCCCGATGACAGGGATGCGTGGGTGAGAGAGTGAGGAATTAATGGTTAATGGGTAATTATTAATTGTTAATTATTAATGAGGCTCAAAAATTCGTGTAATTCGTGCCTGAAATTCGTGTTGTAAGAAATAAGGAATAAGAAAGGGAAAATAGTAAATAAGAAAATGGAGAGAAGCTAATAGCTAACGGCTAAATCCTAACAGCTTCAAAAAAATTCGTGTAATTCGCTTCAATTCGTGTAACTAAAAATCACTCCTTCAATTCCAGCACCTCTTCGTCCTTAATATCATGAATCTTATCTACTGCACCTTTGTGATTGAGTATTTTGTATAGCTGTATGATCGCAGTAATGATAAAAACGATTCCTATTACCCAGTTAATATAAGTAGTGCTGTTGCTGATACGCTGCGCAATAAACTTGCCCCCGAAAATAAAGAGACTATTCCCCAGCAATGTACCCAGGCCTATGCCGACAATATACCAGTTGTATTGCGCATTGACCGGTTTCAGGATTCCTTTTGTAAACAAAACAGTGCTCCAGCCAAACCAGAAAGGTATCTGCACCGGGTTGATGGCACACATGCCCATACCCAGCAATGTGCGGTGAATATTATTCTGCAGCACCACATTTTTTGCCTCCTCATCAGGATGCAAGGCTGCGATGATGCTGCCGCTGGCGAGCAATACGATGATAAGAAGAGTGATCCATTGCATCCAGCGCATCAGCTTTTCCTGCCTGCGCACCCAGTTGATGCCTACGAGTGAAATACGCACATAGATCATTTCCACCGTAAGAGAGCCGAGCGAAAACAACAGGGCATTTTGCACGCTCTCCTGTATGGCGATCTGCATAGCAGTTACATTGAGCGTACCCATGGGCAGCGTTCCTAAAAAACTGATGAGCAAACCCCAGAAGAATACTTTTATTAGTCCGGACATAATTTTATGTAGCGATTAGCTGTTTCTATTTGATCTTCCGATCCAGTTCCCTGATCAGTTTATAATGCCTGTTGGTTTCATTCCTGAAACGCAGGCCTTTGAAGAAGGGCCAGGGCTTTACTCCCTGCCTTACATTATAACGGCTCACTTTATACAATGCCTTCCAGTGCTTCAATATTTCCCGGTAGGCTTCCATCAGCGAATAGCCGGTATCATAAATATGATTGGGCTCTGCACCGCAACCGTTGTATTCCAGTATAGCAAAATTCTTTCCGGCTTTCAGATCTTCGATGCTGTTGCACAAAATATCGTAGCGCCCGTAGAAAAAATCGTTGATGCGATGGCTCAGCTGGTCAAATACGCTTACCAGTTGTTCATCGATATGCTCCCCCAGGTCAATAAAATGTGCTCCCCGGTTATGATTGGCCGCATGGCTCAGCATATATTTTTCGCCATCCTGCAGCACCGTATGCCAGTATTTTTTATGCTTGCTGTGCAGTTCCCCTACCCGTTTGCCTGCCTTGGGATGCAGCAGCACCAGTTGCTGTAATGTATGAAAACCGTCTCCCATCACACTCATCGGTATCTTATGCAGGAAACCGGTAACGGTTCCTTTTTCCTGGTCGGGATAACGAATATAAAACACACTTACCTCCATGGGATAAGTTACCAGCGACTGCACAATGTATTCCACCGTTATCTTGCTGTGATAATCCTGCAGGTCCTCTTCCGTATCAATTTTGCGAAACAGCACGCCGGCGCAGCCCACTTCAGGCTTAGCCACCATCGGGTATTCAATTCCCCGTTCCTGCATTCTTTCTTTTACAGAAGCAAAATCATCGGCAGGCAATACATTGAAAGTGGCGGGATAAAGATGTGGCGGGATAAGGTCGTACATTTCTTTTTTGGGCTCACCATCCAGGCCGCCGAAAGTAAGCTTGGGATTGCTGGGAGTAAAAAACCATACAGCACGGGAACGCAGCATATACCCGATCCAGAAAGGAACCAGCGGAGCATATATCAGTTTAAATGGCCATGTTTCCCATTGACCGATGCGTTTAAAAATATTACCCAAAGCCTGAAATTAATTTGCAAAAATAATTGCAAATGAACAAACATCAATAGCCTTTTCTTGTTTACTTTGTTGAAACAAACGATTCGATATGCATGTACCAACGATGGCAGAGATGATGGCGAACGGTGAACAACCTGAAGTATTGTTTTGGGTGGGCTGTGCCGGAAGCTTCGACCAAAGGGCGCAAAAGATCACCAGGGCATTTGCAACGATACTGGATAAGCTGCAGATAAAATATGCCATTCTCGGTAAGGAAGAAATGTGTACAGGCGACCCTGCACGCAGGGCAGGCAACGAATTTATGTTCCAGATGATGGCCTACCAGAACATACAGATACTGGATGGCTATGGCGTTAAGAAAATAGTGACGGCATGCCCGCACTGCTTCAATATTTTAAAAAATGAATACCCGGCGCTGGGTGGCAATTACGAAGTGATACACCATGCCAGCTTTTTACAGCAGCTCATAGACGAAGGAAAGATCAATATGAAGGAAGGTGGCAGCTTTAAAGGCAAAAAGATCACTTACCACGACAGCTGCTACCTGGGCCGTGCCAACAATATTTATGATGCGCCCCGCAAAGTGCTGGAAGCGATGGATGTTGCCCTTGTTGAAATGAAACGTTGCCGCAGCAACGGACTCTGCTGTGGCGCCGGCGGCGCACAGATGTTCAAGGAAGAAGAAAAAGGCGATACCCGCATCAATATAGAGCGCAGCGATGAGGCCCTGGCCACCGGCGCCAATGTGATCGCTGCCGCCTGCCCTTTCTGCAACACAATGCTCACCGATGGTGTAAAGAACCGGGAAAAGGAAGAAGAAGTAAAAGTGCTGGATATTGCAGAGCTGGTAGCAGCAAGCATATAACAAAAGTTGAAAGTTAAAGATTGAAGGTTTTAACATTCAACCTTCAACTTTGAACTACAGATCACAAAACCATGGACCTAAACATAACACAACATCTCCCCGAAAATTTCAGTTCCTCTTCCAGGGTGTGGGTATACCAGGCCAGCAGGATGTTCTTTATCAGCGAAGCCCTGGAGATAGAAGAAATGTTCAATGAATTTACAGCAGGCTGGAACAGCCACGGAACGCCGGTAAAAGGTGCTGCGCATTTGTTCTTCGGCAGGTTCATCGTTCTGATGGCTGATGAGACCGCCACCGGCGTAAGCGGTTGCAGCACCGACAGCTCGGTACGACTTATTAAATCCATTGAGCAGAAATTCAATAACAATTTATTCGACCGGCAGCTGCTGGCCTTTATCGTGAAAGATAAAATTGAAGTGTTGCCGCTGGCACATTTAAAACATGCCATCGATAATGATTTCGTTACTCCTGAAACCCTTTATTTCAACAATACAGTTCTTACAAAGGAGCAGCTGGAAAAAGAATGGATTATCCCGGCAGGTGAATCATGGCTGAAGAATAAATTTAAAGCTAACAGCTTATAGCTATTAGTTTTTAGCTGGCTTCTTCACCACTTTCTTCTTCGGCTTCTTACTGAAATTATAGGCCACTGCCACCCGCAGGTTGCGGCTGTTGCTGATGCTGAATGTTTCCAGTGTGTAATTAGGCGCTTCTATAAAATTACTGTTGCGCTGCTGCGTGAAAGGATCTACTAAGTTCAGGCTTACCACTAACTTTTTATCCAAAAACTTTCGTTGTACACCCAGGTTCATGCTTACCCTGTTTCGTACACTGCCCTGTGGATTAGCAAAACGGTTGAAAACAAAATTGCCTGTAAAGTTCATAACCGGGCTGAACTGGTAGCTTGTATTAAGCGTTGTATAAACTGATGCACCATCATGGTAAAACCGCACTTTTTTATCGTGGGCGCTGTACGCATTGTAGCTGTATACGATGCTGCTGTTCACTTTTAATTTCTTGCCAATGTTCACACCGCCGAATATGCTCGCCTCATATTCCTTCCTGCCGCTCAGGTTATACCAGCTGGTAAAAGTCTTGCCACTGCTGTCCAGCGAACGCAGCGAAGTGTATATATCCTGAAGACTGTTATACCCCACGGATACATTGATGTTCCATTTCTTTTTCCAGTAGCCGACAGAAAAATCAAAATTGTCAGACATATACGGTTTCAGGTAAGGATTGCCAAAACGGGTATTGTAGGGATCGCTGTAATCGATGGATGGATTAAGATTATTGATACCGGGGCGCTGGATACTTCGTTTATAGCTTCCCGTTACCGAAAAGCCATTCTCCCACTTGCGTGTGATATTGGCAAAAGGTAATGCTGCCCAGTATTTGTTGGGATAATGATTGCTGTCATTCCTGATATCAAAAGAAGTGCGTGCATATTCTTCCTGCAACCCTACATTGAAGAAAAAGTCTTTCCGGATCAAATAGCGAACGGCAAAGCGCAGGGTAAAAACTGTCTGGTAAAAATCAAATTCATTGCTCAGGAGGTCGCTTACCACCATCATGCTGTCCGGCTTCCTGAGGAAAGAAGTGACAAGGCGGTTATCTAGCGTGTAATAATTGATGCTTGTCCCAAAGTTCAGCGTGGTCTTTTTATCATTCAACGGCTTATCATAATTTACCCGCAGGGCTTTTGTAAATCCCTTTGATTTTGTGTTTTGCTGCTGCGTGGAATCTCTGCCGCTATAGCTGCTGTCCATATTCAGGTATTGCTGGTAAAAGTCACGGACATTGCGATTGGCATTGTAGGCGATATTACCGATGACCCGGAAAGTTTCGCCGGCCGTTTTTGTTTTATGGGTAAAGGAAACCGTAGCCGAAGGATTAACCGCCGATGCGGTAGTGCCCACCGTACGGTCGCTCAGCCGGTACAGGATATCATAACGGTTGATGTTGCTGTACCAGGTATCACTCTCACCGTCATTGTCCCTGCTGTTGAAAAGGCCGGTTACCGAAAGACTGTTCAGCTTATTAAAATTATAATCCAGGTTTACCCTGGCATTGGGGCGATTGTTGGTGGAAAAGCTGTTGCCGTCTGTTTTAAAATAATTGGAACTGTCTGCATACAGGTTTTCACGGAAGCTGTAGCTTTCCCCACGGTAACGGTTGTACGAATATCCTGCGGTAGCGCTGAACACTACTTTATTTTTCCTGTAATTGTAGGTGCCGCTGATGCCTGCTTCGCCCCTGGTTCCATAATTCACATTCAGCCGGCCGCTCTTGCCTACCTTGCCTTTTTTGGTAACGATATTGATCACTCCCCCTCTTTCATTCGCATATTCTGCCGGCGGTGTGGTCAGCACTTCTATTTTTTCGATCATGCTGCCGGGCATGCTTTCCAGCAGGTCCTGCAACTGGCGGGCATCCATCTCTACCGGTTTATCATCTATCAGCACTTTTACCTCTTTGCCCTTCATCAGCAGTTTGCCGTCATTATCAACCGACACCAGCGGAGTCTGCTTCAGCAGGTCGGTGGCGCTGGAAGCATTGCTCAGGGCTGATTCGCTGGCATTAAAAGTGATCTTCCCATCCTTATTTTCAATCAGCGGCTTTTCCGCATAGACTGTTACCGATTCAATGTCACTGGCCGAGCGGGTGAGCTTCAGATCGGGCAGGTTAAAATCCGTACGGTCTTCCCGCAGGTTAATGCTATCCGTTCGCATAGCAGCATAGCCCGTCATTTTAACCTGCAGGCTGTAATAGCCATAAGACAACTGTTCAAAAATGAATTCCCCGTTCACATCACTTACAAAGGACTGCGCTTTGGCCGTATCTGCCATCAGCCTGATGGTAACGGTAGCGCCCTCGAGCGAACGGCCGTTATCCGCATCTATGATATTACCGGCAATAACGGTCTTGCTGCCGGCCTGTTGGGCATAGCCGCAAAAGTTGCATAAAGCAATAAGAACGAATGAAATAAGGAGCCTCAATGGTTGAGCGTGTGGTTTAGGCAGCAAAAATATAGGAATTTGTTCGTTATGATTTTCTCTTTTATGACCGGCGGTCAACTGCATACATATATTGCTGGAAATGAGCGCACTGGTTAGCACTAAGTTAAAACTGTCATCCTGTCACGCCTCTCAGTTGGATTTACTATATTTGCGATTCAAATTTTTTGGTTTAATGGAGACGCTGGTTCTGGATAAAACACATGATGAAGCCCGCCAGGGGGAAGCTTTTGCTGCTGCCCCGCTGGAGGATGCGGCTGTTCACAAACACTTCTATATTGAAAGCTATGGCTGCGCCATGAACTTTGCCGACAGCGAAGTGGTTGCATCTATTTTGCTGGAACATGGTTATGGAGCTACTACACAGACCGAGCTGGCAGACCTGATACTCATCAACACCTGCTCCATCAGGGAAAAAGCGGAGCAGACTGTTCGCAAAAGACTTACTGAATTCAAACAATATAAAAAGGCAAAACCCGACCTGATGATCGGCGTGCTGGGCTGTATGGCCGAACGCCTGAAAGCAAAATTCCTGGAGGAAGAAAAACTGGTGGATATCGTGGTAGGCCCCGATGCCTACCGGACCATTCCCAGGCTGATCGAAGACGCCAACGGCGGCCAGAAAGCCGTGAATGTATTGCTGAGCCGGGATGAGACCTATGCAGATATTGCCCCTATCCGTCTCAACAGCAATGGCGTAACCGCTTTTGTAAGCATCATGCGGGGCTGCAACAATATGTGCTCCTTCTGCGTGGTACCCTTTACCCGTGGACGGGAACGCAGCAGGGATGCCCACAGCATCGTAAAAGAATGCGAAGCTTTGTTCAACGACGGTTACCGGGAAGTAACCCTGCTGGGACAGAATGTAGACAGCTATCATTTTGTGGATGAAGCCAATGATACCATCGTAAGTTTTGCAAAGCTTATGGAAATGGTGGCCGGCATCTCTCCCTTATTGCGGGTACGCTTTTCCACTTCTCACCCGAAAGATATTACCGACGAAGTGTTGTTCACCATGCAACGATACGAGAACATCTGCAATTATATTCACCTGCCGGTGCAAAGCGGCAGTAGCCGTGTGCTGCAGATGATGAACCGCACCTACAGCCGTGAATGGTATATCGCCAAGGTAAACAGGATACGGGAGATACTGCCTGATTGTGGCCTCAGCACCGATATGATCTGCGGCTTTTGCACCGAAACGGAAGAAGAGCACCAGGAGTCCATGAGCCTGATGGAATACTGCAAATTTGAGCTGGCTTATATGTACTTCTATTCCGAAAGGCCGGGAACCCTCGCCGCCAGGAGATTTGAAGACGATGTGCCGCTGGAAACCAAAAAACGCAGGCTGCAGGAAATGGTGGCCTTGCACAGGATCCATTCTTTGCAGGGCATGGAAAAAGAAGTGGGTAAAACATTTAAAGTGCTGATAGAAGGGGTTTCCAAAAAAAGTGAGAACGAGCTTTACGGAAGAAACGATCAGAACAAAGTAGTAGTATTCCCGAGAGCACACTATCAAAAAGGCGATTATGTGATGGTTAAAATAAACAGCTGCACAGCAGGAACTTTAATCGGTGAAGCGGTAAAACAATAATAAATATGAAGCTGCCGGTAAAATTCATCATCTTAGTTTTTGCGATCATAGCAGGCATCGTTTGTCTTTTTAATAAATCCCTGGGAACGGGCATCGCTGCGGGCGGCGCATTTATAGCCTATGCAGCCATAGAAATATATGATTTAATGATAGCTAACAGAGAAAATTAATGGATATACAATCAATAAAAAACCGCTTTGGAATCATCGGCAATTCCCCTGCGCTGAATCATGCTATGAATGTGGCAGTGCAGGTGGCCAATACAGACCTCAGCGTACTGATAAACGGTGAAAGCGGCGTAGGTAAAGAAGTGTTCTCGCAGATCATTCATGCACTGAGCGCCCGCAAGCACAATCCTTTCATTGCCGTAAACTGCGGCGCCATTCCCGAAGGCACCATCGATTCCGAATTATTCGGTCATGAAAAAGGTTCTTTCACCGGCGCTGTGGACAGCCGTAAAGGTTATTTTGAAACGGTGAACGGCGGCACCATTTTCCTGGACGAGATCGGCGAAATGCCGCTGGGTACCCAGGCCCGCCTGCTGCGGGTGCTGGAAACAGGCGAATACATAAAAGTGGGTAGCAGCAAAGTGCAGAAGACGGATGTGAGAGTGATCGCCGCCACCAACCGGGACCTGCTGGAATCTACACATACCGGCAAATTCAGGGAAGACCTGTATTACCGTCTCAATACGGTGCCCATCCGGGTGCCTGCATTAAGAGACAGGAAGGAAGATATTATTTTATTGTTCAGGAAATTTGTGACCGATTTTGCAGACCGCTACCGGACCACTCCTGTTCAGCTGAGCGAAGAAGCGAAAACAGTGCTTACCAATTATCCCTGGCCGGGCAATGTGCGTGAGCTGAAAAATATTGCCGAACAGATATCGGTACTGAGCAAGGACAAGAATGTAAACGCCGAACAGCTCAAAACATTCCTGCCCGAACATCAATTCAATCATTTACCTGTGCTTGCAGGCGGCTCCGGCGGCGTAAGCCAGGCCGAGTTTGCCAACGAAAGGGAAATATTATACAAGCTCTTCTTCGACATGAAAAAAGATGTGAATGAGCTGAAGAAAATGTTCTTCGATATTTTACAGAATCCGGGCATGGCAACCCATGCACCTGTTTTCAGCCCCGATGTAAATATGACGCCGCTGCCGGCTAACCCGGTGAATAATACCACTGGTTATACAGCCGCTCCGGTGATTGTGCACAATGGCAACAACCATGACGATATTCATGCGCATGAAGATGTGGAAGAATCATTGAGCATTGTTGATAAGGAAAAAGAACTCATCATCAAAGCGCTTAAAAAACACCGGGGCAAACGCCGGGATGCTTCGCTCGACCTGGGCATCAGCGAAAGGACGCTGTACAGGAAATTGAAGGAGTATGATATTGAGGATTTGTAAGCGAAGACAACAGCTGTTAGCTATTAGCTTTTAGCCGGCATACAAACCTTTGAAACCTTTAAACCCTCTGGAACTTATTGAACGTGAACTTTTGAACCGTTGAACTTTTAAACCATGTTAAAAAACATTCGACTTATCATACTACTGTCTTTATTGGTGAGCCTCTTCAATTTTGCTACCTGTAAATACGGCTTTAAGGATGTGGCCCCTATTCCCACGGAAGTAAAAACTTTCAGGGTGAATTATTTTGAGAATAAGGCGCAGTATGTGAATTCGCAGCTAAGCCCGCAACTGACGGAAAGGCTCAAGCAAAAGATCATCGGTACCACGAGGCTACGCCAGACCAACAGCGATGATGCGCATTATGATATCAGTGGCTTTGTATCACAATATTATGCTACCACTGTTGCCATCAGCAATAACCAGAGCAGCGGCAACCGTTTGAATGTAGGCTTCCATCTCATCTTCAAAAATACACTGGACGACACCAAAAATTTTGAAGCGGATATTACCCGTACATTCGATTTCCCTGCTTCGCAATCCATCGCCGATGCAGAAAGAAGCCTCAACGAGGAAATGATCAAGAACCTGGTGGATGAGATCTTCAACAAAATATTTTCCAACTGGTAGGTTTTATTTTACAATATATTTGACCCATGTCATTGTTTGCATCCCATACAGAACCATTTACATACGCAACAGGCAGCCCGGCGCTGAAGGAACTGCTGGAAAAATATCCCTATTTTTCACATGCCCATTTTTTATTGCTGAAGGAAAGCAATGTTTCGGATGCGGACTATAGCAGCATTGCCGCTAAAACGGCCCTGCATTTTGCCAATCCTTTTTTACTCAACAGCCAGTTGCAGCCAGTGCAGGCCAGCTTTGACCACCCGTTTAAAGCCACTGCACCGGAACCCGTTGCCGATACGGTAACAAAGGATGAACAACCTGCAGAAAATACCCAGGCAACAGAAACGATCATAGAACCTCCTGTCATAATAGAAGAAACGATTGGTACAAACGAGGCTTCTGCGGAAACTGTTGAAGCTGAAAATGTACCGGTTGCAGAAGCACCCGTTACCAAACCTGCCGGTGAATCTTTATTATTCGAGCCCCTGCATACCACCGATTATTTTGCATCGCAGGGTATCCGGCTCAGCGAAACGGTTCAGCCCACCGATAAAGTAGGCCGCCAGCTGAAAAGCTTCACCGAATGGCTCAAAACCATGAAAAAAGTGCATCCTTCCGGCCTGGAAAAGAAAGTAGCAGACAGCCCGATCGACCTGGCCGTTCAGAATATGGCTGAAAAAAGCAATATAGAAGAGGAAATTGTGACAGAGTCTATGGCCGAAGTGTACCTCCAGCAGGGTAAGCTCCAGAAGGCAAGGGAAGTGTATGAAAAATTAAGTTTGCTCAATCCTGCTAAAAACGCTTACTTTGCAGCCAAATTAAACGAAATACAATAAAAAAGAATTGATATGTTAGCGTTATTCGGAGTTTTAATTATCCTGTTCTCTGTGATCCTGGGTCTTGTTGTGCTTATTCAGAATCCTAAAGGTGGCGGTCTTGCCGGCTCATTGAGCGGCTTCGGAAACCAATTGATGGGTGTTAAACAAAGTACAGATGTGCTGGAAAAAGGCACCTGGGTATTTGCAGCGCTGGTAGGCCTGCTTTGCCTGATGTCGCCTGTTTTCATTCCTAAAAATGCAAGCTCTTCTTCTGCGAATGATGAGCTGATCAATAACGCTCCTTCTACCGCACCAAAAACAAATACCAACACTACTACCAATTTGCCCGGCGCTGTGGATACCATGAAAAAATAATTGATTTACTCTATTTTTATAGCCCTGCTTCACAAAGGCAGGGTTTTTTATTTTACTTTGTTATTATAAAGGCAACCACACTTATGAAAAAAACAGTTCGCATCGTTCTGCTTATAGTACTGCTGCTTGGCCTGTATGGGGCATGGCAGGTCTTCGGGCCTACTGTAAAACCTCCTGCAGACAATTATTTCTATATCAAAACAGGCGCTACCTATTCGGATGTGCTTCATTCATTGAAAGAGCAGCACATTATTGGCAATGCTTTTATTTTTGATAAGCTGGCAGCACAGGCAGGCTATAAAGAAAAAGTGAAGGCGGGACGATATGAAGTGAAAAGCGGTATGAGCAGCTACAATCTTATCCGTATGCTCAAAGCCGGACGACAGTCGCCGGTGAAGCTGGTCATCAATAAACTGCGCACCAAGGAAGACCTGGCTAAAAAGCTGGGCAGTCTTTTTGAATGCACCGAAGCGGATGCGCTCAGCTATCTTTACAACAATGATTCTTTGCGAAAATTCGGGCTGGACAGCAATACGGCGATGACCGCCATCATTCCCAATACTTATCTCATTAACTGGAATGGCAATTTTTCCAGGTTATATGGCAGGCTTGAATCGGAAGCGGAAAAATTCTGGAACAGCGACCGCCGGGCAAAAGCCGCTGCCAAGGGCATGACGCCGGAACAGGTATACAGCATGGCGAGTATCGTGGAGGAAGAAACCAATAAGCAGGAAGATAAAGGCCTCATCGCAAGCGTGTACATCAACCGTATTGCCAAAGGCATGAAGCTGGAGGCAGACCCTACGGTAAAATATGCAATGCGTGACTTTGGACTCAAAAGGATCCTGCACGGACACCTGAAATTTCCTTCGCCTTACAACACGTACCAGAACACGGGACTGCCACCCGGCCCCATCTGCACCCCATCCTCCGAAACAATCGATGCGGTGCTGGACGCTCCTTCAACCAATTATATTTTCTTTGTGGCAAAACCTACTTTCGATGGGTATTCCAATTTTGCGGAAACCTACGAAGAGCACCTGGTATATGCCAAACAATACCAGCAGGCGCTGGATGAACTGATCCGGAAAAAACAAGCCGCACAAAACTAATTATAAGCATTGCTCAAGATCACCAGGATATTAGTTACTAAAACACCGCTGGGCTTTTTCGTGGAGAAAAGCAAACGGTGGAAGCTGCCCGGCTTTGAAGGGATGCCCCTCTATGATGTGATCCGGTTTTTGTTCATGCAGCTCAGGACGCATGGCTTCACTGAAAGAGCCGCCGCCATTTCCTATAACTTTATCATGGCAGTACCACCCTCTTTGTTGTTCCTGCTGACGCTTATTCCCAACCTGCCCTTCATTTCCAACCGGAGCATCAAAGTACAGCTGCACGTGCTCATCAAAGATGTGATCCCTTCCCCTTCCTACAATGAAGGTATCATCAGCTTCATAGACAGCTTCCTGGGCGAATCCAGGATCGGCCTGCTTTCCTTTGGTCTGCTGCTTTCCCTGTTTTTTTCCAGCAATGGCATGATGGGCATCATCCGCAGCTTCAACCGTAAATATGTCGGTTTTGAAAAGATCACCGGTTTGCAGAAAAGAGGCCGGGCCCTCAAACTCACCATCATCATCTTTGCCTTTGTGGTGGCCTACCTGGTGCTGCTCATTATGCAGGGCGCTTTGTTAAAAATGATCGTGGTCGATAAATCCTGGCGTGCTTTTATCAAGTATTTCCGCTGGGCAATGATCGTTGTCCTGCTCTTCCTTATCATCGGCTCCATCTTCAAATATGCGCCCGCCGTATCCAAGCGGTGGAAGCTCATTTCACCCGGCTCTATCCTTACCACAGTGCTTAGCGTTATTGCTTCACTGGGCTTTGCCGCTTTTGTAAGCAATTTCGGCCGCTATAATGCGCTTTACGGTTCCATTGGCACCATTATGATGGTGATGGCCCTCATCTTTATCAATTCCCTGGCCTTGCTCATAGGTTTTGAGCTTAATGTGAGCATACGTTCGCTTAAAGCGGCTTCGCTTGAAAGAGAAATGAAGGAGAAGCGCAGTTCCGATAAAGGTAAAAATTGGCCGGATGATACGCCGTTCAAATAATTTATGATTTCAGGCTTGAATTTTGTGCCATTTGTACTGTATTTTTAAACTCCTTTAAACTTAATGTATATGAAAAAGATATTATTCGCACTGGCTCCATTGGCAATAGTGGCGGGCCTTGCATTTACAGTGAATGATCCGCTCGCCATCGGCAGCAAAATGCCAAAAGCTGAAGTAAAAATGAAAGATGTATCGGGCAGCGATATCAGCATGAAAGAAGCGGTAAAAGAAAACGGCGTGCTGGTCATGTTCAGCTGCAATACCTGTCCTTATGTGATCAAAAACCAGGAACGCACGATTGCTATCAGTGAATTCGCCAAAAAAATGAAAGTAGGCGTGATCATTCTCAACAGCAATGAAGCCCAGCGTGGTAATGAAGACAGCTATGAAGCGATGAAGTCTTATGCCACCGAGCAGAAATACAGCTGGAATTATGTAGTGGATAAAAACCATGAAGTGGCCGATGCCTTCGGCGCCAACCGTACACCTGAATGCTTTTTATTCAATAAGGATCTCACCCTGGTATATCATGGCGCCATTGATGACAATCCCTCCGATGCCGGCAATGTATCTGCCCATTATCTCAGGAATGCCATCAAAGAAATGACTGCAGGTAAAGAAATCGCCGTAAAAGAAAGCCGCAGCGTGGGTTGCACCATCAAGCGCAATAAATAATAAGTATCGCCTGGAAAAAGAACCGGTTCTGCTGAGCCGGTTTTTTTGTATCCCTATTCGTTAACTTTATCAGGATGAAACCTGGTTATTTATTTACAGCGCTCCTCTTCCTGCTGTACAGTTGCAATGTTGATAAAAAAATGGTGCAGCAGGCGCCGTTGCAAAAACGTGTGCCCGATTATTCCCGGCTCAGCGACTGGGCGGCGCATCCCTGGAAATGGGATCCTTCCGACAGCGTACCGAAACCACTGCGTAAACATTTTGTAAAAGACTCTGTGGTGGATATTTTTTTCATACACCCCACTACCCTCACCAATAAAAAGGACAGCGATGCAAATGCAGATATCGATGATGCCGCATTGAATCATAAAACCGATTATTCCGCTATCCTTTACCAGGCCAGCGTTTTCAATGAAGAAGCCAGGGTTTTTGCCCCACGCTACCGCCAGGCCCATTACAGTAATTACTTCAGCAAAGACAGCCTGCGTTCCACAGCTGCATTTGAGCTGGCCTACAGCGATGTAAAAAAAGCGTTTGAATACTACCTGGCGCATTACAATGGCGGCCGACCGATCATCATTGCATCTCATAGCCAGGGCACACAGCATGCTGGCAGGCTGTTGAAAGAATTTTTTGAAGGCAAGCCATTAATGAACAGGCTGGTTTGCGCCTATATCATCGGCATGCCTGTACCGGAGCATTATTTCAGCGTATTACAGCCCTGCAGGGATTCTTTGAGCACCGGTTGTTTTGTGGGCTGGCGCAGCTTTAAAAAAGGATATGAAGGCGCCGACTATATCCTGGAAGAAAAATTCAACAGCATTGTCATCAACCCACTTACATGGACCAGCGATGCTGTGTATGCGCCTGCAACTTTCAACAAAGGAACCATCCTTACCAAATTCAATAAAATGGGTAAAGGAGTGGATGCACAGGTGCACCATAATATTTTATGGACCAGCAAGCCAAAATTCTTCGGCAGCATGTTCTTAAAAAGTAAGAATTACCATATCGGGGATATCAACCTGTTTTACATGAATATCAGGGAAGATGTGAGGAGGAGGATTGGGTTGTTTTGGAAGAGATGAAAGAATTACACGAATTGAGGCGAATTACACGAATTACTTAGCAAGCTTTTAGCGTTTAGCCGCTAGCTATTAGCTTATGCCCACTTTCTCATTTTATATTTTTCCTTCCTTATTTTTTATTACACGAATTCCGGGCACGAATTACACGAATTTTTGGAGTTGTCAGGATTTAGCGGTTAGCTATTAGCTTATGTCCATTTTCTCATTTTATATTTCACCTTCCTTATTCCTTATTTTTTCCTAACACGAATTCTTTTAAAACGATGCTCTGCCCTACTTCCTTATTTAATATTTTACCTTTCTTATTTATTTCCCCAAAGCTTCTTTCACCGCAGCTTCAAACTTATCTTTCTCTATTTCTTCCTCGAAGAATCTCTTGTAGCCGGTTTTAGGATTGATGATCAGTGTAGCCGGGATGGAACCGCTCCATTTCACATCTATCTTCGGGCAGAAATAATCTGCATTCGTTTCATTCAGCCACACAATATTGGTATTGAAATTATGCTTCTTGGCGAAGTCAACTATTTTTTTAGGATAGAAGGAAGGCAGGTCAAGGCTCACCAGCAACAATTTTACGTTCTGATCTTTATACCGGTCGGTTACTTCAATAAACGAAGGAATTTCCGCCACGCAGGGTTTGCAGAAAGTAGCCCAGAAATTGATCACCAGCACTTCGTCCTTCCCGCTTTTCATATATTTTTCTACATCGGTAATTTTCCATTCGGGGATCTGCTGGGCATAAGAAGCCAGCGAGATGGTTACAGTCACCATGGCTGCCAATAACATTTTTTTCATGGATCAAAGATAATTAAAGTTGAATGTTTCAGTAAATACGCACCCGAATGTTAGGGTTATTTTAACCGCCGGAACAGGGGGCTTTTAATTATTTCCTGCCGGTACCATCCCGGTGTCTTTGTGCCTTAACGGTTTACGGAAACGTATTTGGCAAATCCCCCATTTCAAACTACTTTTGCCACTCATTTTAATCATTAAAATTCAAGATTTTTATGGCATACGATGTAATAGTGTTGGGAAGCGGCCCGGGTGGCTATCCTGCAGCTATCAGGGCAAGTCAGTTAGGTAAAAAAGTAGCAATCGTGGAAAAAGAAAGCCTGGGTGGTATCTGCCTCAACTGGGGCTGTATCCCTACCAAAGCTTTGCTGAAAAGTGCACAGGTGTATGATTATGCAAAACATGCTGCCGATTATGGCATCAATATAAGCAATCCTTCCGCCGATTTTGGCGGTGTGGTCAAACGCAGCCGTGGTGTGGCCGATAAAATGAGCAAGGGTGTGCAGTTTCTCATGAAAAAGAATAAAATTGATGTGATCATGGGTACCGGTAAGCTGGTGGCTCCTACCAAGCTGGAAGTAACCGCAGCAGACGGCAGCAAGCAGACGCTGGAAGCAAAAAATATCATCATCGCTACCGGCGGCCGTGCACGCCAGCTGCCCAGCATGCCCATCGATGGTAAAAAGATCATCGGCTACAGGGAAGCAATGGTATTGCCAGAGCAACCAAAGAGCATGATCGTTTGCGGCAGCGGCGCTATCGGAAGTGAATTTGCTTATTTCTACAACAGCATGGGCACCAAATGTACCATCGTTGAATTTATGCCACGCATTGTACCGGTGGAAGATGAAGATGTAAGCAAAGAGCTGGAAAAACAATTCAAAAAACAGGGCATCGATATCATGACCAACAGCGAGGTATTGAAAGTAGATACTTCAGGCAATGGTGTAAAAGCCACTGTAAAAACGCCCAATGGTGAAGTTACCCTGGAAGCGGATATATTATTGAGCGCTGTAGGTGTTGTAGCCAATATTGAAAACGTAGGACTGGAAGAGCTGGGCATTAAAACGGAGAAAGGAAAGATCGTGGTGGATGTCAACCAGCAAACCAGCGTTCCAAGTGTATATGCTATCGGCGATTGCACTCCAGGCCAGGCGCTGGCGCATGTGGCTTCAAGGGAAGGTATCAATGCAGCAGAGCATATCGGCGGACATGCGATCACCCCGATGGATTACAACAATATTCCCGGCTGTACCTATTGCGTTCCTGAAATTGCGAGCGTAGGTTACACAGAGAAAGCGGCTAAAGAAGCCGGCTTTGAAGTGAAAGTGGGTAAATTCCCTTTCATTGCCAGCGGTAAGGCAAGCGCAGCCGGCGCCACTGAAGGTTTTGTAAAAGTGATCTTCGATGCCAAATACGGCGAGTTCTTAGGCGCTCATATGATCGGCATGAATGTAACGGAAATGATCGCTGAAGTGGTGGTTGCCCGCAAGCTGGAAACAACCGGCCATGAGATCCTCACCGCTGTTCACCCTCACCCTACCATGAGCGAAGGCGTGAAAGAAGCCACTGCAGTTGCATACGGCGAAGCAACGGATATTTAATAATGGATAATCTACAATGTAGATAATGTATAAATTAAAAGCGACCTCGAAAGAGTGTCGCTTTTAATTTTGTTGGTAGTGTCTCAGTTTGAACCCGTCAAGGCTACCTGTAATAAGGTGGTCGACCTTCCGGACAGCATTCTCTATATTTGATTATCTGTAAAAAGGTCGACCACCTTTAAACTGAGACACTACCATTTTGCTATAATACTAATTATTTTCTTGATAGGATCTCCGGTAATTATCAAATCTTCAAATTACCCAATCAGCTTCCTCCAAACACTTTCTTCAACAACCCTGTTACCTGTGCTGCCGGGTCTTTACGGATCTTCTGCTCTTCCTGGCCGATGGAATAGAAAACACCACTCAGGGACTTTTCGGTAACATAAGCCGACAGGTCAGTATTCACCGGTGTCTTGCTGAATTTGTTATAGGCCGTGAAAACATCTTTCCAGTAGCTGGTAGCATTTACTTTACTGAGAGAAGCTTCTATGATAGGACGCATTTTTTCGGTAAGCTGCGCTGTTGTACTTTTTTTCAGGTATTCAGTAGCGGCAAAATCACCTCCTTTTAAAATAGACAAGCCGTCGGATAAGGTCATGCCCTTGATGGCATCCCAGAAAATAGTGGAAATGCCGCCGGCTGCATCTTCAGCTGCTCGGTTCATGCTCAGCACTGCTTTATCCACCAGTGAGCCCATCCCAAACTGGCGCAGTGTTTTTTCTGCTTTCTGCGCTTCGGGAGGCATTAATATTTTAATAGCGGCATTTGCAAAAAAGCCGTCCACTTTATTTAATCTTTTGGCGCTGCTGTCGGTACCGATCGTCAGCGCTTCTTTCAAACCCTGGATGATCTCATCATTGCTCAGGGATGATGTGCCTTTGGAGCCGATCACTTTACTTAAAACAGAGCCGCTTTTTGAGCTGTCGCCCTTGACCGCTTTATTGATCTTGTTTAAAATACCCTGTGCCTGTGTGGAAGAAAAAACTAAGACAGCCAGTGATAGAATGGTAATTTTTTTCATCGGTAATTGTTATGGTGTATAAATTAATTCATCGGTTTGACGACAAAACTATCCCGAAACCTTCCAAATGGTCGTTAAAATTATCTTAATGAAATTTATTTTCCAATTCTCCTGCGGTGAGATATCTTCTTTTGAACACAGTTAAGGTCGTCGACCTTTGAAGATGCCATAAATCAGGGTTATTTTGATAAAAGGTCGACCACCTAACATTATCCTGCAGGCAGAAACTGGTATAAATTCCTTAGCTTGTCACCCAAAAATTACACAATGAATATTGCCATATTAGGAGCCGGCATGGTTGGCCGTGCCATTGCGAAGGACCTTGCTCCACAATACACCGTCACTTCTTTCGATATCAGCGACCAGAACCTTGCACTGCTTAGTAAAGAAGGCATCCGTACAGAACGCAAAGATCTCGGCGATTTTGAAGGCTATGCAGCCATGCTGAATGGCTTTGATATGGTGGTATGTGCCGTACCCGGCTTCATGGGCTACCGGGCGCTGGAAGCGATCATCCGTGCCGGGAAAAATGTAGTGGATATTTCTTTTTTCCCTGAAGATGCGCTGCAACTGGATGCATTGGCCAAAGAAAAAAATGTGACCGCCATCGTAGACTGCGGCGTAGCACCGGGTATGAGCAACCTGGTACTGGGCAGGTATAATGAAGAAATGGAGATCAGCTCTTTTGAGTGCATGGTAGGCGGCCTACCCAAACAAAGAATAAAACCTTTTGAATACAAAGCACCCTTCTCTCCCATTGATGTGATTGAAGAATATACCAGGCCGGCCCGGTACGTGGAGAACGGTCATATTGTGACCCGGCCTGCATTGAGTGATCCCGAACTGATCAATTTTGATAAAGCGGGCACATTGGAAGCCTTCAATACGGATGGTCTCCGCAGCATTTTATTCACCATGAAGCATATACCCGATATGAAGGAAAAGACCCTTCGTTATCCCGGCCATATTGCATTGATACAATCGTTGAAGCAGGCAGGTTTTTTTGAAGAAGAAGCCATTGACGTCAACGGGCAAAAAGTTTCACCGCTCAGCTTTACCTCTTCGCTTCTTTTCAGATCATGGAAGCTGCAGCCAACAGAAGCTGAATTTACCATCATGACCATATCGCTGAAAGGAAGTAAAAAAGGGGAAGCCGTCGCCGTAGATTATTTCCTATACGATGAATACGATGCCGTCACCCAAACAGCGTCCATGAGCCGCACAACAGGCTATACCTGCACGGCAGCCGTTAACCTGCTGGCCAAAAATATGTTCACCGAAAAAGGCGTATTTCCTCCCGAGCTGGTGGGCAGGCACAAAGACTGCTTCGACTTTGTACTCGGTTACCTGAAGGCAAGGAATGTACACTGGATCAAAACTTCCGGCTAAAGCTTCACGATCTTAAAGCTCCGGATTCCCGTATTGGTGTCGATCTTCAGGATATATACGCCAGGCAGCAGCTGTGACAAAACGATCTTCTGCTTATTGCTTTGCAATTGCGTTGTCAGCAACAAACGGCCTTCGGTATTGAATACCTGCAATGACCTGCCGCTCAGCGTTTCTATTTCTTTCGATTCTATAACGAGCTCATCTATTACAGGATTGGGATAGATTTTTATTGGGTCCGCTGATTTCGCAACCGGCAATGTATCCTGCGGTAACGGCGCCCCGCTTGCAAAAGAACCGTCGCAACGGTAAGAACGGAGAAAGCTGTTGCGTAAGCCTCCCAGCGCAAACTGCGCCCGCATCTTATTTTTTTGTCCAGTGGTGAACATATACATGCAGGCATCATTGGTAAGGTCCATAAAATTCATGAACATATCCCCGTCTGCATTAATGGAACAATAAGATGGTCTTGGAAATACCGGGCAGCCATAATTATAACTGCTCTGCGGGGGTGTATCTGCAATCCCGTCATCGCCGCAATCGGCATCGCCCCAGATATGCTTCAGTCCCAGCCAGTGCGCCACTTCATGCGTAGCGGTCCTGCCCTTGTCAAAATTGCTGCGCAATCCGCTGCCATCGCCGAATACATCATAGTTGATCACCACACCGTCTTTAGTGGCATCGCCGCCGGGAGGCGTAGCATATCCCAACGTACGGCTGAACATGGCGCAAACCCATATATTGAGATAATTTTTGCTGTCCCATGCATTGCTGCCACCCTTGGCATCCGATTTCATCGCATCCAGCTCATAAAAAGAAGATTTCGTGGTATATTTTTTTACAATGCCGGTGGTAGGCCTTCCCTCGGGGTCTACCTGTGCCAGGCAGAACATGATCTTCGCATCCGCAGAGCGGCTTTTAAATGCTTCCGGCACATTTGCATTGTCAGCATTCAGCATGCGGTAATCCTCATTCAGCGCATCGATCTGCGCATACACTCTTGCATCGGAAAGCAGCTGTGACTGGTTATTGAATAATATATGCACCACTACCGGGATGGTGATGATCTCATTGGGAGAGGTATCCCGTGCAGGAGCGTTAGGTGGCAATTCCCTGGCAGCAAGGTCAGGCGTAAAATATTTAGCCACGTAGGCTTCCGTCTCACAGGTACGCTGCCCCGATGCCGTAATACCGGCGAGGGAACATAGCATTAGCCAAAAATAAAATTTCATTTCTTGTAAGGTTGTGTAATGTGTAACAGAAATGATCTTTTAAAGGATATACTATACAGGGGTGAACCCGTACTACAGGAATATATTTTTTCTGGCAAGGAATATGGAAATCGGGCCGTATTTATCAGTTGGGGGAAAGAATTGTAAATATCAGCTCAGAGGTATGGTCAAATATAGGTCAAAAATGTTTTATAACAAATTTTTTATGGTAAACCCCTATAAAAAAGTTCGGCAGACAATGCCCTGCCCTATTTTTGCAGCATAATTTTTAATGAATGAAACGTTTTTTAGTCTTGCTTGCTGTTGTCTCGGCTTTCTCCTGTAACAATAATGATAAAACAAATACCCCGGAAGTGGATCCGACCCTTATGTCAGGCATCAAGGTGCCGGAAATTCTCAGCTTCAATATCATCGCCGAATACCCGCACGATACCAGCGCCTACACCCAGGGCCTGGAATTTCATGACGGTAAATTATACGAATCCACCGGCGATTATGAAAATTCATCTGTAAGGGTCACCGACTACAAGACAGGTAAGGTATTGCAGAAACATATGATGGGCAGCAACGAAATATTCGGCGAAGGCATCAGCTTCCTCAACGGCAAGCTGTACCAGCTGACCTGGGAAAGCAATATCGTATATGTGTATGATGCAGGCAATATCAATAAACCCATCAAAACATTCCAGTGGCCTTACCAGGGCTGGGGTATCACCAATAATGGCAAAGATCTCATCATCAGCGACGGCTCTGCGAATATCTATTTTGTGAACCCTGAAAATTTTAAAGTGCTGAATACCGTAGAAGTAAAATCGGATAAAGGATCTATTCAAAACCTCAATGAGCTGGAATATGTGAACGGTATTCTTTATGCGAATGTGTACCAGAGCAATGCGATCGTAAAAGTGGATCCCGAAAGCGGCCATGTGCTGGGTGTGATCAATTTCCCTGCAAGCTTCAAAGCCGATCAGGATGCCCGCTATCCATCAAGGGCTGATGTGCTCAATGGCATTGCTTATGATAGCACTTCGAAAAACCTGCTGATCACCGGTAAAAGGTGGGACAAAATGTTCGAGATAAAACTCAATTGATCATTGCTTCGAAACGATATAGATCAGTGAACTGCAGCGCTCTTTATTGAAGAGCGCTTTTGCATTGGAGATAAAACCATTCCATACAGCGCCGATCATATTTCCCTTCCCGTTTTTATATTGTTCGCTGAGCATGCTTACATAAAAGCTGTCGAACCACATCGGTTTTACTTTTTTCACCTGAAGGCCATGACGTTGCATTAATACCTGCATACTTTTGGGAGAAAAATGATAGAGATGCCTGGGTACATCATAAGCCGCCCAGGATTCTTTATAATGTGCTGCATCGCCGGATGTGTAATTGGGAACCGCAATAAACAATCTTCCGCCGGGCTTCAGCAGCTTATCCAGCTGTGCCACGTATTCATTCAGCTGGTGTACATGCTCCAGCACATGCCACATGGTGATGGCATCAAAACCGGCCGGCTCCAGGTTGAATAATTCATGCGACGGTTTGGCCTGAATGTTATACAGCTCCAGCGCTTTTTCCCGGGCTGTATCATCAGGCTCCAGCCCGGTAATGCTCCAGCCAGCCTGCTTCATTTCATGGAGGAAAGCGCCGGTGCCGCAGCCTACATCAAGCAACGATCCTTTTGTTAACCCGGTTTCTACGGACACTAACTTTCTTTTACCTGCGAGGGTGATCTTTCTTACCCGGTGGTAAAGTTTATTGATCATTCCCTGCTTCGTATCGCTGTGCGAAATATAATCCTGCGACTGGTAATACCTGCCGATCTCCTCCTGCGGGGCAATATCCTGTGTGAAAACAAAGCCGCAGTTATTACATTGAATCAATGAAAAACTTTCCTGCGACACAGTATAATCCTTTGCATGCAGGAACAGTTGCAGGTTTTTACTTTCGCAAACAGGACATTGCTCGTAATGAATCATGCTTCAATTATATTAATAAGGCTGCAAAGAAAATGATTTATCGGTTATTTTGAACCGGTGCTGTATACAGAATCGGGCGCAACGGCAGGCTGCATTGTTTGGTGTGAGCCGAAGCCGCTGCCGGGAGCACTCATATAGTAAAAAGCAATAGCAGCGAGCGCTGCCACGGCAAGGCCGCCTGCCCACCAGCCCCAGCTTAGCTTTTTCTTTTTCTCTTCTGCAAACAGGATATCTGTCATGGTGCCGGTGTCGGTTTCCGTATCACCCACCAGCATGCTGTGCGTAGCATCGGGATGGATCACTCTTTCCGCCGGCACTTCAGGTAAAAAAGCTGTGGGAATAACTGTTGGTTGAAAAATGATCTCACCACTCTCCTGTCTCGAAAAAAAACCTGCATTACTGAAAGCATGTTGCTGATCGGGTTGCAGCTGTATAAGACGGTTGCAGAATTGTTGCAGGGCATCTGCAGCCTGCTGAGCATTCAAACCATTGACTGTACCCATCCATTGCAGCAGGCTCTCAGGATTGACTTCCTTCTGCTCCAGGCGGATGGACGGAACTGGCGCCAGCATTATTTTATCGGCCTGTGAAGCCTTGGCAGTACCGGGATCTAGCACCAGCACGCCTACATCAGGTAAAGGACAGGTCCTGTATTGATACAGGTATGATGAGAGCAAATTTTCCATTGCGGCAAATGTAGCCCTTAAAAGTGAATAATAACACCGCCTACCACGTTGGTACCATATACCTGGTAATTGTGCCAGCGTTCATATTTATCATTCACCAGGTTGTTTACATTGATCCAGGCGCTGAACTGTTTGTTCACCCTGTATTCTGCTCCGATACCCAGGTCTTTGCCTGCATCCAGTTCCCTGCTGCCACCGCTTGCAGTAAGATATTTGACACCCCTGAATAAATTAAAGTCGGCCTTGAAGAGTAGTTTTTTGAATGCCTGCCAGCGCATAGAGCTGTTAAGTTCCAGCGGCACGGTATGCCATGCTTTGTCATTATCCTTCATGCCGGTATACCCGTTGAAAGTAAGCCCGGCCGTCAGGCTGAATTTATCCTGGTTGATATAGCTGAGATCGCCGTGAATGCGGAAATTATTGATCTTGCTTTCGTTGCTTACGACAAAGCCCTTTTCGTCAAATGCTGTATCATTGATAAAGAGCGGCAGATCGGTGTATTTGCTGGCGCCCGCTTTGGCGCTGAAGCTGAAATGCTTGCCCATGGTGGCTTTGATGCCTCCATACAATTCAATCTCTTTGGTATTGTTATAACTGCTGAAAGGCAGCAGGTATGGATTGATGGCTGTCAGCGAACGGTAGCTGTTCATCGTATACCTTCCTATGAGGCCGCCCTGCACCAGGAAAACATTGTCGCCGAATTTGGCTTCCGCATATACATCCGGCAGCCAGTCGAATTTATCATTGTTCCATACCGGCGTAATGCCCACATGCGCTTTGATGAGATCGTTTTTGTATTCGATCGCCGGCGCCAGCTGTATCAGGTTATTGTTGAGCTTAAGATTGCTGGGAATAAAATTCTTCGTAGTATAACGTGCAAACTCTGCTTTCACGGTCGCCATGGCGCTCAGCTCATCACTGATTTGGTAGGTGGCGGGGATATTCAGGGCAATCGTGGTTTCCGATGCCTTGTCTTTATTGTTGAAAATATTTACCTGCACCGAAGGATCATAATTGATGTTCATCTCATTCGGCGCCGTATTGCGGATGCCCGCCATCAGGCTCACATTCTGTAGTTTCTGACGGATATCGTTTTTATCGTAGGTATACAGTGCATGATCATATCCATACAGGCTGTAATCGCTGCTGTTGATAGCCACCGCACCATAGGCTTCATTCTTAGCAGTGAAAAGGCTGCCCGTTCCTTTGATATTGATCATGGAATAATCCTGGTATTGGATATCCTTACCCTTTGAACCAATGTAATCAACATACAGGTTGAGCAGGTTTTTTTTTCCATCGCCTGCACTCAGCCCCGCAGCGATATAAGGCGTTTTGTAATTACCATAACCCAGCTTTAGGAAATTCCTGTCACCCAGGTAAAGATTGGTATCCTGCACCAGCGCCAGCGGACGTAACGTAATGGGCTGATAAGAATAAAACAGGTTCTGCGAAGGAATAGAATACCGCAGCGCCGGGCGGTTGGTATCGGCCTGCAGCTGCGACCCGTAAAAATTAATTTTCACAGCATTGCGAAGCACCGGCTTAAAAGATGAAGTGATATCGATAGTCTGCGTTTTAGTAGTATCCTTTTGAGCCAATGCAGTTATACTGGTAAAGCTTGCTGCTACTATTAAAAATATTTTGTTCATACCTGTTGTATGTGGTTATTAATGACTGATTATTGATTACCTGACCTTACCAACACTTTCTCTATTTTCCTACTGCACTTTAGATCCTGCTTTCTCCTCTTCTACCGCCTGGTCATATTTACGCTGGGCTTCTGCTTTCAGCTCTGCAATACCCGCATTCTTTGCAACGCTTTCGTAAGTGGCTTTTGCATTGAAATAATCCTTCTGCTTCATGAAAATATCTCCCAGCAGGATATAGGCCTTCGTTACCCACAGATCGTAAGAACCTGTTTCCTTGATCACAGCCATAGCCGATTTTTCTGCCGTTGATAAATTGTTAAGTGTAAAATAGCAATTGGCAATTTCATAGCGGGCTTCTGCACCCCATGCCGATTTGTTGATGGCCGCCGCCGCTTTGAAAGCTGTAATCGCTGCATTACAGTCATTCGCCATCTGCTGCGATTTACCCAGCACCAGATTTGCGATCGCTTTATCATCTGTGCTGATACCCTTTTTCGTCAGCAGGTCTTTTGCCGCCGTATTGGCTTCTGTATAATCCTGCAGCAGGTAATAGCTTCGTACCAGGCCACGCAGCGCTTCCAGCTGGTTGTCCTGTCCCACTGCATTGACACGCAGCATTTCAAAATATTTTTTGGCATTGGCATAGTCCTTCACCTCAAAATAGTTGATGCGGGCAGCTTCCAGCGTAGCTCTTTCATAATATTTATTCAATCCCTTGCTGTTCACAAAATAGTAAGACTGCAAAGCGTTTTTCCAGTCCTTGTTCTTTTGATAGCAGGTTCCTCTCAGGTAGCTGGCTTCAACCGCATAGGCGCCATCAGGATAGCTGCTGAGGTAATTGCCAAAGGATGTAATCGCAGCATTGCAATCATTGTTATTGAATTTAAGCACAGCTGCTGCATAGGTCAGCGAATCTGCTTCACTCACAGAAATGCTTTTACCATTGCGCTTCATCAGCTCCACGTAATCATTCGGCCTGCCTTCTTCCACATAAATATCCCGGATGATGCCCATGGCTTCATCGGCTTCCGGCGACTGCGGGTATTTGGAGATCAGCGCTTCATAATTGGTAAGCGCATCCTTGTTGTTATTGCTGTTGTAATAGGCCAGTCCGAGCTTGAGATAGGCTCTTGGCTTCAGTCCATTGTCTTTAGACTGGATGATCTTTGTAAGATAAGGGATCGCATCGTTGAACTTTTCATCGGCAATATAAGTGGAAGCAATCTCCATATTTACATCCTGTATCAGCGTGCTGGAAGGATATTGCTTCGCAATGGTATTCAGCAAACGTACTTTTTCTGCAGAGCTCTTAATACCTGCTATCATTGCCTTCTGGTAAGTGGCATAATCCGATTGCGGTAATGCCTGCGCAATTACCTGGTCGTACATGCTGCCTGCTTTGGCATAATCCCTCAGCATATAGTAACAATCGGCGCTGCGCAGGTAAGCGTCCTGCTGCATGGAAGAAGCGCCTGTGGTCAGTGTTTTTGTAACCGCTTCAAAAGAGCTCAACGCATTCCGGTAATCTTCTTTCTGCAGCCAGCTGTACCCGATATTATATCTCGCTGCCACGGGTGTAGCTTCTCCCTGCGCAGGCACGTTGCCCTGCAGGAAAATATTGCCGTAGCGGATAGCATCCGTATATTGCTGCGTGCGGTAAGCAATTTCACTTTTCCAGAAATTGGCATAATAAACAAGGTTCCCTGCGAGGTTATGATTGATCACTTTGTTCAGCAAACCATCTGCTTCCTGCAGCTGCTGGTCATTGATCCATTCAATCGCCCTGCCGTATAATATCCTTGGATAAGCTTTTTGCATGGATGCGGTAGGTGAGCCGAAACTTTCATATAAAGCCAGCGCTTCCTGGAAATTATTGGTATTGGTGAGCAGTTGAACCAGTATTTCTTTGGCCTCCGCATCATTCTCTGAATTCGGATAATCTTTCAGGTAGGATTTCATTTCCTTCAGCGCCACATCCTGGTAGCCCAGCTCGTAGGAAAGCTTGGCATAGTTGAAACGGGAAACCCGTTGCTGCACTTTATTGCTGCTGTTATAGGCGCTGTACTGAAAAGCATTGCGGGCATTGGCCTTCTGGTCTGTTCTCAGGTAAAGGTCACCCAGCAGGTACATACTGTTCTGCCCCATCGAATCTCTTTCATTGCTCAGTTGCTTGAAGCCTTCTATGGCTTTTGCATAATTGTCTTTTTTATAATAGCAGAAACTCAGCTCATATAAGATCTCCTTTGAAACCTTGGGTGTGCTATTCACATAATCTTCAAGCAAAGGCAATGCCTTGTCATATTCCTGCTTTTCAAAATACAACTGCCCCATGAGCAGCTTCAGCTGTTTTTCATAGTACAGGGAACCGCCTCTTTTCAGGACAGATTCACCATAACGCAGCGACTCCTCTTTTTTACCCTGGAAATAATAGATCTCTGCAATATAATAAGGCACCACACCTTTATAGTCTTCATGTGTTTCCACCAGCTTGAATGCCTTCAGTGCATCTTCGTATTTTTTATCGTAATAGCTGATGAAGCCATAATAATAATTCGCAGGGATAAAATATTTGTTTTCCGGCAGCTGGTGAATTTCGTCAAACAAAGGCTTTGCCTGCGCAAACTGCTTGAGGTTAAAATAAGCGTATGCTTTTTCGAATTTGGCGTCGGCGATCTGGTCATTGCTCAGGTTATCATAACCGGCCTTATCAAAATAAGTGATCGCTTTTTCAAAATCATCTTTCAGAAAATAATAATGCGCCAGGTGAAAGCTCAGTAGCTGTACCCTGGGCTCATTGGTGGTGGAAGCAATATAGGCTTCCGCTTCTTTTTCTGCCACCGGCTGCATCAGCTTCAGTTCGCAGGCGATATAGTAATAATCAACGTCATCATTGATATAGGTATGATCCGATGCAGTATTGGCAGGGTATTGCAGCTTCAGCTCCTTCAGTAAAGGATAGGCCAGTGCAAACTGCTCCTTCATAAAAAAATCTTTAGCCTCTTTATACTTTCTCTCGGGATCTGTAATGGGAAGAGTGGGTTGGGCGTATGCGTTTACGCTCACAACTGCTGCTAACAACAGCGAAAGAATTTTTTGACTCATGTGGGTTAATTGAATAAAACTCCGGAAAATCCAAGTTTGTTCTCTTTCAACAAACATTATTCCAAAGGAATACCGAATGCTGTTTGTAAACAAACGAAACTAATGCTATTTGCCTGTTAAAGGAATGGTAAAAGGTTAAAGAATTTATGCAGGTCTGTGGATTTCTATTTGCAGATGATTATCTATTTTTACCAAAACTAATTATCAAATGGGAAAACTCACTTCTACCTCCTACACTACCGGCGCATTCAATGCAGGCACTTTGTTTCTTCGCCTTGGTCTCGGCGGCCTGCTGATGAAACATGGCTATGATAAGCTCGTTCATTTTGCACAATACAAAACGCAGTTCATTAATTTTCTCGGCATTGGTCAAAGCACATCCTTAGCGCTGGTGATCTTTGCAGAATTTTTCTGTGCGCTATTCATTCTGATAGGGTTGTTTACCAGGCTGGCTGCTATTCCAATCATCATTGTAATGTGCGTGGCTCTTTTCAAAGCGCATAACGGCCAGGTGCTCGGTGAAGGCGAAATGGCAGCGCTTTATCTTTCAGGCTATATTGCTTTACTGTTCATCGGTCCCGGCAAGATCAGCGTGGACGGCATGATGGGTAAATAATTTTTATATAATATTCCCGGGCGTGCATGTTTCGCCCGGGAATATTTCCACCACCATTGAATCACCCTTACTCATGTACACCTCCCAGACACAGATACGCATTCATTATGCGCTCACCGACCAGATGGGCGTGGTTTACCACGGGCATTATGCTCAGTTTTATGAGATCGGCCGCAGCGAAGCCATCCGCCAGTTGGGATACACCTATAAGGATATTGAAGCCATGGGCATCATCATGCCGGTGGTGGATATTCACAGCAAATTTCTGCGTCCTGCAAAATATGATGACCTGATTACTGTAAAGACCACGCTGAAGGAATTACCGACTGCCCATAAAATTATTTTTCATTCGGAAATCTACAACGAGGCAGATGAGCTGCTCAACGTAGGCGATGTAACGCTTTATTTTATGGAGGCCAAAACCATGCAGCGCTGCAATATGCCCGATGCATTGAAACAGAAAATAGAACAGTTCTTTTTGCAGCAATAACTGCATGATGTAGCTTTGATGCATGAGGTTCTCCAGCATCACCCTTCTGACTTGTATACTTTTTTTTGCCGCCTTTCCATCCTGGGCCCAACCCCTGTACAAAAACAGCAAAGCACCGATGGATGCACGGGTAGCCGACCTGCTGGGTAGAATGACCACCGAAGAAAAATTCTGGCAGCTTTTTATGATCCCCGGTGACCTGGACAATGCAGCGCCCGGCCAATACAGCCATGGTATTTTTGGCCTGCAGGTAAGCGCCGGCGCCGGAGGAAAAGACGCTGCGGGGCAGCTGCTGCAATACAATACCAGTGAAACAGCGACACAGCTGGCAAAAAAGATCAACAGCATTCAAAAGTATTTTGTGGAGCAAACCCGGCTGGGCATTCCCATTATTGCATTTGATGAAGCGTTGCATGGACTCGTACGAAACGGCGCTACTGCTTTTCCCCAATCCATTGCGCTGGCAGCCACCTGGGATACAGCGCTGGTGCACCGGGTAGCCGCACAGATCGCACTCGAATGCAGGATGCGTGGCATCAGGCAGATCCTTTCGCCTGTTGTGAACATTGCCACGGATGTTCGCTGGGGCCGCACAGAAGAAACCTATGGCGAAGATCCGTTTCTTGTAAGCGAAATGGGTGTGGCTTTTGTAAGCGCTTTTGAAAAAAAAGGCATCATCACCACGCCCAAACATTTTATTGCGAATGTGGGCGATGGTGGCCGTGACAGCTATCCCATTCACCTCAGCGAAAGAATATTGGATGAGCTGCACTTCCCTCCTTTCAAAGCCTGCATATTGCGTGGCGGCGCCCGCTCTGTGATGACGGCCTACAATTCTGTAGATGGCGTGGCAGCATCTTCTTCCCGCTGGCTACTCACCGATCAGCTGAAAAACAAATGGGGCTTTAAGGGTTTTGTGATCTCCGATGCCAATGCCGTGGGCGGCGAACTGGTCTTGCATAACACGGCGAAGGACTATGCGGAAAGTGGCCAACATGCGATCAATGGCGGCCTTGATGTGATTTTCCAGACAGAATACAAACATCACACATTATTCTATCCTGCTTTTGAAAAAAACGAGATAGACAGCGCCCGCCTCAACGATGCCGTGGCAAGAGTGCTGAAAGCGAAATTTGAGCTGGGACTTTTTGAGCAACCCTATATCAGCGAAGCGCCTGTAATGGATGACAGCAAAGCTAAAGCCATAGCCAGGCAGGCTGCGGCGGAATCATTTGTTTTACTCAAAAATGAAAAGAACATATTACCGCTCAACAGCTCTCACAAAACCATTGCGGTGATTGGCGCCGATGCCGCTAAAGCAAGGCTGGGCGGTTATAGTGGTCCCGGCAACGGCGTAGTGAGCATCCTGGAAGGCATACAAAAAAGAGCCGGCCGGCAACACATGGTTTTGTATGCGGAAGGCAGCAGGAAAGAGGAAACATTTGAAATTGTTCCGGCAAACGCATTGAGCAACGATGGCAGGGATGGCTTATGGGCAGATTATTATAGCAATGCCGGCTTTAACGGCACACCTGCACTCACCAGGACCGATCACCAGATAGATTTTCACTGGACATTGTTCGGGCCCGATGCTGTATTATCCAATGATTTTTATGCAGTGCGCTGGCACGGGCAATACAAAGCAGAAACGACCGGTTACAACAGGATCGGTCTTGAAGGCAATGATGGCTTCAGGATGTATATCAACGACCGGCTGCTGATCGACCAGTGGCAGAAGCAAAGCTACAGCAGGGTTACGACCAACTATTATTTTGAAAAAGGCAAGGCATATAATATCCGCATAGAATTTTATGAAACCAACGGCAATGCTACCATCCGCCTGGTGCAGGAAAACAAAAAAGCAATAATGGCCGCCGCCATAAAAATGAAGGAAGCTGTGGCTGCTGCAAAAAAAGCAGATGTGGTTATTGTTGCTGCCGGTATCAATGAAGGAGAATTTGAAGACAGGGCCCTGCTTTCCCTGCCAGGGAACCAGGAAGCCTTGCTACAGGAGTTGACAGCCACCGGCAAACCGGTAATCGTATTGCTGAGCGGCGGCAGCGCCATTACCATGGATCGATGGAAGGACAAAGTAAAAGCCATTGCAGCCATATGGTATCCGGGCGAAGAAGGTGGCAATGCCATTGCCGGCATTTTATTCGGCGATGATAATCCTGCCGGGCGTTTACCTATCACCTACCCGGTGCACGAAGGACAATTGCCGTTAGTGTACAATCACAAACCCACCGGCCGTGGGGATGATTATATCAATCTCTCCGGGCAGCCTTTGTTCCCTTTCGGTTATGGTCTCAGCTATACCAGCTTTGAATACAGCGGTTTTGTTTTCGATAAAGCAACCATCCGCAGCAATGAAAATACAGTCGTTCGTTTCCGCATTAAAAATACCGGGAACAAGGATGGTGACGAAGTGCCGCAACTTTATATCAGGGATGTGCTGAGCTCGGTGGCGAGGCCGGTGATGGAGCTCAAAGGTTTTCAGCGTATTCATCTTAAAGCCGGCGAAACAAAACAACTATCATTTGTTATTACACCCGAAATGCTCAGCATGCTGGATAAGGATCTGCAGTTGGTGATAGAGCCGGGCGAATTCCGCATCATGATCGGCGCTTCTTCCAAAGATATCCGCTGGAAAGGGAACCTTATCGTTCAGTAGCAATGGCCCCGGTCATTTCATGAGATCAAGGATCTTCCACATCTTCTCTCGTACCGGTCCGGGTGCACCGTCAAAATTATTGATGATGAAAGCGAAGGTATATTCTTCACCGCTTTTGCTTTTGATATAACCGGCATAGCTTCTCACGCCATTGATATACCCGCTTTTCATTTTAAGGCCATTCTGCAGCGGCAATGCATTTTCAAAGGAAGTATACCATACCTGCTGCCGGGCATATTGCAGGGCCGTTACCAGTGCATACGTGGTGATGCGGTTGGCAGGTGAAAGGCCGCTGCCATCTTTCATATTCAGGGCTGCTTTATCGATCCCCTTATCTGTCCAGAAATTTTTTATGATATCCAGGCCGGCTTTTTCCTCTCCCCTGCCATTCTTTTTAAAGGCCATCGTTTTTACAAAGGCTTCGCCGTATAAATTAATGCTCTCCTTCAGGAACCAGTAGCCCATCGAATCGAGCGGCGGCGATTGAAATGCAGCCAGCGGTGTAAAAGTATAGAGCGGCTTTTTATTGTTAAGCTGCAGGTCCTGTGCTGTGATTGCTTTCCCATCTACCTGCACATTTATTTTTTCCAGGCTTTTTTCAATGGCCATGGCCAGCTGCACAGGTGCATTGGGAAAGGAACCGGATACTTTGAATTTTTCCACGCCTGCCGGGATGGTTCCCCTGATAGCCATCAGACGGCCGTTTTCCGGGAAATAAATAATGCTGTTGTCACCGCTGCCCGCTTTCGCAGTGGTCAGCTCATTGAGCACGGGCACTGCCGGCAAAGCGGGATCGGTTGACAATACCTCTGCAGGATCACCGATATTCTTACCGGGTCGTAAAAAAAGATCGTATTGGTTCTCATGCCAGTTCACACCCCAAACACCGGCGCCGTAATAATTACCGGTGTCATCCCAGGTCCAGTCGTCGGGCGTAGCCTGCGATTCCCATGCACTTTCATCCACCAGCAAACCACCCGTTATGCCCCTTATTTTTTTGGTTTTAAAAACAGCTGCTATCTTTTGTGCAAAAGTATCTTCCGAAGTCTGCTTCCAGCGCCAGCTGCCCAGCGTAGGATCACCTGAGCCTCTGAAAATAAGCTGCCCGTTAAGGACACCGTTCTCCAGTCTGCCGTCATAACCCAGCTCCGATTGGTATTGAAAGCTTTTGCCCAGCAGTTCATAGGCTGTCACTGCAGTGATCACTTTTTGTGTGCTGGCGGGCGCCAGCCCTCTTTGCTCATCTTTTTGAAACACTATTTCTCCCGTCCTGCTGTTCACTACATATAAACTGAACGATGCATGGCGCATCTGCCCGTCTTTTTCCAGGTTGCCGATGGCGGTAGCCAGCTGTTGTTTTACAGGTTGCGCATGGATGGCAACCGAAAGCAGCAATGCAGGCAGCAAATTAAATGTCTTCATCTTCCTATAACTTGCAATAAAATTAAGTTTTAAAAAATAAATCAATGCTGAACACATCCATCATCACCATCGGCGATGAACTACTGATAGGCCAGGTTATAGACACCAACAGCGCATGGATGGCGCAGGAGCTCAACAAATACGGCTTCCGTGTAAAGCGACGCATCGCAGTAGGCGATGTATGGGAAGAGATATGGAATGCGTTGGATGAAGAGCAGCAGCAATCGGATATTATCCTCATCACCGGCGGGCTGGGGCCTACGGCAGATGATATCACCAAACCCTTGTTGTGTCAATACTTCAACGGCACATTGGTGCGCAATGAGGCTGCCCTGGAAAATGTACGCTACCTGTTTGAGCAGGTATTCAAAAGAGAACTTACGGAAAGAAATATCAAACAGGCCGATGTGCCGGATACCTGCACCGTGCTGCAAAACAGCCGGGGCACAGCGCCGGGCATGCTGTTTGAAAAAAACGGGAAGATATTTGTAAGCATGCCGGGTGTGCCCACGGAAATGCAGGTAATGATGCAGAAAGATGTGATCCCTTTCTTACTGAGCCGTTATACCACGCAACAGATATACCATCGTACCCTGCTCACTTTCGGCATCGGTGAATCGATGCTGGCCGATATGATCATAGATTTTGAAAATGCATTGCCGCCCAATATCAGGTTGGCTTACCTGCCTAATTACGGCATGGTGCGCCTTCGCCTGACCGCTGCGGGAGATGCCGGTACAGAAGCCCTGATCGATGAAAAATTTGCCACACTGCAGGAGCTCACCAGGGATTATCTGGTCACCAATACCGATGAACCGATGGAATCGGTGGTGGGCAAGCTGCTGCTATCCGGAAATAAAACCATCAGCACAGCAGAAAGCTGTACGGGCGGACTGATCGCTCACCTGCTCACCAGCATTTCGGGCTCTTCCGCCTATTTTAAAGGCAGCGTAGTGAGCTATGCAAACGAGATTAAAACCCATGTATTGGGTGTGGAGGAAAAAACGCTGGCAGAAGAGGGCGCCGTAAGTGAAGCTATCGTATTGCAAATGGTAAAAGGCGTGCTCAAAGTGATGGATACAGATTATGCGCTGGCCGTTTCCGGCATCATGGGCCCGCAGGGCGGCAGCGAAGATAAACCGGTGGGAACCGTATGGATCGCTGCAGGTAACAGGGAGAAGCAGCTGGCACAAAAATTCCACTTCCGCTTCGACCGGCAAAGAAATACACAGCTCACTGCAGTGAATGCACTGAACCTGGTTCGGAAATTCATATTAAGTATGGAATGATAAAATGTGCGGCCACAGCCACTAAGTCTCAAAGACAGAAAGCAACACAAAGACTAACAGCTAATAGCTAACCGCCAACAGCTATTGGCCATTAGCTGTTAGCCATTAGCTGTTAGCCATTAGCTGCTTTTGCGTACATTTGCGCTTTACATTTCAATCTAATAAATAAATAACGCCATATGAGTTTAGTAGATCTGGTAATGCCAAAGCTTGGTGAAAGCATTATGGAAGCCACCATTTTGCGCTGGCATAAGAAACCCGGAGATAAAGTAGCGCAGGATGAGCCTGTGCTGGATATAGCCACCGACAAGGTGGACAGCGAGGTACCGTCGACCGCCGAAGGTACCATTGCAGAAGTATTGTTCAACGAAAATGATGTGGTGCCCATCGGAACCGTTATAGCCCGTATCGATACTGCCAACGGCGCCGCCGTTGCATCTTCTCCCGCTCCGCAGGCGCAGCCCGCTGCAGCTCCCGTATACGAAGAAGCTAAAGTCGTGGAGGAAGTGCCCTATCAGCCTGCCGCTGCCGCAACCGTTTCGAGCAGTGGTGGAGCCCGTTTCTATTCCCCGCTGGTGCTGAACATTGCACAGAGTGAAGGCATCAGCATGAGTGAGCTGGAAAATATACCCGGTACCGGCCAGGACGGAAGAGTAAGCAAAAAAGATATACTGGCCTATGTAGCCAACCGCGGCAGCAAACCTGCACCGGCAGCCACTCAGCAGACGCCTGCACAGTCGGTATCAGTAGTGACCGAATCGCAGCAGGCTGCCCCTAAAAAAGAAGAGCAGCATTATCCTGTAGTATACCAGGGCAACGTGGAAGTGATAGAAATGGATCGTATGCGCAAGCTGATCGCCAAGCATATGGTGGACAGCAAGCATACCAGCCCGCATGTGACCAGCTTTGCCGAATGCGATGTAACCAACCTGGTTTTATGGAGAGAAAAAGTGAAGAAGGAATTTGAAAAAAGAGAAGGTGAAAAGATCACTTTTACACCACTCTTCATTGAAGCCATTGTAAAATGCCTGAAAAAATATCCATGGCTGAGCAGCTCCGTAGATGGCGATAAGATCATTGTAAAAAAAGACCTGAACATCGGTATGGCGACTGCCCTCCCAAGCGGCAACCTGATTGTACCGGTGATCAAAAATGCGGACCAGCTGAACCTGGTGGGTCTGACCAAACAGGTGAATGGCCTGGCCAATGCGGCCCGCACCGGTAAATTAAAGCCGGATGATACCAACGGTGGCACTTTCACCCTGACCAATGTAGGCACTTTCGGCAGCATCATGGGTACGCCCATCATCAACCAGCCGCAGGTAGCTATCATGGCGGTGGGCGCTATCAAGAAAAGGCCGATGGTGATTGAAACACCGCAGGGCGACAGCATTGCGATCCGTCACATGATGTATATTTCATTGAGCTACGATCACCGTATCATTGACGGGGCATTGGGTTCTACCTTCCTCAATGCAGTGAGCAAAGAGCTGGAGAATTTCGATTCCAACCGTTCTATCTGATAAAAGATGTTGTTATAAATAAAAAGCATCGATATTGATACCGATGCTTTTTTTATTTCCGCAGATCCTATTTCAGGAATTCCGCCAATCCATCTGCGATTTTACGGTCATTGCTCAGGCGGGGCACTTTGTTCTGTCCACCCAGTTTGCCGATGCTTCTCATATAATCTGCAAAACCGTTTTTCTGTACCGGAGATATCTTCAGGCGTTCCAGTATATTACCGCTGATGAGGTCATCGTAATATACATTCTTGGCCCGCAGGTTATCATCGATCTTCTGGGCAAAACCGTTCATGTCTGCAGGTCCTTCTTCAAATTCTATAAACCATTCATGATAGCTTTTGCCATCCTGCTGCGCAATAAAAGGCGCTACAGTAAATTCCCTGATCTGTATCTTCTCCCCTTCGCTTGCTTTTAAAATAGCGCTTTCCACTTCTTCGCCAATCACATGCTCGCCGAAAGCAGAGATATAATGCTTGATGCGGCCGCTTACAATGAGCCTGTACGGGTTCGTAGAAACAAACTTCACCGTGTCGCCGATATTATAGCCCCACAACCCTGCATTATTGTTGATGATAAGCGCATAGTTCTCGCCCACTTTCACATCTTTCAGGCTCAGCCTTGTGGCATTCTCTTTACCGAATTCGGCCACGGGGATAAATTCAAAGAAAATACCGCTGTCGGTATTCAGCAGCAAGCCCGGTTCGGTCATGGTATCCTGGAAAGCAAAGAAACCTTCGCTCGCCGGGAAAAGTTCGATGGTGTCAATCGGTTTGCCAATGCTTTCAATCAGCTTGGCTTTATACGGTTCATAATTCACGCCCCCCTGTACCATCACGCTGAAATTGGGGAACAACTCGCTGATCTTTTTGCCGCTGCGTTCCTGCAGGCGATCGAAATACATCTGCATCCATGGCGGTATGCCGCTGATCAGCGTCATATTTTCATTGATGGTCTCATCCACGATCTTATCCAGCTTCTGCTCCCAGTCCTCTATACAATTGGTTTCGTAAGAAGGCAGCTGGTTGGCCCTTAAATACTTGGGCACATGGTGATTCACAATGCCGCTCAGCCTTCCGGTAGGAATGCCTCCCACTCTTTCCAGCACCGGCGAGCCGCTCAGGAAAATAAGCTTGCCGTCTGCAAAAGCATGGTTGCCTGTTTCCGCCATATAGCAGAGCAGCGCATTGCGTGCCGTATTGATATGGTTGGGGATCGAATCCTTGGTAATGGGAATATATTTTACCCCGCTGGTGGTGCCGCTTGTTTTGGCAAAGTAGATCGGCAGCCCTTTCCACAAAATATTATGTTTGCCTTCCTTTACTTTTTCGATATAGGGTTTAAAAGCCTCGTAATCCCTGATGGGCACCCGCTGCACAAAATCCTCGTAAGTTTTTATATTGGCAAAATCATGATCCTTACCGAATTCGGTTTTTAATCCCGTTTTAATAAGTTGCTGAAAGATATGCTGCTGATCCTGCAGAGCGGTACCCATCCCTTTTTTGATCTGCTTATGTATGTAATTGGCAAAAGGTTTTGCCAGGAAGGACTTTATTTTCATCACGCTTCTTCTTTAGTTGCTATACAATTACACGCCGTACAAATGTAGCCAACAAAATGTAATTGAAATGTAAAAAGGATGAAAGGTAAATATACTTTCTCCGCCTTATCCTGATGACTTCATATACCAATTAATTACACGAACATTTGAACTCTGTATCAAGGTCAATGACCGTTACCACAACTGTTGTACCATCTTCTTTGGGAGCAAAAACTATACGCACCCGCTGCCCGTCATGCGTGGTACCTTCCAGTGGGTAGGAAGTGCCCTGCGAGGATGTTTCAATCTTGTCTTTATTGAGCGTACCGCCGGCTAATATTTCCTTCACTTCGCTTTCATCAATATGCCGGCAATCCATCCTGCACCTGGCATGTTTACTGTAGATGATCTTTGAAGGACTGCGGTTGAAATTCTCATTCGTTACATCTGTTTCAACCCGGTAATGTTTTTTTGTTGTGCTGCTTTCTCCCCGCTGGTTGGTCTTGATCCAGTATAGAAAAAATGCAGCCGCCAGCAATACAATAAAAGGGAGATATTTTTTAAGCATGCGCAAAGGTAAGGATACAATATATCCTTTGCTGCCTGCAGCAGGAAAGTACCTTTTACCGGGAAAATCACTGCAGTTTCAATGAATCGAAACCGGTACTGTATCGTAATAGCCCCGCCTTCGATAAGCTTAACCTGGCCATCTACACTACCCTCACCCCGCTTTCTTTCCAACTCTCGAACTTTTTGTACCTTTGCGCCCCATGAACCGCACGGTAGCACTACATACACTGGGCTGCAAACTCAATTTCAGCGAAACAACGGCCATCGGCCGGATGCTGGAAAATGACGGCTTCGTCAAAAAAGACTTTGACGATGTGGCAGATGTATATGTAATAAATACCTGCAGTGTTACCGAAAACGCCGATAAGGAATGCCGCCAGCTGGTGCGTCGCATACAACGCAAGGCGCCGGAAGCGCTGGTGGTGATCACTGGCTGCTATGCCCAGCTCAAACCAAAAGAGATCGCCGAAATACCCGGCGTGAACCTGGTGCTGGGCGCTGCGGAAAAATTCAATATCGCCGCCCACCTGAAAGAAATGACGAAGAACGATGCGGCCAAAATATGCAGCTGTGATATCGAGGATGTGAATACGTTTACCGCCTCCCATTCGGTGAATGAACGTACCAGGGTGTTCTTAAAGGTACAGGACGGCTGCGATTACAACTGCAGCTTCTGCACCATTCCGCAGGCAAGAGGTAAAAGCCGTAGCGATAGCATTGCCAATATCATCGACAATGTAAAAAATATTGCAGCAGGCGGAGCCAGGGAAATTGTGCTCACCGGTATCAACCTGGGCGATTTCGGCAAAGGATTGCATGGCGGCAAAAAACGGGAAGAAGATTTTTTCAGCCTGGTCAAAGAGCTGGACGAACTGGAAGGCATTGACCGTTACCGCATCTCTTCTATCGAACCCAACCTGCTCAGCAACGATATCATTGAATTTGTAAGCAACAGCAAACGCTTCATGCCGCATTTTCACATCCCGCTGCAAAGCGGTAGCAATGAAGTGCTGGGCGCTATGCGCCGTCGTTATAAGCGGGAGCTGTATGCCGAAAAAGTGGGCCTTATCAAAACCATGATGCCGCATGCCTGCATCGGTGTGGATGTGATCGTTGGATTTCCCGGTGAAAGCGATGCGCATTTCAATGAAACAGCCGATTTCCTGCAAGCGCTCGACATCTCTTATCTCCACGTATTCACTTACTCTGAAAGAGACAATACCCATGCGCTCAGCATTCAGCCGGTAGTGCCGATGAATGTACGTCACCAGCGCAATAAGATCCTGCGCAATATCAGCTATACCAAAATGCAGGCTTTTACAGAAAAGCATATCGGCCAGACCCGAAAAACGCTTTTTGAAAGCACCAATAAAAACGGGATGATGGAGGGCTATACGGATAACTATATTAAAATTACCGCTCCTTATAAAGCTGAATGGGAAAACCAGGTAGTGGACTGGGCCATCTGAGAAAAAGGTTCCGTGCATAATGTCTAAGCTTGAACTTTACTATTCAAAAAACGTCAAGCAGCATGTCACACTGAGCTTGTCGAAGTGTTGTCGAAACCGGGATAGCAGAGTAATGACCCCGCCTTCGACAAGCTCAGGCTGACCATCTTTCAAACTCAAACACTTAATTAATATTCTTCCTTTTTAAAAAGGCTTATCTTGTCCTTTCCGGCGCAATGAAACATTTTTTTCAGAAAATATTTTCCATCAGCTTGTTCCAGGCAATGATCATTGCTATTTTGGCCCTGTTAAAATGGTTGGACCAGGAATATCATTTCTTACCTGATATATCTTCACCTGTAAAAATAATTGTAATACTTTGTTCTATTATACTACTATTGGTCGTTACACTTGGAATGGGAGGACTGATAGAAGATAAATATAGCCAAACCGAAGACCAGAAAAAACGGCATCCTGTAACTGCAAAATTGTTCGTAGGTCTGATGGCCGCAGCAGGCATTATTCCTGTCCTTGTTTTTTTATTGGTTCTTCTATATGATAATAACACGCCATTGTCGCTTGGTGTTCTGCTGCTTGCAGCTATTATTTTCGGCAACCTCCTTGAATACCTGAAAGAGAAGTTCCGGAGAAACCCATCTGAAGAAATATAACAAATCCGGCTATTTTTTAAATATCGTAAGCCTGTTTCCAAAAAGCCTGCTGAGCAAACTGTGTTCGCCTGTACTGATCGTTGCCCTGGCGGTTTCTCCAACAGCCCATTTATTGTCCTGTGCTGCTGTCAGCATAATATTTACCCGGTAACCGCTATCGGCAGATGACTTGTTTACTGACTGCACTGCACCCTGCAGCATAATAGTATGACCGCTCGTTTCCTGCCTGGCTACTGCAAGCTGTCCCGGTTGAATAACGCCTGCATTTTTTTCAGCAATTGTTCCTTTGGCCAAATATTGATTGCTGCCTGTATGCTCCAACTGAAGATCCACCACAACGGTATCGGGAAATTGTACAAATGCCGATAAAATAAATGCGGCGATGAACACAATGAGCATCACATACATTCCCCAGCTGATAATAAATCCCGGCTTTACCGAGATCACTTCGCTGATGGCACGGCTCCTGATGCTGCGCCGCTGCAACGCTGTTTCTTCCATTGGTGTATGACCGTTTATTGTTGGCATCATTTATCTTTTAAGTACCCAGTTCCAGCTGGTTTTTTACCAGTTCAAAATAATGTCCCCTTTTATCCGTCAGCTGCTGATGCGATCCCCATTCAGACACTTCGCCGTTGTGCAGCACAATGATATTATCTGCATGCTTCACAGTGCTTAACCGGTGAGCAACGATCACTACTGTTTTATCCTTGAAGAAAGCCTGCAGGTTTTCCATAATGATCTTTTCATTGTTGGCATCCAGCGCATTGGTGGCTTCATCAAAAAAAAGATAAGCAGGATTTTTATACACAGCCCTCGCAATCAGTATCCGTTGTTTTTGCCCCGAGCTGAGCCCGGTACCTTCGGCACCGATCATGGTATTCCATCCCATAGGCAGGGAATGGATAAAAGGCAGGATGTTGGCAACGGTACAGGCATGCTTCAGCCTCTCATGATCGGGAGTTTCTTCGCTTACAGCAATATTGCGGGCAATGCTGTCATTGAAAATATAACCTTCCTGCATAACGCTGCCGCATTGGGTTCTCCAGAAAGAAGGACTTATATTCTCCAGGTTCTCAGCACCGATCTTTATCGTGCCTTCATACCGGTCATAAAACTTAAGAAGCAGTTTCAGTAAAGTAGTCTTGCCGCTTCCGCTTGACCCTACAATAGCGGTCACCTTCCCTGCAGGTATATGGATATGTACATTCTTCAGCACCGGCAGGTTGCCGGCGCCTGCATAGGTAAAGGAAAGATTATGCATGATAAAGGATCCTTCAGTAGGCAACTGTTTTATAAATGATGTGCCGGCGGGCTCTTCATCCTGCAACTCATGAATTTCATTGAGGCGGCTGAGGCTGATCCTGGCATCCTGCGCCTGCTGGGCAAAACCTACCAGCTGTTCCACCGGGCTGTTGAGCTGCCCGATGATATATTGTATGGCCATCATGGCGCCGAGTGTGAGCTGACCATCAAGCACCGCTTTCGCCACAAAAAAAGTAATGAGTATATTTTTCCCTTCGTTGATAAAGAATGCGCCAGCCTGCTGATACTGGCTCAACGAAAGGCTTTTAAAGCTGAATTTGAATAAAGATGCCTGCAGACTCTCCCACTCCCACCGCTTCAGCTGCTCTGCGCTGTTGAGCTTTATTTCCTGCATCCCATGCACCAACTGCATCGTGACAGCACTTTCCCTGGCTGCAACAGCAAAGCGGCTGTAGTCAAGCATTTTTCTTTTCTTTAAAAATATCCTGATCCACAGCAGGTATAATATGCTGCCTGCCAGAAATATGAAAAATACATAGTGATGATAGTTGAGCAGCACAACTGAAAAGATCAGCAGGTTGAACAAAGAAAAAAGTGTATTGAGCGCCGACCCTGTTAAAAAACTTTCAATCCGCTTATGATCGCCGATCCGCTGAATGATATCGCCGGTCATCTTGGTATCAAAATAACTGAGCGGCAGCTTCATCAGCTTTATCCAGAAATCGGAAAGCAGTGAGAGATTGATCCTTGTGCTGATATACAATAACAAACGGCTCCTGATAAAGTCCACTGCGGTGCGCCCTAAAAAAAGCATGCATTGCGCAATCAGCACCAGGTACACAAAAGAAAGATTATTCTGGTTGATACCATTATCAACCAGGCTCTGGGTTAAAAAAGGAAATACCAGCTGTAGGATATTGCCGAGAAGCAACCCTATAACAAGCTGGACAATAAATTTTTTCTGCTGGAGAAAGTATCCGAACAGGATGCCCCATCCCAGTTTTCTGGGCGATTGGTCCTGTTGCCGGAAAAATTCAGGAGTGGGTTCCAGCAGCAATGTAATGCCATGCGATTCGCCGTCTATACTATCGCTGGCCCATAAACGCAGGAATTCTTTTTTAGACAGCGTAATGATCCCCTGTGCCGGATCGGCGATGGTAAAAGTATTTTTTCCGGCCCTGATCAATACCACAAAATGCTCCTGCCGCCAGTGGAGGATGCAGGGCAGGCGGGCTTCGCCGGACAATTGGGGCAATGACAGCTGAACTGCCTGCGTTCTCATACCAATACTTTCTGCCGCATTGCTGATACCCAAAAGATTCACCCCTCCTTTTCCTGTTTCCGACCGGTTCCTCAGTAGCTCTATATCAATTTTTTTCCCATAATGGCGGCATATCATCGCCAGCGAGGTCGGGCCACAATCCATCAGGTCTTTCTGTTGTATAAAAGGGAAACTAGCCATGTAAATATTAATGGGTGAAGAGGCGTTCTTAATAAGAAGAAAAATTTCCGGCCGGTTCTTTGGTAAAACAGGCCGGAAATCAGGAGACTGTAAATTCCGGGTGTTGCAACATCAACAACCCTTATGCATTAATCACAGGCATAACCGGTATACACGGTACAGGAGCCTGTGTAAGTACAGACAGCGCCCGGGCAATTATTCGGATGCACTTCATCATAGATACATTCATCCCAGCTTGCGCTTACTCCCACGCAGTGGTACTTGTATTTCACCACGGATTCCTTTCCACCGGTTACTTCCTTCATTTCAGCCGTACTAAGGCTTTTAAAATGCTGATATTGTTTTTGCATAATTGATTAACAGTTTTATGGATCAAAAACTGATAAAAACTTTGGGATGTTTACAACTCGATTATTTCAATACAATGCCCTGTCGGATACTGCGGGTAGTCTCTCAGGCAGGAAAGCCCGGGGCAGCAGGGATAAGGCTGTCCTGTGATATAACAGTTCTCAGCCAGCTGGTAGCAATAACCATTGGCCGGAGGATTGATACCGCCTGCTATTTTTTTCATCTCATTTCCCGATAATGCCCTGCCGATAGATCGTATTTTTTTCATAGTGAACAGCAGTTTTTGTAGTTGAAAAAACTGTCAAAAAAAATTGGGTGAATTAAAATTGAAACAAAAGAAAGATTACTATAATCCTTCCACCCAGCAGGGGCAATACCATTCCGAATAATCAGGATCACAGTAAGGCAACGGATCGGGTCCGTTATCAAAGCAGTAGGCAGGTGGCCTGGGCTCATTGTGCAGGTAACAGCGGCAATCCCTGTTGAGCGAACTACTGCCGCCCTTCACTTCACGCATTTCCCCGGAAGTGAGCTTTTTGAAATGACTGTATTTGGATATCATACTTTAAAGGCAGTTTTATAGTGAACTGCAAAACTTTAAAATGAAAAATAAGTTGCAATAGCTGATAAGCATATTCTACAGAGATCAGAGGCAACCTCCCGAAGCGCCAGAACTGCATACACCCGCAGAGGTACAGGAGAATGCATCATACCCGCAATGAGGTTCAGGATTTTCGAAGAAGCATACTCCGAGTACATCCACCCCACCCATTTTGCAATTGTATTTGAACAATGGGGGCATAACGCCACCTTTTATACTTTTCATTTCTTCAGTGGATAGCCTGTTGAATACAGCGATTTGTTTTTTCATATTGCTTCGACAGTTTTATGATTCAAAAGCTGCCAAAAACTTTATTGATTAGAAAATATTTTTCAATTCTTCAATCCGGTAAGTTTCGGGCAAACGTTTTCCATTAATAAAAAAAGTAGGTGTGTGTGTAATGGATGCCTTCATACACCAATCTTTCATCGCATCAATTTTCCCTGTTTGCTTTGCCAGCTCACCGTTTTTGGGATACATGGATGCAAACAGTTCATAATTCTTTTTCTCAGCCAGGTACCAGTCGTCCAGGGCTTTTTCAGCCTGCTGCCGGCCATCGTATTCGGCAATGGCCAACAAATGTTTGACAGGCTCCTTCGCCCGGTCGTTCTCTTCATTGGAAGCGGTAAAAATTATTTTCAGCTTTATATTCTTATTCTCACTTATAAGCTGCTCCAATACAGGATGGGCTTTTGCGCAGGGACCACAATATGGGTTGCACACTTTTATAATAGTGATCTCTGCTTCTGGATTCCCCATATCAATCCCCAGTTGCTGCCAGCCGGCTGCAGCATCCTGTTGCTGTTGCAACAACTGATTAAAATGTTCGGGATTGTACAATAATCTTTTGTAGGCCGCTTCATACTGTATTGCATCTTTTGCTTCGTACAATTTTCTTTTAATGCTGAACCATGCTACAACCGGTAACAGGATGCAGGCGATCAGCGCAGCTATTACGACAAGAGATAAGTGAACAGGAATGGGTGATTGCCAGAAGGCAATATATGACCATACCAGCTCCGCCAGCAAGATAAACTGCGTCGCCAGGCACAAGGGGCACCATTGTTTCGCAATTTTTGCCTGGTAATAAATGCTGAAGAGGATATAGGGCGATACTGCAGTAGCCGCAATTGCCAGCAACGGAATTTTATCCGCCAATGTAATACCGGGGTAAAGAAGAAAAAGAAAAGTAGATGCAAAATACAGGAACCCCGCTTCGCTCCATTTTATCCCGAATATTTTCCCGGCATTGCTATTTACAACTGCATCACAACCGGTTTGTTTACCCGCAGTGCAGATATTTTTTACAAAGCTGTTTGTTTTATCATAATCATACAGGAGCAGCAGTATTGTCACCGCAATAGCAGTCATCTTTGTACAAAGAATAAGGGTATTAATGACCGGGTTGATTGCACCGGCAGTCGCATAAAGATTTACAATCAGCAGCAGGATGATCAATGCAGCTCCTGTTGCCAGTCCGTAGGTTTTGAGCCGTTCTTTCCATTCTTTTTGCCGGTGCTTTTCGTAGCCCGGCTCTTTACTTGCAGCGGAGGGCTCTGCTACCATTACAATCCTTTCCCAGTTTTGCAGGAACTGCCGCCTGTCAACGGTCCTGGCCTTTTCCCCGTCATCATAAAAAGTTACTGCAGCATCGTTCATATCGGTGACCACGATAAAATCCTTACCGGTAGATGGTCCGTTGTAATAGGTAATGAATGGCGGTTCCAGCAATGCCAGCTGATCTTTCTCCAGCTCAAATGCCTGGCTGGGCAGATTGTATTTACCGAAAAGATGGCTGATGGAATACAGTGTAGGGTAATGTGGATTTTGCAGTAGCTGTGCAGCAATATATTTTTTTGTAAAAGGTACCTGAATAATATTGAGGTATTTTTTCACAACCGGTATAAGGTTGGTCTTGAGTGAATGTGACATAGGCAGGTAGTTCTTGGGTGATCGAATCAGGAATGTGTATGACTAAAGATCATTAAATAAGAAAGAAAATACAAAGAGAGTGCGGTTGTAAATTACAACCCTCCATTTTTACGTTTGCCTTTACCGGTTATTGTTTAATCCGTATCGATTCTTTATACTTGTGTTGTTAATCTCTGCTATACATCCTAAAAATCAACCCCATGACTAACGGAGAGACCCTGAAAAAATTCCGGCAACTAAAAGGTTTCAAGCAGCAAACGATTGCAAGAAAATTAAAGATCAGCCAACAGGCTTATGCCAAAGTAGAGCAGCAGAAAAATGTAACGAAAGAAAGACTCCAGAGCATTCTCCACTCCATCAATTCTTCCTGGAAGGAATGGGAAATATTTGAAAGCTTCATGGTCAGAAATACTTAATGTTAAGAGGTGACATCTTTTAAAAGATATCGCCTCTTAACACAACCTGATATTGACCGTTTTATTTTTTGAGCATACCTTTCTCCACGCTTTCATTCAATAAATAAATGCCCGGCATATTCCAGATGCCGGCCGAACCATTTTTGATATTTTTTTCTTCTCATATACCACCAAATCCACTGGTAAAGGTACCGGGCCCGGACTCAGTCTCTGCTACGATATTGTAAAAGCGAATGGCGGTGAATTGCCTGTGGAAACAGAGAAAGCTGTATTTAAGAAGTTTATCATTACTTTGCCGATAAACACTTAATATTCAGCAAGTACTATGTTATTACAAACCATACTGACTATTATCCTTTTATTCAACCTGCGCAAGCAAACCAGGAACAACAGCAGCTTACAACAATGGGACCGGATTATACTGGGCGGCATTGTTGTAAGCGGGTCACTTTTTGCGCTCAGCCTCTTTGTACACCAGGTAGCATCACTGGTGATCATCCTGAGCTATATCCTGGCGGCGGCTATATTGTACATCATTTTTACAAAACCGCTCTTTTCTACTGCAAAACCGCTTGTATATGCTTTTCTGCCATTACTGGCGCTCAGTTTTATTGAAGACGTTGTTTCTATGATCAATAAGCCTTTTTATAAATCATGGAGCGATTATTTAGAAATAGCAGAATTGTTCGGGATGGTATGGATGGTTGCCATGCTCATCATCAGCAGCAAACAACGAAAGGCCCTGGAAAGAGAAAGACGGATCAGCGAGGAAAAAGAAAAGGAATATAAAATAACCGAACAGATAAAGGCGCAGCTGGAAGTACAGGTAAGAGAAAGAACTGCCGAGCTTACGCTGCAGAAAGAAGAATTGCAGCAAACCCTTAACGAGCTCAAGGCCACGCAGGCGCAGCTCATACAATCGGAAAAAATGGCCAGCCTGGGTGAGCTCACTGCAGGCATCGCCCATGAAATTCAGAACCCGCTGAACTTTGTCAACAATTTTTCGGAGATCAACAAAGAACTGCTCATCGAGCTTAAGCAGGAAATTGAAAAAGGCAATACAGAAGAAGTGAATGCCATTGCCAACGACCTGATCGACAATGAAGAAAAGATAAGCCATCATGGTAAAAGGGCCGACAGCATTGTGAAAGGAATGCTGCAGCACAGCCGGACAAGCACCGGGCAAAAAGAGCTGACCGATATTAATACGCTCTGTGATGAATGCCTCCGCCTCTCCTATCATGGATTGCGGGCGAAAGACAAAACTTTCAATGCTGGCTTTGAAACAGATCTCAGCACAGAGATCACTAAAATAAATGTGCTGCCGCAGGAAATAGGCCGGGTGATTCTCAACTTATGCAACAACGCATTTTATGCGGTGAACAATAAAAAGAAAACAGCAGGAAGCGAATACAAGCCCATGGTGAAGATAACAACGGCTCCCTGGAACGGCAAAGGAATACAGGTACAGGTGAAAGACAATGGCTCGGGCATTCCACCACACATCATTGAAAAAATATTCCAGCCTTTCTTTACCACCAAGCCCACCGGCGAAGGTACAGGGCTGGGCCTGAGCATGAGCTATGATATTGTTACCAACGGGCACAACGGGAGCCTTACTGTAGAATCGAAAGAGCAGGAAGGCACCAGCTTCATTATTAATTTACCATATTAAAATTCCTGACATGAAAATTTTAGTTGTAGACGATGAAACCGATGTGCAGGTACTTTTTGAGCAACGTTTCAGAAAAGAAATCCGCAACAATGAGGTTAATTTTGCTTTTGCATTCTCCGGCGAAGAAGCATTGGCTTATCTCAACCGGAATGATCAACAGGCCGTACTTATTTTGTCGGATATCAATATGCCCGGCATGAGCGGGCTGGAACTGCTGGATCGCATCAAAAAGAAATATGTGACCCCACCTCCCACGGTGATGATGATCACCGCTTACGGCGATGCCGAAAATTATAATACCGCCAAATTGCTTGGAGCCGACGATTTTCTTACAAAGCCTGTTGATTTTGCAACCTTAAAAGAAAAATTAAAAACCTTCGAACAATGACGAAAATATTAGTCGCAGATGATGAGGCAGACCTGGAAACGCTGATCAGGCAAAAGTTTCGCAAGAAGATCAGGGAGCAGCAATACGAATTTTTATTTGCACTGAATGGCAACGAGGCCCTGGCAAAGATCCGGGAGAACCCCGACGTTGACATCGTATTAAGCGATATCAATATGCCGGAAATGGATGGCCTCACCCTGCTGAGCAGGCTTAATGAAGTAAACCCGCTGGTGAAAGCAGTGATCGTATCTGCTTATGGCGACATGGAAAATATACGTACGGCAATGAACAGGGGTGCCTTTGATTTTGTGACCAAACCGGTGAATTTTGAAGACCTGGAAATCACCATGCAAAAAACCATTGAGCATGCAAGACAAGCCAGGCAGACATTGCAGGCGATCAAGGAAAACAATATCCTGCGGATGTATGTGGATGAGAATGTGCTCAAATTCATGAGCAGCAAGGAATATGAAAATGCGTTGATGGAAAACGAGACGGTGGAAGCTTCTGTAGCGTTCATCGATATATGCAGCTTCACCGCCATCAGCGAGAAAGAAAAACCCGATGCGGTAGTGCAGCTGCTCAACCGTTATTTCGACCTGATGGTAAAAGAGATCATCGATCAGAACGGTATCATCGATAAATTTATCGGGGATTGTGTAATGGCTGTATTCAAAGGCGACTATCACCTGGACAGGGCCATTGACGCCAGTCTTGCCATCCGGAACAAGATCAATGCCCTGCCCGACGAGCTGGGTTTTTCACCCAAAGTTTCCATCGGCATTAACAGCGGTGAAATGATCTCCGGCAATATCGGCTCGGCGGCCCTCCGTCGTTTAGACTATACTGTTATCGGCGATGTGGTCAATACCGCCCAGCGCCTGCAGGCTGCAGCCGGCGTGAGCCAGGTAGTCATTACGGAAGCATGTTACGAGAAGGTAAAACTGTCCTTCCAGTGTAATAAGATCGGCAGCGTCGCTCTCAAACACAAAAGTAAAGAGACCATTTTATACGAAGTGATCAATTAATAATACAATATTACCCGGTGGTTATTTTGTACCGAAAGAATTTGAGAATACTTTTGATCACTGATCACCAGCTAAAAAGAAGCATTCATGCGAAAAAGAATTAATAATGAACCCATTCAATGGGCACATATATTCAGCATTAAAAACCTGGTGCAGACCTTGATCGGTGTGGGCCTGGCAGTGCTGGCCATGAGGGGTTTTATGATACCCAACCGTTTCCTCGACGGAGGCATTACCGGTATCTCCATCCTGCTGCATGAAATGTTTCACTGGAACATCAGCATTCTTACCATATTGCTCAATATTCCTTTTGTTTACCTGGGCTACAGGCGCATCGGCAAAACCTTTGCCGTACAAACGATCATCGCTGTTATACTATTATCAGCCGGGCTAAGCTTCGTACATATCCAGGCCATCACCACTGACAAGCTGCTAATTGCCATTTTCGGCGGCCTTACTATGGGAGCCGGCGTAGGCCTTATCATACGCAGCGGCGGTGTGATTGACGGTGCGGAAGTGATCGCTGTTTTCACAAGACGTAAAACCGGGTTCTCCAGCAATGAAATTATTTTGTTGTTCAACGCCATCATCTTCACCATTGCCGCTACCCAGTTCGGGCTGGAAACCGCCATGTATTCGCTCATCACCTTCTTCACAGCTACCCGTGTTACCGATTACGTGGTAGATGGAATTGAACAGCATACCGCCGTTAACATCATCTCTTCCAAGCATGAAGAGATCAAGAATTTCCTGGTGAATGAGCTGGGAAAAGGCATCACCGTATATAAAGGAGAGAGAGGCTACCTGCCCGGCAGCTTTGAGGTAAAAACAGAGACCGATATTATCGTAACAATTGTAACCAGGCTGGAAGTGCACCAGTTGCAGACAGCCATTAAAGAAATAGATCCCAGGGCCTTTGTGTATGTACAAAGCATCAAGGAGGCGGCGGGAGGTATTTTAAAAGCAAAAGCGCATAGCCATTGATGCCGCAGCCACAGGAATCACCGGATTTTGCCGGAGCAGAGAAGTTTATGCTCCACAGGCTGAAAGAGGAACTCTCCCCCGATCTTCCCTATCATGCCCTGCATCATACGCTGGATGTTTTGAATGCAGCGATGCAGATTGCAGCGCATGAAGACATCGCTTCTTCAGAAATTCTTTTACTACGCATCGCCGTTATTTTTCACGATGCAGGTTTTTTATTGGCCTATCACGGGCATGAAGAAAAAAGCTGCGGGCTGGCGACTGAAATACTGCCCAAATTTGGCTTTACCAAAGAGCAGGTAGAAAAAATATGCCGCCTGATCATGGCGACAAAAATGCCACAGCAGCCCCGCTCCTTACCGGAACAGATCATTTGTGATGCAGACCTTGATTATGTAGGAAGAAAAAATGCATCGGTTATTGCAAACAGGCTCTACAGGGAATTAAAGCTGCGGAAGGAAGTTTCCAGTAAGAAGGAATGGTATAAAACTCAGATAGCTTTCCTGGAATCGCATCATTACCATACCAGTTTTTCAAAAAAAGAAAGGAATACAGGCAAGCAGGAATACCTGCGGATGCTGAAAGAAAAGCTTGCACAGGCATAAATAAAAAACCTCACCAGTGGTGAGGTTTTTTATTTACACGCTATCCTTAATTAATTATTGCCAGCGTTCCTTCTCAGCTTTTACGATACTGCTTCATTAAGACTTTCATTCCAGCGGGCGCCCTCCAGCACTGTTTCAAAAATTGCCCGGTCTTTTTTCAATAATTCCAGGTGGCGCACATGATGGAGATCTGTGCCGATATACCTGCACAATTTATTTTTCAGGATATATTTTGCGGCCTTTTCTGCATGGCCACCATAGTAACCCGTTAGTGAAGAAAGATTGACCTGCAGTTGGAACCCCAGTTCATCCAGGAGGTGATAGGCTTTAGGATTACCGTGGAAATAAGCATAACGTTCAGGGTGAGCCAGTATCGGCGTGTAGCCTGCCGTTATGATCGAAAAGCTCATCAGCCTGGGATTATCCGGCAGCGAGCCAAAAGAAAATTCTGTGAGAATGGTTTTGTCTTTAATACATAAAAGCTCCTCTCCTTTTTCGATCATCTCAAAAAATGCAGCGTCCATCATATATTCTGCTGCCGCCTTTACTTTATAATCTATATTATTTTCAGCCAGCGCTGACTGCAGCTGCTGCAGAGCCGCCCGGATCGTAGCAGGTGTGTTCCTGTAGACGTCACTGATGACATGCGGCGTAGCAACAGATCTTTTCAAACCCAGTTCCATCAGGCCTTTTATGAGCAACAGGGAAGTTTCGATATCGGGAGAGCCGTCATCAATACCCGGCAGGATATGACTGTGCATATCTGTCTGGATCGGGAAATAATCAGAAACAGTCGGGGAAGTTTTTTTAAAGAAAGATAACATCTGTATTTGCCGGATTTAGTAGTTTCCGCAAACAATCTTTACACTTTCAAAAAGTACCGGGCTTATAAATTAAAACAGCACAACCGTCATCAAAACAATATTCACCAGCTTATTTTTTTTGCTTCACAAACTGGTGGATCTTGATCACCGGCTTTAATATGCTTACTACAAAGGAAAAAGGAATTCTATTTTTTTTCATTGCCAGGAAATCCCTGCGATTGGCCCTGAGCCGCTGTTTCAATGTGGCGTTGCTTTGTCCTCCCACCCTCATTCTCACCATCAGCTTTGGAATATAGCAGGAAGATATCCTGTGAAGAAACAGGTACCGGCACATGAATTCGTAATCGGCTGCTGAAAAGAAATGGGTTTCATACCCGCCGAATTTTTCAATCAGTGAACGCTTGATATAAAATGTGGGGTGCGCCGGCATCCATCCGTACTTAAAACGATCTCTCCGGTAAGGCTGACCTTTCCAGATACGCATTACTTTATTGATATCGTACCGGTCCACAAACTCCAGGTCACCATACACAGAATCCACCTGTTCTCTTTCAAAAGTGTCTACAATGGAGCTGATCACATTTTCGTTGTCCAGGATGTCATCACTGTTCAAGATCCCTATGATATCGCCGGTGGCGATCTGTAACCCCTTATTGATGGCATCATACATTCCACGATCGGTCTCACTCACAAAAAAATCCACCACATCACTATTCTGCCGCACAATATGCATCGTGTGATCCGTAGATTTACCATCGATCACCAGGTATTCAATATTGGGATACAACTGCTTTTTAATGGAATTGATACAATCCTGTAAATAAGTGGCGGAATTGTACGTAACTGTTATAATAGATACTTTTGGTTTTTCCTGCTCACTTATACCGATATAAGTGGAGTGTTTCTTTGATATATTATTGGATAAACTCATGGATTAGGTAGCAATATAAGTATTGATTAGAAAAAAAACTACAAATACTATCCACAGCCATTCTGTAGTAGCAATGAGTAAGCAAAAACTTTGCCAGTAAAGTTATATGAATACCAGGAGCCTGAAATTATTACTGTATTATCCTATCCTTAATTTTTACAGCGGGGTTACCCCTGTATATTGAATAAGCGCTGAGCGTACCGGTCCCAACAGACCCGGCCGTTAGGACTGCATGTGATTCCAGCACCGTACCGGGGCCAACGATTGATTTTGCCCCCACCCATGCGCCTTCGTGTATATGAATAGGTTGTACCGATAAATCAAATGTGATTTTTGTATAATCATGGTTGCCGCACAGGATAAGCGCCCCCTGGCTGATGCATACATTATCGCTGATATTTACCTCGGCAAGATTGTCGATCCATACATGCTCACCAATCCAGCAGTAATTACCAATAGTCAGCAGCCAGGGATATTTTACCGATACATAGGGTTTGATAACAACCCCCTTTCCTACTTTTCCTCCGAACAAACGTAGCATGCCTCTTTTTAAACCACTAAATGGGAAGATACCTGATTTAAAGAACAGACCATTCACCATATACCAGCATACCCTTTTCAGTGCCGGTCCTGGTTTGTACCAGCTATTATTGTATTCGTTGAGTGCAACTTTATTCATGCTGACAAAGTAGTTTTTCTTTGCTGCTTTTCATACAGCCATATCATTCCAAAAATAAACAAATACGCAACGATATTGAACCATGTATGATGATCAATGCCTAATGGCATTTCTTTCCGTTGCTGAAGCGCCAGCAGAAAAAAACCGATCCGCAGTACATTGATCAGCCAAAGCGTTAAAAGTCCGCCAACCACCCATACCAGTTTTTTGATAAAGCTGCCATGATTGGCAATAATATAAGCTGCCCAGAAGCTATACACACCATAGCCCACACAGTTCATGGCTATTTTGATCAGCGCACCATTTTCTGTCCGTATGGTATAGTCGGGTAACATAGTGGTGCTGTACCCTGCCATGCTCACAACTTTTCTTGCTCCCCATGACAGCGATTGTTTTATCCAGCTTACATAATCAAAATATTTTTCTACAAAGGGAGTATAGATCCCTCCCGGTGTCGCAAGCCCTATCACTGCAAGTGTACCCAAATAGAACAGGCCGAAAAGCAGCAGGAATTTTACAACAAAACGGATAAACTGCCGGTCTTTTAAAATTGACATATTATTGGCCGGTCATTGCTGTAACCGGCGATGAAACTTCTTTTAGAAAATGATAATCTGCCTTCAATGCTTCCACATTTACTTTAGCCCGGATGTAGGCGGCGGCTCCTGCTGAATATATGGCAAATGCAGCAGCATCCATCGCTGCAAAATATTCAATGGATTCGGCAATGGACTTTTCCCCGGGAACAATATTATCTCCCGCCTTTGCTTCACGCAGTCCTGTCCACGGAACCGATTCGCTGGTAAGTACCGGCAATCCTGCGCTCAGCGCTTCTGCGATCGCATGCCCGTAATTCTCACTTTTACTGGGCAGGACAAAAAGCTGGTTGCATGTTAATTTTTCGGGCAGCTTGTGCGGGAGCAGCTCTTTATGATAAACAACCCGGATATTAACAGGCAACTGCTGTATCTGCCGGAGGCAATCCTCCCAGTAAGCATTTTCTTTTACAGGGCCGTAAATGGAATAATGAACAGTTGCTTTCACATGCTGTAAAGCCTGCAGCACCAGCAGGTAATTCTTCATCGGGCTTATAATGCCCACGCTGATCATACTGAGCTCACCTGCTTTTTTTTGCGGCAACGGCTGCACTTCCAATAACCTGGGAAAATTGGCTGCAGTGTATACAGCCTTCACAGGCCCCATGGTATTTTGTATAAACCCGGCTTCTTCTTCATCTGTTGCATGAAAAGCAGTTTTTTCCCGGATATTCATCCACTTCAGTAATTGCAGGAAAATTTTCTTCTTCAGCGACTTTTGCGTGAGCGCCCCGGGATGAAGCATTCCCCTTACAGACAAAATTTTACGGGCAGACTTGGCATAAAGCAACGGAACGATATTATAATGCCAGTCAAAAAGACCAATGATGTACAATACATCCGCTTTCACAGCTTCCACCTGGTCAATAAGGTGCTGGCTACGGTCACGCTTACCCGCATACCATACTTTTGTATACTCATTATACTCCACCCACTGATCGGTTTGCGTAATGGCGATCGGCTGACCATGCAGGTCTTCGTTGCTCGTATAGATATAAAAGAGATAGTCTTCATTGAGCGTATTTACCATATTGGCAATGCTCTGTATAGGACCACCCGCTTTGAATGCCGGGGAAAACCAGGGGATCGTAATAAAAACAGTCGTCAAGATAAATCAGGAATGAAAATAAGCTTTGGTGGGCTGCTTGCGCCTTACAGCAAACTTATGTTTATAAAAAATATACACCATGTATAATAGGAAGCATCCTTTTATAAGATGCCCGAGCCCTGTCTGCAAGGCAGTATCAGGCCGTATGGGAAAGTAGAATACGAGCGGTGTAAATAATATGGCGATAGGATATTTAATGCTGATCTTATGAAACCGGACCAGGATAAAATTGAAAAGTCCCCCCAAAAAAAACATGAAGATAGTACCGCCGGCATACCCGAAATTTATATACCCATCGCCCAAAGCACTCAGGCTCATTGAGGTACCCTCACGGATGGGGATACCCGAATATTTCGTAAAAAGACTGTTATCACCGGCCATCAGTTTATTGGGCGCAATGATACGTGGCAGAAAAGCAGCTTCCAATATTTTATACAATTCTTCGCCATTGGCATAAGGCTCCCGTGCCGGCACATGGTTCATGGTATAGGAAACGATAAACCCCTGGTTGATTCGCACATTGCTCCGGGCCAGGGAAGCCGCATCGAAAAACCCGCCCTTGCCGGCCTGCTCTTCATACACTTCACCGAACACATCCAGGTTACCTTCCTTTCCCTGGTACTGGGTTGCTTCACGATACACTCCTTTCAACTGTTGTATCACTACGATCAATAATACAAAACCAAGAGCGAATCCTGTTTTCACAAGTACGGGAGGTTTATATTTAAGCGCCAGCACCGCCAGCAGGAAAATGAGCCATGTGATAAGATCATGAAACATCGCCGACCCCAGGGAAGAAAGAATGATAGAACCGAATACAATGGTGAGCGGCAAAGGCTTCAGCTTTGAACCGCCCAGCAGCAGCAGGAATACACCGATGAATTTGAAGCCACCAAGCAGGTAAAACACCAGGTCGAACGAAGTGCTGAAAAAGCCGGACACAACAGAGGTTGAAAAACCTACGGCGATCAGGATATAAGCCATCCGAGGATGTTCTTTTGCATAGTCTTTTATTTTCTGTTCCTGCACAAATTCACCTTTCAGCTCACTGAGCAGGTTCAACCCGATAATGAAAGCGATCACAGCAGGTATGGCGTAAGAAAAATAATCGTATTCGCTTACCTGCATCCGGTATTTGGTATACTGAAAATCATCCAGGCCCATGAAAGCAAATGAAGGCCCCACCAGCATCTGCAGGCACATAAGTGAGCCTGCAAGGTATCGTACCGGTATAATATAACCATACGAATAAAACAAAAGAAGGAACTGGAAAAAAGCAATGAATAAAGCGATAAAACAAGGCAAAGAAATCCCCGGAGCTACCAGCAATATGAATATTATAAATGCCGGTAGCGCCAGCCAGTTCACCTTAACCTGGAATAATGATTTCACTTTTATATTGTTACTTGCACAGTTGTTTCAATAGCTTCTGCAATTTGCCTGAAACTATACCTGCTGATCATTTTTTGTCCTGCGTTTCCCATCGCAGCCAATACATCCTTCCGAAGCGGCACAGACCGGATAACATTGGTAAGCCCGGCTGCGTCATTGGCCCTGAACAGCCAGCCATTTACATTTTCCTGCACAAGATCAGCCGCACAGCCGCATTTATCGCTTACGATCACCGCTTTGCCGGAAGCCATGGCTTCATTTACTGCAAGGCCCCAGGTTTCACCCGGGCCGGCGGAAGGCAATACGACCAAATCTGCCATATCATACACCGAGGGCATATTTGCCTGGTTTTGAAAATCCATAAAATGAATATTCCTGTTGTCTTCTGCAAGGTTCTTTAACTCCTGCTCCAATTCGCCGTTGCCCACCATTACCAGGTGCGCCCCGGAAAGCCCTGCTGCCATAAAAGAACTAATAAGCAGCTCAGGGGATTTCTTGGGTTCAAATTTCCCGGCAAACAAAAATACGAATTCTTCTTCCCCTATGCCCAGCTGCTGCCGGAGAGCAATTGCCGCTGACTGCTGAGAAGGATCCCCTGCAAAACGATCATTATCGATCGCATGTGGCGTAAACACCAGCTGAGCTTCAGTCAGCCCATGTGCTTTAAAATATTGTTTATTGGCCTGCCCGGTGTACAGCGCATAATTGATATGACGAAATACCCATTTCAATACGAGCCGCCTGGCAACACTTTTAAGACCGCCGGTTTCATCCAGCATGGTGGAATCTCCCCGGAAAAGAACGGGTATTTTTTTATGATAATGACGCAGGCAATGCAGGTGGCTTTTGAAATTCCAGCCGCTTACTAATATAGCATCAGGTTTAAATGCATCCAGTTCCTTAACCAGGCCAGGATTCTGGATGCCGCTATAGTGCCTTGTTCCCGGCGACGGGGATGTATTTTCAACGAAGCTGTAATCATATCCTTCCAGCAAAGGAATATCCCATTCGATATCCCGTTTAAAGCCGGGATCATATTTTTTTCCGGCAGCGCTCTGGCTCCATGTGTAAAATACTTTCAGCGTAATCCTGTTGCGTTCTGTCAGCAACCTGAACCAGGGTGCATTGTACTGGATAGGATGGGTGGTTACAATAGCCAGCCGCTTTTTCATATAACGAGTTTGCGTTCCTGCATCCGGTGAGAAACATTTTGTACCAGCATTGCTTCATGAGCAGGGTCATCTGCATTGAACCGGTGTTCCGCATAGCTGCCGCTGTCATGCCGGATGCGATGCTGCCAATCATCATGCTTGAGGATCACAAAGGCTTCCGACAGGAATGCGCTCCAGTAGCTGAATGTGCTGCTTTGCGACAGAATGAGGATTTTACTTTTACTCATCAGCAATATATCCAGGATATCTGCTTTTTTCTCTGCCACTAATATATTGCCGAGCGAAAGCACTTCCGCCAGTTCTTCTTTTTCCGCATCTGTAAACAGGGTCACAGGAATACTATATCCTGCAGCGCTCCTTGCGGCATTGATCCCTTTTATAAAAAAAGAAATGGCCGTTGCCTGGTTGGATATTTTAAAATCGCCCCGGCGGATATGTACGGACATTCCCGACACAGGAAAATCATCGAGCTGCGCCCGCATCCCGTCTGTTAGCAGCGCATACAATTCCTGCCGGATAAACCCGAGATGAGGCTCCAGCACTTCAAACAAATGTTCATGTGTAATGACTTCATTGTATACAAACAAAGCAGGTTGTTTGATGGGCTGAACAGCCGCAACCGGCGATGGATTGTAAATGCAATGAGTTATTTTACTGCGCAGGTAATAGTTGACCCGGGTAACAAGCGGAGTTTCCTTAAAGTAACCGAAATACAGCCGCTTCTTTGCTTCCCGTCTTACAATAGCGCCCCAGTGAAAACCCCACCAGCCGGAGATCACCAACGGAAGCTGGTTCTTTTTTGCAAATACCAATGCGTTGGCCCAGACCAGCAACATATTTCCCAGGCCTGTTTTGGGAAACAAAATATATACAGCGCTTTTTTTCAAACGATGCGGTTCAGTATCTCCACCAATGTTTTGGTTACATTATAGGCGCTGTATTTTTCAAATACGCTGTGATCGGTTTTTGCAGCATCGAAATCGTCGATGGTTCTTTTGTACTCTAGGAACAGTGATACAAAGCTGTCTTCTATCTTCTGTAATTCCTCCTCTCCTTCAAAAGCTGAGCACTGTTCCGGCGAGCGATTCCCTGATCACCTGCACTCCGGTGCTGCCATTATGCAGCACAGCAAAAATGGGCTTGCCGGATAACACGCCCTGGTACACTTTACTGGGGGTGTAATGGGCCTCGGTGCTACCCAGTATGAATACGCCATCTGCTGCATTGAGATGCTGCAACACATCGAGGTAAGGAATTCTTTTGGGATATTCAAACACTACGGCCTCCCATAGCTTATATTTCTCTGCCAGCGGTTTTATATTATACCCGTTAGGATCGTTTGGCGATTTACCACTCCCGATAAAATGCAGCTCCACATCATTGAATTGTTCCCTGTTGGCCTGTATAGCTCTGAAAATACTTTCCAAAGGTTTGTAGGCTTTGGGAAGCATAGCGCCTGCATAGACCAGCTGCACTTTATCAGCTTTTTTCTGGAACAGGTAAGGATCAATATTCATCTGCTTCATCATCGTATGATCGCTGGCTTCGCTTCCGTAAGGAATGGCCTTGAATACACATTGCTCCTGCAGGTGCGGGTTGCGCTTCAGCACATCATCATAATAAGATTCCGCTACGCCGGTGATCAGCGATGCATTTTTAACTGCGATGGGTTCCAGGAAGCCGGATACTTTTGTGCTGAGCCAGTGCCTGGAAAATAATTTATTGCTGCCGGGAAAGACATGCACCCATGGATCGATATAATCGATCCCGTATTTTACACCGGTGCTTTTATTAAGCCATCTTCCCCAGAGGGCCCCGTAAAAAGAGGGTATGGTGATATACACAAAATCAATTTTCTCTTGCCTGATCAGCTGCTTTGCTCTTTTGTACATGGAGAAAAATGCCCGCAGGCCAATATCACCGATAAGGCGGGGCCGTGTTACGCCCATGGCTTTTACCTTTTCAATACGAAGATTGGCCGGCAATATTTTTTCCAGGTTGAAATCCAGCTCCTCTTCATAATATTTTTCATGAACAGTGAGAATAATGGGCTCCCACCCCATTTCAGGCAGATGGTTCGCAATGAACCTTGCCCTGTGAACGGCAGTGAGATTGGAGGGAGGGAAATGAGGGGATATAATGAGTATCTTCTTCACGCTTTTGGTATTGAAAATTCTTTAATGACAGATGATTTTATTTTTTTGCGGAATATTATTTTTTTGAGCTGGTTCCGGATCGTTTTTCCAAAGACCACTTCATTTACATTGGAAATATTATTATCGTGGACAACATAGATGACAGCAGGGAACGGCAAAGGTTCCAGCGCTTTACCATACAATTCTTTTACCCGGTAAATGAGCCAGCCATGAGCTGTAAAAAAACTGTAATCATGAAAACCCGCTGTGTCAAAAGATGGCACCGGCACATATGCTGCTTTAATGATGTGTGTGGACCCGTTAAAGAAATGCAGCGAATGATGCTTCAGCAAGGTATTGGTATTGCGGTTAAAAACATATCCTTCCGGTATATACCACCCTGCTTCTTTTTGCTGTGAAGCATTGGCGGCAACAAAGGCGGCAACTTTATCAGAAACGAGATCATCCGCATCCACCGCCATCAGGTAGCTGCAGCCATCTTCCTTGGCGATCTTGCTGCCGTAAGTGATCTTCTTGCCTTTATCCAGTCTTTTTTCTACCATCGTTTCACTTTTATGAAAGTCAATCACATCGGGCGGTAAAGACATTTCATGATAAGACAGGTAAGGAAAGGGTGACTGTAGCAACCGGATCTTACCGGATTGCTGCAGGTACAACGGGGCATCGGTATACACTACGTAAATAATATAGTCAGGAGAAGACTGGTTGAGTAACGAGTCGACCGTATTTTTCAAAAGCAGGTTATCTTTTTCCCAGTCGGAGGTGGATCGTTGTGATTTAAAAGGAATGATAAAACCCAGCATAATTAAAATAACTGCTATTTCTTCCTGAAGAGAATGGTCTTGTTGAGAATAGAGGCGGAACCGAAAGGAAAATGTCCTTCAAATACAATTTTCTCCCAGCGGGATGTATCATCCAGCTCAGGAAAGGGCTGAAGGTACCGGTTGCGTTCTGCATTATCCAGCAAAAGTATGCCGCCCTTCGGGATCAGGGGCATGGCTGCCGCAATGCAGGAGCTTCTTGCCCTTCCGTCTATTATTACGAGGTCGGGCTGCTGCCCGGCAATGCTGTTTACATAACGTTCAAAAGACATTCCCCAGAATGAGCCCACACCTGAAATAAAATCGCCGGGCCGCTGCAGCTCCAGTTGATCGAAGCCCGGTATTTCTTCCGGTTGTATTAACCGGTAATCAACATTCTTTAAACCCTGTTGCTCCAGGGAATCCTTTACGAAGTGATACCATTCCGCATCATGCTCTACAGATATCACTGCGTACGATCGCTTTGCAAAAAAAACGGTTGATCCGCCTGACCCATATTCAAAAACTTTTTTATCGGCGCTAAGCCATTTACCCAGGTAATCGATCGCCCCGAATACTAACCATGGAACAGAGTAAGACAAAGTGTTGCCCTTCCGTTTCCTGTAATACCACCACCGGGGAAAATAATAAAGGTCTTTTATCCATCCTGCAAAACGGCCGGTACGGAAAGCCGTTTTCATGCCGGAAAGAAAATAGACCAGCAGGTCTCTTACCAGGTAATGCTTCTTAGCCATTTATTGTGCGGTTAATTTTTTCCAGTAATGCACCAGCTGCGCTCCTTCTTTTTCCCAGCTATCGGTTGTGGCCAGCCGGTATCTTTCCGCAGCGGCCGACCGGATGCTATCCAGCTCATGCTGCAGCTGCATCAGGGCATTTTTGAGACTTTTTTCATCCAGGCTGCAAAGGGTAGCATGAGCCGGATACTTTTGTACAAACTGAACCTGGGCCTGCGTTTCGCTGGCCAGGATATAAAGACCTGCCTGGTAATACGCCAGTATTTTATTGGTGAGGCAAAGATCCCTGTTGAGATTGCTTGCGGGTTTCTCCAGCGCAAGCCCTACATCGTATTTTCCCAGCTCAAGATGCAATGCCTGCTGCGGCATTGCCGGCAACAGCACGATATTTTTTTTATCCTTCAACCATTTTTCATAGAATGCAGCATCTGTAGTGCCATATAAAAATAGTTGCAGCCCATTCAATTGCTCCACAACAGGAATGAGCTCCTCCAGCCCCCTGCCATGCGAAATATTCTGGGAAAACCAGACGAGCTTCAATGGTTCGTCAGCGGCCCTATTTGCAGGCGCTGCAAACTCTTTCCCCGAAAAATAATTCAATACGGATATTTCATTTTGCAGCGGCCGCTGCAGATCTGCTTTTGCATACTGCGCTATCAAAGGAGAAGCTGTGCTCACATAGGCAGCCTGCGGAAGCACATTCATATTGATACGGCGCATGATGCCGGATTCATGCGGATCATTGGTTTCGCCGGGGTGATGATCTTCCAGGTCGATCCCGAAAGGAATATTATTTCTTTTCGCAAAAAGCTGCGCAGGATAAAAGCTGCCGGGATTGTGCGCTATTACCAGGTCAGGCTTCCCTTTTACTTTGGGGAGCGCCTGCATCAGCAACCACGATCTTTTATTGCTGGCAACCGACAATAACCTGGTGCTTGTTGTAAATATCCTGGTTAATATACCTGCTGCCTTAAAATAAATGCTGCTCATAAGCCAGGGTATCAATGGCTTCCGGTCACCCGGCACTTTATAATAATGAATATGTGGAAGCAGGTCTGCTTTTATCTTTTCGTTATTAGCCCTGCTCCAGTTACTGTATTCGCAGCAAAGCACGCTCACTTCAAACCCGGCCTCCAGGGCCAGCTTTATTTCCTTCACCAGTCTGGGATTGGTTGCAAAATTATGTGTGCTGATAAAGAGTAAATGCAATGCTATTTCTTTTTTCCTGTTTTTAAATAGCCATTCCGGTAGGCCAGCTGCTGTATCCGTTTAACTGACTTCCACCCTATAACAGGCATGAGCAAACGAAATATTCTACCTCCCTGCGGAGTGAGATCGCTTCCACCTAAACCTGCAATGATGGTTTCCATTTTTTGCACCAGGTCAGGATACAGCGGGTATACCTGGTACACCCAATCCTGGTAACGGTTGGCGCAAAGCTTTTTCATTTCATCACTGCCATCCGCAGCCAGCAGGTAAGAGCAACCAAGCCTGGTTGACAAAAGCATGGCTTCCACAGATGAACGGGATAACACTTTGGAAAGTGATTGATGGATGGAACGGTAATATATTTTAGCCGACCCGGTAAACAATACCTCGTCGGCATGCAACAGCAATCTTATGCTGAATTCAAAATCATTATTGAGTGACAAACGTTCGTCCCAGCCTCCTGCTTTTTCCATCACGGCCCTTGGTATCAGCCAGAGGCAGGCGCCCATCATATCTTTTGGCTGATGCAGGGCGGCTTTCAGCCAGGCCAGGGATTGCATATCCTTCCAAACTGTTTCGGGTATGAACTTCGCAGAAAGCGGTGAGTCATTACTATTGAATTTACCCCAGGCACAGGAAGCAATCGCATTTTCATTGTCCTTCAGGCGATCCAGCTGTGCTTCTATATGCTCCGGGTTCATTACATCATCGGCATCAAAAAATTTTATGAAAGCTCCTGTAGCTTGCTGCAGGCCGGTATTGCAGGCTGCCGCCTGGCCTTTGTTTTCCTGCCGCAGGTATATGATCCTGCTATCTTCGACAGATTGAATTTCTTTTTCCGTTTCATCCACCGATCCGTCGTTCACCACGATAATCTCAAGGTTTGTCCATGTCTGGCTGGTAACGGAGAGCAAAGATGCCTTCACCCATTTTTCAGCATTGTAGGCCGGTATAATGACGGATACTTTCAGGACTGGTTATTTATGAACGGCTGGCCCCGTAAAGCTGCAGGTGCGCATCCACTACTTCACCGAATAAGCGGGCGGCAGGTATATGCTGCCTGGCTTCAGCAAGTAACTGCGGGTTATCAGTCAGGAATTTCAATTGTTTCCCGAGCGCATTATTTTCCCGGTAAGGGAAAAGCCACCCATTACGACCATCGGTTATCTGCTCCCTGCTGGCCTTCAGATCGCTGGCCAGCACCGGCACACCTGCCGCAAAAGATTCGGCGATAGTGAAGGGCGACATTTCTTCTACCTGGCTGGGAAAAACAAGAAGATCATATTCTGCAATCAGCGACACGATATCCGAAGGCGACGCCACTCCTTTCCACCGGATGCCCGTATGATCATTGGCCAAAGACAGGCATTCATTATAATAATCCTCCTCGGTAACTTTGCCGTATATGTCAAGGCTGGTATTTTCATTCCCGATCGAAATAAATGCATCGATCAGTGGCTTCAATCCTTTGATCCGGCAAATGCGCCCGATAAAAACCAGCTTGATGCCGGCATGGTGCTGCTCTTTTGCCGGCACATTCTTCTCTGTCATAAAAGGAATGCGGTTAGGAATCACTGTTAACTTCTCTGCCGGCAGTCCGTTCAATTGCAACATTTTTCCGAACCAGTGATTCAATGCAATGGTTTGCTCGCTCAGCATCACCATTTCATGCAATGCTTTTTTATGAGCATCGATATAAGCCGGGTACTGGAGCAGCTTGCCTGCAGGATTTTTACTTTCCGAAAAATCGGCACCGGTTCTTCGCAGCACTTCACCTGTATAAGCTGCAGCATATGCAATAGGCAATGCTACCCCCTTTTCCTGCAGCAGGCAAATGCTGCATTTGGTATTTTTAACAACGCCATCGCAGGGAGCGGACCCTTTGAAAAGAAGGCTGCTTCTTTTACAGACATAACGGGTAAGATGAAAACTGGTAAAGATGCGGATTCCCAAAGCAGCAGCCACCCGTATGTGCTCGGTAGTAATACCATTGCTCCCGCTGATCTCCTGGAAATGTATAATGTCCGGCTGCTCGGCTTCTAATAAAGTGCGGAAAGCTTTGATACCCGGCGGATACCGCTTTCCCGTTTGCATCGCCGCATCGCTTACCGGCGATTCCGGATATTCAAGCACCCTGATGCCTTCATAAAAATAACTGCTGGTATCACTGATCGTATAGCCCGGCTTTATGACGGTAACATCATATCCCTTTTCAATGAGCCCTTTCGCCAGGGCAGCAACATATATTTCGGTGCCTGCTACCTGCCCGGGCAAAAAATATTTAAGACAAAAGAATAGTTTCACAGCGTGAATGCAGATCAGGATTTTCTTGCAATGGTGATGGTATCAAAAGCCACCTGGCTTGGATTCATCGCAACAGACCGGAACCCCGGTATAAGCCCGGCAAATTTGTTCCAGTATTTTTTAACCATATTAATGCGGAGGTTCTTATTGGAATGCCCGCCATACGGCTTGCTGACGGAGGCGCCCGGGAAATAGTAACCTGTTTTTTCAGGAATACCGAATGCTGCCAGCTCCGCCGATTCTGTTACGCTTAGTATGGTCTCAATATTATAATACTTATTTAGCGCTTTCATGCCGTCGCTATGCACTCTCCAGGCATCAATAGGACTGGGACAGCTGGGATAGCTATAGCTGTTGATGGTAATAATATAACCTCCTTTTTTGGTGATACGGATAAGCTCCCCGTACCATGCCCAGAAATATTCCACATGGGCAAGCACCTGGTCAGAAAAAACAATATCAAAAGCATTGTCCTCTATGGGATAATGCAATGCATCTTCGGAGAGAATGAAGCGGGGATGCTGCTCTGCCCCGGAAATAAAATTTGTTCGTATATCCAGCACCGTATAATCCGGGGCATCATATTTTTTTTGCAGCGCCTGCTCATAATAGCTGGGATATCCCTGTGGGCCAATCTCCAGCACACGGTCTTCTTTCCCGAAATGCTGTTCGGCATATTTGTGCCAGAGTAGCCTGCTGTTTAAATGCCCCATGAAAATTTTAAATTGACGGCCTGCTCCGCTGGTAGCTGCCATTAAGCCTTGTTTTTAAAGTATAAGTCGTGCTGGCATCGTTCAGAAACACCCTTGGCAGCAGGTATGGATTGCTCTGCTCATTGAGCTCTCCGCTCACCGTACAGAGGGCAAGCCTGATATCACAATGTTGCATGACCGCTTTTATATCTTCTTTATCGGCGAGGTCACGGATACCGCCATACGAATAAGCAAACCAATCAGGCTTAATACCGGTATGTTGATATATCACATCCCTGCAGGTTATGATCTCGTATTCCATTTGTTGCCTCGAAAATTTTTTAAAGCGTGCATGGGTTTTGGTATGTATCCCCGCTTCACAGAGCCCCGATGCGATCATTTCATTTAGCTGGTCCCATGATAAGGTAGCAGGAATGTTATCGTTGCTGCCCACTGCATTGCGGAGAATGGTTTCAAAATATGCCCTGTCTTCATCAATATGCTCCAGTAAAAAATCCCTCAGCCGTGCAAACACGCCGGCCTGCTGCTGTTGCCGGTAGGTTTCAGCAGAAATATGAAAATCATATTTATCAAATGACAGGTTCTTTTTTGCTGTCACCAACTGGTCGGCTATATACCACCACAGGAAAGGAGCAGGATTATTCATAAAATCACTTACCACAAAAATGCTGAACGGAATGTTGTGCTTTTTCAGGATCGGGAAGGCCAGCTCATAATTATCCCGGTAACCATCATCAAAGCTGAGATGCACCACCGGCTTCCTGAATTTTTTATTTTCTGTAAATACTGCTTCAAGCTCAGAGAGGCGGACAAACTGTACCCCAAGCTTCTTTAGCGCAATAATATTTTTTTCAAGATTGGTATCTGACAGTTCAATAAACTGGTTGAAGCTGCTGTTCTTTACAGCATTTCCCCTGGTTATGCTGTGAAGTGAAACAATCATTCCAATGTTGGTCCTATTGATCTTACTGGAAAAATAGGTATAAAACCTGCCCGATGGAATCTTGTGCAGGTAGTGGCGAATAAAATTGAACAATTATGCTGGATTTAGGTATCGCAGCGTAATTCACGGTTGTTGGTTTGTTAGGATAATAATGAGTAAGCTAAAATATATTAATTGCTGATAAGACAGCTAATTGTGCATAAATTAAAATGAGTGTTTATTTTATGCATCCTGCCGGCTGAAATAATAATTATTGCCGCCATTGATTTCAACCTGGCTGAAATTGTTGGCAGCAAGCTTTGAAAAAATGGATTCAGCCTGCTGTTCGGTCAGTACTGCCGGGTGCAATTCAAACTGCACTTTACGGATCGTTTTAAAATCAATGATGCGGAAGACATCATATTCTCCTCCCTCAATATCCAATATAAGATACGTGGGCTGCAGCGCTGCAATCACTTCGTTCAGTGAACGTTCCTGCACTACTTTCTGCTGCATCGGACCGGCCTGCTCCCGGGAAGAAGCCAGGAAACTGTCGTCATTCACAAAAAAGCTGCTCTCCCCGTTCTTTTCACCCAGCATGGCAATGCTGGCCTGCGGCTGCACATTATTTTTCCGGTAGAGTTGCTGTATCAGCGGAGCCATGGCGGGGTTGCCTTCAAAAGTATGTACGTTCTCACTACCAATCATGCGGGCGCAGCAGGCGGATATAAAACCAATCCCTGTGCCCAGTTCCAGCACCCGGTCGCCGGGCGATAAATGTTTTTTGAGGAGTGCCACTTCGTGCTGTTCATATGTGCCGTCGTCTATAAAGCGGAGCACCGAATATCCATAGCCCAGCTGCACGGGAATATAAATCCCTTCTACCAGCTTCCACCCGTTTACCCGGTACCGGATATTGTACCAGGCCATTCGCAGCCACTTTAATCCATGATATTTAACAGCCCGGAGGATTTGCATGCGACTGTTACCGTTGAAAGATGCCTGTCATTGCATCTGAAAAAGAAAAACGGGAAAGCCAGATGGCATTCCTCGTTTTTTTGAGATCAAATGTTTTTAAGAAATATTTAGAAATATTCACCACGAACCTTCGCTTCATTTTTTTGGACAACCATTTTTTTTCGGCATCGGTGATGCCTAGCGGTAGCTTTTCAAGCGCATCGTGCATGTACAGGTAATTATTGTACAGGTAATTATAGCTGTTGTTCAGTTCCTGTCCTTCGTGAAGACGATAGTGCATGAACTTAAAAGGGATAAGCGTAACACTGGTATAGCAGCATGCTTTGAGGTTAAAATACACATCCCCGGGAATACCATATTCTATAGGATAACCGCCGATGCTGTTAAAGAAATCTCTCCTCAGTATAGTGCCGCCGGGGCCATGCATCAGGAATGCTTTTTTAAAAAAATGATTTTTAATTGAAACCTCGGGAGGCAGCACGGTCACTTCATTATAAAGGGTGGTGTACATGCCGAAAGCGCTTTCAGGATGCGCCTGCATTACCTGCACCAGCTTTTCAATTCCATCCGGGTAAACCATATCGTCAGAATCCACATGCACCAGGAATGTCCCGCTAGCGTAGCCGATCGCTTTGTTACGGTTGGGAAACTGGCCCAGGTTATTTTCATTCACATATACTTTAATGAAGGAATGCCTGGCTTCATACTCCTTTGCAATGGCAACTGTACGATCGGTGGAATGATCATCCACTATAATGAGCTCAATCGGCTGATAGGTAGATGCCAGTACACTTTCAATCGCTTCCGCTATAAACGGTTCCCGGTTATAGGCGGTCATCAGTACACTTACTAAAGGCAATGTTTCGTTATTCATTTTTTATTCTGCTTCCCCTGCGGAACTGTTTTACAAACCTTTTCATATCGCCTGGTAAGGGAACGCATCCCTTCTAAACGCAGGTGCAGCAGGAAATTGACATGGGAATTAAATGTACCCCATTGCACCCTCCAGTTGTAAAAGATCCAATATATTTTTTGTTTCAATAAAAGCTGCTGATGCTTGCCTATATGCCAGGCAGCTTTCAGCATTTGTACAGGAATAGCCGGAACAGGAGGAACAAATTTAAAAAATTTATAAAAATGATAGTTTACAGCGTAAGCCACCTCATAGGCGAAGTGATAGCCCTGGTGGTGATAATGATACACAACAAGCGAAGGATCTTTTACAAGTGTCCAGCCCCGCAGCAATGCAGCCCTGCTCCATATCCAGTCTTCCGCAAACTGGGTTTCTTCGAAAGGTTGCTGCTCCAATGCCGAACGCCTGTACATGGCTGTCACATTGTCCCAGTTGATCAGTTTTTGCTGCGCAGCCTGGCTGAGCGCATTGAAATCAACAGCAGGATCCAGCTTTCTCACATCGGCTACCGGTTGGCTGAAGCGCCTGAACCACATGAGCGGGTTCTTATCTTTTTCATGAGGTACGGCCTGGTGGCCCACTACGCCCATCACTTTTTCGTCCCTGAAATATTGCAGCATACGTTCAAGCATATCATTGTCGCCAATGAAAGCATCCTGCACCGTGTAATATAAAAATGGGTAACGTGCCTGCGATATGGCCAGGTTACGGGTTAATCCATGATTGAAAGTCCCGGGCTCAACATCTGCCACAACAGCGCCGAAACGGGATGCAATCTCCCTGCTCCCGTCTGCAGAAGCAGAGTCCAGCACAATGATCTCTATCTCTTTTACAGACTGGTTACGGATGCTGGTCAAACATCTTTCGAGTGTTGCCTCTCCATTCTTCACCGGTATGACTACAGAGATCAATTGCTTAATTTAATAGCATATGCTGCAGATTCTGTTCCAGCGTTGCAGCATCCACCAGCAGGTCGGCGTTGATATGATCGTCGCCTGTCACCATTCCCTTACAGGGCTGGTAATAGTATGCCAGTTGGCAGGCATTGGCCAGCATGAAATAACATTTATCTGTTACCACGGCTTCCAGGTGCAGCTCCAGCACTTTAGCGCCGGGCCGCAGGAAGATCATATTGGTAAGTGCAGCGCCATGGCAGGATACCAGCGCCACCGCATTGGCATAAATAGCCAGGCTTTCTGCAAAGCTGTGATCTTCGGGATATACAATGCGAAAGCCATTGCTTAACAAAACAGCCTCTATCTCTTTTTCGTTGCCAATTTTCCTGCGACCCGCTTTTTGCCTTGATATATAGATCTTTTCAGGCGGGCCCTGTGGCGTCACTTTTAAGCCACCCAGCAATAGGTTTCGCACCAGGTTTATCCATTCAGGATAATAGTAGCCGGGATATTCCGAAAAATTGGAAACCGTCAAACAGCGCCTGAAAAAGAAAACATCCGCAGTTGTTTCGTTATAAGATACCTGTAAAATATCCAGCGTTGCTTTTTGAAAATCCTGCAGGTAACGATCATGAAAAAAGACGAGCCCCTTTACCTGTTGCTGCTGTAAAAAAATAAGTTTCGGCAGCACTTCGGTCATCCAGTGAAAATAGTTGGCTGAAAAAGGATTGGCGACAATGATCGCTTGCTGTTTCAGCTGCAGGTTGAGCCTGCCACGCAGCAAGGCTTTCAGCAAATTACCGGACCAGAAGCGTTTGGTATAGCTATCGGCCCAATTGGTCCAGGGCAAGAATTCCTTATCAACCGAAAGATCAGCTTTAACTGCTACACCGTTACGGAAATAAAAGATATTTCTCAGCGATCGCAGTGCAGGATCCAGCAGCCTGAAATGAAAATGAGGCTCGTAAAAAGGCAGGTCTTCCTGCCTGAAATTAACCGGCATCACCAGCTTCTCTGTATTGATACCGGCAGGCATTATTGTAAAACGGCCATAATGTTCTGGTAACGGAATATTTCGTTCCTGGGATTATAGGCTCCCAGAGGCAACAGGCTTTTATCGAGCAGGCGATAAAAACTATATCCCGGTAGCAGCTCATAAAAATCTTTCAGGAAAACCCTGGTATATACATTCATCTCGTTGAACTCAAACTGTATGAGACCGATCTTTTTCCGGCTGATCATTTCTTTGGCGCCCTTCAGCACTTCCAGTTCAAAACCTTCCACATCTATCTTCAGGAAATCAATTGTATCAACAGCATTGCTGCGGCAATACGCATCCAGCGTATCCACCGGCACGGTAAAGCTGACCGCCTCCCCCGCTTCGTGCAATTCCTTCATCACGTCTTTATTCATGCTGGCATGCTCGGAAGCATCATCCAGCCCGTAAGAATACATGGTAAGATCGGCCTGTTCGGCGCCCAATCCTTTCTGGAGCAGATGAATATTTGCATTGCCGGCAAACCTGCTTTGCAACCTTTTGAAAGAAGAAGGATTCGGCTCAAATGAATAGATGACTGCCGCCGGGAAATACTGCTGCAGCATTAAGCTGTAGTTGCCCACATTGGCACCCACATCAAAAAATACCGGCTGCACAACCTGCCGTTCTTTTAAGTGGCGGGGTAAAAACTGTTCTGCAACATATTTTTCCGATTGCTCACTGTATTCACCATAGCTGAAAATGCCTTCCTGCTGGTGTGCTATATCCAGCAGGTGCAGGCTTACAGAATCGGTGAAGCCGGCGATCATGTTTTTAGTGCGGTTTCTTCCCAGTATTTTGAAGGAAAGAAAGGTGTTGATTTTTTTAATAATACTCATGTATATCGGTTGTTACCGTGAATGATCATCCCGGTAAAAATTTATAAGCAAGTCCTTTCAGGTGCAGCTTTTGCAGCAGCGGGCTGCGGGATGCCGCTATGGAAAGTATGATACGGATCCGGCTGACTTCTGCTGCTGAAAAAACAGCCTGTTGCTTTAACAGCCGCAACAAACGGCTCACCAGCTCAGGAAACTGTGCGGCCCTTGCAAACAGGAAATGCTGTATAAGACTGCGGATGCCGCTACGGGCCGCTGTTTTTTCCTCAGGAGAGAAAGCAGGCAATTCTTTCGACAGCAGCTTCTCGAAAAAAAGAACCCGGTAATAAACAGAATTATAAAAGAAATCTTTTTTTGTTTCGTCGATATGATGAATACGGTAATAGGAATCGGCAGGCAGCTCGTAACAGGTTTGTATAACCGCTCCGGGATATTTTACCGCCCTGATATGAATATCCGGATCTTCCATGTATAAAAATGAGCTTTCGAAACCCCCGATCTTTTCAAAAAAACTTTTTTTCCAGATGGGACAGGTCACATTCCACGCATTTTCATTGGCGATAAAAGAAGCCGCCCATGATGATGAGGGAATTTCTCTGTTATATACGCCTTTCAGCGCTGCTATGTCTTTTTCAAATGTTTCCATTTTGAACACTGCCAGGTCGCATTCCGGCCGGGCCTCCATATATCCTGCTCTTTGCTCCACGCAAAAGGAAGCCAACAGGTCATCCGAATCAAGGAAAATAAGGTAAGCGCCGTTACAAACAGACACACCATAATTACGGCAGGCCGAAGGACCTTTCACAGTCCCTTCCCTTTTAAGGATCTTTATTTTTTCCCCGGCGTATGATTGAATGGCAAGCCATTCCTCCTCTGCCGAATGATCATCCACGATAATAAGCTCCCAGTCGCTCCGGCTTTGTTGCTTAACAGAATCAATGGCTGCACCAAGCAGGGCCGAACGATTGAAATGCGGGATGATGATGCTGACCAATGTACTCAGGTTAAATAGGCAAATTCTTTTTGCTGGATAGCCCTTGACCGGTATATCTGGAAAAAACGCCTGAAGTTGCTCATATACGCTTTTCTCCGGGCCGGGGTACCTTTCCCTGCCAGCATTCCTGCCAGGCGCTTCACAAAAAGCCAGCCTGCCCCCAACGTCCCGGCCGCAGGATTTTTCAACTGCAGCAGCGATTGGTTCAGCTGAAACCTGTAATCCTGCAAAGGATTGTCCATACTGGCATTGGTACCATAATGATATACGATCGCAGCAGGCACGATACCTATCTGCAATTTTTTATATTTCAGCCGCTGCACATAATCATTGTCTTCGCCGTAATGAAAAAACAGCGGATCAAACCCTCCCACTTTTTTAACCGTTTCCGCAGGCAGCAACCAGCATGCGGCATGTACAAAACTGGTTTCATATATTGGCTCCAGCCTGCCGGCTACCATATCAGCTTGCAAGCGGGGAGTATAATGCTGCAATACAAAATCGTTGAAATAAGTTTCCGGTCCGCTGCCGGTATAATTGAGATGATAAGGGCTGATCACTCCATAGCCGGGATGCTCCTCCAAAACCCGGATCATTTTCCCGATGGCATCAGGCGCAATCCATGCATCCTGGTTCAGCAGTAATACATAATCCGCCTGTTGCGAAACGGCCCATTGCAGGCCAATATTATTGGCCCTGCCAAAACCAAGGTTGGCGCCGGTTTCAATAATGGTAACAGCAGGAAACTGTTCTTTGACGATCGCCGGTGTTGCATCGGGCGAAGCATTGTCCACCACCAACACATTCACCGGAATGGTACTCTGCGCCAGTGAGGCAAGACATTTCCCGATCCAGGCTTCGCCGTTATAGGTAACAACCACGGCTGCAATATGAGTGTTTTCTTTTTTCAACTTTTATCTGCAGGCTGATACCAGGAACTTGATTCAGTTGCAGCCTGCCTGTAGAATAATGACTCTTCACTGAGGCCTGAGGAGTTTTCGTACCAGGGCATATGCCTGAGCATATACGGTTTGCCGGTGCGCAATGTTTTTTTCCAGCATTGAAAGGCAACGCCGGGCCGGTAAAGAGCGAAAGTAGTATCAATATCTGCCTGGTACACCTGCGGCTCCACTTCGTTTACATAAAATTGTTTCTCCCACTCTATCACTTCCTCCCTTCTCTGGTAATGGGCCGGCAGGTCATCGGTCACCAATCCAAAGCCGGCTTTATCATAAGCCGGGTATCGGTTGAGCAGGTCTTTAAAATAGAACATAAAATCATTGGGAGTATCTTCAGCTGGCAACACATCGGGATCAGTATATACATGATAATATTTTCCCAGCCGGTGAAAGATATGTGTGCGCCAGAGCGCTTCGTGCCCTTTGTTGCGGTTCAGCAGGTATACGGTGGCGGGCACTTTTTTATAATACTGCAGCAAAGGCCCATAGCTCGAATGATTGTCGATGATATGAATATTTGTCTGCCCGCAGGAAAGCAGCCAATCCACCTGCTGCTGCAGCCATTCCAGCCGGTTGAAATTATTGATGATGATAGGATACCGCTTTACTTCATTGTTGCGGTGGATGATATGATACACTCTCGAGAGCAGCCTGAAAGACCTGTTCACATCTTTTGGAAAATCACCGCTCAGCCTGATCTTTCTCCCCGGCATCAGGCAAATTTTGTTTTAAGAAAAAGACTCAGCATCATCCGGTTCCATTTAAAATAAGTGCTTCTGCGGCATAGCTGCACCGCTTCTTTTGCCATGTTGTGATGACCTTCGAGGTAAAAGCTGTTGGCATACCTGCAGGCAAAGAACCCCGTAAATTCATCGGCCTCGAGCTGCTGCAGTTCCCATACACCTTTTGAAATATACTGCGGCGCATCAGCTGTTGCCTGTATCTTTTTTAACAGCGCCGGCGGTATCGGTAGCCCGGCGGCTATATCGGCGAACAGGGCATTGATCTCTTTTCCGAAATATTCAAAACCTTCACCCACCGATTTGGAAGAGCCGTGCAACCTGAATTCAGCAAAGCGTTCATCTGAAAAACCCACCGCATCCAGGCCATACCTGCATAAAAACCTGAACCATAATTCATCGTCGAATACATAGCGCAGGCTTTCATTGACACCGCCAAGCGCTTTAACCACTTCCATGCGATAGAAGCTGCCCGGCTGGTTCATCGCCACATTCAATATGGTATCGGCCACCGTTTTCCCGGTACCCATGCGGTAAATATGGCTGGTGCTGTTGTCTTCATCATAGAAGCAACGGGTATAGCCGCAAAGAATTTTTTTTTGAGGATTGCCGGTAAAATAAGCTGCAATGGATTGCAGCGCACCGGGAAGCAGGTAATCGTCGCTATTGATCCAGTTGAATATATCGCCGGTGGCAACTGCCAGTCCTTTATTGATGGCATGCGCCTGTCCCCTGTCGGGCTCGCTCACCCAATAGCTGATCCTGTCTTCATATTTTTTTATGATATCAACGGTATGATCGGTGCTTCCGCCGTCAATAATAATAAGCTCTGTATGATCGTAATCCTGCTCCAGTATGGATAGAATGGTCTGCTCAATATATTGGGCCTGGTTGAAGCTGGGGGTTATGATGGATATTTTAGGTCGGATCATTATAAAGCCTTTTTTGCCGTTTATGTATCCGATATATATCATAGGCAATTACTGTACAATAATATGCCCAAAACATAGAAAGGAATAAACCTGTTAAACTATCCTTGTAACCAGCTTTAGTAATATAGCAGTACTTAAATTCAGTATAAGGTTTCAATATAAGTTCTTTAATTCCTACACGTCGCCCAAGATCATACTGATCATTTCCTTCATTCTTAAGATATCTAAAATGCTTTCTGAAAAAAACCTCATAACTATTCATCCAGTAATGGTGTAAAACAGCAGATTCACTGTGCCCTTCAATTTCAAAATTTAAAAAAGGAAGAATTAATTTTCTCCCATAATGAATTATAGGTTCAAAGGAAAAGCGATTCCTGTTTACCAGAAAGAATTTCTTATTTATGCCACCCCATACAGTTCCCTTGAGCCTTTTCTGTCTAAAATAAAATTGCCAGGGAACAGTTACCGCTCCTATATTCTCATCCATTTTAATTTTATCAAATAATCCTAACAATTCCTCTGACAATAGCGGATCTAAAACTTCATCAGGATCTATAAAAATAATCCAGTCATTTTTTAAAGTTGAAACAATTTCACTTTGAACCATTTCACATGATGGAACATCTTTTCGATTCCTAAAAATTATATTCTTTGTGAACTTAGATGCAACTTCTACGGAATTATCTGTAGAGCCAAGATCAGCCACTAAGATATCATCACAGAAAGAAATCGAGGACAAGCATTTTTCAAGTAAATGACCCTCATTATAGCAAACTACTATTGCAGAAATTGTAACCAATACAGTCAATACACGTTTACTTTCTTACAAATAATACATTCCCCATATCATATCCAGCAGGTATAGCTTCTGCAATAACTTCGAATCCTTTATGCCCCAAAAAATCTTTAAACTCCTGATATGTCTCCACTCCTTCGTATGTTTCCCTAGTACTTACTTCTGTATGGATAATTTTTACTGTTGGTAAAATTTTAGATGACACAGCAAGCATCATTTGTTCTGCACCCTGCATATCCAACCATAACATATCAATTTTTTCGATGGAGTTTGATTTTGCCCATTCATCCAACGTAATAGTGGATACCTGAAGCGTGTCTTTGAAAAGAACTTCAGGATGATCTATTAAATGTTCTTTTGGTTTCAGCAATGAACTGGAGCCATCTGATTCGCCTCCACTTACATACATTATAGAAGATCCTGTTTCATTACTCAACGCCAGATTGAAACACTGTATATTTTGAATCCCTTTTGTGTTTTCGACTAATTTATTATAGACTTCAGAAATAGCTTCAAAAGCATAGATTCTGCTCCCTTTAATTCTTGACAGCTCGATTGAATCTGTTCCTACATGAGCGCCACAATCGATAATTAAAGGATTAGGAGGAAGAAACTTATGAATAAATTCCTTATCAATAAAGATATTATTCACTACCTCTTTTTTGTTTTTAGTGAAAATATTTTTAAGCCGTCTTTTAAGAGAATTAGTAACTCTTTTTCTTAATGTAATTATTCGATTCATTCTGTAATTAATTGTATCATCTAAACCTAGGGAAAACAATAAATACCTTACCCTTATTTTTACAAGCTCAATTGGGTTTACTCTTAATAATATTTTTGATGAAATTTCTTTTATCACCTGAGGCAGTAGAAACGAATTCAGATGTATTTTATCAAAATAAAATTTTTCATTTGTAGACAAATCCTCGTTGATGATTTTATCTGAAATGCCTATATAGTTAAAACCTTTTTTACCAGCATTCTCTTCAAGAAGCGTATTAAAAATAATGCAAGATTTATTTCTTTGTTCATAGGTTCCGTGATATGGATACTCAAATGCCACACCTTCAAAACCCATTGCCGTAGGTATTGCATTCCATACAAAAACATTAAACCCCAACTGTACAATCTCATCTACAACTGTCAGATAACGATATACACAATTTTGCACAACTGATTCTATACTCTGATTATTTTTTTCCGCCTGCCGGATTATGTGGGCCCGACAATCAACTTCTCCAAAACTTAGTAAAACAACATCGCATGCAGGATCTAATTTCTGAAGAATTTCAAACAATTTCTCTCTACTTTTTGTCTTTGAATTAAACTCCGATAAGTTGTATGCTAGAGGGGATCCAAGCCTGTATGTAACGATATTTTTTGCAATTGAATAGCCGTACTCAGGGTATTCTGGCTGAATTTTATTATACCCTGTAAAAAAACTGGTATGACTATCTCCAATACAATGTAGACGAATATTATTCATTACTCCATTTTCCATTTCCGACTATTAATCCCAGGCGATCATTGAAATTTCTTTTATCGGAATAATATTCTTCCACAACGAAACTTTCGCAAAATTCTACCCAATCAATAAATTCTCTGTTATGATCGAAAATACCTGCAGATAAATAATACTTTCCAGGAAAAAGATTACAGGTAGTTTTTAATTGTTTTCTTCCTTTTATAGCTGAAGGCATTGTGTATTCATTTAAGTCCCTTTCAAAATAACTATTTACATATTCTCCGGATTCATTAGAAAGTAGAATAAAAAATTCAATATTTTTATCGGGAAGTGTTCTAATATCATACGAAATATTAATTACTATTTCATCAAGAACATTAACTCTGGCGGCTTTTGAATTGTTTATATCAATATTTTTAATTGTTAGTTGTTGAGTACCGTCACGATGAACATAATCTTGATTGCCAGAGGAAACCGGTTCAAAATATTTATTAATGACTTTTTGAGTAGTTCCATGAGCTTCAATATTACCATTTTTCATTAAAAGGCAAGTATTACAAAGGGCCTTAATAGCAGAAATATTGTGGCTTACAAAAAGAACGGTTCTCCCTTGCCCCTCACTAACCTGCTTCATCTTTCCCAGTGCCTTCTTCTGAAATTCAACATCTCCCACTGCCAGCACTTCGTCCACGATCAATATTTCAGGCTCCAGGTGTGCCGCTACTCCAAAAGCCAGGCGCACATACATGCCGGATGAATACCGTTTCACCGGCGTATCGATATATCTTTCCACTCCTGCAAAATCAACGATCTCATCAAACTTATTTTTGATCTCCTGTCTCGTCATACCGAGTATGGCGCCGTTCAGGAAAATATTTTCACGGCCGCTCAGCTCGGGGTGAAAGCCGGTGCCCACTTCGAGCAGGCTGGCTACCCTGCCTTTTATTTTGATGCTGCCTGTAGTGGGCGTGGTGGTACGGCTGAGTATTTTAAGAAGCGTGCTTTTGCCGGCGCCGTTGCGGCCGATGATACCGAGCACTTCCCCCTGCTTCACATCGAAGTTAACATCCCTGAGCGCCCATACATAGTCGCTGCTGCCTTTCACCGTACGGTCGTTTGTTTCACCCACCATAAGATAAGGATCTTCCTTGCCCCGTACCTTGTGCCAGAGGCGGTTGATATCATGACTGAGCGCACCGGTCCCTACCGAGCCCAGCCGGTATTGCTTGCTTAAATTTTCTACCCTGATAACAATATCACTCATGCCAGAATCAATTAATCGTTTTGTTGATGCCGCTTCTCATACGGTATCCATAAAGCTTTTTTCCACCTTGCTGAAAATAAACATCCCCACAAAAAGTACCAGCAGCATAAAACCTGTGCTATAAGCAAGGCTGCCCCAGTCGAAGCTGCCTTTACCAAACAGTGCATACCGAAATGCTTCCACGATCGGGCTGAGCGGGTTCCACTCCACCCATGCAGCATAGGACTTGCCTTTTAAATAGCTGAGCGGGTATGGCACAGGTGTGGCATACATGAGCAGCTGCACGGCAAAGCTTAGCAATACGGTAAGGTCACGGTACTTGGTGGTAAGCGAACTGATGATGATGCCAAGCCCCAGTCCCAGCCCGGCCATGATGAAGACCAGCAATGGGATCAGCAGCCAGCTGACGCCAAAATAAAAAGAGCCGGTTTTAAATCCATAGAATATCAATACGGCGAGCAGCAGCAAAAACTGTATGCCGAATTTTACAATATTACTGAGCACAGTGCTGAAGGGCAGCACCAGCCGGGGGAAATACACTTTACCGAAGATGCCTGCATTGGCCACAAAAGTATTGCTGGTGGCTGTAAGGCAGGCGCTGAAATAATTCCAGATAGTAATGCCGCTCATGTAGAAAGGAATAGCGGGGATATCATCTGTAGGAATACCGGCAATATTCCGGAAGATGAACAGGAACATAATGGTGGTAAATATCGGCTGTATAAAATGCCAGAGAGGGCCGAGCACCGTTTGCTTGTACTGTGCTGCAAAATCCCGCTTTACAAATAACCAGAGCAGGTCCCTGTAACGCCATACTTCTTTCAGATTGATATCGATAAGCCTGCCCTTCGGTTCAATGACCTGGTCCCAGTGCTCGCTATGATCGGGTTGTACCTGCATTCAATAATTAATTGCTGTGTTGTTGATTCATGATATGCTCCATAATGCCTGCCATATTTTTTTTATACACCGGGTAGCTGAAATGCTCCATCAGGAGCGAATGATCGGGCTGATGCTCCTTTGGCGCAGCGATCATTTTTTCAATAGCCTGCTGCAGCATATCCATATTGCCCGGCTCTACGGCTATACCCAGCTTTCCGTCCAGCAACGCATCCATCGATCCGTCAGCATTGCCCCCAATCACCGGCAAGCCATAATACATAGCTTCAATGAATACGATGCCGAATCCTTCCTTGTTGCTGGGCATCACATACAGATCGGCCATGCCGAAAAAAGCAGCCATCATATTGTCTTCCACGTAACCGGTGAGTATCACCTTATTTTCCATGCCGTGCTGACGGGCCACGGACATAATATATTCTTTTTCTTCTGGAGTATATTTTCCGGCGATCACATATTTCAGCGGGTATTGCTGCAATACCTGCATGGCTGCAACCACCTTATCATATCCCTTATGCCTTTCGGTAGCGGCCAGGCGTGTGAGCGTAAACAAAACCCTGTCGCCGGCATCGATATGATATGTATTCCTGAGCGCTGCTGCCTGCGCAGCATCCGAAGCGGCAAGCAGGAAAGGATCCAGGCAATTGTTGAGCACAAAGCACCTATCGGCCGGGTATTGCTGCAGACTGATCACCTGCTGGCGGGTGTACCGGCTTACGGATATGACTGCATCACAGCTCTGGAGCATCTTTTTCTTTTTTCCCTGCATCGGCTGCCACACTTCAATACCGTGGGCAACCAAAACAAGTTTTGTCCGGGGTGATATTTTTTTAATGAGCCAGCCGATGGGCAGCAGGTTCACATGGCTCAGGATCACCAGGTCTTTTTTAATGCCTGCTTTTACAGAGCCCAGCACTGATAGAAATTTGCTGCCACCATACCCTTTGAATACAGACGCCGGGAAATAAGGATTGCCCGCTGCATCGGCTGTATGATCGTGCATGCTGATAACCGAAAGAGAAGCAGGCTGCCCGCTGCCGTTTTCATACAGGGCCTTTCCCATCACCCGGCACACTTTCTCAATTCCACCCATCGCAGAAAATACCTTCAGGGTTATCAGCGCAATATTCAATGTGTAAAAATTCTTTTGTTTTAGCGGATCACCTGCAGGTTCTTCATATCGAACAAAGCGCTGAGCTGCACGCCCATGCTTTCCACTTTTACAATGGCTTTATTGCCCCGCACTTCCATTACAATGCCTTTGTAATTCATCATTATCCCCTGCTTTACGAGCACATCATCATTGATTTCTGGCATGGTATGGATGACTTCAACATCATTGAACTCCTGCAGGAATTTTTTGATGGTATTGATCTCCTCTTCCTTCACTACAGCAGGTTTGCCCAGCCAGTAAACATAATTGAGCACACCGTCTACCTGCCGCACATCCCATTTATTCTTTTCTTCCATCTGCACAAACACATATCCCTTGAATAAAGGCTCCAGCACCACTTTTTTACGATCGCTCCATTGACGGTTCACTTTGTTAAGGGGGCAATAATGCGCAATGGATTTTTGCAGCAGCAGCGAAGCCACTTTTTTTTCCCAGCGGGGCCGGGTGTACACCACATACCATTGCCTGTTTTCGTTCATTTTGGACAAAGCTTCGCTGTTCCTCAGTCACAGCCAAACTGCAACGGTGAGGAATATACCTGATAACAAGGCTGCAAAATAGTTTTATTGCATGTCCTTATCGTTATGTTTAAAGCCAGCTCACCGGCCTTATCAATATTCCACAAAACAACAGCAAGCTGTTGCCGGCAAGCAAAACAAGCATCTTTCAATGCCTGCTATTTTTTTCGTTTTTTCCCGAAGAGATTCCTCAATGCATTGCCTATGCTCCACACATTTTTATATCCCGGATGCTCTCCTTCGCTTACATAATAGCTATAGCCTTCGTTGCCATAGCCATAGCCATAACCGTAGCCATAACCATAGCCATAACCATACCCGTTTCCGTAGCCACCGAATCCGTAACCGAACAGGTTAACCCCTCTCGGTTTGATACCATTAAACACTATGCACATATTGGGAAACTTCTTCTCGCTGTTCAATCCTTCAATAAGGTTCATAAAGTTGGAAGGCGTTTTTGCATGCCGTACTACGTATACCGAAGTGTTGACATAACCGGCCAGCAGTTGCGCATCTGTTACAGGACCAATAGGCGCCGTATCGATGATCACATAATCAAAACGCTCTTTGAGTTCATTCATCATAGTAGCGAAAGCAGGCAACTGGATGAGCTCTGTAGGGTTAGGAGGAATAGGCCCTGCGGAAACAACCGATAAGCCCGCAAAAGAAGTAGGCTTGCATATCTGGTCAATAGTGGCCTTACCCACGAGATAGCTGCTGATCCCCGGATTTTTATCCACGCCCAGCTGGATGCTGAGCTTTGGCTTACGCAGATCCATCTCCATGAGCGCCACCTTTTTGCCCGTAAGGGTTATACTGATGGCCAGGTTAATGGCGATGAAGCTTTTACCCTCACCCGATACGCTGGAAGTTACCAGCAGCGTTTTATTGGTATCATTAAAGCCCATGAAAGCCAGGTTGGTCCGCAGCGCACGGAACTGCTCGGCTATAACGGTGCGTTTACCATCCTTAATGGCAATATTATCTTTATTGGGCGATTGTACGATCTCGGCAATAACAGGCACTTTAGTCTTCTTCTCAATCTCTCCCCGGAACATGATTTTGTTATTGAACTGCTCCTGTATCTGCACATAGAGCAGGAATAAAAGAAGGCCGATAATAAAACCTACGAGGTAATAATTTTTAGGGATAGGTGTAATTGGTCCGTAGGAGTAAGGACCCTCCAGCACTTTCAGGTCTTCAGAAGTAGCGGAAGCAGACAAGGCTGTTTCCTCTCTTTTTTGCAGCAGGTAGGTATATATCTCATTTTTAATGGCCTGCTGCCGGCTGATGCCAAGCAATCCTTTTTCAATGGAAGGAACATCGAGTAGCAATGCATTGTTCTTGGAAATTTCTGCATTGTTGCTGGCCTTTTCGGTGACAAAATTGGAATAGATATTATTCAGATTCTCCCGGAGATCTTTTTTGATACCGCTTATCTTTTGCTGTGCCAGCTGCACGGGCTCACTTTTCGGACCAGCCACAGCGCTTGCCTGCTCCAGGTCAAATTCGGCTGAATAAAGCTGGTTGAGCAGGTTGGTAAGAATAGGATCGTTCACCATCATGAGCGAAGGCACTGTACCACGCTCCTTTCCTTTGCCATTTACATAAGACTGTACATTGCGGAGCACATCCATCTGCAGGTCGAGTGTAATATTACGGCGGTCGAGCTCCTTCACTGTACTGAAATACATGCTGGCCTGGTCGCTGAGGTTGGTGATGGAATATTTTTCCTTGTAATCAGTGATATTCCTGTTTACGCTATCGAGCTGCTTTTCCACATCATCCAGGCGTTCATCGATAAAGGCAAGGGTCTTGACAGATTTCTGGTTTTTGTCAATAATGCCATCCGAATTATATACTTCAAACAGGTGAGTGAGGATATCCACTCCCCTCGCAGGAACCGGTGTACTGCTGCTGACGTCCAGTACTGTAGAACCATAAGTAGGCTGAATGGCTTTAAGCGTACCGGCAAATCCCCCGGCCGCAGTGGCCGGGTCTTTAAAAATGACAAAGAAATTTTTGCCTTTGGCAGCGGTATTGTATTTTTTATTACCGATGGTACGGTAGCGTGTACCCGCAATGACAATTTCGCCGCCATCGAGACTGGATGTCTGCCCATCGATCTTAATCACATTCTGGCTCCAGTCAATATCAAAATTGAATTTACCGCCCCAGTTGATGCTGTCTTTGTTTACCGCTTCAAAAAACAGCGGGGCATTGTCTTTATACAGTTCCTCAGTCTGAACATTACCCTCGTTAAAAATGCTGGCGTAGATATTCAGGTCTTTCACCACTTTTTGCATGAGGTTGCTCGACTTGAGCACAATGATCTCGTTATCTACCGTTTTCTTTTCAGACACTTTGGTGATCCCTTCCAGTATCTGGAATTCGCTGCTGTTCTTCTGCGGATCCTTGATCATTACCTTTGCGGCCGCTACATACATTTTTGTCTGCGAACGAAGGTATATATGAGCAATAAACAAACTGATGCCGGCGAGCAGCACGAAGATGGGCCAGAAAGGCATGTACCGCTGAACGATCTGTTGCAGAATATTCGCCTGTGGCTTCTCATCAAAAAATTGGTCCTCTCTCATTAAAAAAACTTTAGCGTAATATTCTGTCTACAACAATGATTAATAAGGAAGCGCTTGATGCTACAAGAGCAATTGTGGACTGGATATTCTGCCTTCTTTCTATTTTGGTCTTGGTTTCAAGATCATCCGGCACGTACACAATATCATTGGGCTTTACATAATACCAGGGTGAAGTGAACACTTTATCATTTTCCAGGTCAAGCAGCTTCACTTTTTTATCCTTGTTCTCATCCCTGATAACCATCACCCGGTTCTTCATGCCCGATTCTGTAATATCTCCTGCCTTTACGAGTATCTCAAAAATATTAAGCTGCTCTTCGGGCATATTGATCACCTGCGGCGAACCCACAGCTCCCAGCACGGTTACTTTATGATTCAGGTATTGCACATTGGCAATGGGCTCTTTCATATAGGGCAGCAGGTCTTTTTCCAGGCGGCTCTCCAGCTCACGACGGGTGGATCCGGCTACCGGCACTTTCCCCAGCCTGTGCAGCTGCACATTACCATCTGCATCAACGGCAAAACCGCTCATGCCAGGTGAAGCGCTCACTACAGCCGCCTTATTGAACAAGTCATCCTCAGCCGGGCTTAGACTGGTTACCACGATACTCAGCTGATCACCCGGCTGTATTTTTGATTCAAAGTCGTTGCTTACAAAATTGCGTATAGTGGTATCCTTCTGGATATTTTTGAGATAGCTATACTGGCGGGTAACGGTACAGGAAGAAAAGATAAAAATGCAGACAATCATTCCTATCAGTAGCTTAATATAACTAACTGGTAGCGAATTATTTATTGTAATCATACTGGTTGCGCTGTTGATTTGAGAGGCAGGCGGTTTATGCCTGCCCGGCAAGTTGTGAAATTACTACTAATATCGGAAAAATCAGCCAACAGCAGTGGATTTCACTTAATTTACTACCCACAGGGTATAAAGAATACTACAGGGAGATCTTCTATTATTAATATATTAATAATTGTATTTCAGCTCTTCGCCAGCATAACGGATGACCAGCTCTTTCTGTTCAGCAGCTTCTACCCTGCCAATTACCTGCGCATCAATACCTAATGCATTAGCAGCCCCGATCATAATATCCGCATCGGCGGCATTGCAATACAGCTCCAGGCGAGAGCCCATATTAAACACTTCAAACATCTCTTTGAGTGATGCGCCGCTATTCTGCTGCAGCAGCTCAAATACCGGCGGCGCCTTAAAAAGATTATCCTTGATAATCCTGAAATCGCCAGGCAGGTATTTCATGCATTTTGTTTGTCCGCCGCCGCTGCAATGGATAAGGCCATGTATTTTATCAAAATGATTTTCCAGCAACTGCTTCAGCAAAGGGGCATAGGTACGGGTGGGACTGAGGATAAGATTGCCCACGCTGGTAAAAGCGTCATTACCGAGGGGATAATCATCTGTAAGCCTGTCTTTACCAATATAAACCACCGCATCATCCAGGGAATTATCATAGCTCTCCCTGAAATTTTCAGCGTAGTATTTGTTCAGCGCATCATGACGGGCGCTGGTGAGGCCGTTGCTGCCGATGCCGCTGTTGTATGTTTTTTCATATACAGCCTGCCCGTAACTGGCGAAACCGACTATCACATCCCCGGCTGCAATTTTTTCATTGCGAATGATCTTATTCTTCGGCCAGCGAACACCCATGGTGCCATTCACCGCTACGGTGCGGACCACATCGCCTACATCGGCCGTCTCCCCACCGAGGAAATGAATATGCACTCCATATTTTTTCAGGGAATCAAACAGTTCCTGCGTGCCACCGATGATCTGCTCCAGCACTTCACCCGGGATCAGCTTCTTGTTCCTGTCGATGGTGGAATTAAAAACGATATTATCATAAATGCCCACGCAAAGCAGGTCATCCAGGTTCATCACCACTGCATCCTGCGCAATGCCTTTCCATACGCTGATGTCGCCCGTTTCTTTCCAGTACAGGTAAGCCAATATGCTCTTGGTGCCGGCGCCGTCTGCATGCATCACATTCACAAAATCGTCATCACCCCCTAAATAATCGGGATACACTTTGCAGAATGCATGCGGGAACAACCCCATATCAAGGTTTTTCACAGCAGCATGCACTTCTTCTTTTTGTGCGGAAACACCTCTCTGAGCATATAATGACATCCGGTTCGTTTTTATGCTGCAAAAGTAACAAATGCATTTGATGTGCATGGAGGCTTGCTGCTATTTTTTGTCTCAACATTCGTTTACGAAGAAAGGAAACAGTTGAATCCCCGCCACGGAAATCTTCAGCCGTTACCCGTCATCCAGTATCTTTGCGCCCATGCCCGTTTATTCAGACATCAACCAGTTACCTGCATTCCACAATGCCGTTATCACCATCGGCAGTTTTGATGGCGTGCACCTGGGCCACCGGCAGATCATCGACCAGCTCATCAGGCAGGCAGCAGCCATCAACGGCACACCGGTGCTGATCACTTTTTACCCGCACCCCAAGCAGGTAGTGGGAAGCACCGGGGAACCTTTACAGGTGCTCAACACAAGGGAAGAAAAATATATGCTGCTTAACCGGGCAGGCATCGAGCACATCGTGGAAGTGCCTTTTGACACAGCTTTTGCACAGCAAACAGCGGATGAGTATATTAAAAATTTCCTGGTCAAAAAATTTCAACCACACAGCATCATCATTGGCTACGATCACCGCTTCGGGAATAACCGGGAAGGTGATTACCGCCTACTGGAAGCCAGGGCTGATGAATACCAGTACACCGTGCATGAAATACCGGAGCATGTGCTGAAAAATATTACCGTCAGCAGCACGAAGATCAGGAAGGCGCTGCTTTCGGGAGACATTGATACCGCCGCCGCATACCTGGGCTACGATTATTTTTTCAGCGGTGAAGTGGTGAAGGGCAATCAGCTGGGACGGACGATCGGCTACCCCACTGCCAATATCCGGATTGCTGACGCAGGCAAGCTGGTGCCGGCCAACGGCGTTTATGCAGTACGGTTATCAAGAAACGGCGGACCGGTTGATTTAAAAGGCATGATGAATATCGGTACCCGGCCTACGGTAGATGGTACCCGGCGGGTGATTGAAGTGAATATCCTCGATTTTGATGAAACCATTTATGGAGAGGAACTCACCGTACAGCTTCGCAAATACATGCGGGCAGAACAGAAATTCAACGGCCTGGAGGAATTGAAAGCGCAACTGCTGAAAGATAAGGAGACCTCCCTCCGGCTGGCAGCAGAAGGCATCCTGTAATATTATTTCCATAGAAAAAGCCGGCGGTTGCCGGCTTACCCTATCAAAGTTTCAACACTTATTTCAAAGTATAATTGATGCCTATACCGAAACGGGCAGGCTCAAAGTCGGAGCCGCCGTCACCCAGGTACAGCCAGGGCCTCCAGTCGAATGACATGGCAATCGGCGCATCCGGAATTTTAAAATCCAGGCCTGCCATCGGGCGCAGGAAGAAAGCCGAGTTGTTATTACCGAAGCCTACTGCCGGGCCACCACCGATATACCATGATAGATTCCTGGTTTCGCTGAAAGCGCCATGGTATTGGTAAAAAGCCTGGATAAAAGTAGTCCCACTGCCAAAAAGAAGCTCCCCTTTTATGGCGCTGTTGGGATTAAAAAAATGTTTGATCGCCGGACCTACCAGCGTGCTGCCGGTACCAAAGTCGATACCCAGCCCTACAGCTGTTTTATAGCTTTGAGCTGATGCAGAGCCTACAGCCAATCCGAAAACAATTGTGCTGATGAATAAGATTTTTTTCATGAGATTTTATTTGGTTAAAAAATAAGCAGATGGTAGTTATTTCTCACTGCATTTTATTCTAAATCAAATGTTTGAAAAAATCATGCCAATAAAGAAATAAGAAATTCACAATAGCCCGATCATGTGCATATCCCTGTATAATACAAAGAATCCCCACCTGCTTTTAAACGACAGGATAAGATATGCCGGGCCGCATTTTATGCTTATATTGTATTGTATTCTTAACAATTATGCTAAACAATAATAAACCCTCCATGTTGCACAATTATATAGAAAAGCATTATGTGAACAGGGTCGGATGGCTGAGGGCATCGGTGTTAGGCGCCAATGATGGCATCCTGTCTGTCTCCAGCATCGCTATCGGTGTGTCTGCCGCTGCCACCGGCAGAAGCGTGATCATCCTGGCCGTACTGGCCGGACTGGTATCGGGCGCCATGTCGATGGCTGCAGGTGAGTATGTTTCGGTAAGCTCACAGAGCGATACAGAAAAAGCAGATCTTTCCAGGGAAAAAAATGAGCTGGCTGAAATGCCGGAGGCTGAATTCCAGGAGCTGGCAGATATTTATACCAAAAGAGGACTTTCAGCTGAGCTGGCTCATGAAGTGGCAGTCCAGCTTACCCGGCACAATGCTTTGGAAGCGCATGCAAGAGATGAGCTTGGCATCAACGAGATCACTATTGCCAAACCCATGCAGGCTGCACTTGCATCTTTTGCGGCATTCACTGCCGGAGGAATATTGCCCCTTTTAGTGGCCTTTTTTGCTCCCTTGAAGCAGATGATGTTTTACCAATACGGATTTGCCATGTTTTTCCTGGTACTGCTTGGAACCGTTGCCGCCAAAGCAGGTGGTTCTAAAATATCCGTAGCGATTGCCAGGATCAGCTTCTGGGGCACTGCAGCCATGATCGCAACAGCGCTGGTCGGGCATTTCTTCGGTACCGAGATCACAGGTTAAAGGCATAAAAAAGATGCCGCTGGGCGGCATCTTTTTTTATAATCCATAATTATTATCGTACGATGATCAGCTGTACATTTCTTCTCTCAAAGCCTTTATGCGGTTATCGGCCAGGTATTCATCGTAGGTCATCAGCTGGTCGATCATGCCTTTAGGTGTGATCTCGATAATGCGGTTCGCCACCGTCTGCATGAACTGGTGATCATGCGTCGTAAACAGCACCACACCGCCGAAGCTGATCATACCATCGTTGAAAGCGATGATACTTTCCAGGTCAAGGTGGTTGGTAGGCTCATCCAGTATCACCACGTTGGGGTTCTGCAGCATCATCTTGCTCAGCATGCAACGCACTTTTTCACCCCCGCTCAATACGGATGTTTTCTTCAGTATCTCATCGCCGCTGAACAGCATTTTGCCTAAAAATCCACGCAGGAAATCCTCATCCACATCGGTGATATGCTGTGGTACAAACTGGCGCAACCAATCCATCAGATTCAGATCGCTGCCTTCAAAATATTCCGTGTTGTCATTGGGAAGGTAAGCAGTGGTAATGGTGGTCCCCCATTCATATTTACCGGTGTCTGCCTTGATCCGGCCATTGATGATCTCAAAGAAAGTGGTCAATGCCAGCGGCTCACGGCTTAAGAAAGCGATCTTCTGTCCTTTCTGGATATCAAAGTTGAGCTTGCTGAACAATACTTTTCCATCTACAGAAGCAGAAAGGTTTTCTACTTTCAGTATCTCGTTGCCCACTTCACGCTCCTGCTTGAAAATGATGCCAGGATATTTACGGTTGGATGGCTGTATATCTTCAATAACCAGTTTTTCCAGCGCTTTTTTACGGCTGGTAGCCTGCTTGCTTTTTGATGCATTCGCACTGAAGCGGGCAATGAAGTCCAGCAGGTCCTTACGCTTTTCCTCCATCTTCTTGTTCTTATCGCTCTGCTGTCTTGCCGCCAGTTGAGAGCTTTCATACCAGAAGCTGTAGTTACCGGTATATATCTTGATCTTGCTGCGGTCAACATCCGCCACATGCGTACAAACCGCATCTAAAAAGTGACGGTCGTGGCTTACCACCAGTACAATATTTTCATAATCAGCCAGGAAGTTCTCCAGCCAGGCAATGGTTTCCACGTCAAGGTTGTTGGTAGGCTCATCCAGCAGCAGGATATCGGGGTTACCGAATAAAGCCTGCGCCAGCAATACCCTTACTTTCAGGTTGGCGCTGATATCTTTCATCAGCATCTGGTGCAGTTCATCCTTTACGCCCAGCTCACTTAAAAAAGTGGCGGCATCGCTTTCGGCCGTGTAGCCGCCCATTTCACCGAATTGCTCTTCCAGTTCACCTGCCTTGATGCCATCCGCTTCGCTGAAATCCTCTTTTGCATACAAGGCATCCCTTTCATGCATCACAGCCCACATTTTTTTATGGCCCATCAGCACGGTATTCAGCACAGTGTATTCATCAAAAGCAAACTGGTTCTGGTTAAGCACCGCCATGCGTTCGCCCGGCGTAATGCTCACACCGCCCTTATTGGGTTCAATCTCACTGCTGATGATTTTCAGGAACGTGGATTTACCGGCGCCATTGGCGCCGATGATACCATAACAGTTTCCTTTAGTGAAATTGATATTGACTTCATCAAACAAAACCCTTTTGCCATAGGCCAGGGTCACATTATTAACACTGATCATAATTGTAAAATGGGCGCAAAGGTAGCTAAACTGAAGGATTTTTCAAGTGTAAAATGAATGAAAAACTAAAAATTCATAATTCAAAAACAGCTGTTCCCACTACCGGTTTCTTACTTTTTAATGTAGAATTTTTAGTTTTCTTAGTTTTGTGCCATGTCAATCGTAGAAAAAATACAAGAGGCTGCCGTAAAGAGCCTTACAGATCTATATAAACAGGAATTTAAAGCGGCGGATTTCCAGGTAAACCAAACAAAGGAAGAATTTGAAGGCGATTATACCATTGTGCTGTTTTCCCTACTGAAAAAAACCGGGCAGAACCCCGCTTCGCTGGGCGAACAGTTGGGTTCCACACTATTGAAAGATCACCCGGAACTATTCACCGGCTACAATATCATCAAAGGCTTCCTGAACCTGAATATAGCAGATGCTTACTGGCTGGATATCCTGGAAACAGGCTACAGCAATGCAGGATATGGTAACCTCCCGGCCAATGATAAAAAAGTGATGGTGGAATATGCTTCCCCCAATACCAACAAACCATTACACCTGGGTCATTTAAGGAATATATTTTTAGGATGGAGCGTGGCGGAGATCCTGAAAGCCAATGGCAATACGGTGTATAAAAGCTGCATCGTAAATGACCGAGGCATTCATATCTGCAAAAGCATGATCGCCTGGCAGCAATTCGGCAACGGCGCCACACCCGAAAGCACGGGCATGAAAGGCGATCACCTGGTGGGAGAATATTATGTGAAATTCAATGATGCTTATAAGGCGGAAATCAAAGAGCTGGTAGCCGGCGGCATGGAAGAAAAAACAGCCGAAAAGGAAGCGCCCATCATGAAAGAAGCACAGCAGATGCTGGTTGACTGGGAAGCCGGCAAGCCGGAAGTGATGGAACTCTGGAGCAAAATGAATAGCTGGGTATATGCCGGCTTTGATGAGACCTATCACAATATCGGTGCAGACTTTGACAAGACCTATTATGAAAGCAACACTTACCTGCTGGGGAAAAAGATCGTGGAAGAAGGATTGCAGAAAGGCGTTTTTGTACAGGATCCCGATAACAGTGTCTGGATAGACCTTACAGCAGACGGCCTGGACAGGAAGATCGTGCAGCGCAAGGACGGCACATCGGTATATATCACACAGGATATAGGCCTTGCGCAACAGAAATATGAAGAATACAATATTGACCAGAGCATTTATGTGATCGGCGATGAACAGAACTATCATATGAAAGTGCTGAAGCTAATCGCTGAAAAGCTGGGGCTGCCCAATGCAGAAAATATTTATCACCTCAGCTACGGCATGGTGGAATTACCGAGCGGCAAAATGAAAAGCCGGGAAGGAACCGTGGTGGATGCCGATGATATTGTAAAGGAAATGATCGATACGGCCCGCCAGCACACGGAAGAACTGGGCAAGGTAAAAGATTTTGAGCCGGCAGAACTGGAGCAACTGTACAGAACGATCGGGCTGGGCGCTATGAAGTTTTACCTGCTCCGTGTGGACCCCAAAAAGAAGATGATCTTTAACCCGCAGGAGTCGATCGATTTTCACGGGTTTACCGGGCCGTTTGTGCAATACACTTATGCAAGGATCAAAAGCATCCTGAGAAAAGAAGCGGTAAGCAATGAAGCGATTACATACAGCGCCCTGCTTCCGCTTGAAAAAGAATTGTTATTATCCATAGAACAATTCGGGAGCATCCTGCAGCAGGCAGCCGAAGAGCTCAATCCTTCTGCTGTGGCCATTTATGTATTCAACCTGGCGAAAACCTTCAACTCGTTTTATACCGCACATTCCATTGCCAGCGCTGAGACGGCTGAGAAAAAACAGCTTCGCCTGCAGCTGGCACAAATGGTGAGCAATGTATTGAAAACAGGTATGGGATTACTCGGCATTCAAATGCCGGAAAGAATGTAATGATATTGCTGATAACTGATTAAAAGCCGCAACTGTTTGTGGCTTTTTTATTAAAAGAAAAATTCTGAAGAACGTTCGCTGAATTGAAATTATCTTCCTATGATGAAACACCTGCTACTGCTGCTGTCCATTTCTATTTTCTGCTTGCCTTTTGTAAAGGCGCAGCAGGCCATTGCAGATTCGGTGATTACAAAAGAGCTCCTTCAGCATCATGTGCAGGTGCTGGCGCACGATAGCATGGAAGGCCGGCTCACCGGTACCGCAGGCTGTGAAAAAGCAGCGGCCTACATTGCAGCACAAATGAAAGCCACCGGCCTGCACTCTTTCAACGACAGCATTTCTTTTTACCAGTTTTATAAAATGGAAAAAGGCAGGAAGATGGTCATGGCCGCCAATATAGTGGGTGTGCTTCCGGGCCGTATTCCCGACAAATACATTATTTTTTCCGCCCACTATGATCATGTAGGCAATGCAGACAAAGATTACCTGTGGCAGCAGCTTCGCAGTTCCAAAAAAGACAAGATATACAACGGCGCCAATGACAATGCCTCCGGCGTAGCGGCTATGCTGGCGCTGGCAGCATATTTCAAAGCTTTGCAAGAGAATGACTATACCATCCTCTTCATTGCATTTTCGGGAGAAGAAAATGGCCTGGCCGGCAGCCAGGCGCTGGTAAATTCTTTCCGCAAGCTGGATAATATCCGGCAGGTGGTCAATCTTGAAATGCTGGGACGTTTATCGGCCACCATCAAAAAACCTTTTGTTACAGAAGGCATGCATTCAGAAGGATTCCGGAAAAAGCTCAATGACAACCTGCGGAAGCTCAACCCACGTATGAAGGACTTCTTCCGGTTTGACGGGCTGCCTGAAGAGCATTATTTTTCACGCAGCGATAATTACAGTTTTGCTTTGCAGGGTATTCCCGCCAATTCAATTATGGCAACCAATGGTTTTGATCGTCATTACCATAGTCCAGGCGATGAATGGCAAACGCTGGATTACGATGCCATGACAACGATTGTAAAAGCTATTGCACTGGCCTGCACAGCGCTGGTGCAGGAAGAAACCAGTAAATGATAGCTCATTGCCTTACTCTTGTCAGCAACTTTTTCCCGGAGCCTCCATTGTGCAGCAGCAACCGGTCCGGTTCTGCATAAAACTGTACGGATGTTTTTTGTCCTGTAGCCGGATCAGTAAGATATAATAGCTTCCCTTCGGTATACCATCCTCCTTTTTGCTTACCCGATGCACCGGCGCTGATGCCCGCCCCTGCTGTGCCGCCCGCACTTTTTCCGGTCCATGAATACACCGTGCCGTCTGCTTTGAACTCCATGAAATAATCGGTGGAAAAGGAAGCATACTGATCGCCATAGCCGCTGCTGAAAGTTTCTGTATAGCGCCAAAGTCCCACCAGCGCCGGGTTGATTGTACCATTGGAGGGAATCGTGATATCGACCGGTTTTAATCGTTGCATCAGCAGCAACACTGCCTGGTTGTTAAGCTCCGGGAAAACAACGGATAAGCGTAAGCTATCTTTTTCAAGCGTGCCGGTAAATGCATAATTTTTCTGCATCTGTATATCATACAATATTCCTTCGCAGGAATATCCATTAGCGGTCGCATGTACCTTACCCGGCCGGCCGTTGATAGTGATGCTGCCGGTAATGGCATTGCCGGTGGTCTGTAAGTTTGCAGTGGCAGCTATCCCATTATAGGTACCTTCAAAACTACCGGCGAAAGATTGTGCCTTTGCTATATGCATCATGATTACGGTAAAAAGAGTGAGCAATACTTTCATGCTGTTTACTTTAGAGATTCCAGCAGGATATTATTCACTTTCAGTAGTACGGTGAACCGTTGCACCCTTTCATCATTATTAACTGCAGAACGGCTGAGCGAAACGATCTCCGCACCAAGCAACTTTATTTCCTTCACACGGGTACGCATATCAGGCGCCAGCAGGAAAACAGAACCATCCATGCGTTTACCGCCGGAACTGAGCCAGTTATTCCATTGTTCTATATCGGCCGCCGAAATATCCACCTGCACCCAATGCGTTCCTCTCAGCTGCGCAAAGTTGATTCCCGCTACCCTGTTGGCAGGCAGGCCGTTTAAGGAAACGCTGTAGTTGGATGATAATACAGCCCGTGAAGAGCCGCCTTTAAAGGAGGCGGGGCCGCCGTTCTCTTCCGATCTCGCAGAAGCAGATCTTATCTTCACCGCTACCCTTGCAACCGACCTGGCCGAACCATCCAATCTCGGGAAACTGAATTCCAGCGTAGTGGCCGCAGTGTATATTTTTTTGAAGGATGATATTGCATTGCCCGATACGATCATCATGTCCACCGGCGCATTCTTTAAAAGGGAAGCCTGTAAAACATTCAGCACAGCGCTGAGCGGCTCCGATTCATTTAAGTTAATGCTGAAAGATACCGTAGAGATCAAACGGCCACCGGCAACAGAATCCTGCATATAAACACTGTCAATGATAACTGTGTTATCGCCGATGCTGAGCAGGTTGATCCTTTGTGCAAAGGCGTTGCCTGCAGAAAAAATAATGGAGAAGAATACAATAGAAAGAAGCCTTTTCATGTCGATGAATATTTTCATAAAACTATGAACAGGCCGGGCCGGGGCAAGTACCTGAATTCAGGGATTTTTTTAGAAGATGGCTGTCATCCTGAGGCACGAAGGATCGTATCTCCATACCATCAGATGCTTCCTATCATCAGCATGACAGGATAGAGAGTATGCTAGCGACTTGTCATCCTGAGGTACGAAGGATCTTATTTCCATTACATTAGATGCTTCCTATCGTCAGCATGACAGGATAGAGAGTATACTGCTGATTTTGCCATCCTGAGGTACGAAGGATCTCATCTCCAAAAAAAGAGCAGGCCCTTCGTACGCAGCATAACAGTGCCTGTAAAAAATAATTCTTTTCACAGGCTATCCACCTAAACTATTACTTAAACTTCGGCGTCCTGCCCATGTTATAGAAGATGAAAGAATAGATATCCGCAGTTTGCTCCAGCCCTTTTTTCAGGTTGCTGGCGCCATGGCCGCTGTTCACATCCACCCGTATCAGCAACGGATTTTTTGAATCAGGATTTTTCTCCTGCAGCGTTGCAATGTATTTGAATGAATGCGCCGGCACTACCCTGTCATCATGATCAGCCGTGGTAACCAATGTAGCCGGGAAGTCACGGTTATGTTTGATATTGTGCATAGGCGAATACCCATACAGGTTTTTAAAATCTTCCGCCCTTTTTTCACTGCTGCCATATTCAGCAATCCAGTTAAAGCCGATGGTGAATTTCTGGAAACGCAGCATATCCATCACGCCCACCGCAGGGATGGCCACTTTGAAAAGATCAGGACGCTGGTTAGCCACCGTTCCCACCAGCAGGCCACCGTTCGATCCGCCATAGATAGCGAGGAAATCCTTACTGCAATATTTTTTACTGATAAGGTATTCCCCTGCTGCAATAAAATCATTAAATACATTCTGCTTTTTGAGCAACATGCCTGCCTCATGCCATTTTTCACCATACTCATTTCCGCCCCGCAGGTTGGCCGAAGCGTAAATACCGCCCTGGTCAAGCCATGAAATCCTTGTAGGGCTGAAACCGGCCGTCACGCTGATATTGAAGCCTCCATAGGCATACAGCATCGTGGGGTTTTTGCCATCTCTTTTCAATCCTTTTTTATATACAATGAACATCGGCACTTTGGCGCCATCCTTACTGGGATAGAACACCTGCTCGGTCACATAATCTTCAGGATTGAATTTCACTTCAGGCCTGCGAAACACATCGCTTTTGCCTGTGGCAATATCATATTTGTAAATGGTAGGCGGGAATGTAAAAGAGGTAAAAGTATAAAACACAAATTTGTCTTCCTTTTCGCCACCAAAACCTCCGGCAGATCCAAGCGCCGGCAGCTTTACTTCTTTTTCCAGCTGACCATCGAGCGAGTACACATATACACGGCTCGTTACATCCTTGATATAGCTGATGAACATTTTGCCGCCGGCAGTGTTAACCCCCACAATGTTCTCCTCTTTTTCAGGTACAATAGTTTTCCAGTTTGCCCTGGCAGGGTTCGCCGGATCAACAAGTACGATCTTCTGGTTACGGGCATCATCATTGGTGGTCACAATAAATTTACCGTTGTGCACATCCGTAATGCTGTATAAAAATTCGCCGGGATCTTTTATGATCGGCTTGAATGTTTTGTCGCTGCTGTTATTATCATAATACCAGATCGCATTGCCTTTGGCCTTGGTACGGTCTGATATATTGAGGAATACATAACGTTCCTCCTCATCAGCGTACACACTATTAAATGCCAGCGGCCTCGACGGATCTTCATACACCAGCTTGTCCTCACTCTGTGATGTACCCACTTTATGATAGTACACCTGGTGGTTCTCGTTTTTGGTGGAAAGCTCTTTACCAGCACCGGTGGAAGGATAACGACTGTAAAAAAAGCCATCCCCCAGCCAGCTGGCGCCGCTCACTTTTACCCAGGCCAGTGAATCGGGCAGGTATTGCAGCGTTTGCATATCCATTACAAAATAAGTGCGCCAGTCGCTGCCGCCTGCGCTTTTGCCCACTACCGCATAACGGCCGTTTTTGCTCAGTGAAAAAACAGCCAGCGATGTGGTGCCTTCTGCAGAGAATTTATTGGGATCAAGCACCAGTTCCGGCGCCCCGGTCAATCCTTTCTGGCGGTATAATACAGACTGGTTCTGTAAACCATCATTCTTATAGAAATAATAATAGTCATGGTTGCGGAAGGGCGAAGAATACTTGGGGTAGTTGTTTAATTCTTCCAGCTCTTTCAGCCATTGCTTGCGGTAAGGGATCTTGTCCAGGTAATCGAACGTCACCTTATTTTCCCTGGTCACCCAGTCTTTGGTATCGGCGCTGTTGTCATCTTCCAGCCAGCGGTAAGGGTCTTCTACTGTCGTTCCGAAATATGTATCACTTTGCGATACCTTCTTTGTTTCGGGGTATTTGAACTGGGCCAAACTATCGGTTGCACTCATAATCATAAACATTCCTGATAAAACAATCAATTTCATTATTTTACAATTTGACTTCAAGATAAAAACAAATAAACAAATGGTTAACTTGCGGAGCATATTTGTAGAAAAGTGTACTTTTGACGCACTGCTTCCATATTTAATAAAAATTACATTTATCTACATGTATGGATATGGAACGTCTTTTACTGAACTCCTTCCCTATCCCATAAGATATTATAAAAAGAACAAATGAAACAAAAGGTTACTAAGATTGGTGTACTAACAAGCGGAGGAGACAGCCCGGGAATGAATGCGGCTATCAGGGCTGTGGTGCGGACAGGTATTTATAACGGGCTGGAAATGTATGGTATCATGAGAGGATACAGCGGCATGGTGGAAAATGATATTGTGAAAATGGAAAGCCGCAGCGTAGCCAATATTATTCAGCGGGGCGGCACGGTTCTGAAAACAGCCCGCTGCAAAGAATTTTTCACGCCGGAAGGACGCAAAAAAGCATACAATAATTTAAAAAAGCTGGGCATCAACGGCCTGGTGATCATCGGCGGCGATGGCAGCTTCCGTGGCGCCCAGACCTTCAGCAATGAATTTGATATTCCCTGTGTAGGCCTGCCCGGCACTATTGATAAGGATATTGCAGGTACTGATTTCACGATCGGTTTTGATACCGCCGTGAACACAGCCGTGGAAGCCATTGATAAAATAAGGGATACCGCCAATGCCCACGACCGCTTGTTTGTAATTGAAGTGATGGGCCGTGATGCCGGTTATATTGCCCTGCACAGTGGTATTGCCACAGGCGCCGAGAACATACTGATCCCCGAAAAGAAGACCGATATAGAGCACATGCTCTCTTCCCTTGCAGAAAAAGAAAAAAGAAAGAAGCTGGTGAATCTCATCGTGGTGGCCGAAGGAGAAGAATTTGGCGGCGGTGAAGGCGTGGCAAAGTTCTTAAAAGAGAAACTGCCTAACCAGGAAGTGAGGCTCTGCATTCTTGGTCATATACAACGAGGCGGCTCCCCTACCTGCTTCGACAGGCTGATCGCCAGCCGCATGGGTTATCATGCAGTGGAATCACTGATAGAGGGAAGGCATGATGTATTTGTGGGCATTGTCAACAACCGCATGCACTATATTCCATTGAATGAAGCCGTAAAGAAAAAACAACGCATCAATGACGAGTGGATGAAAATCGTAAAGATCCTTTCTTCTTAATGCAAACAAGACCAATATCAATCTGAAATTTATTTTAAGCTATATCGAATGAGTAAGAATTTAGAGAAATACCTGCACCAGCAAATGGATAACCTTGCAGGCATTGCCCACTCTCAGAAAAAAACAAAGATCGTTGCAACTGTAGGCCCTGCCTGCGATACCTACGATAAATTGCTGGAGCTTGTGAAAGCAGGTGTGAATGTATTCCGCCTTAATTTTTCACACGGCACCCACGAGGATAAAAAAGCAGTGATAGAGAATATCCGCAGCATCATTAAGAATGAACCCTATAATATCGCCATCCTCGGTGATCTGCAGGGACCCAAATTAAGGGTAGGCGAACTGGAAGACGGGAAAATTTTACTGCAGCCCGGACAGGAGATCGTTTTCACCACAGAAAAAATGGTAGGTACTTCCCAGAAAGTATATGTAAGCTACCCCAACCTGGCAAAAGATGTAAAGGCCGGCGAACGTATTTTCCTGGATGACGGTAAGATGGAAGTGAAAGTGGTGGAAATATTAAATGACCACGAAGTAAAAATGAGTGTGACCCTGGGTGGCCTGCTCCTGCCGAAAAAAGGTGTAAACCTTCCCGACTCTGCGCTCTCTATGCCATCGCTCACAGAAAAAGATATTACCGACCTGGAGTTTATCATTGAGCAGAAGCTGGATTGGGTAGCGCTTTCATTTGTACGCAAAACAGAAGATATCCGGGATCTTAAAAAAAGGATCAAGGATAAGAACAGCAAAATAAAAACCATCGCCAAAATTGAAATGCCCGAGGCATTGAAAAACCTCCGTGATATTATCGTGGAAAGCGATGGCGTAATGGTGGCCCGTGGCGACCTGGGTGTGGAAGTGCCCATTGAGCAAGTGCCCATTATCCAGAAAGATATTATCCGCAAATGCATGCACCGGGCCAAGCCGGTGATCGTTGCTACGCAGATGATGGAAAGCATGCTCGACCGTACCAAACCCAACCGTAGCGAAGTGAGCGATGTGGCCAATGCCGTGCTGGAAGGCGCTGATGCGGTAATGCTCAGCGGCGAAACAGCCACCGGTCAGTACCCGGTGCTGGTAGTAGAAACCATGACCAAAATTATCCAGCAGGTAGAATCTACCGTATATGACTATGACAAGGATGATATACTGGCTCCGCAGCCGCACTCCCCTTCTTTCCTGAGCGATGCCATCTGCTACAATGCCGCCAACCTGGCCAAAGATGCGCATGCGCATGCGTTGATCGGTATGACGCAAAGCGGTTATACTGCGTTTATGCTAAGCAGTTACAGGCCTAAAACTCCTTTGTATATTTTCAGTAAGGAAAGAAGCCTGATCAACCAGCTCAGTCTTAGCTGGGGTGTACGTGCATTTTTCTACGATGAGGAAGAAAGCCTGGATGATATTTTCTTCGATCAGCTGAATATCCTGAAAGAAAGAGGCTATGTGAAGACAGGTGATATCGTGGTAAATACGGGCAGCACACCTGTAAAGCTGCATCTGCCTACGAATACGATTAAGATAACGAGGATAGATTAATTAGTAATGATCAATTGTTAATTGGTAATTATTAATTGTTAATTATTAGGGATTGATTGGGCGTTGATAACAGCGGCGATCAATCCTTTTTTTATGCAGTTCAGTTAGCTGCCGCTTCCTTCTTTTCAATATACCGCATCAGGTTTCGTTTTGCTTTGTTCTTGATCTGTTGTTGGTAAAACCGGTTCCAGCCCAGCAGCCAGCCACTGAAGCCAAGCGCCTGTGCCGCCCATTTATGGAGGCTGAAAGCATCGCTGTGCTCAATGATCCTGCCATCCTTTAATTTCATATTGGCCCTCACTTTGTTCACCACCTTACGGCCAGTCTGCGAAAAAGTATAGCTCGCCACCCAATCGCAGGTATAATAATCATCGCCCAGGTCTTTTATATTGCTGAATTGTATATCCAGGTCTTTTGCATTAGCGCAAAGCATTTCCCACATATCTTTTGCACGGCCGTTTTCCAGCAGCTCAAAAACAGGATCGTAAAAAACAATATCATCACTGTAACAGGTATTCATACCCGCTGCGTTTTTTTGCCGGAAGGCCGTATAAAAATCGTGGATCAATTGTTCATTGCTTTGCATAAGAGTCAGTTGGTTTTGTTGTAAATTTAACGATCATAAATCATGCAGTCATGAAAAAAATGTTTCTCCTGTCCTTCCTTGTATTTTCTTCGGTAAGCATTATCGCCCAGAATGCAGACAGCGCCTGGTTTGTAAACAACTACACCAAAAAAGAGCTGTATATCAGCATGAGGGATGGTATAAAACTGTTTACCAGTTTTTATATTCCCAAAGACAATTCGGAGAAGCATCCATTCCTGATGACCCGTACCCCCTATTCCTGCGCTCCTTATGGCGAAGGCTTCGTGCCGTTATGGAATACTTACAAAATGGCTTACGCCAGGGAGCACTATATTTTTGTACAGCAGGATGTGCGTGGCAGGTATATGAGCGAAGGCGTATTTATGGATGTGCGGCCTTTTAATGCTAAGAAAAAAGGAAAAGAGATTGATGAAGCCAGCGATACCTATGATGCCATCGACTGGATGGTAAAAAATATTCCCGGCAATAATGGCAAAGTGGGTGTGTTCGGCACTTCCTATCCCGGCTTTTACAGCACGGAAGCGGCGCTGAGCGGTCATCCTGCCCTGGTGGCCGTTAGTCCGCAGGCGCCCGTAACAGACTGGTTCATTGGTGACGACTTTCATCACAACGGCGCTTTCTTCCAGATGGATGCTTTCAGCTTCTATCCTGTATTCGGTAAGCCACATCCTGTACCTACCAAAGATTACGGCCCGGGACTGGTGCGCAACAACAAGGACAATTATGATTTCTTTCTGAAAGCAGGCACTTTAAAAAATCTCAGCAGCATGATCGGCGACAGCATACGATTCTGGCACGAGATGATGGACCATCCCAACTATGATGCATGGTGGCAGGCCCGCAATGCAAGAGTGGGTTTATATAATGTAAAGCCCGCTATGCTTTGGGTAGGCGGCTTATTTGATGCGGAAGATTGCTGGGGTGCATGGAATTCGTACAAAGCGGCAGAAAAACAAAGCCCGCAAACCAATAACAAAATTGTGATGGGCCCCTGGTACCACGGGCAGTGGAGCCGTGAAGGCAGCTATCTCGGCAATGTGCAATTTGCAGGCAACACATCTGCTTATTTCCAGCAGAATATTGAAATCCCTTTCTTTCAATACCACCTGAAAGGAAAAGGAGATTTAAGTAACCTCGCAGAGGCCACCATCTTTTTTACAGGAGAAAACAAATGGAAAACTTTTGATCAATGGCCACCGCAAAGCAGCGCCATTTTTAAATCATTATTTGTAACGGGAAAGAACCAGCTAAGCTACCAGTCTCCTGTAACACAATCCATGCCCGGGCGTGAATATACCTATATCAGTGATCCTGCTCACCCGGTGCCTTATACCGAAGATGTGCACGATCGCCGTACAAGAGAATACATGACCGATGATCAGCGCTTTGCTTCCAGGAGACCGGATGTGCTGAGCTTTACAATGGATATCAATGAAGATCTTACCCTTGCAGGCCCGGTGATCGCCCACCTGCTCACAAGCATCAGCACTACCGATGCAGATTTCGTGGTAAAGCTGATTGATGTATTTCCTGCAGATTCCTCCTATCCCAAGGGAACCGTTAATAACGGCAAGGACTACCCGATGGGAGGCTACCAGATGCTGGTAAGGGGTGAGATCATGCGGGGCAAATACCGCAACAGCTTCAGCGCACCTGAAGCATTTGTTCCAAACGAGGGCGCTACCGTAAAATTTGAGCTGCCCGATGTTGCCCATACTTTTAAGAAAGGTCATCAGCTTATGATACAGGTGCAGAGCAGCTGGTTCCCGATTGCAGACAGGAACCCGCAACAGTTCATGGATATTTACAAAGCCGATGAAAAAGATTTTATTCCTGCTACCATAAAAATTTTATCCGGAACTTATTTTGAATTACCAATACTGAAAAATTAATGAAGAAGATCATCTTTTGCTTAGCCCTGTTTAGTTGTGTAAAAAGCATTGCCCAAAACAAACCCAGCCTGGTACCGATGCCGGCAGCGTATAAAGCGGGCAGCGGCAGCTTTTCCCTGACCGGCCAAACCGTTATCGTGGCCAGGACCACAGAGGAGAAAGCAACCGCAGCGCTTTTTAATGAATATTTACAATCGAGATCGCTCCGGCCGCTTTCCATTGTAGCAGCATCCAAAGCCAGGGCCATTATCTTTTCAATAAAGAAAAGCCTGCCTGAAGAAGGCTATCGCCTCAGCAGTTCAGCCAATACGGTTATGCTGACGGGAAATGATGCCGCCGGTCTTTTTTATGGAATGCAAACGTTGATCCAGTTGTTCCCGCTGCCGGGAGAAAATGCAGCGCAGAAAAATTATCCGTTATCCATTCCTCAATTATCCATTAATGATTATCCCCGTTTCCGGTACCGTGGCATGCACCTCGATGTGGCCCGCCATTTTGCTTCGGTGGATTTTGTGAAACGATACATCGACTATCTCTCCTATCACAAGTTCAATAATTTTCACTGGCACCTCACCGATGACCAGGGCTGGCGCATAGAGATCAAAAAGTATCCTTTGCTGACTAGCATAGGCGGCTGCCGTGCACAAACACTGGTGGGTCGTTATGGCAGCGATGTATATGACGGCAAAAAATATTGCGGCTCTTACACACAGGAAGAGATCAGGGAAGTGGTAAGATATGCTGCGACCAGGCATATCAATGTGATCCCCGAAATAGAAATGCCTGGCCATGCGCTGGCCGCCCTCTCTGCTTATCCTTACCTGGGTTGCACCAAGGGCCCTTATAAAGCGGCCGAGACCTGGGGCGTATTCGATGATGTGTTCTGTGCAGGCAACGACAGCACTTTTACTTTTATGGAGAATGTGCTCGATGAAGTGCTTGCGTTATTTCCTTCCAAACTGATCCATATCGGCGGCGATGAATGTCCTAAGGTAAGGTGGAAAGAATGTCCCGCCTGCCAGGCGAGGATCAAAAAAGAAAAGCTGAAAGATGAGCACGGGCTGCAGAGCTATTTCATTCATCGCATAGAAAAATACCTGAACAGTAAAGGCAGGAATATCATTGGCTGGGATGAAATACTGGAAGGCGGCCTGGCGCCCAATGCCACTGTAATGAGCTGGCGTGGTGAAGAAGGCGGCATACAGGCTGCCAAAGAAAAGCACAATGTGATTATGACGCCAACCGGGTGGATGTATTTTGATTATTCGCAAAGCAGCAATGAAGACAGCGTCATCATTGGCGGTTATGTTCCGCTAGATAAAGTATATAATTATGAGCCTATCCCTGCGGCGCTCGATTCCTCACTGGCTAAATATGTGCTGGGAGCTCAGGCCAATGTGTGGAGAGAGTACATGAACAATGATAAGAAAACCGAGTACATGATCTTCCCACGTATGAGTGCGCTGAGCGAAGTGCTATGGACGCCAAAGTCAAAGCGCAGCTGGGAAGATTTCGAAAGAAGATTGCCTTCCATATTTGCACGATATAAAAGCTGGGGCGCCAACTACAGCACTGCTTATTACGACCTGCAAAGCAAAGTCATTCCTTTGCCCGGGAACGGTATTGGCTGGAAGCTTAACAGCAAGAATGCTTCCGGCAAAATTGTGTATACACAGAACAGCCGCCAGGATACTTATGGCAACCCCATCAGCATTACACAATCCACTGATCTCAGCTCTGCGCTTTTTGACGCTTCCGGTCAGCCGCTGGGCAAAAGTGTACAACAATCTTTTTCTGTCAATAAAGCCAGCGGGAAACCGGTAACGCTTGCCAACGAACCTTCCAAAGCCTATGCCGGCAGCGGCGGCTTTACACTGGTGGATGCTGTACAGAATACCAGGGGTATGAACAAGTCTGCAGAGTTTCTCGGTTTTTCCGGCAAAGACCTGGATGCCGTAGTAGACCTGGGACAATCACAAAATATCAATGGTATTACGCTCCATGCGTTTGAGCAGAGCGGCAGTTGGATCTACCGTCCCAGATTTGTGGTGTTTTATGCAAGCGATGATGGCCGCAATTACAGCATGGTAGATTCTGTCATCAATCTCGAAAATAAAAAAAACCTTCTCTACAGCAGCAATAAACCGGTTAAGGCAAGATTTATAAAAGTGATTGCCAAGAATGCCGGCATTATTGAGCAGGGCAATCCCGGCGCCGGTGAAAAAGCATGGATGTTTGTAGACGAAATAGAAGTATTGTGATGACCAGAAGAATGAGGTGACATCTTTTTAAAAAGATGTCACCTCATTCTTCTCCTCTCCATGTGGAAACGGTTGCATAATCCCGCAACTGATGTTAGAGTGAAAAAAATATTATTTTTCAGCCGCTGCGCCTGCTATTAGTTGGCCTGCAGCCACGAATGTTTTAATTTTAGCATTCCTCCTGATTACGTTAAAATAAATGCAATGACCAAGATCGATCTCACAGACTCATTAGAAAAAATACCGGTAAAAATATTTGACACACCAAGGGAAGGCTCGCTCTATGTAGCCAACCTGATTGCGGAACTGATCAGAACGAAAAATGCACAGGGACAAAAAGCGGTGATTGGTCTTGCTACGGGCTCCACACCAAAATCTTTATATGCTGAGCTGGTGCGTATGCACCAGACAGAAGGATTGAGCTTTAAAAATGTGATCACTTTTAACCTTGATCAGTATTATCCCATGGACAAGGATGCGCTGCAAAGCTATCATTACTTCATGCGGAAATATTTATTTGAGCACACCGATATTGATCCCGAAAATTACCATGTACCGGACGGCATGACCCCAAAGGAAAAGGTAAAAGAACATTGCAGGACTTATGAGCAGATGATCGAGGATGCAGGCGGATTGGATATACAGATACTGGGCATCGGCCAGAATGGTCATATCGGCTTTAACGAACCCGGTAGTCCCATCTATAGCAAGACCCGGCTGGTAACGCTGGACAACAGCACCCGTATGGCGAATGCTTATGAATTCGGAAACCTCAGCCAGGTGCCACGCATGGCCATTACCATGGGCATCAGCACCATCCTGAAATCGAAAAAAATTGTGCTGATGGCCTGGGGACAAACCAAGGCGCCGGTGATCAAAAAAGCCGTAGAGGATGAAGTGACTGAAGACATCCCTTCTTCCCTGCTGCAAACACACGACGACACTTTGTTTGTGCTGGACGAATCCGCTGCCAGTGAGCTCACCCGCTTTAAATCACCCTGGCTCACCGGTGAATGCGAGTGGGATGATAAAATGGTTAAGCGTGCGGTGATCAACCTTGCCCTTAAACTGGGCAAGCCTGTGCTCAGCCTTACCAATCATGATTACAACGAAAATGGCCTCAACGACCTGGTGACCGAAAAAGGCGATGCCTATGGCATCAACCTGCAGGTATTTTACCAGCTCAGGGACAGTATCACCGGCTGGCCGGGAGGCAAACCAACAGATACGGATACACGAAGCACGCATCCCGAAAGGCATGAACCTTTTCCAAAGCGCTGCCTGATCTTCTCCCCTCACCCCGATGACGATATCATCAGCATGGGTGGCACTTTTATGCGCCTGCAGAACCAGGGACATGATGTGCATGTGGCCTACCAGACCAGCGGCAATATAGCGGTGACCGATGAATTTGTAACCCGTTTCCTCGATTTCGCCGTAGGATTTGAAACCATGTTCGGCATCGACGATGAAAAGGGGCGTAAAATATTCAAGGAAGCAGAAGCCTTTCTCTCCACCAAAAAATCCACTGAAAAAGATACACAGGATATCCGGGCCATCAAGGGGCTGATCCGCCGCTGCGAGGCAAAAGCCACCTGTAAATATGTGGGGCTGAAAGATGACCAGATCCATTTCCAGAACCTGCCCTTCTATGAAACGGGCACCATCGAAAAAAAGCCGATGGGGGAAGAAGATGTGCTTTTAACCATGGAGCTGCTGGAAAAGATACAACCACAGCAGGTATATTGCGCAGGCGATTTTGCCGATCCGCACGGCACACATAAGGTATGCTTTGATGTGGTGATAGAAGCCCTGAAAAGACTCAAAGCTTCAGGCGCCGCCTGGGTAAACGATTGCTGGCTATGGCTTTACAAAGGCGCCTGGCAGGAATGGGATATTACCGAAATTGAAATGGCCGTACCGATGAGCCCCGAACAGGTGGTGCAGAAAAGGAACGGCATCTTTATACACCAGTCGCAGAAGGATAGCGTGCCTTTCCAGGGCAGCGACGACCGGGAATTCTGGCAAAGAGCCGAAGAACGCAATGCCAATACCGCTAAATTATATGCGCAACTGGGTATGACTCAGTACGCTGCAATGGAAGCTTTTGTTAGGTGGAAATATTGAGGGATCAGTATGGCGGGCTGAAAAAAATGCAGTATATTTAGCCCCACCACTTAACAAGCAGGCTTATGATCAATAACTACAAAACCTTTGTTGCGGTTTTATCATTCCTTTCATTTGGTATTTTTTCAGAAGCAGAAGCTCAGCAAAAGCAACATCCCCAGACACTACAGGAGGCAAATTATGTACATGATAAAATGTACAACCTTATCAGGGAAAGCGCAGCTGTAGAGCTGCCGGCTGATATTGTCAGCCAGGTGACTGAGCTCAACAAAGACAATCCCTACAAGCAAAAATTTATTTCAGGACAGCTTTCCTTGCTGAAGGTTGTTTACAACAGCAATCTTAAGAAGGAAGATATCCGTTTCTTCGGCAACCAGGTGCTGCAAAGCAGTTCCGAAGTGTATAAGCCCATCCATGCAATCGTAAAACAAAAATTAAAAAAACTGTAAAAGGCAAACGATCACAATGATAAAAAAGCTACTTACCTTTTTTATAATGTATGGCTGCTTTGTGCAAACCGGCTTGGCACAAACCATTAACATTACCAATATTACTACTACCGGCCGTTTTAATAGCTGCGGCAATACGCCGGTGGTAACGGCTACCCTGGTTTCGGGTTCGGGCACTTCTGTGGTAGGCAACACCTTAGTATGTGATGACCCCTGTGGTACCACTTCCCTGCGCATTCTATTAACCAATGTTCAGTGGAGCCAAAGCCCCGGGGCCAACTGGATACACGGCCTTTTCTTTCCGCAGAATCCCGGCTTTACGGTAAGCGGCATCGGCCTGCCGGCCGGTTGGGCAAGTTTCCCCACCTGTACAGGCGCTTCCTGCTCCGCAGGAGAAACAGGCGGGGCCGGTTTTTATTTTGATGGCACGAACTCCAATTCCTGTTGCAGCGGAGCTACCGTAGGTGATGGCATTCCCAATAACAACTTCGGTGATATTACAGTAGACTGCGGTTTTTCTTTCGGCTTCCAGTTTGATATGACCTTCTGCAACAGCGCCATTGTAAGCAACAGCCTCTCCTTCCAGCTGAGAGGTACTGCCGATGGCAATACCGGCTGCTGGAGCACTGCTGATGGCCTGAACAATACACTCACGTTTACATTAAGCACTGTAGCATGTCCCGACATTTATAATGTTCCCTTTACCTCTACCCTCATAACAGATTGCTCCGTAACACCACCCAATTATTATGCACAGCTTGCGGGTGGCTGCGGCAACGGCAGCACCGTTACCTGGTGGGATGCACCTTTTGGTGGTAACCTCCTTGGTACCGGGCCTACCTTTACATATGATCCCCCCGGCAATGCCTGTCCTGCAGGAACAACGATCTATGCTTCCTGCTGCCCCACCGGCAGTACACAATGTGCCAACAGGTTTGCAGTGCCTATCACCGGTACTTGTCCACCGGGCCCTACAGCCACGCACACCAAAACCGATCCGCTTTGCTATGGCATTAACGATGGAACCATCAGCATCACACCCAATACAGCAGGTCCCTATAATGTTACATTAACCGGTCCCGGCGGCCCTTACAATCAAACCGGCCTTGCGCCTGTTACCTTTACGGGTCTCGGTCCGGGTACATATAGCTACACTTTTACAGATGCGGGCGGCTGCTCCGGTTCCGGCGGACCGGTGACCCTGGTTACCAACCCGCAGATATTTACACCAGCAGCCCTGGTAGATCCTTTATGTTACGGCGGATCGGATGGTTCTGTGACCTTCACCCCAACAGGAGGCGTTCCTCCATACGAGTATTCAGATAATGGCGGCACTGCCTACCAGACGGTGAATACTTTTAGCGGGCTTACTGCAGGACCCCATACTTTCCGTATTAAGGACAATGTAGGCTGCACCAAGGACACCACGGTGATCCTCAATGAACCAACCCAGCTTGTTGCAGCTATTACAGGCACCACTCCTGCCGGCTGCAGTGACGACGATGGTACTATCAGCGCCGCAGGCAGCGGTGCCACACCGGGTTATACTTATACCCTTGCCGGCCCGACCGTGAATACGACCGGCTCATCTTCGGGTACATTTACCGGCCTTGCGCACGGGTCTTATACCATTACAGTAACCGATTCGCATGGCTGTACAGCCAATGCTACGGGAGTGGTAGGATTGATAGATAATATGTTCCTCACCCTCGGGCCGGATGTAACCATCTGTGCCGAAACCAGTGTAACATTTGACCCGCAAACCAATCCTCAGACAAATACGTTTACCTGGAGCGGCATCAATGGTACCGCCACTTCTACCATTGCCAATCCGAATATTAAAAATGCGGTGGCCACGCCAAGAGATACAGCTACCTACGAGTTGCATGCGCAATGGGGCACCTGCGAAAGAAGGGACACCATTGTAGTGAACCTGCTGCACAAGCCGGTTCCCGATGCAGGCAGCGATACAGCGATCTGTAACCTTTCCTATGCGATCCTGAGAGGTTCTTCCACCAAACAGTCCGGCACGGTAAATTATGAATGGACACCGGCTGACAACGTAGAATTCCCGCACCAGGCAGTAACCCGGGTATTCCCGCCAAAAAGCGATACCACCTATACTTATACACTTATCGTAAGGGATGAGTACGGATGTAATTTTGTAGTGTCAGATGCTGTCAACATCAGGGTGCAGCCGCCGGTTCCGGCATATGCAGGCAATGATACCATTGCCGTGCTGGGTATTCCGCACCAGCTGCTGGCCAGCGGCGGTGACACCTACTTATGGACACCATCCACTCCTTTAAACAATGCAGGCATCCGGAATCCGCTCGCCACCTTACAGGCTGATCAGAAATTCGTGGTAAAAGTGACAGATTTTGCAGGTTGCATCGGTTATGATACCGTTTTTGTAAAAGTTTATAAAGGGCCTACTTATTATGTACCCAATGCCTTTACACCAAACGGCGACGGGCTGAACGATGTATTCAGGCCGATACCAGTCGGTATTGTCCGCACAGACTGGTTCAGGGTATTCAACCGCTTCGGCGAAGCTGTTTTTGAAACCACCCAATGGATGAAAGGATGGGATGGTACTTTTAAAGGCAAAAAACAGCCCGTTGGCTCTTATGTATGGATCATTAAAGGAACCGACCGGGATGGAAAAACGGTGGAGATGAAAGGATCGGTCATGTTGGTTCAATAAAAAGTAGAAAGATTACTACAGGCCCTGTAAACACAGGGCCTTCTTTTTACAAAACTTATCTACAAATGTTATCTGAATGTTAAAGGCCCTCGAATTTTAAGTATCTTGTTGGCCACTTTTTAACACAGGCTTACAAATGAGAAATTTACTCTTACTGCTTTTTTTTGCGGTTAATCTTTTCTATTCACAAACTACTTATTCGCAGAATTGCATTCCAACTAATCTGAACGGTACAGTGGTAACCTATCCGTGCAGCGCTACCTGCCAGAACCTGTCGTTCAGCATACCGGACCTGAGAAGCGATGAAAGTTATGTGGTGTCGAATGTACCTTATATGAGTTTCCCGGCTACCTCAGGTACTGAAGTTACTTCTACTTATAATGATGATAAATATTCTCCGCTTATTCCTCTCACATTCCCTTTCTGTTTTTACGACAGCACTTACAATAATATTATCATCGGCTCCAACGGCATTGTCACTTTTGAAGCATTGTGCGCTAACCAGGACAATAACTACGACCTGGATCCGCAGATATTCATTCCAAATAATACAGTGGCTGCCCCTTCCGGTATTGCCGACAGGTATATTCCCCGTACGGCCATCATGGCGGGTTATATGGATATCGATCCCAGCATTACTACCGGCACTCCTTTAAGAAGAATTGAATACAATGTTTTCGGCAGCGCCCCCTGCAGAAAATTTGTTGTGAGCTTTTACAACGTGGTGTTTTTCGGAGGCAGCTGCAGCAACGATAAAATGACATCGCAGATCGTGTTGCATGAAGGCACAGGTCTCGTGGAAGTGTTTATCACCGACAAGCCGCTCTGCACCGGCTGGAATGAAGGCAATGCCATCCTGGGCATACAGGATTACAGCAGGACGCAAGGCGTTACCGCCCCGGGCAAAAACTGTACGCAATGGTCTGAAAGCAATACCGGTTACCGCTTTACCCCTTCCGGCACCACTTCAAGATTTATTTCCTGCGAACTTACCACGCTGGCGGGCGCCACTGTAGCTACAGCTACTACTTCAGCGGGAAGCACAGGTATGCTCAATGCCAACTTTCCGAATTTCTGCCCCGCATCATTCGGTCAGTATTTATTAAAAACAACTTATGAAGCCTGCCCTACCGGCACCATCGTAAGTATCGATACCATTAATATTAACCAATCGCCGCAGCTTTCATTTACAGCGGCTTCCACCAATGCCGCCTGCGGTATCAACAACGGTACCATTACAGTGACCATTCCTGCCGGTTCCGGTACTCCTCCATACAGCTATTCACTGGATGGAGGCGCTGCGCAAACCACCAACGTTTTCACCAATGTAAGCGGGGGCACTCATACCGTTACTGTGACGGATAACAACGGTTGCACCAATACCATCAGCGTGCAGGTAAATATTACGGCCAGCCTTTCGGGCACTATTGCTTCCACAGGCACCGCCTGCAACGGCGTTAACAACGGTACCATTACGGTGACGGCTACTGCCGGCTCCGGACCTTATACCTATGTGCTTACACCAGGCGGCACAACCAATACTACCGGTGTTTTTACAGGACTGGGATCCGGCAACTACTCCGTTACTTTTACCGATGCCAACAGCTGTACGGGAACACTAACGACAACAGTAAACGCAGGCTCTTCTATCGGGGCCACTCCTGTTACTACGGCTACTTCCTGCTCGGGGGCAAGCGATGGTGTCATTACCATCAACCCAACATCCGGAACAGCACCTTATACCTATTCACTGGACGGTGGACCGGCACAGGCTTCCAATACTTTCACAGGTGTGGCGGCAGGTTCACATACAGTGCTGGTAAGAGATAACAATGGTTGCACTGTCAATGTCAACGTGACGGTTAATACAGGCTCTGGTCTGGCAGGTTCTATTTTCCAGACACCGGCCAGTTGTCCCGGCGCCAATGATGGCACCGTTACGCTGAACCCCACTACCGGTGTAGCACCTTATACTTACCAGCTCGATGGCGGCCCGTCCCAAACCTCCAATACCTTTACAGGAGTTACTTCCGGTCTGCATACAGTAACCTTCACCGATGCCAACGGCTGCCAGGGCACCCGCAGCATCAACGTAGGCGGAGGCACTCCTCCCAATACCACCGCCACTTCAGCCAACACTACCTGCGCAGGCGCCAGCGACGGCATTATTGTCATTAATCCTGTAGCGGGCTCTACCTATACCATTACGCCGGGCGGCAGCAATACCACCGGTACTTTTACAGGCCTGGCGGCAGGCACTTATACATTAAGCATTACAACCGCCGGCGGTTGTACGGGAACCATCACTCCTGCTACCGTCACGATCGCAGCCGGTGCAGCAGTGACCACCACTGCCACCACTTCGGCAGCCAGCTGCCCCGGTGTTAGTGACGGTTCTGTTACGGTTGCCCCCGTAGGCACGGGCACTACCACTTATACACTCAACCCCGGCGCCATCAGTAACACTACCGGTATTTTTAACGGTGTTGCAGCAGGCACGTACACCGTAAGTTTTGTTACTGCTGCCGGCTGTACAGGTACCATATCTTCCGACCCGGTGGTAACAGCTGCAGCAGCGCCTACGAGTACAGCCACGGCTACGGCCACCAGCTGTCCTACAGTGAATGACGGTACGGTTACCGTCGCAAGCCCGGGAGCAGGAACAACCTTTACATTAAATCCCGGCGCTGTCAGCAATACCACCGGTGTGTTCACCGGGCTGGCCGCAGGCACGTATACCATTACATTTGTGACAGCGGCAGGCTGCAATGGCACGGTACCGGTAAGCCCGGTAGTAACGGCAGGGCCTAACCGAAGTTCATCGTTCACTAAAACAGACCCGGTATGTGCCAATATCAATGATGGTACCATCAGCATAACGCCCACGGCGCCGAGCGCCGGCCCTTATACTGTTACGCTTACAGGCCCCGGAGGTCCGTATACCCAAACGGGTGGAGCGCCGGTTACCTTCAGCAACCTTGCGCCGGGTACTTATAACTATAGCTTTACCGATGCAGGCGGCTGTACAGGCACAGGCGGCCCTGTGGTGCTCACCAGCAATCCGCCGATCTATACACCGGCTTCCATTGTCAATCCATCCTGCAACGGCAACGCCAACGGATCAGTAACATTCAATCCTTTCGGAGGCGTGCCTTCCTATCAATACTCCAATAACGGCGGCGCTGTTTACCAGGCTGGCAACAGTTTCACCGGGCTGGCGGCAGGCACTTATACTTTCCGCATAAAAGACAATGCAGGCTGTATAAAAGATACGACTGTTACCTTAACACAACCCACGGTACTTACAGCGGCTATTACGGGCACTACGCCAGCCGGCTGCAGCAACAACGACGGTACATTGACAGGTACTGCTTCGGGCGGTACTACAGGTTACACTTATACGATTACCGGGCCAACGGTGAATACAACAGGAGCCGCAACAGGCATATTCACCGCACTCGCCAACGGAGCTTATACCATTACCGTAAGAGATGCACAGGGCTGTACAGCCACTGCAACCGCCACCGTGGGACTGACGGATAATATGTTCCTGGAACTGGGCCCGGATGTAACGATCTGTGCTGAAAGCAGCGTAACATTTGACCCGCAGACAAATGCAGAAACCAATGTATTCACCTGGAGCGGCCTTTACGGAACTGCCACAAGCACCATTGCCAATCCCAATATCAAGAATGCAGTGGCATCGCCTTTGGATACAGCGACCTACGAGTTGCATGCACAATGGGGCGGATGTGAAAGAAGAGATACGATCACTGTGAATGTTTTACGCAAACCGGTGGCAAATGCAGGCAGCGATACAGCTATCTGTAATCTCACCTATGCGATACTGAGAGGTAGCTCCAGTAACTTATCCGGCACGGTGAACTATGAATGGACACCATCTACCAATGTTGAATTCCCTACGCAGGCTGTGACAAGAGTATTCCCTGCCAACAGTGATACTACTTACACCTATACACTCATTGTAAGAGATGAATATGGCTGCAACTTTGCGGTAAGTGACCAGGTAGATGTAAGGGTACAGCCTCCTGTTCCTGCCTTTGCCGGCAATGATACCACAGCCGTGAAAGGTGTGCCACACCAGCTTACCGCCACCGGTGGCAGCAACTACCTGTGGACACCTTCTGCGCCACTTAACAATGCGGCTATTTATAACCCGCTGGCTACGCTGCAGCAGGATCAGAAATTCGTAGTAAGGGTAACTGATTTTGCAGGTTGCATAGGCTATGATACGGTTTTTGTAAAAGTATATGTAGGCCCGGCTTATTATATACCCAATGCATTTACGCCAAATGGCGACGGGCTCAACGATGTATTCCGGCCTATACCGGTAGGTGTTGCCCGCACAGAATATTTCAGGATATTCAACCGGTATGGTGAAACCATTTTTGAGACCAACCAGTGGATGAAAGGATGGGACGGCACTTTTAAAGGCAAGAAACAATCGATCGGCGCTTATATATGGGTGATCAAAGGAATTGACAGGGAAGGCAAAGCAATTGAGATGAAAGGAACGGTGATGCTTGTGCAGTAATTACCTACTTGATAAAAATGAAATACCCCGGAAGAACCGGGGTATTTTTTTACTGCACTATTTTAAAGCCGCTACAATTTTATTTCCGGAACAGCAGGTCTGTCAATACGATCGCTGTCATTGCTTCCAGCACTACAGGCACCCGCAGGGCAATGCAAAGATCATGGCGGCCTTTCACGCTGAAGGTTTCTACATGACCGGTTTCTACATTCAGGGTTTCCTGTTCTTTAGGCGTAGAGGATGTAGGTTTTACCACCACCCTGAATACAAGATCATTGCCGTTGCTGATACCGCCCACAATTCCGCCGGCATGATTGGTTTTAGTTTTTCCATCAGCAGTGATGATCGCATCGTTGTGCTCGCTGCCGAACATTTTTGCCGCAGTAAAACCCGCCCCGAATTCAATGCCCTTAATTGCAGGGATGGCAAATACCGCATGACTGATCACTGATTCGGCTGAATCGAAAAACGGTTCGCCCAAGCCTGCGGGCAGGTTGGTTACTTTACACTCCACGATACCACCGATACTGTCCTTGGCATCGATCGCTTTCTGCAATCCCTTTTCAATATCGGCTTCACCGCCTATTTCTTTTATAAATGCTTCGCAACGGATATCCTGCTGTGCCAGTATTTTTTTTGCGATCACTCCCGCTGCGACAATGCATACCGTCAGTCGGCCGCTGAAATGTCCGCCTCCCCTGTAATCTTCAAAACCGTTGAATTTCTGGTGCGCTACAAAATCGGCATGGCCCGGCCTCGGAAAAGCTTTCAGCTTTTCATAATCGCTGCTGCGGGTATTGTTATTCTTAAACAAGATGGCAATAGGAGCCCCGGTAGTCATTCCATTAAAAATGCCGGATAAAAATTCAGGGATATCATCTTCTTTGCGGGGCGTGGTGCCTTTCTGCATACCGCCTTTGCGGCGTTCAATGTCAGTAACAAAATCCTCTGCAGTCAATGCAATACCGGGAGGACAACCGTCCACGACGATGCCAACCGAAGGGCCATGTGATTCCCCGAAAATACTTGTCCTGAATATGGTGCCGAAACTATTCAAAATGTTGTGTTTTTATATTTAGTTTGAACGCTGATGATACTGATTGTTATGATCTATTGATTTTATTTTCAGCGTTCATCATAACGATCATAAGAATCTGCGTTCTCTTGACTTTCTAAAAAATTTCAACTATGCCTCCAAGCTTTTTAATATGATCATAAAAAGCAGGATAGGATTTATTGATCGCATCAGCTTCTTCTATAATGGTCTCTCCTGCTGCTTTTAACCCGGCTACGGCCATGGCCATCGCAATTCGGTGATCATGATGAGAATGCACTACAGCCCCTTTGATGCGGTCGCCCCCTTCAATGATCATCAGGTCATCCTGCAGCTTCACTGTTACGCCAGTCTTTCCAAACTCTTCCTGCAAAGTTAAGGCACGGTTGCTTTCCTTATGCGTCAGGCGCAAAGCGCCTTCAATTACAGTTGTTCCCTCACAGTAAGCAGCCAGCGCCACGAGTGGCGGAAACAGGTCAGGACAATCCGTCGCATTGAAATGAAAAGCCTTCAATGGCCCGGGTGCAATCTCAATAGCTTCGGCTGTAACGCTCATATTGGCGCCGCTCATGCTGAGAGCAGATAAAATCGCTTTATCAGCCTGTGCTGAAAAAGGATCAAGTCCTTTCACCGTTATTTTCCCTGCGATTGCGCCGGCTACGAGCAGGAATGCAGCGCCGCTCCAGTCCCCTTCCACGCTGTATATTATTTGGCTGCCTGTTTTTTTATTGCCCGGCAAAATGCGGAACTGCTGGTAATCGTCATTCACAATGGTATAGCCGAATAGCTCAAGCATCTGCAGGCTCAGATCGATATAGGGTTTGCTTTTCAGATCATTCACATGAATAACAGCTGGCGTACGGGTAGCTTTTGCATAAGCAAACAGCAAGCCTGTTAAAAATTGGGAGCTGAGCGATCCATCAATGCTGATCTCTTTGGGCTGCAACGGACCTGTTATCTGCAACGGCAGCTTACCGGCATTGGATTGAATATTTACATTCAGCTGAGGCAATACCTCATCAAAAAAATCCATCGGTCTTGCAGCCAGGCTGCCACTACCGGTAATGGTTACCTGCTCCTGTAATAAAGCGGCAATGGGAGCAAACATCCGGATGCTTAACCCGCTTTCGCCGCAATGAATAGTTGTGGCGCCCGTGTTTTTCTGCAGAAAGGATGAACTGATCCGTAGAGAATCATCCGCCGGCTTTTCAATCGCAGCGCCGAGAGATGCAATAATATCCAGGGCAGCTTTATCATCGTTACTATTGCCTGGGTTTTGTATAATGGTAATGCCTTCGTGTAACAGGGCCAGCGCACAGGCCCGCTGCATAGCGCTTTTGGAAACCGCCGCTGTAATGTCACCACTGATAACCGAAGGGGATATCTTCACTTTCATATTGATCAGGCCAATAGCCTTTGTTGAATTAATTGTTTTAACCGGGAAAGCGGAATGGGTTGCACAATACCCTCTCCTATTTTATTGAGCAGGATAAAGCTCATGGAATCGTTCTCTCTTTTTTTATCGTTCATTAAAATACTCCACAGTTTTTCTGCGTCAAATGCAATGCTAACAGGCAGCTCATACCGGGAGAGCAATGTCCTGATCTTTTCTTTTTCATCGACAGGGAGTGTCGCCAGCTCTGTGCTGAGCGTTGCTGCCGCCACCATGCCGATGCTGATGGCATGACCGTGAGGAAGGCTATAAAATGCCTCGATGGCATGCCCCAGCGTATGCCCGTAATTCAGCAGCTTTCTTTCACCGGTTTCAAATTCATCATTGAGCACAACGTTCAGCTTGATACCAACATTTCTTTCAATGAAAGAGGCCAGCAGTGAACGGTCGTTCATAAAATCATCGATGGTATGTGCTGCTAAAAATTCAAACTGCCCCGCATCTTTGATACAGGCATGCTTGATGATCTCGGCAAAACCATTGATCCATTCTTCCCTGGGCAAAGTTGATAACAGGCTGTAATCGAAGAGCAGGTGCTCCGGTTGATAAATGGTGCCCACCTGGTTTTTGTAAGCGCCCACATCTACCCCGTTCTTTCCGCCCACGGCAGCGTCCACCATGGCAAGAACGGAAGAAGGCATCTGCACCAGCCTTACGCCTCTTTTAAAAACCGATGCCACATAGCCTGCAATATCTGTTACCACACCACCGCCCAATCCTACGATCACTGTCTGGCGATCGGCCTCAGCTTCCAGTAACTGGAGGATGATATGATCCACTGTAGCCTGCTGCTTGTTTTCCTCTCCGGCTTTAATAACGATCGTTTTGAGACCTTCCAGTCGCTGTTGCTGGAAACGATATACATTTTCATCAGTGATGATCACCAGCTTTTCAGGAGCATAGATTTCCGTTAGTACCAGAAAATCAGCATCAAATAAATACTGTACCGTCTTACCTGAAAATTTCACTTCCGTTGCTCTCATCCATTAGTAATTATTAATTATCAATTATTAATTGTTAATTATCCATTGTTTTTATCGTACATCACTTTGTTCTGGTGGCTGATGCTCTCCAGGTGCACGGCATCAAAATAACGGATGATGAACTCCTTGCTCAGGCCCAGGGTTTCGCCCCTTCTCACAGCCCTGTCCAGTATTTCGTTCCAGCGGTTGGTTTGCAGGATGGTAACATTGTTATCTCTTTTATATTCGCCGATCTTATCTGCGATCTTCATACGCTGGCCGATCAATGTCAGCAGTTCATCATCTATATGATTGATCTGTTCCCGCAGCTTTGCCAGTGCATCGGTAAATTCTTTTTCGTCCACGCTTTCTTCCCTCCATACCAGGCTTTCAAATATTTCTGCCAGTCTTTCGGGCGTTACCTGCTGCTTGGCATCGCTCCATGCATTATCGGGATCTATATGACTTTCCAGCATGAGGCCTCCGAAATCCAGGTCAATGCTTTTCTGTGCGATGGACTGCAGCATGTGCCTGTTGCCGCAGATATGCGAAGGATCGCAGATGAGCAGCATGTCGGGGTAGCGTCGTTTCATTTCAATAGGCAGGTGCCACATGGGCGCATTCCTGAATTCTGTATTCCCATAATTGGAAAAGCCCCGGTGGATCATCCCGATATCTTTCACGCCTACTTTCTGCAGGCGCTCAATAGCGCCGCTCCATAGTTCCAGGTCAGGATTGATGGGATTTTTGATAAGCACAGGCACATTGGTGCCCCGCAAAGCATCTGCCACTTCCTGCACACTGAACGGGTTCACCGTAGTGCGTGCACCGATCCATAAAATATCCACGTCGAAGTTCAGGGCATCCTGTACATGCTTGGCAGTTGCTACTTCTACCGCTGTAGGCAGGCCGGTAAGCTTTTTTGCCTGCAACAGCCATGGCAGCCCTTTTACACCGATGCCTTCAAACATACCGGGTTTGGTGCGTGGCTTCCAGATGCCTGCCCGCAATACATCCACCTTGCCGGTTTTGGCAAGACGTTGTGCCGTTTCAATGACCTGCTCTTCTGTTTCTGCGCTGCAGGGCCCGCTGATCAGCATAGGGCGCTTGTTCCATACCTGTTGAATATCGATGCTCATACTGTTGATTTGTGATTGCATATAAAATTAGTTGAATTGTTTTTGTTTTATGATAATGGTAATGAACGCTATTTTAAAATTCTTTTAATGGTATTGGCATGCTGTATCAAAGCGCCGAGATATTCAAAATTTTCTTTCTCCAGGCATGCTTTGAATTTTCTCAGCTGGCTGATATGTTCATTGAGCACATCCAGCACATTCTCTTTGTTCTGCATAAAAATGGGCACCCACATATCAGGATTGCTTTTGGCCAGCCTTACGGTGCTTTCAAAACCGGCGCTGGCCAGCTCGAAAATGGCTTCATCTTCCTTCTCTTTTTCCAGCACGGTATTGGCAAGAGCAAAAGAAGTGATATGGGAAATATGGCTGATATAGGCCGCATGCACATCGTGTGCTTCGGCATTCATATAAATAAGCCGCATATCCATTTTACGGTAAATATCTTCCACCAGCAGCAGGGCATCGGTATCTGCTTTGTCTTTGTTACAGATCACCACGGCCTTACCGGCAAAAGCATTTTTCACGGCTGCTGACGGCCCGCTGAATTCGGTACCCCACATTGGATGGGTGGCCACAAACCTGCCTGCAGCAGCTGATCGGGCCGCAATGTCGCAGACAGCAGTTTTGGTAGACCCCATATCCATCACCACCTGCTTTTTTACGAGCGACATTACCTGCGGTAGTATTTTTTCGGCCACATCTACCGGCACAGCCAGCACTACCAGGTCGCTGGCAGGCACTGCTTCTTCGATGGTCATGATCTCATCAACAATGCCCAGCTCGAGCGCCTGCCGGGCATGCATTTCATTGGCGTCAATCCCTATGATATGGTCTGCCAGCTTTTTTTCCTTCAGCACCAGGCCGAGAGAGCCGCCGATGAGTCCCACTCCTATAATTGAAACTTTCATAATCTTTCTTTGATTCTTTTAATCGCTTCTTCAAATTTTTCTACCGGACAGCAAAGGCTTACCCGCACGTACCCATTGCCGTTAGTACCGAAAATACCGCCGGGCGTAATGAATACCTGCGCATTGTACAACACCTGGTCACTCAGCCTGCCACCTGCTCCCATGTTTCCATCACCGGCATCTTTCGCCTCATTTACTTTAGCCCACACAAAAAGACCTGCCTGTTCCCGGTTAAAAGAACAACCCAGTAATTCAAGCAGCTCAAAAGCTTTTTGCCGGCGCTGCCTGTATATCGCATTCAGCTCATCGTGCCAGTCCTGGCCCAGCTCCAGCGCTTTGGCAGCCGCCAGCTGCAGGGGCAGGAACATCCCGCTGTCCATATTGCTTTTAAAACGCAGCACTTCATTGATATGTTCCTCCGATGCGATGAGCATGCCAACCCGCCATCCGGCCATGTTATGGCTTTTGCTCAGGGAGTTCAGCTCCAGCGTTACTTCTTTTGCCCCCGGTACCGCCAAAATGCTGCGTGGATGATCATTCAGGATAAAGCTGTATGGGTTGTCATGCACCAGCAGTAAATCATGCTGCTGCGCAAATGCCACCAGCTTTTCAAAAACTTCAGCTGCAGGCAATTCCCCTGTAGGCATATGCGGGTAATTCACAAAAAACAATTTGCAGCGGTTTTGCTGCACGAGCTGTTCCAGCTCTTCCCAATCGGGCCGCCAGCTATTTTCTGCTGTCAGCTGGTAAACGACCGGGCTTCCGCCTGCAAGCTTTACCGCAGCACTGTACGTGGGGTAACCGGGATCAGGGATCAAAGCGGTGTCACCTTCTTCCAGGTAGGTCATGCAGATATGCATAATACCTTCCTTACTGCCGATCAATGGCAGCACTTCCCTGTCGGCATCCACCGTCACATTATACCAGCGCTGATACCAGTTAGCGATGGCCTTCCTCAGCACCGGGCTGCCTTTATAATTCTGGTAGCCATGCTGGCCCGGTTTTAAAGACTCGGCCGCCAGTGTCTCCACTACCGAAGGATGGGGCGGCAGATCGGGACTACCAATACCAAGATTGATGATATTTTTACCTTCCCGGTTCATACCATCAATCTCCCGAAGCTTCTGCGAAAAGTAATATTCATTAATGCCCTGTAATCGGTTTGCTAGCTTCATCTCAAATTTTATTTTAGCTTTCCGGATGTATATACACCGTAAATTTTTAATTCATCAACTACTGATAAAATATTATCAGTCAAATTTTTATAATCATAAATATTGTCAAATTCCAGGTCTGCGTGAAAATAGTATTTCCAGTCCGTTCCGGGTTTTGGAAAGGATTGCAGCTTGCTGAGATTGATGTTGGCATCGGCGATCTTTGTGAGCACTTTGGCCAGGCTGCCCCGGGTATGATTGGTGCTGAAGCTGATGGAAGCTTTGTTGGCTTCGGCAGGGATAGTTTCTTCAGCCGTCCTTTTCAGCACCAGGAACCTGGTATAATTGTTTTTTACTGTATGAATATTGGGCGCTATCACCTGCAGGTTATACAGATCGCCGGCCAGCTTACTGGCTATGGCGGCTATATGTTTGCTGCGATGCTGCTGCACATGCTTTGCGCTAAGGGCTGTATCTTCTGTTTCGACCAGCTTCCAGCTGTATTTTTCAAAGAAATCAAGGCACTGCAGTATAGCCATGGGGTGAGAATGCACTTCTTTAATATCTTCCAAAGCGACTCCGGGATTCGCCAGGAGCTGCTGCTTGATTTGCAGGTAAACTTCTCCAACTATCTTTAAATCACTCTTTTGTAATAAATTATAATTGGGCAGGATACTGCCGGCTATGGAATTTTCAATGGCCATGATGCCGCCATCGGTCAGTTTTTTATCCCCGGCCTTTTTTACCAGGTCCCTGAAAGTGGCACAACATTCCACCGCTACGCTGTTACCAAAGAATTCCCTGGCCGCCACCTGGTGAAAGCTGCCTTCATAGCCCTGTATCGCTATCGGTTTTGCAGAAATATCGCTTTGCCCCCCTTTGCTCATTGTTCAGAATTTTGCATAAAAAAAGCCCCGGCTTTGTGCCGGGACCTTCTATGAATATTTTAATGATACTATTAAATATTGCACATACGCCCGGCGCTGTTACTAAAATAATAGTAAAAGAAAAATTGCCAGTTGTATGTATTGTTCATTTTCATTAACAGGACAAATGTAAAATGAAATCGCTGAATTAAAAAAATAAAAATCAAAGTATTTTACAGCCTTCAAAACTAAAAAGTGGCTGAAACCAGCCACAGGTAAGGATTACACAAAATAAAACAGCCCGGAAAAACCGGGCCGTCCTATACGATTACCTGCCAATTGGCAAGTATAATTCTGCTCAATAATTATTTTTTGATAGAATCTTTAACAGCTTTAACTGTAGAATCGATTGCAGCAGTAGCAGCTTTAGCTGTAGTATCGATAGCAGCAGCAGCAGCTTTAGCAGCAGAATCAGCAGCAGCAGCAGCTACAGAATCAGCGTTTGGAGTAACAGTTTCTTCTTTCTTTTCACCTTCGTTACAAGCTACGAAAGAAGCAGCGATCAAAGCAATTGCAAAAAACTTTTTCATTTTGTTGTTTGTTTAATTTTAAATTATAATTTGACTATTTATACCCAAACGAAAAAAAGGTAACCCAATTGCGGAAAAAAAATTTTTTTGCCTGATTTTTGGGTTACCAATAGCCTATTTACGTATTAATAAACAGCCAGGTGAATACATTAGAAGAAGAAAAAATTTTATTGCAAGGTCTTGCTAATGAGGATAAAAGCTCAATAGAGAGGATTTACAGGGAACATTACAATATGATTCAGAGCCTGGTAGTGAACAATAATGGCAGTACGGATGATGCGGCAGATATTTTCCAGGAAACCATGATTGTGCTGTTTGAAAAGGTAAAATCGGGCAATTTTGAACTGCATTGCCAGCTAAAAACCTTCATTTATGCGGTGAGTCGCCGTTTATGGCTTAAAAGGCTCAACCAGCAGCAAAGATTCAGCACTTCATCAGACCAGCTGGAAGAAACCGTATCCGTGGAAGAAGATATGGAAGTTCACGAAAGCAGGCAGCAGGAATTCAATTTAATGGAAGCTGCCATGAATAAAATAGGCGAACCCTGCAAAAGCCTGCTGGAAGCCTATTATATACATAAGAAACAAATGCAGGCTATTGCAGCCGATTTTGGATATACCAATGCCGATAATGCAAAAACCCAGAAGTATAAATGCCTTGTGAGATTAAAGAAATTGTTTTTTGCACAGTATAAAAATGTAGAGTGATGGAAGATAGTTTATTGATTGATGCCGTAGAAAGATTTGTCAGCGGGGAAATGGGCGAACAGGAAAAGATCTATTTTGAGGATCTGCGTAAAAATAACCCTGAGCTTGACCAGACCGTTGTGGAATACATGTTCTTCTTAAATGAGCTGAACAACTACAGCAATACCCGCAACTTTAAGCACACCCTCAATGAGGTGGAGACCAAACTGGTGGAAGACGGCTTTGTATTCAAAGCTCCTTTGAAAGGCAAGGCCAAAGTGGTGCAGTTATGGAACAAATACAAACGTACCATTGCGGTAGCCGCTTCTATTGCAGGCGTGGTATCCCTGTGTATCGGTACCGTGGTAACCGCTGTTAATAAAAACCAGGATCCTAATATTCAGCCGCTGGTTGAAAAGCTGGAGAAAAAAGACAATGAGATCAAGGAGCAGGGTAATAAAATTAAGGAGATTGAGAATAAGATTGACGACATCGCATCCGGTACTAAGGGGACCGCTTCTGAGCCCCACCCAAGAATAATTGTAGACCCTACATTCCGTGCAACCGGCTTCCTGATTGATGCAACCAACAACTATATTGTGACCAATGCCCACGTGGTAAAGCAGGCTAAAAAACAATTAGTGGTGGAAAACAGCAAAGGCGAGCAGTTTGATGCGGAAGCAGTTCATGTGGATGAAGCCCGTGACCTGGCCATTGTAAAAATAAAAGACAAATCTTTTAAAAAGCTGCCATCGATCCCCTACCAGATCCGCAGGGGAAATGCAGAGCTGGGCGAACAGGTGTTCATGCTTGGCTTCCCCAAGGCTGAGATCGTTTACGGGGAAGGTTATATCAGCGCCAAAAACGGTTACCAGATGGACACCATCTATTGCCAGCTCAACACAGCTGCCAATGAAGGTAGCAGCGGTTCTCCCGTTATCAATAAAAAAGGGGAACTCGTAGGTATCCTTACCAGCTCTCAGAAAAATTCACAGGGAGTGGTTTTTGCCATCAAATCCATCAATATTTACAGGGCTATTGAAGAGGCAAAGAAAAAAGAAACGAATGCTGACATAAAGATCAATTCTGGTGCAGGATTGAAAGGCCTGGACAGGGAAAGCCAGATCAGGAAAATGCAGGATTACGTATTCATGGTGAAAGGAGATTAATACATTCCAACAAGCAACAACTGACATACATAAAAATAGTCCTGCGAATGCAGGACTATTTTGTTATAATACTTTTAATCTAAATCATTGAATCCATCAATACACCCTATTGAATCGCTACTTTGTACCCTGCTCCACTTCCGCAGGGGAAGCGTACCTGTTCCGTTGCTTCACCCACTTCTATGCATATGCTATGCATGGATCCATTTTTGCCAAAGGCAAAACCAAACCGGATGAGGCTCCTCCACAGGTACTGATGGAAATTTGTTAGAATGGGATCAATAAAATTAAAGAATCCAATATCGCTGGCAAGCAGTTTTTAAAATGCTTAAAAACTAACAGCCTCACCCTATTTCAACTCAACATCAGGGAATTGAATTCGATTTTACAGTAGTACTGAAGTTAAATCAGGGAACGATCGCACAAACGGGGTGTAATCGTTTGTGCGGGCCTTTTTTTGGTTCTTTTTTGGGCAAGCAAAAAAGAACGTAAAGACCATCGCAGATGTTATGAATAAATATTAACAGGTTTGAGTGTAACTACTTAGTTAACTCCATAATCCGGCAGGATAAGCCCCTTCGCTGATCAACCCCTCAATACTTGCTTTAACCTGCGGCGCATCCTCTTTATAAGTAACGCCAAACCATTGAGCACCGGTAGGCACCACTTTTATTTTATTGCCTTCCCTCCTGATGAACTCATCGCCCAGTAAAGGAATAAAAAATTCCGCTTTGATATTATCCAGGTTGTTTTTAGGGAACTCACTAAACATTTCTTCAGCCAGTGCAAACACCGAAGGATGCAGGCACCAGAAATTCATTGATACCGGTGAACTGGCCGGCACTTCTGTTAAACCGCTCTCATCTTCGTACACCACTTTGCCCGTCTCGTCCCTGTAAATTTTTGTACGTTCATTGATAGCGACCAGGTTACCTGAAGCATCTGTTTTGCAAACGCCCCGGCTTACCGTTCCGTTTTCGCTGAGCGTTTTATCCAGCTGGTATCCTATAATAGCATAGGTATGTTCGTCACATTCATTCTGCAAAAAATCATTTGCTTTCGCAAAAGCGTCGGCACCATAAAAATCATCTGCATTGATCACCGCAAAAGGTTCGTTAATGGCATCCTTGGCACACAAGATAGCATGGCCGGTTCCCCAGGGTTTTGTCCTGTCGGCAGGGATATATTGCTTGTCCACAAAATAATCCATCTCCTGGAACACAAACTCCACTTTAATTTTCCCGCCAAACCTGTTCTCAAACTGTTTCCTGAAATTGTCTTCAAATTCTTTACGGATGATAAAAACCACTTTTCCGAATCCTGCTTTTATCGCATCATAAATCGAATAGTCCATAATTGTTTCCGCATTGGGACCAAAGCCTTCTACCTGTTTCATACTTCCGTAACGGCTGGCCATGCCCGCTGCTAAAATTAAAAGTGTAGGTTGCATGTATCTTTACTTTAAAATTTTGTTAGGTTCCTTAAAAATGTTCACAAATGTAAGCCAAAGAGGTTTATATTCCTTTATATGTATTTTGACAGAAATAATATAATACTGCAGCCTGTCCGCAATGATGCTTTAGATAAAAAGAATATCACTTTGCATATAGCCCGGTTCGACTTATTGCATCCTGTGGTATCCGGCAATAAGTTTTACAAACTGTATTATTTCCTGGAAAAAGCTGTAACCTTACCCACTACACATTTACAAACATACGGTGGCGCTTATTCGAACCATCTTGTTGCCACCGCTTACGCTGCACAGGCTGCAGGCATTTCCTGTACCGGTATAGTAAGAGGAGAACGACCGGCCTCGCTTTCTGCAGCGCTGCTGGACTGTGAATCGTACGGCATTGAGCTTTCCTATATATCCAGGGAGCAGTATGCCAGTGAATGCCTGCATTATGAAGCCGGTGACCAACTGCTTTCCATACCCGAGGGAGGCTATCATCCGCTGGGAGCAAAAGGTGCAGCGCTGATGTATGATGATGCGGCCCTGCAGGAAGCCACGCACATCTGCCTGGCGGCAGGTACTGCCACTACCCTTGCCGGCCTCTTACAAAAAGCAAAGCCGGAGCAGGATATGATCGCTGTACCTGTTTTAAAAGGCTTTCATGATATGCAGGAGCGGCTTGCTTTTCTTAACGGGAAACCTGATTATCCAAACCTGCATATATGGAACGACTATCATTTTGGCGGTTATGCAAAAAAGGATAACCGGCTGCTGGAGTTTATGAATCACTTATATGAAACATATGAATTGCCCACTGATATGGTATATACTTCCAAACTATTATATGCGGTGTTCGATCAATTGAACAGGAATTATTTTCCACCCGGCAGCCGCATCATCTGCCTGCACACGGGCGGCCTGCAAGGCAACCGCTCCCTGCCCGGTGGTACCTTAATTTTTTGATTGATTTAACAGCAGCCTATATTTGCAGAAATTTACAACTGAAGCGCCTTTTATATATTTGCAGGCGTCCTGTAATTTAGTATGAAGAAATTCCTTGTCCTTATTCTCCTTCTCAATGCGATTCATGTTTCCCTGCATGCACAGGAAATATTGCCCGGTATCTCTGTGAAAAATATTGGTGGTAAAATAATTGTGAGCTGGAAAAACGAATACCAGAAACCGGTGAGCACTATCAATATCCAGCGATCTTACGACAGTCTGCAAAATTATACGACTATTGGCTCGGTATTAAATCCTCAAAGCCCGGAGAATGGCTATGCAGATGCGACCGCACCTTACAATAAAATGTATTACCGTGTATTCATCGCTTTTGAAGGCGGCGCTTATATTATCAGCCAGCCGGTAAGGCCAACAAAAGATACCAGCACGCAAACCGGCAATACCGTTGTAAGATATCCGTGGCAGGTAGACCCTAATGCAGATCCCAATATACAGTTACCTCCGGTAACACCCACCCCAACACCTGGTCAACCCACTTCAACAACGCCGCCCGTGTGGATGCCCAGCAAAATGGTATTTACCGCCCGGGACAACAATGTGATCATTCACCTGCCGGAAGTGGAAACCAAAAAATACGTGGTGAAATTTTTTGATGAGAATGACAATAAACTTTTTGAGCTTACCAATCTTAAAGACGATTATCTCATCGTTGAAAGAGTGAATTTCAAAAGATCCGGGTGGTATCATTTTGAAATATGGGACAATGGCTCCGTAGTCGAAAAAAATAAATTCTTCATTGCCAAAGATGGCAAGGTCACCAACGATACACCGAAACGGTATGGTAACCGGTGATAATGGAGAATGAAAGAATGGATAATTATTAATTATCGCCAATTATCCGCTATCCATTTATCAATTATCCATTATCAACTATCCATTAAAATTATCCCTTTACCTTTGCGGCATGAGCCAGATCACCAAAGACTTTGAGGACGAGATACCGGAATCGGAAGAGTTGTATGAACGCCTTACTATTGTAATAGATAAGGGACAGGAACCTTTGCGTATAGACAAATTCCTGATGAACCGCATTGAAGGCGCCACACGCAACAAAATACAGCAGGCGATTGAAGAAGAGCGTGTACTGGTGAACGAGAAGCCCATTAAAAGCAACTACAAAACAAGGCCGGGCGATAAAGTGGTTGTGTATGAAACGAATTCTCCGGAATCATCAGAGATCATACCGCAGGATATACCCCTCAATATTGTGTACGAGGATGAGGATGTGATGGTGATCAATAAACCGGTAGGCATGGTAGCCCACCCGGGCAGCGGCAATCCCGACGGAACGCTGATCAATGCCGTGGCCTACCATCTCAAACAGCAAAACCCCGACATTGATGAGAACAGCCTGCCCCGCTTCGGACTGGTGCATCGCATTGATAAAAATACCAGCGGGCTGGTGGTAATGGCTAAAACGCAGAAAGCCATGAGCGACCTGGCCAAACAGTTCTTCAATCATACCGTTCACAGGAGATACGTGGCGCTGGTATGGGGCAACTTCGAGGAACAGGAAGGAACCATCACCGGCCATGTGGGCCGTCACCAGCGGTTCAGGAAATTATTTACCACCTACCCCGACGGCGAATACGGCAAAGATGCCATCACCCATTATAAAGTGCTGGAAAATTTCAATTATGTCACCCTGGTGGAATGCAGGTTGGAAACCGGTCGTACGCACCAGATAAGAGTGCACATGCAGTACATCGGTCACCCGCTTTTCAATGATGACTTTTATGGCGGCGACAGGATCGTAAAAGGAACGGTGTACACTAAGTACAAGCAGTTTGTAGAAAACTGTTTCGCCCTTTGTCCACGGCAGGCTTTACATGCTAAAGAGCTCGGCTTTATACACCCGGTTACAAGAAAGCAAATGCTTTTCAGCAGTGAGTTACCCGAAGACATGGCGAGCGTAATTGAAAAATGGAGAAAATACAGCCAGTTCAAAAACGAAGAATAATGGAAGAAGCTCCTGTGCCCAACGGGCAGATACTGGTGGATATTATCACAATGAAGATGCCTTTTGGTAAATACAAAGGCACTGTGCTGCGCTATTTACCGGTAAGCTACCTGGAATGGTTCCAGCGGAAAGGTTTCCCCAAAGGCAAGCTGGGCGTACAATTGCAGACCTTGTACGAGATAAAGATAAACGGCCTGGAATACTTGCTGGACAAAATAAAGACATCATAGATACTATTACCTGCACAGGAAGCTATTTTATTTTATTTGCTTCCCTTCACCTCTTTCAGCTCTTCTTCTTTGATATCCGCTTCCATTTTTTTCTCCTTCATACCCACCCGCAGCAATGCGAAAAGACTCATATAGATATTGGCGATCCACACCAGCGAAAATCCGCCGATCAGGTATCCCCTCCAGTCATCAAAGAGCAGGGTAAAATGAGTGATGATCACAAAGGCCAGGACCACATAATGGCTGAAACAATATTCGCAGGTAAACAGGTAAAAGAACTTGCGTTCCAGCAAGGTCCTGCAGGCTTTTGATTTTCGGGTGCAGTATTCCCTCGGTTCCCTGAAAACCTCTTCATGTGTAACCGTCCATGCAATACATGCTACGGGAATGGCCAGTAAAAATAAATGGGCTGCCTGCTGGGATAATGTCATGCTACTCTTCTATCAAACCCGATACCAGTTTATTCAAACCCGGATAAGGTAGCGGTAAAAATGCCTCTTTCTCTTTTTTTTGTGATGGCTTTCCAGTTGCCTATATACCTGATCACAGCAGGAACGGTGAGCTCCCCGAAACGGGTCATTTCCACCTGCATCTGCACTTTAAAATCATATACGGCCGCTTCGTAGCTCAGTGAATAATTACGGGCAACCACATCAAATGTTTTATCATTGAACCAGGTCACCATTTCATCCACTACCACGCTTCCTTCCCTGCCGGGCTTTACTTTCTGGGTAAACACATAGCAAATTTGTCCGTTTTTTTCCTGCACATCAATATTCATATCATAGCTGTCGGCCATATCGTCGCTGAATATTTCCGTTTTACCGCTCATGAACGGCAACCCTTTTATCCGCTTGCCGGGATTGAAGAACAGCATTTTCAACTGCTCCTTATGTTTCTCCATGCCGCTTTTTCCCGCAGTACTGAATTCAGTATTACCTACAATATTGGTTTCCCCGCAAACAGAATCTTTTGTAAAAAAAAGGGAAGCATACATCTGGGCCGTATAATAATTATACTGGTGATCGTCTGTATAAAAATCGCCGGTGCTTTTTTCTTCCAGCACTTCCATTCGCCGGCAATTGCTGCTGCGCAGCTGTTTTGTTTTACTGAAAAGGGAAGCTTTTAAATCACCGTCCCGGTCGTTCATACGTATATCATTGATCGCTGTGAAGCCCAGTATACGAAGGTTTTTGAACGCTTTATAATAGCTGGTATCATCTTTTATCTTGCTGATAAAGCCGGGCACATCCAGGTTTTTGCCGACCACCACATCACTGAGGGTAATTACTTTTTTACCCGCAAAAGCGGTATCTGCAGGCTGCTGCGCTGCAACCTTACCGGCAAGCAGCAGCAATAAAAAAGGTATGAAATATAATTTCATACCCGCAAAATTAATTCTAATTGGCTGAAACAACCCTGTAAGTTATTTAGGAAAGATCATCCTGTAATCCACCCTTACTTTTCCTTTACTGATATCATCCAGCTTGCGGCGGATGAGCGTTTTCTTCAGCGGTTTCATGTAATCAATAAAGAGCTTGCCTTCCAGGTGATCATATTCATGCAGGATCACCCTTGCGGTCACCCCGTTGAAAGTTTTGCGTTGCGGCTGAAATTGTTCATCCAGGTAATCCAGCGTCACAGTCTCTTTACGCATTACATCTTCCCTCACTTTAGGAATGCTCAGGCAACCTTCGTTATAGCTCCAGTCCTCACCTCCCAGTTCTGCTATATGGGCGTTGATGAAAACGCCTTTGAAGCCCGGCTTATCAGGGTAATGGGCATATTCTTCATCCTCATCGTCTTCAAATATCTGCAGGGTATCTACAATGAATAGCCGGATATCCCTGTTGATCTGTGGCGCTGCCAGACCAACGCCGTTGCTGTTATACAAGGTTTCCCACATATCCTCGATCAGCTTTTCGAGCTGCGGGTAGTCTGCATCGATGTCCTGTGCTACTTTTCTTAAAATGGGCGACCCGTAGGCCACTATTGGTAAAATCATATTGTCTCCCGGAAATTGTTGGGTGCAAAGGTAGGCCTAAAGCGGCAAAAGCCGCCGCATAAACCGTTAAAGCTTATTGATAATTAAGGAGGAATTTTCCGGAAAATGTTCAGAAACCGTTGACAGATTGCATATACTCCTGCAGCATGATCGTAGCCGCTATTTCATCCACCAGCTTTTTATCCCGGCGGTCTTTCTTTTTTAGCCCCATCTGCAGCATGGCATCTTTGGCCATTTTGGAAGTAAATCTTTCATCTACTTCTTTCACCGGCATATCGGGAAATTCTTTGTGCAGCTTTTTGATGGCTTCTTTTACCAGCGGCGTGGCATGGGTATCGCTTTCATCCCAGTTCACCGGCATGCCGATAATGATGAGCTCCACCACCTCGGTGGCAAAATATTTTTTTAAGAATGGGATCAGCTCTTTTGAATCGATGGTGGTAAGTCCTGTAGCAATGATCTGCATGGGATCTGTAACGGCAATGCCTGTACGCTTTCCTCCATAGTCTATTGATAAGATGCGGGCCAATTATTAATTATTAATTAGTGAATGAACAGGTCTACAATTACAAATACGGCAAACACCACAGAAGCGATACCATTGGCGGTCATAAAAGCCAGGTTAACCCTGCGGAGATCATCAGGCTTAACAATGGAATGCTGGTAGATCAGCATCCCGGCAAACACAGCCACGCCGATCCAGTACCACCAACCAAAATTTCCATAGAAACCTGCGCCGATAACTGCCGCCGCACTGAGCACATGCAGCAACTCGGAAACCCTTAAAGCATTTTTCTTACCCAGCGCTGCCGGTATGGAATGCAGTTGGTTGTTTTTATCAAACTCCTCATCCTGCAATGCGTAGATAATATCGAAGCCGCTTACCCAGAAGACAACGGCAAAGGAAAATAGTAATGGCAGCCAGTCGAACCGACCCGTTACCGCCAGGTAAGCTCCGATCGGCGCCAGGCTCAATCCCACTCCCAGCACCAGGTGGCATAAGGCCGTAAATCTTTTTGTATAGCTGTAAAACAATACCACGAACAAGGCCACAGGCGACAGGTAAAAGCAGATCGAGTTAATGAACCAGGTAGTGGCAACAAACAACACACAATTGATGATGGTAAAGGTCAATGCATTTTTGGGTGTAATGATCCCGGAAGGAATTTCCCGGATCGCCGTCCTCGGATTTTTTTCGTCAAATTTCCTGTCCAGGTAACGGTTGAAAGCCATCGCTGCAGAACGGGCGAAAACCATACAGAGGATCACCAGCAAAAAAATCCACCAACGATTTGAAAAAAAAATGGATATTTTTTGTCCCATAGATAATAGAGAAAACTGATCAACTTTTACACCAGGTACTTTTTCCAAAGAAATAATTCCTAAAAAAAACCCAATCAATGCAAAAGGCATTGCAAAAATTGTATGCGAAAACTTTATGAGAGAGAAATAATTTTTAACTGTAGACATTTCTTCTTTTAATTTCTATTAGATTCAAACGCATCAACACATTTTCAAATCCATTCATTTTCAAATCACCCCATTTTCTTCATCCTCGTCCGCACAATTTCCCACAACACCACGCCTGCCGCAGTCGCAATATTCAATGAATGCTTCATGCCCAGCTGCGGTATTTCGATGCAGCCGTCGCATTGCTGAATCGTATCCAGCTCCACACCGGTAACTTCATTGCCCAGCACGACCGCTATTTTTTCATTATTGTCAAACGGCACTTCTTCCAGCGACAGGCTGCCGGTTACCTGTTCCACCGCATATACTTTATATCCCTGCCAGCGCAATTGCTCAATGGCTTCTGCAGCACTGGCAAAATGTTTCCATTCGACCGTATCTTCGGCGCCCAGCGCTGTTTTTCGGATCTCTTTATGAGGAGGTTTGCAGGTATAGCCTGTGAGATAAATCCCTTCCAGCAGGAATGCATCCGCTGTACGAAACACACTACCCACATTATAGGCACTGCGGATATTTTCCAGCACCGCAATCACCGGTGTCTTTTCCGAACGCTTGAACTCTTCCACCGATTTACGGTTCAGCGCTTCCATGCTTAGTTTCTCCATTTTTTATTACACGAATTCAGGGCACGAATTACACGAATTATTAACCGCTAAGGTGCAAAGGCATTGAATGGGTTTGATTTTTCAGGGAGCGGTTAGCCGTTAGCTTTTAGCTGTTAGCAATTAGTAAAAGCACAACCTTCAACCTTGAACTTTCAACCTTGAACCTTTGAACCCTTCAACTGTTGAACCCCTCCCCCTACACCGTTTCCGCTACCGCCACATTCCCCGCCTTTGTATCGGCAAACCACTTGGCCGCTTCCACAAAATTCACGAACAACGGATGGGGATTCTCCACGGTGCTTTTTAATTCAGGGTGATACTGTACCCCAATAAAGAAAGGATGGTTTGGCAGCTCCACAATTTCCACCAATCCTGTCTGCGGGTTCTTTCCGCTGGGGATCATACCGGCTCTTTCAAAATCATTCAGGTAATTATTGTTGAACTCCCAGCGATGACGATGGCGTTCGCTGATCTGCGTGGTACCATATATCCTGTTGGCAAGGCTGCCCTGCATGATCTCGCAGGGATAAGCGCCCAGGCGCATGGTGCCTCCTTTCTTCTTCACTTTTTTCTGCTCTTCCATCAGTGCGATCACGGGATAAGGCGTCGCCGTGTTCATTTCGGTAGAATGCGCTTCCTGCCATCCGAGCACATTCCTTGCATATTCAATCACACTCATCTGCATACCCAGGCAAATGCCGAAGAAAGGCAGCTTGTTCTCACGGGCATATTTCACAGCGGTGATCTTTCCTTCCACACCACGGGAACCGAAGCCCGGCGCTACCAGCAACCCATCGAGTTCCCTGAATTTTTCCGCCACATTTTCTTCCGTAATATATTCACTGTGGATATTGACAATATTGACCTTGCACTGGTTCATCGCTCCCGCATGGATGAATGCTTCAAGAATGGATTTGTAAGCATCCTGCAATTCAATGTATTTACCGATGAGCCCGATATTTACCCGGCTCTTGGGATAATTCAGCTTATCAAGAAAACCACGCCATTTGCTCAGTTCCGGTGCGGCATAGCCGTTGATCTGTAATCGTTTTAATACGATCACATCCAGGCCTTCCTGCAGCATCTTCAGCGGCACTTCGTAAATAGTGCCGGCATCCATCGCTTCTATCACCGCATTGGGCTTTACATTACAGAACAGGGCGATCTTTCTTTTGATCTCTTCCGTCAGCGGTTTTTCCGTACGGCATACAATGATATCGGGGCTTACGCCTTCCTGGCTCAGCAAACGCACACTGTGCTGTGTAGGTTTGGTCTTGAGCTCCTTGGCGGCGCTCAGGTATGGGATAAGGGTCAGGTGCACCACCAGGCAATCTTCTTCGGGCATTTCCCATTGCAGCTGGCGCACGGCTTCCACGAAGGGCAGACTTTCAATATCGCCCACGGTTCCGCCCAGCTCGGTGATCACAATATCGAAGCCCTGTTCGCCGAGCAGGAGCATGCGACGCTTGATCTCATCGGTAATATGCGGGATCACCTGCACAGTTTTGCCCAGGTATTCTCCTTCCCTTTCTTTATTGATAACGGTTTGATAGATGCGGCCGGTAGTAACGTTATTCGCCTGCGAGGTAGGCGTATTTAAAAAACGCTCATAGTGGCCGAGATCGAGATCGGTTTCAGCGCCGTCATCGGTCACATAACATTCCCCGTGCTCATAGGGGTTGAGGGTACCCGGATCCACATTGATATAGGGATCAAATTTTTGAATAGTCACTTTCAGTCCCCGGCTCTGCAGCAGTTTTGCCAGCGAAGCCGCTATAATTCCTTTTCCTAACGAAGATGTAACACCACCGGTTACAAAGATGTACTTGGCCATTTCAGTTTTTCATTTTTATATAAAACAAAAAATCTGCATAAAAACTCACGCTAAACAGAGTTTTTGGGCAAATTCTTCAATAACAATTAATAAGAAAATAAAATGTGACCGGGAGGAAATGATGTAAAATATCCTAGAGGTCATGCAAAGATAAGGCGAATATTTGAGTATGAGAAAAAAGTCGTTATTTGGAGTATAAAAATTTCAAACAATGAGGAAGTACGTAATGGCTGCTCTAGTAGCTGGTTTTGTGTTTTTTTTACTATATTTTATTATGCTTAAAACAGAACAAAGAAATAGAAACGATATTGTTGCAAAATTTAACGAAGTGGGCGCCCGTTTAGATTCGCTTAAAAATGCCATGCCTGATAGCAGTAGCGGAGTGGGTGCTACAGAAGGCTTTCTTCCCATTAAATTAATGAACAGTTCTACCATATTACTGGTTGATAGCCTGATAGAAAAATTTGAAAAAAAACAGATTAACAGGCCCGAATTAAAAGCTATGACGGTTCGGCTGTTGAATAATATCAGGGAGGTAAATACATTCAAATGGACTGTCGTAGATTCTGTTATACCAGATACAATATCTTATTGGAAAACAGGCATTCCGTTTACCTATGAAAAATGGCTCGATAAATATTTTATTAAGAACGGCGCAGACAGCAGCATTGCATATTTAAAAGAACTGAAAAAGGATATTATCCGCAATAAATTATTAAATTGAAATTATGGCAACAAAAACTACATCTAGCATCAAAACAAAAGTCAACGAAAAAGATGTAACCGAATTCATCAATGAGTTTGCCAATACAGACCAGAAAAAAGCAGACAGCTTTGAGCTGATCCGGCTGATGCAGTCAGTGACGGGCTGCGAGCCAAAAATGTGGGGACCAAGCATCATCGGCTTCGGGGTATACCATTACAAATCCGACAGGAGCAGGCAGGAAGGCGATTGGCCGATGCTGGGTTTTTCGCCCCGTAAGGCAGCCATATCATTGTATGTGCACACAGGAACTACGCAACAAAAACCTTTACTGGAAGGACTCGGGAAATTCAAGATAGGCAAAGCCTGTATTTACATCAATAAACTTTCTGATATTAACCAGGAAAAATTAGTAGTGCTGATGAAAGACTCCATACAATATTTACAATCGAAATATGGTTAGCAGGTATTTCAGCTATGACTGAATATAATGACAGGTTCACTATTTTTACAATTGCCGGAACTTCCTGCCGGTTATATCCGTCTTATTTGAACTACAGCCTTGCCTGTACCATATCTTAGGTTTACTGCAAACAATTCAATTACTTAAGGTCTGGAAATTGACAACTTCAACCCGCAAAACCAACCATTATGATACTTAAAATTATCAATGCCGCTCTTATTCTTGTAGCTGTTTTCATGGGCTTCAAGCAGGGCTATGCCATGTTTTCCGGCAAGCCCGAAATGCTGGAACTGTTTGGCAAATGGGGATTCAGCAAAACCGGCGTCATGATCAACGGCGCCGTTACGATACTCGCCGCTGTGCTGATCCTTTTCCCCCGAACATTTGTCTGGGGTAATTTTTTAATGGCCGCAGGCATATTGCTCATCATCTGCTTTCACCTGCTGGACAGGGACCTGAAAGGCGTGTTGGTAGAGCTGCCCTTCCTGCTGCTCAACCTTGTCATTATTTACCTGCGTCATCCTTTAAAAAGCTGACCCCGCATCTTATACCGCTAAAAAAAAATTATGAAAGCAGCCAGATTTTTACCATTGCTTTTAGCGCTTGCGTCCCTGACGGCCTGCGCACAAAAAAAGAATACAAAACAACCTTCACAACAAAATACGAACAGGATGGATACGAGTAAACTGATTAACCCCACCGTTAAAGCTGCATTTGACGCCTGGCAAAAAGGCGATCAAGAAGCTTTTACTTCTTTTTTCACGGCGGATGCAAAATTACTGGACGATGGCAATCCAAGGGATTTCGGTCGTTTTGTAAAAGATGCCTGCGGCCACGAACGATTTGTAACAATCGATAAAGTAGAAAATAACGGCCTGGATATTTATGGTCAATTCCATACTGAAAGCTGGGGCGATTTTAAAACCTATTTTAAATTTCATCCCGGTGCAGACGGAAAATTCACCCGGCTGGATATCGGGCAGGCAAACTAACCGTTCCCAACCCTAAATGCGTCCTGACAGAACAGCACAATTCACCACATTACTGGAACCGGCAACATCCATGCTTGCGGGTAAGGCCCAGCATTGGGCAGACCTCGGCTGCGGCAGCGCTGTATTCACTGCTGTACTGGCTTCACTGCTTCCCGCAGAGAGTCGTGTAACCGCTATTGATAAGGTGATTCAACAGCCGGAACAGGCAATGGACAAGTACATACCGGTTTCTTTTGTACAGGCAGATTTCGAAAAGGATACACTGGCGCTGGAACCGGTTGACGGCATACTCATGGCCAATTCATTTCACTATACCCGGGATAAGCAATCGCTGATCAAAAAGCTGGAACAGCATTTCAAAAGCAAAAAACAATGGCTGCTTGTTGAGTATGACAGCGATATTGCCAACCCCTGGGTTCCCTACCCGCTTTCTTTCAAAGCATGTGAACAACTGTTCAGGAAAGCCGGCTATTCATCTGTAAAAAAACTCGGCAGCATCGCCTCCGGCTTCGGCGGTTATATGTATGCTGCCTTCATTGATCAATCTGTTTAATTTATTGCAATGCATCATAATCTTTTAATTATCCTTGGACTCCTTTTCGCCGTAATGATGCTGGTATTACTGGCCCGGAGGCTGAAGATCGCCTATCCTATTTTCCTGGTGATTGCCGGCCTCGGCATCAGCTTTATTCCCGGCGCTCCGCAGATACATCTGGATCCCGAAATGGTTTTCATGATCTTTCTGCCACCGCTGTTGTATGAAGCTGCCTGGTACACTTCCTGGAACGATTTCTGGAAATGGAAGCGCCCGATCGGCCTGCTGGCATTCGGTCTCGTATTCTTTACTTCCACTGTGGTTGCTTATTCTTCGGTGGCCATTATCCCGGGATTCACACTGGCACTGGGTTTCCTGCTGGGAGGTATTATCTCCCCACCCGACGCTGTAGCGGCTGCCACTGTTCTGAAAGGGATGGGCGTACCCAAAAGATTAATGACCATACTGGAAGGAGAAAGCCTGGTGAATGATGCCTCTTCTCTGATCGTATTCAAATTTGCACTGGTCGCTGTGCTCACCGGCTCTTTCTCCATGCAGGAAGCGACGGGACAATTTTTCCTGGTGGCCGGCATGGGCATCGTCGTGGGACTGGCCGGTGCGCATATCATGTATGTGATCCATCGTTTTTTACCCACCACACCCGCCATTGATGCAGCGCTTACGGTAATGACACCTTATATTTTATTCCTGGCTGCAGAACAATTTCATTTCTCAGGCGTAATGGCCGTGGTAAGCGGGGGATTGTTCATGTCTTACCGTTCGCATGAAGTATTTCAAACCGGCAGCACCCGGATGAATATGCTGGGTGTATGGACCACGCTGATCTTTGTACTGAATGCACTGGTGTTTGTATTGATCGGGCTGGAGCTTCCCGAGATCATTGAAGGCCTGGGGGCATATTCTGTTACCGACGGCATCCTGTATGGTTTGCTTATCAGCGTCCTTACCATTGCCCTCCGTTTGCTGTGGGTATACCCGATTGCACATATCCCCCGCTGGCTCAGTAAATCGGCAAGGCGTGATCCTTCACCGGGCTGGAAAGGTCCATTGGTGATCGGCTGGGCAGGCATGCGGGGCGTGGTTTCGCTGGCCACCGCTCTTTCCATTCCTTTATTGATGACAGACGGCACCGCTTTTCCCCAACGCAACCTTATTGTGTTCATTACATTCGTAGTGATCTTTATTACACTCGTATTCCAGGGGCTTACCCTGCCGCTTATTATAAAGCTCATCAAGCTGAAGGAGATCGATCATATTGTGCCCGAAGATGAGCAGCAGGCAGGCATCCAACTGCAACTGGAGAATGCTGCACTGCAGTTGCTGAATGAAAAATATAAAACTGATATAGCCGAAAATGAGCTGGTAGCGCTCTTTAAACAAAATCTTGAAAGCAATATCGGGTCAGCACAGGAAAAGCTGGCTTCGCTGGAATGCGATGATACGGAAAAAGAAGAAGTGGAACGGTATCATACCATTCTTGCTGCCCTGTATGCCGCACAGCGGAAAGAATTGTTCCGCCTGCGCAAAGAGAAGCTATTCAGCGATGAAGCTATCCGCAAGGCTGAATTGCAGCTGGACATCGATGATCTGAAGATCAGCGGGTCGGAACATTAGAAAACGATGAGAATTTCCGGTTGCATAAAATCTGGCAGGCTAATTGAACGGGAGGTAGTGTAATATACAGCTTCATTTACTCAGCCTTTAACCAACATCACCATGACGGATGCCATTATCCCCCTGCTCACACTGATAGCGCTTGAAGTGGTGCTGGGCATAGACAATATTATTTTCATTTCCATCCTGGCAGACAAACTGCCACCGGAAAAAAGAGGCAAACTACGTTTGTGGGGCATCGGGCTGGCCATGCTGATGCGGCTGGGATTGCTGGCTTTCATTTCCTGGATATTAAAGCTCGACCAGGAGCTGTTCATTATATGGGGCAAAGGGTTCACGGGCAAGGAACTCATCCTTATTGCCGGCGGTTTATTCCTACTGTATAAAAGCACGAAAGAAATCTATCATAAAACAGAAACGCCCAACCCCGACACTCCCGCCGAAGTTAAAACCAGCTCATTCAGAAAATTATTGGGAGAGATCATCGTGCTGGATCTTGTATTTTCCATCGACTCTATCATTACTGCAGTAGGCATGGTAAACGAATTGTGGATCATGTACACGGCGGTTATTGTAACGGTCGCCATTATGCTGCTGGCCGCCAAACCGATCAGTGAATTTATCAGCCGGCATCCTTCGTTTAAAGTGCTGGCGCTTTGTTTTTTAATGCTGATCGGCTTTGCCCTGATCGCCGAAGGATTTGAAGTAAAAATCCCCAAGGGTTATATCTACTTTGCAATGGGCTTCTCCTTCCTGGTAGATCTTATACAGATGAAAACCGTGGGCAAGGCACAAAAGAAAGAATAACATTTCAAAGCAAAAGGAAGCATTGCTTCCTTTTGCTTTATCGCATTAATACCAGGTTTCCTTTCATGGTATGCGCTTTACCCAGCCGGTCAATACCCTGTATCATCCACACATAATTACCGATGTTTTGTGCAGTACCGTTATATCGTCCGTCCCAACCCTGCGACAGGTTGGTCGTCTGCCATACCAATTGCCCGTAGCGGTTGAACACCCTGAAATAACTCAGTGACTCAATGCCCACGGCAGTGGCCCTGAAAATATCATTCAACCCATCTCCGTTGGGAGAGAAAGCGGTGGGCACATAAATAGTCGGGCCTTTGAATACTTTTATCAATACCGTATCATAAGCTTTGCAGCCAATGCTGTTGCTCACTTCGAGTATAAACCTCGTATCATTTATCAGCGTTGCAAGAGGATTGGCAATATGTGCATTATTAAGCACAGCAGCCGGCGACCATGTAAAGATTGTTCCGTTGCCACTACCCTGCAATTGGTAAGGATGATTGTATTCTGCATTGGCATCCGGACCTGCATTCGCAATCATTTGCGGCAGCACCTGCAAGGTTACCGTCGCTGTATCCCTGCAACCCGCTGCCGATTGAACCATCAGCTCATATACTCCTGGTTGTGCAACCACAGCAGGATTAGCAACAGGGAGATTGTTGTGCTGCCAGGTACTGCTATAACCGGTTGTATTAAAACTATTGTTCAGGTTGGCAGTGGCGCCAAAACATATCTCCAGCAATTTATCAGCTCCCAGCAAAGGCTTGGGAGCAACAATCACCTGTACAGGTGTCCTTGGACTTTCGCAGGTGCCGTTTGCCTGGCTTACATAAAATATTTGTGTACCTGCCACAGCCGTGGAAGGTACCGGTGCTGTAGTCAGTGCAGTGCCTCCTGTTGCAGTGGTGTACCATTGTATAGTGCCGGTGCCCGTAGCCTGTAGCGGCGTAGCCGTTTCAAACTGGCAATAACGATTGATTGCAGTAACTGTAGGAGGAGCCGGCGAAGGAATAACTGTAAGCTGCAGGCTGGCAACTGAATCACAGCCAGCCGCATTGATCAATAACGCCTGGTAAGTACCTGATGCCGTAATCGCCTGGCTGTTCCATGTGTATGGCAGGGAGCTGCTGCAAAGAGATACAGAAGTGACGCTGCTGGTATTGGTCTTCACAGACAATAACAATGTGGCGGCAGAATCGCAACCTGCCTGGTTAACCAGGTGAACAGTGTACGTTCCGGCAGAGTTATATACGTTTCCATTCCATGTGTACGGCAATGCAGCGGGACAAACGCTGATATTGGTGCTGCTGGTAGTAGGATTGCTGATTGCCAGCTGCAAAACAGCAGCAGAGTCACAACCATTGCTGTTGGTCAAATGAACCGTATAGCTGCCAGCGCCGGTGTAAAGATTGCCGTTCCAGCTATAAGGCAAGGCGCTGCTGCAGATGGCGATACTTGTAAGGCTCGACGTTGCGTTATTTGCTACCAGCTGTAATGTGGCGGCTGAATCACAGCCAACGCTATTGGTTAAATGTACGGTATAGCTGCCCGCAGAAGCATAAGTATTGCCGTTCCATGTGTAAGGTAATGCACTGCTGCAGATGCTCACATAAGTGGTGCTGTTACTTGTATTGTTTACCACAAGATACAAAGTGGCTGCGGAATCACAACCGGCGCTGTTCGTCAAATGCACGATATAATTTCCCGCTGAAGCATATATATTGCCATTCCATGTATAAGGCAATGCAGTATTGCAGATACTCACATTCGTGGTACTGGTCGTTGTGTTATTGATAACAAGATTCAGTGTAGCCGCAGAGTCACAACCCGCACTATTCACTAGGTGAACGATATAACTTCCGCCGGCACTATACACATTCCCGTTCCATGTATAAGGCAATGCACTGTTGCATATACCCACATTCGTGATGCTCGCAGTAGCATTATTGACAGCAAGATTTAATGTAGCAGCAGAATCACAGCCCACACTATTCATCAGATGAACGGTATAAGTTCCGGCCGAAGTATAGGTATTGACATTCCATGTATAGGGTAATGCACTGGCACAGATCGCTGTATTGGTTGTGCTGGCAGATGAATTGTTGACCGCAAGATGCAGGCTGGCGGAGGAATCGCAGCCTACACTATTAACCAGGTGTACTGTATAGTTGCCTGCCGATGTATAAACATTCCCATTCCAGTTGTACGGCAAGGCCGAATTGCACAGAACAATATTTGTAGTGCTGCTGCTGGGATTATTCACTATAAGATTCAATGTAGCCAGGGAATCACAGCCCGAGGAAGCCGTCAGCAAAACGGCATAAGCGCCGGCAGTGGTGTAAGTCTGACCGTTCCATGAATAAGGCAGCGCATTGCTGCAAATGGAAGTATTAGTTATACTACTGCTCGCAGGCCCAACAGCCAGTATCAGGGTGGCTGCTGAATCACAACCGGCACTATTTGTTAAATGAATGGTATAGCTGCCTGCCGAGTTGTATAGGTTACCATTCCAGGCAAAAGGCAATGCTGTATTGCAAACACTCACACTAGTGGTACTCGTGGTCGCATTATTTACTACAAGGTTCAAAGTAGCGGCCGAGTCACAACCCACACTATTTGTTAAGTGAACAATATAGCTTCCGGCTGATGCATAGTTGTTTCCATTCCAGCTGTAAGGCAATGCCGTATTACAAATGCTCACATTCGTGGTGCTCGTCGTCACATTATTAACAACAAGATTCAGTGTAGCTGCCGAGTCACAGCCCACACTGTTTGTTAAGTGAACAATGTAGCTTCCGGCTGATGAATAGTTGTTTCCGTTCCAACTATACGGTAAAGCTGTATTACAAACACTAACGTTCGTTGTGCTCGTTGTCGCATTATTTACAACAAGATTCAAAGTAGCGGCCGAGTCACAGCCTGCACTGTTTGTTAAGTGAACCGTATAACTGCCGGCTGTCGAGTAATTATTTCCATTCCAACTATACGGTAATGCGGTATTGCAGATATTCACATTCGTAGTGCTCACCGTCGCATTGTTTACAACCAAATTCAATGTAGCGGCAGAATCACAACCTACACTGTTTGTTAGGTGAACAATGTAGCTACCGGCTGATGCATAGCTATTTCCATTCCAACTATAAGGCAATGCAGAATTACAGATGCTGACATTCGTAGTGCTCGTCGTCACATTGTTTACAACCAAATTCAATGTAGCTGCTGAGTCACAACCTACACTATTTATCAGATGAACGATATAACTGCCGGCTGATGCATAGCTATTTCCGTTCCAACTGTAGGGCAATGATGTATTGCAAATACTGACATTCGTAGTGCTCATCGTCACATTATTAACAATAAGATTCAAAGTAGCCGCAGAGTCACAGCCTGCGCTATTTGTTAAGTGAACGATATAGCTTCCAGCCGATAAATAGTTATTCCCATTCCAACTATACGGCAATGCGGTATTACAAATGCTCACATTTGTAGTGCTCGTTGTCGCATTGTTTACTACAAGGTTCAACGTAGCAGTAGAATCACAACCCAGACTATTTGTTAAATGAACGATGTAGCTTCCGGCTGATGAATAATTGTTTCCATTCCAACTGTAGGGCAATGCTGTATTACAAACACTCACATTTGTGGTACTGGCCGTTGTGCTATTTACAACAAGATTCAGTGTAGCAGCGGAGTCACACCCCATACTATTCGTTAAATGAACAATGTAGCTGCCAGCCGATGAATAGTTATTTCCATTCCAACTGTATGGCAATGCTGTATTGCAAACACTCACACTAGTGGTACTCGTGGTCGCATTATTTACTACAAGGTTCAAAGTAGCGGCCGAGTCACAGCCCACACTATTTGTTAAGTGAACAATATAGCTTCCGGCTGATGCATAACTATTTCCGTTCCAATTGTACGGTAATGCTGTATTGCAGATGCTAGTATTAGTTGTGCTGGAAGTTGTATTGTTTACAACAAGGTTCAGCGTAGCTGCTGAATCACAACCTACACTATTGGTTAAGTGAACCGTATAGCTTCCTGCTACAGTGTAAGTGTTTCCATTCCATGTATAAGGCAACTGCGAAGAACAGATGATTATATTGGTAGCGCTGGAAGTATTTGAGTGTACAACAATATCCATCGTAACAATTGTAGCACATTGACCAGCGGTTGGGGTGAAAGTATAAGTGCCGCTTGTTGTATTATTGACAGTCGCAGGACTCCAGGTACCGGCAATGCCATTATTGGATGTAGTGGGCAATACTGGCGCCGTGGTTCCTGAACAAAAAGCTGGGATCGCTGTAAACGTAGGCGTTACCTGTGAGGTAACAGTAATGTTCATCGTGGTACCGGTAGCGCATTGGCCGGCGTTGGGAGTGAAAGTATAAGTACCGCTTGTTGTATTATTTACAGTCGCAGAGCTCCAGGTACCGGTAATACCATTATTAGAAGTTGCGGGCAATACTGGCGCCGTGCTTCCCGAACAAAAAGCAGGGATCGCCGTAAACGTCGGTGTCACTTGTGATGTAACAGTAATATTCATCGTAGTGCCCGTAGCACATGGACCGGCATTGGGAGTGAAAGTATAGGTACCGCTTGTTGTATTATTGACAGTCGCAGGGCTCCATGTACCCGTAATACCATTATTGGAAGTTAGGGGCAATACAGGCGCTGTGGTTCCTGAACAAAAAGCAGGGATTGCTGTAAAAGTTGGTGTTACCGGTGATGTAACAGTGATATTCATCGTCGTGCCGGTAGCGCATTGTCCGGCGTTTGGAGTGAAAGTATAAGTGCCGCTAGTTGTATTGTTGACAGTCCCAGGACTCCATATACCGGTAATACCATTATTGGAAGTGGCGGGCAATACAGGCGCTGTGGTTCCTGAACAAAAAGCAGGGATTGCTGTAAAAGTCGGTGTTACCGGTGATGTAACCGTAATATTCATCGTGGTGGCGGTAGCGCATTGTCCGGCGTTGGGAGTGAAAGTATAAGTGCCGCTGGTGGTATTATTGACAGTCACAGGACTCCAGGTACCGGCAATACCATTATTGGAAGTTGTGGGTAATACAGGCGCTGTGGTTCCTGAACAAAAAGCAGGGATCGCTGTAAAAGTCGGTGTTACCTGTGATGTAACAGTAATATTCATCGTGGTGCCGGTAGCACATTGGCCTGCAGCTGGTGTGAAGGTATAAGTACCGCTTGCTGTATTATTTACAGTCGCAGGGCTCCAGGTACCCGTAATACCATTATTGGAAGTAGTGGGCAATACAGGCGCTGTGGTTCCTGAACAAAAAGCAGGGATCGCTGTAAACGTGGGCACAACCCCCGAACTAACGATAACAGTTGCGCTCGAAGGGATTGTTGAACTACATCCCGGAGTGGTTAAAGTATAGCGTATTCCATCTACCCATACCCCTCCGGCCGTACGGTTAAACGTAATGGTATTTGTCGCAATGGTCGTAGTAAATGTAATGTACTGTAAGGTAAGATTAGGTCCCGCATTAAATATCTGTGTAGCCGATCCGTCTGAAATTGTCACGTTGCCGGCATTGTTATTACGGGCTATGCTGATGGTAAGCACCGTTCCCGCAGGAACCGTATGCTGTAATGTTACGATAAGCTGAGCGGCAGTATTATTGATAAGCGTGGCATTCGCATTGGTTGCGGTGATACCTGCGGCTGATAAAGCCCCTGTACTGTTAAACGAGTTAATGCCTCCTGTAGCGCTCACTCCCACCCCTGTTACCGTGGTGGATGGCATGGCCACCAAGAGTATATTTAAGCTGGTATTGACAGTTACTCCCGGAACAGTAACAGTAGCATTGCCCGCTGCATCCAGGGTAACAGTTTGACTGGCGCCCCCATTAATATTATAGGTAACAATGGCATTGGGCGTACCCGTAATGGTAAAAACAGCATTATCTCCGGTACACAGGGGACCATTGGCCGTAACGGATGCTGTCGGCCGGGGATTAACGGTAACCGTTACTGTGCGTGGTACCCCTACACATCCTGTAGCGGTAGCAGTGGGCACTATTGTATATACGACGGTTTGAGCTGTTGTTGTATTGTTGACCAGCACATCTGTAATGATACCTGAATTTTGAGTCGTCAGGCTTTCGCCGCTTACATTCGGATTATCGGCTGCTACCCATGTAAAGCTGGCGGGCACATTAGCAGCCAGCGGAAAATTTACCGCTGCGCCGCTACATACAGTCGTAACGGAAGAATTGGACAGAACAGGTCCCTGCGCTTTTACTGCACTCAATGCATTGGCAGGATCCTGCTGGCAGGCAATATTGTACCAGCTACCCGATTCTCCGTCCCCGCTTGTATTAATTGTAACTCCTAAATTTTGTCCCGCCACGCAGGCGCTGCTCACCGTCAGGTCAAAACAGAACTGCCAGTTGAGACCGGCACCTGAACAATCATCGCCGTAATTATTGGCGGGATTTCCATCCAGCGGCCCACCTAACTCACTGTCAAAATAAAAACCCGGCCCCCAGTTCACCCCGTTCACCACACCAATGCCGGTGGGATAAAATCCCCAGTTACCGGCCGAACCTACCTGGCAGGTGGCGGAAGCGCTTGTATTGGTAATAGCCCCAGTCCAGCCGGCGCCCATTGACACCTGTACCCCATGAAACCAGTTGGTATTGGTTTGCACCCATTCGGTCACCGTAAAACAAAAATGCACGACCTGCCCGGGAGCATATTCGCCATTCACAGGTAATGGATATGCAGTGAGTGTGCTGGTACGCAGGCAATCATCGCAGCCCAGGTCATTATCCAGCGAAATAGAAAAATTATTATCGGTAGCAGTGGCATTGCCCCCGCTTATCTGTATATAATAGGTTTGACCGACCTGTAAAGAATTAAAAGTAAAAGTACCGTTGCCGCTGCCGGGGACATTGCCACATCCTATCGCCGCAAGATTATTGCAATCGATGCCGGCCCACAACCCGATGCTTGCATTGGGAAAACCAGTAATACCCACATTCAGAAAAGAACCCGTGGCCACAAAGGAATACCAGGTATCCAATGCTGGCGCCGCCATATTACCCCCGCCAGAGCAGCCCGTGATATAAGAATAGGGATTAGCCCCTGTAGCGCCCACTGTGCTCTGATTGCTCATGGTCACCACGGCGCCGTCCTGCACACCGCCAATGCATGCACCGGGTACAGGAAGGGAGCCAAAGCTGGTAGCGCTGCTGCAATTGTCATTTGCCGGCTGGGCAAAAACGGGTAATACAGCGCATTGCAATACAATGCACGCAAGGAAAATGCGTAACTTTTTTTTCATCCGGACGATTTAGTTAATGCCTCGAATTAGCTGATTTAGGATTAGGTAAATACTTTTTGATGATCACACCGGAATCGGAGATGGACCATACCACGGAGACGAACCTGAAATCATTGGGCCTGAAACAATCGGATGATATATCATTGGGTTGCGGGAATGCGGTTTGCGGAGGTAGCCGGACAATGGTACTATCGTCCAGCATGATGTCGTTGCTCTTTGTTGCTAAATAATAGCCGCACATGTCAGCATTGGAGAATGCTTTTTCCACCAGGGCGGCTGAATATTTTTTTCCTAAACGAATAACAGTAAAATGCCTGGCAGAGGATTGGGTAAAGCCATAGCAGGTAAACATGCTGAATAAATAAGTCAACAGAGCGGCTTTCCTCATAGCATGAAAGGATTTTATTTGTAAGAAACGTTTTGGTATCTCCTAAAATAAACTATTATTTCACCATATACAAAAAACTTATACACTTATTGAGGTGAATAAGTCTATAAAAGCGGTGAACTAAAGAAATAAACAGAAACGAATCTATACCGGAACAGCAGGCACGAGGAATATGTACTTCTTCTTTGAGGATAGTCCCTGCTTTCACTTATCTGTAAAAGCAGGGCTAGTGTAGCCTACAGCGCACTCAGCGCTTCTTCACTTTCATGGCCTTTTAAAATATTGCCGATGGCATTATCGTATTTTTCTTTCCATTCAATGGCCTCGCCCCATAATTGCCCTTCTACAATCACAGGTGAAGCGGTCACTTTCCCAAGTGTGGCAAATGCAATGCCCGCCTCTTTCAGCGTTTGTTCAAATAAACCTACCTGGTTTGCACTGACACTCACTACTACCCTGCTCTGCGCTTCGCCAAACCAGTATGCATCTTTACGGATTGCAGCATCGGTCGCAGCAATATCAAAGCCCAGGCCATTGCTGAAAGCGCTTTCAAATAATGTAATAACAAGGCCTCCTTCACTTACATCATGGGCGGATTGTATTGTTTTTGCTTTTACCAGCTGGCGGATAGCCTGCTGCAAAGCAAATTCTTCTTCCAGCTCAAAATGCGGACAGGGACTATGCTCCACTCCATGGATCTTGTGCAGGTATTCGGATGAATTGATATCATTCCTGCTTTGTCCTACCAGGTAAATGATGTCGCCGGCATTCTTAAAGTTCAGCGTCATTTTATCGTTTACGCTATCCAGTAATCCTACCATACCAATGGTCGGTGTAGGATATACCGGCCCGTCGGGTGACTGGTTATAAAAGCTAACGTTCCCGCCTGTAACCGGCGTGTCGAATTTACGGCAGGCATCGCCCATGCCTTTAATGGCATTGCTGAACTGGTAGTACACTTCGGGATCGTAGGGATTGCCAAAATTGAGACAGTTAGTAACACCCAGGGGCTCGCCACCGCTGCATACAATATTGCGGGCAGCTTCGGCCACGGCGATCATAGCGCCTTTATAAGGATCGGCAAATACATAGCGGCTGTTACAATCGGTGGTAAGCGCCAGGCCTTTATCGGTTGGCTTGGCAATTACAATGGCGGCATCGCTCGGCGCATTGGTGCTGGATGAACCCGTTCCCACCATGCTGTCGTATTGCTCATAGATCCACTTCTTGCTGGCAATATTGGTAAAGCGGATGAGCTTTTCAGCCACTGCTTTTACATCCGTAATATCTTTGATAGCGTCCTGGTTAAAGGCTTCCACTTTATCGAGGTAAGCAGGCTTTTTCACTGCACGATCGTATTGCGGGGCGCCTCCGCCGAGCACCAGCTCTTCTGCCGGCAGCACCGCTTCCAGTTCGCCATTCATATAAAAATTCAATACCCCATCGTTGGTCACTTCCCCGATATGACTGCAGGGCAGGTCCCATTTTTCAAATACATCTGTCACCAGTTGCTCTTTACCTTTTTCCACCACCATCAGCATACGTTCCTGGCTTTCGCTCAGCAGCAGCTCCCATGCTTTCATATCTTTCTGGCGGGTAGGCACTTTATCGAGGTGAATATTCATACCGGCATTGCTCTTGGCGCTCATTTCGGCAGTAGAGCAAATGATGCCTGCAGCTCCCATATCCTGCATACCCACCACGGCGCCGGTTTGTATCACTTCGAGGCATGCTTCCAGTAATTTTTTCTCCTGAAAAGGATCGCCCACCTGTACGGCCGGCAATTCTTCCACGCTGTCTTCGGTAATTTCTGCACTTGCAAAGCTTGCACCGCCGATACCATCTTTACCCGTTGCACTCCCCACAAAAAAAACAGGATTGCCGGGCACGGTTCCCGCAGTGGCAGAAATGGTTTCACCATTCTTCACAATACCCACACTCATGGCATTTACAAGTGGATTGGTATGATAGCATTCTTCAAAATAAATTTCGCCTCCTACCGTAGGCACACCAAAACAGTTGCCGTAATGACCGATGCCATGCACCACACCTGCCAGCAGGTGCTGCGTTTTGGCTTCTTCCAGTTTACCGAACCGAAGAGAGTTGAGGGAAGCAATGGGCCTTGCACCCATGGTAAAAATATCCCGGTTGATGCCACCCACACCTGTTGCAGCACCCTGAAAAGGTTCAATGGCAGAAGGGTGATTGTGTGATTCAATTTTAAATACTACTCCGTAACCATCGCCGATATCCATCAATCCTGCATTTTCATCGCCCGCTTTCACCAGCATTTTTTTGCCTTCACGGGGCAGCGTCTTGAGCCATTTAATGGAATTTTTATAACTGCAGTGTTCGCTCCACATGCCACTGAAAGCGCAGAGCTCCGTAAAATTGGGTGTGCGGCCAAGCTTTGTTTTAATCAGCTCAAACTCTTCTTCTGTAATTCTTAATTGTGCGGCGGTGGATGCTGTAATTTCCATGAATGATATTGAGGAGTGTTTTTGAAAACGCAAATGTACAACCTCCCCGGCTTTATACCTGCCCGGGAAAGTATTTATTTTAACTATCTTCCCACAATCAAAACGGACCAGATATTGAGCTATATTATTTTTTTTATCCTGCTGGCGATTGCCTGTTTTTGTATATGCCGGATACCATTTATTAAAAGATCAGGATTAAGCACCCGTGTTATTCTGATCCTCTTTCTGGTGAAAGTGGCGGCAGGACTTGCGAACGGCTATATCACAGAGGAGTTTGGCAGAAACTCCAGCGATAACTGGGCGCTCAATGCTTTATCCTTCAGCGAATATCATCTCCTGCTGGCTGATCCTGCTGTTTTTTTAAAAGAGCTTTTTGTATCCAATTATAATGGCGGAGGATATGATAATATGTTTGGCTCCTTCGGCTCCTTCTGGAACGACCTGGAAAATAATATCCTGGCCAAAAGCCTGGCTCCTTTTAATGTGATCAGCAGGAACAATTATTATATCAACAGTATTGTATTCAATTTCTTCGGTTTCTTCGGTCATATTGCATTGTTCCGGTTGTTTACTCACCTGTATATGCATAAAAGAACGGTTGTGCTGGCAGGAGCGTTTTTTCTGCCCACGGCATTGTTCTTTAATTCATCTTTAAGCAAAGACAATGTAGTGTTTACTTTCCTGGCCATGTTCTGCTTCTGTCTTTACTTTTATACATTATCAGGATTTACATGGAGAAGAACCGCCTGGCTTCTTTTCTTTTTTGCCGGGGTGCTGTTAATGCGAAATCATATTGCCCTGCTGCTGGTGCCGCCGGCCGTCAGTTTTTTTCTTTCGTTCAGGCTGCGGGTAAGGCCTGCTGTATTGTTTGCGGGCTGCATCGCACTGCTGCTGGTATTATTGCTGGTGGTTCCGCCTGTTGTTCCCTCTCTTAACCCCGCAGCTGTTATCAGCCATAAGCAGCAGGATTTTCTCGCCCTGGGAATTGCCAATACCCAGATCCCTATCAACGCTGTTGAGCCTAACTCTATCAGTCTTCTCCAAAATATGCCGCAGGCTTTTGTACATGGATTCTTCAGGCCGTGGATAACAGATATCCAATCGGGATTTGTATGCCTTCAATTCATAGAGATTGCCTGCTACCTGTTGTTTTTCCTGCTGGCTGCTTATTATTTTATACGTTCGGGCCGCCGGAACATTCATCCCTTTGTGCTGTTCTGCTTCTTCTTTGTGAGCATGGTATATATCATGAACGGCTATATTGTACCCAATACAAATACGCTGGTCCGTTACCGCAGCATTTACCTTCCGCTCATTATCACTCCACTGCTCTGCAATGTGCCTTTACTGAACAGGCTGAATCAGATTAAGATTTAAAATATATATTTTTATTGCTGCCACTCAAACAGTTTTTCACATAAAACTGTAAAAAATTATAAGGTCATCTCAGAAATTCTTCTTTTTTTTGCCACTTAAAAGCAAAAAATATGACTTCTTTACGCTTTAATGCGATTGGCAATCTTTCCACTTCCTCGGTGAAAGTTGCAGCTACAGCCAAAGTAACAGGTGTATTCAATGAAAACGTTTTCACCCTGGCTACAGCAAGACAATACCTGAGCGACGAAGCTTACAAAAGCCTTCTTGCATCAGTGAAATCAGGTAAAAAGATTGACCGTTCCATGGGTAACCAGATCGCCAATGGCTTAAGGGCATGGGCAGAAAGCAAAGGTGTAACCCACTTCACGCACTGGTTCCAACCCCTCACCGGTTTATCTGCCGAAAAACATGATTCTTTTTTCACTTTAAAAGGCGACGGCACCCCGATTGAAGAATTTGAAGGAGCTGCGCTGATACAACAGGAACCGGATGCATCTTCTTTCCCCAATGGTGGCCTGCGTGCCACTTTTGAAGCAAGAGGCTATACTGCATGGGATCCTTCTTCTCCTGCATTTATCATGGAGATCGGTGAAGGCAAAACCCTTTGCATTCCTACCATCTTCATTTCCTATACAGGCGAATCCCTGGATACCAAAACCCCGCTGATCAAAGCGCTGGTAGCGTTGGATAAAGCGGCGGTGGATGTATGCCAGTATTTTGATAAGAATGTAACTAAGGTAACTGCCACGCTGGGCTGGGAACAGGAATACTTTGTGGTGGATGCAGGCCTGGCCAATGCCCGTCCTGATCTTACCCTCACAGGCCGTACTGTATATGGTCATGCACCTGCAAAAGGCCAGCAGCTGGAAGACCATTATTTTGGCGCTATTCCTGAAAGGGTGTACGCTTTTATGCGTGACTTTGAACAGGAAGGCTATAAGCTGGGCATTCCCCTGCGCACCCGTCATAATGAAGTGGCGCCTGCACAGTTTGAGTGCGCTCCTATTTTTGAAGAAGCCAACCTGGCCGTGGATCATAACACCCTGCTGATGGATGTAATGACCCGTGTGGCCAAGCGTCATGGCCTGATGGTATTGCTGCACGAAAAACCATTTGCCGGCATCAACGGCAGCGGTAAGCACAATAACTGGAGCATGGGCACCGATACAGGTGTAAACCTGCTGGCTCCCGGTAAAACGCCGAAGACCAACCTGATGTTCCTTACTTTCTTTGTAAACACCATTAAAGCGGTTCACGATTATGCCGACCTGCTGAGAGCGAGCATCGCCAGCGCAGGTAACGATCACCGCCTCGGCGCCAATGAAGCACCTCCGGCTATCATTTCGATATTTATCGGCGAATACCTCACCAAGGTGTTGGGTGAAGTGGAAAAACGGGTGGGCGATAAATTCGATGAGCAGGATGAAGCGATCCTGAAGCTGGATATCCATAAAAGCATTCCTGAGCTGATGCTCGACAATACTGACCGTAACCGTACTTCTCCTTTTGCCTTTACCGGTAATAAATTTGAGTTCAGGGCAGTGGGTTCTGCGGCCAACTGCGCAGGCCCGATGATGACCCTGAATACCATCATGGCACAAACACTCACTGATTTCAAAAAAGAAGTGGATACCCTGATCGAAAAAGGTGAAAAGAAAGAAGTGGCAATCATGGAGATCATCAAAAAGTACATTGTAGCCAGCAAAGCTTCCTTATTTGAAGGCGATGGTTACAGTGAAGCCTGGGAAAAAGAAGCCAAGAAAAGAGGCCTGGCAAATGTAAAAACTACCCCGCTGGCGCTGGATGCATTTGTGACCAAAAAAGCAAAAGCATTATTTGAGACCAATGGTATTTTCACTCATGCCGAGCTGGAAGCAAGGCACGATATTATGCTGGAAGATTATATCAAAAAAGTGCAGATCGAAGCAAGGGTAATGGGCGACCTGGCAAGCACATTGGTATTGCCAGCAGCGTTGAAATACCAGAATACGCTGATCAAGAATATTGTAGGTTTAAAAGAAGCAGGCCTTCCTGCCAAAACCTATGCAAACCAGAAGCAGATACTGGAAAAGCTGAGCGAGCATATCAATATCATCAGCGACAATGTTGAAAAAATGATAGAAGCCAGGAAGGAAGCCAACAACCTGACTGATATCCGCAAGAAAGCTATTGCGTATGGCGATAATGTAAAAGGTAAATATTTCGATACCATCCGTTATCATGTAGATAAGCTGGAGCTGATGGTAGACGATACTTTCTGGCCGTTGCCTAAATACAGGGAGTTATTATTCCTGAGATAATTATGGTCAAAAAACACTCTTACAAAAAGCGTCTCCCCGGAGGCGCTTTTTTATGGGTATACTTTTTATAATAAAGCCCCTAAAGCAACTGACCAGCCCGTGGGGCTGGTCAGTATAAAAATTATAAGAGGATATTCTGATTAATGAGAAATGATCTTTTGACAGTAAGATATTGGATTTTATTTTAGCTAAAAAGTCCGCCTTTCTTTAATGGTTTGGTTGCTTCACCTACTTTAAAACCATTGTTGAATACTTCAATTTTATAATTGCCTGCGGCAAAATTGGTATTCTGTTTCCAGTCGAAGCTTACACTTTGTCTTTTGTTCTGCGTATAGTCAACATCCAGTCTTTGTGTATAGAATTTTTGCTGTCCATCTCTTGTGCTGAAAGTGCCTGAACCCAGCGCTTCCACCGCTACCGGCGTACCATCCGGCGCTGTGATGCACACATAGATTTCTTTATTACCTGTTTGTGCGATCATATTCTCATCCAGGTCAAAAGCAATCCTCAGCTTATCCACTCTTTTTGCAGTAGAAGTTGTTTTTTCTTTACCACCGCTTTTTTCATTGATACCGGTGATGCTGAAATTAGACGCATGTAAGGTAGAGCCTACATTCAGCATGTCTTCTTTTTCTTTGATCACCACGGTAGCTGAATCATAGTCCTTACGGGCAAGATCCCTTTCATTGGTCACCCTTGCTTTTTCTGCGGTGAGCTGAATTTTTTCACCCTGCAGGATCTCGATCTGGTTTTTGTAACCTTCCAGGTCAACATTCATAGAAGCGATCATCGTTCTTGCTTCCCTTAATTCAGATTCTGTTGCATTTGCCTTGTTGAGTATCTCACGGATACGGGCTTGTTTCTCGATAATCTCTTTGTCTTTGGCAGTAATAGTACTGTCTAATTTGGTGTTGGATGATTTCAGCATATCATAACGCATCGCTGCATCTTCCAGCTCTTTCTGCAATTCATCTCTTTCCGAAGAAGTAGAGGCGATCAGGTTTTCCTGCTGGGTATCTTTTTCTTTTACATTGTTTTTATCATAAATGATATAACCCCATGTTCCCAGGAGAGCTACCACGAGGGCGCCGGTTAAAATGCTGCGCATGCTGTTTTTGGAAGTCTTGTTAGTATTCACTTCCGATTGGTTTTTTTCCGCTTGAGGAAGGTTTTCGAATGCCATAGTAGTTCGATTTTTATTAAAAAGTTTATATTTCGGTTAAACAGCATTAAAAACAGGATATTTTTGCTGCTGTGCGATTTGCGCTAACCTATTTTCCAAAACTGTGCCAAAATAAGTTACGAAATTATTTACTTTAATAAAACACTGGGTATAATATAGTTAGAATATGAGTGCGGATAAGATCATAAACAATTGGAAACAAAAGAAATTCAGGCCGGTATACTGGTTCCAGGGCGAAGAGGATTACTATATAGATGAGTTGATAAATTTTGCCGAGCATTCATTATTGCCCGAATCGGAAGCCGGTTTCAACCTTACCGTTTTTTACGGGAGGGATGCCGACTGGGCGGCGGTAACCAATGCCTGCAGGCGTTACCCCATGTTTGCAGAAAGGCAGGTAGTCATCCTGAAAGAAGCGCAGCACATGAAGGAAATAGAAAAGCTGGAAGCTTATATTGCCAGCCCGCTCGAATCCACCGTTTTCATTGTCGCTTATAAAGGCAAAACCCTTGACAAACGTACCAAACTGCATAAGCTGCTGCAGACACATGCCGAAGTTTTTACTTCAGAGAAAATAAGGGATTATAAAATGCATGAATGGATTGCCGACCTGGTAAAAAGCAAAGGATACAGCACTTCCTCCAAATGCATTGCGATGCTGGAAGAGCATATTGGTAACGACCTTAGCCGTATTGCCAATGAGATTGATAAGCTTTCGCTGAACCTGACCAATAAAAAAACGATTGAAGAAGACGATATTGAAAAATATATCGGTATCAGCAAAGAGTACAATGTATTTGAGCTCCAGGAAGCTATCAGCCGCAAAGACCTGGTAAAAGCGATCAAGATCATTAACTATTTCGACAGCAATCCCAAGGCGGTACCCATTCAGCAGGCTTTGCCGGCATTGTACACTTTCATCAGTAAAGTATATACGGCCTTCGGCATGAGCGACCAGAGCGATAATACATTGAAGCCTCTTTTTTATTTCAATGTGCAGGCTTTGCAGCAGGGCAAGCTGATGATGAAAAATTATGGCTATGCGGGAATAGAGAAGCTGTTGCTATTGCTGCACCATTACAACCTGCGCAGCATCGGTGTAGGCGACAGCGGCTCATCGGGCCCGATGCTGATGAAAGAAATGGTGGCCAAAATGATGATATAAAACCTATACAGGCATTAAAAGAAACGGGGTGAAAAATTTCACCCCGTTTTTATTGTTTCATGCTGAGATTGCTTAATCTTTCTTGGCCAGATGACCTTCATTGATCATCTTGGTCAGGATCTTTACCGACTCATCGATAAAAATATCGTCTTTCCTTGCTTTCAGCCATTGCGTATTGCGCTCTGTTTTTTCTTTGGTAGAAGTAATGGCAGCAGAATCGGCCTGCAGGCTTTGAATATCCATAGCTTTAGGCAGCTTGTACGCTTCTTCAATCTGCTTGATCACATCTTTCAGCTGTTTCTGATCTTTCCTGAACTGGTCAATATTGAGTGAATAAGCCCTGTCGTAATTGGTTTGCAGCCATTCAACATTGGTCTTGATCTTGTTGAAAGCAGTATTTGTGCTCACATCTGTCTTTGCCTCGTTGATGATGCTGGCATCACTGTAAGTGCTGTTCCAGGTGCTGTAAGGCGCATTGTTGATCTCATCCCATACCAGCGCTTCAGGCGTATCTTTTTCCCTGAATTTCAGGTATTCCATCCTGTCGGGGAGCACCACATCCGGTTCTACACCTTTCAACTGGGTAGCCCCGCCATTGATCCTGTAAAATTTCTGCAGGGTGAGCTTTACGGTGCCCAGGTCTTCTTCCTCTTTACCATTGTTGAACAAAGTGTTTTCACTTTGCGGGTTCAGCGGAATATTTCTCTGAACAGTGCCTTTACCATAAGTGGAAGTGCTGCCGATAATGATACCTCTTTTATAATCCTGGATAGCCGCTGCAAAAATTTCTGATGCAGATGCGCTGGTTTCATCTACCAGTACGGTGAGCGGGCCGGTATATTTTACAGTTCCCCTGTCCGGGTCATCCAGCACCCTGGCCTTATCGCCCCTGCCCTTCACCTGCACTACGGGTCCTTTTTCGATAAAGAGACCGACCATCTGCACCACATCATATAAAGAACCGCCGCCGTTGCCTCGCAGGTCGAGGATAATACCTTCCACATTTTCTGCTTTCAGCTTATCCAGTTCTTTCGCTACGTCGTCTGCACAACGGGCGCCTTTGGGGTCATCGAAGTTTGCGTAGAACTCAGGCAGGTAAATGTAACCGAGCTTTTTATTGTCGCTATTAATCACAGCGGATTTGGCAAATGTTTCATCCAGCTTGATATCGTCACGCAATAAAGAGATCACTTTCATAGTGCCATCCACTTTTTTTACGGTCAGCTTCACTTCCGAACCTTTTTTGGCGCCACGGATCAGCTTCACCGCATCTGTCACCGCATAACCGGAAATATCCACCGGGGTGGCGCTGCCTTCGCCTACTTTTACGATCTCATCATTTTCCTTCAGCTCACCGCCTTTCCAGGCCGGGCCGCCTGTTACCAGGCTGGCTATCTTGATCTTACCGTCTTCTTCTTTCAGCTGTGCGCCGATGCCGAAGAAGCTGCCTCTCATGCTCTCGTTGAAAGTACGCAGGTCAACGGGGGGGAAATAAGTGGTATGAGGATCCATCGCCGTAGTGATGGCATTTACAAATGTGCTGAAGTTTTCATCATTGGTTTCCCTGCTTTTGCGGGTGGTGATATAGCGGTCCATCTGCTTGCTCACCTGTTCCCTCGCTTCTCTTTCCAGCGTGCTGTCTGCCTTCACCACGAAATCTTTTTTACCCTTGTTCTTTTCCCGGTCATCCTGTGCGGCTACATATTTTTCCAGCACCAGGTATTTCAATGTCCTGCGCACAATGTCATCCCGTTCGGCTTCATTTTTAGGGAAGCTGCGTTTATCATTGTCCATCATTACCATTTCATTCACTGTAAAATTGAAAGGTTTTGATAAAATACTTTTGTACAATGCGGGCATTTCGGCCTGCCTTTTCAGATATACTTCATTCACAGCGAAAAATGATTCAAGGGGTGCCCCGTGAATTTCATCATCGATCACTGTTTCATATTTTTTGAATTTGTCAATATCCGATTGCAGCAGGATAGTTTTATCGCCATCCAGTTCATCCAGGAATTTGGTGAACACTTCCTTGCTGAAAGCATCATCAATTTTCTTGGGGCTGTAGTGACCTTCTTCCAGCAAAATGCCTACGTTCCTTAAAATTTTTGCATACCTGCTTCTTGGATTATCATCATCCCCCTTCTCGTTTTTTCCCTGTGTGGTAAAGGCAATAAAAAAACTGCCGATGGTTAGCACCAGTATTACCGGTAAAAATTTCTTACTCATAATAAAATCTGCAATTTTGTGCATGTTGTAAAAATAATTGAAAAACCCCCGTTTACTGTTAAAAATAACGAAAGCCTTCGTGTAATGTTTTGTTAAACAAGAATTACGGGGAAATTATTTGATAACCGGTAAATTCCCTGTCGCTTTTATACCACCACTACCTGTTTCAGCCGGTTACTCTCGATGGCGGCATCAATGATCTTCATCACCAGCACAGCCTCCGCAGCCGGCACCGGCTCTGCCACGCCTGTGGTGATCGCTTTGTAAATGCCGTCGAACAGGTCATAATAGTTACCCTGCAAAGTGGGAATATTTTTCCTTACCACTTCCCCGTTTATTTCAGTGTGCAGCAGTCCCTGCTTATCTTCCGGTTCTGTGCCCCAGCCGGCAGCGCCTGGCTTTGTGCCTGTTTTCAGCACATCTTCCTGCACATCTCCCCTGGCCTTGAAAAAGCTGCCCCTGCGCCCTTGCAGGATATAGGAAGGCAGCAGTTCCCTGTTGAAAAAGCCGGCGTGGAGAAACACTCTCTTGTCTTCATAATATAAAAGAATGCTGATGTTGTCATCCACCGAGGAGTTGATGCGCAGGGTCCGTATATCGGCAAACAATGCCTTCGGGTAACCAAATAAATGTATGGCCTGGTCAATGATATGCGGGCCGAGGTCTTTCAAAATTCCTGCCCCGGCATTATTGCTTTCTTTCCATGCCTTGGGGCTCAGATCCGGATTATACCGGTCGTACCGTATCTCTGCTTCCACGATCTCTCCCAATAATCCATCTTCCAGCACTTTTTTTACCGTTTTAAAATCGCTGTCCCAGCGACGGTTCTGGTATACAGTCAACGTTAATCCCTTCGCTTTGGCCAATGCGGCCAGCTCTTCCGCTTCCGCTGCATTGGTGGTAAAGGCTTTTTCCACTAATGCATGCTTGCCGGCTTCAAGCACTTTCCTGGTGTACGCATAATGAGTATCTACGGGGGTATTCACCACTACCAACTCCACATCATCTGCCAGCAGCTCTTCCAGGGAAGTATAGCTTTTTACCGAAGGGTAGTCCTTGCGGACCAGGTCTTTGCTGCGTTCCCAGGCGCCTGTCAATTCAAATCCTTCATGCAGGGTAAGAAAAGGCGCATGAAATACTTTTCCCGACATGCCATAGGATAATAACGCTGTTCTTATTTTTCTCATTACTTCTTTTTTAATGTTTCCGGCCTGTACCGAAGGTAAGAAACCCCGGCAATAGTCATCTGCTGTCCTTCTGTCGCATATTGCTTTTGGCATCATATATGAAGCCGTATAATAAAAAATATTTTATGGCTACAATACAGCTCGGCCTGAAGGATTTCAGGGACAATATATTTGATTACGAAACCGAAACGGAATGGAAATACAAAGGCAGCCTGCCTGCCATCATCGATTTTTATGCAGACTGGTGCGGCCCCTGCAAAATGGTAGCACCCATACTCGAAGAGCTGTCAAAAGAATATGAAGGCAAACTGCTCATTTATAAAGTGGATACTGAAAAAGAAGCGGAGCTCTCTGCCCTTTTCGGCATCCAGAGCATTCCTACATTGCTCTTCATACCGGTGAATGCACAGCCGATGATACAGCCGGGCGCTTTACCCAAAAAGGTATTCAAAGAAATAATCGAAGAACAGCTGCTGGTGAATGATGCTGCTTAAACAGCCGGATGGGCCCCTGCTGGCAGCAATCTGTAACTACCGGATTTTTACGGGAAAGTTTTTTTGAACGCAAATGCAGGCAGGACAGGCATTTTGCGGCCTGGCCGGAAAAATTGAAAAGTTTTTTTTTCAAAAAATTTGCTGCGAAAAGTTTTTGCCTTATTTTTGCACTCCCTTCAAAAAAGGGGTACTCAAAAAGAGTGTTGATTCCGTAGCTCAGTTGGTAGAGCAATACACTTTTAATGTATGGGCCCTGGGTTCGAGTCCCAGCGGGATCACAAATAAAAAAAACCTTTCTTCAAAGAAAGGTTTTTTTATGTCCTTGTGTTATCAGGGAGCTGAACCCCGGGAACTACTGGCAGCTTTCACTCATTCAACCTTTTTCCGGCAACTATTCGAAGTAAGAGATAATAATTTTCGTACATCATTATAAATCTCCTTTTAAAACATTAAATAACAACAACCCACTATCAATGACAGCAGGCTGTTGTTGGTATTCCTAATCGCACACCTCATTTTATTATTGCACCACTACTTTCCCTTCCGCCAGTTTCTTACCCCGGGTATCACTCAGCACCAGCATATACGTCCCTTTGGAGAATTTACGGATATCAATATCCATTGTCCCGTAAGGAGCGATTGCGGTATATGGCTTATTAAATACCAGGGCGCCTTTTGCATCATAAATTACGATAGTTCGTGTAGCACCTGCGTTTTGTGCAGTAGTATAGAACTTCACTTTAAACTGCCCGTTGGTAGGGTTAGGATAAATGAATATCCTGTCTGATACAGAATCTTTAATGGTTATGATACCTGATAATACAGAGCAGCCCGCCGGCGTGGTTACCCTTGCTGCATAATCTCCCAGTGCATCAACATTTACAAGAAGCGTATTACCGGTGGCTCCCGCCACTACGCCACCACTCCTGTACCAGGTGTAAGTGTAACCGGTATTTGGTGGTGAAACGGTGGCTTTCAGCGAAGCAACCATTCCTGGTAACAGGCTGGTATACTGGGCTGCCGTCAGCACAATGCCTGGCAGGTCATTGATCGTTACAGTTACGCTGGCACAGGAGCTTGTATTACAACCTCCTTCTGCCCGTACGAAATAAGTGGTGCTGGCATTTACCGTCACATTATTCAATGTAGCGCCTGTGCCAATCAATGTACCGCCGCAGGCTGCGGTGTACCATTTCCACGATGCGCCTGTACCCAGGTTGCCGCCGCTGACACTCAGTGTTGTAGTCGTTGGTCCGCATGAGGTTGTTACCGTACTTAGTGCGGCAACAGGGGCTGTCGACAATGCATTGACGGTAATGGTAAATGTCAGTGGTGTACCCGTACAGCCATTTGCTACCGGTGTCACGGTAATGGTAGCCGTCACGGCTGTATTGCCGGTATTGATTGCAGTAAAAGAAGCAATATTACCGGTACCACTGGCTGCCAACCCGATAGAGGGCGTATTGTTTGTCCAGTTAAATGTCGTTCCGGCGGTAGCGCTGGTAAAGCTGATGGCAGTAGTGCCTGAACCTGCGCAAACCGTTTGGCTGGTGACTGCATTTACTGTGACGGTAGGATTAACTGTTATAGTAAACGTAGTAGCTGTACCGGTACAGGTTACACTACCATTGGTATAAGATGGTGTAACGGTAATGGTGGCTGTTACCGGCCCGCTGGTTGTATTTGTTGCTGCAAAAGAAGCGATGTTACCCGTTCCACTGGCTGCAAGCCCGATGGAGGGTGTATTGTTCGTCCAGTTGTACAGCACCGTTCCACCGGTAGTGGGACTGCTGAATGATACAGCCGTGGTAGTAGCCCCGTTGCATACAGCCTGGTTGGTTACCGGGTTAACGGTTGCCGTAGGATTCACTGTTATAGTGAACGTGGTTGACGTTCCTATACAGGTTACACTGCCGTTGGTATAAGAGGGTGTAACAGTGATATTAGCTGTTACGGGTGCTCCGGTTGTATTCGTTGCAACAAAAGAAGCGATGTTACCCGTTCCGCTGGCTGCAAGGCCGATGGAGGGTGTATTGTTCGTCCAGTTGTACACGATGGTGCCACCTGTTGTCGCACTACTAAAGCTTATGGCAATTGTACCGGTACCGTTACATACCGCCTGGTTGGCTACTGTGTTTACTGTTGCCGTCGGATTCACCGTGATGGTGAATGTTGTTGGTGTACCGGTACAGGTCACCCCACCATTGGTATATGAAGCAGTTACAGTGATGGTGGCTGTTACAGGAGCCGCAGTCGCATTAATCGCATTGAATGATGCAATGTCTCCCGAACCCGATGCGGCTAATCCTATCGAAGGCGTGTTGTTTGTCCAGTTATAAACAATCGTACCGCCGGTAGCCGGACTGCTGAAAATAACAGGGGTTGTACTGGCTCCGTTACATACGGACTGGTTAGTTATTGTATTGACAGTAGCGGTCGGGTTTACTGTTATGGTAAATATGGCTGGAGTTCCTATACAGGTTACGCTGCCGTTAGTATAAGACGGCGTAACAGTGATAGCGGCTGTTACAGGCGCAGTGGTAGCATTCGTGGCAGCAAAGGATGCAATATCTCCCGATCCACTGGCTGCAAGGCCGATGGAAGGAGTATTATTCGTCCAGTTATATACGATGACGCCACCCGTTGTCGGACTACTGAAGTTTACGGCTGTTGTATTTGTACCGTTGCACACAGTTTGGTCGGCCACGGCGTTCACAGTTGCTGTCGGGTTAACGGTAATAGTAAATGTTCTTGGTGTGCCGGTACATGTTACTGTTCCACTATAGAAAGTCCTAAATGAATAATCAAAAGAAGGAAATGATTGATACCCCGAATTGGCGTATACCTGTCCGTCTGGATAAGGGTTATTGTTATTACCTGCCACACAATTAGCTGTATTTGTACCGGAGAATACAATATAGTAAGTATTGCCTGGCGTAACTAAAACACCCGGCCAGCTTACATCGACCCATGAATTTGGAGCAGAAGCCACTGTACCGGTAGCCAGCTGCGTGCCGCCGGCATTGGGAAGCCTGTCCCACAACGAAATGGTAACATTGCCGCTGCCTCCGAGAGCGTTTAACTGGATGCCTGCACCGGATATAGTACTGGCAGTGGGTTTAAATGATTGTGCAAGGTTAGTCTGGCTGAACTGCGCCATACAATTACCCGTGACGGGTTGATTTACGTCGATCAGCTGGTTCGTATAGCTTGGCGTAACAGCAATTGTTGCTGTTACAGGAGCCGTTGTTGCATTCATCGCATTGAAGGATGCAATATTGCTTGTGCCACTGGCCCCCAGCCCGATGGAAGGAGTACTGTTGGTCCAGTTGTATACAATCGCACCGCCTGTGGTTGGGCTGCTAAAGGCTATTGCTGTTATTGGCGAATTGTCACAAACTATTTGGTCGCTGATTGTATTTACACTCGGAGTAGGATTAACGGTAATGGTAAATGTCATCGGTGTGCCGGAAGTGCAGCTTCCGTTAACCGGTGTAACAGTAATGGAACCGGAAACAGGTGCTCCTGTTACATTGGTTGCAATAAAGTTGAGATTACCGCTTCCGCTCGCAGCAAGGCCGATCGCAGTGTTGCTATTTATCCAATTATATGTAGTGCCTGATACTGAACCTATAAAAGGTATATTTACAGTGCTGCCGTTACATACCGTTTGATCACTTACTGCATTTACATTGGATGTCGGATTTACAGTAATGGTTTGTGATAATGAATTTGTGCAGCCTGCATTTCCGTAACCCAGCACTACACTGTACGGGGTTGTTGAGGAAGGAATAACGTTGATTGATTGCGTAGTTGCTCCGCCCGGTGTCCATGAATATGAATTAGCTGCAGGCGCCGTCAATGTAACCGTACTACCTGAACATATAGTGGCGCTTGGCGATACAGCTATCACTTGTGTTTCCCTTGGAATATTCACAGTTAAAGAATAGTTGGCGCAACCGGTATTAGGATTTACTTCATGCACCACTACCACGATAGTACCGTTGGCCGGGATGGTCACTTCATAAAATCCAGATGCAGGAAACGATGACCCCGGGTCGCCGAGATAATTGGTACAATGAGAAGATGGGTTGAACGACCCTGAGTAAGCTACACAAAATACACTTGTACCGCAGGCCGTGTTGATGCCGATAGTAGCACAAACAGGAACCGGTCTGGGGTTGGTAATAGTATAGCTGTCATAAGCCCTTGACCCGGTGGTAGTGAATACGCCCGGGCAGGCTTTAGGTGATGCGCAGGTAGACACCACACCGAAACGGTTTAACCTGCCGGTCATTTGCGCATCGGCTGCGGTGATAGAACCGTTGAACACATAATCTGCTACATTAACGGGCGTTACCGATGAAGTAGCCGTACATGTAAACTGGTTGGTCACCGTGAGCTGATAATTTCCTGAAGCCGTCACCGCCAAAGTCTGGGCCGATCCTATATTCGTAAACGGTGCCCCTGTAAGGCTTCTTCCCCATACATATGTATAATTAGGATCTGCAACCCCTGATAAGGTAGTGCCTGAAGCACATACGGTCACACCACCACCGGTAATAGTTGCGTCCGGTGTAGGATTTACAGTCAATGTTGTACTGTTTGATGGTACCTGCGGGCATGCCGTGCTATATTGTGCAAGGCATTGATATATATGACCCGACATACTTGCAGTAGCACCGGTGATAGAAAGTGTCGTAGTCGTAGCTCCACTATATACGCCGCCGTTGGTAATATTTGTAAAGCCGCTTCCTGTATTTACCTGCCATTGGTATATGGTTGCATTGGCAGCCGCAATGGTAATGGCTGTACCTAAACCTGCACATATCGAAATTGAAGCCGGCGGCTGGCTAGTATAGGTGACTGTGTTGCACAGGTTAAATTCATCGGCCCCTATATCAGGCGACGTACCACCTCCAACATAGCCGGGGTTACCCTGGCGTATATTAGCATCGTAATCATCTGTATAGCCGGCGATGGGTGTACCACCGCTTTCGATTGCGGTAGCCGTAGCCGTTGATATATGTAAAAATGGAGCTGCAGAACCAGTAGTGCTGAGGAAATTCGGCAGTTCGGTAATCGAAGCTGCATCCCTTGCTGTTACTGCTGCCTGGTAAGCGGCCAGTGTTTGGTAGCTGTTTGTACCATCATACATGATCAGTTTTGAAGCGGCAGGCGTGCCGGCATAAAATAAATTGTTGTTGGAAGTGCTGCTGTAATTACCTGACGCTGTGCCCGAACGGCGATAGGCCGCTGTAACACCCGTACCCGAAGCAGTTGAAGTATTTACAATGATATTATTGCGCAAATCCAATGCAGCGGTGGTGGCCGTAGCATTGGCCGTATGATAAATACCGGATGTGGAAAAATTAGCTCCGCTGGATGAGGCATTCAGGTAAACAGTGTTGTAATAAATATTCATCCTACTGTTGGCTGTTGTACTCAACATGCTGATGCCTCTTATCGCATCGCTTGTACTGCTCGTGGTTGCGGCCCTGAGATCGCCAATATAATTATTGAAGACATTATTCGTAGTTCCGTCGTTTAATGTGATACCGAATGCCCCTCCCGTTGTGCCGGTAGAAGCAAGGGTATATATTTTATTCTTATACAGTTTTGCATTTACCGTGGCGGGCGATGAGCCATATATACCGAACACATTTCCTGCGCCGGAGATATCAGAGATCCTGTTATTGCATATACTGTCATTATTGCCTGAAGCGTAATACACTCCCACCACTTGGCCTGTGCCCGAGTGAATAATATTGGTGATCGTATTGGCATCTATCCTCATATTGCGGGTGGTGGCTGCCGTAGGGGCCTCGTAAATAGCATACACACCGCCGGTGCCTGATTTTGCTATACCTGAGAAGTTATTATTACTGATAGCTGATGTACCGGCTGCAGGTGCAGTAGCAGGATTATCCAGTATGCCGTAAAAATCAGATGATGAATTGTGCGTGATAGTGCCGTTAATGGTATTACCGCTGATCGTTTTATTCCCGGTACCGTTGGCTGTATATATCAGCGTCATGTAGCCTAATGTGCCGGCAACAGATACATTGCTGTTATCAAAAATATTGTTCTGAATAGTTTCTGAAGTACCTGTTCCGCCGGAAACAATAGAGTAAAACTGGCTGCTTGTTGCGGCAGAAGTGGTTTGCTTAATCGTATTACTATTTACTGCAGAGGTGCCTGTAGAGGTAATATATATACCGTAAGTGGTACCGCTTAAAGCCATATTTTGCGTTACGGTATTACCTGTAATGGTGGTATTGTTCCCGTTGGGAAGGAACATGGCAATATTGTTTACAGCGGATCCGCTCGGCTCGGAAACGGTAACCGTATTGTTATTGGCTGTAATATTCGCCGCACCTGCGTTACCGTAAATACCGTAAATAGCATAGGCTGTACTGATGGATGCTTCTGTGAGCGTAATGCTGTTATTGTTAATGGTAAAAGTACAGGAAGGACCGTAAGCATATATGCCCCATGCGGTGGCAATAGCATTTGTTCCACCGCCTGTCGTATTATTGATCGTATTGTAAGATATGTTGCAGTTTGTCTGGTAAGTACAGGTCACAGCCCCTACGCTGCTGTATAATGCGCCAATCACATTGTTCATGGTATTACCGGTAGCCGCAGAAGAACCGCCGATATCATTACCCGTATCGTTTGCAGATGTGCTACCTCCGATGTAAATACCGGTAATGCAGTTAGAGAGCGTATTGCTATAAAACTTGTTGTTGTTATGCAAGTCTGAAGTAGCTGTAACAGACAATGCGGTAGTACTATTATACACCTGGTGCGCTACAAATATAGCTTTGGAAGGCGTAGCGATAGTCCGATTCATAGTTACTGTACAGTTTTGAATCGTCACAAACTGGCAGCCGTCAAATGGTGTTGCTGCATTCAGGTTGAAAAGTGCATAGCCATATTCCATGGCTGTTGTAGCCGTAGTATTGGCTGCACTCTCAGCAAGATTCAGCGCATTAATGCTCAGATAATCTGTACCACGGATAATAAAAATACCGTCAAAGTTCGTTGTCGTACCTACCGGGGCGGTTACCGTGTTGCCATTACCGTTTATGGCAATGGTATTTGTTAGGGAAGTGCTTGCATTCAGCGTTGCACTGCCCAGCAGGTATCCGCCGGCGGGAGCTGTTTGCGGGTTACCGGCTGTAATGTTGATGATTACACCGCCAGTTCCCACCCCTACAGTATTCAGTGCAGTAACTGCCGTAGCCAGATTCGGATAGCCTGCACTAGGAATAGTTATAGTACCTGAAATCTGCGCCTGTACTAAAGTTTGCTGGCCGAATATTGCCAGGAAAATAAAGATTAATGGTAAAAATTTGACCGGGTAAATTTTGTTCATTGTTGTTTTGGTTTTCTGTATGGAATATATAGTATTACGATAGGCTCAACTGAATATTGTAAATAGAACTTATGATTATATTATAAAGAATATGAAGTCCTGCATAAGTAAGAATTTGCCATTATTAAGATATCAACGTCAAATAAAAAGATGTTCTTTAAATTCATCATAATCAAGTTTCAGCAGGTAAACAATACTCCTTTCTTACATAACAATCGAGTGATATTTTATAAAGTGATCCGGCTATAAATAAAATGCTGGTATATCATATCTTATTGCAACTATTAAATGATTTTGCTCTGTTCAATCTTCACCTGGAAGTATAACCAGATAATAATCGATAGCAAAATCAATAGGATGATTGCTTCTATAACGTATACAAGCTTTCTCTTGGTATATTGCTTCTTTTGCAGAGGTGATCATTTTAATCCAAATATAGAAGCACCGGTAAATGGTGCCCGGTTTCGGGCATAGACTTATAGCGGACAAATTGAAATAAGAGTTGTCAATGAATGATTAGTGCATGGACATATAATGGACGCAGCATAACTAATAAACTGTATATCAATTATTTAAAATCAATAAAAAAGAAGTGATATTTTTTGCTGATACGGGAAGAAAGAATGTTCTTTTCTTATTTACAGGTCCCGGATATAATTTTCAAGACTCTGAGCGCCTTCCAGCTCTAATCTTTGCTTCAGCCGGTACTTGCTTTTAGAAACGCTGGCCGGGCTTATACCCAGGGAATCGGCAATCTGTATATTGGTAAGACCCACTTTCATCAATACCGATAACCTCAGCTCGGCAGGGTATATGCCGGACAGGTGTTTATTTAAATTGGGCAGAAATGCAGGATGAACCCGTTCAAAATTATTCAGGAACAGTTGCCAGTCTTCCTCCCTGGTCAAAGCAAATCCTGCCAGCTGCTCCCGTAGCTCCTGCATATCGCCCGATTTTTCCAGGTGACTCAAACGCTCCGACAGCTTTTCAACGATTTTGCTTTTCTCCACCAGGCTTTGGGTCATGTTATCCAACAACAGCCGGGAATCTTCAATTTGCCTGGAGGCCATCTCATTCCGTAATTCCTCCTCTTTTAATTTATACTTCCATCTCGACCGGTTCCACAGCCCAAGCGCCAATGCGAGTGACACCAGCAATAGAAGCGAGAAGAGCGCCAGGTTCCTTGATAATTTTATTTTACTGATGATTTCTTCAGAATGCCCCAGTGAGCTTTCCATCCGCTCAAATGTTATCCGGTTTTCCGCTGCTTTTAATCCTGACTGGTAAATGGTGCGTTGCACAGAAGCCTGCTGATCCATCGACATCTTCTGATAGAAAAGTGCGCTATCCGTCTGCCCCACTTTTGCGAACAGCTTTGCCAGCCCGTTCGCTGCATTAATAATAAGGTCAGGCTTTGTTCCCGAAGCCGGGTCTTTGATAACGGACTCCCATAATTGTTCTGCTGCTTTGACATTGCCCGTTTCTGCATACAAACGGGCTCTTAAATTGGTTGAAAGAAATATATTGTAAATATCACGGTGTTGCCGGTTGAAGTTATAATACTGTTCAATATAAGGTGTGGCTTCCGGCAATCTACCTTTATTCAGCAGGTTTTCCCCGATATTACCATAAGCGATAGATGTCCATAAATCATTTTCATACAAATTATCGAGAGGCTTCTCCTTCAATAAAGACAGGATATTTTTATAATACGATATAGAGCTGTCAGCCTTTCCCAGGCATTTATAAGAAGCACCCACGAGGTCTAATGCCTGTATTTTCTGCAGGTACTCATAATCAGAATGGGGAATTTGCAATAACGCAAGCATTTCTTTACCAAATTCTATACAATTGACATATTCAAATAACTGGTACAGTACTTTAGCCAGGTCAAAGCAATTAGATTTATATAAACCCAGGCATTTTTCCTTGTTCAGAAGAAAAATATTGTTAGCTTTTTTTAAATAAAAAACGGCATTTTGAGGTTGCTTGATCAATTCAAGCGTATTTCCATAGATCGCATATATTCTTGCCAGTAATACCTCATTGTTTAAACTTAAGGCAATTTTTACAGCTTCATTCAATTTAGACAGATCATCAAGTTTGCCGCCCAAATTATTTACCTCATTGGCCTGATGATAACTATCCACAGCAAGCACCAATGCCTTTACCTGGGCATCTGGTTTCTTCTTTATAAGCCTGTATAATTTATCAAATATTATATTTTTTAAAGAGTCATTACCGATATCACTGAACTTTTTAATACTAAACAATATCTCCGGCTCATAACAAATATTTTTAGCAGCATAAAAATCATATATTTTCTGAATCTGCCCATCGGTTTGTGCAACAGCAATACGCACGCCTGTAAATAAGAAGCTGGCTACTATCATACCCCGGCAAATCCATTTTTTCATGCGCTGTTTCTGTATTTATATCAAAGTGTGAGACAATAATACGATTAATTTAAAAAAACAACTCTTTGCCCCTTCTTCATATGGATCAGCAGAACGAAGAGGAACCGGTATCAGTATTATACATTTTGTTTACCTAATTTTATACAACCATGATAGCAGCATTTCAAACATACCTGCAGACCAATACAGGCATACCGGAAGAAGAAGTGGAACGCATCTGCCGCCATGCCATACAGCGGGTGCTGCAGCGCAACGAAATACTGTTGCAGGAAGGTAGTATCTGCCGCCATAAAACTTTTATCGTAAAAGGATTGCTGCGCACTTATGGAGTGAGCGAAAACGGCAGCGAGCATATCCTGCAGTTTTCTCCTGAAAATACCTGGACGCTGGATGTGGAAAGCTATGACAAGCAGATCCCCGCCCGGTTCAGCATTGCCGCTGTTGAATACAGTGAAATATTGCTTTGGGAAAAGAATGATTTTATGGCCCTGGTCGATAGCATTCCGGCGCTCCGGGATTTTTCGCAGCAGCTGATCTCCCGCACCATTTATAACAGCCGCCACCGTATTTCTTTAGTGCTGGGCGCAACGCCCGAAGAAAAATATGATGATTTTATCCGCAACCATTCCGATCTGTTATCAAGACTGCCCCTGCATATGATCGCCGGCTACCTCGGCATCTCTCTGAAGACTCTTACCCGCATCCGTCATGCACAGCTCCACCGCTGATGAAAATATGGTCAAATGACCATCATTGCAGAATAAGATTGCTTCAACTTTGCCTTACTAAAATTTATCTATCATGCGTGTATTTGTTACAGGAGCCTCCGGCTTTGTAGGCTCCGCCGTTGTAAAGGATCTTTTAAATGCCGGTCACAGCGTGTTGGGATTGGCCCGCTCCGATAAAGCAGCTGAAGCATTGCTGGAAGCAGGCGCCGATGTACACCGGGGTGATCTTGATGATACAGAAAGCCTGCGGTCGGGCGTTGCCGGTTGTGATGCAGTTATTCATACGGCTTTCAATCATGATTTCAGCAGCTACAAACAGAATTGCGAAAAGGACAGGCAGGTGATCCTGGCGCTCGGCGATGCGCTGGCGGGAAGCAATCGCCCGCTGGTGATCACATCGGGTATCGGCCTGCTCAATACCGGCAGCATTGTTACGGAAGAGGATCAGCCGGCCGGCTCAGATATTATCCCCAGAGCCGCTTCGGAGGAAGCAGCCCGTGCAGTGGCTGCCAAAGGCGTTAAAGTATATATTGTGCGGCTCCCTCCTACCGTCCATGGTGAAGGCGACCATGGTTTTGTACCGATGCTGATCAATATCGCCCGGGAGAATAGAGCGGCTGCGTATATCGGCGAAGGCGATAACCTGTGGCCGGCCGTTCACCGGAAGGATGCCGCCGCAATGTACCGGCTCATCGTGGAAAAACAACCTGAACAAACCGTTTTCCATGCAGCAGCAGAAAAAGGCATTCCCTTCAGGGATATTGCCCATGCGATCGGTAAAGGATTAAAGCTGGACACCCTTTCCAAAACCGGCAAGGAAGCAGAAGACTATTTTACATGGTTCCTGCATTTTGCATCCATGAACTGTGCGGCGTCTGCAGAAAAAACCCGCAGTGTGCTGAATTGGTCACCTGTACATCCTGCGTTGATGGAAGACCTGTCTGCAGACTTTTATTTTCAATAATCTTCAAATGCTGCATACGAAAGCCTCAATATATATTGAGGCTTTCGTATTTACGGATTGCAGAACATATCTGCAAATAATTTAAAAAGAGAGTCATTTTTTTTCACCACAGGAATATTGAGCCTATTTTTGCGTAAATAATATATTCATGAGTAATTTCTTCCAAAACAAAACTGTTGCCATCACCGGCGGTAGCGATGGCATCGGAAAAGCACTCATAGAATTATTGCTGCCAATGGGAGCCAAGGTAGCTACCTGTGCCCGTAACCAGGATAAACTCTATGATCTTCAGCTGAGACATTCCACTAAACCCCTGCATTGTGTAGTGGCAGATGTGAGCAATTATAACGATTGCAAAATGTTCATCGATTCCACCATCAAGCAGTTTGGCGGCATTGATATACTGATCAACAATGCAGGTATCTCTATGCGCAGCCTGCTGAAAGATGCGGAACTGGACGTTTTTAAAAAAGTGATGGACATCAACTATTTTGGCACCGTTTACTGCACCAAGCTGGCACTGGATTCCATCGTGGAAAGAAAAGGGACCATTGTGGGGGTTTCCTCCATAGCAGGTTATCGTGGACTGCCCGGCCGCAGCGGTTACAGCGCCAGCAAATTTGCATTGAACGGCTGGCTGGAAGCCATCAGGACCGAACTGATAGAAGACGACGTGAATGTCATGTGGGTTTGCCCCGGTTTCACCAGGAGCAATATCCGCAATGCTGCGCTCAACGGCCATTCGGAAGCGCAGGGTGAAAGTCCTTTGAATGAATCTTCTCTCATGAGCGCAGAAGAATGCGCAGAGCATATCATACGTGCTATAGAAAAAAAGAAAAGAACGCTGGTGCTTACCTTCAGGGGCAAGCAGACCGTATTTGTCAATAAATTTTTCCCGGCCTGGGCCGATAAGCTCACCAGGAAATTTTTCTTTAAAAACGGGCAGCTGGTAAAATAGCCTGGCCTATCTAAACTTTTTATTGATTACGATGCCCATAATAACGCTTACAAGTGATATCGGTGTGCAGGATTTTATGCCGGGCGCTATAAAAGGGCAGTTATTACAGCAGAATCAATCGTTCAATATTGTAGATATCACCCACTCGGTATCTCCATTCAATTACCCGCAGGCCGCTTATATATGCCGTAATGCCATCCGCAACTTTCCTGCAGGATGTTTTCACCTCGTACTGGTAAATTTATTCGATGAAAGGCCCGATCACCTGCTGCTGATCGAGCATGACGGGCAATACCTCGGCTGTGCCGACAATGGGTTGATCACCATGATACTGGAAGAAACACCGCAAAAAGTGGTGGCGCTGGAAATGGAAAAATCGGCCCCGAAGAATACCTTGTATTGCATCAGCGTTTTTGCAAAAGCCATTGATGCCATAGCTGCAGGAAAAAAGATCGAAGAAGTAGGCGATGCATCGGTTTCTATCAAGGTGAAAAACCCGTTGCGCCCAAGGCTGGGCCAGGACTGGATAGAAGGCCAGATCATTTTCGTGGACAATTTTGAAAATGTTGTGCTCAATATTCACAAAGATGAATTTGAAGAGCAGCGGAAAGGAAGAAAGTTCTCCATCGTCTTTAAAAGAGATGAAGTGATTGATAAGATCAGCGAAACCTATGCCGATGTGAGCGAAGGCGAAAAGCTGGCACATTTCAATTCGGCAGGCTACCTGGAGATCTCTTTAAACAAAGGCAATGCCGCAGGGTTGCTTGGCCTGCAGGGTTTCTCTGAAAACCAGCTGCAGAACCAGTTCCAGAACCAGCTGGCCGCTTCTTTGAACAACAGCTTATTTTACCAGACGGTAAAAGTTTTTTTTGAATAACACTTGCTCATTCACCACCATAAAAATAAATCAATGAAAAAAATTGCACTTGCCCTTGTATGTTGTATTGCTGCCGCAGGCATTCATGCACAGGTGAAAATGCCGGCCCCCTCTCCCACGCAAACCGTTAAGCAGGATTTTGCCCTGGGCTCCATCGAAATAAAATACAGCCGCCCTTCAGCGAAAGGTCGCAAAATATTCGGCGACCTGGTTCCTTATAATAAGATATGGCGTACCGGCGCCAATGCCGCTACACTCGTAAAGCTGAATGATGCCGTAGAGATCCAGGGCAAAAAGCTGGATACCGGTTCTTATGTATTGTACACCATTCCAGGTACAGATAGCTGGGAAATTATTTTTAATAAGGGGCTGACCAACTGGGGTACTGACGGATACAAAGAAGCGGAAGATGTGCTGCGCTTCAAAGTGCCCTCTAAAAAATTAAAAGACAAGGTTGAAAGCTTTACGATCGACTTCAGCGATATCAAACCGGAAACCTGCAACCTGAACATTTCCTGGGAAAATACCGAAGTGAGCATTCCTTTCACAGCTACCATCAAAGACCGCATCCGCACTCAGCTCACAGAAGCATTGAAAGCTGATAAAAAACCCAACTGGCTGGCCGCCCAGTTCTATAATGAATATGACAACAATTCAGCTAAAGCATTGGAATATGCCACTGCTGCTACCGTTGACAATCCTAAAGCCTACTGGGTTTGGGTATACAAAGCAAAACTGGAGCTGGCGCTGGGTAAGAAAGCAGACGCACTGGCAAGCTCTCAGAAATCGATGGAGCTGGCCAAAGAAGCGAAGAACGACGATTATGTAAAAATGAATGAAGAGCTGCAGAAAAAATTAAAATAAACAGACCACAATTAACAATTGATAATTATCAATTGTTAATTACTTGCTTTCTCCACATCAAATACATCTGCAGCACTACCGCCAGTACGATCATCCCCAGGCCAATAAAAAATTCCCGGTGCAGCAGGTTGCCTTCTTTAAAAAATATAAATGCCATGATAATGCTGTAGAGCGGCTCCAGGTTAAAGCTGAGATTGGATGTAAAGGCCGATATTTTTTTCAATGCGTTCAGCTGCAGCATGAACATAATCACTGTACAGAACAGCGAAAGCAGCAACAGCCATAACCAATCAGATGCCGTGGGCCAGTAATAGTTGGCCGGGAACATGCGATGATAAAACGGCAAGAGCAGGCTCAGCCATATCAGCCCACCCGTGAATTCGTAAAACGTAAGCGTGGTAGGCTTCACTGTCCTGATGAGCTGCTTGTTGAAGATCGGGAACAGGGCGCTCCCTACTGCAGCCAGTATACCGAAGATAATGCCGAGCTTATAATTGGGGTGGAAATCAAAAATAATATAGATGCCCGCCATCGTCAGGAGGCCGAGCAAAAATTCTACCCAGGAAATTGGTTTGCGTAAAATGACCGGTTCAAACAAAGCCGTGAAAAAACCAGTTGCTGAAAAGCATACTACCGCCACCGATACATTAGCATATTTTATACTTCCATAAAAAAGCAGCCAGTGAATGGCCACCAGCAAGCCTACCAGCGATATGCGGACAAAGGACCGGAACGAAATCTTTTCCATTTGCTTCGTGGCCAGCAACCAGGCTGCCAGGAACAGGATGGTCAGCACAATACGCCACCATACCAGCATCCCTTCGCTCATGTTGATGAGCTTGCCCAGGATACCCGTAAAACCAGCCAGGAAAACAGCGGTATGCAGCTGTATAAATGCCTTTTTCATTCGCCGCAAAGATAAATCCGGAAATATTGTGTTTCAAGCCCTTAACATTGTTATCGCAAAAAAATGCAAAAAAATACAATGGGTGGTCAGCCAAGGGTAAACATCATTATATTTGCCCACTTATAACCAAACAGTATATGAGCTTTAAGAAAATTAACAACATTACAGGCTGGGTTATATGCCTTATTGCCTGTTCAGTGTATGTAATGACTATGGAAGCTACCGGCAGTCTTTGGGACTGCGGTGAGTTTGCTTCCAGCGCCTATAAATTACAGATCCCTCACCCACCCGGTGCACCTTTATTCGTATTGATCGCACGTATCTTCATGATACCTTTCGATCCGCAGCATGCGGCCACAGGCGCCAACCTGATGAGTGCGCTGGCAAGCGGCTTCACCATATTATTCTTATTCTGGAGCATCACCCACTTTGGCCGCAAGCTCATCCGTAAGGAAGAAAAAGAGCTGAGCGAAGGCAATATTATTGCCATCATGGCTGCAGGTGTGGTGGGTGCATTAGCTTATACATTCTCTGATTCATTCTGGTACAGCGCCGTGGAAGCGGAAGTATATGCTTTGTCATCCTTTTTTACGGCAGTAGTTTTCTGGGCCATGCTGAAATGGGACCAGGCCGTGGAAGAAGAACAGGAACAGGGCATCACCGGCCACTTTACCCGTGCCGACCGCTGGATCATCCTGATCTTTTACCTGATGGGGCTTTCCATCGGCGTTCACTTGCTGAACTTACTGACCATTCCTGCATTGGTGGTGATCTACTATTACAGGAGATATAAAGCAACCAACTGGGGTACTTTCTGGGCATTCCTGATCGGTTGCCTCATTACCGGCCTTGTGCAGAAAGCGGTGATACAGTGGACCATCCAGGGCGCAGGCAATATGGATGTATTTTTTGTGAACAGCCTGGGCATGCCTTTCTTCATCGGCTTCAGCTTTTTCTTCTTACTGCTGGCAGGTCTTATATACTGGGGACTTCGTGTAGCGAAAAGAAAGAACTGGAACTTCCTGAAGCTGGGCTTGTGGAGCTTCCTCTTTATGCTGCTCGGTTATTCCACCTACTTCACCACCATGATCCGCAGCAATGCAGATACAGCCGTGGATATGTACAACGTTGACAACCCGGTAAACCTTGCCGGTTACCTGAGCCGTGAACAATATGGCGACTGGCCGATTCTGTACGGACAGGATTTCACCGCAGATATCCAGGATTTCAACATCACTCCTACCTATATCAAATCAAACGGCAAATACGAAAAGAACGGCCGCAAGGTTTCTTATGTATATGCTGCGCAGGATAAACATTTCTTCCCCCGTATGTGGGACCAGAGCAATGACCAGGGACATGCTGATTATTATGCAGCATGGGCCGGCATCGGTAAAGACCAGCAGGGCAACTATGAAAGAAAGCCTACCATGGCGGAGAACATAGGCTTCTTCCTGAGCTACCAGGTGAACTGGATGTACTGGAGATACTTCATGTGGAATTTTGCCGGCAAGCAAAATGATATCCAGGGTGTGCAGATGAGCAATGTAAGAGATGGTAACTGGAAAACCGGCATCAGCTTTTACGATAATATGCGCCTGGGTGATCAGAATACATTGCCTGATACATTAAAGAATAACAAAGCCAATAACAAATTATATGCACTGCCGCTGATCCTTGGTCTGCTGGGTCTTTTCTACCAGATCAAAAAAGATGGCAGGGATGCATTTGTAGTGGGATTGCTCTTCTTCTTTACAGGTCTGGCAGTAGTGCTTTACCTCAACCAGGCAGGCAACCAGCCACGTGAAAGGGATTATGCCTTTGTGGGTTCCTTCTATGCATTTGCATTCTGGATCGGGCTGGGTGTGCTCTATGTAAGAGACCTGTTGATGGCAGCAGTAAAAAATCAGCGTACCGCAGGCTTTATCGCCGGTGCGATCTGCCTCCTGCTGGTGCCTGTTATCATGGCGAAAGAAGAATGGGATGATCATGACCGCAGCAATAAAAAGCTGGCCAGCGATCTTGCCAAAGATTACCTGGAAAGCTGCGCCAAAAATGCGATCCTTATTTCCTTTGGTGATAATGATACTTACCCGCTCTGGTATGCACAGGAAGTGGAGGGTGTGAGAACCGATGTGCGTGTGATCAATGCAAGCCTTCTCGGCACCGACTGGTATATCAACCAGCTGCGCTACAAAGTGAACGACAGCGACCCGATCGATCCGTTATGGACTCCTGAGCAGATAGAGGGTTCCAACAGGGATATCATCTACAATGTGCCGAAAGCAGGTGTGGACCCTAACCAGTTCATGGACCTGTATACCATGATGAAAGACTGGGCGGGCAGCGATGAACCCACTAAAACTGAAATAAGCCGTGACGGCAGCACCCTCAATGTTTTCCCGAGCAAAAGGGTAAGCGTTCCGGTGGATATCAATCTTGTTAAACAAAACGGTACGGTAAACAGCAATGATTCTGTGCTAAGCAATATCATTTTCGAAATACCCAAATCGAGCCTGTATAAAAATGATGCGGCTATCCTCAACATCATTGCAGCCAATAAATGGAAACGCCCTATTTATTTCACGTCTCCTTACGGGGAGCTCGGCTTCGGCAATTACCTGCGCCAGGATGGTCTTACTTACAGGTTGGTGCCTGTGGCTAACAGCGAAGTGAACCAGCCTTGGATCAAAGATGTGATGATGAACAAATTTGCCTTCGGCAATGCAAATAAAGCAGGTGTTTATTTCGACGAAGAAAACAGGCGTCACCTGAATTCCATCCGTTTGGCATATGCACAGGCGGCTATGAATTTTGCACAGACCGGCAAGAAGGAAGATGCAAAACAACTGCTTAACAAAGCAGACAAAATGATGCTGCAGGAAAACTTCCCTTACGGCATGGCCAGCCGCAACCAGCAGCACAATATCTTCTCTTACCAGTTTGCTCTGGCGGCCTACACAGCCGGAGATACTGTATTGGGCGCCAAGGTAGCTAATGCGCTCATCAAAGACATGCAGCAGCAGAAAGCCTACTATGAAGGTCTTCCGGAGGCTAAAAGAAGTGGCCTTTCGCTGGAAGAGCAAAGAAATGATGAGCTGCTGCGTATTGTTTCCGGAATGGACGCCAGCTTCCGCAACCAGCAAAAATTAAATCCTGAAACGGGTGCCACCATCCAGAGCCCGGGCGCTCAGCCTGCCGCAGTGGATACGGCCAAACCATAAACAGATTTTTGTAATTTTAGAAGCCCGCTGCCATCAACAGCGGGCTTTTTTATTTAACATCCGAAAGGAGTATTTCTTACGTAAATTGCATACTTAACTTTTTAAAACACCGGGCAATGAGAGGTTTTAATTTTTCGAAGTACGATCCTTCACAGGAAGGGCAATCCAGGTTTGAACAGTTGCTCAACTTATTTTTACAGCTCCTTACCTACACCAGCGGCGATTTTGAAGAAGCCATGCAATGGCTCAACGAACTGGATAAAGAATATAAGCTTACGGATGATGATTATGGCATCGGGGATTTCCTGGAAGACCTGAGGAATAAAGGCTATATCAAAGACAACCCGCAAAACGGCTCCATTGAAATTTCTGCCAAAACAGAACAAAGCATCCGCAAAAAAAGCCTGGAAGAGATTTTTGGAAAGCTTAAAAAATCAAAGCAGGGCAATCACCAGACCTTTAAGCCGGGCGGTGGCGATGAGATCAACCCCGAAACCAGGCCCTTCCAGTTTGGCGATACCATGGAGCAGGTGGATTTTACCAGCAGCATCCGCAATGCGCAGATCAATCATGGCATTGATAGCTTCCGGATGCAGGAAGATGACCTGGAGATCAGGGAAACAGATTTTAAAGCACAGACATCCACCGTGCTGATGATCGATATCTCCCACTCCATGATCCTATATGGCGAGGACCGCATCACGCCTGCCAAAAAAGTAGCCATGGCGCTGAGTGAGCTGATCAAAACAAAATATCCAAAAGACACGCTGGACATTGTGGTATTCGGCAATGATGCCTGGCCTATTGAAGTAAAAGACCTTCCCTACCTGCAGGTAGGACCTTACCATACCAATACCGTGGCAGGGCTTGAGCTGGCAATGGATATCCTGCGGCGCAGGCGCAATCCCAATAAGCAGATTTTCATGATCACTGACGGCAAACCCACCTGCCTCAAAATTGGTAACCGGTATTACAAAAACAGCTTCGGCGCCGATCGCAAGATCCTGAACCGCTGCATGAACCTGGCTACCCAATGTAAAAAGCTGAAAATACCGATCACTACTTTTATGATCGCCAGCGATCCTTACCTGCAGCGCTTTGTACAGGAGTTTACAGAAACCAATAATGGCAAGGCTTTCTTCGCTTCACTGGACAAGCTGGGCGCTTTCATCTTTAAAGATTTTGAAAGCGGTAAAAGCAAAACCGTCTTTTAGGAAAAAAGGAGAACACAGATTTTCATGATCATTATGATTTAAAAAATAATCTGCAAAGATCATGACCATCATAGTCCTCTGCGTTCAAAAAATAAATAACAGGCCGGCCACCCCGGCAAAAAAATAAAATATGGCAGAAAGAGCAACAACATTAGGCGAATTGAAAAAAAGCGGGTACCAGCCTGTATCGATCAAAGAAGAAATAAGGAATAATCTCATTAAAAAAATACAGGCGAAAGAAAATCCTTTCCCCGGCATTGTAGGATATGAAGACACAGTGATCCCTGATACTGAAAGAGCATTACTAAGCCGGCATAATATCCTGTTCCTGGGTTTGAGAGGCCAGGCAAAAACCAGGATGGCCAGGCAGATGGTGAGCCTGCTGGATGAATATATTCCCATTGTAGCAGGCAGCGAGATCAACGACGATCCGCTTAACCCCGTTTCAAAATATGCAGTGGACCTGATAACAGAAAAAGGGGATGCTACGCCCATTGCATGGCTGCACCGTTCTGAAAGGTATGGCGAAAAGCTGGCCACCCCGGATGTAAGCGTAGCCGATCTTATCGGCGATATCGATCCCATCAAGGCGGCCAATCTGAAGTTGAGCTTTGCCGATGAAAATGTGCTGCACTACGGCATTATCCCAAGAAGCAACCGTTGCATATTTGTTATCAATGAGCTGCCCGATCTGCAGGCACGCATACAGGTATCCCTTTTCAATATCCTGGAAGAAGGCGACCTGCAGATACGTGGATTTAAACTGCGTTTACCCCTTGACGTAATGTTTGTATTTACAGCCAACCCGGAAGATTATACCAACCGTGGCAGCATTGTAACGCCGTTAAAGGACCGTATTCAAAGCCAGATACTTACCCACTATCCCAAAACGGTGGATGATGCGCTCAGTATTACCGAGCAGGAAGCGGCCATCATTGAAACACAGAAACAAACAGTAGCCATCAGCGACCTGGTAAAGCGCCTGATTGAGCAGGTGGCATTTGAAGCACGCCAGAGTGAGCTGGTAGATAAGAAAAGCGGCGTAAGTGCAAGGTTGACCATCGCCGCACTGGAAAATGCCGTAAGTGCCGCTGAAAGAAGAGCATTGATCAACGGGGAGCCTTCCACCCAGGTATGGTTGAGCGATCTTGCCGGCATCATACCATCCATTACGGGTAAGATCGAGCTCGTGTATGAAGGAGAGCAGGAAGGTCCTTACCAGGTGGCGCTCAACCTGCTCGATAAAGCCATCCGCACTCAATTCACTGAATATTTTCCTAACCCGGATAGCTTTAAAAAGAAAATAAAGCAGCCGAAGCAGGAAGAGAATCCATACAAAGCAATCACAGGCTGGTTTGATGCGGGCAACAATATCAGCTTGCTAAATGAACTGAAAGACGAACAGAAAATACAAGCGCTGTACAAAGTGCCCGGCCTGCATGCGCTGGTAAAAAAATATTTCAATACCGGCAATGATAAGGAAACCGCTCTTCTCATGGAGCTGATCTTACATGGACTGGCCGCCTATTCTCTTATCAATAAGAAAATGATCGATGGGCGTATTGAGTTCAAGGATCTCATGGGCAGCATGCTCAATATCGGCAACCAGCATTTTGACGAGGAAGATTTCAATGAAGAAGATTATAACTAGGCAAGCCTGTAAAATAGAATAACAGCTGAAGAGAGCTCATCAGACAATATTGACTTCCCGCTGGAGCACGACACCGAATTTTTCATTTACAGAAGCAATGATGGCTTCACTCAGCTCCAGCACTTCGCTGCCCTTCGCATGGCCGTAGTTCACCAGCACCAGCGCCTGTTTGGCATGACAACCCGCATCGCCTTTGCGGTAGCCTTTCCAGCCGCATTGCTCGATGAGCCAGCCGGCGGCCAGCTTAGTGCTGCCGTTGTGCAGGTCATAGCCCACAATACCGGGATATACTGTTTTTAAATGTTCATATTGGGCATTCTCCACTTCAGGATTTTTAAAGAAGCTGCCTGCATTGCCTATCTGTGCAGGATCGGGCAGCTTGCTTTGCCTGATATGCACCACTGCCGCCGATATATTTGCAATGCTCAGATCCTGCACACCCATTTTTTCCAGTTCCTGCCGGATAGCGCCGTAAGAAATATTGTATACAGGATTTCTGTTCAACCGGTAAGTCACTGAAGTGATCACAAACTGGTTGCGGTATTTATTCTTGAAAACGCTTTCCCTGTACCCGAAAGCACAATCATTCAACCCGAAGCGCACCATTTTCTTTTCATGGATATGAAAAGCTTCGAGGCTGTCAAATACATCTTTTATCTCCACACCATAAGCGCCTATATTCTGCATGGGGCTTGCGCCTACATTCCCCGGGATCAGCGAAAGGTTTTCTACGCCGGCCAGGTTCTTCTGAATACAATATTGCACAAAACTGTTCCAGCTTTCGCCCGCACCTGCTTTCAGGTATACATGATCATCATCCTGCTTCAGCAGCTCAATGCCTTTCCATTCATTTTTTAAAACAAGACCGTCAAAGTTTTTTGTGAAAAGAATATTGCTGCCGCCTCCCAATATCATCATGGGTATTGCAGCTTCCTGTTCTTCCCTGAAACGGATCGCTCCTTCCAGCTCCTGCAATGAAGCAAATCTGCCGAAATATTTTGCGGCTGCTTCTATACCGAATGTATTGTAAGATTTGAGAGAAGTGTTTTTATCGATCGTCATAATGGTTCAGTTGTAAACTTATACCGGATCCACATCTGCAATGACCTGCACGGCCTTAAAACTTTTTTCAGAAAGCATTAAGTTAATATGATTCCGGATAACTTTTTTATACGTATCGCTCATGCCCGTTTCCTTGGGCAGCTTGATCATAATTTCCATCAGGTACTGGTTGCGTAATCTTGATACCACAGGTGCCGCCGGGCCTACCACAAAATTACCAAGATCCTGCCGCAGCAGCTTTGCCAGCCGCTCCGCAGCAGCTTCCGTCACCTGCTTATCCTTATGCTTAAGTGTCAGCAGCACCAGCCTGCTGAAAGGAGGATAAAAAAATTCCTGCCTATTGGATATTTCATACTGATAAAAACCGGTGTAATCATGTTGCTGCACCAGCTGCAGCACGGGATGCTTTACGTTCATGGCCTGAATCAGCACTTTGCCCTGCTCTCCTTTCCTGCCTGCCCTTCCACTTACCTGCTCCATCAGTTGGAATGCCCTTTCATTCACCCTGAAATCGGCAAAGCTCAGCAGCCCATCCGCATCCAGCACACCTACCAGGCTTACCTTCTCAAAATCAAGTCCCTTCACTACCATCTGGGTACCTACAAGCACATCAATGCGATGCTGCTCGAACTGGTGGATAAGGTTATCGTGCGCCGTCTTACCTCTTACACTGTCTACATCCATGCGGGCAATTTTATGTTTCGGAAAATCTTCATCCAGGTGCTCTTCGATTTTTTCGGTACCGAAATTTTTCTCTAGCCAGTTTTGCGTGCCGCAGGCCGGGCAATTCACCAGCACCGCATAAGTGCTGCCGCAATAATGGCAATGCAGCTTGTTGCTGTATTTATGCAGTGTAAGCGATACATCGCAATGCTGGCATTGCGGAATGTAGCCGCAGGTGCCGCAGATAATATATGGATTGTATCCACGCCTGTTCTGGAAAAGAATCACCTGCTTACCGCTATCCAATGCCTGCTGCATGGCCTCTTTCAGCTGCGGACTGATCATTACTTTTCCTTTCTGCGCCACCTGCCCGGTATTGACGATTTCTATGGCAGGCAGGTGGATACCGCCGTATCTTTCTTCCAGCTTTACCAGCCCGTATTTATTTTGCGTAGCATTGTAATAGCTTTCAAGCGAAGGTGTAGCGCTTCCCAGCAATACCCTGGCATCAAAAAGCGATGCATAATAAATAGCGGCATCCCTTGCATTGTAGCGGGGCGCCGGGTCCTGCTGCTTATAGGATGCATCATGCTCCTCATCCACAATGATCAGCTTCAGGTCCCTGAAAGGCAGCAGCAGTGCGCTTCTTGCCCCCAGCACAATTTTTACTTCACCGGTGCGTATCTTGTTCCAGAGCTCAATGCGTTCCTGGTTATTGAATTTGGAATGATAAATAGCGATGTTACCTCCGAAATGTTTTTGCAGGCGGCGAATGATCTGTGCCGTCAGGGCAATTTCCGGCAACAGGTATAATACCTGCCCGTCTTTCGAGAATACTTCCTCTATCAGTTTTATGTACACCTGCGTTTTACCGCTGCCGGTAACGCCGTGCAGCAGGCACACCGCTTTTTCTGTAAATGTTTTTTTTATTTCCCGCAATGCATTCTGCTGGCTGGGGCTCAGCTCAAAATCAATCATCACCTCTTTGGGCAAAGACCGTATACGGTCAACAGCCCTTCGCTCCACCAGCAATATGTTCTTATCAACCAATCCTTTGAGCTGCGCTGCTGTAGCGTCTGATTTTTTCAGCAGGGCCGGTTGGGTTACTTCCGATGCTGTTCTTTGAAGATGTAAGAAAGCCAGCAGCAATTCCATCTGCTTGGGAGCGCCTTTCCATTCATTCAGTATCCTGCTCAGGGCTTCCTCTGAATGATACTGCGGATGCAGCAGCACATAATTTTCCTTTTTCACTTTATACCGCTCACTCAGCTCCTCCCAGATAAAACAAACATTTTTTTCGATGAGCTTTTTAATAACAGGATATACATGCGTGCTGTCCAGCAACTGCTGCACTTCGGTAAGCTGCAATTGTTTTTTCAGCAGCAATGCCTCAGCCACCACAAATTCCTCGTCGGTAAGAGCGGAGAAATCTTCGCCTATCTCTTCGTTGTATATCAATATGGTTTCACTGCTAAGCTTGAAGTTGGCAGGCAATGCAGCAGCCATTACTTCTCCTTCGGTGCACATATAATACCTGCTGATCCATTCCCATAACTGTAGCTGGTGCCCGTACAAAAGCGGCGCGTCATCGAGCACATTTAAAATGGCTTTGGTTGTATAGCCGGGATCCGTTGCTGTGACCGATTTAATGATAGCGGCATATTTTTTATTTTTTCCAAATACCACTTCCACCCGGCAACCGGGCAAAGCTTTTTCTGCCAGTTGCTCCGGCAGCGAATAGGTATAGATTACCGGCAGTGCAAGCGGCAGTATGACATTCACCCACCGGGTTGCGGCAGGCTCAGCAAATAATATGGTAGCTTCATTGCTCATGATTGTACCCAGGAAGCTTTATAGCGGATAATAGCTTCTTCCATGCGGCTGTACACTTTTTGTTTCAAAAGATTTACATCCTTTATATCCAGGCCATCTACTCCCACCTCTTCTAAATATACTGTTCTTAATTTTCCGGGATTGAAAGAAAATACAGAGCTGTAATGCAGCCTGTCCACAGCATCTAAAAATATAATGGGCTTGATGGGTGTCTGGGTTTCAATGGCAATTTTAAACGCCCCGTCATAAAATTCCTTGAGGGGTTGGTGACTCATATTGAAAGTACCTTCCGGGGCCAGTGCAATGGAAATGTTTTTTTTCAAGACAGATTTGAGGGTCAGTACACTTTTCGAACGGTTTTCGGCGCTGCTCCTGTCTACCGTTACCACGGCATTCTTATAAATAAACCCGAAAACGGGGATTTTGGTCATTTCAGCCTTTCCCAATGCCCGGAAGTTCTGGCGGATGGCTACCATCATTTCGGGGATATCCATATAGGAATTGTGGTTGAACACAAAAATGCAGGGATGCGACCGGTCGTGCGGCTGCTCATAAATGATGCGATGGCGGATCCCCCAGAGAAAAAGACAGGTATCCGCCCAGAACCTGCATAATATATATATGATATTACCCCCGACCACTTTACCGAAAAAAGAAGCTATGATCACAAAAGGAAAGATCAGGAACATCACGAGAAGGAAGCTGGCAAAAGCATAAATGCTGAAAATGGCCTTAAAAGTGCGTGTAAGAAGCAACATAAACAGCTACGAATATACTGTATATATTTGCATCTTTGCTACTCCCAAAAAGCCGTGATAAGAAGATTGGACCCTATACCAATTGATTTTCAGCAATTTAATGCCGGATTCCGACTGATTACAGGCTCAAACGGCTATTGACCGGAAGTTGAAAAAAACTTTTAGAAAAGCACTCATATTTAAGTATAAAGGCTTACCTTTGCCGTCCTAAATTCGGGAAGTTATGTTAGCAGTAGTAAAAATTGCAGGTCAGCAATTTACAGTAAAAGCAGGTGATAGCCTGTACGTTCCGCACATTGCCGGTAAAGCAGGCGATGCCGTAGAATTTTCTGATGTATTATTTACATCAAACGGCGGTACCGTAACCAGCGGTGCTGATGTGAAAGCAGTTGTTAAAGCTGAAATTGTGAACGACCTTATTAAAGGCGAAAAAGTAATTGCCTTTAAAATGAAAAGAAGAAAAGGTTTCCGTAAAAAACATGGTCACCGCACCCAGTACACTCAGATAAAAGTTACCGGAATTGCTTAATGCAATTTGAACTTTCTCTTTTCAAAAATTCTTAATTCTTAAAAGAATAAACAATGGCACATAAAAAAGGTGAAGGCTCCGTAAAGAACGGTCGTGATTCACAAAGTAAAAGATTAGGTGTGAAAATTTTTGGTGGCCAGGCCGCTGAAGCAGGTAACATCATTATTCGTCAGCGTGGCACTGAATACCATCCCGGTAAAAATGTAGGTGTTGGCAGAGACTTTACCATCTTCGCTTTGACTGATGGTGTGGTTGAATTCAGGAAATCAAAAGGAGATAAAACTTTTGTTTCTGTAGTTGCAGTAGAAGCCACAGCTTAAAAATTTTTTATATTTTTTTTGGTAGTTTCAAAATAGTATTTATTTTTAAGTATTATTTACTAACCAATTAAATCTAAAAAAAATGGCAACTGCAAAAAAAGCTGCAAAAAAAGCCGCTCCTAAAAAGGCCGCTGCAAAAAAAGCTGCTCCTAAAAAAGCCGCTGCAAAAAAAGCTGCTCCTAAAAAGGCTGCTGCGAAAAAAGCCGCTCCTAAAAAAGCTGCTGCGAAAAAAGCTGCTCCTAAAAAAGCCGCTAAGAAAGCTGCTAAAAAGTAATAATCTTTTTGAAAAAGAGATAACTTTAAAGTCCCGGTTCATCCGGGACTTTTCTTTTGAAACCCTTCCCCCTCCTGCATTTGCGACCCTTCGCTAACTTTTCTTATCATTCTTTCCCTTCCTTTTTTCTACCATTCGTTATTAATATGCGATGCAGCAACATTTATGTAATTTTAGCGCATGGATAATTATCAGATTGCAGATCAGTTTACCTTATTGTCGAAGCTGATGGACATACACGGCGAAAACAGCTTCAAATCAAAATCATATTCTTCCGCAGCATTCGCCATTGAAAAATTACCGGTTCAGCTAAGTGAAACACCCCGGGAAAAAATTGCCGGCATCAAAGGCATCGGGGCATCATCGGCCCAGAAAATTATAGAATTGCTGGAAAACGGCAGGCTGGAAGCGCTGGAAAAAATAATTTTTTCCACCCCTCCCGGCATTATAGAAATGTTAAACATCAAAGGTATCGGTCCAAAAAAAATCCATACCATATGGAAAGAAATGGAGCTGGAAAACCTGGGTGAACTTTTATATGCCTGCAAAGAGAACCGCCTGAAATTATACAAAGGCTTCGGTGAAAAAACACAGCAGAATGTTATTGACAGCATAGAGTTTTATTTTAAAAATAAAGGCAGCTTTTTATACGCCCAGGTAGAAGAAGCGGCAGCTGTTATTGAAGAACAGCTGAAAAAAATATTCACCGGAAAAAAAGTATTGCTTACAGGTGAATACAAAAGGCAGCTGGAAATTGTGAACGAGCTGGCTTTTATAATTGAAGAAGAGCTGGCTGTAATAGAAAATAAGTTATTGGCAAACGACAGCCTCAGCATTGCGGAAAGAAATGAAACAGGCCTGCTTTTTAACAGCAGTACCGGGCTGAAGATAAGAATATATGCCGCTAGCAATAACAACAGCACGGCGATCCTGCTGCACACTTCCTCTTCTCCTGAATTTGTTGCAGCTATCCAGGCAATCGCCGACCCTGCTAACAGCAATAGCGCTGATGAAACGGCTTATTTTGAATCCATCGGCCTTCCGTTCATTCCTTCCTATGCACGGGAAGAAGCCGTAGTGATCGATATTGCCCGTTCAGGCCCATTACCGGAAGTGATCGTCCCCGGCGATATCAAAGGTATTATCCACTGCCATAGCAACTGGAGCGACGGAAGCAATACCATCGAAGAAATGGCAAAGGCCGCAATAGATCTTGGCCTTGAATATATGGCCATCAGTGATCACAGCAAATCGGCTTTCTATGCGCAGGGACTGTTTGAAGATAAGATAGTAGCCCAGCATAAATACATTGATGAGCTGAATGCAACACTTGCACCATTTAAAATATTCAAAAGCATTGAAAGCGATATTTTAAATGACGGCAACCTGGATTATGCCGCCGAAGTGCTGGGCAGCTTTGATATGGTGATCGCTTCTGTACACAGCAATTTAAAGATGACGGAAGAAAAAGCAATGATGCGCTTGCTGCGGGCTATTGAAAATCCTTACACTACAGTGCTCGGACATATGACCGGTCGTTTATTGCTGAGCCGCCCGGGTTATCCTGTAGACCATGACAGGATCATTGATGCCTGTGCAGCCAATAATGTAGTGATAGAACTGAATGCCAATCCTAACCGGCTGGATATTGACTGGCGCTTTATCCGGAAAGCGCTGGCGAAAAATGTACTGATCTCGATCAACCCGGATTCACATGCAACCGACACTTTAACCGATACAAGATACGGTGTGCTGGTGGCGCAAAAAGCATTGCTGACCAGGGCGCAAAACCTGAGCAGCTTCACGCTTGAACAGATGGAAGCCTTCCTTACCAAAAAGAAAACCGGTATATAAAGGGATCAGTGAGTAGTATCCAGGGGGATGGAAACAAAGAAGCTGGTACCATCTCCTTCCAGCGTTTCAAACCAGATGCTTCCCTGCACCTGCTCCACAATACGTTTGCTCATTGCCAGACCAAGCCCCGTTCCGGAACTTTTGGTAGTGAAATTGGGCATGAAAATTTTTGATTGGGACGATTCGGGAATACCATCTCCATTGTCTTTTACCCGGATGAGCACATGTTCCCTTCGTACCACCTCCTCCACTTCAATTTCGGGTGTACGCCCGTCTGGCAGCGCCTGTATGGCGTTTAAAATAAGGTTGGTGAAAAGACGGTTGATATGTGTTTTATCTGCAAATATCCATACAGGGCCTTCCACGAGCTTCCATTGAATGTTTACATTGGAGTCAGTATCATACAGCCTCCTGATAGAATCCAACTGTTCATTCAGATCAAAGCGACGCTTATCTGCTTTCTCAATATTGGCAAACTGGCTGAAATCGCTGGCGATCTTACTAAGGTGATCGATTTGCTCCACAAGCGTATGCGATACCCTGGTGGTCAGCTCATTTACATCGGGAGCATTGTTTTCTATAGAACGCTGTAAAAACTGCAGGCTGAGCTTCATGGGCGTGAGCGGGTTTTTGATCTCATGTGCCACCTGCTTGGCCATTTCACGCCAGGCCCCTTCCCTTTCTGTTTTGGCCAGCGCTGCAGCACTCTCATCCAGCTTGCTGACCATTTTATTGTATTCTTCTACCAGGCTGCCGATTTCATCTTTCCGGTTCCATTCAATCACTTCATTGTGCGTGCCCAGGTTGATCTTTTTCATCTTCTCACCTATCACCGAAAAAGAATGGGTAATACGGGTGGCAATAAATAATGCCACAATACCGGCAATCAAAAATATAAAGGCATTAAGGTTGATGATCGTTACCAGGAAGTTGGCAATTTCCTGCTGCAGGTTGCTTTGTGAGGTATAGTAAGGAATGTTGAGATAAGCGAAAGCATTGCCCTTATCATCGGTGAGCGGCACATAGCTGCTCAGGAATTTAAGGTCGCTGATATGCTCTTTCTGGAAATATTGGGCTTCCATCTGCTTGTTGAGATGCTGGTAGGCCATCGGCTCCATCTTAGTGCTTAAGATCCCTTTCACATAAGGATAGGCAAGAGTGGATAATTTAAGATCGCCGTTCAGATCGTAGATATTTACATCTACGCCATGGATCTCTGCAATATTCTGGAATGCCTTTTCCACGGTAGACTCATTGAGCCTGTCCTGTTCGCTCAATGTATCAGAGAGCCGCCAGCCCTGCTTGATAGAATTATCTATCTGGTTTTTCATGATCAGGATCACCCTGCTCAGCTTTTCCCTGTTGGTGCTTTCATAACGGTTCACAAAGAAAATAATGGTGGCAGTACCGATCACAAGAAATGACAAGGCGCTGATAAATATGATGACCCCATGGATCTGGTTCCGGATCGTCAACTGCCAGTAAGTACGCAGCTTGCGAAGGTTGAGCCTTGAATTAATAAAGACCGTCAGTAACCAGAGACATGCGGCCAGCAATAAAAAGGCACAGAACAGGTATGAGAACAAAGTAATAAATTCGATGAAGAACCGGTTCTCTTTTACAATAACAATATATTTATCCGGTCCTGCATTTACCCAAAGCTCATCATAATTGTAACCTCTCACATTTTTATATTCCTTACCGCCAAAATGAACAGGCGGCATACGGGTGGCAAAGGGATAATCATTATGGCTGCTCATCAGCTTGCCGTTCTTATAAATGGCAAACGCATAAAGGGAAGAATTCTCAATAGCATTGTCCTTTCCCTTACTGAACAGCTCAGGGTACAGCATTTCATTCTTGAAGGTACGGGGGCTGACTACGACAAAAATGCTTCCCAGCTTAGTACCCGAGGTATCGGTTATGATTTTCTTACTGATATAATTGAACTTATCAAAGGATTCGTCATAATAGTAAAATCCTCTTACTGCCGTAGGCTTAGTCTGTGTGTTTAATATGGTATTAAGTTGATCGTAGCTGAATGGGTTGTCATTGAACAGCATATTATCCTCCTTTCCGAAAGAATATATTTTTGTTTCAAACTTGTTCTGGTAACCTGGGAAATTATTATCGATGAGACTATCCTTCAGCTTTTTGCTGGAAGCGGAATCAAGAAAGCGGGAAAAATTCTCTGCCAGGAAATCAGGGCGAAAATCATTTTGTATGGAATTGAGCATTGTTTCGTTGGAAACATCCGTTTTGCTCGAAAGCGTTTCTGCATACTTATACCGGTTCCTCAGCTCTTTGCGGTTATTCTCAAATATGACAACGATCGTAATGGATAAAGAAAAGAAGAATATCCAGAATACCAGCTTGGAGCTTACGATACGGGAAGCCAGCATATCGAGATAGCGGTTATTGAGCAGGAATACAAACAGCAACAGCCAGATCAATGAGTAGATCGCAAAGCCGCCGGCCAGGCTACCCAATCCAAAGCTGAGCAGCAATAAGCCAGTGACGCTGATACCCAGGTACAGTTCTGCGAAGAAACCGCTGAAGAATGGCCTCACCAACAGCAGCAATGTCTGGCATAAAAAATAAAAAGCAATGGATACACAGCACAGCACCAGGAAACCGATAACGGTATAGATATTCAGTGAGAAGAAGTTGATCACATCAAAAGATATCTTCGAATCGGAAATGAGAGAACGGATGATAGCACCTGCAGCAAAAGTTGCCGCCACAATAATAAGGCAGCATACCAGCAGGAGTATCCATTTCTGTTGTGTCTTTCCAATACGCAGCCGGCGTTCCTCTTCTTTCAGGTGAAAACGGATGAATACAATGACCCATGCAAACAGGCCGGCATTCATCAGCAGGTCGCCCAGTGATCTTGAAACAAATTTGGAGCTGTAAATAGTGGGATCAAACATGCCGATCTGCCTCATGTTAAAAGGGAAAGGCAAAAAATAATTCAGCAGCCTGAAAACGACCAGCACTGTTACCAGGAAAGCAACTCCTTTTACAAAGCCTTTCTGGACGGCTATATAAGTGGCGCAGATATGAATAAATAAAAACAGGAAGAACAGGGCAGCTGTTTTTAGAATGATGGAAAAAACAGTGTCATTTGTCTGCCGCCCCGGATTTTCTTTAATGTAAAATAAGCTGCTGCCATCAAGCGCTTTTACATTGTGCTCGGTGGATGCGCCCGGAAAAATGTTAAACTGGTCGGATATATAAACCTTATCGGCAAAAGAGTTCTTGAGATAACCGTTGGTAGTCGCATAATTCCATTTTACCGGCAGCAGCGATATAAAAGTCATATTTGCCGTATCCAGCTTTTGCCATACATAAAAACCATTTACCAGCTGCGCAAAACCTGTTTTATCCGCTGAATATAAAATGCCGGAGGTAGGCTGTATATATTGTGAGGTCCATTCCCGGAGCGTATAATTACCTGAAGCCGTTTTTTTGTACACAAAAAGATAGTACTCTTTATCCATCAGGGATTGCAGCATCAGTTCGGAAATACTGTCCTGCTGAAAAAGATTGTAGGTAGGTCCGTCGCTGACAGTTTGGGCAAAATCCCGCTGGTTGCTTTTTACATATTCGCTTAAACGCTTTACAACCGCTTTGGGCCCAGAGTTGGCCGACCAATAGTTATCAACGATAAAAGACAGCGTAATAAACCATGCCGCTAAAATCAACAGATACAGATTGCTGTTGACAACCCTGGGTAATGTAAAGTTGAGCTTTGCCGGCAAGTATTTGCTTTTTATGGTGTGTGTTTTTTCATCCTGTTCCACAGGGCATCCATTTCTTCCAGGCTCATGTCGTGCAGCAGCTTATTTTCTGCGGCGGCAGCCTTTTCCATGCCTGTAAAACGGTCGATGAATTTTTTATTGGTGCGCTCAAGCGCATTCTCCGCATCTACCTGCAAAAACCTTGCAAGATTTACAAAAGAGAAGAGCACATCGCCCATTTCGTCCTCAATTTTATCAGGGACGCCTTCCCTGGCGGCTTCCTCTAGCTCCTGCAGCTCTTCCCGGCACTTATCCCATACCTGCGAGGTATTGTCCCATTCAAAGCCAACGGTCTTGGATTTTTCCTGTAACCGGATGGCTTTTACCAGCGCCGGCAATGATTTAGGCACACCGCCCAGCACGGACTTCTTCCCTTCCTTCAGCTTTATTTTTTCCCAGTTCTGTTTTACGTCCTCCTCATTTTCCACTTTGGTGTCACCATAAATATGCGGGTGCCTTACAATGAGCTTTTCGCATACCCCATTGATCACTTCTTCCAGTGTAAACTCGTTTTTTTCGGTGCCGATCTTTGCATAAAAAACAATATGAAGCAATAAATCTCCTAGTTCTTCCTTAATGCCCTTCCAGTTGGTATCGGTAATAGCATCGGTGAGCTCATAGGTTTCTTCTATGGTAAGATGACGAAGCGATTCAATGGTCTGCTTTTTATCCCAGGGACATTTTTCCCTGAGCTCATCCATGATTGTTACCAGTCTTAAAAATTCGTTTGCTGCTGCCTGCATGATGTTAAAGCTTATAAAATGAAAATAGAAGAAAGAATAGGGCGAGTATAAAAAAGATAAAAGATCTCCATATAACGGCCAGTGAAAATTTAACGATCGTTTTAGCCCTGCCCTGCTGGTAAAAATTACGCATGGCTTTGTATTCGTAAAGCAGCAAGCCGATCACCAGCAGGAAAGTAACCCATCCGGCCAGCCCATTCCAGTGAAGAATATCTAAAAGCTTACGAATACCTATCAGGAATAGCAGGCAAATAAAATAAAAGATATATAAGTGAATGCTGTAAATGCCATGGCTCACAAAGTAAAAGTCTTTCCTGCGCAGGTAGATCAGCCATAGCAGGAAGGCGAACAGTGGTAGAGACACAAAGAGTATCTGCGGAAACATGTGCAGGAAAATGGTCATCACATTCACCATTTCACCTTTATCGTTTTTCCTGAATTTTTCCCTTATCTCAAACAAACGTGTTGCCACTTTATTCTCCAGCCAGCCGGGATGAATGGCGCCTGCCTTTACCAGGGAGTCATATTGCTGCCTGCTTTTGTATGTTTTCCCGAAAATGGTAATGGCATCCAATGCATTCGTACTGTCCACGTATTTATAAAACTGATCCTTCGTCATTACCTGGCCATTGCTGATCTGCCTGGTCATATCTGCAAACTCAGCGCTATCCATTTTATCAACAGGCTCTATTACATAGTTCGATTTTTTCAGGTCGGGCATTACAGACTCCCCGATATGAACGGTCGAGAAAAAAATAATAAAGAATATAAAGGAAGTAAAAATGTACATGCGTACCGGGTTCAGGTAGCTGGCTCTGCGTCCCTTTTTATATTCTGCAGACAGAAACCCCGGTTTGATAAGCAGCAGCTTCAGTGTGCTGAAAAACTTTCCGTCGAAATGAGTGATATCATTGAAGAAATGAGTAACCAGGTGCCAGACGGTTTCTGCCGGCTCTGTATTCTCCTGGCCGCATACATGGCAATATTTTCCGTATACCTGCGCATTGCAATTCAGGCAGTTTTTTTCTGTACGTTCCTTTAAATGACTCAATGCAGATTATTTTGTTAAAAATAATAAAGTTTTAGCAGCCCGGAAGGCTAATACTGTAAGCAGGACATTAACTTTGAAAAATAACCATCATTAATGAAAAAAATATTTGCGTTCTCTTCTTTTCTATGCCTGGCGGCTTCAGTGCAGGCCCAGTATTATTACAAGGATATACTGAGCAATAAGCAAACGAAAGCCGATATGGCAGCTTATAAAACCAATAAGGTAAAGACCATCAACATCAAAAGTTTTGAAGGCGACGGGGCTGAAAGTGAAGGCTTTTTTGCCCAGAAGAAATTTTCGAAAGATTATAAAAAGGCAGAGCTGTTTTCCCGCTCTGCAATTTCTTCCCCCTCTTTGCAAACCTCGCTGTTCAATAACAATGGCGACCTGCTGCAATCAACCGACAGCTCCGACCTTTCCGTTACCAGGAGCTATTACCAGTACACAGCCGATGGACAGGTAGCGTCGATCACTTCAGTGATACGTTCCAGTGATGACGATTTTACCAGCGAAATAACGGAAGAACACCTGTACAGCTATTCTGCTGCCGGCCTCCTGGAAAAAATGATCCGGGTAAAAAACAAGAGAGATTCTGTTACGATTCTTTTTGCACCCGATGAAAAAGGAAATATCGGTATCGAAAAAGATACAAAGACAGGCACCAAGTACTACTATTATTACGATGCTAAAAACAGGCTCACCGACGTAGTGCAGGAAAATGATTTCAAGACTATGATGCGGCCTGACTATATTTTTGAATATAACAACACTGCCGGACTGGTTTCCCAGATGACCACCAGCGAAGAAGGGGTGAACAATTATTATGTCTGGAAATACAGCTACGAAAACGGTCTCCGGGTAAGAGAAAAATGTTTCAGCAAGGAAAGACGCCTGATGGGAACAATCGAATACGAATACAAATAAGCAGAAACATAAAGAATACAACCAGGAAGGTAATTACCAGGGTAAGTAATCATTCCTCAAAAATAAAAGGGATTGTCTCTGTTTGAAAGATTGTCGGCCTGAGCTTGTCGAAGGCGGCGGTTATTATTATATTATGCCGGTTTCGGCAACACTTCAACAGACTTAGTGTGACATACAACCTGGCAGTTTTTTGAGTAATAAAATTCAAACTGAGTTACTACCAAATAAAAGCCCTTTGCAATTGCAAAGGGCTTTATTATTATGGGCAGGAAACTATTAGAAGTTTCTTGCAGTCATTTCAGTTCTTCTGTTTTTCGCACGACCTGCCGCAGTTTTGTTATCTGCAACCGGTTTGTCTTCACCGTAACCTGTAGCAAACAGGCGGCTTTCGGCAACACCTTGTTTGATCAGGTAATCTTTCACTGCTTTTGCACGGTTTTCAGATAATACCTGGTTTTTCTCTGCAGTACCTACATCATCTGTATGACCATCGATATCCAGCATCAGGCTTTCATCAGATTTCATCAGGGACGCTACATCGTTCAGTGATTTGTAAGATTTAGGCAGTAATTTATAGCTACCGGTTGCAAAGAATACATTCTTGGCGGCGTAGTTCACTTTTTCAATCACTTCTTTTGCAATTTCAGGACAACCCTGGTTGCTGGCAGGACCCGGACGTGAAGGACATTTATCTTCTTCATCGTTTACACCATCACCATCAGTATCAGGGATTGGGCAACCTTGATAACGTGCTACACCTGGTACAGTAGGACATTTATCTTCTTCGTCGTTGATACCATCTTTATCAGTATCAGGAATAGGACAACCCTGGTATTTAGCGAGACCCGGTACATCAGGGCATTTATCATCTGCATCAGCAATACCATCGCCATCACGGTCAGGACAACCTTGCAATGAAGCCAGACCCGGTACATCAGGACATTTGTCATCAGCATCCTGCACACCATCACCATCACGGTCGGTAATAACCGGCGGAGGAGGAGTAACCACTACAGGAGCAGGTTTTCTACCGATGGTATGTGCAAAGCCAAGGCTATAGTATAAATGATACTCAGCATTGTCTGTAACCGGTATGCGGTACTGGGCATTCAGCAATACATAGTTGTCTTCTACGATCCTTGTCTGGATACCAAGGCCCAATGGCACAAAGGCGCCGAAATAGCCTTTATACTTAGAAGCGCCGATACCTGCGGTAAGGAAAGGATTTACAATGTATTTGTCTGTAAGTAATTTCAGGTTCGCAGTGGCAGCGCCTTCCAGGAACCAGTGAAAGCCGGCTTCGGTAAGGGTGCTTGAAGGAACCTTATAGTTAAGGAACGAGGAGGATAAGGTAGCTGCAAGATCAAGATGGTTGCTTAAACCCTGGATATAGCTGACTGCTACGCCGGGAGCCATTCTTGAAACTTTTGACCAGTCGTGCTGGTTTAAAACATTGGATAAACCCTGAGACCTGATCTCTGAAGCGGTCTTAAAATCATTTAAAATAAAATGAAGTGCGAGTGTAGGGCGTTTTTTGTACTCGTTTTGGGCAGTGGCAAAAAGACAAAAACAGCCTGCCAGTAGGGAGAAAATTATTTTCTTCATATTAGTTTTTTTGAACTGCACAAAATTAGCGGCTTCCTTTTAAATGAGGAAATATTTTAATTGCTTATATGTTGATAATTATCAGTCCCCTTGCAGAAAAAGGGGCTTATTCCTTAGGCGGTTTTTTACCTAAAACCTCCACTTTCACACGGGTGAGGCCGCTTTTTATGAAGCCCAGTTTTGTAGCAGCTGTACGGGTAAGATCAACGAGGCGTCTTGTTTTATTGTGCAGCCGGTCATTGGTTTTCACAATGATGGTTTTGCCGTTTTTTAAATTGGTTATCCTGATCCAGGTTCCCAGCGGCAGGCTGTTGCAGGCTGCAGTCATTTTGCTGTGTCTGAATATTTCGCCGCTGGCCGTTTTCCTGCCTTCAAACTTGGAAGCATAGAAGCTTGCCTGCCCATACAGGGTACGGTTGGCCGTTTTCGCTTTTTTGGATGATTTCTCCGTTCCGGCGGCAGGGGTTGCAGCAGCCTGGCCCTTACTGGAAGAAAAGGCAAACAAAAGACTTATACTGCATAAAAAAATAAGAATGTAGCTTTTCCTAATCATGTAATATACATTCGTGAGCAATCAGTTCTGAGAAAAGTATCTTTCTCTTAAGCGTTTGTCATCGCCGTAAATATCGTCATAAAATTTAATAACTCCATTCACTTCCTCAGCCCCAAAGTAACGGATAAATACTGGTAATTTTTTCTTAATCTCAAGTATATGACGCTCCTTCCTCGCAATCCACGTAGTGATGGAATCTGTACTAAGTTTCAGAGAATCAGGCTGTTTTGAATTAATACTGTCGTTCCGTATTATGTAAAAGGCCAGTTTCTGCCAGTCCTGCACCCTTACGCAGCCATGACTGAGGCTTCGCTCCTTGTTGCCGAATAAATATCGCTGGTTGGTATCATGCAGGTATACCGCATAAGGATTCTGAAAGTTGAATTTGATCACACCAAGGGCATTATTATCACCGCTCCCCTGTCTTACCAGGTAGGGAATGCCCTTACTGTATTTTGCCCAGTTAACGCTGTACGGATCTACCGCCTTGCCTTCATAAGTGTACAGTCCAAAACCCTTACGTGCCAGGTAACCCGGGTTACGTTTCAATGCCGGCAGGATTTCTTTGAGTATGATGCTGGAAGGAATCGTCCAGGTAGGATAAACCACGATATCGGATATTTCACTGTTGAGCACCGGTGTTGGCGTTCCGGGTTTACCTACGATCACTTTACTTTCCATTGCGAGGGTATCTTTATTCCATACTTTCAGCACATAGGATGGCAGGTTCACCCATATATATTGCTCGGGGAGTGAAGCGGGCATTTGTTTGTAGCGGTCCATCGTTATGGCCAGCCTTTTAAATTTTTCTTTATCCGTATTATTCAGCTGATTTACCAGCCCTGCCGATACTTTCCCGGTTTCCTTCAGCTTCCTGGCTTTCTGGTACCGATTGATCACATTACTCATCATAGCCGAATCGGGTTGCTTGGATGTTATGGTAAAACCACTTTCAGCAAGCCGCTTCAATAATCTTTTCTGAAAAGCCAGCGAATCTTTATAAGGATATACCAGGTAAGTATAGGTGGTGCGGTCCATACTGTCTACAAATTTCGGCACGGTCCTTCTCAAAGCTATATAAGGAGCTAAGGCAGGTTGCAGGCCACCGAAAATGGTATTGACAGACGTTCCTTTCTGCAACTGTTCCAGGTTAGCTTTAAAAAAAGCATCATACTTATCCTTGTTGTGCTTCCAGGCCAGGCTATCTGTCTGCAGGCGCCCTTGTTTCAGGTCCTGCAGGATATGAAAATAGGCATCTGTGAGCAGGAGGTCTGCATTGGCCCAGGTGGAAGCAATTTTTCTTGCAGCAGAATCGGCCAGGACCCGGCGGTATTTTTTCAGCAGGTCGTATTGATATGTTTCAGGAAAAAGACCATCTCTTTCACAGGTATCAAGATAACTGATAAACGATGCGGCGGCAGGACTCCATTCTTCCTTACTGCTCCATACCGGCTGATGAGAAGTGCTGCTGTAAAAATATTCCAGTACCGGTGTAAAGGAAACGCTTACGCTGTCATTGATCTTTCCTTTGTTATTGGCATCATCCAGCATGGATTCTATCAGAGACTGCACGGCTGTATTCATTTCCTCAGGACTTTTGATCACATCCTCTTTATCCTTTTTATGATTGCAGGCAACAAAGGTCAATACAAATGCCGTAAGAAAAATAACAGAAATATAAGGCAGCGATGGTTTCATATACTACAGGAGTTTAGGTTGGGCATTGTTGCTGCAATTAAATTTAGCAGCGGAACTTTCACACAACTGCTGTATTTATTTATACTTTTGAGCTGATGACAAGCAAAGAATACTTATACAATATACATAACCTTTTATTACAAATCAGCTTTGCGGTTCTTTTTCTTGTAACAAACGATTCAACCTTCGCACAGGTTGCACAAAAAAATAAATACGGGCTGGAAATTATTGAAACAGCTGCAGCCTTGCAGCAAAGCGCCACTGCCGACAGCAATATGGCTATGCTGGATATAAAGGAACTGGTACCCGGTATTATTATCGACCTGAAATACAGTACAAAAGATAATTTTCTGCATACGGCCCTCTACCCTGCCGGAACTCCTACCACTTATCTCCGGAGACCTGCTGCACTTGCTTTACAAAAAGTGCAGGCTCTTTTAAACAGCAAAGGATTATCGCTGAAGATATGGGATGCTTACCGCCCCTATTCGGTTACTGAAAAAATGTGGGAGCCGGTGAAAGACGACCGTTATGCGGCCGATCCTAAATTCGGCAGCGGGCATAACAGGGGCATTGCAGTTGACCTTACCATTGTTGACAAAGCAACGGGCAAAGAGCTGGATATGGGAACGGGATTTGATAATTTCAGTGACACTGCTCACAGCAATTACACCCGGCTGCCGCAGGCGGTTTTGCAAAACAGGCAATTGCTTCGTGCTGCAATGGAACAACATGGCTTTAAAGTGCTCGATACGGAATGGTGGCATTTTTACCTGCCCGACAGCAAAAAATATGCTTTAATGAACCTGAGCTTTAAACAGTTGGATAAATGGTATAAAAGAAACAAAAAGAAAAAGTAAGCTATTAAAAATACTGTTGAGCGTTGCTCATAAAATGAAAGAACCAAAATGAAATATTATATTATTGCAGGAGAAGCAAGCGGCGATCTGCACGGCAGCAACCTGGTAAAAGCCTTGCAGCAGCTCGATAGCAATGCAGCGATAAGATGCTGGGGAGGCGATCTCATGCAGGCTACCGGCGCCACGCTGGTGAAGCATTACAGGGATCTTGCCTTTATGGGCTTTGTGGAAGTGATCAGCAACCTCGGCACTATTTTAAAAAACCTGTCCTTCTGCAAAAAAGACATCCTGGCATTTGCGCCCGATGTACTGGTGCTCATTGATTATCCCGGCTTTAATCTGAGGATTGCCAAATGGGCGCATGAGCAGAACATAAAAGTGGTGTATTATATCTCCCCGCAGATATGGGCATGGAAAGAAAGCCGCATTCACAACATTAAAAAATTTGTTGACAAAATGCTGGTCATTCTTCCGTTTGAAAAAGCATTTTATAAAAAGTGGGATTATGAAGTGCAATATGTAGGACATCCTCTCATTGAAGTGATAGACAAATTCAGGGCCGGCAATGAAAAGCTTGACATTGCCGGTGATAAAAAGATCATTGCACTGCTGCCGGGAAGCCGCAGGCAGGAAATATTGGCCAAGCTGCCTGTTATGCTGAGCATTACAAAACACTATCCCGATTATGAATTTATTGTAGCCAAAGCGCCGGAGATTCCTGCTTCTTTTTATGATGAGCTGTTGGCTCCATACAGCAATGTAGGTGCAGTGGAAAACAAAACCTATGCGCTGCTGGCTTCTTCAACAGCAGCCCTCGTTACCAGCGGAACAGCTACGCTGGAAACCGCTTTGTTTGAAGTGCCGGAAGTGATCTGCTACAAAGGCAATCCATTGTCGTACCAGATTGCCAAAAGGCTGGTGAAGATCAAATATATCTGCCTCGTAAATCTTATCATGGACAAGGAAGTAGTGAAAGAACTGGTGCAGGATGACCTGACGGAACAGAATTTAATTACAGAGCTCAATAAATTATTGTTTGACGAAAACAAGCAACTGCAGCTGAAAGAAGATTACACTGCATTAAAAGACCTGCTCAGGGCAGGTGGCAACGCATCAGCGGCCACTGCAAAAGCTATCGTGGATTTTGTACAACAGCGTTGATCACTTTCTTATAAACAATCGTATAACGATCACAATGATGGCAAATAAAAACAGCAGGATAGAAATGCGGTTGATGCCATGCATATATTTCACCCATTGCGAATCGGGCGCTGCCGGGTCTTTCTTTTTGAGGTATAAATATTCCGCTATCTGTTTTAGAATCCCCATGGTATCATTCAATTTGAGTGTAAGTTAGTATATATTTACATGGTTTAAAATTTGCGAAATGACAAGGGAGGAAAAATTTATGCAGGAAGCCATTGCACTGTCACTAGAAGGAATGAATTCCAACAGCGGCGGGCCGTTTGGCTGCGTGATCGTAAGAGGCGATGAAATTGTAGGGAGAGGCAATAACCAGGTTACTTCCACCAACGATCCTACGGCGCATGCGGAAGTGGTGGCTATCCGGGATGCCTGTAAAAACCTGGACACTTTCCAGCTAGAAGATTGTGAAGTGTTCGCCAGCTGCGAACCCTGCCCTATGTGCCTGGGCGCCATTTACTGGGCAAGACCCAAGAGAATCTATTTTGCCAATACCCGCCAGGATGCCGCCGATGCAGGTTTTGATGATTCTATGATCTACGATGAGATTAATGCTTCGCTTGGTGACAGAAAAATACCGGTATTTGCGATAGGCAGAGAAGCAGCAATCGCCGTTTTTGAAACCTGGAAAGCCAAGCAGGACAAAAAAGCTTATTAAGTCCCGGTTACATTTATTTCTTTTTTAGGGGTGAAGATTCGATATTTGGATCAATGACAATAACCAGCGAGCGCTCTCTTTACAGCACTGCTTTGTTTTACCGCATCACGGCACTCTGGGTGATCTGTGAAGCCTTTGCCGGTGGTATCATGCATGCTGCAAAGATTCCTTTTACGGGCATGCTGGTAAGCGGGCTGGCCGTTTTCTGCATCATGATGCTGGCATGGTTCATCCCTGCAAGAAACGCCATACTGAAAGCCACGGTTATCGTAGCGATTTTCAAGCTTGCGCTTAGCCCTCATAGCCCCCCTACTGCCTACATCGCCGTTTTTTTCCAGGGAACAATGGGCTGGCTCCTGCTCAGGAAAAAAATATTCACTGCCTCTGCCATGCTTGTGGCTGCGCTCAGCCTGGTGGAATCAGGCGCTCAGCGTTTACTGGTGGTTTGGTTACTGTATGGCAACAGCTTCTGGCAGGCAGTCAATGAATTTATCAATAGGCTGATAGGTTCCGGTAGTGAAAAAAATGTGAGCCTGCTACTCGCTGCGGGGTACATTATTATTCATGCGTTGACGGGATTATTAATCGGGCTGTATGGCAGCAGGCTGATCCGGCGAACCGCTTCATGGAAAGAAAAATATCCCTCTTTTATCATTACCGCTGATGATACAATTGAAGAAAAAATCATCCCCCAAAAAAGAAAAGGGAAAAAGCTGAAGCTGCTGCTTGTTATTTGTTGGCTGATCCTGCTTGCGTTTTACCTGCAGTCGGTCATCGCTCCTGCGCAAGCCATATTACCCAAAGGAAAAATTATGATGATCGCATTGCGGTCATTGCTTATCATCGGAGGCTGGAGTTTATTCATCTCCCCGCTTATCATGAGCTGGCTCAGGAAAAAATTACAGGCATTGCAGCAACACAATGCTGCTCATTTCAACCGTACTTCCGAAGTATTGCCAGCCATCAAGAATATCTTTTTAAAAAGCTGGCGACTCTCCGCAACATACACCGGTCTGAAAAGATTCCGCATTTTCCTCATCATCCTATTGATCAACATCACTCACCCGGCCACTAACCATTAATAACTAACAATTAATCATTAACAATTAACAACTAGTCGTTAAACACCCTGTTCCAGAAATTCCTGTGCGGTGGCTCATATTTCAGCTTGAATCTTTCAATACTGTTTGTCTGCAGGTGCTTCACAGCATCCTCGATAGAATCCGTAAAGAGACAGAGGTCAAGGTCTTCAGGAGAAATGGTACCAACCTCCTTCATTTTGTCGATATGCTCAATAATATCTTTGTGATAACCGGTATCAAAAATAATGATCGGGAATTCGCTGATCTTGCGGGTCTGTATCAGCGTAAGCGCTTCAAAGTATTCATCCAGCGTACCGAAGCCTCCGGGCATCACCACGAAAGCGTAAGAGTATTTCAACAGCAGGGTCTTTCTTACAAAGAAAAATTTGATGTCCACCCATTTGTCCAGGTATGGATTCTGGTGCTGCTCATGCGGCAATACAATATTACAGCCTACGCTTCTTCCGCCTACATCCTTGGCGCCACGGTTGGCGGCTTCCATTAAACCCGGACCACCGCCAGTCATGATGGTGAAACCCATCCTGGCCATTTCTGCTGAAATTTTCTGTGTCTGGATATAATAAGGATTATCTTCCTTGAACCTTGCCGAGCCAAACACCGTAACGCAGGGGCCAACCCTGTGCAGTGCCCTGAATCCTTTAATAAACTCAAATAAAACGCTTACCGTAAATTTAAATTCTGCCCATCTGCTCTGTGGTCCTTCTAAAAATTTTATTTCATTTTTTACACTTTGCTTCATCGAATCTTCATTACTCATAATCGGTATTTCTTTTTCGTTCAAACGGCAATATACAAAGAAAAAAAAGTTTACCCCGCCAGGATCAACCGCAAAAACATTGATTTTAACATTCATGCCCCCGGTTGCCTGCAATAAAGAGCGGCGCTTAAAAAAGCGCCGCAGTGGCCTGCAAGGCCTATTCCAGAAATTATATTATTAAGCCCAGGTAATGACCGAAGGATCTAACGTTGCCAGGTAATCGCCGGCCAGCTTCTGACCGGTAGCAATCATTTTCTTCATTTCTTCAGGATCAAAGGTCAATCCGCCCGGACCGCCGCCCAGCGGCACTTTGGGCCGGAAGGTAAAAAACCGGATAGGTTGCTTATCCTCGTAAGGATTTTCCTTACCCCTTATTTTAAAATATTCATTGATCGTTGCTTCGTCTATGCCTGCCCTTTTCATTTTTTTCTTCACCGCATCAATATATACCAGCGCTTCGTTGTATTGTTCGGGTATGATCAGGTCATTTTTACCCACATCTTCCATAAAAATATCCAGCGTCTGCTGTAATATGGGAAATATGGTTTTGAATTCTGTGTCAAAGATCACTTTATCACCGGTAGATAAAAGGATTGTAAATACTTCTGTAGCGCCATTGTCAATCGCCATTTCCACGCCGGCATACTCCCTTACGCCTCCATCTACAAATTGAAAATCAGGGTGTGGTTCCCCGGGGATGCCTTTATTCACCTTGATAGGCGGCATAAACACAGGCTGGCAGGCAGATGCCATCACCGCTTTCCGGAAGTGATCAGCGCTTTTCAGTTGTTTTACTTCGTAGTGCTTTGCCGGCGCCACATTGGTATCATTGGTGAATACCACCAATTCGCTTGTTTGAAGACAGGTACTGGTGAGATATATTTTTTTCCCGGACTGCTGTAAGGCATTCCAGTTATCATCAGTATAATATTGCTCCACGAGCTTCCATAAAGGATTCGCATCAAAGATGGAATTCTGGTTGAGACGATCGCCGATATTATTTTTCTTAATGATGTTCTCTGTCTTTTGCGTGCTGTATAATTTTTCCAGCAGGTCATAAGCGCCCATGGCTGCCAGTGGAACGATCAGTGAACCGGTACTCGTACCTACATACCTGTCAAAAGAAAGATCCGGGTAATCCTTGATCAGTTTCTTCAGCACACCCACTGCAAATGCGCCTTTTGATCCGCCACCACTGATGACTAATGCCCTGCTCATAAATAAATTTTATTCGTTAAAAGGTTGAGGCGTTTTTTTAACCTTGCTGATGCGCAGGCCTACTGCTGTTTGCAGCCACCATGTATGATATTCATAATCTTTATGCACGGTAACGCCTAATACCAACTTGTTCAGCAGGTCCACATGCAGGCCACCACCCACCAGTTTTTGCCGGTCGGTTCCCCATATATGATCAGCGGTAAGATGAAGATTGGCGGCGCTTCCGAAAGCACCGGCATTAAATGTTTTGAGCTTGTAGGAAACAGTGGGACCAAACTGTCCGTCAAATTGTTTTGCGGCATAAAAAGCGCCGGCAATAGCACCTATCCTGAGCTTGTTTTCAATAACCCCTAGCTGCGGTATCACCTGGAAGCCCGCAGCGTACAGGTCTGCACCCCTGTGAAAATTGGTTACAGCCCCATTATGCAGCTTCACATGCATGATAAATCCTTGTGTAAACTCCGGATCGTTCTGGGAAAAAGAAACTTTGCTGAGTGCCAGGCAAAGCAATGTGATGATGTACGGTAAGGTGTTTCTTCGTTTCATTGTGTACTTCATTAAAACAGGAGATAAAATTATAAAACCGTTTCTGAAATGCAATACTCTTTTTGTAGAAGTGAAAAGCGCAATGAAAGCGTAATATTACTATCCTTACATAGCGGTTATCTTTTTTAGCCAGCTAATGGTTTCTTCAGCAATCTTATAATTGAAATTCCCTTTTGCATACTGCTGCGCTTTAAAATTAGCAGCCGCTTCTTTCCAGTTGTTGCTTTTCATCATGAAATGATCGATATCGGGAATAGTGATCCAGGTAGCAGCGCCCGGGCGGGCTTCATTCACCGTTTCCCGTATCATGAAAGGTTCCACCAGTGAACATTGCTCATAGTCGGCGCCGCCGTGAACGATTAGCACGGGCGCTTTTACCTGTTTCCAGGTTTCGGCCATATTGAGCGAATCGAGCTGCATCCAGTAACGCCAGTGCCTGCCCCACATGTTATTGCTGCCGGGTTTGTAATTAAGGTCAGATTCGGCCAGCGCCCTGTATTCGGGGATTGCATGGATCTGTTCGGGTGTTTTCTTCAGCACAAAAAATTCGTAATACACTTTCTGAATGCCTCTTACAAATTCTTCTGTTTGCTGGTAGCTCATATTCTCCAGCAAAGGTTTTTGCACCCGGTGCATTTCCAGCAGGAATTCGCTCCAGGGCCTGAAAGTACAGGCAAATACCATCACTCCTTTAGGGCTGTGCCGTTTCGCCACCTCCGGCGCCACCACGCCACCCATAGAATGTCCCCATACAAACAGGTTGTTCCTGTCAACAAAAGGCAATGCCTCCATGTATTGATAGCCTGCATCAAACCCTTCTATTTCATTTACCAGGTCAGCTTCTGCGCAGGGCACACAATCATAGCTGTCGCCCAATCCCGATTTTTCAACCGTCACTACTGCAAAACCTGCCTTCACCCATTCATACAGGAGCTTTCCATTGTAGCTGTTCGTATAGTTTTCAATGCTGCCGCAACCATAACCCGGGATCAGCAATATGGCCGGGCAATGAGCAGCGCCTTTTGGCTTGCGGGTAATGGCCCGCAGGTAACCGCCCCTGAAAGGAACCCAGTCGTATTGAATATCTGCAATCGCCGATGTTTCATAAGGCCGCATGACCGCTTTGCCGGAAACCGTTTTTACCTTGTTGCCCGATAAATATTTTACCGTCACCTTATCATCTTTACGCAGCAGGTTTACCACGGCTGCGTACTGTTCCAGCGTCTGGATTGTTTTATCATTCACCGATAAGAGGATATCATTTTTTTTGAGCCCCAGCGCTGCAAATGTTGTATTGGGAGCAATACTATCTGCCCGGATGCCTTTTTCAACAGGCTTGCCCTGCATACCTATAATAGCTTTGCGCTGCGGCTGACCCGCTGCCAATAAAACGGCAAACAGGAAGACTATGGTAGCAATATATTTCATCGATAATGTTTGTATAAAAGTATTGCCTGCACCTGCAGCCGTCCTTGTATTTTAGGCTGAAGGAATGATAGAAGGAAGAACGGGCGGCCCATCAAAAACGGTTGTCATTTATTTACCGGGGGGCATAAAAAAACCGCAGCTGTTGCTGCGGTCCTGGTGGAGAATACCGGATTCGAACCGGTGGCCTCTTGCATGCCATGCAAGCGCTCTAGCCAACTGAGCTAATCCCCCTTTTTGTTGAACGGATTGCAAATATAAAGGATTGTATTATCTGTCAAAAGATTTTTTTGACGCTATTTTCTTTGTAAAATCTTTATAGCAGGCGGGCGGTTTATTCAAACCGAATTTGCCGGTCTTTAAATTTTTACTTATAAAAAAGTATGGCACTGCAACTCTGCGCAACCGATTGTCGTCTTGTTATTTGGAAATAAAATCCACCAAGGTTTTATTATTAAATATCAATTCGTACGCTCTGAAGCAAAAAGAACTGCAAAAACAGTTCTTTTTTCATTATGGGATTTTATATATGTCCGGGGAAATGGGGTTGAAGGAAATATCAGAAGCCTTATAAAGAAAAGTAGCTTTTGAACTGCTGTATTCATATTGCAGCACAATACCCGGAACGCCTGCAAATGCAGGTTCGACTTTTGAAAAAAGCGGGTGTTGTATCTCGTTAGTATAGTAAGCCGTTATCTGCTTTCCATCTTTTAAAAGAATATTTACCTTTTTACACTGGTATCCTTTCACATCAATGCTGTCTTCTATAAACTCATACCGCACGCCATCATATTGCTCATTCATCTTCTGCCATTGCGAGGCATTCAGCACTTTTTTATACTGATTGGTGCCCGACTCTTTGACAATAGTGATGGACGGAGCCATTTTCTGGTTATAAAAAATACTTTGCACTCTCATCAGCGATACCAGCCTGCTTCTTACCCGGTCGTTTTCAATGAACAGGGTTTTAATGGCACCGTTATAGCTTTCAGGCAAACCTTCCCTGTCTTTGGTATCAATGCTTAACGAATAGGAGATCACAAAAGGCTTTATAGCAGGAGCGGCACTGTCCCCCACCGGCACTTGTGCCTTTGCACAAATATTAATGCCAATAAATAAAGCCAGTATGTAGGTCTTCCTTATCATTCTAATATACATGTTCCGCAAGGTCGATGATATCCAACGGATTCCTGTTTTTCTTTTTATCAAAAGTTTTGTTATCGCTTTTCTTCCACCTTGCTATTTTAGCCTTTGTTCTTTTAGCCTTATAGGTAGGCTTGCCATTTTTCTTCGTCTTATAAAGCGTACCGATCACTTCGCTCATGTAGGGCGACAGGGATATACCGGCGTATTCGTCCAGCCTTATTTTTTTCGATTTGCCCTTTTCCCAGTTTACAGCGCTTCCGTAAGGATATTTTGTAAACGAGTACAGGATATCATTGTTTTCTATCGGGATATTAACACCATCCACTTCCACTGAGGTCATTTTTGAAATTCCTGTTTCCCTGGTATACCGTCTCGGTGTATGATTAACGGCAGCGGTAAAGGTAGTTTCAGTTACAGGGTGAAGGTAGATGGCAGAATCGGTGTTGTTGGTTATAACGGTACCGGTGTTGTTGGTTGGTGTTTTTCCGGCGATCTCTTCTTTTTGCTCTTTTTTATGGTTGGAAACGAGCCAGGCGAATCCTGCTAAAACTATCAGCATTGCTGCTATGGCTCCTGCCATCCTGTATACCGGCATCCTGACCCATATACCTTTTCTTTTTTTCTCATTGGCTTCGATGAGGGAAACAATATTTTCAAAAAAATCTGAGGGAGGCGCTATCGGGTAATCTACTAATCCCTGGAAAGAATCTTTTAGCTGAAGCTGCTGGTGTGTTTCGAGCACCTGGTTAAACAGCTCTTCCGGGGGAGGCACTTTATAATCCCGCAATGAATTGGATTCGTCAGGAAAATCAGAGGTAAACAAACGTTTTCGTATTCGCCCCCACAAGTTCAGGTTAGGGGAAATGAAGTACCCCTGAAGCTTCCTGAAAATATTTAAATAGCGGTTAGGCATTTTCGTTGATCAAAATATTTTTTAATGACGTTTTTGCTCTGTGTAACTGGGATTTACTGCCACTTACAGTTATCTGTAACATATCTGCAATTTCTTTGTGACTGTAGCCCTCTACCTGGTATAGATTAAAAACTGTTTTCTGTCCTTCCGGCAACTGTTGAATTAACCGGAGCATATCTTCCATATTAAGTTTTTCAAACCCTGAAAAAGGAACGGCTTCCGTTTGCAGGTTTTCAGTCATTTCTACAAAAGCGATTCGCTTTTTCTTTAAAAAATCAAGACAGTTGGTAACGAATATTCTTCGGGCCCAACCTTCAAACGAGCCTTCAAATCTAAAATTGTGAAGGTTAAAATATAGTTTAGCAAAACTATCCTGGAATACGTCATTTGCATCTTCTCTGTCGGAAATATAACGCAAACACAAACTGTACATTTTACCCGACAGGGAGTCGTACAAGGTTTTGAATGCCTTATGATCCCCCCCCAGACTTTTTTCGATCAGATTCTTAAGATTGAATGAGTGATCGTCGATTAAAGCTTTTTCCATCTAAGCCATTTGGTCAAAATAATTATTTGGCCTTAAGAAACCTTGCAAATATTTTATCGTCTTTACTATTTTCCACATCTAGTCTCTAAATATGAAAAAAAACTTTCAAAACTTTTGCTAATTCATTTCTAATCGCACTAACATAGAACCTAATTTTTAATGTCCAAAAATTATATCCTATATAAATTCGACCACCAGGAGAAATCACACCTGTATATTCAATCTTTGGCAAACTCAGCCATCGTTTACACAGCAAATCCGCAATTTTCTAAAAAATTCAACTTATTTACCGCAATATATTACAGCTTAGTTTACAAGGTACACTGGATTAATGCAAAACATATTCATCAATAATAGTAAAAATTAAGAAACGGGCCGAGAACGACCCGTTGTAAGACCAATGAGAAAACCTTCAAAGGTCGACTCCTATAGTATTCCTAACATAGCATTAGACGAGATGTGAAAGAATATGGTTGCAATGGGGATAAAAAAAAAGCTAATACAACAAAAAAGCCGGCTTCAGCCGGCTTTTTATTATAAAATATTTATATATAATGTGGGTTAATCGCCCCAGATATTGTCTTTTCCTTCGAGCCAAAGCTTAACAAGGTCGGTAGTGATGGATTTGGGCCTTTCCAGCGGGAAGCCAAGCGCCCTGTCCCAGCAAAGGCTGGCCAGTACACCCAGTGCACGGGAAACCCCGAACAGCACCGTATAAAATTCATATTCCACCATGCCGTAATGCACCAGCAGGGCCCCGCTGTGCGCATCCACATTAGGCCATGGGTTTTTGATCTTGGCAATAGAGCCCAGGATAGTGGGAACAGTTTCATACACATTCCATACGGTATTCACCAACGGATCATCCGGCATATGTTTTTTGCCAAATTCCATCTGTGCTGTAAAACGTGGATCTGTTTTACGCAATACAGCATGACCATAGCCCGGTACTACTTTTCCTTCACCCAGCGTTTTCTTCACATATTCCTCAATCTGCTCTTTGCTGGGGGATTCGCTGCCGATATGTTCCCGCATTTCAAATATCCATTTAATCACTTCCTGGTTAGCAAGACCATGCAATGGTCCGGCCAGCCCGTTCATACCTGCCGCAAAGCTCAGGTAGGGATCGCTTAAAGCTGAGCCTACCAGGTGCGTGGTATGAGCGCTTACATTTCCTCCTTCATGATCTGCATGAATGGTCATGTACAAACGCATCAGTTCTTTAAATCCTTCGTCTTCGTAGCCCATCATGTGAGCGAAGTTGCCGGCCCAGTCGAGCAGGCCGTTCGGCTGAATATGATCGCCGTTTTTATATTTCCTGCGGTAGATATAAGCAGCGATACGTGGAAGGCGGGCAATAAGATCCATCGTATCATCAAACACAGCTTCCCAGTAATCTTTTTTGCTCATGCCTTTTGCATATTGCTTGGCAAACACGCTTTCCGTTTGCAGGGCCATAATCGCTACCACAAACTGTGTCATGGGGTGAGTGGAAACAGGCAAAGCTTCAATGCTTGCAAAAACATGGTTGGGTACATGGCTGCGTCGCTGCCATACGCTGGTAAGATGATGTACATCCTCATCGGTAGGCAGTTCCCCGATCAGCATTAAATAAAACAGGCCTTCGGGCAATGGCTCTGAACCACCGGGAGCTTTGGGAAGCTTTTCCTGCAGCTCAGGAATTGAATAACCCCTGAAACGGATACCATCCTGTGCATCAAGCAAGCTTGTTTCGGTTACCAGGCCGGTAATGCCACGCATACCCTGGTACACCTGCGCCAGGGTTACTTCTCCAATTATTTTGTTACCATGTTCTTTCAGCAATTCTTTGATTTCAGCACCTACAGCGTCTGACTTTGCTTTGAATCTTTCTTTAATAATTCCCATTGTACAAAAAATTAAAAATGTTGAATGTATCTGCTAAAGCCTTTGAGCTTGAATATGCAAAAAGTCGGCAGCAATTAAATGACCAATGCAGCAGGTAAAATATACGAATGACCCGATCCTTTACTCACGCTTAATCGGCCTTAAAATTACGATGACAAGCTTGGTTAAACAAAAACTTTGCTTGAAAGTTTGGAAAGAAATTCTTGTTTATTTGGGTGCTTTTTTATAAAGATAAAAAGCAATGAAAGCGAAGATGATATTGGGAAGCCATGCCGCCAGCCAGGGAGAAAAATTGCCTTTGGTTGCAAACACAAGGCTCACCCTGCTGAACAGGATATAGATCACACATAAAAATACCCCGAGCGCCAGGTGAAGACCGCTTCCTCCCCTAACCTTGCGGGAAGCTAGTGATACGCCTATCAGCGTGAGGATAAGTACGGAAAAAGGGATCGCATCCCGGTTGTAGCGCTCTACCAGCAATGAGCTCATGGTTTCTGAACCACGCATTTTTTCCAGCTGTATAAAATTGTTGAGCTCAGGGGTTGACATCTGCTCTTTCAGGTATTCATCCTTACCCAGGTCAACCGGCTTGAAATTATAGTTCATTAAAATATTATCGTAATGCTTGACCGTTTCCGTTTTCTCATGAAAGTCTCTTTCAAAGACCATATTCAGCTTCCACTTTTTATCGGCAGTATCCCAGGAAAAAGTGTTGGCCCTTAAATTATAAAGGAGCTGGTTGCCTTTGAAGCGCTGCACAAAAAAGCCGCTGCCCGATTTGGGCACCGTATCATAAGAACGGATACCGACATAGGTATTGTTATCAAGCTTGAAATAAACATGCTGCTTGGTGCTTGAGTTGGTGGAGTAACGGCCTTTGTTCACTTCCACATACCGTTTGTCAAACTCACCCCATATCTTATTGGCTTTGGGAATAACATACTGGTAGCCCATCCACAGGATGGCGGCGAGTATAAGACCGCCGGCCATAAAGGGCACCGTAAATCTCTTGTAGCTGACACCGCTGCTGAGTATGGCGATCACTTCTGAACGGCCGGCCATTTTGGAAGTAAAAAAAATGACGGCTATAAACACAAATAGCGGAAAGAGCATGGCATCTATCCGTGGAATGAAACCAAAATAATACTGGGTTACGATCTGCCAGGCAGTTAAACCTGATTTTGCAAAATCATCGGTGTGCTCGCTCAGATCTACTACCACTATGATCACCGTAAGCAGAATGAGGCAAAAGAAGAAGGTACTTAAAAAATTAAAGAATATATATCGGTCAATTTTTTTCATTCGGAGCTTTGCTGCGGCAAGATAATTTAAAAAAACGGCTTCCTTTATGGTTTAACGTTTTGGGCTGCGATCCAGCCTGTGGTCCACGCATTCTGAAAATTAAAGCCCCCCGTCACACCATCGACATCCAATATTTCACCGGCAAAGAATAAACCAGGCTGCAACCTGCTTTGCATGGTGTTTACATCCACTTCATTGAGCCGGATGCCACCTGCGGTTACAAACTCTTCTTTGAAAGTGGTTTTACCTTTTACGTCCAGAGCCTGTGCACACAATACTTTGGCAAGCTTATTCTGTTCTCTGGCAGGAAGGTCAGCCCATCGGCTATCAGGATTGATTTCGCAGTACTGCAGAAAATATTCCCAAAGCCTTGCCGGCAATCCAAAAGGATTGCGGTTGATTATTTTTTGCGAAGCAATTTCAAAACGCACCTGCTGCAACCTTTCTTTTATCGTGTTTTCGTTATACTGCGGCAGCCAGTTTACGATCAGGCTGCATTCATACTGTAGAGCAGCCAGCTCTCTTGCGGCCCAGGCAGAGAGTTTTAAAGCAGCAGGCCCGCTTAATCCCCAATGGGTGATGAGCAAGGGTCCTTCCTGTTGCAATTTGGTACCGGCAATCTTCAACACAGCATGTTCGACGGCTACGCCCATCAGCGCTATGATAGGATTACCGGGAATATTAAATGTAAATAAGGAAGGAACGGGTGTTTCGATACTATGGCCTGTTTGGGTGAGCCAGTCAAACTGTGACGCTTTAGGGAAACCTCCGCAGGCTATGCACACATAATCAGCTTTGATAACTGTTCCATCAGCCAATACAATATTCCATTGCGGTGTATCATTATCCTCAACCTTTTGATCGGGTTGCAGGCTTTTCACATCTGCATTCATTTTTATCGAGACTCCATGCCTGTCTGCTTCCCGGAGCAGGCAATCAATGATACTCTGTGAACTGTTGCTTTGAGGGAACATCCTGCCATCGCTTTCTGTTTTCAGCGGCACACCTCTTTGCGCAAACCACTCAATGGTATTGGTTGTAAAAAATTGATGAAAAGCTTTTTTGAGAAATGAATTTCCTCTCGGGTATTTTTTGACCATCTCTGCAATGGAAAAGCAGGCATGCGTAACGTTGCAACGTCCGCCACCGCTTACTTTTACTTTGCTGAGCAGCTTGGATGATTTTTCAAGTAGTACCACCTGCAGTCCCGGGTGTATCCTGGCCGCATTCACCGCACAAAAAAAACCGGCGGCGCCGCCACCGATCACAACGAGTTTTTTGGAAGATGTAGGCATCATGCAGCAGTATAAGCCTTAATCGTGGCTCCAGGTAAGATTGGGATTATTTTTTTCTGCAGCTTCTATTTCTGCAAAGGAAGACAATATATCGGGATCGCCGGCAGTGATGCACACATCATGCTCAAAATGGGCAGAGGCTTTGCCATCGTTTGTACGGATGGTCCAGCCATCGTCATCCTGGAATACTTCTTTCACGCCCATGTTGATCATCGGTTCTATTGCCAGCACCATACCTGTTTTCAGCTTGGCGCCACTTCCTCTTTTACCATAGTTGGGTACCTGGGGCTCTTCGTGCATGCTTCGACCCAGCCCATGGCCTACCAGGTCTCTTACCACACCATACCCGTATTTCTTTTCGGTATGTTCCTGTATCGCATAGGCAATGTCGCCCACCCTGTTGCCGGACCTGGCTTTTTCAATGCCTTTGTACAGTGACTCTTTGGTAACTTTTAAAAGTTTTTTGAGGTCATCGCTGATCTCACCCACAGCATAGGTATATGCACTGTCACCATGAAAGCCATTTTTGTACACCCCGATATCCAGTGAAATGATATCGCCGTCTTTTATTTCATGATCATTCGGAAAGCCATGCACCACTACATCGTTCATAGATATGCAGGTAGCATAGGGATAGCCTGAGTAATTTTTAAAGGAAGGCACCCCGCCATTATCCCTGATAAATGTTTCCACGAGGTCGTTTACCTGCATGGTGGTCATGCCGGGTTTCAATATCTTAACCAGTTCTGCATGCGCTTTGCCTACCAGCAGGCAACTGTGACGCATGATCTCAATTTCTTCTTTCGTTTTATAATGTATCATATCAACTGCAAAAATAAACAAACCCCAACGATTGTATCATTGGGGTTTTATTAAAAACTTGTAATAATTAATTAAATGCTTCCGGGAGTTACCGTCTGGCGGCCCTGTACCCTTCCGCTGCTCATAAGGCCATCATACTGGCGCATGAGCAATTGTGTTTCGATCTGCTGCAGGGTATCAAGGATAACACCTACCATGATCAGCAATGAGGTTCCACCGAAGAAGGTAGAGAAGTTCATCTGCATTTTAAATACCAACTGGAACAAACCAGGCAGGATACCTACGGCTGCCAGCAAAATAGCGCCCGGCAAAGTGATCCTGTCCATGATAGTACCGATATAATCAGAGGTTGGCTGACCAGGTTTCACACCGGGAATAAAACCATTGTTACGTTTCAGGTCATCGGCCATTTGCCTTGGGTTAAATATCAGTGCTGTGTAAAGGAATGTAAATGCGATCACACAGATAGAGTAAACGATCATATACACCCAATGCGTATGGTCTGTGAAATAACGGGCCCATCCTGCGTTGGTAAATCCTGAGAATACCGTTGGCAGGAACAAGATAGCCTGCGCAAAGATGATCGGCATTACACCAGCAGCATTCACTTTCAGCGGAAGGAAGTTACGGGCGCCGCCTACCTGGCGGTTACCAACGATCTGCTTGGCATAGTTCACAGGCACTTTTCTTGTACCCTGTACCAGCATGATCAATCCCATAATGATAGCAATAAGGAAAATCACCTCTACTAGCACGATCAGCAAACCACCTACACCGTATTTAGTGAACCTTGAGGTCCATTCTTCCATGAATGAGTGTGGCAAACGGGCCAGGATACCTACCATGATAATGATAGAGGTACCGTTACCCAAACCTTTGTCGGTGATCTTTTCACCCAGCCACATTACAAATAAGGTACCTACTGTCAATACTACTACTGTAGAAATCCAGAAGAAGTTACCATAAGCGGGGATAAGAGCTTCCCTGATACCCGGGCTGTGCAGGTAACCGATATAGGCAGCTGCCTGGAAGGCAGTTACAATCACTGTGAGGTAACGGGTCCATTGGTTGATCTTCTTCCTGCCGCTTTCACCGTCTTTGGAGATCTTAGCCATTTGCGGCACCAGGATGCTCACCAGCTGCATGAAGATAGAAGCAGAAATGTAGGGCATGATACCCAATGCAAAAATGGATGCTTTGGAGAACGCACCACCTACAAACGCATTCAGCAGGCCCAGGATACCACCTTGTGTATTTTGCTCGAGACCTGATAATTTGTTAGGATCAATACCCGGTAATACAATGAAAGAACCTAAACGGTATATGAAAAGCAATATGAGTGTGAAAACAATTTTATTTCGCAGTTCCTCAATGCTCCAGATATTTTTGAGTGTTGTTATAAACTTCTTCACAGAATTTAAATCGATTTAAAAATGCGCTAAATGTAAAAAACCCCCGTACAGGACGGGGTTGCAAATATCGGGAAAATTATTTAACAATTTCAACAGTACCGCCGGCTGCTTCGATCGCCGCTTTGGCTTTCTCGCTCACTGCGTTTACTTTGAAGCTGTATTTACCTTTGATTTCACCATTACCCAATACTTTAACAGCATCGTTCTGGCCAATCAGGTTATTGATATACAGGTTTTGCAAGCTAAATTCTGTGATACCATATTTTTCTGCGTAATGATCAATCTGGCCTACGTTGAATACTTTGAATTCAACACGGTTGATATTGGTAAACCCACGTTTTGGAATACGACGCTGAATTGGCATCTGTCCGCCTTCGTGTGCTTTTTTACTTTTGTAACCTGCACGGCTCTGTCCACCTTTGTTACCTTTTGTAGAGGTACCACCTTTACCACTTGCCTCACCACGGCCTAATCTTTTTTCTTTGTGTGTTGCGCCTTTTGCCGGCTTAAGAGAATGTAAATTCATTTTATTTTGATTTTATACTTTCGGGGAATCGCCCCTCGCTTTTAATTTAAAAATTCGGGAATTTGAAGATTTGATAATTAGAAACTAAAAATTTGAAATTGTGCCGAATGGCCACATTTTCAAATTTTTAAATTATCAAATTAATTATGCTTCCTCAACTTTTACCAGGTGGCTTACTTTGTTCACCATACCCAGCACCTGAGGAGTCGCTTCTACTTCAACAGTAGCGTTCATTTTTTTCAGACCCAATGCAATCATGGTTCTTTTTTGACGCTCTGGTCTGTCGATTACACTTTTTATCTGAGTTACTTTAATCTTTTTCATAATTGAAGTCTTTTAAAGTCGTTGGTCATTTGTCATTGGTCGGCAATTGACTTCTGACTTATAACTGGTGACCTATATTATCCGTTAAATACTTTCTTTAAAGAAACGTTACGTGTTTTAGATACAGCAACCGGTTCACGCAAAGTAGCCAAAGCTTTAAATGTAGCTTTCACCACGTTGTGCGGGTTAGCTGAACCCAGGTTTTTAGCCAGAACGTCGGTAATACCTGCGCTTTCCAGAACGGCACGCATGCTGCCTCCGGCAATTACACCGGTACCATGAGCGGCTGGTTTGATCAACACTTTAGCAGCACCTTCTTTGGTCAGTTGTTCGTGAGGAATAGTGCCATGCATTACAGGAACTTTAATAAGGTTCTTTTTTGCATCTTCGATTCCTTTGGTAATAGCTTCCTGAACTTCTTTCGCTTTACCCAAACCATGACCTACCACACCGGCTTCGTTACCTACTACAACCAATGCAGAGAAGCTGAATGCACGACCGCCTTTAGTTGTTTTTACCACACGGTTGATGGCAACAACTTTTTCTTTCAATTCAAGCTCGCCGGCTTTCACTTTATTTACAATTGTGTTTGACATTTATATATCGATTTACGATTTGTGACTTTTGATGGCTGATTTATTTTTGATGCAGTAAATCAGAAATCTGCATTCAGCAATTAGAATTCTAAACCAGCTTCTCTTGCTCCTTCTGCAACGGCTTTCACACGGCCATGGTAGATATACCCGCTACGGTCAAATACCACTTCTTTAATGCCGAGCTCAGTAGCTTTTTTAGCGATCGCTTCTCCTACGAGTTTGCTTTTTTCGCTTTTAGGAGCTTTTTGAGCGCTGATATCTTTTTGCTTTGAAGATGCAGAAGCGATGGTGGCACCGCTGTTGTCATCGATCAGTTGCGCATAGATATCGGTGTTGCTTCTGAATACGCTTAAACGAGGCTTGGATGAAGTACCGGTCACTTTTTTACGAATACGATACCTGATCTTTTGTCTTGCTGTTGATTTACTGTTACTCATTTTATTTTTATTTAAACTCCGATACTGCCGGAATTAATTTGAAAATTTGATGATTTGAAAATTTGATGATGTAAAGTGCATTTTGAAATTGGCACATTACCAAATAATCAAATTACTTACCTGCTGCTTTACCTGCTTTTCTTCTCAGCACTTCACCTACAAATTTCACACCTTTACCTTTGTATGGTTCAGGTTTACGCAGGCTGCGGATCTTGGCACAAACCTGGCCCAGCAATTGTTTGTCGCTGCTTTCCAGGGTGATGATCGGATTTTTACCTTTTTCGGTAGCAGTGGCTACTTTCAGTTCTTTCGGAATTTCGAAAATGATATTATGAGAATAACCGAGGGCCAGATCAAGGATATTACCCTGGTTAGCTGCTTTATAACCTACACCCACCAATTCCAGCTCTTTCTTGAAACCGTCAGTAACACCTTTCACCATGTTATTAACCAATGACCGGTATAACCCGTGTAATGCACGGTGACGGATCTGGTCTGTTGGGCGGCCAAATTCAATGTTGTTATCTTTTACCTCTACTTTGATATCCCTGTCAAGTGTTTCTTTCAATTCACCTTTTGGTCCTTTCACAGTGATCACATTGTCTTTACCCACGGTAATCGTAACACCACTTGGAATTTCTACCGGCTTTTTACCTATACGACTCATTTTTCTTAATTTGATAATTTGATAATTAATTAATCTGAAAATGCTTTCGATTGCGGTCAGCTATGTATAGAAAGCTTAAGTCAATCTTTATGTTCCTATCTGAAAACCATTTTCAAATTTTCAGATCATTCAATCATCCGATTAGAATATGTTGCAAAGAACCTCTCCACCCACATTCTGAGCTTTGGCTTCTTTATCGGTCATCACACCTTTAGAGGTAGAGACGATCGCAACACCCAAACCATTCTTCACTCTTCTGAAATCAGCCGGTTTTGCGTAAGTACGCAGACCCGGGCGGCTCACTCTTTCCAGACTCTGGATAGCAGGCAATTTGGTAGCCGGATCATATTTCAAAGCGATTTTGATCACACCTTGTTTGCTATCATCTTCAAATTTATACTTCAGGATATATCCTTTTTCGTACAGGATTTCAGTGATGCGTTTTTTTAAGTTGCTCGCAGGAATTTCCACAATACGGTGATTAGCCATCTGTGCATTACGAATACGAGTTAAATAATCTGCAATTGGATCAGTAACCATTGTTATGTTTAGTTAATTGATTTAATAATTTGTTTACAATGCGATATCCATATATCCCGGTGAAGGGATTATAGAAGTTTTACCAGCTGGCTTTCTTTACACCAGGAATTTTTCCTGCCAAAGCCATATCTCTGAAAATTACACGGCTGATACCGAAGTGACGCATGTAACCTTTAGGACGACCAGTAAGCTGGCAACGGTTTTTCAAACGCACAGGTGATGCATTTTTGGGTAATAAATCCAAAGCTGCGTAATCTCCTGCGGCTTTAAGAGCAGCACGTTTTTCTGCAAATTTTGCAACTGCTTTCTCTCTTTTTCTTTGCCTGGCTTCTATTGATTTTTTTGCCATATTTCTAATTTGATAATTTGGTGATTCGGAGATTTAAAAATGACCTATTGATGCATCTTCAATCTTCAAACTTTCAAATCGTTTTTATTTTTTAATATTTTTGAAAGGCATACCCAATTCTTTCAGCAGTTCATATGCTTCTTCATTGGTGTTTGCAGTAGTTACAAATGTGATATCCAGACCAGTGATCTTGTTCACTTTATCGATATCGATCTCTGGGAAGATGATCTGTTCTGTAACACCCAGTGTGTAGTTACCACGGCCATCAAATGATTTGTCATTGATACCTTTGAAGTCACGTACACGTGGCAGGGAAACAGATACCAGCCTGTCCAGGAACTCATACATTTTTTCGCCACGCAAAGTAACACGTGCACCGATCGGCATGTTCTTACGCAGTTTAAAGTTTGAGATATCTTTTTTAGACATAGTCGGAACTGCTTTCTGACCAGTGATATTTGAAAGCTCATCAACAGCGATGTCGATCAGTTTTTTATCATTCACAGCACCGTTCACACCACGATTCAAACAAATCTTGGTAAGCTTAGGAGCCTGCATGATAGTTTTGTAACTGAACTTTTTCATTAAAGCAGGTACAACATCTTTTTTGTACTTATCTGCTAACCTGGTTGTATTAACTTTTGTGCTCATTATTTGATTACCTCCCCTGATTTTTTAGCTACACGAACTAGTTTACCATTTTCACGAGTGCGTTTAATTTTAGTAGGACCACCGGTTTTAGCATCCCATAACATTACATTACTGATAGCAATAGGCGCTTCTATTTTTTGAATACCGCCTTTGGTATTCTGAGCGGTTGGTTTTGTGTGCTTGGTAACAATGTTCACACCTTCTACCAATACACGTTCTTTTTCCACAATTACTTCCAACACTTTACGTGGCTTCTTCAAATCTTTATCCTCTCCAGATATTACTACTACCTGGTCGCCTTTTTTAATGTTGAATTTGGGTTTAAATCTTGTACTCATTTTTTTATTTAGCTTTTAGCCTTTAGCTTTTAGCCATTAGCTGATTAACTTTTATTTTGATGCGTTTTTGCTAATAGCTAACAGCTAATAGCCAACGGCTTTCTTAAAGAACTTCCGGAGCCAGGGAAATAATCTTCATGTAGCCTTTATCCCTCAGCTCACGGGCTACCGGGCCAAAGATACGTGTACCCCTTGGCTCGTCTGAGTTGTTCAACAATACCACTGCGTTATCATCGAAGCGGATATAAGAACCATCTTTACGGCGCAGCTTGTTTACTGTGCGAACGATCACTGCTTTGCTTACAGTACCTTTTTTGATACCACCGGCTGGCATTGCATCTTTTACGGTTACAACAATCTTATCACCGATTTTAGCATAGTCCTGGCCGCTGTTACCCAATACACGGATGCACAATACTTCTTTGGCACCGCTGTTGTCCGCTACATTTAGTCTGCTTTCTTGCTGAATCATTTTATTTTAGCTTTTAGCTATTAGCTGTTGGCTGATAGCTGGTTTACTTTAATTTTTATTGCGTTGGCTAATAGCTGATGGCTAATAGCTTACAGCTTTATTACTTCACTTTCTCTACCACCTCAACCAGTCTCCAGCGCTTTGTTTTGCTCATCGGACGGGTTTCCATGATTTTTACGGTATCACCAATGCTGCACTCATTTTTTTCATCATGAGCGTGAAAGCTGGTAGTTTTTTTAAGGAACTTACCATAAAGCGGGTGCTTAATTTTTCTTTCAACTTTTACAGTGATGGTTTTATCCATTTTATTGCTGGATACGATACCAATCCTGGTCTTTCTTAAATTTCTTACAGTAGCTGTTGCTTCCATTTTTATATTGTTTCGTGTTTTGTGTTCCGTGTTTCGTGTGGAGCGTTTAACCCGTCACCGTTAACCCGTAACCCGCAACTTTTTTTATTGTTTGATGTTTTGTGTTTCGTGTGGAGCCTTCACTCGTAACCCGAAACCCGAAACTCATTTATTAAGCTCCGATTTGAGTTTTTCTTAACTGAGTTTTCAAACGTGCGATATCCCTTCTCAGTGCACGGATGCTTTGTGGATTCTCCAATGGAGAGATAGCATGAGCAAAGCTCAGTTTTTTCAAACGCTGCTCATCTTCTTTGATCTTTGCCGCTAAATCCGCTTCACTCAATCCCTGGAGGCTCTTTACGAAATCTACTTTTTTAGACATTTTCTTTTAATTTGATAATTCGATAATCGGTCAATTTGATAATTGCTTATCGCCTTGTTATCTGTTTTGTCAACCGGCTAATTATCTATTGGCTGATTGATAGATTAATTAAGCTTTAAAATCCCTGCTTACAATGAATTTTGTAAGGATCGGTAATTTCTGGGCAGCCAGTGCAAATGCATGCTTTGCTACATCTTCAGGCACACCATCCGCTTCAAATAAAATACGACCAGGTTGAACGATAGCAGCCCATCCTTCAGGGTTACCTTTACCTTTACCCATCCTTACCTCTGCAGGTTTTGCAGTGATTGGCTTATCCGGGAAAACCCTGATCCACACATTACCTTCTCTTTTCATAGCACGTGTCATTGCCTGACGGGCACTTTCAATCTGACGGCTGGTTAACCAAACACTATCTAAAGCTTTTAAACCGAATGTTCCGAAAGCAAGGGTAGCACCACGTTTGGTATCTCCTTTCATTCTTCCTTTCTGGGTTTTCCTGTGTTTGGTTCTTTTTGGTTGTAACATCTTATTTTAATTTGTCAATTCGATAATTTGATAATTCGATAACGCCTTGTAAACTACCGGCTGATTATCTTCTTCCGCCACCACGGTTATCACCACCACGGCCGCCTCTGTCGCCACCACGGTTCCTGTCACCGCCACGACCACCTCTGTCATCTCTCCTGTCAAAACCACCCTGTGGCCTGTCTGTACCATCGTTTTTGCCACCGGCAATTACATTTGGATTCAGATCTCTTTTACCTAACACCTCTCCTTTACAGATCCACACTTTGATACCGATTTTACCGTAAACGGTTAATGCGAAAACATTTGCATAATCTATATCCATACGCAGAGTATGCAATGGTGTACGGCCTTGTTTAATCTCTTCGCTACGGGCAATCTCAGCACCACCCAAACGACCACCAACTTTCACTTTGATACCTTCAGCACCCATACGTAATGCAGAAGCAATGCTCATTTTGATAGCACGTTTGTAGTTGATACGGTTTTCCAACTGGCGGGCAATAGTGTCTGCCACGATGTTAGCATCCAGCTCAGGACGACGGATCTCCAGGATGTTGATCTGAACATCTGAATTACCGGTCAGCTTTTTCAGCTCTTCCTTGATCCTGTCAACCTCGCCACCACCTTTACCGATGATGATACCAGGTTTGGATGTATGAATAGTAACGATCAGCTTGTTCAGTGTACGCTCAATAACAATTTTAGCGATACCGCCTTTGTTGATACGAGCATTCAGATAGTTCCTGATCTTGTCATCCTCGATCAGTTTGGCAGCATACTCTTTTTTGTTTGCGTACCAGTTGCTATCCCAACCACGAATGATACCTAATCTTGCACCAATTGGATTTGTTTTCTGACCCATTTTTTTAATTTGATAATGTGATAATCTGGTGATTAGCCAATTTCACAGTTTATTTTTAAATTTTTTGTTCTAGTTATCATTAGCCATTAGCCATATCAGCTAATTGGCAAATTATTAAGCTGTTGCTGTATCAACAATTACTGTTACATGGTTGCTGCGTTTGCGAACCCTGTAACCACGGCCTTGCGGCGCAGGACGCATACGTTTGATCACTCTTGCACCATCTACAAAGATTGTTTTTACAACCAGTGCATTTTCATCAGCACCGTCATTTTTTTGTTTCCAGTTGCTGATGGCAGAAAGTACCAGTTTACGCAAGGGAACAGCCGGGTGCTTTGGATTGTGCTCCAGAACGGCCAATGCTTTTTCTACCTGCATACCACGAATCAGATCAGCCAATAAACGCATTTTGCGTGGCGATGTCGGGTAATTATTCAATTTTGCTACTGCTTCCATTTTATATTTTGTTTCGTGTTTCGTGCTCCGTGTTTCGTGTTGAGTGGTGAACTCGTAACCTTTAACCCGTAACCCGCAACTCTTTATTTATTACATTTTTTTGCTTGAGTGACCTCTGAAGTTCCTTGTTGGTGCAAATTCACCCAGTTTGTGACCTACCATGAATTCGGTAACATAAACAGGGATAAATTTGTTTCCGTTGTGTACTGCAAAAGTGTGGCCTACGAAATCAGGAGAAATAGTGCTTCTTCTGCTCCAGGTTTTAATAACACCTTTTTTCAATTTTCCTTCAGTCATCGCCAGCACTTTAGTTTCCAGTTTAGCTTCGATGTAAGGACCTTTTTTTAATGAACGAGCCATGTTTTTAATTTGATAATGTGATAATGTGGTGATGTACCAAATTATCTACATCCAATTTTTAAATTTTGTTTATTTGTCTCTTTTGGAGACCATTTTAACTATCATTATCAAATTAGCCGGATTGACTAATTTTCAAATTGTCTTATTTGTTAGGCAGCTTCTTACCGTTTCTGCGGGTCAGGATCAGCTTATCTGAACCTTTACCACGTGTACGTGTAATTTCACCTTTAGCGTATTTACCTTTACGGCTGCGTGGGTGACCACCGGAAGCTCTACCTTCACCACCACCCATCGGGTGATCTACAGGGTTCATCGCTACCGCTCTGGTGCGTGGACGGATACCTTTCCAACGGTTACGGCCCGCTTTACCCATGCTTTCCAGGTTATGATCGCTGTTACTGGTAACACCTACAGTAGCGTAGCAGTTGATCAGTACTTTTCTCAGCTCGCCGCTTGGCATTTTCAATACTGCGTATTTTTCTTCTTTATTGTTCAGCTGTGCAGATGTACCGGCACTTCTTACCAGGATACCACCCTGGCCAGGTTGCATTTCAATGTTGTGAACCATCGTACCCAAAGGCATATTTTTCAGCTGCAATGCATTACCCAGTTCAGGAGCAGCAGCGTCACCGCTTACTACTGTTTGTCCAACCTGTAAACCCTGCGGAGCAAGGATATAACGTTTTTCACCATCAGCATAAGCCAATAAAGCGATGAACGCAGTACGGTTCGGATCGTATTCAATGGTTTTTACAACAGCAGGAACATCTTTTTTATCCCTCTTGAAGTCGATGATACGATACATGGTTTTGTTACCGCCACCCATGTAACGCATGCTTCTTCTACCCTGCGCATTTCTTCCTGCAGTGCTTTTTTGTTTTTCAACCAATGTTTTTTCAGGAACGTTGGTAGTAACTTCTGCGTAAGCGTTACCAATTCTCCAACGGGTACCTGCTGTGGTTGGTTTGTATTTTCTAAGTGCCATTTTATTTTTTGTTTCGGGTTCCGGGTTTTGCGTTTTGTGCCTGAGTGTTCAACTCTCAACATTCAACTTTCAACCCACAACTTTATGTTAATTAATCTCTGCATTTGCGGTAGCAGATTTACCATTCATTTAGTAAATTAAATTGTCTGGCTGTAGATGTCGATGGTTTCACCTTCTGCTACAGTTACTACTGCTTTCTTCTTTGATGGCTTACGGCCAACAATGAATCCGGCTTTAGTATATCTTGCTTTCAGTTTTGAAGGCATGATAGAAGTATTCACATCTTCTACCTGAACGCCGTAAAACTGTTCAACAGCTTTTTTAATCTCCAGTTTATTAGCCTTTTTATCCACTACGAAAGTGTAGCGGTTAGATTTTTCTGATTGCTTGTTAGCTTTCTCAGATAAAACAGGCTTAATTAAAACATCTGTCAGTTTCATGATCTTAATTTGATAATTTGATACTTTAATAATTCGATAACCGGCTCATTAGCTAATTCGCTAATCATCAAATTAATTTTTTATGCTTCAGCAGGTTCTTCTACCTGGAATAATTTAGCTGCACTTTCGGTCATTACCAGCACGTTTGCATTTAAAATGTCGTACGTGTTCATATCACTGATAACGGTACCATTCACACCCTGGATATTACGCAGGCTCAGGTACAGGTTATCATTGTATTCCGGGATAACGAACAAAGATTTTTTGTTTGAAATCTTCAGGCTGCTGAGAATACCGCTGAAAGCGCTGGTTTTAGGAGCGTCCAGTTTCACGTCTTCCAGTACCACGATTGCATTTTCTTTTGCTTTATAAGCCAGTGCGCTCATTTTAGCCAGGTCCTTCACTTTACGGTTCAGTTTGATATCGTAAGCATGAGGTTTAGGGCCAAAGATGGTACCACCACCTTTATACAGCGGGTTACGCAGGTTACCTTTACGGGCGCCACCGGTACCTTTTTGCTTGTGCAGCTTTTTAGATGAACCGTGAACTTCCATACGGGTTTTCACTTTGTGCGTACCCTGGCGTTGTGCAGCCTGGTATTGTTTAACGGCCAGGTAAATAACGTGGTCGTTAGGCTCAATTCCAAAGATCTCTTCCGGCAGTTCTATTGTTCTTCCGGTTTTTTCGCCTTTTGTATTTAATATATCTAGTTGCATTGTACTTTATTTTTTAGAACTTGTGTTGGTTCCGGTTACGCTAATTATTTATTGATTAAAACTATTGAACCGTTGTGGCCGGGAACCGAACCGCTAACGAGTATGTAATTTTTCTCAGCGAAAACTTTTACTATTTTCAGTCCTTTCATTTTCACCTGGTCACCGCCCATACGGCCTGCCATACGCATACCTTTGAATACACGGCTCGCATCGGATGAGTTACCGATAGAACCCGGAGCTCTCTGACGATCGTGCTGACCGTGAGACTGCTCACCCACACCACTAAAACCATGACGTTTTACCACACCCTGGAAACCTTTTCCTTTGGTGGTACCCACTACTTCGATCTTGTCACCTTCGGTGAAAATATCTACAGTAATGCTGTCGCCAACATTTTTGTCTGAGTCGCTATTGCGGATTTCTTTTACGAATTTTTTAGGAGCTGTACCAGCTTTAGAGAAGTGGTTGATTTCGGCCTTAACGGAGTGTTTTTCTTTTTTGTCGCCGAAAGCAATTTGGAGGGCATTGTAACCGTCAGTTTCTACGGTTTTCTTTTGTGTAACGATGCAAGGGCCTGCTTCGATGATAGTTACGGCAGTTTGCTTACCGTTAGTATCAAAGATGCTGGTCATCCCGATCTTCTTACCAATAATACTTTTCATTGTATCTGTTTTATACCCAGCGCTCCCCTATGGGGAGATAGGCGTTCATTTAATTTTCTTTTTAAGAGCTTACCTGGTGCCTTTCCCGATCAATCCGGGAAGGTTCATCAAGCCTTGATCTCAACATCCACACCACTTGGCAGGTCTAATTTGCTTAGAGCGTCAACCGTACGGCTGCTGCTGGTGTAAATGTCTAATAACCTTTTATGTGTGCACAACTGGAACTGCTCACGGGCTTTTTTATTTACGTGCGGCGAACGCAATACGGTAAATATTTTTTTGTGTGTAGGTAAAGGAATTGGACCTGTTACCACTGCCCCTGTACTACGTACAGTTTTTACAATCTTTTCTGCTGATTTATCAACTAAGTTGTGGTCGTAAGACTGTAATTTGATTCTGATTCGTTGTGACATATTTAAAGAACTTTAAAAATCCATTTTTTAATTTGGAGTGCAAAGGTAAGGGCTATATTTTAAATAGCAAAGACTTATAGAAAGTTTTTTTTCATTTCCCGGCAGAAATATTACCATTCGGAATAGTTTTTGGATAAAAAAGATCGCAACCACACCAAAAACACTTCCATGAAAAGTATTTTACTGGGCCTGGCGGCCCTATTTTGCTATCAATTAACTAACGCTCAGCATATTAGCGTTGACCTGTATGGCGGTATTGCTAATTACCAGGGCGATCTCCAGTCAAAAAGATTCTCATTTTCCCAGGCCGGACCTTCGGCGGGGCTGGGTCTCTCCTACCATTTTAACCCGCATTTTGCGGTAAGAGGCGCTGCCACTTACCTGAAAATAAAGGGATCGGATGTCAGCGGCAATAATAATACAAAAGACCTGGCGACCCGCAATCTCAGCTTTAAATCTTCTGTCTGGGAAGCTCAGCTTGCCGGCGAGTACACTTTTTTCGACCTGGAAGAGCGCAGCCTGTCACCTTATATTTTTGCCGGCATCGCCGCCTACCATTTCAATCCCTATGCTTATGATAGTACTGGTAATAAGGTATTCCTGAGAGGACTGGGCACCGAAGGCCAGGGCCTGGCAGCCTATCCTGAGAAGAAGTTATATAAAAACAACCAGTTTGCCATCCCTTTTGGCGCCGGGATCAAATTCGCCATCAACCCCCGCCTTCAATTGGGGATTGAGCTGGGACTGCGCAAATTGTTCACCGATTACCTGGATGATGTGAGCGGCACTTATGCCGACTCGGCAATCCTGGCGGCCGGCCGTGGCCAGCAGGCAGTGGCTTTTGCATTCAGGGGCAAGGAGGTAGATGCATCGGTGGCTTACCCGGCGGCCGGTTCGGTAAGGGGAAACCCCAAGAACAAAGACTGGTACTATACCACCGGCATTAAACTGAATTACAGCCTGGGACAAGGCAACGGAGGAAGCCGGAACAGCGGAAGAAGAAGCAAAACTGGTTGTCCCACTAATATTTACTGATAAAAAAAGCGTGCCTGGGCACGCTTTTTTTATTTTAATCTTTATGCGAAATACTGCCACCACTGCTTTCCTGTTTCGATACAGCAGGATTACCCCTGTAATTCACAGAGGCGCCGCTGCTGGCCTGGGCATTTAAATTTACACTTGCATGCAGGTCGATGCTTGCACCGCTGCTGGCCTGTGCCTTGGCATTTTCAGACAACAGGTCGTAGGCTTCCAGGTGGGCGCCGCTGCTGGCCTGCACATCAATATCTTTGGTTTGTCCCTTTAATGCAAGGGTGCTGCCGCTGTTGGCCTCTGCCTCCACCTGGGGAGCATCGATGGTCAGCTGTATATCAGCAGCGCTGGAGGCATCCGCTTTCAGCTTAGCATCCGACTTCAATGTATTCTGCGATTCAATATTGGCGGAAGCAGAGCCGCCGATAAAGGTAAACGACGGCGCTTCTATATATATGGTAGCGGTGGCATTGGAAATACTCACGCCGTTTTTATAGTGGATCTCAAGCACATCTCCATCTACATCGGTTTCAATGTCGTCGATGATATTATCATCGGCCTGCACTGATACTTTGTAAGAGCTGCCCTGTTTTAGTTTTACAGTAAATGACCCGCCGGCATTGACGCCGGTAAATCCGTCCAGTTTACGGTCTTCGGTAACTACATTGCCGCTCCCGTTTTTCATGCGGCACGACGCCAGGAGCGTTACTCCCAGAATGATAATGAATAATTTTTTCATGTTGCTTACTTTTTTGAGCGCTAAAATTAACTGAAAAAAGCAAAACGCTGTACTCAAATAATGTATTCGGTTGAACAATGCTTGCAAGGATGCAGCAAGCAGCAGCGTCTCCGTTTGAAGCAGCCAGGACTACCTGCAATAAGGTGGTCGACCTTTTTTGTAGATAATCAGGCATAGAGAATACTGTTCAGAAGGTCGACCACCTTTACTCTGAGGCACTCCCGGCAAGGCTAACTTTTGAACCGTTGAACATTTAGCTTTACCTTCGCAGCCATGACGGAAAAAATACTGATCCTCGACTTCGGTTCACAGTATACCCAGCTCATTGCCCGTGTAATCAGGGAAGCAAATGTGTACTGCGAAATCACTCCTTTCAACAAACCCATCCAATACGAACCTTCTTTAAAAGGCATTATTTTATCAGGCTCTCCTTTTTCGGTAAATGAAGAAAAAGCGCCCATAGTGGATGTAAAAGCCATGGCCGATCAGCTGCCGGTATTAGGCGTTTGTTATGGCGCCCAGCTCACTGCCAAGCTATTTGGCGGCGTGGTGGCCAAAAGTGATAAAAGAGAATACGGAAGGGCCAGTTTTAACATTTCTAAAAATGATCCGCTGCTGCAAAACATTTCTGCCCAGTCGCAGGTATGGATGAGCCACAGCGATACCATTAAACAACTGCCGGAAGGCTTCGAACTGCTGGGCACTACGGAGAGTATTCCCGTGGCAGCTTTTAAAGCACCCAATGCTGCTGCACACAGCATCTACGGCCTGCAGTTCCACCCGGAAGTGTACCATTCTGCCGAAGGCAAAAACATATTGACCAATTTCCTGGTGAACATCTGCGGGTGCTCCCGTGACTGGACACCGGCACATTATATTACCGATACCGTGGCTGCCCTGAAAGCGCAGTTAGGCGACAGCAAAGTGGTGATGGCCCTCAGCGGCGGTGTGGATAGTACCGTGGCGGCCACTCTTATACATAAAGCGATCGGCAAAAACCTGTACGGCATTTTTGTGGACAACGGCGTATTGCGTAAAAATGAATTTGAAGAGGTATTAACTATTTACAATACACTTGGTCTGAATGTAAAAGGCGTAGATGCCAGGGAACATTTTTATACCAAGCTGGCCGGCAAAGTACTGCCGGAAGATAAACGCAAGGCCATCGGCAGTTCTTTTATAGATATTTTCGACCAGGAAGCGCACCAACTGGAAGGCATTGAATGGCTGGGACAGGGAACCATTTACCCCGATGTGATAGAATCGGTTTCCGTACATGGACCATCGGTTACGATCAAGAGCCATCACAATGTGGGCGGCCTGCCGGAAAAAATGAAGATGAAACTGGTGGAACCATTGCGTTACCTGTTTAAAGATGAAGTGAGAAGGATCGGGGCAGAGCTGGGCATACCAGCCGACCTGCTGAACCGCCACCCTTTCCCCGGCCCGGGGCTGGCAATACGCATACTGGGCGAAGTGACGGAGGAAAAGGTACAGTTATTGCAAGAGGCAGACAAAGTATACATTGATGGTCTGAAAAAATTTGACCTGTATAATAAAGTGTGGCAGGCAGGCACCATACTGCTGCCGGTGAAAAGTGTGGGTGTAATGGGCGACGAAAGAACCTATGAATACACGGTAGCGCTGCGGGCAGTGACGAGCGTGGACGGGATGACAGCAGACTGGGCGCACCTGCCTTACGAGTTTATGGCTTATATAAGCAACGAGATCATCAATACGGTAAAAGGAATCAACCGGGTGGTATATGATATTAGCAGCAAGCCGCCCGCAACTATAGAATGGGAATAATTATTAACGAAAGCCAACGCATGAAAAAAAGAATACGTCCGCTGATTGTACTGTTTTTTTTAATGACAGGTTGGATGAGTGCTTCTGCACAATCCGATACTACCAGAATATTGAAAACTTACCGGGTAGGCATTTTTGCCCCGCTTTACCTGGATTCCGTATTCAGCCCGGCAACCGGCGGATATCGCTATGGCAAGGATTTTCCCAAATTCGCCGTACAGGGATTGGAGTTTGTACAGGGCGCCCAGATAGCGCTGGATAGCCTGCCGATGCTGTTTGGCAATATTGATGCAAGAGTTTACGATTCAAAATCAACATCGGCACCCGTGCCGTTGCTTATCCAGAATAAGGTGTTGGACAGCATTGACCTGATCATTGGTTCGGTAAAAGACCAGGAATATTTTCAGCTGGCCGGTTTTGCCAAACAAAAGAACATTCCTTTTATCTCTGCCACTTATCCCAATGATGGCGGCATTACCGGCAACCCTTTTCTCGTAATCCTTAATCCCACGCTGAAAGCGCATTGCGAAGCGATCTACAGTAATATCCTGCAGAACAATACTACCGATAAAATATACCTGATTACCAAACCCGGTACGCAGGAAAATACCCTGCTGCAGAATTTTAAAGCGATCAACGAGCCGGACGGCTCTCCCCTGCTTAAATATGAGACCATCAATATTGCCGATGGAAATTTTGCGGTTTTAAAAGCGAAGCTGGACAGCAACCGCAATTCTGTGATCATTGGCGGCAGTCTTAACGAGACTTTTGCCGGCGGCCTGGCGGAATTTTGCCAGTCCATCAGCAAAACATACCGCATCAAGCTGATGGGCATGCCCAACTGGGAAAGCTTTAAATCGATCGCCGGCAATAAAAAACTGAAGGACTTCCCTGTGTATTATACCACCCCTTATTTCAATAACAAATGGGATGCTTTTAGCAAACGGATCAAAGATATTTACCTGAAAAAATACAAGGGCGTTCCTTCTGATATGGCTTATAAAGGTTTTGAAACAGTGTATCTTTTTTCAAAATTACTGGCAAGGCAGCCCAATGATTTCGTCAGTCATTTAAATGAGCAGCCTTACAAAGTATTTACGGATTACAAATTCAAACCGGTGTTTACCAGCAAGCGCTCTGAAACGCCTGATTATTTTGAGAACAAAAACTTATATGTGATCAAAATACTGAACGGCACTTTTACCAAGGCCTGGTAATACAAAACGCATTTCATGAACAGCTAATACAATAAAGCCATCCTCCGGGGTGGCTTTATCTTTTACTAAAAACAATTGCCTACCTGAGCTTGTCGAAGGCGTGATCAGTATTATACGCTTTCGGCAACACTTCAACAGGCTCTGTATGATACACAACCTGGCCGTTTTTTGAATAGTAAAATTCAAACTGACACACAGATAACCGGCCCGTTTATTTTGTCATTTATTTTACTGGTTGATTCAGAATAGTTTTTAAAAGAAGAGGCCACCCTTTCGGGCAGCCTCTTTTTTATTGCACAGATCGGTCTGCTGACCAACCTTCTGTTATCGCTGTATCACTGCTTTGCCTGCAGCAAGGCGGTTGCCGTTGGCAGCTTTCACCTCTACGAGGTAAGTGCCGGAAGCATTCCTGCCCAGGTCAACAAGCATTTGTTCGTAACGTGCATTGATCGGGTATTTTTTAGACCATACCCTTGCACCTTTTGAATCATACACATTCAGAGAGAATTCTGTTTGTGTAGTGCTGTAATACCTTACCTGGAATATGCCGTTGCTCGGATTAGGATAAATGAAGATCATTTTACTGGCCGAGTCGGATATTTTCACCAGGTTAGACAGCTTGCTGCAACCATTGGCATCTGTCGCCAGCACCTGGTATTCACCAAACCAGTCAACAGTAAGCGGTGTGATAGACGAACCGCTTTGGTTCGGCACTACCGATCCGTCCTGGTACCATGTATAGGTATAGGTTCCGGCAGGGCTTACCGTGCTGTATAATCCTGAAGGCGTATAAGGCGTAAGGTTGTTGTATTCAGCCGCAACCAGCACCAGTCCCGGATTGGCGTTCACTGTAATAGAAACCGTGTTGGAGTTCACAGAGCCGCAAGGCACCCCTGAAACAATGACCCTGTACCTGTTGCCGTTCAGACCGGCTGTTACATTGGTAAGAGATAAGGTTGCCGTAGTGGCACCTGCATAAGTGGCATCGTTCACCACGTTCACAAACGGACCACCGTTCCTGCTCACCTGCCATTGGTAGGTGATGGTGCTGCCGGTAGCCGCAACACTGAATGCGCCGTTAAGGCCTTCGCAGATGCTCAGGTCATCAGGCTGGTCTGTGATGTTTACCGGAGAGTTCACCGTAAGTGTAGCCGTATTGGAGTTGAAGCTGCTGGTACAGGTACCTGCTATCACTACCCTGTATTGATAACCGTTCATAGCTGCTGTTAAACCGGTAAGGTTTAAAGTAGCCGAAGTAGCGCCGGTGATATTGGTGAAGCCGCTGCCGGTATTCACCTGCCACTGATAGGTAGGCGTAGTACCGGTTACTACCACGCTGAAAGAAGCGGTGGTGGTAGGCAGACAAACAGAAGTGCTTGCAGGCTGTGTAGTCACTACGATCGGCGTGTTCACTGTAAGCGTAACACAGGATGAAGTAACCGAGTTACAGCTGTTGGTGATCACTACCCTGTATGCATAGCCGCTTTGCGCCGGTGTAACTGCATTCACGGTATAAGTAGCCGAAGTAGCGCCGGTAATGTTGGTAAAGGTACCTGCGCAACCAGAAACTGATTGCTGCCACTGATAGCTGATCGCTGTACCGGTAGCTACTACCGTAAAGCTGGCATTGGCACCCTGGCACAACACCGCATTGGATGGTTGTGTGGTGATAGCTGCTGGAGAATTCACAGTTAATGTTGCTGTATTCGATACAATAGGCGTAGGCGAACAACTGAACACATTTACCCTGTATTGATAACCGTTTTGTGCAGCTGTGGCAGCACCCAGGTTAAGCGTAGGAGTAGTAGCTCCGGTAATATCGGTAAAGCCCGAACCGGTGTTCACCTGCCATTGATAAGTAAGAGAAGAGCCTGTAGCAGCTACGGTGAAGCTTGCATTGGCGCCCACACAAACGGTGAGGTTAGCAGGCTGACCTGTGATGGCTGCACTGTTGCCCACGCTCAATGTTGCCGGACCTGAAGTTACAGGCGTACCGCAGGTGCCGGAAATGATCACCTGGTATTGTGTACCGCTCTGCGCCAGTGTTACACCGGTTACGGTATAAGAAGTGCCTGTTGCGCCGGAAATATCGGTGAAGCCGCTGCCGGTGTTCACCTGCCATTGATAGGTAAGGTTGGTACCTGTGGCCACTACCGAGAATACAGCATTGGTGCCTGCACAAACCGTAGTGTTTGCAGGAGCCGTAGTGACAGTAGGCGGAGTATTAACCGTAAGAGTCGCTGCTGCCGAGTTGGTAGTTCCGCACTGGCCATTCAATACAACCCTGTACTGGTAACCATTCATCGTACCTGTAGTGGCTGCGGTGGTATACGAGGCCGTCGTAGCGCCGGTAATATTAGTAAAACCACTACCCGTATTTACCTGCCATTGATAAGAGGTTACAGGTGTAGCGCCCGGTGTTACGGTAAATGTAGCAGTCGTGGGAGCACATACGGTAACGTTGGCCGGAGGCGTCGTCACTGTAGGAGCTGAACCACCTGATACCACAAAGGAAACAGTAGTCGTCTGAACAGTAGCGCCTGCCGTACCGGTAATGGTAATGGTATAAGTTCCATTGGCCAGGGTATTGGCATTGTTCAATGTAACAGTGCTGCTGCTGCCCGGAGTCAATGGTGTAGGACTGAAGCTAACGGTAGTACCTGCTGGCACACCGGCTGTAGCTGCCAGCACGATCGGTGTGGTAAATGTTCCCACTACAGTTGTACCCAATGATACGGTGGGCGCCGCTGTGGTGCCGCAGGTAGCTGCACCAGGAGTAGTGGTATTGAACGTAAACCCGTTCACCGGTTGTGTAATGGTGAAGTTGTTATTCGAGATATCGAAGAATATATTACCGATGGCTTCCACTTTTATCCTTGCAGTGGTAGTAGGCGTTACCGGCATCACTACAGGTTCGCTGCCGTCGTTGGCCGTGCTGGCTACAAGTACTGTAGGGAATGTAAGCCCCCCGTCGCTGGAGAAAAGGATCCTTACATTGCTGGTGCTGATCGGCGTTGCATCGGTACCAGATACATTCCAGGTAACGTTCTGCGTAGTTCCGCCCGCATAGGATTCGCCGCCATTGGGAACTGTAACAGCAAATGCTGCGGAACCCACCACATTCACCTGGAATATGGGAACCAACTGGCAGCCATCACCGCCGGAAACCACACCGCCGCCGCCGGCCCTGTTGTCTCTTACAGTGAGCCTGAACTTCATGGTACGGGCTACGGTTGGTAATACTTCACCCCTGAGGCCGTCCATCGCCGATGGTGCAGCTGTTCCGGGATAGTTAGCGGCAATTACCCTTGGATCAGGGAATGTTCTGCTGCCTACTGTTTTAGACAATCTTGTCCTGAACAACGGGCGTGTAGTGCTGGCCGCAGCTGTAGGCCATGTGCCTGCTGCACCTATATCCCACCCATCCCAGTTATAAGAAATAGCATCGCCATCCGCATCGGTAGCCGTAGCTGTCAATGTAAATGGTGTGCTGATAGGAATGCTGATATTATTATTGCTCATAGTGGTAATCACCGGTAAGGTATTACCTGTTGCTGAAGCCACGCCGCAACCGGATGCTGAACCTGTCTGGAAGTTGCTGATCGCATCAAAGCTGTTGGGGTGGAAAATAGCATCACTGTTGGGCTGGATATTTTCAGCAGCCGCACAGATACCTGCATACGCCATGATGGTGGTACCACCACCCGGCTCATAGGAGCCACCTGTACTTGCACAGGTGTTACTGTTGAAGGTATGAGGTGCACCACTCTGGTGGCCCATTTCATGCGCTACATAATCAATATCGAACGGATCGCCCACGAGTACGGGAGAACCGGTAGCGCCTCTTGCTTTACCGCTGCCGCAGATGGCAGAAAGCTGTGCAAGACCGTTATCATCTGAAGTGAATACGTGGCCGAAATCATAGTTCGCAAAACCGATCACCGCATCGGTGTTGGTCTGGTTCTGCGTTAATAAAGTTCCACTGATGGTATTGCTCAACGGCTGAGGACCACTGGGAATATATTCAATGAGGTTATTATTGGCAACCAATACAAAGCTGATCGCCACTTCCACTTCATATACCTGGATAACACGGTTGGCAGATGTTACTACTGCAGCATGCGTAGGCGCTGCCGCACCGCCTGCCACTGATTGAGAATAACCGCCGGTACAGGCAATCGCCAGCCTGTAGGTACGCATTTCAGTACCACGGCAGGGACCTGCTTCGGTGGTAGGTTCGCCATCCCTGCTGAGCAGTGACGGCTCATCAGGAGTAAGGCAATGAAAATTAGTTTGCTTGAAAAAATCCTTTTTATAATAGCTCTGGTAATACTGTATATTACCTCTTGCATAAGGATCAATGTAGATGCTGCCTGTTTTTGCAGACAGTATCTGTCCGTGAAAACCGAAGTAAGGGTTCAGGTCAAAACGGATGGTTGCAAAAGGATCGTCAATACCTTGCCCGGTGTAGGTTCTGATCTCCGGAAATTTTGCCTGGAGCTCCGGCTCCTGGATGCTGGCTTCCCATACCCTGAAGCGGGCCGAGCTGCCGTCGGGCATAGGTAAAATCAATACCGGCGCCTGCGCTCTCTGTGCATTGGTAATCATCACAGATTTGTCGGGTACGGTGGCAAGAAACGATTTGATGGCTTCGTAATCCATCTGGGTTGTCCTGAATTTCTGGGGGACCGTGACTCTTTTTCCGCTTCCTATGCTGATGGCCGATTCCGCAATATCAGAGAAGAAATTCTTCTGTGCCGATACCACGGTCGAAAAAAGCAATGAAACAATAAAAAGAGAAAAAAGGTAAATTTTCTTCATATTGTAATGTTTTGTTAATACAAAATAGTCAAAAAGATTTAATTGCATATACCACTAATAAAAAAGACCGGCCTTTCAGCCGGTCTTTTTATATGATAATAATATTTGACCCAATTAGTGCTGGATGACAACTTTACCTGCTTTCAGGCGTTTGCCGCTCGCATCCCTCACCTCCACAGAATAAGTACCTGCAGCATTTCTTGTAAGATCAACGATCATTTGCTCATAACGTGCACTTACAGGATATTTTTTATACCATACCCTTGCTCCTTTTGAATCAAACACATTCAGGGAGAACTCTGTCTGGCTGTTGCTGTAATATCTTACCTGGAAGATACCTGAGCTTGGGTTAGGATAGATAAACAGCATGCTGCTTACAGAATCAGCAATTTTTACCGTGTTGGAAATTTTGCTGCAACCATTAGCGTCTGTCACCTGTACATAATAATCACCGAACCAATCCACTGTTACAGGAGCGATAGAAGAACCTGTCTGGCTGGTTACGAGAGAACCATTCTGATACCATGCATAAGTGTAAGAACCCGGAGGACTCACTGTGCTGTACAAGCCTGATGGAGTGTAAGGCGTAATGTTGTTGTATTCAGCCGCTACCAGTACCACGCCGGGGATATCATTGATAACCAGTTTTGCCACACTTGATATTACGTCGCCGCAAGGAGGACCTGATACGATCACACGATACTCAGTACCGTTCAGGGCTTTAGGAGGCGCAGTCAGGGTAAGCGTAGCCGTAGTAGCGCCTGAATAAGGAGCTGTGTTGTTTACGTTCACAAATGTGCTACCCACTTTCACCTGCCATTGATAAGTAATAGTGCCGCCTGTAGCAGTTACGCTGAAAGTTGCATTATCACCCACGCAGATGCTTTTATCGGTTGGCTGTGTGGTGATGGTCACCGGTAAATTAACGGTTAATACCGCAGCGCTGGAAGTGGTAGTTCCGCACTGGCCGGTGATCACTACACGGTATTGATTGTTTGCCATAGCAGCAGTTACAGATGAAATGCTGTATGTAGCCGCAGTAGCGCTGGTAATATTGGTAAATGAAGTACCGCCATTGGTACTTACCTGCCATTGGTAAGAAACACCGCCGGTTGCTGCAACCGAGAAGCTTGCCACTGTACCTACGCAGGCAGCGGTTGCTGCAGGCTGGGTAGTGATAACAGGATTGGCAGAAGGCACCACGAATGATACCACCACTGTTTTGGTTTCAGCACCCGCAACACCGGTCACCGTAATATTATAAGTGCCCGGAGCCAGGGTATTAACGTTGTTCAGTACCACAGTGCTGCTGCTACCCGGGTTAACAGGGTTGGTTCCGAAAGAAACCGTAGTACCTGCAGGTACGCCTGCGGTAGCGCTCAGGTTGATCGGGGTAGAGAAACCGCCTGCTGATGTGGTAGCCACTGTGCTGCTCGCCGTAGTTCCGCTTCCGCATGGAACGTTGGTAGCTGCAGGCGTTACAAAGTTGAATGTAACAGCAGGCTGTGTAATGGTGAAGTTAGTATTTGAAATATCAAAGAAGATATTACCGATCGATTCAATTTTAACCCTTGCAGTGGTGCTTGTAGTGGAAGGAAGCGTCACCACTTCAGAACCGTCATTGGCAGTGGTTGCCGACAATACTGTAGGGAAAGTGAAGCCGCCGTCAGTTGACAACAGGATCCTTACGTTCGCACAACTTACAGGAGCAGTCGTGGTATTGGCCACATCCCATGTAATGGTTTGTGTAGAACCACCTGCCCATGATACGTTGGTATTCGGAGAAGTTACGGCAAACGGACCTGATGTATTGGTAACAGTCACTACCATATCCGCAAAAGAGGTCTGCCCTACTTTTATAGGAGCCGTAGAGCTGTATACGCTGTTATCCCTTACGGTGAGACGGAAATTCAATGTACGGCTCACATTGCTCAACGCTTCGATCAGCACACCTGCGTCACCGCCGGGTAAAGGTCCGGTAGTGTATCCGCCGGCCAGTATAGTAGCCAGCTGAGGACAGATCCTTGTAGGAGAAGTGGTTGGAGAGAAGCTCAGCCAGTTAGGCCCGGTAGGCTTATTTTCCCTTGCACGGCTGTTGGTACCGGTTTGGCCTGTACCATCATCATTTTGTTCCCAGCAATAAGTGAGCACATCGCCGGCGTTGGCATCTGTTGCCGAGCCTGTGAGCGCAAAAGGCGTACTGATGGGAATGGTATAGTTCGACAAAGGCGCAATAACCGGCGTTGCGTTATTGGCCGTGATGTTAGTGGTCACCGCACAGGTCCTGGTGATCATGTTCGTCTGGATCTGCTGGATAGACGCTTCGTGGAAGATATCTATGGAGTGCGGCGCTACGTCATGCGCAGTGATACCCGCATATCCCATAATGGTGATTCCGGAACCCACTTCCTTGTTCACGCCGGTACCTTCTGTGCTCATGGAGAAAGTATGGTTGGCGCCCAACTGGTGGCCTACTTCATGCACCACGTAGTCGATATCGAAATTATCTCCCTGCGGGATCCCGTCTGCAGGAGAAGTGATGCCCGCACCTTTGTAGCTACTGTTTGCACCGCCGCCGGTTGCCAGTGTATTATTACATACACAGCCTATACAGCCCGCATTACCACCGCCACCGGAAGCGCCGAACATATGACCGATATCAAAGTTCGCATCCCCGATGATATTGTGCAAAGTATTCATCAGCTGGGTATTCCAGTTACCCAGGGTAGTGTATGGGTCCGTGGTGCCATCATAATAAATAACATCCGTGGTGTTGCTGATAAGGTTGAGGTGAATGGCCAGGTCTTTTTCATACACGCCATTGCAACGGGTAAGCGTTGCGTTGAATGCCGCCAGCACAAGGCCCACCTGGGTAGCGTTAAATGCACCAAAGTAGTTGGAATATTCACCGTTACACGATTGTGCAAGGCGCAGCGTTTTTAGCTCACCGGCGCTGCTCTCAGGGTTTTCCCTGCCGGCAACCTGTGGATTGATACCTGCAAACATTTCATGATCCTGTGTGCTACAGGTCCATGGAAGACTTCCTTTTACACGCTGGGATTTAAATACCGCATAAGTATGATGATCCTGTGAATAAGGCTCAATGAATTCATTTTCTTTACCGGTCCTGAAGACCATGGTCTGGATACCCTGTGGGGATATGCTCAGCTTCAGGCTGGCATATTTATCGGTGATACCTTTCCCCGAGAATGCCCTTATTTCAGGAAACTGTGCCTGCAGCGCCGGTTCGAAGTTAGAAGCCTCAAAAACCTCGAAGGCTTCCATTTTTCCGTCCGCATTCGGAAGGGAAATCGTCACAGAGTGACTTTGCGCATTATTGACAACTTTGAAGAGCTCATTCCTCATTGAACTGAGGTTGAGATCGAATAGTTTGAACTCTTTTGGAAAAGCAGACCGGGATACTGCTTTGTCTGTTAGAATACTGCCTTTGCTTTGATTGTTCGTTACCCAGTATTTGCCTGATTGAGCAAACCCTGTCATTGCTATCAATAAAAGCAAAAGCGGGAGTAGAGCTTTTTTCATAATTCAGTTTAGTTTGGTGGCTAAGTTATTGCATTTTAAAATTTCAGTAAAAATAAATTCCCGAATACCGGCCTATTATTTGAACAGATTACAAAAACGTATATTATCTGGAACTTTTTCAGCCGGCCGGACTGGCCCCTGTTGTTCCGCCGGCGCTTTTTGCCCGGAAGACTGTAAAAAAGGTGGCTATAAGGCATAACACAGCGATGATGCCCGTTTTGGGCCCAAAAGTCACCCCTGCAGCCTCGGAACCCGCAGCAAATATAAAAGCTGGTAACATCAATGCTGCGATATGGCAGCTGGCTTTGGCCTTATATTTACAATAATGGAACGATCGAACAGCAGCACTTCACTGGGATATACCATGATAGCCGATATTTTGCAGCAGCAGGAACGTGTACCCTTCCTTTTCCAGCAGCAGACCTGGGAAGCGATTGACCGGGGTGAAAGCGGCCTGGTGAATGCGCCCACCGGTTCGGGTAAAACCTATTCCGTTTTTCTCGGCGCTGTGATCCAGTTCATCAACGATCATCCGGAAAATTACCGGCATAAAAAAAACAACGGCCTGCAATTGTTGTGGATCACCCCGCTGCGGGCGCTGGCAAAAGACATTGCCCGTGCTATGGAAGAAATGATCGGCCTGCTGGGCATGCAATGGCAGGTAGGCATCCGCAACGGCGATACGGCGCTCAATGAAAGAGCGAAGCAGAAACGATCCATGCCGGAGATCCTTATCATTACGCCGGAAAGCCTGCACCTGTTGCTGGCGCAGAAAGACAACCCGGCGCTTTTTAAAAAGCTGCGCATCATTGCCGTGGATGAATGGCATGAATTGCTGGGCAGCAAACGTGCCGTGCAGGTGGAGCTGGCCCTGTCAAGACTCATCGCCATCAATAAAGGCGAAGCGCATTCCTTATGCCTCTGGGGTATTTCGGCCACCATCGGGAACCTGGAGGAAGCCAAAACGGTGCTGTTATCACCCATCGGTAAAAAAGGGATCATCATCCGGGCCGATATTCACAAGACCGTTTCCATTATACCGGTAATGCCCGACGAGATCGAAAAATATCCCTGGGCCGGGCACCTGGGACTAAAGCTGTCGCATAAAGTGCTGCCCATATTGCGCCAATACCAAACGACCCTCATCTTCATCAACACAAGAGGCATGAGCGAAAGATGGTACCAGGAGCTGCTGAACATTGAGCCCGACCTGGCAGGCGCACTGGCGCTGCATCATGGCAGCATTGAGCAGGAATTGCGGATATGGGTGGAGGAAGCATTGCACACCGGTGTGCTCACTGCCGTGGTATGCACTTCGAGCCTTGACCTCGGCGTGGATTTTCGTCCAGTCGAAACCGTTATACAGGTCGGTTCGCCCAAAGGGGTAGCCCGTTTCCTGCAAAGAGCAGGACGAAGCGGTCACCGCCCGGATGCGGAAAGCATTATTTATTTTTTGCCCACCCATTCACTGGAATTGGTCGAAGTGGCGGCCCTGAGAGAAGCCACCGAAAATAATTTTATTGAAAGCCGGCCGCCGCTGGTGCTTTGCTACGATGTGCTGCTGCAATACCTGAGCACCCTGGCTGTGGGCGATGGCTTTTACCCCGAAGAGATTTATAAAGAAGTAAAGACCACACACTGCTATGCAGATCTTAGCCGGGAAGAATGGAACCAGTTGCTGCAATTCTTAACGCAGGGCGGCATAGCGCTGCAGCACTATGATGATTATAAAAAAATCGAGATCACCAGCGGACTGTACAAGATCAGCAGCCGACGGATGGCCATGCGGCATCGCCTGCATATCGGCACCATTGTGAGCAGTCCCATGCTTAAAGTGAAATTCATCAGCGGCGGTTATGTAGGCGTTATCGAAGAGTGGTTCATCAGCCGCCTCAATCCCGGTGATGTATTTACGCTCGCCGGGCGCAACCTGGAATTTGTTGCCATCAAGGATATGACGGCGCTGGTGAAGAAAAGCAATGCCAGCAAGTCCATTGTACCCAGCTGGGATGGCGGACGGATGCCGCTGAGCGCCAACCTTGGTTTTATGCTGCGTAAAAAATTATCCGATGCCGCCAAAGCCACTGCCAGAAAAGATCCCGAGCTGCATGCCTTACAACCGCTGTTCAAAAAACAGCAGGAGTTGTCGCATGTGCCTTTGCAGGATGAGCTGCTCATAGAACATATTGAAACGAAGGACGGCTTCCATTTATTTGTCTATCCTTTTGAAGGACGGCTGGTGCATGAAGCCATGGCGGCGCTGCTGGCATACCGCATCAGCAAGATCATCCCTATCAGCTTTTCCTTTGCAATGAATGATTACGGTTTTGAATTACTCAGCGATCAGCCGATACCGTTAGACGATACCAATGTGTATGAATTATTTTCCGAAGACAATCTTTTTGAAGAAATCAATAAGGCCGTTAATTCCTCCGAAATGGCCCGCAGGAAATTCAGGGACATTGCAGTGATCGGCGGGCTGATCTTCCAGGGCATGCCCGGAGAAAAAGTAAAGGCAAGACATCTACAATCATCGGCATCACTGCTGTTCAATGTGTTCAGCGAGTATGAACCCGGCAACCTGTTACTGCGGCAGGCTTTCAATGAAGTGATGGATCAGCAGATGGATGAGCCCCGTTTAAGAAATATGCTGCAGCGCATCCGGCAAAGCAATATCGTTATCCGTTTTCCCAAACAGCTCACCCCTTTCTGTTTCCCTATCAAGGTAGATAGCATGCGGGAAACCCTCAGCTCCGAAAAACTGGAAGACAGGATATTGAAGATGCAGCAGCAGTTGAAGAAACAATGAGGAATAGATAATTTCAGAATGAATAATGCCATCAAACTGTCAGGCCGATATGGCCGGGCGGCAACCTTCAACTTTCAACCTTCAACTTTCAACCTTTAACCTTCAACTCCCCACCTCTTCCTCCAATCCCTCCCAGGGCGTTTGTTTTTCCACCACCCTGTTGTAGGTTTCCATATCAATTTCATTTTCGCTTTTTGCGATGATAACGGTGGCCACTGTGTTGCCGATAAAGTTAATGATGGCCCTTCCTTCACTCATGAAACGATCCACACCGATCAGCAGGGCCAGCCCTTCAATAGGAATCACTTTGATGGCTGTAAGCGTGGAAGCCAGTACCAGGAAACCACTGCCGGTAACGCCTGCAGCGCCTTTGCTGGTAAGCAGCAGGATGCCGATGATGGTGAGCTGCTGGCCAATAGAAAGGTCGATATTGAATACCTGCGCCAGGAAAATAATGCACATACTCAGGTAGATCGTTGTACCGTCGAGATTAAAGCTGTACCCTGTGGGTATGACCAGTCCCACTACTTCTTTCTGGCAGCCGGCGGCAGTGAGTTTCTGCATCACCGAAGGCAATACTGCTTCGCTGCTGCTGCTGCCCAGCACAATGAGTATTTCTTCTTTTATATAACCCAGCAGCATCCACAGGTTGATCTTATAAAACCGGCAGACCAGGTACAGCACCACGAATATGAAAAGAAAGCCCGTGATATAAAAAGTAAGCAGCAGCTTACCCAACACCATCAGCGAAGAAAAACCGAATTTACCGATGGTATAGGCCATGCCGCCAAATGCGCCCAGCGGGCTGAGCCTCATCACCAGCTTCAGCACATTGAATAAAACCTGGTTGATCTTTTCAAAAGTATGCAGCAGGCCTTTGCCGGAATCACCCAGCATCTTGAGCCCGATAGCAAAAAGAATGCTGAAGAACAATACCTGCAGGATATCGCCTTTTGCAAAAGCATCCACCACGTTGGATGGAATGATATGCGTAAAAAATTCTGACCAGTTGATATCATGCGCCTGCTTACTTAACTCGGTCACATTCGCATCGGCATGCGCCGTATATTGTACGCCGGCGCCGGGTTTCACCAGGTTGGCCGTTACTACACCGATCACCAGCGCCAGGGTGGTCACCACTTCAAAATAGATCAGCGACTTCAACCCTACCCTGCCCACTTTTTTCATATCGCCTGCGCTGGCAATGCCGTGCACAATGGTGAAGAATATCACCGGGGCGATCACCATTTTGATCATATTGACGAACGCCTCGCTGATTAGCTTCGCCGTGGGATGAAAAGCAGGCCATACAGCGCCGACGATCACTCCGAGCACAATGCCGATAAGCACCTGTATGTACAATATTTTCAGATATTTCATGAAACGTGGTCGCTGGTTTATTTAAAAAGATATGCTTTCATGGTATCGGCCACCAGTTGATTGCCCTTGCTGTTGAGATGTACCTGGTCGGTAGTGAGCACACCTGATGTACTATCGCTGCTGTTGTATCTTTCTTCGTATGTAACAAAAGTTTTGCGAAGGTCAATCAGTGTGCAATTGTATTTTGCCGCCAGCTTCCGAATCACTTCCGAATAAGCATCCAGGTCTGCATCCTGGGGATTGCCGCCCGTTTTCTTTTCACCGATCACAGAAGGCGTACATAAAAACAGACGGATATTTTTTGCCTGCATTTTCCGGATAAGCGCTTCATAGAACTGCTCATATTTTACAATATCCGTACCGATGCCCGATGTCTTGTGCCATACATCATTGATGCCTACATAAATGAGCACATCCGTAGGATCTTTGGCCAGCACATCCTCTTCCAGCCTTAAATACAGGTCGTACACTTTGTTGCCGCCAATGCCCGCCCCCAGCAGCTCATACTGTTCAGCCCATCCTTTGTCGGCCACATAGTCTTTCAGCAGGTCGATATAACCTCCTTTATTGACGCCCATCTGCGTGATGGAATCACCGAAGAAAACAATTTTTCTCTTTGAAAAAGATTGCATGGCTGCACAAATAAAAAATAATAGTACCGGAAAAATAATGCTAATTCTTTTCATACGATCAATGTATTTATGAAGTGCCGGCAATATGCTGCAGCCGCTGCTGTACTTCCATACAGGCACGCCCGTTGTGATAAGGACATTTCCAGAAACCCGCCTTTTCTTTTTGCAGAATATGCCCCATGGCATCAATGCCCCAGCACCATTCCCCCTGCTGCGGGTCAGCCAGGTGTTTTTTTATAAAAGCAAAGCTGTGAGCAGACCGTTCGAGAAAACGTTCATCGCCGCTTAGCTCGTAAGCATTGAGATAACCTACCATCGCTTCCGCCTGCGGCCACCAGTGCTTTTCCCGGATAAGCTCATCGCCTTCTTTTTCATACCACATGCCTCCATCGGCATCCAGTCCTTTTATGGACGCCTCCGCCATTTGCAGGGCAATCGTTTTCCAGTGTGCTGCCAACGCTGCATCCTCCAGCACTGTAGCGGCTTCGTACAGCAGCCAGGAGGCTTCTATGTCGTGCCCGTAGGAAACAATGGCCGATCTCGGCTGCCAGTCTTCCGTAAAAAAAAGCTGTTGGGTAAAAGTAGAAGGATCGATGATATGGGATTCGAATATATCTAGTAAAGAACGGATTGCTTTTTGAAGCTTTTCATTTTTCCAGCTGCGGTACAGGGCCGTGTAAGCTTCCAGCACATGCAGGTGTGTGTTCATCGATTTTTTTTCATTGGCATCTTTTTCGCTGAGCCGCAGATCCTGCAATGGTTGCCAGTCCCTGCTGAAAGCCTCAATGTATCCTCCGCCGGGATTGCCTGCATTAACCTTTTCGATGGTGTCAAATAATTCTATTGCCAGCTGCGGCGCCTCTCTGTTGCCTCCTGCCCGGTAAAATTCACTGAGCCCGTATATCGCAAAAGCAATTCCATACACCTGTTTCTTATCTTCCAGCACATGACCATTCTCATCAACAGACCAGTACATTCCACCTGATTGTTGATCGTAAAAATATCGAAGCAGGTAATCATAGGCGCTTTGCGCCGTTTGCAGATAAGCTGGTTGCTGCTGATGGATATAGCCCGCAGAAAAAGTCCACAAAATGCGGCTGTACATGACGAGCCCACGGGGTGCAGTCACTTCTATATTCCCCTGCCAGTCCATGCTGCCGTAAAATCCTTCGCCACCCGCATCGGTCATGTGGGTCATCCACCAGTCAAGTATATGCCTGCATTCTGCTTCCACCGCCCTGCTGTAGCGGTCAATGAATGCGGTATGTCCGGGTGCTGTTTTATTTTCCATTCTGCGATATCAAAACAGGTATGCCTGTAACAATCGTTCCATTGTGTTCGTTGGCCTCAATGATGGCATTGATGGTTTCCACAGAAGTGGCTGAACGCAAGCCATCCGCCGGTGTATGCATTACATAGTCCAGCATCTGCTCTATGCTGCTCGTTGCCACATGCATCCTGGTATCGGAAGATGCATAATAAATATAAACCTTTCCATTGTCATCGGCGATCCAGCCGTTGCAGAAAGCCACGTTGGAAACATCGCCGATACGCTCCTCTCCTTCCGGCGCTAAAAAATAACCACCGGGCTTGTAAATAATCCTGGTAAGATCGTTAAGGTCGGTCATGAACATATACAGCACATAACGCAGTCCGGCTGCGGTATTGCGTACCCCATGCGCCAGGTGCAGCCATCCATGGGCTGTTTTAATCGGTTCAGGTCCCTGCCCGTTCTTCAGCTCATAAACGGTATGGTATACTTTTTTATCGAGCAGCAGCTCTTCTTTGATCACTGCATTCGTAATATCGTCACATACACCGAAGCCGATGCCACCACCTTTGCCGGCATCGATAAAACCATCCTGCGGTCTTGTATAGAAAGCATATTGTCCATTCACGAATTCGGGATGCAGCACTACATTGCGCTGCTGCGGCGAAGGCGTCACCAGGTCAGGTAACCTTTCCCACTGCAGCAGGTCTTTCGTGCGGGCAATGCCACATTGCGCTGCTGCCGATGACTGGTCGCTTTCCGGAACGCCGGACGCCCTTCGCTCAGTGCAGAACAAGCCATATATCCAGCCGTCTTCATGCGCCACCAGGCGGATATCGTAAATATTGGTATCGGGATTACCGGTTTCGGGCATGTGCACAGGCCTGTCCCAGAACCTGAACTGGTCTACACCGTTGGGACTTTCGGCAATGGCAAAAAACGATTTACGGTCGTAGCCTTCCACTCTTGCCATCAATACATATTTATTGTTCCATTTAATGGCGCCGGAATTCAGTACGGCGTTGATGCCGAAACGTTCCATTAAAAAAGGATTGGTCGTTTCATTGAGATCGTAACGCCAGTGCAGCGGCACATGCGCAGCAGTGAGCACGGGATTGCGGTAACGGTGGTACAGCCCGTTGTATTCATCCACCGGTTGATTTCTTTTTTGCAGCAATTGCTCCTGTTGGTTTTGCAGGATACGGAGCCTTTCGCTAAAATCTTTTTTCATACACGTAATTTTTAAAATACTTAATCTTCCAGCTTATTCCACCATGTGCGTTTGAGTATAACCGCTATGATGATTAAGATGGCAATAGTTAACAGGAGCGGAAGTTTCATCCACAGTATAATGTACATAGGCAGCAGGGTAAGACAGCATTGCGCAATGATACCCAGCACTACGTTGAACATATCGAGCTTAAATCTTTTATTGGGAACAAATGACGGATCTTCTGCCAACACTTTTGCCAGCACCGGTTTCCAGAAACCCCAGGGCTTTACGGTCTGGTAAAATGTTTTAAGGGTTGCCTCATCTGTAGGCGGCGCTGTGTAGGTACCAATGATACAACCGGCCACCGAAATAAGGAACAGCACCGGCCAGATATACAGGAACAATCCATCATAGGTTTTCAGGAATACCAGCGCTCCAATGATGCCGCTGGCCATACCCCATAAAAATCCATTGGCATTAAAACGCCACCAGTACCATTTGAAAAGATTGGCGGCAATATAGCCGCCATACAGGCCTCCAACGATCCATTGCAGCACACTGTTCACATCTTTTGCGAAGAAACCCAGCACAATGCCGATAAGCACTACCAGTATGCCTACGATATAATTGGTGCGGATAATATTCTTATTACCAGCCGAAGGATTGATGTACCGGAGATACACATCATTTACAATATAAGCCTGAGCTGCATTGAGCGTACCGCTGAAAGTGCCCATGAAAGCGCCGAGCAGGCCGGTGAGCACCAATCCCAGAATACCAACAGGTAAAAATGCATTGATGGAGGCAGGTAATATTTTTTCAAAATCGGTGGAGCCGCCTGCAGACAGGTTGAGATCGTTGTAATACAGCAATGCCATTATGGTGAGCCCGATGATCATCGAATACCGCACCGGCAATAAGATGATGGATACAAAGCCGGTCATTTTGCTGGCTTCTTTCGGTGAGCGGGTGGATAAAATTTTCTGCATATCATAATTGGGCGCAGGACCGGCCAGGCTGGCAAATACACCTTTGAACAGCATCATCATGAAGAAGATGCCGAAGAGCTCATACCCGTCTTCCTGTATTTTCTTATTGGCAGCGGGAATGATGGAAGACCAGTCCAGGTTGAGCTTCCAGCCAAAGAAGGGATTGTACCATCCTTCGGGCACATGAAGCGCATTGCCGTCCTTATGCAGGTGCATCATGGCAATCACCGCTATGGAAATGCAGGCCACGGTCATGATCACATACTTGATAAAATCGCCCAGCACAATGCTGTGCAATCCGCCGAGGATGGAATAGAACATGGCGAAAAGGGTGAACACAATGCCATAGAAATGCGGTGCATATTCTGCAGGGATATTAAAAGGAATATAGCCTTTCACCATTTCCCAGGGCACAAATATCTCTATGAATTTACCAAGCCCGATAAAGCCATAGGCCAGGAAACCGAAGCAGCCGATGAGCGCAAAGATCACTACCACGCTGTGCGACCCCTGCACGCCTTTGCCTGTTGTTCCGAAGCGGGTAGCAAGCCATTCGGCGCCGGTGTTGGCATTGGACCTGCGCAGCCATTTGCTGAGGAACATCATCATGAACACCTGGTTGAATACCGGCCATAGCCAGGGTATCCAGATGCTTTTAAATCCATACACGAAACAAAGCGCCACCATCCACATGGTACCGCTGATATCGAACATATCGCTGGCATCGCTGAGGCCCAGCATATACCAGGGCAGCTTCTTGCCACCCATAAGATAACTCTCCTTGTTTTCACGGGCCTTGCGGCGCATGTAAAAGCCGATGAATACCATGGTAACCAGGTAAGCGACGATGATGAGTATATCTGCCAGTTGTAATTTCATGCGTTCGGTCTTTTATTGATACAGCCTGCGTTTCTTCGTTTTCTTTTCAAACAGCAGCGCCGGGTTCCTGTAAAATTTTTTAAAATTGTTGGCCGAAGCCTGCCCGGGATAAGGCGCATAATAATGCATCTTTTTTTCGGAAGGCATATAACCTGCATTGCGCCATACCAGCACATAGGCAAGCGGGTAACCTTTCAGTACAGGCCAGAGCGTTTCTGTCCACCAGCTACTGTCGGGTATTGCTTCCAGGCCTGTTTCTGCCAGTGCAGCAATTTTATTTTTTCGGGCAGCCAGCTGTGTAAGTATATCCAGCTGTGCCCGCATTTTTTTTATAAAAGAGGCTCTTTCAGGCCTGGCGCCAAACTGGTATTGATCAAAGCTCAGCACATCTGCATATTCATCGCCTACATATCTTTCCAGGAAAGCCGCTTCGTTGTCGAAAGAAGCAGCATTGTACACATAGAGCAGGTGGTGCAATTGCTTTTCATCCCGCAGGTAATGCACGGTGAATTTCCAGAGTGTTTTAAATTCTTCGGGAGTGCCGTTGTTCTTACACCACCAGAACCAGTTGCCGGTCAGTTCATGAAAAGGACGGAACAGCACGGGGATCATTTGCCCTTTATCATCTTTCAGATCATTCATAAAGACAGCCACTTTATCGAGCCAGCTTTTGAACAGGGCATGCTTTGCGCCGCCCGGCAGCACGGAAGCCAGGCTACCGGGAGTGGTATCCCATGCATTGCCGCCCGTGAGCGGGTTACGCATATGCCAGCTGATGGTGATCAACGCTCCTCTACAGTACCCTTCCCGGATAAATTTTTTCATCTGGTCAAACGGAACAGCATCCAGGTTCTTTGTGGCATCCATTTCAATCATGCCGATATCCCAGCCGTACAGGCCTGGTCTGTCTTTCAGCACGGAATAGATATCGCTCCTGCCATTTTCATATTTCCATCCCACGCCATAGGCCAGCGCATCCTGGTGGCCGAAAATAATATGGCTTTGCTGCAGCCTGTACAGATTCCCGTACAGCTTTTTGGTTGCCGCAGTAGCATTGGTATCAATGCATGACTGCGCTGTGCTCTGTAGCGACAGCAATGCAGCGATGACGTAAATGATCAAACAAATCCTTTTCATATTTTTTTATAGGATACCTCCTGTATGAGTGCGTCCCCGCTGTTGGGCGGGGAGCACAAGTTGACACATTATAAAAACAACGATTGAAAAAACTCCATAAAAAACCTCCTGTATAATTTTAATACAAACCGATATCATCATAGTATACTTCCTGCACTCCACCGCTGAATTCCTGTATCACAAAAGCACTGAGTGTTGTTAAGTTGCCGAGGTTGGTCAGCGGCACCTGGTAATCCACCCACTCCCCTGTTTTGGTGATGGTAATGGTATAGCCTGTACCACTGGATGCATTGAGATACACTTTAATTTTTTTATTGAGCGATGCAGCAGTGGCATACATAGAGAACTTCACGCCGGTATAGCCTGTGATATCTACTGCCGGGCTGTTTTTGGAAAACCTGAACCCGCCCCATCCATTGTAATTCTGCTTAACAGATGCCGTACCCCTTCTTACCGGGGTGGTATTGGTGATCACCGTTGTACCGGTCCAGGAACTGCTGTACCAGGTAGCAGTAAGCGCATCATCATAGATGAGATAACGGAAGCCGTACACATTGGCCGACTGCGCTGTGCCGCTGGCAGTGGTTACATAAATGTAACCGTAGGTAACCCCTGTGGGAACGATCACTTTTATTTCTTCCTTGGTATTGGAAACGATCGTTGCAGGCGTTGAATTGAATTTCACGCTGCTGACGCCGCCGAAATAATTGCCATAGATGGTCACTTCCTGGCCGGAAGGACCTGCTCCCGGTGTAAATGAACTGATGACAGGAGCAGGTTGAAGGATTCTGAAATTATAGGTAGCCGATCCGTATTTGGTTGTTACCGTAATGGGATTGTTCTCAGGGTCGGGCAACACCGATGGTATCTTCACTGTTACCGAAGTATCATTGGCATAAATAAGCGAATCCGCTGCCAGCACGGTATTGAAATCCACTTTATAGGTAGTGGCCAGGTGCTTTCCTTTGATGATGATCCAGTCGCCGTAATCGGCTGCCGTGAGCGATACTGCACGGTTATTAAGATCCGTTACCGAAGTGATCTCGGGCGGCAGCTTTTTTCTCCGGAACCGGATGAATCATTGTCTTTTTTGCAGGCCATAAAAACAATGACAAGCAGGAACAATGCGATGGCATTCAGCAATACATGTTTCATATTTTTTGCTTTACAATTTTTAAAAATTACCAGCCCGGGTTATTGGCTGTGATGGCTTTATTGGAATTGAGCTCGCTGAGCGGGATAGGCAGCAGCAGGTTGCGCTGGCTTCTCACTTTGCTGATATTATTTTGACCGGCGCTTATTTTATTCATCACCTGCAGGTAAATGTTCCAGCGCTGCAGGTCAAATCTTCTTACGCCTTCCAGCGCAAATTCTCTTGCTCTTTCTGCGAGCACAAAGCTCCTGAACTGATCCCTGGTCATATTGGGTGTGGCTGCTGTAGCGCCACGGGTTGTACGCAGCAGGTCAAGCTTTGCATAAGCATCGGCTGTAGGCGCTTCACTGTATTCATTGGCAGCTTCTGCATATACCAGCACTACATCCGCATAACGCAGCAGCGGGTAAAAAGCATCACTGTTGGCGACAGTAGGATCGGCTACATCTGCATATTTGATCACATAAGCCCGGTTGTCTGTAGTGCCGTTGTTGGCATAGGTTAATCCACCCACTGTCTGGTACAGCGAAGCCTGCCAGGACGGGTAGTAATATCTTGTGCCGGTATTGGTGGCATAGTTATGCGCCACACCATCCAGCACCCGTTTGTCGGCATCCTCATAATCCATATAATGATTATTGGTCACCCACACAGCGCCACGGCCGAAAGTGCTCAATGCAGAAAAATAATTATGCAGGTTGTTGATAAAAGTAGTGCCTGCCAGCGACTGCACTTCAAACATGTGCTCCTTCTGGTTACGGCCGGCCTTGCTCCACATTTCTTTCCAGCTGGTAAAAAGCGTGTATTCGTTGCTGTTAATTACTTCCAGCGCTTTTTCCACCGCCAGCCTGTAATATTCTTTGCTGTCCACGCCTTCCAGTCCTGCCACCGCTGTTTTGGGATAAGTATAATAGCCGTTATCCTGCCCGCCTCTCACCGTCACATTGCCCGAAGCCAGCGCCCCGCTGCCGATGGTGGCATATACTTTCGCCAGCAATCCTTTTGCAGCGCCACGGGTGGCCCTGCCCGCTTCACCCACTTTAGGATGACCCAGCGGGAACAGCATTTCCTCTGCCGCTTTCAGCTCGCTGATCACCACGTCGTAGGTTTCTTTAACAGTACCCCTCGGCACATTCGCTTCGGGATCGGCCGACAATGATTTTAAACGCAATGGTACGCCGCCGTACAACTGCACAAGCTGAAAATAAGCCCAGCCTCTCAGGAAATGCGCTTCGCCGATAATGCGCTGCCGCATTTCAGGATCGATACTGGCGTCAGGAATTTTTTCTACATTCTCTATTACCGTGCTTGCTCTCGAAATAATGGTATAGCAGCCTACCCATGGACCGTCCACACCCCAGTAGCCCTGCGGGTTACCGGCGCCGGAAGTGCCCATGAACCAATCCACACCAGACACATGATCCTCATCCAGTATGGTAAGGTTCCACATCGGCTGCAGGTACAGCTCCCAGCTGTACAAAGCACTGTACACGCCATTCACAGCAGTTTTAGCGTCACTTTCATTTTTATAAAAGTTATTGGGAGAGATAAAAGAATAAGGCTCTTCTTCCAGTTGTTTTTTACAGGAAGCTACTCCTGCCAGCAAGACAACAGAGGAACAGGCAACCAGGAAAAATTTATATGATTTCATAATTGTTGTTTGATTGTTGTTGAAAATTAAAAACCGCAACGAAGCGTAATATTATAGGTCCTGCTGTTAGGATAACCACCCAGGTCTACACCAAACAATGCAGGGTTATCGCCGTAGCTGTTCATTTCAGGATCGTAGCCGGAATACTTGGTGAAAGTGAGCAGGTTGTTCACTCCCACAGAGAGACGCAGTGTGCTCATTCCTTTGATAATATTATTCGGCAATGTATAGCCCAGCGTTACGTTTTTAATACGTACAAAGCTGCCGTCTTCAATAAACCTCCTGGTGAACAGCATGGTTCTCCAGAACTGTCGCATTACTTTTGGTGAAGTGGCATTCGTATTGTCTTTATCGGCATCCCAGGCGCCATCGAGCGTTTCCTGGCTGATATTTTTACCGGTTCCGATATTGGCATTGAAACGGGTGTTCATGTTCACAATATCATTCCCCTGCACCCCATTCACAAATACGCTGAGGTCGAATTTTTTGTACCGGAAATTATTGGTGAAGCCGAAAATATAGTCAGGGTTCACATTCCCGATGACAGTCCGGTCGCTGATGGAAACAGAAGACGGATCAGCATCGAGGTTCTTATACTTGATTTCTCCCACCATGCGGCGGATGATCGCATCCGGCTGGTTGGTATATACCAGGTCGTTCCTCACTTCGGCTTCATTGTCATAGTAGCCGTCTTCCACATAGCCATATAATGTGCCGATGGACTGACCCACTCTTTGTATGAAAGGCGCATCGCCGGTAGATATATTACCTGCAAACTGCTCGGTAATGCCGTCGCCCAGGCTCAGTATTTTATTACGGTTGAATGAAATATTGAAGTTGGTGTTCCACTGGAAGTCTGCTTTTTTGATCACTGCAGCATTCATCGAAAGCTCCACCCCTTTGTTCTCGATGGTGCCGGAGTTTTTCAGCTGGCGTTCGAAACCGGTGGATGACGGCGTAGTGATGTATTGCAGCAGGTCTTTTGTTTTTTTCCTGTATACATCGGCTGTAAAGTTCAGGCGCCCGTTGAACAACCCGATATCAATACCGGTATTATAAGCAGTGGTGGTCTCCCATTTCAGGTTGGCATTGGCCGGACCTGCATACAGGTCATCTGCCAGGCCGGTCTGCAATGATCCGCCGAAAGGATAATTATATACCGCCAGCTTTGAAAGTGATGCATAAGAACCGATACCCTGGTTACCCGTTTGCCCGAAGCTTAAGCGATATACCAGGTTGCTGATGGTCTTTGATTTTTTAAGAAAAGATTCGTTGCTGATCTTCCATGCCAGCCCTGCAGAAGCAAAGCCTGCCCATTTGTTATTGGTACCAAACTTACTGGAACCATCCTGGCGGTAAGAAGCCGTAAGCATGTATTTATCTGCAAATCCATACTGCGCCCTGCCCAGGAAAGAAATAAGCGTTGCCTGGTAGCGGCTACTGATCACCGGCATCACCTGCTCACCTGCCTGCAGGTTTTCATTCTGCAGCAGATCATTCGGGAAGGTCTTTGCCTCCGCTCTTTTCCATTGGCCGTTGGTACGTTCAAAGGTACCGGCGCCCGTAAGCGTAAAATTATGCTGCTGTATTTTTTTATTGTAAGTGAGAATACTTTCCGATACAAAGCTTGTCCAGAGGTTATCTGCTTTCAGTCCCCAGCCTTTTACGCTGAAGCCCTCATACACCGTCCTGGGATAATACTGGTCCCTTGTGTTGCTGCCGTAGTTGAAACCTATGTTCTGCCTGAATTTGAGGCCTCTTGTAATATTTGCTTCCAGGTAGTTGGAAGAAAAAATACTGTAGCCGGTTATCTTGTTCAGCACATCACGGGTATAGATCACCGGGTTGGTGATGAAGAATCCTTCGCCGGTACCTTCATAGGCTTCCACACTGTCGATGGTAGAGGGAAAGGTAATAGCGGAACGGATCACCCCGGCGCTTGCTGCATCCGATTTATCGGTGCCGGTCTTTACACCATTGGTAACGGTATTGGCTACACTGGTGCTGGTACCTATCTTAAATATTTTTCCAAGATTGCGGTTGAGGTTGAGATTGAGCCCCAGCTTCCGGTAATCGGAATTTTGTACCACACCGTCCTGGTTAATATAATTGAAAGAAAGACTATGGCTGCCTGCTTCCGAACCGCCGCTCACATTCAGGCTGTAATTCTGGTACAGCCCTATTCTGAAAATAGCGTCCTGCCAGTTACGGTTGTTGCCTTCAAAAATGGAAAGATCGGGATAAGGTATATTGTAAGTGGTGCCATCGTATTTATTGGAGTTGGCATACGCCAGGTTCTGGTAAGCGGCATACTCACCGGGTGTAAGCACATCAATGGTCTTGGACACATTGGCAATGCCCACGTTTACGCTCAGCTCCACTTTATCCTTGCCTGTCCTGCCTTTCCGGGTAGTGATCAGCACCACACCGTTGGCGCCTCTTGAACCATAAATGGCCGTGGCCGAAGCATCTTTCAATACATCGATGGATTCAATATCATTCGGGTTGATAAAGGAAAGTACATTGATCGTTTGCTTTTCATCATCGCCGATGGAGGCAGGCGTACCCAATGAATTGCTGTTATTGAAAGGCACTCCATCGATCACATATAAAGGTTCGGTACCGCCGAGGAAAGAGTTGGAACCCCTTACCTTGATGCTAAGACCTGCACCCGGCGCACCATCATTCTGTGTTACGTTTACGCCGGCCAGCTTGCCCTGCATAGCCTGCAGCACATTGGTGGGTGCATCTTTCACAAGGTCTTCCCGGCCGATACGCTGCACAGCGCCTGTGGCATCCGTTCTCCGCACCGTACCATAACCGATCGCCACCACATCAGATAAAGTAGTGATGAAAGGCCTGAGCGTAACATTAAAATACACTTTACTGCCGATTGCCAGCTCCGTGGTTTCCATGCCTACATAAGAAACGACCAGCGTCTTTGCATTGGCCGGTACGGTAATGGAAAATGTACCGTCTGCTCCCGTTTGTGTACTGGTAGAACTGTTCTTGAGGAGAATGGTAGCACCCGAAAGATTTTCACCCTGTTCATTCACAATGTGCCCCGAAACATTTTTGGTTTGTGCGGCCAGCTTTATGCTGATGCAGAGCATGAGCACACAAAGCCTGATAAATTTACTCATATAGCAAGATTGTTTGTCCAAAAGTAAGATTTTAGCTTTTCCACACAGTAATACTTTTTTATCTATCTTTTGTATTTTATCGCCCCTGTTATACTAAACAAGCAAAGATTGATACTATATAATCCAATCAAACAGGACATTATTAAATATTTGTCGATAATTTTACCTTTGCCATAGTGTAATATTATTTTATCATTATTATGCACAACAATATACTTAAAGAGATCACCCCTCTTACAAGCAGCGATTGCTTCACCATTTTTTCAAGGGATAAAACCGAGTTTGATTTCCCGCTTCATTACCATGAGGAGCTGGAGCTGAACCTGATCACCAATGCGAAGGGCGCCAAAAGAGTGATCGGCGATCATATGGAAGAGATCGACGACCTGGAGCTGGTGCTGGTAGGCTCCAACCTGCCGCATGTATGGAAAACACATAAATGCAAAGGCAGGGATATTCATGAAGTGACGATCCAGTTTCATAAAGACCTGTTTGATGAGAAGATGCTGCGCCGCAACCAGCTGCATTTTATAAGGGATATGTTCGACAAATCAAAAAGAGGCATCCTCTTTTCGAAGGCCACCACGAAACAACTAAGCGGCCGCCTGCGGGAGCTCAGCAATAAGCAGGGATTCGATTCAGTGCTGGAGCTGATGTCGATCCTGCACGACCTGTCCATTTCCAGGAACATGCGCCTGCTCAGCGATGCAAGCTTCAGCAATGTACAGCAAAGCTACAGCAGCCGCCGTGTGGAAAAAGTGATGGAATACATGAACAATAATTTCGACAAGCAGGTACAGCTGGCGGATGCCGCCAAAATTTCCAATATGACCGAAGTATCGTTCAGCCGGTTTTTTAAATCGCATACCGGCGTAAGCTTTATCGACAGCCTGCTGGAAATAAGGCTGGGTCATGCTTCCCGCCTGCTGATAGACACCAACCAGCCCGTATCGGAAGTGGCTTATAACTGCGGGTTCAATAATATTTCCAACTTCAACCGTTTGTTCAAAAAGAAAAAAGGCTGTACGCCCAAAGAATTCAAAGAAAATTACAGTTACGGCAACAGGGTATTCATTTAAAGCCATCTATCTACTATTATGACAAAAAAAATCACCGCAGTTCTTTGCGCATTGTGCTTCTCGCTGATGCTGTTTGCACAGAACAAGCCTTTCATCAACGAGATCAATTATTTTAAAAAGCTGGATTCAATCAATCCTCCTCCAAAGAACCAGATCCTTTTTATCGGCAGCTCTTCTTTCACGAACTGGAAAGATGTGCAGGATTATTTTCCCGGCTATACGATCCTCAACAGGGCTTTCGGCGGCTCCTCCCTGCCGCACCAGATCCTGTATGCGGAAGAGGTTATCTTCCCCTATCATCCTAAACAGGTGGTGATCTATTGCGGCGAGAATGATCTTACCGGTGGCAGCCATATTACGGCCGACAGCATTGTCAACCGTTTCAAAAGACTGCATGCGCTTATAAGGAAAAAATTACCGAAGACGCCCATTGTTTATATCTCCATGAAGCCGAGCCCCAGCAGGGAAAAATACCTGCCGGTAATGAAAGCAGCCAATAACAGCATCCGCAAATACATCCGCAAAAAAAAGAGGACAGCTTATGTGAATATTTTTGATGCCATGCTCGACAGCAACGGTAAGATCAGGGAAGATATATTTCTCTCCGACAAATTGCACATGAACAAAGAAGGCTACAAAATATGGCAGCCCATTATTCAACCTTACCTGAAGAAATAATATGAAAGGGCTTCTTTGCTGCATCAGCATTCTTATGAGCCTGCACAGCTTTGCGGGAACGAATGACAGCACCTTATATACGGCTTCGGACAAACGCATACAATACACCGGCCGTGTGGACCATAGCAATATAACCGGCCCGGTGATATGGGCGCCGGGAGCGTACATTGATCTTGCCTTTGAAGGCAGCTATTGCATCCTGGAGATCAATGATGAGCTGCGCTGGGGCAAATCACATAATTATATTATCGTTATCGTGGATGATCTTGCTCCGAGACGCATTCAGCTAAAAGAAAGATCCAACCGGATCGTACTGGCAGAAAAGCTGACACCAGGCAAGCATCATGTTACCATCTGCAAAAGCACCGAGGCAGAGATCGGCTTCATACAACCCACTGCATTTATTGCAAAAAAAATCAGCCGCCCTTCCCGCAAACCGAAAAGAAAAATAGAATTCATCGGTGATTCCATTACCTGCGGCATGGGCAATGATGAAAGCGGTAAAGCATGCGGTAAAGGAGAATGGTACGACCAGAACAATGCCTGGATAGCTTACGGGCCGCTGACCGCACGGCATTTTAATGCGCAATGGCACCTGAGCTCTATTTCAGGGATCGGGCTCATGCATAGCTGCTGCAATAAAACAACGGTGATGCCGCCATTATTTAAAAAGCTGGGCCTGTCAGCCGACAGCATTGCATGGAATTTTAAACGATACCAGCCCGACGTAGTAACGGTATGTCTGGGACAGAATGATGGCATACAGGACTCTGCCGCATTCTGTAAAGCTTATATTGATTTCATGCAGGCACTGCGAAGTTATTATCCCAAAGCCACGCTGGTCATGCTTACCAGCCCGATGGCTGCGGCGGAGCTGAATGTTTTTTTACAGAAGAGCATACTGTCTGTGGAGCAGGCGCTGCAGAAAAAAGACCGGAAGATCACCCATTACTTTTTCAGGCGGCAATATACTACCGGTTGTTCTTCGCATCCTTCCGGCAATGATCATCATATGATCGCTGCAGAGCTCATCCCTTTCGTAGAAAAGCAAATGCGCTGGTAATGCCTATAGTATTTGTCAGCTATTATTTTTCCGGGAAGGAAAATGATCGTTTTGAGCAATGGAGCGCCGTGTTCTGAATATGCGGTACAGGGCCTGCTGCAGGCTCAGCAAACGCTGGGGCGCAAGAAACCTGTAAATGATACCGATGATGCCATAAAGAATAACGAATAGCCAGATAATATCTCTGATAGAAAATCTTGTTTTCATAAAGGGTTTATTAGGTTTTATTGTAAAAAACAGGATCTGCAGGAATGCCTTCCCTGCAGATCCGGGGTAATGCGTTGCTTAAGCCGCTTTCACATCAATTTTAAATGCAAGGCTGAAATAACGATACGAGTTGGGTACGGGCTGATTGTTCTCAAATCTCCATTCCCGGCCATTGTCATAAGGCGGCTGCTTGGCGCTGCCGGCAGCTTCGCCCACACCAATGTAGGTATCGTTGCTTTCAATTTTGAATCCATAGCTCTTGCCTTTGTTAAGGTGCAGTCCTTTTAAATTAAAGGGAACCCATTTGCCATTGCTTTCCCTGTTAATGTCAATGATGGCGGTGCCTAAAGAAGCGCCCCATTGATTTTTCTGCTCATCAAAATCGTATACGGTCATCTGTAATTTTCCGGGCTTGGTGACCACGGTCGGGAAAACTTCTATCGCTTCTATATCGGCTTCCGATGGCGCTATAAAAGTTTGTCCGGCAATTACATCCTTATTGTCAAAATGACGATGTCCGATCCAGGATGTTGCATTGTGATTGGTTTGTTCAACGGTAGAACGTAAAGTGGGGGTGTTTGTTTGATAATTCATAACCTGTTCATTTTAAAAAAGATGAAGTAAAATTTCCGGCAGGTTGTGTAAGGTTAAATAATAACTGTAATTTAATTTTTTTATTGCATGAACCCCGCAATTATGCACATTGCTACGTTACACTTTTGTTAAAGAAAATGAAAAGCGGGCTGTTCATGGGACTATCCATTCTTCTGCAACCACTCCTTCAGCCAGCTGATTTCTTTTTCCTGCGCAGTTATGATCGACTCACTGAGCTGTTTCAAAACAGGAGCATTGCCAAAACGCAGGTAGGCCTTTGCCATATCCACAGCGCTCTGGTGATGCGGTATCATCTGCGCCACAAAATCCTTATCGATATTATTGTATTGTTCCGGCATGGCATTCATCATCGTATTCATGGAAGAATCCATGGCGTTTTTAAACGATGCAGCATCCGGTGAAAGATCTGCTTTTGCTTTTGAAATATATTCTCCCAAGACAGCAATCTCTTTCTGCTGGTCGGCGATCACTTTGCGGGAAAATTCTTTCAGCACTTCATTGCTCCCCTGCGCCAGCTGCAGCTGCGCCATATTGACCGCACCCTGGTGATGCTGAAGCATCATATTGGCATAATCTATATCCGTATTGCCGGTAGCTTTTTGTGCATGCATGGCCGTCATCATCTTATCCATGAGGCCTTTCATTGAGACAGCTGTTGTTGCAGTATCGTGCATAGCATGCATGCTGTCGGTATGCATATGTTCGTGCGAATGGGAAGAACCGCCATTGCAGGCAGCGAGCGCCAGTACCAGGAGAAGCGGACAATATTGTTTCATGTAAACTGTTTGGAACAGTATATCAACAACAGTACCAGTCTTACCGAAGTAAAAGAAAACAAATGACCGGGATTATCGCAGGGGAGCGATCATATTTTTGACGACCGGTACATTTTTCAATGCCGCAGAACCTTTTACGAGCCATGCAATACCAAATGCCCAGAGTGCAGTGGTTTCAAATATGAATGTGCTGAAAACGAATACGCCGCTTTCAGGCTCTATCACAAAATTGAAAAGCGCTATCATGACAATGCTCAGGAATATTACCCAGCCGCAGATCTTATACAACAGCTTTCTTCTTTTAAACTTCTTTTCCTCCTCTCCTGTATAGTCATCGTCCGGCTTCTGGAAAAAATACAGGCAGAAAACGATAAAGCAGCCAAACAGCAAAGCGGCAAATACAAAATGCAGGGTACCCCAGAAACCACTCACTTCTTTTACCAGCTGCAGGTATTGCGCCGGTCCGTCCTTATCCGGCCGGAAACCTTTATAACCTGTAGGAAAAGCTGCAATGCCGAAAGCACAAAAACCGGCGAGGTTCGATAAGCGGCTCTCCCACTTATCCTTGCCCCTGTAATTAATCAGGAAGCCGCCCAGCACACACAGTATGCATACAAATGTAAAATGCATGAGGCTGTAGTAATAATGGCTGATGGATACCTGCCAGGCATCATCGCCGGCGCCCAGGATAAAACAACCTATCACTACAGCAATAGGCAGCAGTATACCTGTTATGCCGATGAAAGCACGCAGCTTCTGGAAAGAAATATTTTCAGTCCTGTAAAAATGTTTTGAATGATCGTTATCGGAGTCTTGCATGATGGTACTAATTATAAATGAAAGGAATACTGCGTTATGGTATAATAAAACTACAAAACCGGGTTGAGTAATATGCAAGTATTTTCACGGTTTTTTGTATGCGTATTTCGTGAAGGATGATTATTTCCTGAAAGCTTATTATTCAGGCTGTATTTTATGATCACATCATAAAATATTTTCTGACCGGTCCGCTGCTAATTCGCATCCTGTCCCAAACCACAATTTATTCACAATTGCTTTTTACGGAGTAAAAAATTTAGGAGAATATAAAAATACTTCTATATTTGATTTATTCTACTCATCCATTGTACCTAAGCCGCAGCCCTGGATATCCAATCAATATTCTGCTGCCGTACCATTAAACCAAAACTTTTCAGCAAATGAAAACATTGCTGATGGCCATACACTGTCCCCAAAAAAACAAGCCCGCTGCGATACTGGCAGCACTGGTGCTTTTTTGCCAGGCAGCAACTGCACAACCCTCCCCCGCTCCTTTTACATTCGCTAATAATAACGTTCAATATATAGAAACAGATTCAGGCCTCATCGTACTAAGCTTCACGAGACAACATTGTAAAAATTACGTAAGCCTCGAAAAAACATTTATCGCTTACGAAAAGCCGGTACCCGCTCTTGTACAGAACGTCCAGCCGGCATTACTGGCCAGGGTAAAATTCCTAACGGTGCATGGCAATGTTTCATACGATTTTTTTTACCGAAGCCGCATTGACACTCCCATTAACCAACAGCATTTTCGCCAGCACACCGAAAGCGTTTACCTGGATGTAATGGTAAAAGAAAAATATCCGCTCCGGGTCAATTTCATCAGCAGACAAAGCAACTCGCCTTATTTCAGGGATTTTGTTGATATCAATTTCAATTTTGACAGGTACACTTATAACAAAACCCTGAAGCAGCAGATACTGGATAAGCTGAAAAGCCAGGTGCCGCAATATAAGCTGCCCGATCTCTCCGCAGCCAAAGAACTCTTGAAAAAATACCAGGAGGAATTTAACAAAACAAAATCATGGCTTGAATCCCCGGGCACATTGCAAAAACTGGTTGAAGAAAGGGAAAAAGCGTATTATGAAAAATTAAACTCAGAGCGGGATGATATTGCTACCACCAATCCCGGTACAATAGCATTGCCCGCTATGCCGGATAGCATAGCTGCAAAATTAAATGTGAACGACAGCATCAACCGGGGCCTGGCGGGCAAGATGGCCGTGGTTAAAAACAAATCAGACAGCCTCCTGTCTTCCTTCAGCACTTATTATGATGAAAAGAAAAGCTCGCTGGACAGCCTGGAGAAAAATATATCCCGCTACAAAGCGAAAGTCGATAGCATAGAAAAGCATTTACAAAAAGATATCACTGCCATCAGGCAAAAGATATACAACGCTACCAGCGAAAAAGAGTTAAGAAAGCTTGCCGCCGAGAACGGTATTGAGACCGATAAAAAAACAAAGCTGGAAAAACAATTAGCTGCCATCAAAACGCTCAGCCTCGGAAGAAGCGTTTTAAATTATACAGAGCTCACCGCCCAGAACATTACCGTTTCCGGTATTAATATCGAATATACCCCTTCTTATTATGCTGCTTTTGCTGCGGGCAGGATCGATTACCGGTTCAGGGATTTTTACAACCGTAAAGAGAGACAAAATAACCAATACATTATACTCGGAAGATTCGGCTTCGGCGATCTGCAGAAGCGGGCCATTATCTTCAGCTATTTCACCGGCAGAAAAAGCAACAACTATGGTTACAGGGATAGTGCAAACAGCAATGTAAACCTGGCAGGATATTCCGTGGAAGCCATTTTAAAGAAAAATGAAAACAGCTTTTTAAGCGCTGAGTTTGCCAAAAGCACCAAGCCGCTAATCGGCAGCCTATCGGCCGGCAAACAAAGTGGCAGCCTGCTGCAGTTTGGCGATCCCAGCAATATGGGCATCAACTTCAAAGCGCAGACCATCATCCCCGAAACCAATACAAGGCTCAGCGGCTTTTACCGGAAAACCGGTGAGAACTTCCAATCGTTCAGCCTCTTCAGCTACAACAGCAACCAGACGGCATGGCTCGCCAGGGTGGATCAGTCTTTTTTCAAAAACAGGCTTACCCTCACCAGCATGATACGGCAGAATGATTTTACCAATCCTTTTGCCGACAAGACCTACAAAACAAGCACTGTATTTAAAAGCATCCTGCTGAATGCCCGTTTCAAAAAATTACCGGTGATCAGCCTGGGGTATTATCCCGGCACACAGCTATACCTTGTTGACCGGGAAACTATCAGGGAATCTGCTTATTACATTCTCAACGGCTCTCTTGGTTACAGCTATATAATAAAACGTTTGTCCATGAACAGCATGCTGGTGTACAACAAATACACCAGCGAAGCTACCGACTCAGGTTTCATCGCCTATAAAGGCGTGAATATTTACGCCTCGCAGGCTGTACGATTCAGAAAGCTGTTGCTGCAGGGCGGCTATGCTTATACCAGGCAATCTTTATTACAATACGGCACTGCAGAATTTTCTGGCGATTATTCACTCAACAGCTGGCTGCAGCTGGGCGCCGGCGCCAAATACAACAAAGTAAAAAGCGGCAATGCCTACTGGGGAGAAAACATACAGATAAGAACCGACTTTAAAAAGCTGGGCGGTTTCCAGCTGCAATATGAAAAATCTTACCTGCCAACGATCACAGGAATATTGGCTCCTGTTGAAATAGGCCGGGTAAGTTATTATAAACGATTCTAAATGCAGGAACGGGTATCATTCCGGGATTGCGAAACAGATAAAAAAAAGTTATGACAAAAAAGATCATAGCCTGCCTGCTGATGGCTTTGCCCATACTTGGCAAAGCACAGGTAAATGTAAATGTACAGATGCCGCCTGCAGGGCTGGTTCAGAAGGAACAGTTATGGGACCTCGTACTGGTAAACAACAGCAGCGACATGCTGGATATAACCCTGCAGCTGAACCTCCAGGAAGCATCCACCGGCCAGGTGGTGCTTACCGGCACAACAGGCAACCTGCTGCTGGGTAAAGGCGCCAAAATGATAAAAGCGGCCAACCTGCAGCCCATTACTTACACCTATAATCTGCCTGATTTTGCCCGCAGCTTCATGCCCATGGGCAGCTATATTGTTTCGTACCAGGTGATCGATGCCGGCGGCAGGAAAGATGTGCCGATAGCAGAAGAGCGTCTCCGCATCAATATAGATCCGCTGAGTCCGCCGCTCCTCAGCAGCCCCGCCGATAAATCGGTAATTGAAACTCCTTACCCGCAATTCACCTGGATGCCTCCCACCCCGTTCGACATGTTCACTTCGCTGAGCTACGACCTGCTGGTGACCGAAGTGCTAGAAGGACAATCCTCCACGGAAGCCATACAATACAACACGCCTATTTATACCGGCACAAACATTACCCATCCCTATACCTCTTACTCCACCGGCTTTTCAAAGCTGGATACCGGCAAGCTGTACGCCTGGCAGGTAGTGGCTAAAAATGGTTTAAGCTATGCGGTTAAGACAGAAGTGTGGACATTCAGGATCGCCAGGCCTTCCTGGGTGCAGCAGATCATTGAGCAGACGCCTTTTATAAAAATGAAAATGAACAGTCCTGAGAAAGGTATAGCGCCGAATGGTTTTTTAAAGCTCAGCTATATCAATGAATCATCCGACACTTCCCTGACGGTACAGGTAAAAGAGCTCAATAAAAATAATGAAAACGGTTTTGCATTTGACATAAAGCTAACACCGGGTGAAAACCTGATACAAAAAGACCTGGAGAAAGAAATACGGCCGAAAGATGGAACCCTGTATGAGGCCAGCATCCGGAATGGCAGGAATGAAATATGGACCATTCTTTTTGAAGTGAAAGAATACAGGAACAAAAGAACAGAACGGAACTGATACCCGTAACCGAACCCACTAATCTACTGCATTATGATATACAGATTATCCAGCCGCTATCAAAAAGCTATTGCCCTGAGCCTGCTGTATTTGTTTTTTATTTCCGGCGTAGGCGCCGTAAAAGCGCAGCTATTGAATAACAACCTGCCTTATTACGACTATGCATCCCGTAGCAAAAACTATAACAGTGCTGCCAGCTATATAGATGCCCCGCTGGCGCCGGTTTACAGCGACGATAATGAAAAAGAAAAGAAGGCAAAAAAGGTTCAGTCCAACAGGCAGCGCTTTACAGCACCGTCTGCAAAATTTGACAAAGGCTTTATTGGCGGCCCCAGCCAGCCGGAGATGACCGCTTTTAAGCCGGCCGGCGCCGACAACCTGGTATCACCTTTTACCGGAGATTTCTCTTACAATATTCCACTGCTCGATGTAGGCGGCTATCCCGTCAATATGTTTTACAACAGCGGCATCACCATGGAGCAGGAAGCAAGCTGGGTAGGATTGGGCTGGGGCATTAACCCGGGCACCATCACCCGCAACATGCGTGGCTTACCCGACGATTTTGACGGCTCCGATCAAATAACTAAAACACAAAGCTTCCGTGACGATAAAACATTCGGCATCACCACCGGCGCCAGCATCAAGCTGGCAGGCTTCCCTTTAAAGCTCGGCGCCAATATGGGACTGGCCTGGAACAATAAGCTGGGCGTATCAGCCGAAGCCGGGGTGAATGCAGCGTTAAGCATCAGCTCCAAAAATGCTACCCCAAAAACTTATGAACTTACGCTGGGCGCAGGCCTCAATGCCAGCTCCAGGAACGGCGCCTCTTACTCTCCTTCCATTACACTCAGCAGGGAAATGGGTAAAGGTTCCTATGGCAACTTATCAGGCTCTATAGGTGTGGGCTATAATTACAGCTCCCGTGTGGGTCTTAGCTCCATGCACCTTGACATGAATGTTTCCGAATCGTACAAACGGGGAGAAGACAATAACCAATCCATGACATGGGGGAGCGTTGGCGGAACCCTATCATTCGCCTATCCTTCCGTAGTGCCTTCCATTACCAAGCCCTTTACAAGAGAAAATTACAGTCTTGAATTATCCATGGGCGGTGAAGCATGGGCGCTCAATGCGCACCTGAAGCTGAAAGGATATTACAGCCGTATTTACCTGGCCGATGAAGATAAAGTGACCACGCATCCCGCTTTCGGCATGCTGCACCTGCAGAAAGGAAACAACAACAAAGATGCCCTGCTGGATTTCAACCGGGCAAACGACGGCGTGTACACTCCTAACACTCCAACCATTGCCATGCCCGTATATACCTACGATGTTTTCAGTATCAATGGAGAGGGCACCGGCGGCTCCTTCAGGGCTTACCGGGGAGATGTGGGTCATATGAGAGATGCTACTGTAAAATCGAAAGAGAATGCTTTCGGTTTGGGCGTAGACCTTGGCTTCGGCAACCTCGTACACGTGGGCGCCGATCTCAACTATGTTTATTCTCCTACCCAATCCGGCGATTGGGTAACCAATAATATGGCCAGCTCCGCATTCTCCTACCAGCAAAATGATAAGGATTACCAGGCCGTTTATTTTAAAAATCCAGGCGAAAAAACGGTTCCCGATGCAACGTTTCAGAATGCCATTTCGGGAGAAGAGCTGGTCCGGTTTAAAATGGCCAATACCGCTTCTGCTAATCCAATGCTGCTTTCAAAACTAATACGTTATGATGCCACTAAAAATGTATTGGGTGAAAAGAATATCTCCGCCAGCGAAACCAAAAAGATCAACCGTGACAAGCGTACACAGATCATCAGCTTCCTCAATGCAGAAGAATCCGAAAGAGTAGGCATGAACAGCAAACTCTATTCTTACAATGCGCTGGGCAGCTATGAGAACAAGATCATTTACAGCGCCAACTGCAATAAAGCCGGCATCGATTCTTTGTACCGCAACCACGATGTGAACCATGCTCCTGCAGGCCCCCAGGTATTGGGAGATGAAACGGAAGCTTTTCGCCACAAACATCATATATCAGAAATTGATGTGCTGGGTACCGATGGTAAAAAATACGTGTATGGCTTACCGGTATACAACAAAAAGCAGCTGAATGTGACCTTCAGCATCGATGCTTCACAAAAGAAAAGCAATACCAAGGCCACTTACGACCTTGAGGATAACAGTATGGATAATTCGAAAGGGCGTGACTGGATACTCGAAAAAGAAGAAGTGCCTGCTTATACCCACTCCTACCTGCTTACGGAACTGGTATCACCCAATTACGTGGATCTTACCGGCAACGGCATTACCGAAGATGATATGGGTGATGCGGTAAAATTCAATTACAGCAAATACAGCGATTACAAATGGCGCACTCCCGCCGGTGATAAAACCGCCAGCTACAGCAGCGGACTGAAAACGGATGAGAAGGATGACAAGGCGCACTATGTTTATGGCGAAAGAGAGCAATGGTACCTGTATTCGGTAGAGTCTAAAAATATGATCGCCCGCTTTTTTGTAAAAAGCGACCGTAAGGATGGCCGTTCTGTTGCCGATGAAAACGGCGTACTGGACAACGATGCTTCCAAAGGCATGAAGCGCCTTGAAAAAATTGCGCTGTATTCCAAAGGTGATCTTAACCGGTATGGCAATAATGCAAAACCTATCAAAACGATCCGCTTCTTCCAAAGCTATAAGCTTTGCAAGAACAACCCAGGCGTGAATGACCTGGGCAGCAATATTGAGACCGGTTATGGCAAGCTGACACTGGATAGTATATGGATCACTTACAACGGCAATGACCGTAAGCCAAAAAGCCGCTATGTATTTTATTATCCCACCGATAACAATCCCAACTACAGCTTTGAACAAAGCGACCGCTGGGGCAACTATAAACCTGCAACAGACAATCCGGCTTTCGCAGGTGGTAATCTCAGCAACGAAGAGTTTCCTTACAGCATACAGGACAAAGTAAAGGCGGATAAAAATGCTGCTGCCTGGGCAATGAATAAAGTACTGCTGCCTTCGGGTGCTGTCATTACAGTCGATTATGAATCTGACAGCTATGCTTATGTACAGGATAAAAAAGCCGGCCTTATGTGCCAGGTGCTGGGCTTCGGCACCAGCGAATCAAGCCTTCCTGCCACTATCGACCTGCCCAAACTCTACAGCAACAATGGCGCTGAAAACGACCGGGTATATATCCAGCTGCCCACTGCCATCAGCAGCACCGGGCAGGCAGGTAAAAATGAATTTGCAGCCCGTTACCTGCAGGATGTGAAACAGCTTTATCTCAAGCTCTCTGTTACCATGCCGGTAGGGGCAGGCCTTTCAGGAATTGCCGGTGAAGAAACCATTCCGGTGTATGCAGATATTGCCGGTTACGGATTGATCTCTCCTACAGTGGCATGGATAAAAGTAAATAGCTTATCAGGCCATACCCCCATGGTACAATCTGCGTTACAATTTTTAACCAAACAGCTTCCGGGTAAAGCATACAAAGGATATGACCTCAGTGAAAACGGCGGCCTTAAAGCGATTGTTACAGCCATGGCGGGCATGCTCAACTCTGTGGGCTCCATGTTTTCCGGCGAGATCAATGCACTCAAGGGCGATAAAAAATGCCAGAAGGCGGTGCCCGAAAAAAGCTTCGCCCGTCTCTCCTGCCCTACGCTTAATAAGCTGGGCGGTGGATACCGTGTCAAAAAAGTTATCATCAGCGACAGTTGGGATAAAATGACCGGGCAGACAAAAGCTATCTATGGTAAAGAATATGTTTACACGACTACCGAACTGATCAATGGCAAGCCTGAAACCATCAGCAGTGGTGTGGCCAGCTGGGAACCATCCATCGGTGGCGAAGAAAATCCCAACCGGGATATCATGCGCTTTGTGGATCACAACAAAGGCGGTCCTTACGATTATGGTGTAGTGGAAATGCCGCTGGGTGAAATGTTCTATCCTTCTCCCATGGTGGGTTACAGCCGTGTGGAGGTATTATCCATCCACAGGGATACCGTAAAGAACCAACCCACCAGGCAGGTAACAGAATATTATACCAATAAGGATTTCCCTTACAAATCGAGCTATACCGATCTCAAAGGAGATGCCAATGCCAAATACGAGCCGGCCAAGATCATGCAGCTGCTGCGCATTGATATGATGAAAGGCATCGCCCAATCGCAGGGCTTCCTGGTGGAAACAAATGATATGCATGGCAAAGAAAAAAGCAATGCCGTATATACGGTCAGCGATGCTGTAACGCCCATGTCATACACCCGGTATTTTTATAATGTACAACAAACCACAGACAAGTCTTACCGGTTCAATCATGATTTCCCGGTTATAGCAAAAGCCGATGGAAAGGTGAACAACGCAGTGATCGGAAGAGATATTGAAGTGATGACCGACTTCAGGGAACATCACAGCGAAACGATCACTGCAAATCTCAGCATCAACTTTGACGGTTTCATGGTCGGCTTCTTCCCTATCCCTTTAACCAACCTGCTGCAGCCCGTAGTACGGGAAGGCACTATGTACCGGTCTGCAGGTATATTAAAGCTGGTCACTCATTATTCCATGATCGACAGCGTAGTGGTGATTGACAAGGGCAGCATGGTGAGCACTAAGAACCTTGTATACGATGCAGAGACCGGCAATCCATTGCTAACAAGAACGCAGAATGAGCACAACAAACCTGTATACAATTTTAATTATCCTGCGCACTGGGCGTACAGCGGCATGGGGCCTGCGTATAAAAATATCGATGCGGTGTACAGCGGCGTTCAGTTTACACATGGAATATTAACAGCAGGCGCCGCCGGTATATTTGATATTCTTGAAAGCGGCGATGAGATCTATACTGTTGCAAAAAACAATACCTCCCAGACCTATGTAGCTCCCTGCGATGATCCGCTTACCATTACGGCAGCAAACTATGCCTGGAATACACTCGATAAAAATCCCGCCAATAAAATCTGGGCAGTGCATACTTCCAAAGCCGGCGCCAGCCCGGGCGGCTGGGTATTCATGGATGTAAATGGCAATCCTTACAATGCAGTAGATGCAACCATCCGCATTATAAGAAGCGGCAAACGCAATTTGCTTGACCAATCTGTAGCTTCGGTGAGCAGCCTCAGCAATCCCATTGTAAATGGACAGCTGCAGTTCAGCGATGCCAGCAATATTATTTCTGCCGGTGCCGCCACTTTTAAAGATAACTGGAGGGTAGACAACAACTGGTACAGGGTGATTGAAACCAGGGACAGCATTGCTTATGCGAGAGTGCATAAAATGGATATCCCCGCTTCCGATTTCCTGTCGGTGAATTATTACAGGCACTACAGGGATAACGGCGATATTTATGAAGGTCCGTACAGGTCAATTGATCAGGGGCCCTCTATTCCTACTTATAAACGCACACAACGATACTGGAAAAAAGATCATTGGTGGCAACAAAAAAAATCGCACAACATCGACGATCGTAAAAACAGCTTTGTGCTGTTCAACTACGGCATGTATTATATGCCTGCTGATGCTCAGTTGTACAAAGGCATGCTGGCATTATACTCGCATTCCAATTATCCTTTATTCCCGGTACTTCCTCCCCCTAATTATACTTACCCGAGTGCCAACCACAGTAACATGCATGCCAATACCAGCCCTTTAAAAAGCGGCGGCATATTGGGTGAAGTGAACAGTTTGAACAAAAGCTGGTACGCAACAGGCAACACCACTGCCAATGCAGATACCTGGATCAATAATTATTTCAACAGCAGCACAGCCAATATTTCCTATGGTAAAGGCATCATCCCTATTGAATCATCTGTATGGGAAAGCTTCCTGTACGGAGCCGTGGATAAAAGGATCAATGTTACACTTCCGATGCAAACCAATACCAGCGCTACCCTGCTGAGCCAGAAAAAAGTGGGTTTCAGGATCAGGCTCAGCAGCGATGAATCTGGTGTTCCCAATTATGATCATGAATTTATTAATTACAGGTGCTTCTGGTCGCCGGGCGCTACCACTCCCTGCCTGACCAGGCAGCCGAATGATGATTCATCGCAGGTAAGCAATGCCACGGCTCCTTCCGGTTGCAGCTTTGCATCGCCTGTGCTCTCCTATTATTACTATGCATGGGGCGATAGCCTCGTGCACGGCAATTATTACAACGATCCTGATGTAAATAAAATGCTTACCAAATTCATCAGGAGCATTACTGCCAACTATTGCAAAAGCAAGTTTGACCGAAAAGCCATGAACCCTTATGTAGAAGGAATATTAGGCAATTGGCGTGTTGACAGCGCTTATGTATTTTATGGTGAACGAAAAGAAAGCGATCCTGCGGCTGAAGTCGATACCCGCATCGGCGGCACTATTAAAAATTATGCTTCCTTCTGGAATTTTGGCAACACCCCTGCGCCGCAGGCCAGTGTATACCTTACAAGGAACAATCCTTCCAATAACCCATGGGTATGGAACAGCGCCATTACACAATACAACCGCAAGGGTTATGAAATAGAAAATACCGATCCGCTCGGCAGGTTCAATTCTGGGTTATATGGCTACAACCAGCAATTGCCCATTGCGCTTGCCAACAACAGCCGTGTAAGAGAGATCATGTTTGACGGTTTTGAGGATTATGATTATCAAACCGGGCAGGCCTGCGCCAATTGTCTTCCGCACCGTTATTTCAATTATACCAGCGCTATAAGCGGGCAGATCGATAACACACAACGTCATACAGGTCAATACAGCTTAAGGATAAATGCCGGGCAGAATATTTCTTTTGCTGCACCGGTAACATCAGAAGCCGCTGCGAATGCAGGGTATGGCTTAAAGATCCAGAACAGCACCACTTCCTATACCAACCAGGTATTGGGGTCGGGCGGAACTTCGGGCGGAGGTCTTACTGCAAGCTGGTACAACCATGCGGTCATCGGCAGCACATCTCCTCCACTGGAACCCGCTCCCAGCAGCACTTACCCGCAGGCAACTTTGATCAGCACGGTCAATAACAGCTTGCCGTTTATTGCCAGCGCCCAGGATGTAAGCCCACTCGCCGGCGTCAGTCCCACATTCTTCAGCGTGAAATGGGCCGGGCAATTACAGGCTCCTAAAACTGGCACTTATCGTTTCAGGATCACCGGCAATGACGGCTACAGGATCAAGATCGGCAATACAGTGTTAACGGCCACCCAGCAATGGAACAGCCCACCCTTTACTCCCAGCACGGTTGTATCCGATCCGATTGTATTAACGGTGGGCCAGGTATACCCGGTCGAGATATCTTTTTATAACAAAACCAGTTTCTATCAGCTGGATGTGAAATGGAATTACAGCAACAATGTGCTCTATAATACCAGCACCGGGTATTATTCAATACCTGCTACACATTTATATTCACCTTCTGCCAGCAGCTTCAGGCAGGTCATCACTACGCAGGAAACCTGTTACCGTCTCGACAGCAGCCAAGTTACGGGCAATGCACTGACCGATAGCTTATCGTTGATTCAATCGAAAAAAATGCTCTTAAGCGGCTGGGTGAAAGTAGGCACCGCCAACTGCTGCTTCCCGGCTACCTACAATAACAACAGCAACAGCATTACCGTATCGTATAATAACCAAAGCTATGCTACCGAAACCCTGAAACCAGCAGGGCCTGTTATTGAAGGCTGGCAACGGTATGAAGGCGTGTTCACTATACCTGGCAATGCCAGTTCTATAGCAGTATCCTTAAAGAACAGCAGTTCGGAACCGGTCTTCTTTGATGATATACGCCTGCACCCGTATAATGCCAATATGAAAAGCTATGTGTATCACAGCAGCAGCCTTCGCCTGATGGCAGAGCTGGATGAGAATAACTATAGCAGCCTGTATGAATATGACGATGACGGCACACTCACGAGGGTGAAAAAAGAAACCCAGGCTGGCATCAAAACAATTACCGAAACAAGAAGCGCAACACAGAAAAAAATTACAGAATAATGAAAGCTATTGTAACATTGAGGAAGACGATCACTGCACTCACTATTTTATTATTGCCGGCTGCAGCGCTGCAGGCGCAGAACCCTACCCGGGATGCCATCGTACAGGCCATGCAGGGATTGTACAGCAGCTACGATAATGTAACCTACCTGAGCTTTGATGTAAAATTTTCTTATGGCAGCGATACGCTGCTGGGAAAATTCGATAATGAGCAGATGGATGCCAGCTACACACTGGCTGGTAAAAAAGCCCGCTACAGGCTGGGTGATATTGATTTCCTGCAGAATGATTCTTTTTTTATTGCAGTATATAACAGGGATAAGATCATACTGGTGGATGAGCCGAGAGCGGTCAACGTGGGAAGCCAGCTGCCGATGAGATACCAGATAGACAGCCTGCTGGAAGCATATTCCGATCATTATGCTTTGAACATCGATACTTCGGTAACAGAATCATGCGCCATTACCCTGACCGGCATAGACAGTCTTGCGCAGCTTTCTTTATTCAGTCTCACTTACGACAATGCCAACAAACTGATCAAGCAGATCAGCTATGAATTCAACGAACCTGCAGAGCTGGATACCGCAGTGCTGGCTGCGCTGAGAATGGCCGCCAATGACAGTTCGCTGGTGCCCGTACAGAAAAAACGGTTTACGATACAGTTTTTAAACTACCGGCTGGATAATTATGACGAAGCCGGGTACAATGAAAACAATTATATATGGTTTGAAAACAATGTCTGCAAGCCGGCAGCAAAGTATGAGGACTATAAAATTTATTATAGCAAACCACAACGGCAATTTTTAGAAGAAGCGCCCTAAAGGCATTGAAAATATTTTACAGGTGTACCAATAGCGCCGGCCATTTTATGATGGACCGGCTCTGAAAACCAAAACTTTTGAGTATGTGTATCAATACAATGAAGACCAGGCTATATGCTGCATGGATCATTCTCATGCTGGGTTCTTATGTTCAGTCCTTTGCCGGTACTGACCCCACTTATAAGATACCTTTGCTGGGAAGCCAGAACCAGTTTGTGATCAATGGCAGCAGTTATGTATCCGATCTGAATTATTTCAGTCTTTCGGCCGCCAATCGCAGCGCTATACAGAACAACAGCATACTCAATATGGTGGGCATCGGTATCGAAGAGCAGAGCAGCTATTATATCCGCAGCAATTTTTCAGTAACCGTTACCGTGGAAATTACAACCTACGATAATACACAAACTGCCAATGGCACTTTCAACAAAACCTTTACTGTCAATTACGATACGGCTGCCGGCGCTAAATACAAAAGTCTTGACTATACCACTATCAGCAATGCATTTGCATTGAAAGCTAAAATTATCAGCATCGACAGCGGCACTGTAAACTGGCCGGTGAGCAAAGTCCTTAAGTTAGAAAACCAGTTGACGGCTACCCGGGATTATCCGTTCAACTGCCTGCTTGCCATCAATGGACTGAACACTACTTTATCGGCTGCTAATAATGAGCTCACTGCAAGCTGGACCATGCCTTCGCTTAACGACAACCCCGGTGTAACTGAATACGACCTCGAATGGGCATGGATCGATGAAAATGCTACCGCCAGTTATAAAAGCGGCAGCAATTACATGCAGGAACCTATCTTTAACAACAACGCTACCCGTGTAACCATCGCAGGCGCTGCCTACAATATTCCTTTGCTTTACGACGACAGCGGCCGGATATTCGTAAGAGTGCGGCCGGTGCAGCTTAGAACCGATGGACAAAGAATTGAAGGCAGGTGGAACTGGATACTCAACGATGCCAACCAGCCTGTACAAAGCAGCAATCCTGTATTGTATACTTTTTATGGTCATGAAGACAAGCTCAACTGGCAGGCCAGCACCAGCTTTGCAGAAGAAGGCAAAAGGAAAACGGTAGTGCAGTACTTTGACGGAAGCCTGCGCAGCCGGCAAACCGTAACCAAGGACAACAGCAGCAACACCACCATTGTGGCTGAATCTTTTTACGATTACCAGGGCCGGGCCGTTGTGCAGGTGTTACCTTCTCCTACCCTCAATACCGCTATTGCCTATGCGAAAAATTTCAACCAGGCAACGGGCTATAATGAATATCCCAAATCGGTGTATGATAAATTAAATGCAGGCGCTACCGTATGTGCCAATCCTGCAAAGGCATTCAATACAGATTTTGGTACGGCCAATTATTATTCAGCGAAAAATCCTTTACTCCCAACCGATGCCAAAACAAAATATATTCCAGATGCCACTGCCGATAACCCGAATGAAGGGTATGCTTTCACAGAAACCCGTTTTTCGCCCGATGGCCGTTTAGCCGCCCAGGGCGGCGTAGGCATCAGCCACCAATTAGGGAGCGGGCATGAAACCAAATACTATTATGAAATTCCCGCACAGGATGAGCTGGATGCTTTATTTGGAACGGATGCGGGTGTAGCCAGCCATTACTTTAAAAACCTGGTAAAAGATGCCAATGGTCAGTACAGTGTAAGCTATGTGGATATGCAGGGTCGCACCGTTGCCACCGCTCTGGCCGGCGATGCTCCTACTAAAAGCGGCAGCCCATCCACACTTATGCTCGAAGAGCTGGACAGCAAGACCGACCGCCAGTTTACCCGCCAGCTGATCGACAAAGAAACCAATATGGTGATCGGCAACAGCATTGTAAGCAGCAAGCCTATTGTTGTTTTGAAGGATAACTCCAATTATATCTTTGACTATTCTCTTACGCCAAAACAATTGAGCCTCATCAGCTGCAGCAATAACCAGCCGGTTTGTTTTGATTGTCTCTACCAATTGAAATTTACCATCACTTCCGATTGTGATAACCAGCTGGTATATGTGGATAGTATGATCAACTTCACCTTAGGTCAGTATATCAGCCAATGTAACAGCAACGGCAACGCCAGCCAGGGCTTTACAAAGCATTTTGAAAAAATACTCAACGAAGGCAGCTATACCGTCACCAAAACTCTCACTTTAAGCAGTGAAGCGCAGTCCGCATTCCGGGATAAATTTTTACAAACAGATACCTGCAAAAAGATGGTGGATTTTTATACACAGGAACTGGCCCTGCTGCAATCTACCTCCAATTGTGAAATCACCTGCCAGAGCTGTAAAGCTTCTATTGGCAACGATCTCAATGGCTTCATCAGCAAGTTTGCCATTGAAATGGGTGTAAGTGTTTCTTCCTTGTCTGCCCAGACCATTGCACAGCTTACCGCTTCCTTTAATGAAGCGATGGCCAACTGCGAACGGCTCTGTAACAATTCAGACGGGCTGGATCTTGTAAAAAGCACAAGAGATATCATGTTGCAGGATATGACACCACCTTATGGCCAATATGCCCGTCCCGATGCAGCCAGCGCCGCCAGGATGTACAATATTTTTAAGGTGAATGATATCAGCAACCTGTACAGCGGCTATTCTATTCTCCACCTGTTGCCCGATTATAAACAACCACGCCAGTTCACTGCCAGTGATGCAGCGCTTGCCGCAAACCCTTATAAATATTACAATGAATTCAATGAGGTGGAGGCGGTAAATGATTACCTGCAGGCAATGACGACCGATCAGTTTGTGGATAGTTTCAGAACCAACTGGGCCAATCAATTGCTTGTACATCATCCTGAATTTAAAAAACTGCAGTTCAGCGAGAACCAGTTAAAAACCTCATACCAGTTTGAAGCCTTGCTGGAAAAAGATACGACCTGGGCACAGGCTGCCAGTCACAATTATATTACCAACCTGGTGAACCTTGATCCTTTCTTCAATGGAGTGGCCGACCCATCCTTTAAGCAAAAAATGATCTATGGCAATTACCTCGAACCGGGTCAACCCTCTTCTTCAGTTAATTTGAATATTGATCCCGTAATACATGGTCTCAGCAAATATGCAAAACTGCAAACTGCGAACGATTGTCCAGGCGGACCAGTATATGCCAATGCATATCCAACTATGTGGCAAATAGCGATCGGCACTGTTTTCTGCAGGGATAAAACAGACGGCGCCTCCTGCCCTTCCCCGCTCAACTACAGTGATCCCAATACCAAGATAGGCTGCACAATGAATACAGCGTATGAACAACCGCAAAACAGCTTTAACGAAGGCTGCGCTACCGACAGGGACTGGGCCTGGAAAACATTTAAAAACCTGTACCTGATAGAACGCCGCAAGCTTATATCAGCCTACCTGAATATATATGCGCCTTCATTCATACTAGGTAATCTTGCAACACAATATGCAGATCACAGCCCCTACCAGGAACGTTTTATAAATTATGCAAAACCACAGGCCAGCTTCGACAATCTTAGCAGCAGCGCCGGTGATGTAACGGCTATTATCAATACGGCCATTACTAATATGAACCAGGGAACCACACAGGCCCAGGTATTGGTACAGCAACAATATGATACCGTTTGCCGTGGCTATGTGCCGGTATGGCTCAGCCAGTTGCGCAACTGTCCGCAAATCAATACACGCCTTAATAATGCCGCTACATGGGTAGCAGACAGCACCTGGCTCATGACAAGACTTGTAGCTATCTGCCGCAGCGGCTCCGATGAAAATCATCCGCTGGGTTCATCCTCAGTAAAACCTTCCAACGGCGGTGTTACTATTGCCGGTGACCCAATTACCTATTATAATTTCAATGACGTTGTAAAAAGATTTATGGATGTGATAGCCGGAGGTATTACCAATCCTACCGACGAATGCTACAGCTGGCTGATCAATGCACCTAAGCCATACGAAAAACAAAAAGCGATCGTAAGCACTTATATTGTGAGCAAGCCTTCGCAATGCGAATGCGAGCGCCTCGGCACGCTGCAGGCCGAATGGCAGGCAAGCAGCACTTATTTCTCAGGAACCTTCTCTGCCTACCTGCAATATAAATATGGCACATTTATCAGCAGCGATCAGCTGGATGCATTGCTCTCGCTTTGCAATGGCACCTATGCCTGCCGCATGCTCAGCCAGCCTATCAGCCTGCCTCCGGCCCTGCAATGCCCTCCGGTTAATAATCCTGCGCCATCTACCTGTATTAGCTGTAGTGAATACAGCACTTACAAAGCACAGTTCGTAACCCTTACGCAACAAACCAATGTGCCGTATGCAGAACCTGCCAGCGATACGGAAGTGAATTACAACAATGCGTTTGCGGCATATATGAACGACCAGACCGGCTTCAGCAAAACATGGCAGGAATATCTCGCCTTCCAGAACACCTGCGCTGCAAATACGCCTACGATAAGCTGTACCAGTCTTGACAGTACATTGCAACTATTCTATGCCAGCCCACAATATAATGCCAACCCAATCGGGTTATCCTGCATACAGGCTTTTGTAAATTTCTTCAACAGCCATTACAATGTGGTCTATAGCTATGCCCAATGGATGTCGATGTTTGCCAGCTGCGGTAACCAGCCAGATGTATGCAAGCCCAAAATAACCTGCGAAACCTTCCAGACCCTTTTTGAAGACTTTTATAATCAGCATGGCGTACAGGTGTATAAAAACGGCAACTGCCAGGCTTTGTTCACCAGCTATGTGAATACACAGCTTACCAGCAATTACAGTTTTGCGCAACTGGAGACCATCTATACCACCACCTGCGGTATCACTACCTGTAATTATTCCCTGACGGTATGTGACTTCCCCAACACCTTCCTGCTTAATAAAGCGTACAGGCAGTTCCTTATTCTTAATCCGCAGCCATGGAACCTGCCCAACTGCCAGCAGGCATTCGCCGATTTCTTCAATGACTATTTCGGCATATCGCCTGCATGGACTCTGGAGGAAATAAGCAACTATTATCCCGAAGTAACGAAAGACAGGTGTACCCCTGCCCTTTCACAGATATGCAGCCCGCCTTATACCTGCAAAGAGCTCGAGCGTATTAAGATCAGCTTCCTGTCGGTATATGATCCCGCAGGCATCCTGTCATGCGAGCAGCAATTTGTAAATTATTTTAACCAGCATTTGGGCACATCCTATACTTATTCACAGATTGCTCAATTCTACCTCAATATTTGTGGTATTGCGCTCGATGTATGCAATGTCACTACCGACTGCAAATCTATTATTGCTTTTACGGAAACGATCATTGTACCGCCAGGCACCATTAAACAATGCCGCCAGTATTTTTTAGACAGTTTTAATACGACATTCGGTACCAATTATCTCAACTGGCAAAGCCTTTACGATCTGTACAGCGCCTGCGGATTCAACCTGGATATCATCTGCAACAACGTTACGCTGATTGCAGATTGCAGTGCACTTACCGATTTTGTCAATGTGTTCAAAACACAATATCCCGATCCGGCCAGCCAGCTCGGCTCAAAATGCCAAAGCTATTTTGCAGCATTATTTAACCAGCATTTTAACTGCCAGCTTACGTTTGCAAACATAGACGCCTACTACCTGTCTCAATGCGGAAAATCGCTGGATGTATGCAGCAACAATTGTTCCGGCGCCCTCGGCAACCTGATAACAGCCTTCAATAGCCAGTACGCTGGTATGCTCATGAGTGCAGATGCAAAAAAAGATCTGTTTGTGTTCGCCTATAATAAAGAATTCCTGGCCGGCGCTACCAGCGATGCCTCAAAATTAATAGTAAGCCCTGTGACAGATAGTATGACGGTCAGTCCTGTTAAAGTAGTGACCGATCCAAAGGTATTCGACCCGGTAAGCAACTATGGCGACATTGAAAAAGTAATCATAATATGCGGCCTCACTCCTCCGGTATTTGAACCCACTACTCCTGTCACCATTTATGCGCCACAGGTGCTACTGAACGCCAAACAGGTATATTCCACTATACATCCCAATGGGGTGCCTGTTGATTGCCAGGCCGATTTCAGCAGTTGGTTTAATAAAGTGATGAATACCCAATACCGCCATGATGAATTACTTACTCTTTATGACAATGTGTGCGGACCAGGCAGCGGTTATATATGCGGCAGTCCTGCTCTGCAGGGCACCGGGGCAAGTGTATATGTAGACATTATGCCGTTGAGCTATACCGCAGTGAACCTGCCTCCAATGCTCTGTGGCCTCAATGATCCGGGCGGCCATGAAGTTCCTATCGAGCATAATCCATGTGAAGACCTGCCTGAAATAGCGTTCCATTTTGCACAGGAACATTATGAAATGTATATCGACAGCCTGCGCAATGTTTTTGATTCCGCTTACCGCAGCAAATGTCTTGCAGCCGGCGAGCTGGAAAGCTTCTCTGTAACCTATACCAGCAGTGAGTATCATTATACGCTTTATTATTACGACCAGGCAGGCAACCTTGTAAAAACTGTTCCACCTGCAGGCGTGCAGCGTCTCAGCGGCAGCGATTTGCAACTGGTAAAAACATACAGGAGCAATGTTCTCAACGGTCAGGCGGAGGCCAGCAATAAAAAAACTCCTCCTCATACACTGGTTACAGAATACCGGTACAATAGTCTCAACCAGGTGGTAGCCCAAACCACGCCCGACGGTGGTCTCAGCAAATTCTATTACGACCGGCTCGGTCGGTTAGCTGTCAGCCAGAATGCGAAACAGGCAGCCGGTGGGAAGTTCAGCTATACCCTGTATGACCCGCTGGGAAGAATTAAAGAAGTAGGCCAGTTGCCTAACAGTGCTATTACACAAACCATCAGCCAGTCCATTACATCCCTGAATACATGGTTCCAGGGGGCCGGCACCAAAGAGCAGATGACGGTGACGGTATATGATGATGCTTATACCCCACTGCAGGTAAGCACAGCTGCCAATGGTGGGTTTTACCAGAAAAACCTGCGCAACAGGGTAAGCTATACTTACCTGAAAAATACGGACAGCAACGATCCTGCCTATCCATGGAATGCGGCAACACTTTACAGCTATGATATACACGGCAACGTAGATACATTATTACAGGATTATGGCAGCAGTTCCTCTTCCCTTAGCCAGAATGCAATGAACCTTAACGGTAACCGCTGGAAACGGATGGTATACCAATACGATCTTATCAGCGGTAAAGTGAACAGTGTGGCTTACCAGGCGGGCCAGGCAGATGCCTTCTATCACCGCTACAGCTACGACGCTGAAAACCGGCTCACGCTGGTGGAAACCAGCAACGATAAAGTGTATTGGGAAAGAGATGCCCGCTACAGCTATTACAAGCATGGCCCGCTTGCTAGAACCATAATCGGCGAGCAACAGGTGCAGGGTATAGATTATGCCTATACAATACAGGGATGGCTGAAAGGGGTGAACAGCACTTCGGTAGGCGATGGTACTTATGATATGGGCGAAGACGGAAAAACCGGCAGTATCAATAGTTATGTAGCAAGGGATGCCTACAGCTTTGGCCTGCATTACTTCCAGAACGACGGGCTGAACCGCCTGGATTATACAGCCATTGCAACTGCTAAAAAGCCATTTGCCAACCCGGGCATCAGCGGCGCTGCGCCTTACGCAGAATTGTTCAATGGCAATATCGGCGCCATGAGTGTAAATATTCCCAAGCTGGGAGAAGCACAGTTAACGCTGTATAAATACGATCAGCTAAACCGACTGACCAAAACTTATGTGTATAAGGGATTAGGCACCACCAATGCCTGGTCTAAAACCAGCCTCACCAACAATGCCTACAGAGAGCAGATAACATACGATGCCAACGGCAATATAAAAACCTACAAACGTAATGGTGATGCGGCAAGGGCTAATACCAATGGTACCGGTATGGACAACATGACCTATACCTACAAGGCAAACAAAAACCAACTGGATAAAGTGGTGGATGCAGCAGCAGATGCTTCAGTGGCCAACTATCCTAACTATAACGATATCAAACAAGGCCAGGCAAACGGTAATTACCAGTACGATGAAATTGGTAACCTCATAAGCGATGCCAGCGAGGGCATTACCAGCATCAGTTGGAATGTATATGGCAAAATTGCCAGTATTGCCAAAAACAGCGGCGGTACTATTTACTATAGCTATGACGCAGCGGGTAACCGTATCAGTAAAACATACAGCAACAAAACCACCTGGTATGTGAGAGATGCCACGGGCAATGTAATGAGCACTTATATTACCGATGCTGCGGTCAACAGCGGTAACCTCACCCAAAGTGAAATACATTTATACGGCAGCAGCAGGCTGGGTATATTAAATGTTAAAACCAATGTGCAGAACATTGCAGCTTCCAATGGAAATTATACATTTGAGCGTACAAACAAGTTCTTTGAGCTAAGCAATCACCTGGGTAATGTATTAGCCACTGTTAGCGATAAAAAGCTGCAATTCAGCAGTAATAACAACAGCATCGACTATTACAATGCTGATGTGGTGAGTGCAAATGACTATTATCCTTTCGGGATGAGCATGCCGGCAAGGAACTATTCTTCAGCGATTTATAGGTATGGGTTTAATGGGAAGGAAAATGATAATGAGGTAAAAGGAGACGGTGGGCAACAGGATTATGGGATGAGAATATATGACCCAAGACTCGCAAAATTCTTAAGTGTTGATCCCCTGACTCAAAAATATCCCTGGCTCACACCCTATCAATTTGCAGGCAATACTCCCATTCAGGCAATCGATGTTGACGGTGAAGAAGGAGGAGTTCCAACAAAAGAAAATAAGGTAGTTAATCTGTTTATTTCACCTACTAACTTATTGACATCTGATGGAAATTATAAAAACCTGGCAATGTTACCAGGGTATTATTTTGCAAGCAAATACACCAATGTTCCAAGTAGTAATCTTATTGCATTTCAAGCGGGAACAGCAACAGATGTTTACAACTACATAAATGAGCTAAAGACTAACGGCTACGTTATTGGAAATATCATTATTGATAGTCATGGCGACCACGGGACATCGTTTTCTGTGGGGAATGAAAAATTCTCTACTGGCACCGAACCTGCATTGACTAAAATTACCTCTCAGGTAACTGGCTCTGTCATCATCATGGGCTGCCAGATGGGAAAGAATAATGAAAATGTGTTGACCAACATTGCAGCGAGTATGGAAAATAGTACAGACAAAACAGTGATTGCTTCAGAAGGATGGGTTTCAGATTGGCCCGGCTTTTTAAACACAAAGGACAATAAAGATGATATTAAAAGAGCAATCACAAAGCTATGGGATAATAATTCAGATTTTAGAAATGAAGTTAAAGAAGCCACTCCTGGAGTAGTAAGAGGCTTAATTGGGCGAAAAGGTTATATACGTATATTGACAAAAAGAGTTATGAAAGAAGGAATATCGCCGAGTGGAGCATTTGAATCTATTAACGGGACGAAATCTTACAGTCCTGATGATCCAACAAACGGTCCAATATATGCTAAGGTTGGAAAATGGAATAAAGTCTCCCCTAGTGGAACTAAGCCAATTAAAGGTAATTTCTATCTTGATAGCAATGGCAATTATCATAATTTTAAGAGAAGAAGTTTTTATCAAACCGTATTTGGTAAAATTTATAAAGCATTAACAGAAAAAAGTCATGGAGGAAAAAAAGTTAATACAGGTAATTAAAAAGAACAGTCTTTTGGGATTAGTCATTTTATTGGGTATTCTTTTTTTGTCATTTTGTACAATCACAAAAAAAAATACAACGTCCATTGCCAATCCAGAAAATATGAATACCCAAATACACTTCATTCCTGACTCTTCATTCGCAAAAGAGTTTGATTCTGTATCATTTTTCAGGGATATAGATTTAGGTTATTTAAAGGGGATCGAAAAGCTTAACGAAAAAAATCTTACGTACCCTTTTGTTAGCTTAAAGTATAAAAATGACAATATCGAATTATATTCCTTTCTCAGTAAGGAAAAGGTCAAGAAATGGATTATTAAGAAGGGTAAAATTTATTACTCAACGTTTTCTTATAAAGATCCAAGAGAAGGACAAATTGAACATATTACAATGCTACTTCCAATGAAGGGAGAAGTTATATTCTTACATACACTAGGAAATAGCTTTGACCCAAATACTTCAACAATAGGCCCGCATTTAATAATCTATCAAAGAGAGGAGTCGCCTAACAAAGTCAACATCTCTTCATATAGATATTTCCAAGACAAAATATCATTAAGTATTGGGGATATTATTGACAGACTACATTTAGAGGAGAATTATTTAGAATATTCAGAAGATGAACTGCAAATAAGCGACCATAAATTGTGGTCAATACGAAGTTTGTTTAAAGATTTAAGAACAGGCAAAACCTCTCGTTCGCAGAAAAAAAAGATCACGATTCCTAATTTCTTATACCCATCTTTTTTTTATTATCAAATTCATGATCAGATTGGATATTATCAAAATGGCGACTAGAGAACTTCATCAATCCATTTAATTTTATTGTTATCAATATCTATTAAAATTTTTCTATTACTTCCTTCAACAATAAACACAGGCTCTTCTATATCAAAAAAAATGACCGCCCAATAATATTGTAAATCTAATGGGGTAAGCTTTCTAAACTTTACTTCGGACTTTCCGAAATCATTTTGAAGCTGCTTGATCACTTTAACATAATCATTTTTTGTCTGTATTAGCTTTGCTGCAACAAGTTCTGTGATTGTTTTTTTTGAAGCTGGATCATAGGAAGTAACCTTTAGCGATATATTACCCTGTTTAATGCCTGCAATATTGTCTATTCTTGAATATCGATCCCATAAAGCGGGGCCAATTATCACAACGCTATCAAAAAGGCTAAAATCTCCATTTGCCGATAGTTCTTTACTTATTAGTTGTTTTGCATTGGTATTAACAGCATTTGGTGCATTTTTATAAACTATGCCCTGAGGTATATTTGAAGTATCCTGGGAGTAAGAATTAACAGATAATGCCAACAAAATAATTGTTAATTTTCTTTTTATCATATCAATAAATATTAAGGTCAAATCAGCTTTTCTGATAATCTTTCAATACAGAAAGAATACAATTTATTTAAAAAAAAACTGGTTTATTTTGTTTGAACAATCTTTTTTGTTTTAGTGTAAAACACTTCAAGTAAAATTGAAATTCCACATACTGATTTTATTTGCTCTTTGAGAGACTTCCATATTTCTAGCGTCTTCTATGAATTTCATATTCTTGTTGCAATTCATCCCAATTATCAAGTAATAAAAGTCCGCAGCCAATAATTTGTATTTTATGATTTGACAATTCGGAATAAAGCCTTTGGAGTAAGGAGGGTAAAAACATTGATATATAGGTATCATTTTTGGAGCAGTAAGCCGAATATGCCTGCTCTAGGCTTAGGCCTCTCGTCAGAATAGTAGATTTATAAGTTTTACAGATAAATTTTAACTTAAAAATATTGAGCAAATAAAAGTCAACATAATGAAAAAAAGTATCATTTCTTTTATAGCCCGAATAACTTCTTACAACGTTATTGTGTGCAAATTTTTTCATCTGCCTAACCGACTTTTTATCAAAAGTCTCTGTTTGAAGAATTGCCCTAATGGCAGATAAATCTTTGTTTAATGCATTTTTTGTATTCTGTTTGAGAAAAAAAGAAGTAGTATCACAAAAAAGTTCAACTTCTCCCCAGCAATTTATAACACTCGAGTCCTGCAAAGTTCTCTGGCTATAAACTTTTTTGGAAGGGTTGAGAAAAGTTAAAATTAGAAGAGTAAATATTTTTTTCATAAATCATGTAAGCATATAATATTCCTTAAAAGTCAGGAACTAATACGAAATAAATTTTATCATCTGCATTGATTTTGTATGCTTCAATATAATGTCGTGCCTTGACTATACTTCTATTTAAAAATTCTATTTGTGCTTCCTGAGGCAATTGGTCGCAATACCAGTTGTCATGTGTGGGGATAAACAATTCATTTGTCATTGTATATACATCACCACCTAGAATTGAAATTCCTAAAGAATGGAATTGATCTATTGCATTTAGCGCTTCTGGTTTTGATAATGCCCAATTATTAATTCCAATCTCATAAAGCGGTTTCCCAATTTTTAAAATTTCTTCTATATTTATTTCCAAAATTGTTGCATGGTTTTATTTAATAAATGGTTGAAATAATCTATGATTAATTGAGCCGTCTGTTTCCTTTATAAATTCAAACATTCCTTCTTTGCCCCGTAAGAGCCAGGAATTTTTAGCATTTGTCGTTCTATTCCATCCCCGCCTTTAATAATACTACGTATGCCATATTTTTTCAAATACGGGTATTCCTTCAAAAAAGAGTTAACTAATGCCTAAAATCACTTTTTATAATATTCAGCCAGGAATAAATAAAATTTTTCTTTTTTTGTATATAAAAATATTTGATAAGGTAAATCATCTTTATAAATGATACTTCCGCTAATCTCTTCGTGCCACAAATTTATTTTTACAATAATATACTTTAGAAGTTTACTATTTTTTTCTCGATATACAATAGGTTTTGAGAATATGAAGCTATCGGAAACTGCAATATGCTTTATTCCTTTTTCAATTAAAAACTTTAATAATAATGAAAGGTGCGAATTTGATTTAAGACTATCAGAAATGTCAATCGTGTCTTTGGAGCCGGTGTTTATCTGTAAGAGCCCAGTGTAATTTGAATTGCTGCCTGATAAAAAATATTCTCTTATTAAGTCTTTCTTTTTAAACCTAAATGACTTTGGAGCATTCTGCCCATTTTTATATTGGCAATAATGAAGATATAGACTATCGAAGACTGGTACTTGAGAATAGGTTCCGAAGCTTGACAATAGTATGCAAAAAAAGAATATTACTTTTTTCATTGGTTATCATTTGTTTTATTTATTTTTTGGAATCCAATATCCATGCATTCCTTTCTTAAATTGTTTATATGATATAGTAAATGTTGCTCTCCTTCCGTCTGCCATAATCGTATAAGTAACAGTTCGGTTATGTCTATTTAGTTTTAAGTCTAATAAAACAAGATAATGATCCCCAGTACGTAGGTTAATGCCATTGGTTATTGTAGTTTTATCTCTATCCTTTTGTGGCATTGATGCACCATTATTCAAATATTCATCGTCAAATAAAATGGGTGTATATCCATTCTGAACAGCTTTTTCCAAATTTTTTAGTGTTCGATTTGATTGCAATCTAAAAAATGATTGTGATGAAATTTGCATGCCTAACCTCTTAAATAGATCATTTACTTCCCAAGGTAAAGTTCCGGCAGCTTTCAATTTATAGCTATTATACAAATCAGTACCTTTAAAAGCATGGTCATTTTCAGAACTTCTTAATGAAAGCACCATGATTACATCTATGGCATCAAAAATACTTCCATGACCAGATTGCCCATCATTATTAATTTTTGATAATCCTGTACTCATATCTATATTTCGTAACCAATCAGGGAGGACTATAGATTTTTTTGAATCAGCGGAGTGAGTGGTTTTTCCTGTCGTAACTAAATCCCACACCATACTTGCATAAGCCATGGGGTTGTTCATAGATGCGGCACCTAAAGCGGCTATGGAACCGCAATACCACCCACCAGAGTTTGTTTTACTTAGCTTTTCTACATTTTTACCATCATTTACACCACTAGCTAAAGTGAGTGTTCGTTCAAGTTGATTTAGTACATCTATTTTGGTTAGACCATTTATTAATGTGGTGTTATTTCCAGATGTTTGAACATCTCTTCTCAATGCATCCAACATTACTTTTGTTAATTCAAACATAAAAGGTTCTGCCTTTTCTGCACCTTCTAATTCAATAAACCTGATAACACTATTTTCTGCAAATGCATAAGGGCTATTCCAAGGGAAATTATGAAATAACGGATCAATGCTTAGGAAGCGGCCTATTCTTGCATCATGCACTCTGTATTCAAAAGCATATATATTATTGTCGTCAAATATTTCTGATTCAATTTCTTGACCACTAAAGCCATATCTATATTTAGTATTGCTATTTTGCATAATGTTCCTTCCTGG
>JASGGW010000004.1:0-16157 GCA_047602605.1 Ferruginibacter sp.
AGGAACCGAGCAGGCAGAACCTCTCTTCTCCGTGGTTCGTGTCTCCACGAACCACCATCTCCCATCTATTTGGCTGGCGCTTCATAATTTGATGAGGCAGGAGACCCAAGATTTTACTTTCTTAAAAGATTTGAAGATGATTGAACCTTTTATGCTGGTCAGTGAAGACACTGACCAGTGCGAATGACCCGAGCAGGTACAATCACTTTCTTCCGTGGTTCGTGTCTCCACGAACCACCATCTTCCATCCATTTGGTCAGACTTCTTAATTTTATGAGGAAATGATAAAGGATTTTACTTTCTTAAACATTTGAGAGATAATTGAACTTTCTATACTGGTCCGTGAAGATACGGGCCAGGGCGGCGGCTGTAGAATCACTTTTCCTCCATGGTTTGTGTCTTCACGAACCATATCTTGAATCACTTTTTATCAAACAATAATGTAATAATCTTACTTTATTTTATCGGCATATAATTTTCCCATGCCTTCCCACAGGTTTTTTAATTATCTTTCTTCCAAAATACAGTACATGAAAAAATATTTACTCTCGCTTGTATTCGCCGTAACCCTCTTTTATTCCAATGCCCAGGATGTGGATTATAAAAAAGGCATCATCACCGTTGACGGTAAAGAGCTGGCAAAGCTGGAAGTGAAGAAAGAGAATTTTGGCCTTACCAAATCCTTCCAGGTGTTTTCAATGAGCGGTAAAAAGCTCATCATTGCAGCCGTAGCCACTGAATTCGAACAGGACAAAACAGACAATACCTATTTATTCTATCGCCTCACTTTTCTTACGTCCAACCAGGTAGGTATTTTTAAAGTGGCATCACTGGGACAGGAAAAATCTTTCGCCAAATTAATTGGTAACAGCGGCATTATCAAAGGTGACAGCACCGACGATAACAGTGTAAAAGAATTCATTGCCCTTAAAGGAGCCAGTCCACGTATTGCAACTGATTATAGTACCGTGAACAGGAATAAAGCCTGGCCTATTGAGCTCAAAGAAGATAAAACGATTACCCAGGACGGCAAAGTGATCGGCAGCTTTAAGTCAACGGGCTCATACAATGGTATGGACCAGTATGAATTCCTGCTTCCTTCCACCGTGGTGATTGCCAAAGTATCTTTTACAGGCGGCAATAATGCACAGAACTTTGAGGTGTTTACAGCAAAAGACAGTCAGAAAAGAGTAATCTCCATTGCCTCCAATGATAAAGTGATCGCCGCTGCGGTAAACGTAGACAAGAACTGGATCACTTTAAAGAAAGTGATCAAATGGCTGGTGGATAACCAATATCTCTAGCATAATAATTATAGACCATTAGTTTATGAATATATCTGGCAAATGGACCGGCGAATATACTTATGGCGAAACTTATCCTGAAAATGTAAAGGGAAAATCTGTCCGTTTTCAAATGGAGATAACAGTCAGCGGAATTGACATCAGTGGTTATTTTTCTGATGATGAATCCAGGCGTTTTTTTCCTGAAGGAGGCACGCTCTATGGTATTATCGAAAACAGCTATATCAGCTTTACAAAAGAATATCCCTGTTTATGGTACTTCACGGAAACCGGGGAAATAAAGCTGGAAGAAAACAGTCCCTCGCAGGAGATCATTTACGAAGGCTTTTTTGAAAACGGTAAATACGAAGGAAGATGGGAGATACCATTCTATGAGGAAAAAGAGGAATATCCCGAAACGGAATATTCCGAAACCCTTGGAAACGGTACCTGGTCAATGTGGAGAGATGAATAGAAATTTTTATATGGGGGAAGAAAACCCGCCAGACTGTGGTAAAATAACCACGCCGTTTTCTAATCCCATTCTAATGTATACAGTAAAAAAATCTGGCACAGATTTGATGGCGTTATTGTTGTTAAACAAATATCTATGCCGGCATCAAAACTTCAGACAATCCGCTTATTGAATGGCCTGCGCCTGCTCAATGACGAACGTGCTGCAGGATATGCAACCGCCCTTTCTCTTTTGCATAACGATCCGCAAATCAAAGAGCGGCATGTGAATATAGAATTGCTGCTCTCCTGGTTCATAAAGGACAGCCATACTTTCAGCAATACCCTGAAAAATATTGTACTGATAGAAGGTGGTAAAATGCCTTATGGTTCCAAAATTGATCAGCAGCTCTACCAGTCAGCAAGGCAGCTTAAATTACTGTTTACGGGAATAGGCCGGCAAATACTGGATGTATGCCGGCAATGTGAACAGGCCATGCAGCTGGCTTATGATGCTGTGTTAAACGAGACCGGCCTTGCGCCCGATCCGAAAAACATTATAGAAACACAGCAACTGGAATTGAAAAGGACACAGCTTTCTGTACATACCCTGATAAAAGAGCTGGAAGCATCCCCCGGCAGGAACGGGAATGACGTGCTGATCTAAGTAGTCATTGATTTATTGAACGAAAAGAAAAAGTAATCGCCAGCAGTTATTTTACCACAACCTCCTTAATGATCTTTTCACCCATGGCCTCATTCACCCGGGCAATGATGGTTTCTTTCTGGTAAAGCAGCTCATTTTTAAGCGGCGCCACGCTGGTATGTATAAAAAGGGTAGAACCTGCAATCTCTATTTTGTCGGTGTACTTCGCCACCGTTTTGCCCATTATCTTTTCCCACACTTCTTCAATCTGCAAAGCCTGCACATAGGTTTTGAACTTACTGTTCTTTAAGAACTGCTGCATGGCTTCCTGTAAACTCATTTCTCCCATGGGGTAAAGGTAGTTTTATTATAGGAATCGGTTAGCAAAAGCTATTAGCCGTTAGTCATTAGCTTTTAGCAGCTCTTCTCCTTCCTTATTTCACATTTTCCCTTCCTTATTTCTTACTTCTACTTCAATTCAATCACTTCCCCCGCAACCCCCAGCAGCCTGAACGCATTTTCCAGTCGGTCCCGGTGCGTATCGGTGATGAACACCTGCCCTTCGTTCTGGTTGCACACCCAGTGCAGCAGGTTTTTCATACGGGTGTCATCCAGCTTTTCAAATACATCATCCAGCAGCAGTAGTGGAGCAAAGCCCTTTCCCTGCCGCATGATCTCGTATTCGGCCAGCTTTACGGCAAACAGCAGGCTTTTCCGCTGCCCCTGCGATGCAATGGATTTAAAAGGCTGCCCGTTCAGCTCAAAAACAAGATCGTCTTTATGAATGCCCGCATTGGTGCGTTGCAGGTAACGGTCTCGTTCCCGGTTCTGTTGCAGCAGCTCAGCAAATGAATGCCGGAACAATTTGCTCTCATACCGGATATCCACCCGTTCCTCGTTCTCTGCGATCTGTTTATAAAACTGCTGTACCATCGGTATCAGCCGTTTTGTGAATTCTTTTCTTTTTTCAAATACATAATTGCCGGGTTGCATCAGCTGTTCGTCCATGATCTGCAGCAGCGCTTCATCCACTGTACCTTTTTCTGCAAATTGTTTCAGCAAGCCGTTTCTTTGCAGCAGCACTTTGTTGTAGATCATCAACTGCTGCAGGTATTCCGCATCCAGCTGGCAAATGATCGCATCCACCAGTTTTCGTCTTTCCTCGCTGCCACCCGTGATAATTTCAATATCATCCGGCGCAATCATCACTGCAGGCAGCAGGCCGATATGCTTCGACAGCTTTTCATATTGCACTTCATTGAGGTAAAATTCTTTTTTGCCCGTACCCCGGTTAATGCTGACTACTTTTAATGGCTGCTCTTCATTTTTAAAATGGCCTTCCAGCCTGAAGCCCTCCATCCCGAAACGTACATTCATCTGGTCGCTTCCCGTAAAATAGCTCTTGGTAAAGCAGCAGTAGTAAATAGCGTCCAGCAGGTTGGTCTTGCCCATGCCGTTCAGCCCGCAGATGCCCGTAACCCTCGATGTAAAACCGAAGCTGACAAATTCGTAATTTTTAAAATGTGTGAGTGAGATTTTCGAAAGCCAGAGCATCCTGCAAGTTACTGGTTTCACCCTCACCAAATAAAGCAAAAACAGGCCACTTTAGCGTTTGTTTATCAACAACTTGCCGCCTGGGGTGGAAAACCCCTGAAACCTTTGGGCCATTTGAAGCTTTTATCCCTCATTTACCTATATTTGCACCCTAAAATTTTATACCTTGGCTACTAAGTTTTCTAAAGAAACCTACCTCTACTGGTACGAACTGATGCTTTTATTACGCCGTTTTGAAGAAAAAACCGGTCAATTGTATGGAATGCAGAAAATCCGTGGCTTCTGTCACCTGTATATAGGGCAGGAAGCGGTGGCTGCCGGCTGTATGACCGCCACCAACCCCGACGATAAATTCATTACTGCTTACAGGGATCATGCCTTGGCTATTGCCAAAGGCGTTTCCGCAAAATCATGTATGGCTGAAATGTATGGCAAGGCCACCGGTTGCAGTAAAGGCAAAGGTGGTAGCATGCACTTCTTTGGTGTAAAAGAAAACTTCTTTGGCGGTCATGGTATCGTGGGTGCGCAGATCGGCACCGGCGCAGGTATTGCTTTTGCGGAAAGATATAAAGGCACACAAAATGTGGTGCTTTGCTTTTTTGGCGACGGCGCTGCCCGTCAGGGTATGCTGCACGAAACATTCAATATGGCAATGCTGTGGGAACTGCCTGTTATTTTCATTTGCGAAAACAATGGGTATGCAATGGGAACTTCGGTTGCCCGCACCAGCAAAACCCTCGATATTTATAAAATGGCGGACGCTTACGAAATGCCTGCCGACAGCGTGGATGGCATGAGTCCCGAAGAAGTGCACAATGCCGTATTAAGGGCTGTGAACAGGGCCAGGGAAAAAGGCGGCCCTACCTTGCTGGAAATTAAAACCTACCGTTACAAAGGGCACAGTATGAGTGACCCTCAGAAATACCGCACCAAAGAGGAGCTGGAAGAATACAAACAGAAAGATCCTATTGAGCATGTGCTCAAAGTGCTGACAAATGACTTTAAAGTATCCGAACAGGATATTGAGACCATTAACGAAAGAGTGAAAGCCGAAGTGGAAGAATCAGTAAAATTTGCTGAAGAAAGCCCATGGCCGTCTGACGATGAACTGCTGAAAGATGTGTACGTTCAGGAAGATTATCCTTTTATAATGGACTGATAAAAATGTAAACCCGACAACTAACAAAAATCAACTTTAAAAAGAACAAATAAAAATGGCAGAGACGAAAACAGCAACTGCAGCGGTGGAAACGCACGAACCTGTTGACCAGGCAAAAAATTTCTGGGATAAGTATAGTAAACCTGTTTTATACGTGGTAGGCGCAATTGCGGTGCTCACTGTAGCATGGTACGCCTACAAAAACTTTGTATTGGAACCTAAGAAAGTGGAAGCAAACGAAGCATTTTTTGCAGCGGAAGGTCTTTTTGATAAAATGGCCTCTACCAGCTTCAACAAAGATTCTATCAACATCGTTATGAACGGCGGTGAAATTGACGGCCAGAAAGTAACCGGCGCTTTAAAAGTGATCAGCAACTTCGGCAGCACTCCCGCAGGCGACAGGGCTAAATATGTAGCAGGTGCCTGCTACCTTCACCTGAATGAATTTGATAAAGCCATTAAATACCTGGAAGACTTTGACGGCAATGGCGCTACCCAGGTACAAAGCAAGGCTTATATCATGCTCGGCCATGCTTATGCAGAAAAGAAAAAAACAGCAGAAGCGCTCAGCAATTATAAAAAAGCTGCCAGCGTAAATGAAAAAGACGAGTTCTTTGCACCCGATGCCTTACTGATGGCAGCAGCCTATGCTACGTCTATCGGCGACAGCAAAGAAGCCATCAGCCTGTACCAGAAAGTGAAGGAAAAATACCCTTCCAATGCTGCCGTACAAAGCGGCGACGTTGATAAGAACCTTGCCAGGCTGGGTGTTCTTAATTAATAGAAAACAGTCATCTTATTATAATGGCATTCAGCTCATCAGAAATATTTGATACATCAGGCATCCTCTTAAAAAAGGATGCCTGTGTTGTAATTGTAAGCACCGACTGGAACAGGCATGTGATCAGCAAGCTGGAAGAAGGCTGCATAAAAGTGCTGAAGGAAAACAAAGTGGCTTATAAGCACATCATAGTTCCCGGTGCCGTAGAGATCCCTTTCGCTATTAAGGATTTCTGGAGAAAGAGCGAAGGCAAAGCCGTACAGCCAGATGGCTTTATTGCTTTGGGTTGTGTTATAAGAGGCGATACGCCGCATTTTGATTATGTATGCAATGCTGTAACCGATGGCATTACACAACTCAATATAACACTCCCTGTGCCTACCATCTTCGGGGTGCTTACGGTAAATACCCAGGAGCAGGCCGACGAAAGGATAGGGGGCAGGCATGGCCACAAAGGCGAAGAAGCCGCTGCCACGGCCATCAAAATGATCGCCCTGTCTCAGTCCTTTGATGAAGATTAATAATAATCAGTAATCAATAATCAATTTTTGAAAGTTCAGTTATTCATACCATGTTTTGTTGACCAGTTGTACCCTCAAACGGCTTTCAACATGGTAAAGGTATTGGAGAAAGCCTGCTGCGATGTAGCATACAATACCAACCAGACCTGCTGCGGGCAGCCTGCCTATAATGCCGGTTTTGTGAATGACTGCAGGGCCGTGGCTTCCAAATTCCTCAAAGACTTCAGCAACGATGATTATATTGTTGCGCCCAGCGCCAGCTGCGCCGGTTTTGTGCGTAATTATTATCCTAAACTGTTTGAGAACAGCACTTCGCACAACGATGCAAAAAATACAGGCAAACGCCTTTATGAGTTCACCGAATTTTTAACCGACGTATTGAAGATTGAAAACTTCGGGGCCAGCCTGCATACCAAGGCAACCTACCACGACAGCTGCGCTGCTTTGCGGGAATGTAAAATAAAAGCAGGACCACGCAAATTGCTCGATCATGTATCAGGACTGGAGCTGGTGGAAATGCAGGACAATGAAACCTGTTGCGGTTTCGGCGGCACTTTTTCTGTAAAATTTGATGACATCTCTGCGGCAATGGCCGATCAGAAAATAAACAATGCCCTCGCTACCGGCGCTTCTGCCATCATTTCCACTGATCTCAGCTGCCTCATGCAGCTCGATGGGGTCATCAAACACAAGCAGGCTCCCTTACAAACCATGCACATCGCCGATGTGCTCGCCAGCGGCTGGGAATAAAAAAGGATTGCTGAATTATGACGGCTGATTTTTAAATTAACCACCCCTCTATCAACCTCTTAAACGTCTGAAACCTCTCTTCAACCCCTGAAACTTCTCAAACTTTTAAACAGTTGAACCCTTGAACAGTTGAACCGTTATTCCCCTGCCATCTCCATCACAATATCCCATTCCTCGGGTTTCACTGTTTGAACCGATAATCTACCCAATCGCACAAGGTCCATATTCGCCAGGCGTTTGTCTTTTTTAATGGCATCCAACGGCACAGGGTTCTTTAATTTTTTAACCGGCTTGAAATCCACCACCACCCAGGCCTCCTCATCAGTAGTGGGGTCCTGGTAAAATTCTTTCGCCACTTTGGCGATTCCTACTATTTCAACGCCTTCGTTGCTGTGATAGAAAAAAACAAGGTCTCCTTTTTTCATCGCTTTCAGGTTATTGCGGGCTGCGTAGTTACGCACTCCATCCCAGAATGTTTGTTTGTCTTTTACAAACTGATCCCAGCTGTATTTAAAAGGTTCCGATTTGATGAGCCAGTATGCCATTGATTATTTTTTTATAAGTGTATCAGTGTTAAAAGTTGTAAGGGTGATTTTGTCTAAGCCGGCATGATTCCATCTGTAAAATCTGCCTTCGACAAGCTCAGGCTGACAAACTTTTTTGTAATAAAGTGGTAGACCTTCTGAACAGCATTCTCTACACTTGATTATCTACAAAAAGGTCCACCACCTTTAAACAGAGATACTACCAGTTTTTTTCAAATTTCGTAATTATCAATGAGAGTTGTAGATTTGGTTCAACTGAATTTTGAAACAACTGCTTACGATATCTGCACTCATCCTAATGCTGCTGCTGCAATACAGCCGGCAAATGGCTTACCTGCAGTGTAAAATATCCAATCTTGTTTCCGCCCGGCATTGCGATTGTGAGCAGATCCTTGATGAAGGCAGTAACGACGATCACAATGATGCAGCCATTCCTCCTCTAAAGATACAGGCGCCGGATGAATGGTTTATTGCGCCGCTGGCAGTCGTAGCGGTGCCTGCAACAAGTTCCTTTTTAAAAAAGCCCACCGCTTTTATACAGCATTTTCATTCACAGTTTTACCTGCAGGATGATGCACAGCCTCCCAAGCATATCCTTTGCATACCAGCTGCGTAGGGTAACCGGAATTGAGTCCTGTTGCCTGTTCTGCGCACATCCCACACATTATTTTATTAACGGCATCGCTGCAAAGCTTTGCATAAACTCATTGTAATATGAAACAACTTTTCATACTCATAGCCCTGTGCTATACGTTCATTTCTTATGGCCAGGTAAAAAAGGATCGCATCCTTTACGGCAAAATAACCACCGACTCACTGCTGCAGGCCCCGTATGATAAATGGTACAAAGAAGGATACGATACCTATACCGTCAATCCATTCGTGCAATCACAATTCAACAACAGTATGCTCAAAGGCATTACCGTGGAAGCCTTTTTCGGTTCCTGGTGCGGCGACAGCAAAAGAGAATTGCCGCATATGATCAAGCTGCTCGACAGGATCGGTTTCGATAAAAAGAACCTCATTATCATTGCCACAGGCGGCAGTGACTCCTTGTACAAGCAATCGCCGCAAGGAGAGGAGAAAGGCAAAGGCATCTTCAGGGTGCCGGTGTTTATTGTTTACAAAAACGGTAAAGAGATCAATCGTATCAACGAATTTCCGGTGCAATCACTGGAAAGAGACCTGCTCAGTATTGTAAAGAACGAGTCTTATTCACCCAATTACAAAAGCTTTTCAACAGTTAACCAATGGATCAATGAAGGCATACTCGCAGATACGAATGTTTCTGTACGAGGACTAGCCATGCAGGTAAAACCCATGGTAAACAATGAGCACGAGCTCAACAGCCTTGCCTATTTATTGCTCAAACAGGATCAAAAAAAGAAGCGCTGGCGCTTTTCCGGATCAATGCCAACCTGTATCCCGAATCGGCCAATGTATTGTCAAGTCTTGGTGAAGGTTACCTGGAAAACGGCAATAAAGTAAATGCCAGGGCGGTCCTGGAGAAAAGCCTCGATTATAATCCAACGGCAGAATTAAGGAAAGAGATCATTGATCTGCTCTTCAAAGCAAAACAGGAATAGGGTTGCACGGCGGTGGGCTTTTTAATTTTCACATGACTGATTTCAACAGAGCGAATCACATTAATCTTTATTTAACAACCTTACCCGGGTTACAATGTTTGTGTAAAATGCATCAATAAGCATCTAACATCAATCAAAACATTTTTTATGAAAACAACAACTGCATGCACATTGCTGCTTGCCATAGGACTTTTTGTGTCCTGCAACCAGGCATCTCAAAAATCAGAGGATCTTATCAGTAACCTGAACGTAAGTTCAGAGCCGGCAGAACAAAAGAATAAAATATCGGAAACCGAATTTGAAGACCAGCAGGTTCCTGTAGCAGATTCTGTTCAGCAGGCGCCTTCGCCTGCGGCACCATCGGCTCCCGCTGCGCCTGTTCCCAATATCGACTGGGATAAAAAGATCATTAAAACAGGTACCGTAAAATATGAAGTAAAAAATTTCGACCAGTTCAATAAAGAAGTAAGAGAAAAAGTGCGGAAGTATGGCGGTTACATTGCACAGGAAGACAACCTGCAATTCGATGACCGCAAGGAAATTTCTTTGGTTATAAAAGTGCCCGTAGCGCAGTTTGAGCCTGCATTGAACGACCTGCAAAACAAAGATGCCAAACAGGTGGAGCGCACCATTAAAACAGAAGATGTAACCGGGCAGGTAGTAGATACCAAAAGCAGGCTGGAAGCCAAAAGGCAGATGCGCCTCAAATACCTGGAGTTTCTCAAACAATCGAAGAATATGGAAGAAGTGCTCAAAGTGCAATCCGAAATAAACGGTATCCAGGAAGAGATGGAAGCAGCGCAGGGGAGGATACAATACCTCGGCAATCAATCGGCCTACAGTACCATCAACCTCAACTTTTACCAGCCCTTCGAAAACTTTAAAGCGCCTGCACCCGATGATAATTCCTTCTTTAAAAAAACGGGGGAAGCATTCGGACGTGGTGCCGACCTGGTGAAAGGACTTGTTTTGGTTATCATCAGCATCTGGCCGCTTATATTGATCCTCGTAGCCGCATGGCTGATATGGAGAAGGAAAAGAGGGGTGCAACAACCTGCTGCAACGAAGTGATTGTTTCGTAACACGAATCTCAGGAGGGGATAGCTATTAGCTTTTAGCTTAACTCATCATTCGTGTTGCAAATTCGTGTTATTCATCTAAATCGTACTTTAGCAGCATATGGCCTATCAACAACACATCGTAGTGCTCACAGGCGCCGGCATCAGCGCCGAAAGCGGTTTAAAAACATTCAGGGACAGCGATGGCCTCTGGATGGGATACAATATTGAGGACGTGGCCACCCCACGTGCCTTTGCCCGCAATCCGCAGTTGGTGCTGGATTTTTACAATATGCGCAGGAGAGATGTGGCCGCTGCCGATCCCAATGCAGCGCATACCGGCCTTGCAAAGCTGGAAGAAAAATACAAGGTCACCATCATCACCCAGAACATTGATGACCTGCATGAGAGAGGAGGCTCTACCCATATCATTCACCTGCATGGAGAAATATTTAAAATGCACAGTCTGGGTAATCCTGGTCATCCCTTGGAAGTGCGGGGTGATATTGAGGTAGGAGACCTTGGAGACGACGGTACACAATTGCGTCCGCACATTGTATGGTTCGAAGAGCCGGTGCCGATGATATCTGTTGCAGCACAGGTAATGATGCAGGCAGATATATTTATACTCGTGGGAACTTCCCTGCAGGTATATCCTGCTGCCGGGTTAATTGATTATGTTAATGATGATGTACCGAAATATATTCTTGACAAGAAGATCCCCACAGTAGGACATTACAAAAATATTCATCTCATTGAAAAGCCCGCAACTGAAGGAATAGAAGATTTGCTGAAAATATTATTGTAGTTTTTCTTTACCGCAAAGACGCTAAGGCGCAAACCTTCGGTTTATTTTAGAACGCAGATGACGCTGATTATCATTATCAATCATGATAATCATGAAAATCAGCGTTCCCTCAGCGTCTTGGCGTCTTAGCGGTAAAATTTAAATAACCTTTTCTTTGAAGATCACATGCTCATGCTCCAGTTCTTCCAGCACCGGTTCATAAATTTCCTTAATGATCGGTATATGCAATCCCGTAAGCGTAAGCGTTCCGTTTAAAATGATCTTGGCCGCAATCCCCAACGGCAGGCCCACTGTTTTTGCCATGGCTGTATGTATGCTGTCTTCACCTTTGACAACTAAGCTGCTCTGTAATTGCTTGTGCTCACCATTCAGCTCGTACACAAATTCGTGCAGCATTACGATCATATCTTTATCGGCAGGTTGCATGACCAGCCTTGTTTCCAGCAGGTGCTGTAAAATGTCGGCAGATGTAGCGACATTTGTCGGAACCGGCGCATCGTCAAACAAGCCCAGGTATTCCAGCAGCGGCCGGTTGGCTTCATTTACAAAAGGCAGCACCGGTTCGCTCCATTTTTTAAAACTTAGGTTATCGGGTGTAAGGGTCGTTGAATCATTCGTAAGACCTGCATCTACAATGGCATTCCAGCCTGCAAAAAAAGAAGGGTAGCGCAAGGTAGTGCGTACAAATGTTTGTGCATCGTGCAGCTTGTACACCGGTATATAGCTCAGCGAATCCCGGTTAGGGTAGTAGGCCAGTGCATCCAGCTCATCCACCTTTACTGTATTCGCCGTATCAAACAGCTCCTTATACGCAATATGTTTTTCCTCGCCGTTCTCCAGGTACACAGCGCCGGCACTGCCGGCCATCACTACGTTGCGGGGATTCCAGCTTATTTTATAATGCCAGGGATTGTTATCGCTTTCCGGCGCCACCAGGCCGCCGCAGTGGCTTTTAAAAGAAGTTACCTTGCCACCCTTGCTTTTGATATCGTCGATGATCTTCATGGCGCTCATATGATCAATGCCCGGGTCAAGGCCCATTTCGCAGAGGAATAATAATTTGCGGTGATTGATCTCATCCCGCAGGCTTTTCATTTTATCATCGAGGTAAGAGGCGGTGAGCAAATGCTTGCGGTATTCCACGCAATCTTTTGCAATTAAAAAGTGCAGGGCAGGAGGCATCATGGAGATCACCACATGCGCCCTTTGTATGATCGCTTCCCTGGCATCATCATCCGTAATATCCAGCTGCACCGCTTCGGCAAATTTGCTGCCGCCGGTCTTGGCTTCTATCATAGCCTTGTTGGCATCTGCTATGATGAATTTCCAGTGATTGATCTCAGATTCTTTGATGAGATATTTTATAAGAACGGAAGCAGATTTTCCTGCGCCGAAAAGAAGGATCGTTTTCAAGCAAAAAAAATTTTGAATGTGCAAGTTAAGGAAGGACAATTTGATAATTGGATAATTTGAAAATGAGTCAATGTATGATGCACTTAATCATCAAATTGTCCAATTTTCAAATTATAGCGGCTATTTTTCCATCATAATCATTTTCGCCACTAAGGCGCAAAGGCAGGAAGAAACACAAAGAATTTCCCTGTCTTTGTGCCCCTTTGCACCTTCCTGTCTTCGTGGCCCCATTACCCTGCGTCTTCCCGTCTTTGCGGTTCAAAATCACCCTTTCTATCTCCCTGGTTTTCAGCTTCTCATACATTGTAAAATACTTGTCCACAAATGTGAAAAACAAAGCCCTGAAAGCAATGATTTTCAATGGAAAAACGCCTTAAAATCGTTAACTTCGCCCACCTTCAAACAGGTATAATTTTATATGGAAAATCAGGACAATTTACAAGGAGAAAACCCCAACAACAGGGGCAAGATCATTCCGGTAAATATCGAGGAACAAATGAAAACCTTTTACATCGATTACTCCATGAGTGTGATCGTGGGCAGGGCGCTGCCTGATGTAAGAGACGGTTTAAAGCCCGTGCATCGCCGGGTATTATACGGCATGAATGAGCTGGGCAATGCCAGCAACAAACCCTACAAAAAATCGGCCCGTATCGTGGGTGAGGTAATGGGTAAATATCACCCGCATGGCGACAGCGCTATTTACGATACCATGGTGCGTATGGCCCAGCCCTGGAATATGCGTTACACTATGGTAGATGGTCAGGGTAACTTTGGCAGCCAGGGTGGTGATCCGCCGGCGGCCATGAGGTACACCGAAGTGCGTATGGAAAAGCTGGCCGAAGCCATGCTCGATGATATTGAAAAAGAAACGGTAGACTTCCAGCTCAACTTCGATGACAGCTTAAAAGAACCAACGGTACTGCCTACACGCATTCCGCAACTGCTGGTGAATGGTAGTAGTGGTATTGCCGTGGGTATGGCCACCAATATGATGCCGCACAACCTCAGCGAAGTGGTGGATGGCTGCGTGGCGTATATCGACAACAACGAGATCACTATCGATGAACTCATGCAGTTGGTAAAAGCCCCCGATTTCCCCACAGGCGGTACCATCTTCGGCATGGAAGGCGTAAAAGCCGGTTTCCATACCGGCCGTGGTAGGGTAGTGCTGCGTGGTAAAATAAATGTAGAAACCACTAATAGCGGCAGGGAAAAGCTTGTGATCTACGAAGTGCCCTACCAGGTGAACATCGATGCGCTTACCGCCAAAATAGGAGAGCTCATCAATGATAAAGTGATCGAAGGCATCAGCAATGTAAACGACGAGAGCAATAACAAAGAAGGCACCCGTATCGTGGTGGAACTGAAAAGGGATGCGGTGGCGCAGGTGGTCATCAACCAGCTCTACAAGCATTCCGAATTGCAGACATCCTATGGCATCAACAACGTAGCCATTGTAAGAGGCAGGCCGCAGATACTCAATCTGAAGTCGCTCATCAAAGAATTTGTTGACTTCCGCCATGAAGTGGTCGTTCGTCGTACCCAATACGAATTAAGAAAAGCAGAAGAACGTGCACATATTTTAGAAGGCTATATCATCGCCCTCGATAACCTCGATGCTGTGATCAAGCTCATCCGTGAAAGCGCTACGCCCAACATTGCGCAGGAAGGCCTGATGAGCAATTTCGGTATGAGCGAAATACAGGCTAAAGCCGTGCTGGAGCTGCGTTTGCAACGCCTGACCGGTATGGAGATCGATAAGATCCGGGAAGAGCATGCCGAGATCATGAAGCTCATCGAACGCCTGAAAGAAATACTGGCCAACGAAAGCATCCGCTTCGATATCATTAAAACCGAGCTGCTGGAAGTAAAAGCCAAATTCGGCGATGAACGCAAAACCACCATTGAATATGCCGATGACGAGATCAATATGCTTGACCTCATTGAAGAAGAAGATGTGGTGGTAACCATTTCGCACATGGGTTATATCAAGCGCACTTCGGCTACCGAATACCGTTCCCAGCGCCGGGGTGGCAGGGGCGCAAAGGGCAGCAGCACCCGCAACGAAGATTATATCGAGCACCTTTTTGTAGCCAGCACCCACCATACCTTAATGTTCTTTACCGAAAAAGGAAGGCTCTACTGGCTGCAGGTATATAAAATACCCGAAGGCGACAGGGTGAGCAAAGGCCGGGCCCTGCAGAATATGATCCAGATACCGGCCGATGATAAGGTGAAAGCCATCATCGATGTGCGCAATTTTGAAGACGAGGATTTTGTGAACAGCCATTACATTGTGCTCTGCACCAAGAACGGTATCATCAAAAAAACTGATCTTAAAGACTTCAGCCGTATCCGGCAGACCGGTATCAATGCCATCAATATCCTGGAAGGCGACCAGCTCATCCAGGCGAGGCTTACCGATGGCAACTGCGAAATTATGATGGCCGTACGCAGTGGCCGTGCCATTCGTTTCCCCGAAGAAAAAGTGCGCAGCACCGGCCGCGGCGGTATTGGCGTGGCAGGTATAGAAGTGGATGAAAAAGGCGATGCCGTGGTGGGAATGATCTGTATTAATAAAGAAGATAAAAGCCGTACCATACTGGTAGTGAGTGAAAAAGGATATGGAAAGCGCACTTTGCTGGATGACCCTGAAACCGGAGAAGCCAACTACCGCATTACCAACCGGGGCGGTAAAGGTGTGAAGACCATGAACGTTACCGACAAAACCGGTAAGCTGGTGGGCTTACTGGATGTGCAGGAAAAAGAAGATCTCATGATCACCTGCGTATCGGGCATTACCATCCGTATGGGGGTGAGCCAGATCAGCGAGCAGGGCCGTGCTACCCAGGGTGTAAAGCTCATCAGGGTAGATGAGGGCGACGAAATTGCCGCCATCACGCAGCTAGACGAGTACGAGGAAGAAACCCCGGAAACCGGAGACGCAACAGCCGCTGAAAGTGCCGGCGATGCGCCGCAGGCTTCCGGTGATGGAGATAATGCCGGCACGGATGAAGGTTCCGCAGAACCCGCTGCAGAATAATATGATCAAACGGTTGATATACGAAAACGGCTCCTTCAGGGAGCCGTTTTTATAATAATTACTGTTTCTTACAATTTCTTACAATGATACTACGCACTGCCAGGCATACCAGCCGGCTCAAAGCAATTACCCGGTTTTATATCGAGATCATCGGCCTTAGCATACTCGGCGAGTTTAGCAACCACGACGGCTACGATGGCGTTTTTCTTGGCTTGCCAGGCAGCAGCTGGCACCTGGAATTTACCAGCTCCGCATCGGCCGCCATTGAAGCCTTTAATGAAGATGACCTGCTGGTATTTTATCCCGAAACGCAGCAAGCGTATGACCAGATGCTCGCCAATATACAGGCGCATAATATAAAGACATTTCAAGCTAAAAATCCATACTGGAGCAGGAATGGGGTATTAGTGAATGATCCGGATGGGTATGGGGTGATAATATGCCCGCTTAAAATCAAATAAGCATCCGGCGCTGATGGCTTCGAAGGGGAAAGAATTGAAATTAGGTGCTGTTCGGATTCTATAAGTGTTTCCCTATTAACCTTAGCAATACAT
>JASGGW010000005.1:0-1315385 GCA_047602605.1 Ferruginibacter sp.
CATTGAGTTCCTTTCTTAACAGGATCATCTCTGCCAAAAAATCATCAGCAGTCTGATTTCGATACAGCACCGTTACGGGTTCCTTCAACAGTACATCTCTTGCGTACTCACTAAGGCTTGCAGAAGTAGTTCGTTCGTAAAATTTTTGCAATTGTTTTTCTTCGTCTTCGTTTAGCCGAATCGTCAGCCATTTGGAGCGGATTGGATTTTGTTTCCTTCATCACAATTTCGTTTACACAGTTTCCAATGATTAACCTTAAAATCTCTGTCTCAATTCCCCGAAACGACTCCGGAGTGAAGGGCAAGATGCTCCAAACGTGCCACGTTTGTACATCTTGCCGGTTGCAGATTTAGCAACCTGAGAGCTTTTATAAAAGTAGCATGATTCAGAAAGTTGAAAAATACCTGTTCAAATTCTGAATAGGTGAATATGAGTTTTGAAAAATAGCTTTGTGATTGCTAAAAAATATTTTTTACACTTTAAAAATGTGATGTATGAGCAGTGCAGTGAACAAAGAAAAGTCAAAGATTTTTGAAACCATTTTGAGCAGTCCTGGTATGACCGAAAAATGCAAGATCGTGTTACAGTTAAGCAGACAAAATGTGTTATTATTAAGCCGCCTGATTGAAGCAGGCCTGCTTACAAAAGAACAGCCTTTTCAAGATGAAATTATCCAAGTCTTACCCAAAGATGCAGCAGAGGAATTCAGGATAGTTCATGAAGAGATTTTGAGGAAGGCGGAGCTAACCGATTTCTACGAAAGAATAAAGCTGCTCTGATTGAAAGATGGCTGCCTTAACAGCATGAGGCAGCCATCTTTTTATACCGGCAAATTTTCATTTACATACTGATTCGAGATACGTTCCTGTTCCAAGCGCTTATTGTTGGATTGTAGGAAAGAATACAATTGTAATTCGTCATCAGTAAGAAGCCCAAGGGGTAATTTCCGATACGGGGATGCGACAGAAAACCTTTCAAACGTTTTATACGTTTTTTCATTCATCAAAAAGCTTTTTGCTTGTGGATAATAATGCCTCACACTATTAAGCATTTCAAATCCCGCAGCATCCAGGTCAAACCAACAGTACAACTCGGTATTGTTCAGCCATGAAATATGTTTGCTCAACCTGCTTTTAAATCCCTCTCCAAATATAGCCACCGCATTTTTGATTTTTGGAAATGAAAGAAAGCACGCTTTATTCTCTACAATAAACACTTTCTCAGGTTGCCAGCTTAGTTGCCCGGAGTCTTCCAAGGTCAATCCCACCTCATTAAACCCAACTATGGATTTAAGGGTGTCATCTAATATCCTGATTTGCGTATAAATCGCCGGTTTTTTAATCCCATATCTGCTTAGAAAATCAATTTCATTTGAACTAATCCAATGTGCTGGTAATAACACGTCCAAAAGTTTCCTGATCGATGCACTATTCTCTTCAATAAACTTCGAATGAACTTCAATTGGCAGCTCCCTAAGGAACAGTTCGTGAGGCGGCTCATTTTGCCTGAAATAAACACAAACTTTGATCAGGTCATTAAATACCGGAGCATGATTGAGCAGGAAAGAGATGTTTGCCTTTCCCCATTCATATAATTCGGGCAGGTTGTCCCTGAGCAGTTGAAGTAATCGTTGTATGGTTTCGTAGTCTTTTGTTCGCTTGGTGTAGGAAAGAAAATCGTCGAATGTTTCGAAGTAAATTTTATCCGGTATTTTCTGTTTTGTTCCTTCCACGGATTTCTCTTTCCAATCAATGGTGTATCCTTTTCCTTTCGCCTGTTTTGATTGCTGATAGAGAGGAACAATTGTTGCTTTCAAATCACTAAAGCTTGTACCACTTAATTTTTTATTAGACGGTATTATTAAAGGGAAGATAGTTTCACCTTTTAGTTCTGCCATAACAACTTTGTTAAACAGCTTGCTGGATTTCTCAAAAAGTTCATTTGGCGTTATCATTCCTTTGTTTCGGCTAACTGTTTAAAACTTTCTTTTTTCTCATAATACTGTTCCATAGTGAGGTTATACAAAACCGAACTTTTCTTGTTTTTAATTTCTACATAATGAACGGCGTGTATATACGGTTCGGCAATATTGATTTTATCCAATGGGGTTACCACTAAAATTTGCAAGTTCAACTGGTCACAGAATTTCATCAGGAACTGGCTCTTTTCAGGGTCAAGCTTACTGAAGGCTTCATCAACTGTAATAAACCGAAGACTCTTGTGCTGTTTACCTTGTTGAAATATACCAAACTGGTGCGCTATAGCTGCTCCCAAAATAGCGTAGGTAAACTGTGCCTTTTGCCCTCCGGAATAACTCGCAGTATTATCATGATACTGCCCTGGTTTGTCGTCCACGACTGAATGTTCTCTGGCACTAAATAGCAGCCAATTTCTTACATCTGTTACCTTTTTCCGCCAATTCTCTTCCTTTTGTAATTCGGTTATCAATTCCTTTATTTTATGAAATACCTGCTCCCGGTAATTATCATCTTTTTGCGTTTCAAAATCCAATGCACCAGGAATCGCAGCATTCAACTGGTTCCTGAATATATTGATTTCATTTTCGCCCCGCAATCCACGACATTCTAATTGCAAGTAAGTGTCAGGATTTTGATTGAAGGTTATCTTTTTCAGTGGAACATTGAGTTCCTCAATCATATCTTCAATCTTACTTAGTTCGTTGTTGAGCCAGGCACGGTAGCTTGTAAGTGCATCGAGCATACTTTTATCCATGTAATCCCTGAACCGACGCTTGTGTTCCACCAATCTTTGCGTTTGTATAGTCTTATACAAGTCTTCAAGATCGCCAAGACCTGTGAGATCCGGTTTGATATTGATTACATCGCCGCTCCAATTTGGAAATTCGGTAGTTATTTTCTCGCCGGGATGAACAAATGCGGCAATCAATACGATCAACTCTTTTTCAAGACTATTTACGGCCTCTGTTGCCGTTTTTTGTTTTGATTTCAGTTTTATTCCGGCCTGTGTAACCATAGAATCAAACTGTGTTATTGATTGGATGTTAGATGGAGAAATTTCTATCTCTTCAAGGAATAGATTAATTGCTTGTTCGCCGTCTTCTTTTAAGTCTTCAAAATTGATTTTAAGCTTTCGTAGGTTCTTATTATTAAACTCACGTTCCAAGTGGCTTATGGTAATACCCAAACCCTCTTTCTTTTCAGTTTCCTTTTCTAATTCCTTCTCAACTTCTGCGATCTGTTTAACTATCAAGTCATACTTATTAGAAGACTTCTTTAAATCTGCTATCTGTTTGTTTAAATGATTGATCCGTTCGGCATGCTGCGACCAGTTTATATCATCATAGCTTTTGATTGCTATCAGATTTGTTATCGTTTGCTCTTTTGATTTTAAAGACGCAATAAGTGGTGCCAGACTCTTTATTTCTTCTGAAAGTTTCGTGTATAATTTTTCCTCGCTGTATTTCTGCTCCTGCAGGTATTGAACAATAGCCCTGTTGTCGCCACCAAGCCTGTATTTCGATTTATTCCACCTGCCTGGCCGATCATCTTTTTCATGCCTATTTACATTACGCATTAAACCATTAGACGTAATTGCTTTTTGCGAACCATAAAACACATCCAGGTCGTCCGTGCAATGATAATTGAACCGGTCAAGTAATGTGGTTTCAAGCCAGGCTTTGTGAATGGATTCTTTTAGTTCAATTTTGTTCACAAGGGCGTCATCATCGGTCGGCCATCGAACAATGCTATTCGACGGTCTCCGATCAATTTTGTGATAGACCAGTTTGGTCTGCATATCGTTGTTGTATATAAACTGGTTAGCTGCCTTGCTGAACTTTTCTGGTACCAATAGCTGCATTGAAAAACTATGCAATAATTTTTCAATCGAATCTTCCCATAGCTGCTCAGATGCTTTGACTTTGATCAACTCGCCTATAAAGGGGATTTCATCCTCTGTTGTCTCTAATATGTCGATTAATCTTTTCCTGGCATCTATAAGATCGTCGGGTATGCGATTTTTTCTCGACAAATAAGAAGTAATCTGCTGCTGTAGTGTTTCTATTTTTTTAGTAGCAGCATCCCGCTCAATTTTTAACCCGAATCTCTTTTCTGAAAGCTTTTCTGCTTCACCCGGAACTGTACTGTTCAATTCAAGTATTTTAGTATAATTCTTTCTGAACCCGTCGTCATCTACATCTGTATCGAGGTCTAAAGCGGTGCAAAGCGTTTCATAAACAGCAGCGGCTCCTGTTTTGCGATTTCTTTTTTCAGTTTCAGTATCAATGTCCTTATTTAATAGTGATACCTGGCTGTCGATATTAAGCGCTGCCCGCTGGGTGATCAGCTGCTCTTTATCTTTGTCCAGTCTTTCAACCGTGGCAGTAACTAACTCTTTATCTTTCTTGTTTGTTTCTATATCTAATTCTAACCGTTCTATATCTTTCTCCAATAATTCATACTCGATCTTCCCCAGGTAAAATGGCATCTGCTCTTCTATGAAATCCAGGTTCTGTTTGTTGTTGCGAAGCGTCTCGAGCTTGCTTTTGTTTGTCATTACTGGTTCCAGCAATTCAAGTTGCTTTTCATCTTTTTGAATTGCTTTATGACTAATAAGCAAATCACTATAATGATTGTACAGGCTTCCAAATTGTTCTTCAGCGTCTGCTTCTTCCAACATTTCCTGTCGAATAAAGTTGGTCAGGTCGCCCAATACTTTAATGCCTACAGTCTGGCTGAATAGTGAAAGGGCTTTATCTCTTAACCCAAATAATTCACTGAACCTTGCTGCATATTCTTTAAAGCTGTTATAAATCTCCGTTTTAGGATGTTGCTTAATTAACTTCTTTTTCCATTCTCCTCTCAAATCAAAATGATCTTTTCCAAAATGATCATTTACATTCAGCGGATACGGAGAAACAATAAATATTTTTTGTAACCCGCCATTGCTAAACCATCGGACCTGTGCCAGCGTGATGGTGTGTTGCGTGCCGGAATTTTGAAAACATGCCAATAACACAGAGTAGGGATTATCTCCCTTTGTCCGTAACTGTTCTGTTTTTGACTTCTCTTCCAGTTCAGAAAACGTTTTGCCATAATAACCCCAGAAATAAGAATTCTCATCCCGTTCTTTTTTTGATTCAGCGCCGGATGACTGGTTGTAAAATCTCTTGTTTGTCGGAACTAAAACGGTCAACAGGGCATCAATCAAGGTAGTTTTCCCGCTACCATTGGCACCGGTAAGCAGAGAGGTACGACCATCTGGCTGTAACCTGTACACTTTACCATTAAACGTACCCCAGTTAAACACCTCCAGGTATCTTAAACGGTAGCCGTTATCTGAATTACTATTGCTGAACAGGGTTGACATAGTTGCTTAACTTATTCTTTATTTCTTCCAATTTTTCATTACTGATGAACGCTTTGATAATCCGTTTTATCTCGTACTTGTTATTATCCTTGTTGGCTGCATCCTCCCGGTTCAATTTCAAAATGCCAATATTTAACAAGCTTGTTATTGGCTTGGACAAGTCCTTCCACAGTTTGCTTTTATTGGATTGCTCTTTATAGAAGAGTTCAATTCTTTCCTTTATTTCTTTTTGCGTCAGGTAGAACTTGCTGCCATCGCTTTTTATGTCAAACTCTTCAAGTCCCTCCCGGAGAATAACAGCCAATAGTGTTGCTTCATAATTGAGCGTCTGCTTTTTCATAAGGCGAGGCAAAGGGTTATCATCATGTTCACCCGCTTCGGGCTGCAATATCCGGGCAAAACCATCCTGCTCATTGATGACTAATTCCATTCCTACTTTACCAAAGTACTCCTGTATAGCAGATTGCCATCCCATGAGTTCCCGCCAAATGTTTTTATCATCTACATATATAGGGCCCTGTAACAACTTTATAATAACAGCAGCAAAAGGCGCTCTTGCAATTTTAGTTTCCATACTATTTTGTTAATGGCTTAATGTAAATCACCAAGGGGACGTTCACCATCCTGTCGCCAATCAAAATGGATTCCTTAGTGCCTTCAATTATTTGATGCGACCCGGATGCCCCGATAGAAAAATATCCCACAATTTCACTCAGGCCATTCTCCAAACCATACTCATCAATCACTTCTTTAAGTGTTACCTGGCCTCTTGCTTCGAGCAAGGCATCAATTCGTTGTTGTAATTTTCTTTTATCAATGGTAAACTGGTCAAACAATGTTTTAAAATCTGCATTCTCATCTTCGGCACTTCCGTCGGGAAAGAGAATATTGGTTATCTCATCTTTTTCATCACCAGGTTCCCATCTGTCGAACAGGTTAATGTAGGGCTCGTCTTCGATAATAAGAAAATCGTCGTCCTTTATTTTAGTATCAATAAGACTATAAGCCATTTGTCGTATCTCACCGATCAGTTCCATAGCTCGTCGCCTTTCCAGCATATTTTTTTCAGAAAGTACACGACTTATTTTCTCACTTAGCTTTCTATTAGAGTCAATCACCTTACGCCCCGACACATGCAGGTAACGTTTAAGATGTTTTAAGAAACGATCGTTGTTATAGTCAATATTCTGCTCATTCAATAGTTTGTATAATCGTTCTGTAAGCTGGGTAAACTCTTGTTGCCGTTTTTCATCCATCAAAAACTCCCAGAATGCTTTGAAACTTTTACCCTGTGGCTTTTGGTCGATTTCGTCGAGCGCATCAAGCGCAAAAACAAGCAGTGTCCCTTTTGCGATATCCTTCTCTGTATATTTTCGCTGAATATCTTTTCTTATTTGTTCGAAATTTTGTTCTACTTCACTAAAATCGGAAAGAAGCTCTCTCGCCATTTTATTCAGGTCATAAAACTGTTCTTTGATTTCTGTCTCATCAAACAGCGAAGGTTTCATGCCATTTTTCAATAGGTTTATTTCATTTTCAATTTCCCACTTTTTCTTATTGAGTTCTTCAATCCTGGCTTCGACGTTTTCATTTGTTTGTTCAATGATCTTCTGGAGCTTGAAAAAAATATCCCTGAACTTACTGTTCGTTCCAATATGCTCTCGTTTTTCCAAATCTCCCAGCCATTTTAATACTTTTCTCGTGTCGGGAGTTAATTCATGGAGGTCTTCTCCATCATCGTTAGGATACTTACTGAGAAAGCCGTTGTTACTCCATTTGTCTATATACTGTGCTGCTCTCACTGAAAAATCATCAAACAGTGTTTCTGCATCCAGTTCATCGTCTTTTTCTTCATAAGACAGCTCTTCCATGTAACCCTCCAGCTTGCTTCTCAATTCACTGTTGGAGATAGTTGTAACATTTGCATCTGAAAAAACTTTATAGAAAAAGGAAATAATAAACGGAGCATTCTTGGCCCGCAAAAGTAGAAGGGGTTTAGCCGTTTTAAAATGTAAAAGTATTTCCTCAAATGTCATTCCTCAAAATAGCAATTTTTGAGTAAAAGAATGAAATAGAGTGGTTTAGAGGGACTTATATAAGCCCCTCGTCAGCAAAGCTGTAGTAAGTCTCGCTGATAATGATAAGATGATCAAGCACTTTTATGTCATGGAACCTTGCTGCTTCTTTGATCTTTAAAGTCAGTTCTTCATCAGCCCGGCTTGGTTTCAGGTTTCCGGAAGGATGATTGTGAGATAAAATAATACTTACCGCTAATGTTTTAATGGCTACGGCGAGTATTAACCTTGGATCTGCTACAGTTCCTGAAATTCCACCGGCAGATGCATCGTACACGCCAATCACCTTATTCCCTCGGTTAAGCAATAACACTTTAAATTCTTCCTGCATTTCAATTTTGTCCTCATTCCATACCTGGCGGAGTATATTGCAGGTATCTTTCGAATCTCTGATCATAGGTCTTTCAGAAGCTTTTACTTTCGTTTTGTAAATCAATTCCACTTCTGCCGCTTTTGTCCATTCCTGCAATTTCATTGTTTGCTGTTCCATAACTCAATGTTTAAAGATTGAAAAATTAATTATGGAACTGTACCCGGCTTTGGGCGATCAAGGCAAAGAAGCAACGGAATAAATAGTATCTTATCAATGTGGGACAGCTATTCATTATGCCGGAATTTCTTTGCCGCTCCAGTAGCCCAATAGCCGAACTTTGTGCAGGAATTAATGATGAGAAACTATCTCACGGGTAATTATAAATACGAGGTTATTTTTGGTTAGATAAAAGTGTGTTCAGCATGAAGGACACTATTTCCTCTTTTGAAAAATCCATTTCTTTTTTAATGAATTTGACAATATCATCTTTAGCTGGATAGAGTGAAGGGTTGGTTAAATATGCAGAGGATTGGATATAACTTAAAATAATATTGGAGTAGTTGCTTTCGCATTCATCTAACCATTCTTGTTCAGGCTTCGATGACGATAAGCTTTTGCGGTATTCAGATAATTTCCATACCTCCATCATCATTTTGTAGTAGTCCTCATTATTTTTGTCAGGAACAACGGTTTTGGTATGAATGTCACCTTCAATTTTTTCAAGCAATGTTTTTTCAGGTGTAATCGGGAGTGGCGTTGCGAAACTATCCGCCTGGTCATACTCACCAGTTTCAATTAATGTGTTGAACCGATCAAAATAGTCACTGTTAAATCTTAATGAGCCGACAACTTCTTTTTCTTCATTTACAAAAACGAACGTGAAAAAATGAATTCCTGTTTTAGCAAGCTTATGCAACCCCATTGACAGATCAAAAAGATCGTTTTGCTGCGTATCCACCAAGTCGCACCCCTGGACACCAATACCAACGCTTCTTAAACTTTCCTCTTCAATTATCTCCGTGGGTAGAAAAAATGTAAACGACGAAAATTCTTCATACTCTTTTATGATAGCATGCAATGCAGCGAGGTTTTTCTTTTGTTCTACTTCCCACCATTGCCTTACGGAACGCATCGGGTCTATAATCGTTTCTGTGCTTGCTGTTTTAGAATGTTGAATATAAAACTGCGCTGTATGAGAGAGCCGTGTATACCAGTCTTTTTCCTGTGCAACAATCGACTCAAACGGGAAGTAAGCAACACTACTATCAGTTATTGTATTGAATGCTGATTGCATCGCTGAAAGGTTATACACCGCAGCCTTGATATTGACAATGGGCAAATGCCTGTCGTGTTCCGTTTTCGGCGTAAAAATGCCCATCATTTGGTTTAGAAAGTTTCGGAAAGAGGCAAAGAAACCATCTATCTTTCCTTCCTCCTTCGCAAACTTTTCCTTTTCAAAATACTTCGGATTATAAGATGGATATTTTTTTAGTACCTGGTGAGTAGTAAGATGTTTATTTGCATTTTGCTCCCAGTCATTGATGACTGTTTTGAGCCTTGAAGAATTCTTGGTCAGGAGACATTCAAATATCCTGACACATAGCCTTACGACTTCAATAGCATTTTTCCTGAAGTCAAAATACTGCTGCTGCCAATCATAAGCTGACGGCGATGTATAATTCATCAGAATAGTCTTTGACCATATCTGGTTGATATGTATGTCGAAATCGTCAAAAAGATTTTCTTTGAGCATGGCTTTTCTTCCATTTTGTACCACCACTTTATAAATTTCCTCGTTTGGAAAGGGGAGAATATTTACTTCCGTGCAATAATGCGCATAATCAGGAAAGAAAGCATGAACAATATTTATCCGGTAAACACTGTACTCATTTGCCTTATCTGCATTTTCGTCCAGGAGATAAGTGATATGAATGTCATTACCTTCTTCGGTAATTGTAAGCGTGTTTGTTTTTCTTTTTATCCAACCGATGATGGTGTCACGGTGTGAAGCGATCAGCTTTTGGTATGCTGACGGTTGTGTAATACTGAAAAAGTGGAATAAATCGGCAGATTGGCCTATTTCTTTCGTTGGTAAAACTTCTAATAGCTTTTGTTCATTCAAATCAAGTATATCAGGGAATTCAAATCCTGCTTTTTTAAACCATTTAGATAGAAAAACAACTCCTTCTGCATTCTGTATATTTTTCTTTTCTTTTAGTGAATCATGGAGATGACGAACCAGAATCGAAATGTCTGACTGATCAAAGTTGTAACTACCCAGTTCCTTAAGTTTTGTTACAAGAAAATGTATGTTATTGCCCGGGATGCCACTCATCGATCCCGATAACTTTTCTAACGTATGCAGCTTGTTGAAAGGAACGGTATCGTAAACAAATAACTGAATGCCGCCTGTTGCAAATACTTCGTCATAAATAGCTTTGTTTTCCATCCAGTAGCGGGATGGTTCATAGTGCATGAGCCCATCGATTGCATATACCATTCCCGGAAAATCCCCTTTAGCCAAAATAACAGCAGCCTCCCTGTAGAAATGTTCTTTATTGGTCTGATCTACAAAGTTGGGGGCTGCAATGAAATAATCGTAAATGTTTTCGTCGTCTATTATTGCCAATAGGGTTAACAACGATTCATCAACAGCAATATGTGAGTGAAGTATATCAACAAGGTGCTTTGACCTGACAGGATGCAGTCCCTCAATATACTCCCGTTCAAATTTTAAATAGTATTCTTTTTCCAGTTGCCTGTATACTTCATTACGATCTGTGTCAAATCGGACAGAATGATTGATGTAAGCCGTTAAGTTTTGTGTTCTTATCCTGATGTTGAGGACATCTGCTAATGATACCAAACGAAGAATTTCAATTTTTGCCGGAGAACCGGGTTCATTTTGTAATTGCTTTATTTGATGTGCAAGCCGGTCACTGAGCATCTCACCACTGGTCAGTAAGTAAACATATTCTATTAATAAACCTTTTTGTTCAATCTTTTCCCATGCCGGTTGCCATGAGCGTATGTCCTTGTGAACCTTATTATTTTTTTGCAGCTCCTTAAAAATATTTTCAGCTTCTGTTATAGTCAATTTAATATTGACTGTTTTCATACTTGCCTTTGATACATCGGCGCCGTAACGGAACCAGTCTTCTTCTCTTGTTGTGATAAGTATTTTTACCGGTTTATCTAAAAACAATTTTGCCAACAATTCCCATCCGGCTACAGATTGATTCAGGCCGTCAATAATAATCAATGGTGTTTCTCCAATTTTTAGTCTTGTTTCCACAAAATCGGAAACGGCGGTTGCCTGTTCCCAACCGGAACAGTAATTAAGCTGGTAAACCTTATGATCCCTCAAACCAAGTTTTTGTCCAACCTGCCAGGCAAGTGTGGATTTACCCTGGCCGCTTGAACTTTTAATGATCGTGATATTGGATTCTTCGAGGGTTTTGATAATTTCTGCTTCCCATATTGGTCTCTCTACCGGCAAGCCAAGCGCAATGTGTATAGGCCTTGCAGTTTTACCTTCATAATAGTCTTCTGCGGCTACAGAACTCTCCGGCGAATAAGAAATTTCCGTAATCCAGTTATGTTGTAATGCAGGATTGGAAGGAAACTTACTGTATCCATCTCGTACAGATTGGATAAGCCGATCCAGATCTTTTACGGAAATCAATGTCCTGCTTTTTGACCATTGAAAAACATTATAGAAAAGGGCTTTGATAAAACTCGTTTCAGTGTCATTATTGATCGCATATTGCTTGTGCAAGAGCTTTACACTTCCTGCGTATAATTTATTTGCACTGGTCGTTTCTATTGTAACCTGTTTAAAGAAGGTCTTCAGGCTTTCGGTAGAAAGTGAATACCCCGCTTCCTCAAATTTCTCCCGCCAGAATAGTATCGTGGTTTCAGGAGGTGAGGCAGCGAATATATCCAGGTTACCTTTGGCAAAAGTGGTATTATGTACCAACCGGAACAGGGCAGCCGTTTCTTTACTATATACCTCCATAAAATTCTGCAGGACATTTAATCCCCACAATTTCCCTGCATCAATTGGGTTAATGGATGATTTTACCTGTACATATTCCTTGTAATCATGCTCAAGTATATCGACGTCTTCAATACCTTCCAAACGAATTTGCCTGTCCTCATCCGATATAAGTTTTGAAAGAATTGTATGTACAGCGTACAATAATTGAAATTCGATTCCTTTAAAATTAATTGAACCGCCAATTCTTTTAGCCATTAGAACATCCACACTATTTTCTACTGGGGGTACACGATCAATTTTCTTCTCTTTTTTCCTTTTTTTCATTGCCATTTTAGATACTAAGCACCCAATATAGCATTTCCTTTATATTCAACCCAAGCTGCCGCCCCCAATTACAATATCTTCAGTAGTATGGGGCGGCAGCTTTCTTACGGTATAAAAAAGGGCAGCGAATAGCCACCCTTTAAAACGGTATATTACCTATATCAATTTACAATCCCTGCCAGCTCACCTTTGAAAAAATCAGCACAAAGGTTAAATGCTTTTTGCGCTTTCATTTGGGCTGTGCCACCGTATAACAGGGATTTTAATTTCGCTTCTTCGTCTTTATATGTCCGTACATTTTGGAAATAACCTGTGACCGAATTATATGCCCCGAACAATGTGCCTTTGGTTGTTTCTACCTGCTGCGTGGGGCTACTCATGGCATATTCAAAAACTGAGTTACACATATTATTAAAGCAGGTGGATAGTTCATCAAACTGTCCTTTCTCCAGATTATCCAAGACTTCTTTATTGGGAACCATTGCCAGTTGAATAAGCCGGAGCAGTTCAGGATCGGTGATCTTTACTTTTGTCCAGTTGTTAAAAATATCCTCCAACTGTCCCGCTAACTGGTTAGAAATTCCCATTACTTTATGTGCCTGTTCCAGTCGGTCTTTGGCATTGGCAGTATGTCTAATCTTAATAGAATTAGTATGGTTTCGTAGGGCGGCATTGAGCGTATTGTTACAAACGATACGCACCGGTGTAAAGGCTGCGGTAATGCTTCCAAAACCATCGTGTGAAGTGGTCAAAAACAAATACTGCTCTATTAAATCCTCCCGGCCTACTTTGATATAAGACGGCAATTTTGCGGTAATAAAAATCCTTTCACCGTTACCCAATGCCCCGGCGGTTTCATACTGGATGCCATCACCTCCGACAATCGAATCAAAGAAAGTAAAAGCGTCTTTATTCTGTACGATCTCGTAGTCTTTACCAACTACTCCCAATACATCTCCTGTGTCTTTACGAATAGTGGTGAAATGGGTTTTGATACGTTTGGTAAAGTCCATCGGCTGGCCGTCAGAATTATAGGAAGTCGTATAAATGTCTTCCTTTACTACTTCATAATCCAGCCCTGAAAATTTTATTGCTTCTGCACTTGTTGGGTAATCCTGTACGATTTGCCCCAATCCGTGCCAGGCTTTTTCTTTTACTGAAAAGAAACTGTGTTGCCCCGTCTGTTCATTAAAATTGATACTGTGTGCCATAATTTGCTACCCAGCTTTAATTTTTATCCCGCAGGCGGTACTGCTGCGGTTTATTTAATAAATGATGTGAATTAAAACGGCAAATCTTCTAATGGTTCTTTGATTTCGGCTGCAACCTGAATGGGTTCCTTAGTAGTTGCATTGGATTTGCCATGCAGCTTAATATTGTTCACATGAAAATTCAAACTGGCTTTGGCTTCACCTTCTGCGTTTGTCCATGCATTGGCGCTGATACGTCCATAACATTCCACCAATACGCCTTTGGTTAAATGCTCTGCAATAGCAGGGCTCATCCAATACGAACAATTGAAATAAGTAGTAACCTTCGTGTTGCTGTCGCTGCCTTTTGGTTTGTACGAATCATTGACTGCAACGGAAAAGTTGACTACTTTCCTTTCGTCCTTCAACGTGTTTACTGTTGCATCTGCTGTTAATCGTCCTACGATTTCCATAATTGACAAATTTTAATTGTGATTAAATAATTACTAAAAAAGTGATAATTCGTTTGTATTGACTTTATCCGGGTTTCGTTCACTGCGGTGTTTGCGCACCAAATGAAAAACCGTTATTTCTTCCGTCAGCAGGATTGCCCATGCGGAACGCAGTGAACGGGGTCGGTCAAATTTTTTTGTTCGCTGCACTTCCCACGAAAGCCGCATGAGGTTAGAAAGGCGTGTTGTGTGTTCCATACTTCTTTGATTTAATCTGTAACTGAAATAAAATTGTTTTGTAAAAGAAAAAGGGAAAAAAGAAAGCTTTGTATTGAGGCGGCTGCGTAGGAAAGCAAAAAGGAAACGGAATAAATAGTATCTGAAGAAGTGATGGAACAATTTTGTTTATGCCGTAGTCTTTTTGCCGGTTAATAACATCTCTATTCGCAGGCGCATAACTTCGCTTTCGCATTTGCCCCGGTTTCTTACAAAACACTTAGAAAAAGAAATCGTCGATTTAATATCATTGATGCCCAATGAACGAAAACATCAAAGGAGCGTCGCAAGGAACGATGCCCAATGAACAGAACGATGGCAACAAAAGCCATTCATGTAAATGGGAAAAATGCAGGAAAAGAAATGAAATCTCGATCTTAATGAGATAATAATAGCATTCTCATTAAATAGCAGTTTATACGTTAGGTTTCACTCTGCCAGGAAAAATGAAATGATAAATTACTTTTTCACTTCCGTTATAGTTATACCTAGTACTGTAATACTTGTAACCTTTATTAGTGTCAGGTCTGACGTCTTCAAACTCGCCAATAATGTTAAGGATATGATCAGTTACGATGACCTTATATTCCGGGACGATATCCTTACCAGTGTTGTTAATGATAAAAATGACGGCATCGTCTTCAAATTCTGTCAAGTACCTGCATGTTTGTTGGATGACCTCTTTCTTTTTATCATTCCACCAGCCTTTAAATTCGATCACTTTTGTACCGATGCTTGGATGAATAATTTTCAGATCAATATGTCCCGTGCCTTTCAGCGTTTCCCGCTCTGCCTGATAACCGCATTTTCTGAACCACTGCCAGACCCAATTACGGTAAGGGTCTTCCAACCGGCCTCCGGAAGCTAAATCTTCTTTTATTTCTTCTTCCTGCATCAACTGGATTCCATGAATAAGATCGGTCATGAAGTTTTTCTTATCGTTAGGATCGGTCACGATGGCCTCATGTAATATTTCATTCATGATGAGATTGGAGATCTTAGCAGCATAATAGGCAAAGTCCTGCGCCAGATAGAGTTTGGTAGGACGAATTTCAAAATGATCCTGATCGTTCCACCAACTAAAATTCAAATCGGCTGATTTAAACTCCACCATGACCATTTCCGGAGGTTCTTGATCGAGTACCCCGGCATCATTATGCACAATAGGTGCAATTTTCTCATTCCAGAGGGTTACAATCTCATGAGCCGCTTTCTGGAATGGTTCGAGTGTTACCTTAAATGCATTACGGTTTTGCTGTGTCAAATTCAATTCCCGAATAGCAGCCTTGAAACGGGGAAAATCGAAGAACGGAGCATCCTGGGCAATCAGGTAATTAAAATAGGATTTAGTCCGGGGGCGAAAGCCGTTTATCTGTTTCAGTCCCGCTACATACTGAAATTCGTTTCGCATGAACCATAAAGCGTATTCAACGAAAGATAGAATCTGATAAGCAGAAAACTTTTCTTTTTCTAAGTCCCAATAACCGGCAGCCTGTATCGCTAAATGAAGTTTGTCAAGCGTTTCTTTATCGACGAGTGTCTCATTGTCTCCTCCAATGAATTCCTTCATTGGTAATTTTATGTCTTCTATTTTTAACCCTGTAACTTTTCCTTTTTTTGCATTGAAATTTATCTGGATTCTTGTGATACAGGCATGGTACACTTCATTGAGAGTGGTTAGGTACACTCCTTTGGACCAAACACTTTGCTTTTGCTTTATGATATAGAAATTTGGCCGGGCATATTCAGGATGCCCCAAAGCTTCAAAGAAAACTGAACCAAGGTCTAGTGAATCCATTGCATTGCTTTTTCAATTAAATGTTTAATCAGAGATTGTCGAGGTTCAAACGGCTATCCCTTCTAAGAAAATCAACTGATTTCATTTCTAACTCATTGATATTTTTAATATCAAATTTGCATCCGTCCATACTTTCAGAAAGACATTTTCTATTTTGATGCCTGCTTAGCTTTTCCAGGTTGCCCTTAATTTTAAATAATCCCAAAAGAAATATCGCCAAAGTTGTCGCATATTCCAATCTGCAAGTCTATTGATGTTTTCTTTTATTTTTTTACTCGCTACTGTTTTTGCATGGTCCGTCCAGCGATAGAAAGACCTTAGCAGCGCCTTGCAAACATTTTCACGGCTTACTGTTTTCGAGTTCCCTTTTTGAATCGTTGGAAAATGAAGCCCCCAGTAGATGTATATACCTTCATTGTTTGTACCTCTGCATTTTACGAGTCCTTTTTGCAGGGCATCCAATACCGTTCCATCAAATAAATGATTATAGAAAGTCTCTGCGACCTCTGTAGCAATCTTATTATTTACTTTCCACAATGTTCCGATATAGCCACGGACCCCGCCTGCTAAAAATGAATCAGCAATACCCGCCGCTGACCAACATGAATTATTGAAGATTATAGGGGCAGTATGGTGTCCTGCCACGACCTGTATCATTGCCTGGTAAGCGAAGTCTGCACATTTAATAGCGCATGAATCAGGAACAATTGCTTTTGGGGTTCTTACTTGTTTGTGCGTTTTATCGTCAAACAGTTTATCCATTTCAATTTGCATATCAGCGAACACATAGTGCGGAAATGCCTTATCCCTGAATTCCTTGCTACCCCAAACTATTCCGTCAAATTTGCGCCAGATCGTTTTTCTGGCAACAGCAATCAATTCTTCCTCCGGACTAGGTGCAAAACTCACCACTTCGTCATATTCTATCGTGTGCGTATTTCCGTCACGATCCTTAAATGTTTCAGTCATTTCATACCCATTCACTTCGCCACCGTGACTGCAGATGTGAAGTAAGTCATAAGGGAATTCCTTTACATGCATCTCCATATTATAAACGGACGCCAGTTTCCCAATGAGTTCACGTACGTATATGTTTTGCGTTTCGAGCGACTTAATAACGAAACTTGTTTCCTCGTCCTTAAATAGTTGCGGAGAAAAAACAATAGCCGAATTGATATTTGGTTTTGGTTCGAAATACAAGTTGTTGAAAATAAAAAAATCAGGTCTGTATAACAGGTGAACATAGGTGCAGGGAATAGGATCATGAATAATTAAGGAATAAGGAAGCCCGTTAGTAAAGAATGTAGCAAATTCATACAAAGGAAAATAAATACCTCCGATTCTTTTGTGAACCTTATCTGATAATTCTTGGTACCGTGCATCGGAGCCCTTTTGCCATTCCTGAAGCAGATAGCTGATTTCTTTTTCTTCCTTTCTTGCCAAAGGTTCAACGACTCTTATTTCAGCGTCGATAGACAAGGCATAATTTACTGCGATCACGGTTGAAGCGGCAGGAATATGTTCTATTACAATAATGCCATCTTTTTTTATTTCCCACGGTGTTAAATCGGCGGCCTTCTCTTCAAATTTTAGCTTTAGATTTTTGTGAACAGCCTGGTATAATCCTGCCAGCATTTCATCTGACCTGCATATAAGATATTCGGTTTTGTCTTGCGTGAATCCAGCAAGAAGAAACTCAACATCATCAATAGTGGATATTTCAATGACATTATATTTATCCAAGAAGGTAAGATAGCTTTTCTGCTCAGCTGATAAACCAGCAAGGATGAGGTTCTGGCATCCACCATTTCTACCAATACAATTGGCGGCAAAAACATTGAACTCCTCAGATCTTGATCTCGTTATGACATGCTCATCAATTCTATCCTCATCACCATCCGTTTTTTCAATAGTAGCATGGGGAAATTCAAAAACGGGCAGGTATTCACCAACTTTGGACAGGTACGATGCTATCTTAGCAACTAATGCCGGCTGATCTCTGTCCACAATACAGACAAACTCTTTACTTATTTTAGGTATTTGGTGGCTCATACTTCTGTTTAAATTTATGGAGATTCGTCAAGTGCGAAGCATCCCTTTATAATATATTATAAGTCAAAAAGGGTTGACTACCAAATTTTTACCTAATAAACTTTAAAAATTATTTTCCTGTCCAGTATAATCATGTAAAGTTTAAAAATGAGACACTGTTACGTGTTTCAGGTAGAGATTCATTAGCTCAAATAAAATATTCTTTTTAACGTGACAGATTAATCTGCACACAAGGCAGCAATGGTAAGTGTTGATAATATTGAAATCATACTGAAATTCATGATAAGGCTAAAGATGGGCAAGTGATCTCATTACGATTTCTCCTGTGCCATAATCAATCGCAAGACTGACCTAATGACAAATTGCGATTTCGGGTTGAATCATCAGGATCCTGTTGAAAGGAACGTGCATTTCAAAATCTAATCACATAAATAATTATGAACCAAACGTCACGAACCCTACTGTATTAGACAATTAATTGATTTGCTATGTTTTATGAAAATTGACTGTAGCATCGCTTGGCTCAAATAAAGAATGATATTCTGATTTTCTGAATTTCTGATTATTCGTTTTGATGTCTCCTTTTTTCGTTTTAACGCTAAGGGGAAATACCAAAAAAGGAATAATTAGTAATTTTCCAGTTGTTTTCGTACTAAAAATGGCTTTCGGAGGCAACGAAAACAGAATTATAGCACATTTATTCCTATAATAATGAAACTAATACAGAATTACAGTTTGAAAAAACTGTTGATAATAAGCTTAGTTAGCAGCTTATTTATTATATATCCAGATATTGTATGCCTACGTTGGGAGTTGACTCAGATTGACATTTCCAGGCACACAGCTTATACAAATTTCCTGTTCATAAGGTATATCTTTTTCACAATGGCAATCTGGATATTGCTGATCTACAATTTAAATAGAATAAAGCTTCTTACCCTCAAAAATCGCGCAAAACGTACATTCCTGATTACTTGTATCGCATATGGATTATACATCTTAATAATGTTCCTCTGGACAGGAATAGTTCGGGGTAGCGGTAGCTATGTTTTGTTGCAATATACTATCGTATATCTCCTTTCTACATTTGTCGGTCATGCCTTTATGATGTACGAGGTACAGAGACACAAAGAACAGGAAATAGAGCAACTAAAAATAGAAAACCTGCAAAGCAGGTATGATGCGCTTACCAATCAGATAAATCCGCATTTCTTTTTTAATTCACTGAACAGTTTAACAGCACTGATCCGAAAAAAAAATGATTGCAACACATTAGCATTCGTCAATAAGCTATCGGATGTGTTCCGCTATGTCCTGCAAAGTGATAAAAAGGGATTAGTAACCTTAACTGAAGAAATTGAATTTGTGGAAGCCTTCCGGTATATGATGGAAGTCCGGTTTGCGAATAAGCTTGAATTTAACATCCAAATTGACCAGGATAAATTGGATCTCAAAATCCCAGTTCTTTCAATGCTTCCCTTAATAGAGAATATTGTAGTGCATAACGTCATCGATAGCCAGCACAAGATGGTCGTCAGGATATTTTTGAACGAGCGGTCAGAACTTGTTGTTTCCAATCCGGTCCATCCAAAGCTAACTCGTCCGCTGACCAATGGTACGGGGATTCGTAATCTTGAGAACCGTTTTCAGTTATTAATGGATGAGCAAATTCGCATAGCTAATGATGGAAGCGTTTTTAATGCATTTTTACCGTTAAAATGATCCGAGATGAAAATACTCATAGTTGAAGACGAGACCGCTGCCTACGAAAACCTTTTGGATATATTATTGAAGATAGACTCTGAGATTGAAGTGATCGGAAATACAGAAAGTATTGAGCAGACAGTTTCGTGGCTTCAAAACAATACCTTACCTGATTTGATACTTTTGGACATCCGTTTATCGGATGGCTCTGCATTTTCAATTTTTGACATTATAGAGGTAGAAATTCCGGTCATATTTATTACAGCTTTTGATGAATTTGCTATAGAGGCATTTAAGGTGAATAGTATAGATTATTTGCTAAAGCCGGTAAAGGAGGAGGATCTGATACGTGCACTGAATAAGTTTAGTAAGCGGAGTCAGGCAGACACGAATCGATATATGGAAAAGATTGCGAAACTTGTTCCTACGTCAACCTATAGAGATAAATTTCTGATCCCAAGCAATGAAAGATTGATCCCCGTAAACGTTCATGAAATAAGTTGCTTTTATACAACCGATAAGAAAACCGTTATTTATTTGAATAATAGTACTAATTACTCTTATTCCAAGTCTTTGGACCAAATTTCACTGACTTTAAATCCATCTGATTTCTTTCGTGCAAATAAACAATTTATCATCTCCAGGGAAAGTGTGAAGAATATAACTATTTGGTTTGACAGCCGTCTCCTGATTTCACTCAATGTTGAAGTTCCTGAACGTATTTATATCAGCAAGAATAAGGCAGCTGAGTTTAAATCGTGGGTTGTTAACGAACTATAACGAGGACAATTATCTTGTTCCGATTGGATAAGGAACTGGACCACTGGAGCAGGCCTTTAGCATACTTTACAATCTCGTTTGGAATTCGCACTACTAATCACAGTCAGAAAAACTAAAAAATAGGGATCACCAAGATATACCTCGCCGTTAATATAAGAGGCAGCTTTACAATTAATATCTCACGCTGCAGTCTGCCTTGTGGCAATCTTCAAAAATTGGATGGGCAATAATTTACGACTTTAAAACAGTTAGCTTTCAAAGCTTTGGTATAATTGTTACCAGGCTTTATCATCTACATCCAGATCACAGAGTTTGTTAGGAGCCTGTAGTAAGCACAGGTAAATTCTGTTGAAAGGACAATTTATACTTCTCAATTGAGGGTGTTTTTCGTGTTCATTCATCACTTTTTCTTGATGGGGAGACCAGAGCTATCTGGCACTTTATTAATGACTAAAATTGCACCAGACATTAATAACGAGTTTGATTTATATGCCCCTTTTGAGGTACGATTCATTTGGTTCAAAAGAATAGAGAAGTACTCCATATAGGCGAATATAGTATCACTAAAATGTTATCATCTATATTATTTTTTATGAAGAATTTCAAGAGCGTTTTCATACTTGTGTTCATGTGGATAGTATCAATTATCCAACTTGGCTGTTCTGATTCTAAAGGACAAATCATTACGGAAGATCACTCGCTTCCAGTTTTTACCGCTGGAGAATCAGATGCAATGATATACCGGGAATATCCTGCTTCTCTTGAAGGAAAGGAAAACGTAGAGATTCGTGCACTGTCAGACGGTTATCTGGATAAAATATTCGTTGAAGAAGGCGCTTATGTGAAAGCAGGACAGCCTTTATTTCGCATTGAAGCAGGAATCTATAACGAAGATCTTAATAATTCTCAAGCCGAATTAATGGCCGCAACCGCAAATATGAAAAAGGCAAAGATAGAGGTTGAACGGTTAACACCGTTGGTGGCATCGAAGGTCATTGCCCCAATTCAATTGAATACCGCTAAAGAGGAATATGAAGTTGCCAAAGCTTCCGTCAAAAAGGCGATGGCTACGCAGAAGCGATCAAGCATTATGCTTGGCTACACGTTAATCAAGTCACCTGTGGATGGCTACATAGGGAGGATTCCCTTTAAACTAGGTAGCCTGATTTCAAGAAATGATGCACAGCCCTTAACGGTTGTTTCAAATGTTCAGGTAATGTATGCCTATTTTTCATTGAGCGAACCTGATTTTGTCACGTTTAAAAACACTTATCCAGGGCGCACACTTGAAGAAAAGATTAAAAACCTGCCGCAGGTTGATCTGATCACCGTTGGAGATAGTATATATTCTGAGAAAGGTAAAGTTGATCTTGTGCAAGGCCAGTTTGATAGGACTGTTGGTGCGATAACCTTTAGAGCATCGTTCCGAAATATCGGAGGCTTGCTAAGAACCGGTAATACAGGGCGAATTAGAATAGCAGAGAAACTGGAAAGGGTTTTGACCATTCCCCGCGAATCCACATTTGAACTTCAGGATAGGTCATTCGTATTTGTTGTTCAAGACAGTAACAAAGTAACCGCCAGACCACTCCGTATCACAGGACAGACTACACATTACTACTATATAAAGGATGGTATTAAATCAGGAGACAAGCTTGTGTTTCATGGAACGGAATTGCTGAATGAAGGAATGAGAATACAACCCCAGATATTTTCATTAGATAGTCTGGTAAGAGCAAGACCTGAATAGAGTTCGAAAGCCCCAGAGAGTTTGACCCTTTTTGATTTAACTGGAGATCATTTCTCCCAAAAGATAAATTAATCATGTTAAAAACGTTTATAGAAAGGCCGGTGCTTTCCACAGTCATTTCGGTCATCTTGCTCATACTAGGAATTCTTTCGGTATTTAACTTACCATTAAGCCTGTTTCCAGACATTGCCCCGCCAGCCGTTCAGGTAACTGCTTATTATCCCGGAGCTAATTCCGAAGTTATAGCACGTTCAGTTGCTGTTCCAATAGAGGAAGCCGTAAACGGTGTGGAGGACATGACTTATATGACCTCTAATTCCAGCAGCGACGGAAATATGGTGTTGACAGTGTATTTCAAACAGGGCACAGATCCCAACATTGCTGCCGTAAACGTTCAGAACAGGATTTCAAAAGCCGAGAGCCAGCTTCCACAGGAGGTTGTACAGGCAGGGGTGTCCGCTCAAAAAGTTCAGAACAGTATGGTGATGTTTATGGGGCTTTACAGTGAAGATCCTGAAATGTACGATGAGCTATTCATCCAGAATTATCTCAGGATTAATATCACGCCCCAAATACAGCGTATTTCAGGTGTGGCCCAGACTCAGATATTTGGGGCATCCGAATATTCTATGCGTATATGGTTGAATCCTGAACGGTTGGCGGCTAATAACCTTACGCCGCAGGAAGTCATGAAATCGGTACAGAATCAAAATGTTGAAGCGGCTCCCGGCAGATTCGGACAAAACAGCAAGGAAACATTTGAATATGTATTAAAATACAAGGGTAAGCTGAACAAACCCGAACAGTATGAGAATATTGTTATAAAGTCAAATACTGACGGATCAATGCTACGGCTGAAAGATGTAGCCCGTGTGGATTTTGGGTCTTATACTTATACTGCGACTAACCGTGTTAACGGAAAACCGGCAGCAGGTTTTGCAATTTTGCAGACAGCTGGCTCCAATGCAAATGACATTATTACGCAGGTAGAGAAAACGCAAAAAGAATACCTCCCTTTGTTACCCAAAGGGTTAAAACCGGTGGTTATGTATAATTCTAAGGAGTTCCTGGATGCATCTATTTTTCAGGTAAAAGAAACATTGGTCATTGCTTTTATCTTGGTGTTCCTCGTAGTGTACGTCTTTTTACAGGATCTGCGTTCTACCCTCATCCCCGCTATAGCCGTACCTGTCGCTATTATTGGCACCTTCTTTTTCCTTCAGCTTTTTGGCTATACAATCAATATGCTGACACTTTTTGCATTGGTTTTGGCAATCGGAATTGTTGTGGATGATGCGATAGTGGTCGTCGAGGCTGTTCACGCTAAACTGGTAGGCACAAAGCTTAGTGCTAAAGATGCGACCATTCAGTCTATGAACGAAATATCGGGAGCGATTATTTCCATCACTTTGGTGATGGCGGCGGTCTTCGTTCCGGTTGGCTTTATGGAAGGGCCTACTGGCGTTTTCTACAGACAGTTTGCATTTACATTGGCGATTGCCATTTTTATATCGGCGATCAACGCACTTACTTTAAGTCCAGCTCTATGCGCCCTCTTCTTAAAAAATGAACACGATGAATATGAAAAAGCAGGAAGAAAGATCAGTATAAAAGAGCGTTTTTTCATTGCGTTTAATAGCAGCTTCGATAACATGACAAAAAGATATGTCAATAGCATCGGGTTTCTGCTAAAGAAAAAATGGATAGCAATTGTCGGGCTGGCGCTAATATCTGTTATTAGCTTGGTATTGGTAAAAAATTCACCGACCGGTTTTATCCCGGAGGAGGATAATAAATTTGTACACTACTCGGTAAATACGCCGCCCGGAAGTTCTTTTGACCGCATGAAGGCCGCTGCTGCAGAGGTTGAGAGTCTGGTACGTGATGAAACAGCAGCAGAAAACGTTTGGATTACAGATGGACAAAATGTAACTGGTGGAACCTATGCTTCTCCATTTTCTGGTGGTTTCATTCGTCTAAAAGATAGAGATAAACGAGGAGACGACAAGGAACCAATGAAATTCGCAGCCAAGCTGACACAGAAGGTTAAAAAAGTCAAGGATGCTAATTCGTTCTTTTTTGGCTTTCCCACTATACAAGGCTTTGGGAGTGCAGCGGGTTTTGAATTCATGCTCCAAGATCGTGCGAGTGGTTCGTTGGATGATCTTGGGAAGGCTTCTGCCAGACTTGTTGAAGCATTGAAGAAGCGGAAGGAGATCGGAAATGCATTTACAACCTTTTCGACAGGCAACCCACAATTTGAACTTGATGTGGATGTCGAAAAAGCAAATCAATTAGGCGTTGAGGTAAGTGATCTTTTGCAAACCCTTCAGGTCTATTACGGAAGTAGTTTCGTTTCGGATTTCAACCGTTTCGGAAAATATTATCGAGTGATGGCACAAGCAGATGCAGAATATAGAAAGGATTTGAATTCGCTTGATGGAATTTTTGTGAAGAACAATTTGGGTGAAATGGTTCCGGTCAAAACGTTGATTACTCTTGAGCGTACACATGGGCCAGAAACGGTGACACGTAATAACCTTTTCAATTCAGTGATGGTAAATGGTACACCTTCGCCAGGATATAGTTCCGGTGATGCTATTAGAGCTATTGAAGAAACTGCACAACAAGTTTTACCACGTGGGTATGCTTATGAATTTACAGGTATTACAAGAGAGGAAGCTGGAGCTGGATCTCAGACGGCGTTTATTTTTCTTTTAAGTATCATTTTTGTTTACTTTCTACTTGCCGCACAGTATGAAAGCTATATCCTTCCATTCTCTATCATTCTTAGTATACCTACAGGAATATTAGGTGTTTATGCTTTTACCGGATTAGCTGGAATTGAGAATAATATCTATGTCCAGGTCGGCCTGATCATGCTTATAGGCCTCTTGTCAAAGAACGGTATTCTGATTGTAGAATATGCTGTTCAGCGTAGGAAAAGTGGAATGGGATTGACCGATTCAGCGTTAGAAGCAGCACGTCTAAGACTGCGCCCAATAATAATGACATCGTTCGCCTTCATTGTTGGTATGTTGCCATTGGTGTGGGCTACAAGTGGAGCGGCTAATGGAAACCACTCAATTGGAGTCAGTGCCATTGGCGGAATGCTTACAGGCGTGGTGTTTGGTGTTTTTATCATACCGGTATTATTTATAATCTTTCAGTCGCTACATGAAAAAACAGCATCTCGTAAACCGAAGGTGCCTTCTCCGGACTTAACTGAAACAGTTGTCATACAATAATAACATGAAAAAGAAACTCATTATAGGATTCAATGTTTTGATGCTCGTGCTAATTGCAGTTTCCTGCAAAGTTGCCTCCAATATTAAAGCCGATGTGAAGGTGCCTGACCAATATAGCCGAGCCGTTCAAAACTCAGAAGATACAACCACAATCGCTGACATTAGATGGAGTGATTTCTTTAAAGACACGACATTGCAGCGCCTGATTGAAAGAGGTATAAATCACAATTATGATCTATTGGTTGCCCTAACCAGGATTTCAGCTTCGCGTGAAAAACTTAAGCAAGCAAAGGTGTTACAATTTCCGTCGTTAAATTTTAGTTTGGCGGCGCAATCCTTCAATCCATCTCAAAATAGCTTGAATGGTATCAGCCTTGGCAATTTCCTTGGGCAAAAGCATATAGAAGATTATAATGCGGCCTTTAACTTAAACTGGGAAGCTGACATATGGGGCAAGATCAAGTCACAAAAAGAAAAAGTACGCAGTCAATATCTTCAAACATATGAAGCAAAGAATACTATCCAGACGCAAATCGTAGCGAACATAGCCCATGGCTATTTCAATTTGCTGATGTTAGATGAGCAGTTGGATATCACAAAAAGTAACTTACAGCTTAACGATACTATTCTGAGCATTACAAAACTTCAATATAACGCTGGCATCGTTTCCATTTTGGCATTGGAACAGGCTGAAGCACAAAAACAATCCCTCAATGTGCTGATTCCACAACTCGAACTGAATATTGCCGTCCAAGAAAATGCTCTAAGTGTTCTTACAGGGGCAATGCCGGATGTTATAAGAAGAGATGCTCGTTTATCGGATGTACAAGTGCCAACCACTTTGCAATCTGGTTTTCCAGCGGGCCTGCTAAGCAGGCGTCCAGATATCCGTGCACTTGAATTAGATGTCAGAATACGCAATTCGCAAGTTGGGATAGCACAGGCAAATATGTATCCAGCATTAACCATAACTGCGAGTGGAGGGATCAATTCTTTCCAACTGAGTAATTGGTTTCAAACCCCGGCATCATTGTTCGGAAATATCTTAGGAGGTTTGACCCAACCCGTTTTCCAACGCCGAACATTAAAAACAAATTTGAACGTCGCAAAGATACAGCGAGAAGAGTCTGTATTAGAATTCAGGCGTGGGGTGCTAGTTGCTGTGGGTGAAGTTTCGGATGCTTTGGTTCAAAATGACAAACTAAAACTGCAGGCTGAAATTGGATTTAAGCAAGTGGCAACATTGCAACGTGCAATCTCAAATGCGCAACAGCTTTACAACAGTGGATTAGCCAACTATCTTGAGGTATTGATTGTGCAGGGAAATGCATTGCAGTCAGAACTAAACCTGTCTTCAATACGGCGGCAGCAACTAAGTGCAATGGTGGATTTATACCGTTCGCTCGGCGGAGGTTGGAAGTAGCGATTGAACAATCACAATTTTATTTTAAGCGACAAGAGGAATTGTGAATTTAAAAGTTCAAAACTTGGTGATTTTTCTTAAGAGACGATAACTTGTTGTAGCAGCTATAAGCTAATATCAATAAGATAATTTTGTAATAAATTAAATAACAAACATTATGAGAATCATTGTAATCGGAGGAAGCGGTCACATAGGAACCTACCTCCTTCCCAAATTAGTAAGAGCCGGATATGACGTGGTGAATATCACCAGAGGTCATAGCAAACCTTATTCTGATAATGCGGCTTGGAAAGATGTGGAGCAGGTAGTCCTTGACAGGGAAAAAGAAGCAAAAGGCGAGTTTGAAAAAAAGATTGCTGGCCTGAACCCTGATATTGTTGTTGACCTTATCAATTTTTCCCTGGAGACAACTAAAACAATGGTGGAAGCACTTAAGAACACCAACCTTTCCCATTATGTTTTTTGTTCGTCAATTTGGGCTCATGGTCGTGCAACAACGCTTCCTATTCTGGAAGACCAGCCTAAATTTCCATTGGACGAGTATGGTGTAGAGAAAGTAAAATGTGAGGAATATCTTCACAATTTATATCGGTTAGAGGGTTTTCCGGAAACCGTGATTATGCCCGGCCAGATTTCGGGCCCGGGATGGTCTATTATAAATCCACTCGGAAACAATGACTATCGGGTTTTTGGACAGATCAGAGCGGGACATGAAATTGCCCTTCCTAATTTTGGTATGGAAACACTTCACCATGTACATGCCGATGATGTCGCACAGGTTTTCTTCAATGCCATTAAGCATCGGAAGGGCGCACTCGGGGAATCATTCCATGCGGTAGGGTCAGAATCTATCACATTATATGGGTTTGCGCAGGCATTGTACCAATACTTTGGACAAGAAGAAAATATCAAATTTTTACCTTGGGAAGAGTGGTGTGCCCACATAAATGACAAAAAATACAGCGACCATACTTACTATCATATTGTCAGGAGTGGCTATTTCAGCATTGAAAAAGCTAAAAGACTAATAGAATATTCTCCAAGACACACACTGTTGGAAACGGTATATGAAAGCGTGGATTTCATGGTAGAAAACCGTTGGTTTGATAAATAAACGTAGTCGGAGAAAAGGATTAATCACACTTCCGTTTTGGGTAAGCGACTGGAGAATTAATTATGCCAGCAATCTTTCCCAGCGTATTCAAAGGCTTCAAATTAAAATTGATGCTTCGGGTTCCTTATTGAAGTATATAAACAATCTGATACAATCGAAGTAGAAGATAAAAAGAATGTCAGAAGAAAATTGAGTGATGAGAAGAAAGCCCGATGTTATTACTTCTAAACAAGCAAGCCTAATAGCATTGGCGGCCAACAATGCAATTACTATGCGGTGTGTTCATATGTTACAAACAGGAAAACTATTATTTCACTTTGATAAACAAATAGTAAAATCAATGGCCGATCTTCCACCTGATCTATGAATAGTGTAAGTGTATGATGATCCAGTTAAGCCTATCCTCAGGAGAACTGCTGTTGCTAAAACAGTCACCCGGCCGAAAATTCAGGGGGTTGCGCATTCCTGGAAGTGTTTTATATAAATCTGAGAAGAATGGTGCCAGTATCGATATTCACTGGTTCAATCACCGACTTTACGCTATTAGCCTAAGACAAATTCAGCGTAAAGATGAAGGACAGATAATTACAACTGAAGAAAACCGATGGTTGCGACTGGAAATACCTTTAAGTGGTGCTCTTACTATTATCCCTAAGGACGGTTCCTCTTTTCAGTTGGACCCAGGCCATTACCATTTAACGGATCAATTAGTGTACGCTAGTGAGCATCCAGCAGGAATACCAGCCATCTATTTCACTGTACATTTTTCTCCGGAATTGCTGGCAGGTATTGGTTCTGACCAGGCCTTTACATCAATACAACCGGCACCTGTACCTCAGGATTTGCTGGAGATGGTTTATGATATTCTCAAATGCCCCTTTCAGGAATCGCTGCGCAATTTTTATTTTGCCAATAAAGTGCGGGATATTTTGTTCTCGCATACGGTATCAATTCCTGTTGTAATGCGCGGCGAGTTAACCCCTGACCAAATAGCCCAGATGTATGAGGCTGACAGGATCATGGCTCATAACCTGGATGGCAAGATCACCATTCCTGAACTGGCTCGCAAATTGGGAACAAATTTCGTATCCCTGAAAAAGAACTATGAAAAATTATTTGGCATCGGCATTTTTCCCCGACTGATGCAACGAAAAATGGAGCATATTCAATTGCTCTTGGAAAAGACCAATAAGCCGCTAAAGGAAATTGCTGACCTCGCCGGTTACCAAACCTTGCCGGGATTTATTAACGCTTTCCGGAAACGATTTAAAATAACACCGAAGGAATGGAGAAATAAAAGAAGAGGATTTAATTATGAAAATGATCAATAACAAAGAGAAATATTCCTGTGATCAATCTGGCGCTAATTAATGTAGATAGGTTAATGGTTGAAGGTTGGGTTTTGATTAGCATTCCCCGCTGAGGCGGGGAATTTTTATATTGATCAATTTACATACATGCTCAATACCAGGTATAATACCGCTATTCGTCGGGTAGCTCAAATGGAATGATATTTAAAAGTTCTCCTTCGAAATTTAAGCCATGCATAACTATGATTTTTGCAAGTAAAATCCCCATTATTGCCCTTAATTCTCCCATAGCATTATAAAAATGGATTTGGCCTCCCATTCCGAGATCATGATCTATCCGACCTCTTCCTTTATTAAAATAATATTGCCCCTGAACACTATCCAAGAACTTTCTGCACGCACTTCTCATTGATCTCAAAATATTTGCCAGTTCAGACTTGTCGCTTAAATCAAACATTTGAGTTGTTAAAAACTCTCTTATTTGAAGAATAGAAGAAAGACAATGTTGGGGAGATTCCAATTCATAAACAACATACAATACTCTGCGGTCTTCCAGAAAAGTAATTACTTTTTTTGCTACATCAATCTCAAGTTTGGCTGGTGTCCAGGATACCCCAAAAATTGGAATGCTGAAGCCAGTTAACTTATTTGCGATCTCTTTGAAAGTCATACAAGCAATTTAATGATTACGAAATGAATATTGGTGTAACACATCTACCCGTGCATTTGACAATTGTTTATGTTAGCTTTATTCTGTATTCTTAGTATGTCGGTCAATTTCACCGTCAATATTATCTTCGTCTCCATACCACTCGGAGGTGTCTACATCATAGTCGTCTACTTGATACTTTTCTGATGGGAAATCTTCATTGATTTCATATCTTATTTTCGTTTCAAAAGGAAAACTTTCTTTTAAGTCAAGTCCATCGCCTTCACGCCGTTCTTGCCTTGACCCGTATTCTAATGTTACATGCAGGTTGCCAAAAACATCGACAACTATTTCTTGATCATTAATCTCTGAGACGTGGTAATCTGAAATCTCACTATAGTCCAGTGAATGGTGCGGCGCTAATCTGTCCACATTTTCAAAAAAATTAGACACTACTGACGAAACCATGTGTTCTTCAATATGCCCGTCTAAAAAAGTCTTTAGTTGCTCTCGATAATTCTCAATTGTCAGAACAAAGGTTTTAAAAGAGGACAACACTTCTTCACTATATTTTATTACATCATCTTCATTTAAATCAAAAACCTCTGGATTAATATGAGTGTATTTGCTCAATGAGTCAATGGTAGTTTTAATTTCCTTAATCGTTTCGGTCAACTCTTCGATCTCAAATCCCCATTGTTCAAGCAATTCGTCAGTAATGCCGCCTTGAATTGCATACTTTATTCTTTGCAACCTTGTTGGTTTGCCGTCTGTTGTTTCGTTTTTAAACCAACTACAGTTTTTAATGTTTAGCTCCGGAGCAAGCCTATGCAGAAAATGCCTTGATAACTCTCTTATAGAGTAAGCAAAATTATTGTAACGTAGTTTATTTGCTTTTTCGTTAAGACTTGCTAATGAGGCTTCAAACAAGTCTGTTTCAAATTGCGATGTTAATATTCGTTTAATATCGATTGTGCCGGCCATAAAAATGTCTTTAAAATTGATGCTTAGGGTGTAGCTGTGTTAAAGTAGTTCATTGTTCTTCTTCCGAAAACACAGTTGACTAGAAGACAGAGCAACATAGTCGCTTCGCCAAGTTGCCATTGCAATGTTAAAGTTTCGAGCTATCGTCCGTTTGTTCGGTTTTACTTTCAGCAATCAATTCATAAATCTTTTCACGTCTTGAGGTTGCATATTTCTCCACTGTCGGAATAAAGCTTTTATCTTTTTCATTTACAAATAAAAACTCACCTTCTTCGTCAATGATTCTTGGGTCGAATATGATATTCATTTTTAGAATGTATTTTCGAAAAAAGTCTCCAAAGTCATACGCCTTAAAATGTATGTTCTCTGCATAACTGCCTTCATGTATATTAAAAGATCCTACTAATACTTCAGAGGTTTTCCTATCGAAGCCTGCATAGAATTTTGCATGAAAATCTCTTTTGAACAATGCTTTCTTTTCGGTCAATTCATCTACAGTTGGGTTTAATAATCCATAATCCTTTAGAACATTAATGTCCATGCCAGTGTTAGCCGAACCTTCAAGGAATGAGGTAAGTGTCGCCTTTCTTGTCAACAAGGTCGTTTTATGGGGCTGAGTATTTTTTAATATCCAATTCCAAAGTTCAACACGTTGCGATTCGCTATTCTTGAAGTCAAAGCCGATAAACGGAACTGCCAAAAAAACTCTGTTATAGTAGACTTGCCACCTTATTAACAGCTTTTGAAGAACTGACAAACAATCATCTCGGTCGTAAACGCCATCAATCGTAAATTCCAAATCTGCTCCAATGACATCTATCAGGATTAATTCATCTTCTTCTTGTACCGGTAATTCTCTTTCATTAAATGCCTTGTATAAAACTGCTTTAGTATCAAAACCACAAGAACATTTATAATCCACTACTACAATAATGCTATCTGGGCTTCCGGCTTTCCCTTTGACATAATAATTAAGATATGCTTTTATAGCATTGTTTATGAAAGGTAATTTATCTGAGAGCTGGGAGTATAGTATCGGTTCAAGATGAGTCTGACAGTTGGGACAGAAAAAGATATTTTCTTCTATATTGCTAAAACGAGGCTTTTCATATTCTCCCGTTTGAACAAACAGTAAATTGTCAAAACGAAAATCTTCGGGAAAAGTTTCTAAACCATGCTTTTCTAATATTTCTTTTTTTGAATCCGGAATTTCGTTGTCCCAAGAGTCCAGGATTTTTGCTCCTGATTCAACGGACGAATAATCATCAGGGTTTTTTACACTGTAAGGAAATTTTGTGCCACACGTGTTGCACTGCAAAATCCATCCACCACTGTCGTTAACGCCACCAGGGACTTTTCCAATCGACAGATGAATGTTTACTTTGCAAGACGGGTTTGGGCATTTTACCACCTCGGTTCTGTGACTAATTTCAAACACGGTATTTGTATTTTGAAGTGTTCATAATATGATCGCATACTCGTATAGTTGCGAAACCTAATATAACAACATTTGAAAATACAATCAATATCGGGATAGTTCATGATGAAACTTGCCAGTGAGTATTTTATTTTCTAAACTATCTCAGGGGAAAATAAATAATGGCGTTATTACTTGCTTTGGTTGTTCCGTGTAAAGGTATCTATAGGTCTTTAACTGATGTTTTCTCAAGTATTTGATAATTGGGTTCTCCTTTTTTATCCCTCTTATTTCTGATTATTTTGATTCTTGCCTTAATAATGTCATTTTTCAAAGGTTTAGTTGGTAATAGATCAGAGGGATTACATTTAAGGGCCTTAGCTAGTAGATTAATATGCCGTATATTGTATTTGGCTCTTTCTCTTGGATTTTCAATTCTACCTACCGTACCTTCCGCTAACCCCATAGCGATTGACAACGAAACCTGCGAGATGCCTTTGTCCACACGAAGTTTCCTAGCCTTGTCAATTAAATACAAGTCAATTTCGGCTATTTTAATCTCTATTATTTCTTCTTTTTCCTTCATTTACAGCAAGGAAAAGAGAATATCTATTTTTTACACATACACATGTACATGTGTAAATGAATAATTGTGTACTTTTGTAAAATAATCAGTGCTGTTATATCAGGCTTAACACTCTGAAAAATTTATTTTTGCGAATTCTTCAACGCATTTGAAGCTTTCGCTTTGAGTCTCGTCTTGGAAACCTCACGATTTTTCAATTAGACACGAGATGATAAGCAAGGGCTCACGTTTAGGCGTGGGCTCCCTTATTGTGTCTAAGGGCCTCGTGAGGGCCTCCAAGCCGGTAAGTGGGGTTCCACGTCATTTTTTTGAACTAAATACCTCAGTAAAGACTCCCCGGTAATGTCATCATTGTACTGCTATTATATTGCGTCGGCTAAACGGAACACAGGACCCTTTATTTCTTAACTCCTTTCAACATGGAGAGGAGGCTGCTTTTGACTGTCTTTACCGTGAATACTTTCCTTCCCTTGCCTATTTTGCCAACCGTCTCCTAAAAGACCCCGATATGGCTGAAGATATCGTTCAGGATTGCTTTGTACTACTATGGCAGCGCCGTGACCGCCTAAGCCATATTAACGCCATTAAAAGCTATTTATACGCTTCTGTACGCAATCAATGCCTGAAGCATCTTGAAAAGCTCCAAAGGCAGCAACCCCAGCACATACCTACTAGTGAGGAAGCCAGTTTTGAAGAAGCGGTTATCGCCTCCGAAACGGCGAGAGAATTGTATCAATTGATAGACTCCCTTTCTCCAGCTTTGCAGCAAATCATCCGCCTGTATTACCTGGAGGGAAAATCCAATAAAGAAATTGCTGAGCAGCTCCATATAGAGCCTGACACTGTTATCAGGCAACGTCTCAGAGCAATTATGGCACTTCGGAAAACAAAAATTTCACTTTGATTAATTAATTGTCCAAAAAAAATACGGCATTCGTATGTCCGGTATTTTCTCCTTTTCGGATCATATCATTAAGAAGTCCATTTAATAACTTTTATTATGAAAGCTTTGGTACCATACCAGCAGGAACTTGAAAAAAACTTTCGTGTGGCCTACCTGATCGGTCATTTTATCCAGGAAGACATTTCGGAAGAAGAAGAAGAAGAATTGGAAAATTGGATACTGCAAAGTGATCACAATATGCAGGTGTTTGAAGACCTCACCGAAGAAGGAATGATGGATGGTTTTATGCAATGGTATTTTCAACGGGATACGGAACGAAGCCTGGATGAGGTAAAACAACGTTTAAAATTTGAAAAGTCAAATAGGGTTGTTTCGCTATGGCGATATGCAGCCGCAGCTAGTATTATTTTATTCCTGGGTGCAGGAGGTTATTTCTTTTTGTTGAGAAACAATAAACCCGATAAAATTACCAGTGAAAATATTGCTGCTGATATAGAACCTGGTAAAACTTCTGCTACGTTGAAGCTTGCAAATGGAAAGCTAATTGATCTGGCAAATTTGAAAGATACCATAATCAACAGTGATGTACGGGTTGAAGATGGCATAATTGTTTACAGCAATGCCTCTGCTGAACCGGAAATGCATGAAATCAATATTCCACGCAAAGGCTTTTATGAGTTGTTATTACCTGACGGCAGCAAGGCATGGATCAACTCAAGTTCATCGATTCGTTACCCATCAAAATTTACCGGTGCTGAACGTCGTGTAGCGGTAACTGGTGAAACCTACTTTGAAGTGGCGAAAGACCAGGCACATCCATTTATTGTTTCAGTCAATGGTATTGATATAACAGCACTGGGTACAGCTTTTAATATTAATGCGTATCCTAATGAGAGCAATTTAAAAGTTACACTTACGGAAGGAAAAATAAAAGTGAATAATCAATCAAAAACACAATTGATTGAACCAGGGCAACAAATTGCAATAAGTGCTGATGAGTGGACAACCGATGCTGTAGATATTTCACCCATTGTTGCATGGACAAAAAATCAATTCAAATTCAAGAATGCCTCCATTGAGGAAGTAATGCGGATGGTGGAGCGATGGTATGATGCAAAGATTGTGTACAAGGATAAAGTAACTGACCACTTTACCGGCACGATTGACAGGAATGTTCCCGTGTCGCATTTATTAAAGCTGCTTGGAGCAACGGGCCAGGTTCACTTTAAAATAGAAGAAGATGCCATCATTGTAACTCGTTAACGGTAATCCATAAAAAACCGGGTAGTGCAGTAACACGTCCCGGTGGCGTTTGGGTTATCCCAATTATATCGTCGGAAACGATTTTGTTAAACCCAAACTAATCAAAGCTATGCATTTGATCCCAAATTTTAGCCCACATTACTTGCGGAAACTGTTACTATTAGTTTTCCTTTCTGGTTCCCTGTGTGCAGCAGGACAAAACTTCAGCTTCAGTTTTCAACGAGCCGGGCTGTCCACCGTTTTTGCTCAGATTGAACAACAGAGCAGCTATCAATTTATATACACTGAAGAATTGTTAGCCAAGTCGGCACCGGTGACTTTTACGGTAAGAAACATCAGCATTGACAGTATTCTTCAATTATGTTTCAAACAACAGCCTCTCGATTATACAATGGAGGGAAAGCATATCATTGTCAGGAAAAAAATAATTGAAAAACCAATACCACAAGTTCATGAATTAAGAGGCAAGGTTATAGACGACCGGGGAGAACCGGTTGCAGGCATTACAATAGCCATCAAAAACACAGGGCTAATGATGGCAAGCGACGGCAATGGCGAGTTTATTTTCTTTAATGCACCAACGAATGTACTCTTACTGATAAGCGGTGTTCAAATAGTCTCGGAAGAACTGGCTGTGGGTTCTCAGCCCTATGTTTTAATATCTGTTCGTACGAAGGTCACCCAGCTTGATGAAACCATTGTGATGGCTTATGGTACCACTTCAAGAAGGTATAACACCGGAACGATTGCTAAGGTAAATTCTTCGCAAATAGAAAAGCAGCCGGTATCTAACCCACTCGCAACTTTACAGGGAAGGGTACCCGGTTTGATCATAACACAAGCCAACGGGCTGCCGGGGTCTGGTTTCTCGGTAATGATCAGGGGCCGAAATTCCATACAGAATGGAATAGCACCGCTGTTTATCATTGATGGTGTTCCCTTCTTATCTACAGATGACAGGCTATCGCAACGAAGCAGCTTTAATGCTAACAACCCATTTAACACACTGAATCCCGAAGACATCTTGAGTATCGAGATTTTAAAAGATGCAGACGCTACTTCCATATACGGTAGCCGTGGCGCAAACGGTGTTATCCTAGTCACAACAAAGCGGGCTAAAACCAACGAAACCCGTTTAGAGGCAAACGTTTACTACGGTTGGGCGAAACAAACACGAGCCCTCAATTTTCTGAATACTTCGCAATACCTACAAATGCGGCATGAGGCATTCAGAAATGATGGGTTTATGCCTGACATTTCTAACGCTCCTGATTTACTGATATGGGATACCACCCGCAATATTAACTGGAAGAAGGTGTTGATGGGTGAAACTGCAAACAATTTCAACGCTAACCTGCGCTACAATGGCGGTAATGACATTACAGCTTTTACACTTGGAGCAAATTATAATACAGAGACAACAATATTTCCTGGTGATTTTGGGAACAGGGAAGCAAGTGTTAGCCTGTCTGTTTCTCACCGTCCAAAAACATCAAAGCTGAACACTGATTTTACAGCATCCTATACAACACAACAAAGCAAACTGCCTTTGCAAAATATGGGACAATACTTGAATTTACCTCCACATGCTATGGCTCTTTATGATTCAATCGGAAAGCTGAACTGGACAGAGGGGGGTGAGTATTTTGGAAATCCCTTAGCAAATTTTAATCAAACGTTTACTGGCAATACCCAGCGATTTTCAGGTAACACAGTCTTGCGTTACCGGTTTAACCAGAAATTCAATTTGAATGTAACGAGCGGCTATAATAGCCTGTGGTTTGAAGAAACATCACTTACACCCATCTCCTCGCAAAACCCATCTTCAAATCCATTAGGTTCAGCCAGCTTTGGGAACAGCAATTTTCAGAATTGGTCGATTGAACCTCAATTTGAATATAGCAGCAAGTTCGGCACAAAAGGAAAGCTGCAACTGTTAGCGGGCTTAAGCTGGCAGGAAAGCCAAACAAAAAGGGTATTGCTCACCGGTTCAGGTTATACGAATGATGCATTAATAGAGTCAATTGTTGGAGCTGCCACAACAGTTTCTACAAACTCAAAGGAGCAATACCGCTATCAAGCAATGTTTTCAAGATTAAATTATAATTGGGATAATAAATACATTGTAAATATAACAGCAAGGCGTGACGGATCTTCGAGGTTTGGGCCCGACAAACGCAATGCAAATTTTGGAGCAGTGGGGCTTGGCTGGATATTTACCAATGAGAAACTTTTAACTGATAACAAAGTATTGAGCTTTGGAAAACTAAGGGGTAGCTTTGGCATCACAGGTAATGATCAAATCAGCAATTACCAATATTTAGACACTTGGGTAGGTACCAGATACCCTTACCAGAATATTCCGGGTTATCGTCCCTCAAAATTGTTTAATCCCAATTATAGCTGGGAGCAAATCAGAAAAACAGAGGCTGCAATAGAATTAGGCTTCTTTAACAATCGTGTGTTATTTAACCTAAACTTGTTTAAAAGCCAAAGTGACAACCAGATTATCAACTACAATCTGCCATCACAAACAGGATTTACTCAAGTGCTTAGGAATTTTCCTGGTATAGTAGAAAACAAAGGCGTTGAAATTCAGGTTGAGGGTGCTGTTATAAAATCAAAAGCTTTTGAATGGTCAACTAGTTTTAATATTTCTGTTACAAAAAATAAACTTGCTGCCTTCCCCGGTCTGGAATCCTCCAGTTATGCCGCCAACTATATCATTGGAAAATCATTGAACAGTTTCCTGGGTTATCAATACCTTGGTATTGATCCGCAAACAGGATTATATATGTTTGAGGATATAAGCAAAAATGGACAGATAGATTTTGATGGTACTGATTATACTTACAATGGAACTACTGATCCTCGTTTTTATGGAGGATTTCAAAACACGTTGAACTTTAAAAACTTTGAATTTGACTTTCTGTTTGAATTCAAAAAGCAGTTAGGGCTTGACAACGTAAAGAGTTCTTCAGTATTAGTAGGTTCATTGATCAATATGCCTACACAGGTCCTAAACAGGTGGCAAAGCCAAAATAGCTCCTCAGAATATCAAAGGTTTTCACAGGATTTTTCCAGCGATATTTATCTAAACAGTTATCTTTTATCGCTCTCGAATGCTCGTCTTACGGACGCTTCCTTTATCAGGTTAAAAAATTTGAGCCTTTCTTACAACATGAATACCACCCAACTGAAACGTATTGGCATAAGCAAGTGCCGACTTTATTTGCAAGCTCAAAACCTATTTACTATTACCAATTACGCCGGTGCCGATCCTGAAAACCAAAGCTTGGTTGGAGTATCACCTATGAGAGTGATTGCATGTGGAATTAAACTAACCTTTTAAACAAAAAGTCATGGATTCAAAATATATATTAAAGATCACGATCCTTTCAATCTTAATTGCCATACTGTTTATCTCTTGTAAAAAGTTTCTTGATATAAAATCACCTAACGATCAAATAAACAGCGACAAGGTATTTGAGAATGATGCTACAGCAATTTCAGCCATTACCGGGATTTACAGTGAAATGATGAATACCTCCAGCCAGTTCTCCAACAGTACTGTTACATTCTATGCAGGTATGGCGGCCGATGAATTATATTATTATACGCCTGATGCAAGAACTGAGTTTATGAAGAATAACATATCTGTTGCTAGTCATCCCACAATTTCCGGTTCGTTTTGGGGGCCTGCTTACAAGTATATCTATATAACAAACCTGTGCCTTGAAAAGCTTACCGCTTCTATTTCGCTCACCCCATCGATTAAAGCGAGGTTGATTGGTGAATGTAAATTCGTTAGAGCGTTTTGCTATTTTCACCTTGTCAATCTGTTTGGCAATGTCCCTCTCTCGCTCACTTCTGATTACAGGCAAAATGAAAGACTTCCACGCACAGCCGTACACTTAATATTTGAACAGATACAAAAAGACCTTGTAGATGCTAAAGCGGTATTAAGCTACGATTATCAACTTCCCAACAGAACAGTACCTAATAAAAGGGCAGCAAGCAGCTTATTGGCAAGAGTATACCTGTTTGAGAAAAACTGGTTGAAAGCAGAGCAGGAAGCCTCTGAAGTAATCAATTCAGGTGAATATTCTTTATTATCCAATCTCAACGAAGTATTTACCAACTCAAGCAATGAAACAATATGGCAACTGGCTCCGGTTGTTCCGTCACGCAACACATCGGAAGGATTTACTATTCTCCCAGCTTCAAACAGTACAGTACCGACCTACCTGATAACTCCTGAACTACTTGCTTGTTTTGAACCGGGTGATGCGAGAAAAACAGATTGGATTAAATCGAGAGTATTTTCTGGTCAAACTCTCCATTATCCCTATAAATACAAAATCAGGACGGGAACAAGCATTAATGAGTATTATGTAGTGCTGCGTCTTGCGGAACTTTATCTTATAAGAGCTGAAGCAAAAGCCCAATTAAATAATACAACGGCTTGTATAAATGATCTTAACGAGATCAGAATCCGTTCAGGTCTGGCTCCGCTTCTTACTGGCATTGACCAAGCCCACTGCTTACTTGCTGTAGAACAGGAACGAAGAGCAGAGTTCTTTGCAGAATGGGGTAACCGATGGTACGATCTCAAAAGGACATCACGAGCCAACACTGTTTTAGGCAATCTAAAGCCAACCACCTGGCAGCCCAGTGATACATTGTGGCCTATACCTATCGATCAGATCCGGCTCAACTCAGCCCTTACTCAAAACGAAGGCTATTAATTTTAGAAACTAGTTAAAAGATTTTAAGATGGTAAAGAACATCAAAGATGGTCTAACAGGATTTCTATTGCTTATTGCAACGCAGGCAACTTCACAATCTCAGATGAGAAAAAGCCTCGAACCAGGTGATAAAGTGCCTGATATTATATTTGAGCAACTTTTTAATCGCAGCAACAATAAACTAACAGCTTCACATATAAAGCAGAAACTGATTATCCTCGATTTTTGGAACGTGTGGTGTTCGGCTTGTTTATCTTCTATGCCGAAAATGGACTCCTTACAAAAAATGTTTGGTGACAAACTGCAGATTATACTTGTGACTACAAACAAGCCAAACGAAGTAAAAAGAGCTTTTGCGAAACCTTATCTGACTCAGGTAGATTTACCTATGATCACTGAAGACTCAATATTGTCTTCAATTTTTACTTATGAAAGTGTTCCGCATCATGTTTGGATTAATGCTAATGGTTTTGTAGAGTACATAAGCTACCCCTACAATACAAATGAGAAAAACATTACAGGCTACCTATCCGGGAATAAGCCACAAATGGCCTATAAAAATGACCAAATCAGTATTGATATCTCGAAACCACTTTGGGCGAAAGAAAACGATTTTTTTTCAAACCATATCAAATACTATTCCTACGCCACCGGCTGGATTTCGGAAAATAGCATTGGATTAAAAACGAGATTTATTGACACAACAAAAGGCACTATCGGTTTACGATTTATTAATACAGAATTACTATCACTGTATCAAGCCGCATTTGGGGGATTTGATGGAGGAACTTTCAAATACCAGAATCGTATTATTTTAAACGTTTCAGATTCTGCGTTATTCCGTCAACCTACTAACGAATATGATATAGACAAATGGAATGGAGAGAATCTTGTGAGTTACGAAATTGCCGCAAAGCTTTCTTCAAAAGATGATTTGTATAAGATAATGCAGGATGATCTCAAGCGATATTTCGGTTATGATGCAGTAATCGAAAGAAAACGGGTGAAATGCCTAACCCTAATAAGAACTTCTGAAGTTGATAAAATGAAATCGAAAAAATCTGTAAGAAGGATAGTTCGTACTGACAGCAGCTTTGTTATTGAAAATGAAACCATCAGCAAAGGGTTACTCGAACGTCTGCGAATTGTCAATGCATCACTGAGTACTCCTGTTATTGACGAAACAGGTTATTGGGAAAAAATAGATTTAAACTTGAATTGCTCCTTATCTGACATAACCTCATTAAAAAATGAGCTCCAAAAGTATGATCTCGATTTAGTGCTGGAAGAAAAAGACTTAGAGATGCTTGTAATAACGGATAAAAATGCCTGTTGCAATTAACACAACAGGCATTACTTACAACTTACGTTACGGCTTATTCCGGATTACAATTGAAGGATCTAACAGATCTGGAAAATTCCCAGGAATGTCGGTATCCTGCATAGCCTGTACTGCACACCTTTTTGACCCTGAATTACAAGTAGGTGGTGTCCCGGTATGCAGCTGGTAGTCCAGCGGATCATTAGGGTCATCGCCTACAAAGTCATACCAGTTTTGAACAACAGTTACAGGTTCTGTCGTTTTCGGAGTAGTAAATGCATAAACGCCAATTGTCAATACTACAATTGCAAATGCTAACAAATACTTTTTCATAAGAGAAAATTTAACTGATAAAAATAATGCCTACTCTTTTCTACAGGTGTTCGGCTTCTCCTGTTTGTTGCAACAATATGTTGATGAAATATTATGCTTAAGGTTTCTCCTAACAGAAATGATGTGTTTAGCAATAAGTTCCAATTCAACCAAATCTTCAATTACACTTCCGCACTTTCATTCCCTAAATCTCGACTGTAAATAGCAGATTGCAGTTATTCAAAATATAAAGAGAGTTAATCAAAGTTTATAGCTATAATAGTACTTTGAAACAGTCATATTTCATTTAGAACAACTTTTTCAGATTATCCTGCGGTAATTTCCATAATAATTATGTTTATGTGTACTCAATGCAAAAGCTATATGGAAAGTCGTTGAACGGATCAACCAGGTTCGTTAAGTATCTTATTTTTTACAAAGAAACTTCACAATGGAAATGAAAGCCGCTCACAATTTTAAAATTCAATTTTTATGATAGAAGCTGACTTTGCGGATAAAGACCGGGTGGTAGACATTCTTGCCAACTCCTTTAATGATAATAAAAGCGTCAATTATATTATTCAGCAGGATAGCAAAAGAATTCAACGCATTAAAAGGCTAATGGAGTATTCTTTTGAGGTTTGTCTGTCCTTTGGAAAAGTGTACATGTCTGATGATAAAAACGCTTGTGCATTGTTACTACTCCCTGACAAAAAGAAAACTACACTTCGCTCTATTTGGAATGATGTTAAACTAATGTGTATCGGCATTGGAATTGCAAATTTGCAAAAAGTTCTAAGTCGTGAAAAAAAGATCAGGGCGTTACAGCCTAAACAATTGATATATTATTTATGGTTTATTGGCGTAACCCCTGAAGGGCAAGGGAAAGGGATTGGCAGCCAACTACTGAAAGATGTGCTTGCTGACTGCTCCATTAATGAAAGGATTATTTGCCTGGAAACCTCCACCATCAAAAATATTCCCTGGTATGAAAAGTTGGGATTTAAGGTTTACAACCAGCTTGACCTGGGGTATCAGTTATTTTTTCTAAAAAAGGAATAGTAAATGCTATGCGTGTGCCAGGAACAGAAATGTATTGGGCTACATTTAGCTTCGTATGCCTGGAGCTATTTTTTCTTTTTTACCTTATCCTTTACAGAATAGCAAGGCCCGATGACAAGGCCGCTGTTCTGAACATTATTTTGCTATTCTTGCTGATTATCTACAATGTTACTGGCGGCCTTCTTCCTGATCCTAAATTGCCCGGTTCATACTTTATTCAAAACTCCATAGCGTATGCGACTGGCTTTATCACACCTTGCTATTTTCCATTTTATGTTTATAAAGGCTTTGACTTGAAAAAGATGTGGTTTCATGCTTACCGGGGCATTTACTTCTGTTTAGTGTTCCCCTGTATCGCTTTTGTTATTGTCTTTGCTATTACTGGCAACCTGACCGATGCCAAGAGTATTCTTATCGTTCCCACACTATACGCAATATGGGTGCTTTATTCTTTAGTAAAGGCAATCCGCTACAAATACCAGGAAGATCTAAACAGTCAGCAGTCAAGGGTAGAAATTGTGGTTTTATTTTTAAGCCTTTCACCCTGGGTAGGCCTGCCTATTGTTGCTTATTATGATTTTAATCAAACAGCGGAAGTCACTATTACCAATACAGGTTTCTTAATGATGATGACGTTACACCTATATCGGAATGTAAGCCGGTTAAAATTTGAGCATAAGCGACTGATAGAATCCGAAGAAAAACTTTCGAATTATGAAGACAGGCTAAAAGAGGAAATAGAAAAATATGCATTGGAGAAAGATAAAATGAGTAGTGAAGAACGGTTTTCCCGTAACAGTACCATTTATCAACTGACCAAAAGGGAAACAGAAATTGCCCGCCTGATCTGTACAGGCCTAACGAATAAGGCCATAGGTGATACCCTGTTTATTTCAGAGCGGACAGTGGCCAAGCATGTGCAAAGCATTTTTGAAAAGGTGCAGGTGTCCACCCGCATGGAATTATGCCAAAAACTTGATGTAGTTGCCTTTATACGCATAGGTGATGATGGCAAAAATTTAAAATTACGCAGGAATGCGTAGTAAAATGGTTAAAGTTTAGTACATGTAAAGGCCTGGATTTTGTTCCATTCGTGGGATACAAAAATCTACCACTATGGAAAGTGTGATGGAACTGTGCAATCCGATGGTTAACCTATTGGAAGCGATCCTGAATGAACTGCAATCGTTAAACAAGAGTTTACCCCAATGCGTAAACGGCCATACTACGCCGGATTACGTGCATGTTACTTTTAAGGGTTCAGAAGTTTATTTGCTGAACAAAGCATTTATTGATTCAGGTGGAGCACCACACGAAAACTATAAAACGATGCTGGAAAAACTAGTGCCGCATCTTGCAAATAAAACACAAAAGGGATTCAGCCCTCAGAGCTTTTGCAAGTTCAGTGATAAGGTAGATCCGGAATCAAAAGAAAATGTAAAACGCTTTTTACAAAAGATGATACGCAATATTGATAGCTACGATTGAAAGAGTTCCACTGCACTTCTACCCACCTCCACCTAAGCCGGGATTTGAGAAAGTATATTGCAGACCGTTTTGAATTGAAGTAACCAACGGCTGCAAGTGAAAATGATTTGTGAACAAGAAAAATTAAGCTTATGCTTCAACAAATTTCCTGGTCAGAATACCTGGCCTTCATCGTCCTCTCGGCATTGATTTATTATGCCTATGTATTGTTTGTTTATTACCGTCATGATTTTTTATCAACCGGTAAATCAAAGCAAACTGTTCCATCTCCTGCATTGAATTTCCATGCTACGGCTTCCCAACCTTCCAATGCAGGAAGTAACCATGCCGATTACCTGCCTAAGCCTGCGGATGCTGCACCCTCGCAAATGGTGCAATCCTTCACGGATGAAATAAAAGCCTACCTCGAAGAAGCAGGCAATAACGAGACGCCCAAAGATGTAATACTGCAATGCTTGAATGTTATTGCAGGTAAATACCCACCGCTTATTGATTCCGATTATAAAGATGCCTTTGTGCAACTGATAATTAATGAAGCGGGAATGAATTGTGCTGTGTCGCTGAGTGAAAGTGAGGTGCGGAGAATATGGGGCGGAGCATAGCACACCAAAGCTCTGCTGCCCCGTAAGGCAACGGAGCTTTCTTTACAATCATTCTTCAATAAAACAAATGTGTGTATGAAACAGAAGTGGATTTTGACAAGCTGCCTTTTTTTAATCAGCCTTGCTGCGTCAGCGCAGGATGGTAATGCAGGTATTAACGAAGCCAATACAAAAGTAAGAAGCTATTTCGCTGCAGGCACAAACCTGATGTATGCGGTTGGAGCTATACTAGGATTAATTGGTGCAATTAAAGTGTATCAAAAATGGAATGCTGGTGACCACGATACCGGGAAGACGGCTGCAGCATGGTTTGGAAGCTGTGTATTCCTTGTAGTTGTAACAACAGTTATCCGTTCATTCTTTGGTATCTGATCATGGCAAACAGTGTCTATAAAATCAATAAGGGGATCAACAAGCCCATTGAGTTTAAAGGGTTGAAGGCGCAGTACATCTGGTACTTAGGTGGCGGGCTTGTGATCCTTCTTATTGTGTTCGCCGTACTGTACATTATCGGAGTTAATACTTTTTTCTGCGTTGGTTTGATAGCTATACTCGGTACAGGGCTGTTTGCTCATGTTTATAAACTGAGTAATAAATATGGTGAACATGGTATGATGAAGAAGGTAGCACAGCGAAGTATACCGAAAGTCTTGAAATCCTATTCCCGCAAATCGTTTTTTAAAAAGTAAAGTAATGGAAAGAGTGCTGGAAAATATACTGCCTGTAATGGATGTGGAGCATGACCTGGTGTTGTCAAAACAGGGTGATGTGACTGTAGCGTTCTATTGTGAACTGCCGGAACTTTTCACTCTGTCAAATGACGAATATGAAGCTTTTCATCAATCATGGATAAAGGCGATTAAGATTTTACCTAAACACAGTATTTTTCATAAACAAGATTGGTTTATTGATAGCAAGCACAAGGCTAATTTCGCCAACGGTGATAACAGTTTTTTATCACGTAGCAGCGAACGGTTTTTTAATGAGCGGCCTTATTTAGATCATTCATGCTATATATTTCTCACTAAGAAACCTGCAGGAAGAAGGCTTGCCAGCTCTCTTTTTTCCAACCTCCTGCGCAGAACGATTGTGCCAGAGGAGACATTAAAGCCGCAATTGATACAGGATTTTTTAGACAGTGCCGGGCAATTCAAACGAATATTGGAGGATAGCGGTTTTGTGAAGTTGAAAAGAATAACAAATGAAGAGTTATTGAGCAATGCACAAAAGGCGGGTGTAATCGAAAAATATTTACGTCTTTCGGAAAGCAACCTCGTTTGTGATATTGAATTTAAGGAAGGAATACAAATTGGTGATAAGCATGTACAACTTTTTACCTTGTCTAATGCGGAAGATTTACCAGGGCTTTGCGGTTCCCGCATCAACTATGATAAGTATTCAACCGATAAAACAAAGTTTTCGGTTGGTTTTGCCTCTACGTTGGGACAACTTCTTTCCTGCAATCATATTTACAATCAATTTGTGTTCATCGAAGATGCACAAATAACAATCAAGAAACTGGAAAGTAAACGGCTACGGCTGCAAAGTTTATCTGCCTATTCAAGAGAGAATTCAATAGGTCGGGATGCTACAAATGATTTTTTGAATGAAGCTATTGGCGAACAACGATTGCCGGTTAAAGCTCATTTTAATGTCATGGTTTGGACGGATAATAAAGAGGAATTAAAAGATCTGAAAAACCTGACTTCGTCCGGGCTGGCGCAGATGGATGCAGTCGCCAAGATGGAAACAGCAGGCGCCCCTCAAATATATTGGGCGGGCATACCCGGTAATGAATCTGATTTTCCTATGAATGACAGCTTCGACAGCTTTGCAGAACAGGCTTGCTGCTTTTTCAACCTGGAGACCAATTACAGGTCTTCGTTATCGCCTGTCGGCATTCGTCTCGGAGATCGTCTTACCGGGAGACCAGTGCATGTGGATATTTCAGATGAGCCTATGCAAAAGGGCATCTGCACTAACCGCAACAAATTTATACTAGGTCCGTCCGGTAGCGGCAAATCCTTTTTCACCAATCACATGGTCCGCTCTTATTATGAACAAGGGACACATATTGTCCTGGTGGATGTAGGCCATTCCTATAAAGGACTGTGTGATTTGGTGAAGGGATACTATTTCACCTACAGCGAAACGCAACCGATCAAGTTCAACCCGTTTTTCATTGGCGAAGGCGATCTCCTCGATACAGAAAAAAAGGAAAGCATTAAAACATTGCTATTGGCCTTATGGAAAAAAGACAATGAAACTTTTAATCGTAGTGAATACGTAGCATTAAGCAATGCCTTACAGCTTTATTATGAAAAGCTGGAAAAGCAACCGGAATTATTTCCCTGCTTCAACAGCTTTTACGAATTCCTTCAATATGATTTTGTGGAAGTGCTGAAGAATGATAAGGTGAAGGAAAAGGATTTTGATATCGCCAATTTTCTCTATGTGCTACGACCATACTATGAGGGTGGTGAATTTGACTACCTCCTGAATGCAAAAGAGAATCTTGATTTGTTGAACCAACGATTTATTGTTTTTGAACTGGACAATATCAAAGATCACCCAATACTTTTTCCCGTGGTTACGATCATCATTATGGAGGTATTTATTTCAAAAATGAGAAAGCTGAAGGGCATCCGTAAGATGATCCTGATAGAAGAAGCATGGAAAGCCATTGCCAAAGAAGGTATGGCTGAATACATCAAGTACCTGTTCAAAACCGTAAGAAAGTTTTTTGGTGAAGCTATTGTGGTAACGCAGGAAGTGGAGGACATTATTTCATCTCCTGTGGTTAAGCAAGCCATCATCAATAACAGCGATTGTAAAATACTTCTTGATCAATCAAAGTATCAGAACAAATTCGACCAGGTGCAGGAGCTACTCGGATTAACCGAAAAAGAAAAGGCATTAATACTATCCATCAACAAAGCTAATGATCCTTCCAAAAAATATAAGGAAGTGTTTATTTCTCTTGGTGGTATGCTATCAAGAGTGTACCGAACAGAAGTATCGTTGGAGGAATACCTGGCTTACACAACTGAAGAATCAGAGAAAGTGAAAGTGCAGAAACATGCTGCGAAGTGGGACGGCGATATGCAGAAGGGGATTGCAGCTATGGCGGATGAAATCCGAAGCAATCATGAGCGCTAAAATCAATAATCATGACTGCGAACAAATACGAAATCATTCAATAGCTAAAACTTGATATTATGAAAAAGCAAATCACAGCACTTTGTCTTGTTTGTCTTTTCATTTTTGCTTGTAACAGTTTGAGCAAAGATGAATTCAAGGCTTTCATTCCCGGCACGTATACCCGGTTGTCCGAACATGAATTTGGAAAAGAGTATGATACACTGGTTATTTCCGAAATAGGCAACCAGTTCCAGCTTCAACGAAAATGGAAGTATGAAAGGATTTTGGACGGTGTAGCACAAGAACCAGAATACAAGAAGGAAACTACAACAGCATTGTATGATGACCAGCATCAACTGCTAAATGAAAATGAAACAGGTAATACGATAACCTTTGATGAAAAGGAAAATGTTTTGTTTATCGGGTCTACGAAGTACATAAAACTTAAATGATTGAATCATGAACAAAATACTGGCTATTGTGGGATTGTCGCTGTGTTGTTTGATTCTGCCGGTAGAGAAATCGCAGGCACAAATACCGATTGCAGAGATTATTAAAGCGGCGGTAAAGAAAGTGATCAAAGCAGTTGACCTGAAGATCCAGCGTTTACAGAATAAAACGATCTGGCTGCAAAATGCACAAAAGACACTGGAAAATAAAATGTCGGAGCTTAAGCTGACCCAGATCAGCGATTGGGTGGAAAAGCAGCGAACATTGTATGCTAAATACTTTGATGAACTCTGGAAGGTTAAAGCTGCTTTGTCCTATTACCATCGGGTAAAAGATATTTTTGAAAGGCAACTCCAGTTAGTGAATGAATATAAGTCGGCCTGGGCGCTTCTTAAGCAGGATAAAAATTTTACATCGGATGAACTGGAGTATATCGGCGAAGTATATAACGGCATTCTGGAGGAAAGTGTAAAAAACCTAGATCAGCTATCGCTTGTCATCAATGCCTTTGCCACACAAATGGGCGATGCCAAACGAATGGAAATTATCAATGCAGTGGACGACAAGTTGAATGAAAACCTGACCGACCTGCGGGAGTTCAACACCCAAAATAAAATGATTAGCCTGCAACGGGCTTCGGAAAAAGGGGAAATCGAAACAGTTAAAAGACTCTATGGCTTATGAAAGCACTACTCATGATAACAATGCTGTTTCTTTCTGTTTATTGCCAGGCCCAAACTGTTGCCGAATGGACAAGCCAGAAGAAAACCCAGATCAAGTATTTACTACAACAAATAGCGGCTAACAAGGTCTATATAGAATACCTCGGCAAGGGATATAGAATTGCCAGGAAAGGTCTGACTACAATTCAGCATATCAAAAAAGGAGATTTTGACCTGCACCGGGATTTTATTGGCTCTCTCAGTAATGTTAATCCAAAAGTCAGATCATATACCAGGGTAGCTGATATTATTGCTTACCAGCTTCGCATTATCAAAAATGCAGGAACGGTTGTAAAAAATCTCAGAGAGAGCAACCAGTTTACAATAGATGAATTGAATTACTGCAAATCAGTATTTGACCGGCTACTGAAAGACTGTTTGAAGAATATGGATGAACTGTTTTTGATCATCACTTCTGGAGAGTTGCAAATGAAGGATGATGAACGAATAAAGCGTATAGACTGGCTTTATATCGACATGCAGGATAAATATTCGTTCTGCCAATCATATAGTGAAGAATGTTCGGTACTGGCGATACAACGGCTAAGCGAACAACTTGAAATCACAAGGAGTAAACAACTAAACGGATTGGAATGAAAAAGATTATTATCATATTGATCATCTGCTCTTGTAGTCTGCAGGGATTTAGTCAATCGCAGGAAGTACAGCAGCTTTTACTAAACGTGGAAAAGCTGGCGCAGTTCAAAAAGATTTTGAAAAATATGTACAATGGGTATAAGATCATTTATAAAGGTTACACAACTATCAAAGATATTTCAGAAGGTAATTTTAACCTGCATAAAACATTTCTTGATGGCTTATTGCAGGTAAATCCCGCTGTTAGAAAGTATAAGCGGGTAGCTGATATTGTCAGTTATCAACTGAAGATTGTTAATGAATACAAAGCGGCATTTAATCAGTTCAAGCAGGATAAACATTTTACTTCCGATGAAATTGAATACCTCGGTAAAGTGTATAGCAATTTGTTCCAGGTCAGCTTAAAGAGCCTCGACGAACTGGCAATGGTGATTACAGCAGGAAAGCTAAGAATGAGCGATGATGAACGGTTACAGGCCATAGACCGTATTTATTCGGACATCGTAGATCAGTTTTCTTTTCTACAGGAATTTAATAACAGTACTGCCATATTAGCTGTGCAGCGTGAAAAGGAAATGCAGGAAATAAATGTTTCCAGGAAGATTTATTCCATTAGGAAGTAATTGAATTGAAGGATAGCAAAATTGTGTGTATGAATAAGTTTGTAAGGATTGCTATTGCAGCAACAATGATTTTATTGATTCCCCAATTGTGCCTGGCGCAAGACGGTGGTTTTGCGGGTAGGATTCGCAGCCTGCATGAAGTGTTGGAGCAGTTGTATGATGACATGATGCCGCTCTGCAGCCGCTTGATCGGTGTAGGTCGTGGTCTCGCCGGATTTGCAGCTACCTGGTATATTGCGGCAAGAGTGTGGCGGCATATTGCGAACTCGGAACCGATAGACTTTTACCCACTTTTCCGTCCATTCGTAATCGGCTTTGCCGTATTAATTTTCCCTTCGGTTATTGCCATGATCAACGGGGTAATGAAGCCTACCGTCACTGGCACTAGGGCAATGGTAACTGATTCTGATGCTGCGGTCGTACAGCTCCTCAAAATGAAAGAGGAAGCTATTAAGAAAACTGCCTATTGGCAGATGTATGTAGGCTCAAATGGGTCTGGTGACAGGGATAAATGGTACAAATATAACTATGGTGATAAAAGCGAAGGCTGGCTGAAAAGCATTGGCAATGACATCAAATTCGCATTTGCCAAATTCTCCTACAATTTCCGCAATTCGATTAAGCAGTGGATGGCAGAAGTTCTGAAAGTGCTCTTCGAAGCTGCGGCACTTTGCATCAATACCATCCGAACCTTTTATTTAATTGTTCTTGCCATATTAGGGCCGTTGGTATTCGGACTGGCAGTGTTTGACGGCTTCCAGCATACGCTAACAGTCTGGTTAGCCCGCTATATAAATATCTTTTTATGGCTACCGGTGGCTAACATTTTCGGGGGTATTATGGGAAAGATCCAGGAAAATATGCTCAAAGAAGATTTGCAACAAATAGCCTCTAATGGTGACACATTCTTTAGCACAACCGATACAGCATATCTCATTTTTATGATCATTGGTATTGTCGGCTATTTCACCGTTCCATCCGTTGCCAACTATATTGTTCATGCCGGTGGTGGTAACACGCTTTTGTACAAGGTCACTAATATGATGAGCACTTCCAGCCGCACTGTTGTAAGTGGCGGAGCTTCTATGACAAGAGACGTATTAGGCGATGGATATGGCAAAGTTGCCAATAGCATGGCTTCTCATGGAGCTTCAGGCGGATACTTTAAAGAAGGAAACAGTAACGGCGGCGGATATATGAAAGATAAATTATCAGGCAATAAATCATAAGTTATGTTCAGTAAAACGCAACATATAGACAAGGCTTTTCGGCATATCAAACTCTTTTCCATTGTGCTGATTATCGGTTGCGTTGCTATAACGGTATATGCTTTATATAGCAGTAGCAAAACGGTTTCACAGTCGCAACAAAAGGTATTCATCCTCGCCAATGGCAAGGCATTGGAAGCCTATTCAGCAGACCGAAAAGATAATATTCCTGTGGAAGCCAAAGATCATGTGAAAATGTTTCACCATTACTTCTTTACACTAGATCCGGATGACAAAGTGATACAAACGAATATCACAAGAGCATTGTACCTGGCTGATGGTTCTGCCAAACAACAATATGATAACCTGAAAGAAAATAATTATTACACTAACATTATTTCTGGAAACATCAGCCAGACTATTGAGGCTGATAGTATAGTGATTAATACAGACAACTACCCTTATTATTTCCATTTTTCAGGAAAACAAAAGATCGTAAGGCCTACGAGTATTGTAATTAGAAACCTCATCACCGAGGGTTATCTACGCAATGTTTCCCGATCGGATAATAACCCGCATGGTTTTCTGATTGAGAAATGGAAAACACTGGAGAATACGGATATAAAAACTGAAAACCGCTGATATGCTATTCAGGAAGAGAAAAGATATGGGGAATGAACAGCCTTTAAAAGAGAAAGCAGCGAAAGGCATCGCCCGGTTCTTACTTTCTATACAATCAAAATTTGCAGATGTTATGAATGCTGGTACAAAACATATTCCGCTAAAGAAAATGAAAATGTTGCTGGTAGCATTTTGCCTGTTTAGCGGCGGGTTCAGTATTTACCTGGTTGCTAACGCTATTCTGAAACCGGATGAAAAACAACCGGCTTTCAAAGTTGATCAAATGAATGTTCCTAAATATTATGACCGTAACGGGGATGAATATTTGCAACTCGATCAGTATGTGGGTAAGGAAACATTCCAACGTATCGAATCATTCGAGCAATACATGGACAGTCTTCGACTGTCGGAACCTGGGAGAAAAATTCATGATAGCATTTTAATAGCAAGACCGGGGCTATTAGATAGCATTAAGATGCTGAAAGAGATTTATCATTCACAACTAAAATGAAGCGTATGAACAAGGTGCAAAGGTCGCAGGCTTTCCTGCGTAAACGAAAAATGATGATGGTGTTACCCTTACTGGTTATTCCATTTCTCACAATGGCTTTTTGGGCATTGGGTGGCGGAAAAGGCGGCGATAAAAAAGTGATCACGGCACAGCACCAGGGCCTGAACCTGCAACTACCTAATGCGAATCTGAAAGATGATGCGAATGCGGACAAAATGAGTTTTTATGACCAGGCGGCCAAAGATTCTCTCAAATTGGCCGAACAAATGCGTAATGATCCTTATTTCCAGAACCAGGACAGTATGCAGCCCGTTTATTCCAATGATCTGGAACAGATCACTCAACATTCGGCAGAAAAATTCAATCAGTATGGCATTTCGCAGACGAGCAGATTGAAAACATCTCCTTGCAACAGATCTAACATTCCTGCTGAAGAAAAAATAATGCGAAAGCTGGCTAACCTGAATAAAGTAATTAATCAGCCGGAGCAAACAATTTCTCAAAATGACACTGAAGAAAAATATCAGAATAATGCGGATTACAGCTTTGGAAATGATGTGAACCGATTGGAGAACATGATGAAATTAATGAGTGATAAAGGAACGGATAACGACCCTGAAATGATGCAGCTTGATAACACGCTGGATAAGATTTTGGATATTCAGCATCCTGAGCGAATAAAGGAACGGATAAGAGAGAAATCAATTAAAAATAAGGATGTTGTTTATCCAGTTTCCAAAACAGCCAGGAAAGAAAATATCAGTCTGCTCGATACCGGGAAAATAAAGAAAACTGCATCAGGATTCTTTGGATTGGAAAATCAGCCTTCGCTTAACGACGCTCAGAATGCGATTGAAGCTGTCGTGCATGAGAACCAGGTATTAGTTAATGGTGCAGTGGTTAAGTTGCGTTTATCAAATGATGTATATATCAACGGTGCTTTTATTCCCAAAGGAAATTTTGTGTTTGGTACAGCTTCGCTGAATGCAGAGCGTCTTGAAATCGAGATCAATTCTATCCGTTATAATCAATCCTTATATCCGGTGAAGCTTGAAGTACACGATATAGACGGAATTCCCGGCATATATATACCTGGCGCTATTACCCGTGATGTGGCAAAGCAATCTGCGGACAACAGTTTGCAGATGATGGAACTGGCAACTTTAGATCCATCGCTCAAAGCACAGGCTGCCGCAGCGGGTATAAGCGCCGCCAAAAGCCTGCTAAGTCGGAAAGTAAAGCAGGTAAAGGTGATGGTGAAAGCCGGATATAAAGTGCTGTTGAGAGATAAAAATGTGCAACAATAATTCTTCAATAATTAAATCAATTTTATGAAACGAATAGTGTGTTTGATATGTGGATGCTGGTTATTCGTTACAGGATTTGCTCAACCTGTTGCCCTGACAATTGCTAAGGACAAAACGACCAGCCTGATCTTTCCCTTTGCAATTCGACATGTCGACAGGGGTACCAAAGATGTGCTGGTACAGCAGGTAAAAGAAGCCGGTAATATTTTGCTTGTCAAAGCCGCCATCGAAAGTTTTCCCGAAACCAATTTAAGTGTAGTCACGGATGATGGTAACGTTTATTCTTTTGTCGTGAATTTCGATAATAAACCGCCGGTGTGGGTCTATCATCTACCCGCTAATAAGAAGCAAACAATTGCCACCTATGCCAATGGCATTTTGGACAATCCCCGAACCCTTTACGGGTTGAAAGATCGCAGCGGGGGAATGAAAATAATGGTCAGCGGAATTTATATCAAAGAGAATGTCATTTACTATCAGTTGCGACTTATTAACGATAGCCCTATTGACTATGATATTGATCTGATGCGATTTTATATCCGGGATAAAAAGAAAGGCAAGCGAACGGCAGCACAGGAAAATGAATTAAAACCCTTGCATGTTTCTGGTAACACTTCGGTAGTGAAAGCAAAAGGTGAAACCACTGTAGTAGTGGCACTGGAAAAGTTCACTGTACCAGATGCGAAGTATATGGCCTTGCAGGTCATGGAAAGGGATGGCGGCAGGCATTTATTGATCGGAATAAATAACAGGAAGATCGTACAGGCAATACCCTTACCAGATTTAAGATGAATAAAGAGCAGGTCATATCGGACGAATTGTTAGTGGAGGCAGGGATTTCATTTTCAAGAAATGAACATTGGGTAGCTTATAATACTATCCCTTATTTCCTGGAGAAAGGAGAAATGTATTTTTTCAAAACTTCGGACGAAGCGCATGAGTTTTCTGACAGCAATATCAGCGAATATGACAATTACCGGGTAATACATGCCCATTCAACCGATGAGCTTCTGAAGCGAATCCCTTACGGCGAATATCTTGAAAGACAATTAGCAAATCCTGATGCAAACGGTCTATATAATACAGATGGGAATGTTTTTACTGATGCGTTGATTGACCATATAGAGCTACAGCAAACTTTAAACAATAAAAATTTATCAGTCATGAATGAAAAGAATTTTGAGTATTTGAAGGATAATATCAAATACCTAGGCTTTGGCGAAAAGCAGCATGATGAACTGGAAGCACGCCTGAAAGAAGGTAAAGAATCCTTTCAAATGACTTTCACCACCGAAGTCAATAAGAAACCATTTGATGCAGTACTGCAATTCCGAAAACCTGAAAACTCTGAAATGTACTTTCTCAACAGCTATAAAGCTTCCTTGGAATGGAGCAATGGCGAGAAGAAAGAGCAGACTTTTTATTTAAGCTACGGCAAAGGCGTTACTGCCAAGGAAGCATTTAACTTAATGAGTGGGCGTAGCGTTGAAAAAGAGTTGATGAGAAAATTAAGCCCGGAAGAAACCACACAATTCAAAGCCGAGCTAAAATTGCCGCCCGAGCAAAGAGGGTTATCTGAAAATTGGGAAAAGTCGCCGACTTACAAAGCCTGGATTCAGCTTGATTTCGAAAACAAGGACAAGAATAATAACTACGAAGTGAAGCAATATCATGAAAATTATGGATATGATCTAAAAGCAGCCGTTGGGAAATACTTTGTGATGGAAATGGATGGTGGAGAAAAGGAAAAGGCGCTATTGCAATCATTGCAGAAAGGAAATATCCAATCTGTCAGCATAAACGTGGACGGAGGGACGCAAAAAATGTTCATTGAAGCAAATCCCCAATACAAAACGATCAACCTGTATGACGACAAAATGCAAAGGTTGAACCAGGAGCAGCGATTGAACATATCCCAAAAGCAATTCGGCGAAGGGTTGAAAGAGGGAAAGGAAGTAAAGGAAGAACAGAAACAGGAGGTGAAGCAGGATATTAAAAAATCCGTAAAGCAGAAGCCTTCTGATGACCTTGGGGGACAGAAAAAGGGGCGTTCCCGAAAAAAGGGAATATCTGTTTGATTATTCCGAGAGAAATCCAAGTCTTGTAATCAGAAATTGTGATGTATGGCTATCGAGGTAATTACAAAGGAGGACTTGCAAGAGTTCAGGGTGCAGCTTCTTAATGAAATTAAGGAAGCACTACGGGCTGTGGTAAAGCCGCAGTCCGTAAAACCCTGGCTACGCAGTAAGGAAGTACGCAGAATCCTGAACATTTCACCGGGCACTCTGCAAAACCTCCGCATCACAGGCAAAATCCGATCTTCTAAAGTAGGCAACTTGCACTATTACAAACAAGAAGACATTGAAAAATTATTGAACGGAAGTGTAATTGAATGAATAGTTATGTATGTGCCTCAGCTAACAGAGTTTTATTCCTCTATTCTGGATGATAACAGGATTAATGCAAGGCATATCAGTTTGTATATGGCTCTATTTGAATGCTGGAACAAAAATAATTTTCAAAACCCTGTGAACATTACACGGGATTTTATTATGCCTATTGCTAAGATCAGCGGCATAGCGACCTATCATAAATGCATTAAGGACTTACATGAATTCGGATATATCAAATACCTTCCCTCATTTCATCCGGGTATTCAAAGTCAGGTTTATTTCTTGCAATAGTATTGAGGAATAGGAGAAAATATAGGCTCACGATGTGGGTCTTTTTGTTTATTTGATAATCATATTGTTTATCTTTGTGAGGACAGGAACTCTCAGTTCTCTTTGACAAGATTTCAGTTCAGGCGTAATTCGTGCGTTTCTATATTTCGCCTTCGTAAATAATTGTAAATAAGTTTGGTAGGGATAGGTTACAATTCCCTCTCTCTCCGCCAAAAAAAGTTTTGAAGCTTATTAAATCCCTGTAAATCAATATTTACAGGGATTTTTTATTGGAAGTATTTTATACGAAAATTGGGTGTAAGATGATTTGATTGATAACCGGAAAAACACAGCCTCAGCATACCGCTGTTGATATCGATCACCAAAAAACAAAGTAATTATTGTACGAAAGAAATATAATCTTTAGGCTTCTTTATCCTTGATCACCACCAGGTCATCAACCGATACCGTCATAGGCACCACACCTACCTGGAGCACCGCTTTTTTACCCCTCAGTTCTTTTACGACACCTACGGTACGGCCGTTTTTCATTTTTACCTTATTGCCTACCTGTACGTCCCCTCCCACTTCATCAAATTTTTCGTTGATCTTTTTCTGCTTCTTCTCCTGCTGCATTTTTTCTTTCTGGTTAAAAAGCAATGCATGGATCATCTTTACCACGCTGTCTTTATCCTCTGCCTTACGCCATTCTATCACCATTGATTTGAGGCGACGCTCCATATCTTTCATGTAGGCAATGCGCTCTTCGCTCACCCGGTTCTGGTGCTTTAATTTTTCCACTTCCTGCCGGTGCCGTTCCTTATCCATGATGTGCTGCATTTCTTTCTTCAGCCGTTCATTTTCTTTCAGCAGCTTTTGCAGCTCTGTTTTTTCTTTATCAAGCTTCTGCAGGTCCTGTTCTGTCCGGTTAAGCAGGCGATCCAACTCAAACTGGTCTTCATCCACGAGCTTCCGGGCTTTGCCGATGAGACGCTTATCGAGGCCGATCCTTTCCGCAATGCTGAATGTATAGGAGCTGCCGGGCTTTCCCACCTGCAGCTTATACATGGGCAGCAGGTTCTTTTCATCAAACTGCATAGCTCCGTTAATGATGCCCTTCACTTTATTGGCCATCACTTTCAGGTTGAGATAATGCGTGGTAACCACGCCGAAAGCATGCTTGAATGCCAGCTCTTCCATGATCACTTCCGCAAAAGCGCCGCCGAGGTTGGGGTCACTGCCGCTGCCGAGCTCATCAATAAAAAACAATGTTTTACCGTTGGCATTTTCAATGAAATGCTTCATGTTTTTGAGCTGTGAAGAATAAGTGCTTAATTCAAATTCAAGACTTTGTTCATCGCCGATATGAATGAATATCTGTTTGAAAATACCCATTTCGCTGTCGGGACTCACTGATACCAGCAGACCAGCCTGCAACATCACCTGCAGCAAACCGATTGTTTTCAGCGTAACAGTCTTGCCACCGGCATTGGGTCCGCTGATCACCAGGATGCTGTGCTTATCATCCAGCTTCAGGCTTACCGGTATGGTAGGCTTGCCTACTTTTTGATTATACACATACAGCAAAGGGTGATAGGCATTGATGAGATTGATATAAGCCCTGTCTTTCAACAAGGGATAATGCCCGTTGATATCAATGGCTAGCCTGGCTTTGGCCCTGATGAAATCAAATTCGCCGGACATATCGTGGTACGATTTAAGCAGCGGCGCATACACACTCAGTTGCTGTGTCAACTGCCGCAGTATGCGGTACACTTCTTTCTGCTCTTCGTATTCGAGTGAAAAAATATCGTTGTTCAGTTCCGTCGTTTCTTCGGGTTCAATAAAGCTGGTACGCCGGCTGTCGCTTTCGCCATGCAGCACACCTTTCACGCTTCTTTTCTGCTCTGCAAATACAGCCAGCACTCTTCGCCCATTCATAAAGCTTTCTTCAATATCGGCCAGGTAGCCCTGCTTGTTCATTTTGCTTACAATGCGGTCAAATACCCTTCGCAGCTCATTGCGCTTGCGGTACAGCTTCATGCGGATATCCGCCAAAGCTTCGCTGGCATTATCTTTCACCACGCCGGTTTCATCCAGCACATCATCAATGAGTTCCCTGATCGCTTTCTCATAATAATTGTTGGCCACCACAGCGCTGAGGCCGGGATAGCTATCCCTGATCTCTGCAGTGAACCACCGGAAAATATTATGCGCATTGTCGGTAAGACGACGCAGCAGCATGAACTGTTCGCCATTAAGCGAAGCGCCGGGAATACCCAGCAGCTTGATTTCACGCTGTATATTCAGTGCAAATTCGTTGGGAAAATACAGACCACCCTGCAGGAGGGATTTGAATTCATTGGATTGCAGCAGTGCGATCTCAATGAACTCTTTCCGGGTATGGATGCGCAGGTTCTGGGAAAGGTTCTTGGCGTACTCTGTTTTACAATGAGCCTCCAGCAGCTCTTTAACTTTATTGAACTCTAATTGTTGTAATGTCGATTCGGGAAATAACTTCATGTCAATTCAAATTCAAAAGTAAAAAGTCAAAAACATCCTAATCATCTTCACTCTTCTGACCTTTAAATTCCAACTTTTTACTTATTCTAATCATCCAGCTTCAGCACTGCCAGGAAGGCCTCCTGTGGCACTTCCACGTTACCTATCTGGCGCATGCGCTTTTTACCTTCTTTTTGTTTTTCCAATAATTTACGTTTACGGCTGATATCACCACCATAACATTTTGCAGTAACATCTTTCCGCATGGCGCTGATATTTTCACGGGCAATCACTTTGGCGCCGATGGCCGCCTGGATAGCGATCTGGAATTGCTGGCGGGTGAGCAGCTCTTTTAATTTCTCACAGAGCTTACGACCGAATTCCTGTGCCCGGCTACGGTGAATCAATGCGCTGAGCGCATCCACTTTTTCGCCGTTGAGGAGAATATCCATGCGAACAATATCGCTGTCCCTGAAACCGATAGGATGATAATCGAAGGAAGCATATCCCCTGGTCTGTGATTTTAATTTATCATAAAAATCAAATACGATCTCTGTCAGCGGCATTTCAAAAGTGAGCTCCACTCTTGTAGGAGTGATATAGCTCTGGTGAATAAGCATCCCTCTTTTGCTGATGCAAAGCGTCATGATATTGCCGATATAATCAGACTGCGTAATAATCTGCGCTTTGATATATGGCTCTTCCACCTTTTCGGTGCGGCTGGGGTCAGGCAGCGTTGCAGGATTGTGCACATCCACTTTCTCTCCCTTGGTCGTGTAGGCGATAAAGCTCACGTTGGGCACCGTTGTAATAACCGTTTGGTTAAACTCCCGCTCCAGGCGTTCCTGGATGATCTCCATGTGCAGCAGCCCGAGGAAACCGCAACGGAAACCAAAGCCCAGCGCCTGTGATGTTTCTAATTCAAATGTAAGCGAGGCATCATTCAGCTGTAATTTTTCCATGCAGTCACGCAATTCTTCAAATGCATCGGTTTCAACCGGGAATATACCGGCAAATACCATCGGCTTTACTTCCTCAAAACCTTCAATACGTTTGTCGGTAGGATTGGCGACAGTTGTCAGCGTATCCCCCACTTTCACTTCCTTGGCATTTTTGATACCGGTGATGATATAACCCACATCCCCGCAGCTCACTTCGTTTTTCGGGCTCATGCCCAGTTTAAGTATACCTACCTCATCGGCCTCGTATTCCTTATCTGTGCTGAAGAATTTTACCTTATCGCCTTTTTTGATGTTGCCGTTGAATATGCGGTAATAAACAATGATACCACGGAAACTGTTGAACACAGAGTCGAATATCAATGCCTGCAATGGTGCTTCCGGGTCTCCCTGCGGCGCAGGAATACGTTCTACGATGGCCTGTAAAATCTCTTCAATGCCAATACCACTTTTACCGCTTGCCAGTAATATCTCATCTTCCTTGCAGCCGATGAGATCGATGATCTGGTCCTTCACCTCGGGGATCATGGCGCCGTCCATATCAATTTTATTGATCACCGGTATGATCTCCAGGTCGTTATCAATGGCCAGGTATAAGTTGCTGATGGTTTGCGCCTGGATACCCTGGGTAGCATCTACCAGCAGCAGGGCGCCTTCGCAGGCAGCCAGCGCACGGCTCACTTCATAGCTGAAATCCACGTGGCCGGGCGTATCGATCAGGTTAAGCACATATTGCTCACCCTTGTATTTATAGTTGATCTGGATTGCGTGGCTCTTGATGGTTATGCCCTTTTCCCTCTCCAGGTCCATATCATCCAGCACCTGGTTCTGCATTTCACGCTCACTGATGGTGTTCGTGGTCTGCAATAAACGGTCAGCCAGGGTACTTTTTCCGTGGTCAATATGGGCAATAATGCAAAAATTGCGGATATTCTTCATGTACTACACTCAAAATTTAGTCGGCAAAAATAGGTGATTTTAGCCGGATTAAGCAGCGGCAAAGCTGCCCGATTCCCGGCAAAAACCCGTATCGGGCAGGTTATTTTATGATAAAATCCGGCAATAAATAAAAAACGGAGTTGTATTGCACAACTCCGCTTATATTCAAAACTTAAAACGCCCTATCTTTTACTTATTTTTTTTGGTGCTCGCAGCAGACTCATCTATCCATTTTGAATCATGATCGTCTGTGTTTTTCTTTGCATAATTCTTACGCTCTTTATCCAGTTTTTTTGCTTTGTTGCTGCCAACGATCTCTTTTATTTTAGCTGTCCTTTCAGCATTCAATGCAGCCAGCTGTGTTTTCTTTGCATCTTCTGTCAGCGTTGCATCTTCTTTGATCAGCTTGGCTTTTGAATTATAGGCTTCATTCAGTGCTTTTACTTTCCTGCCCTGGATATCGGAGATACCTGCTTTTTTATTGATCGCATTCTGGCTTCTTTCATGATCATACCAGGCATCCTTATCAGCTACTGTACGTTTCCAGTTCTCGTTATTGGTGCTATCAACCTGTGCCAGCTTTTTTGTTTTCCAATCCTGGCGCAGTGAATCTTTTACAAATTCATCCCTGGTTTCATTTTCTTTTCTTACCGAATCATCATACAAACGCTCCAATCTGGCTGTTTCAAATTGTTCCTGTTTTTCTTTTTGGATCTTGGCAATCGCAGCCTGCTGTTTCTGTTCTGCTGTCAATGGTTTTGATTTGGATTTCTTTTTGCTTTGAGCCTCGGCTGCTGAAAAACCTATTGCCAGAATCAGGACTGATAGAAGTATTTTTTTCATAGTAAATGATGTTTTTAAATTTTTTCATCCATGCATAGGCAATATCTGTGCCATTAACTACAGGCCGCATTAATATGAGTAGAAAAAAGAGCAAAATAAAAACAAGTAAAAAAGGATTTAGATATTTGATTTTCAATTAATTGTAACAAATATTAAACCAAATCAATTTTGTGGAAAATTGTGATTGCGCAGCTATCGAACAGGATGAAACAAACAGCACCTGGTTTATCAATAATGCCATCCAGTGATGTTAAATAGCTGCTTGAAATATACTGGAGTATTTGGAAGGATGAATAAAACGATTGCTTAATCAAGCCTGATCACCGCTTCACCCTTCCTTTGCCTGTTGGTGATTTCGAGTATCGGAGATTTTGACAATATGCGGCTGGCGATGCTGTCGGCTGTATTGTTCACCGATTTTTTTACAGTAATATTCTGCACCTTACCATCATCATTGGTATCGAATGTCAGTATCATTTTTCCTTTATGCTGCATCAGGGCGGTGTTCCTGCTGATGCTGTCGTTCATTACGTAATAAAAATAATCCCAGCCTTCCAGCGGTTTTGCATTGCGCAGCTGGATATGGGAGTTGCGGCCGTTCCATTGGTATTTTTCTTTACGCCCTTTGGCTCCGCCGGTCACTTCAGCCGTTATGCTGTCGGCCTGGTTTAATACAATGGTGTTATTACTGCTGTTGTTCGCCAGGTTTTGCTTGGCAGATTCATAACCTGCTGCATTTACTTCCAGCGGTACCGAATTACTGTTGGCTGGTGTGTTGGCGTTGTTCATTACAAAGTTGCCATTGAGATCGCTGGCTACCTGCTGACGATTATCCGCATTGTTTTTTAAAACGGCATAGGGCACCGGCTCACCCTGCTGGTTTACTACCCTTCCGGAAACCTGGCTCCGGTTATTTTGTACAGGAGCTGCGGCAATTTTATCAGCTATCCCGTCTTTATTCGTCTCTTTTTTATTCGCTATATCATACTTTGGAACAGGAGTGTAAGCTTGTTTCTCCTTGGCCCTGTCGTCATTGCGGGCCAGCTCTTCTGCCTCAGACGCTTTCTGTTCAGCATCTTCTGCCTGCTGGTTAACCGGGGCATTATTATTCTGTTCACCCGGTACCAGGCCGGCTGAAGGTTTGGGCACCTCTTTATCAAGCTTTGCGATAACAGGCGCTGAATCATCCAGGTTATAATAGCTATTGACCGAACTGTCTACTCCCTTTGCTTTATTTAAATTAGTAACAGCAATTTCTTTATCAGCATCCGGGCTATTATTCTTATCCCGGTTCAGGTACATGATACCAATGCCGGCAAATACCATCACCACGGCCGCAGCCCTGAATAAGGTGGTCCGGTACCAGGGAATCGCCACCACAGGTGTTTTATCCGCTGCGGGCCACAGCTTTTCCTTCAGGTAAGCAATATCATCCTGCGGGGTTTGTGTAAACTCATAACCATCCAACGCATCCTGTAAAAACGGGTCGTCCAGCGCAGCTTTTTCAAGGGCATGACTTTCCGCTTCCGGCATTTTGCCGGAGTGATAGCGTTCAAAATCTGCAACGCCCCATTGCTTATGATTAAAATCCGTCTGCATCAGGCCTGTGCCATTTGTTTGTCCATGCAAATTTTAAGGTTCCTTCTCCCGTTCTGTATAAAGCTGCGCACTTTATTCCATTCTATGCCGGTTGAATCGGCGATCTCGTTGTAACATTTTCCCTGAAGGTAGAAAAGCTCCACCACCTGCTTTTGCTCGGGAGCCAGCTGCTCCAAGCAGAAATACATATGCTTAAAATGCTCTTCCTTCTCCATTACGCCGTTCAGATGCACTTCCTCCTCATTTTGCATAAGGGAAATATCTTTTTCTGATTTCTGGAATTTTTTACTGGAACGCAATTGCATGAGGCAGTGGTTTTTGGACAACTGGTACAGCCAGGCCTTAAAATTCTGTACCTCGTATTTTCTCAATTTCACTATCAATTCCTCATATATAGCAATTACAGCATCTTTGGCATTCTCATCATCCTTGAGGTATTTAAGGCAAACACCATATACCAGCTCCATATAACGCTGGTAAAGATCGCCCAGCACATTGAGGTCGCCCTCTTTCTGGTACAACAGCACCAGTTCCTCATCAGGCTGTCCGGAAGCAGATATGTTCTTTAGAAATGATGACACCGCTTCAAAAATATATAAAAAATGGCATTGGTCATTATGTAATCGTAAAAGCCGCTGCATCTGGTAAGGAACAACAAACACCCTGCACCAGAACTCACTTAAAAATTTATTTTATATGAAAAAAACGATGCTGCTGTTGCTACCGCTTTTCATAGCGGCCATCAGCGTGTACAAACCAATTAAAGAACATTACCGCCCTGCTCCTGCCGAAACCATTACCGGGTGGATAACCGATGAACAGGGTACGCCTGTGGCAGGTGCGAGCATTGCAGTAAAAGGCAGCCTTAAAGCAACTGTTACCGATCAGAAAGGATTTTATACAATTGAAGTGACCGATAGGCAGGCCACCCTCATCTTTTCCGCACTGGGTTTTAATACAACTGAAAAAAAAATAAATGGACAATCTCAAATAAATGTAGTATTAATAAAAGCTGATCAGACCCTCAACGAAGTTGTGGTAACATCAGCTTATAATGCTAAAAGGGTTAGCCGAAGTGTTACCGCCTCAGTAGCTAATGGGAAGGTTGCTCCTTCCGCAGGCTATTATGACATCCAGGAAAAAGAAGATGACCTGGGTTATAATACCGAAGACTATGACAATATCCAGGAAAATATTTTTCTCAAAACAGATGACAACCCGCTCTCCACCTTCTCGATTGATGTGGATGCGGCTTCCTACAGTAATGTAAGGAGAATGCTGAAGCAGGGACAATTGCCCCCGGCCGGTGCAGTGCGTATTGAAGAAATGATCAATTATTTCCAGTACGACTATCCCCAACCCTCCGGTGACCAGCCTTTTTCTTTTACCACCGAAATGAGCGATGCTCCCTGGAGCAGCCAGCACAAACTGATCATGATCGGTATGCAGGGTAAAAAAATTGCGACCGACAAGCTCCCTGCCTCCAACATTGTATTCCTGATCGATGTATCCGGCTCCATGATGGCGGCCAACAAACTGGAGCTGGTAAAATCATCTATGAAATTATTGGTTGACCAGCTGAGGGAACAGGATAAGGTTTCTATTGTAGTGTATGCCGGTGCTGCAGGACTGGTGCTGGCTCCTACCCGCGGCGACCAGAAAACAACCATCAAAGATGCGCTGGACAGGTTGCAGGCAGGCGGTTCCACTGCAGGCGGCGAAGGAATACAGCTGGCATATAAGACAGCCAAGGCCAATTTTGTAAAAGGCGGCAATAACCGGGTGATCCTTTGCACCGACGGTGATTTTAACGTAGGTCCCAGCAGCGACGACGACCTGGAAAGGATGATCGAGAATGAAAGAAAATCAGGTGTGTTCCTGACCGTGCTGGGATACGGTATGGGCAATTACAAGGATAATAAAATGCAGAAGCTGGCCGACAAAGGCAATGGCAATCATGCCTATATTGATGGTATGCATGAAGCTAAAAAAGTGCTGGTGAATGAATTTGGCGGCACATTGTTCACCATTGCAAAAGATGTAAAGCTGCAGGTGGAATTCAACCCTGCCAAAGTACAGGCCTATCGCCTCGTAGGTTATGAGAACCGCATGCTGAAAAAAGAAGATTTTAACGACGATAAAAAAGATGCCGGCGATATGGGTAGTGGTCACACGGTAACGGCCATTTACGAGATCATCCCGGTAGGTGTGAAATCTTCTTTCATTAAAGACGTGGATCCGTTGAAATATTCAAAAAACAAAACAGCTCCCCTTGGCAAAACAACCTTTGATGATGAAGTGATGACGATCAAGTTCCGTTACAAACAACCGGATGGTGATGTGAGCAGGCTGATCATCAACAGCGTAAAAGACAAACAACTCAAAATTGCGAATACCTCCGATAATTACAGGTTTGTCGCAGCGGTTGCTTCTTTCGGCATGCTGCTACGCAACTCCGAATTTAAAGCCAATGCCAGTTATGCTTCGGTATTGCTGCTGGCCAAATCGGCGACTGCAAAAGACAAGGAAGGATATCGCAGTGAATTTATAAACCTGGTGGAAACTGCAAGCGCACTTGCTAAAAAACAAAACAAAAAAAGCAATGACGGGGATGACCTGGCGGGCGTAGAATAAACTGCTGCGCAAAGAACCGCTGTAAAAGTGTGCGACGCCCATGAAGCTCAGCAGCGAATCTTTGCCGGTAAAAAATCATTGCACGATAAGAAGTTGCCTTGCAAAAGGCAATTTCTTTTTTAGAATACAGTAGGGCAGCTTGTTTTGGCCCTGCGGGGTTTATAGGTGTACCGCACCTGCCGCATCTTTGGTTCCAGGCTGAAGCGGAAATGTAGTCCGGTAAAAAAATACCAGTCTTTGTTGGCTGGATTGCCCCGGCGGGTATCGGCAGCGGGATAAGGACTGGAAGGATCCAGCTCATCGCCCCGGTAAGCAATAGCAACCGCTGTAGCGCCTTTTCTTTGCTCCAGGAGCGTTGCATCCACGTACGTCGTGCTGACATCATCCAGGTAATCGGTATTGGTTTTACGGATACCCGCTTCCAGCAGGAGCCGGGTACGGCGGGAAAGCGCCCATTGAAATCCGCCGCCAAAAGGAATGGCAATTTTCTGCAGTTTGTATTCTTTACGGTCTTTATAAAAGCCCTGCCCTTCGGTACTGAGCTCCGCCAGGAAGATCACATTGCCTTTTTCATCTTTTGTATAAGGGCTGAATTTGAATGTGCTGATACCTGCAAAAAAATAAGGAGACACTTTGTATTCGTATAGATCAAAGAGAATGTATTCGAATGCAAGACCGGCTTCGGTGATCTTGCTGGAAAAGTCGAGATTGCGGGCCCTGTTCTTTGCCGATAATTTATCGGAGCCGCTCACTTCACCGTAATTGAGCTCGGCTCTTATGATCATCCGGTGATTGAGCTCCACCACCATGCTCCCGCCGATTACCCCATTGGGCGCTTTGAAAGGAAGGGTGGCCGACCCCAGGTCGCCCTTATAGCCTGTAAGCCCGCCAAACACACCCATATACAGGTGCCGCTGCGCAAAAAGGCTGCACGTGCATAAGCATACAGGAATAATAAGGAGTATCTTTTTCACCAGATAATATTGGATTGCCGCTATATAACGGTTATTTGATGGTTTTAATATGCGGAGGTCGTTCAGCTTTGCAATGCTACTACTATTTTGGCCGATAATCAAAAATGAGCACGGCATTTTCTTCCAGGCTGGCCTTGCTTCGCAGCTCGTAGCGTTTGTCGCCGGCCGTCACTACAATGAGCGCCGTATTGGGCGGTATGCCCCCTAAATTTTCTGCATACATTACGATCTTATGCTCAGTGACATTTTCATCGAGATCAAGATTGATCACTATAGGAGATTCGGATAAACGCTGGTGGCTGAGCAATAACTTACCGTTATAAAAAATGGAGACCGTATCATTGTCCACGATACCGTTATCATACACTTTAAGATTGATCTGCCGTACGTTCACTTCCAGTCGGCTTTGTTCTGTTTGTTTACGGCGGCTCATTTCCCTTGCTATCTCGATTTCCTTTTTGGTGATAACAGGCGTTTCGGGCCGGGGAACCGTTTTCTTCACCGTATCCGGTTTCACAGGTTTAGGTTTAGGCGTAACCGGCTGTGGTTTAGGTACTACAGGCTTGGGCTGCACAGGCTTGGGGGTGGGTATAGCCGGTTTGGCGGGCACTGGTTTTGGTTTGGGTACCGGCTTCGGCTTGGGAAAACAATTAGGCTCGCCGCCGGGCAGCTTGATGGCCCGGGAAGATATTTTTTTCAGCACTACATCCGTACCCCCTACGTCCAGCATACGGGTGATGACAGAACCGGTAAATATTTTCCCCCTCAGGTAATTCTTGCCGAGACGACTATCTTCCTTGAGTACAATATACATGAGCACATGGGTACCGCTGTTCTGGATAAAACGGTTGCCATCCAGCAGGTACACTTTCTGCGAAGGCACATACCTGCCCAGGTATGCCACCGTACAGTTATCGGAAGAATCGTTGTTTACAAAGTCGTGTGTGAAACCACAGAGCATGGTATCTTTCTGCTCAACGCTCAGTATCAGCGTCTGGTAATCAAATACACCCTCCCAGGTACCCGTTATTAATTTCTGCGCCTGCAGCAAACCGGCTGAGCCCGCAAAAAATGACAGCAAAACGAATAGGGTAAATTTTTTCATCACAATTAAATTTACTACAATTCCTTTATATACACCTGTGCAGTATCTGCTTTAACTTTAACTTATGACAGCAAATAAAATGATATGAACAACGCAGCACGTTTCCAGAAATTGATTGCCGACCATTACAACGGCGACCCCTGGATAGATGTTTCACTCGAGGCCACACTGGAAGATCTCCATCCTGCCGAAGCCCTGAAGAATATCAACGGTCTCAACTCCATATGGCAGATTGTTTACCATATGATTTGCTGGCGGCAAACTCTTATTAAAAGAATGAAAGATAAAAAAGCGCCGGCGCCGGAGAATAATTTTTTCATCAGCCCTGTTGCACCTGCCGAAGAAGCATGGCCGGATGCGTTGAAGCAATTAAAGGCTTCACAGAAAGCATTGATAAAGCTGCTGGAAGATCATAAACAAATAAGCTGGGATATAAAGCCTGCCGGTGGCGCTTACAGTTATTTTGAATTGGTGAATGCAGTATTACAGCACGATGCCTATCACCTGGGACAGATTGTGATCATTAAAAAAATGCTCAGGCGGACTGCCTGAGCAATATCTCCTTCAGCAGCGCATTTAGCTCTGCAGCTTTGTTCATGATCATTAAATGATTACCGCCATCAACAATATGCGTGGGATGAGTGTAGCGGAGCGGCAGTATTTCATCTTTGCTGCCGTGAATATGCCAGCAGTTATCAGGTTTCTGTTCATTCTTCCATTCCAGTATGGCATTCATGGCCCAGCGAATGAAGGCAGGATCGCTATCCCTGATCACCTGCTTCAGCACCAGTTTGTCTTCTGCGGTATCGGCGATAAAATCACGCTTCAGCAAAGACAGCGTCTTTAAAAAGCCTACAGGCACAAATTTATGGAGCCGGAAGCGGTAAGCCATTTTAAAAAGCGCAGGCAGTTCCCTGCTGGTCGCCACGCTCGATAACAGGATGGTTGTAACGGGATGATAGGTCCGGGCTATTTCAGCCGCCATCATGCCGCCCATGGACAGACCTGCCAGTGCAAAGTTTTCAGAACTGTCTATACCGGCGGCCAGCCGGTGAGCATAAGAAGAAAGACTTTCATTTTTTTGTGGGTCGATCCAGTGCAGGTGCACGACTTCAAAACCATCCGGCAGCACGATATGTTTAAACACCCTGCTGTCCGCTGCCAGTCCGCTGATGAAATACACTTTCATAATGCAAATTTAGCCGGAAATAAAAAAAGGGGTGGATAGAAATCCGCCCCGCTTTTAAAATCCAATATCCTATGAAAAACCTTCCACAAAGCAACGACTTGCTAATGAGAATTCCATCAGGGTTTTTCCTGATTTCTGACAGGAAAAACCCTGTAATTTTTGTTACACTTTACTCCCCCAGACCGGATTATCTGCAATTAGTTCGTAACTTTTGGACAAATCGTTGCGATGTTTAACCAGATTATTGCCTTTTTCGACTCGCTGGAACAGCACCCGCTGCTGCGCATGACCATCCTGGTAGGCGGCCTGCTCCTGTTCTGGATACTGGAAGGCGCAATTCCGCTGATTTCCCTGCAATACAAAAAGAGTAAGCTCAGGCATGCCGGGGTGAATATGTTCTTTACGGTAATCCACCTGGTTATCCATACTTTCCTGGCGATCCTCATTATCCAGATCAGCGACTGGTGCAAGGCACACCAGTTCGGGATCATCTACTGGACCCATGCAGGCATTGCAGGCACCATCATCATTTCGGTGCTGGCGCTGGACTTTTTCGGCGGATGGCTGGTGCATTTTGTGCAGCATAAAACTCATTTCCTGTGGCGTTTTCATGTGATCCATCACGCAGACAATAATGTGGATGTGACCACGGGCCTGAGGCATCATCCGGTGGAAAGCGTATTAAGAGGATTGTTCTTCTTCATGGCCATATTCATCAGCGGCGCTCCCATGTACGGCGTAATGATCTTCCAGACCCTGGTGGTGATTGCCACCGCATTTACCCATGCGAACATCAGCCTGCCCAAACCTGTGGATAATTTCCTGAGCTATGTGCTGATTTCTCCCAACATGCACAAAGTGCATCATCACTGGAAACAGCCTTACACAGACAGCAATTACGGCGCTATTTTTTCGGTATGGGACCGGCTGCTGGGTACTTTTAAAAAACTGGATGCTTCCAAAATACGCTACGGGCTCGACAGGTATTATTCCAACGATAAAGATGAAGATATCCTTACTTTGCTGAAAAGTCCTTTTACCAAACAAGATATCCATAACCAAACCTGACAGCTTTCATGATCAAAAAGTATGCGCTGCTTATTTTTATTATCCTGCTAAAATTTATCATCCAGTTACAGCTTGTACACCCTGTTTATGATCTCCAGAGAGATGAGTACCTGCACCTTGACCAGGCAAGACACCTCGCCGCCGGTTATATTTCAGTTCCGCCGCTGAATTCCTGGGTAGCCTGGCTGATACTCAAGCTGGGCGGTGGAGAATTCTGGATACGCTTCTTCCCTGCCCTGTTCGGCGCATTAACGATATTCATCGTATGGAAAGCGATTGAAGCATTGAAAGGCAATCTTTTTGCGTTGCTGCTGGGAAGCGCCTGCGTACTCTTTTCCGCATTGCTCCGGCTGAATATTTTGTTTCAGCCCAATTCTTTTGATATACTGGCCTGGACATTTTTTTATTACTGCATCATCCGTTACACGAACGGGGAACAAAAAAAATGGCTCTGGTTTGCTGCCATCGGTTTCGCCATCGGCTTTTTAAATAAATACAATATCATTTTCCAACTCATAGGCCTGTTGCCTGCACTGGTGCTCACACAGCAGCGCTCTGTTTTTACAAAGAAAGCCTTGTATGGCGCAATAATACTGGCATTCCTGTTGATGGCGCCCAACCTCTGGTGGCAGTATAAGAATGGCTTCCCAGTATTTGCTCATATGCGGGAGCTCACCAATACGCAGCTGGTATATGTAAGCCGGGGCGATTTTTTGAAAGAGCAGCTGCTGTTCTTTGCAGGCGGGCTCATTGTATTGCTGGCAGGTTTTATCAGCCTTTTTCTTTATGCTCCTTTCAGAAAATATATTGTGCTGTTCTATGGTTTTGCATTTACAATGCTGCTGTTCATTTTCCTGCGGGCAAAAGCTTATTATGCCATAGGCATCTATCCTATATTTTTCGCCTTCGGCGCCGTATGGCTGGAAACACTGCTGCAAAATGGCTGGAAGAAATGGGTGCTGAGACCTTTGCTGCTATTGCTGCCCCTTGCTTTTTTTGCACTTATGCTGAAAGTGGCTTTCCCCCTGTTACCACCGGAAGAAATAGTGGCCAAAGCCAACCTGCAGCAAAAAACAGGGCTTCACCGCTGGGAGGACGGCAAAGAGCATCCCATATCGCAGGACTTTGCGGATATGCTGGGCTGGAAAGAGCTGGCTGCCATTGTAGACAGCGCTTATGAAAAAGTAAATGATCCTGCCAATACCATTGTATTCTGCGATAATTACGGCGAAGCAGGTGCGGTGAACTATTATTCAAAGCATAAAAATATCAATGCGCTTTCAGTGAACGCTGACTATGCCACCTGGTTCCCGGAAAATAAAAAATGGCAGCATTGCATCCGGGTAAAAGAAAATGCAGATGTGTCGAAAGAAATAAAGTATTTTGACAGCGTTGCCATTGCCGGCCGGATCAAAGAACCGTATGCAAGAGAAATCGGCACCACGGTGTACATCATGCTTAATGCAAATGACAGCATCCGGGCGATCCTGCAGCGGGAAATAACCAAGGCAAAGAACAAATACAGGCAAAGCAATTAATACAGTATTATACCAAGCGTGGAAAATCAACTGAATGCCCATACCATACGATTTACGCAACGATCCTTCCTGCTGATCATTGCCAGCGTAAGCAAAGTGGCAGTGCAGTTACTGGTGTTGTACATTTATGCCAACCGGCTTTCGCTGGATGACTACGGCCACTACCAATCCGTATGGTTGTATGCAAATTTCTGCAGCGTCATCGGTCTTTTCGGTACACAGGCCATTCTCCTCTCCAACTCAGGTATACAGCTGCAACACTGGATAAGATCACATATAAGAAGCTTTCTGTACGCCGCAATTATCCTCAATACACTGCCACTCCTGTATATATTGCTGGCGGTCAACAGCCTCTTTTTACCCGAAAAGGCGCTGCTCTGTGTTTTTATCATCTGCCAGAATATATCCATTCTTGCCGAAACAATAGCGATTAAGCAGGAGCAGGAAAAAAGAGTGCTGCTGGTGAACCTGCTCTATTATATATTGTTTTTGGCCGTACATCTCTGGATGATCAACAGGCCGGTGTTTTCGTTAATGCAATTGCTGATAGGTTTTATCGCTCTAGCAATTTTGAAAACCATGTGCCTTGTAAAGCGCACTGACAAAGTAACGGATGCAGTAAAGCCCGAAACAGCCGGCATCGGTAAACAATGGCTGTACCTGGGCTTGCACGATGTGATAGATGTTGTTTTTAAATGGATCGACAAATGGCTCATCCTTACTTTTATTTCCGTGCAGCAGTTTGCCATTTATTATAATGGCTCTTATGAAATCCCTGTTTATCCTTTATTACTGACCGCTGTCAGCAATATCATGCTGGTAGAGCTCTCCAAGCTTAAAAAAGAAAAGCTGTCCCGCTCTGTTGATATTTATAACCGCTCCGGCTATTTCCTGGGCTCTTTTATTTTCCCGCTTTTCTGTTTTTTGCTGCTCTTTCACCGGGAGCTGTTCCTTTTTGTATTCGGTGAAAAATATGCAACGGCCATTCCTGTTTTCCTTGTAAGCATTTTCGTGCTGCCGGTACGCACGGCTTATTATACCGCTGTACTGCAGGTACATCACCGCAATGATATTATTTTAAAAGGAGCTATTCTCGATCTTGTGCTGGCGGTATTGTTCATGGCAATTCTTTACCCGCTTTTCGGCTTGCCGGGACTGGCAGGTGCTTTCGTTTTGTCAACCTATATACAGGCCGGCTATTATTTATGGTATACTTCTTCCATTCTCAAAGTCCCTGTGAGCAGCATTTTACCCTTTGGCTATTTTATCGGCATATTCTGCGTATCTATGATAATCATGGCAGGCTGCCATCTATTGGTAAAAGAGCAACCAGCCATTGTATCGCTGGCGACCGGCGCTGCTGCGGCTGCAGTGCTCTGCGCAGCAGCGTTGTTATTCTTATACAGAAGGAAAGCTATCTGATATCAGAATTTTTCAAGCCCGGCACGGGAATAATAAAAAAGCGTGGCAAAAGGCAGCCAGCTGAAATAATTGATCTCCATTAAAAAATAATCGAAGCAGATAAAGACCACGAGCATCAGGAGGAGCCAGCGGTCTAACCGCCGGGTGAACAAGCCTGCCATAAAAAAAAGTTCAGCCAACGTCACTATCCAATACAGCACAAACGCTGTTACCGGGTTATTGACCAGGAACCTGGTCAGCGATACAAACCAACCCTTTGCACCCGATGCCAGTACCGCTGCATACTGGTGTGCCAGTATCCCACTGAATTGTTCGGTATGAAAAGCGCCTCCGCCCCTCATCTTCCACAAACCGGCTGTTGCAAAGAATAAGATGAACAATATCCGCAGTACATGAAATTTAAAATAGAAAGCGGGCAGGCTGCGGGCAGTAAAAAGAAAGGGCATGAACATCCATGCAATAAAAGGTTCCCGGCTTACAAAACTCATGGAAGACAATAGATAAAAATAAACGATGTTAAAAACGATCGTACCCCAGGCAAGCAGGAACGTGAAGCGCATTTTCCTGATAAAACAAAAAGCAAGCAAAGGGTTAATAAGCAAAACCACTGCATCAAAAACAACCTGCAGCCATCGCTGGCTGATCAGCATTTGCTGCAAGCCGGTAGAAAAAATAACATGGCCTGTCATATCAGGCTGAGCCGCAAAAAATACCGGTTGTAAAAGAGAAAAGCTGATGCCATGAAAAATATACCAGCACGCCAGCACCAGGAAGCAGGCGCCATACACCTTTGCAACAGCAGCGGTATGTTTATCGGTTAGCAGCAATGCCGGTGGGTTTAAGAGGTGAAACGGGCTGCATGGCATTATCCTGCCATTGGTATTGCCTTTCCATCACAGCAATAGATGAACCTTTACCGATATATCCAAGCAGCCACTGCGCAAATTTTTCGTCGGAAATCGCCGGCAAGTATTTTTCACTGCTCACCATATTGCCAGCTCCTGCCCGGCCGAAAATCTGCTGCATGGTTTGATACAATACCAATGGATCTTTTTTCTGCCGCTCATATTTTTCAATAAGCGTAAACAGCATATCCCTCCTGGTAAAATGCAGCGTGGCAGGTTCCAGCAGCTTTCCGTCTACATAAATTTCATAGACCTGCTGCGTATCTTTTACCGAATAGCTGCCGCTGAACATACCATACTGGTACACCGGCGTAGCCACCAGGCCCCATTTGTAATTAATGTAAAAAAAGAAAAGAAGAAAAAATAAAAAAACAGCCAACCCATATTTGTTATAATGGTATAGCTGTTTTATAAACATGTGTAAGGACGATTATTTTTTCAGACTGTTGATGATAGCTGCAAATTCTGTAGCGACAAGACTTGCGCCGCCTACCAGGCCGCCGTCCACATCGGGCTGGCCGAATATTTCTGCTGCATTGGCTGCTTTTACGCTGCCGCCATACAGGATAGAAATGCTGTTGGCCACTGCTTCGCCATATTGCGCTGCCAATACCGCACGGATATGAGCATGCATTTCCTGCGCCTGGGCGCTGCTGGCTGTTTTACCAGTACCGATGGCCCAGATAGGTTCATAAGCGATCACAAAACCGGTGATCTGTTCAGCCGTAAGATGAAAAAGACTTTCTTTCAATTGTTGCTCCACATAACTGTTTTGTGTATCCGCTTCCCTGATCGCCAATGGTTCACCGCAACAAAAGATCGGCTGCAACTGGTGCGCCATGGCGATATCCACTTTTTTTGCCAGCTCTTCATTTCCTTCATGATTATATTCCCTTCTTTCACTGTGGCCAAGCACCACGTATTTGAGCGCAAGGCTTTGGAGCATTTCTGCGCTCACTTCGCCTGTATAGGCACCGTTTTTATTTGCGGAACAGTTTTGCGCTGCTACAAATACATTCTGTTTGCCGTCCAGCAATTGTTTTACAGGGATAATATAAGGAAAAGGCACGGCCAGTATAGCCAGCTGATCACTGCCCAACTGGTGATCGGTTGCCAGTAAAGCTTTTACCAGTTCTTCTGCCTGTTGCAGGCTCAGGTTCATCTTCCAGTTCGCTGCCGCTATTTGTTTACGCATAAATTCTGTTCTGTTATTGATGGTGAGTATAAATATTTTTAAGCATTGCTATTTCCGCTTCGCTGATCTCCTGCCCCTTCATTTTTTTCCAGTTACTGATATCGGCGATGGCTTTTTCAAAGATATAACCTTCGTTGCCCCATGAAAAATTATTTACAAATTTACCTGGCGCCACCCCAAACACATTGCAGCAGACGCCGACAATAGTGCCTGTATTAAAGCTGGTATTAATGGCAGCACGGCTGTAATCGCCCATGATGAGCCCCGCTTTGTTACCGGCCACTATGCTGTTCATGTCGCTGTCTGTGATATACTTCACATTGCCGCCTGTATTTTTTACATTGCTGTTGCTGGTACCCGCTCCCAGGTTGCACCATTCCCCCAGCACACTGTCGCCCAGGTAACCATCATGTGCTTTATTGCTGTTGGCGAACAGCACGCTGTTCTTGATCTCTCCGCCGCCTACGCAATTAGGCCCCAGTGTGGTAGCGCCATAAATTTTTGTACCCATTTTCAGAACGGCATTTTCTCCTAAAGCAAACGCTCCTCTTATTAAACAACCCTCCATTACCTGCGCATTCCTGCCTATATAGATCGGTCCGGTAGCGGCATTGAGGATGCTGTATTCTACAGAAGCGCCTTCTTCTATAAAGATATTACCTGCTCCCGTTACATGGTTGGTGGGAGAAACAGGCTGAGAGTTTCGCCCTGCGGTCAGCAGCGCAAAATCTTCCCGTATTGCCCGGTCATTGTATTGAAAAATATTCCAGGGATGATGAAGTACTTTCATATCATCCGTTTCCAGCAAGGGAGTGCCGTCTTTGGCAGCCTGGATGATAAGCGCTACGGTTGAAACAGCGGGAATAATATTCGCCTGAATGATGACTGTCTCCGCCTTGATATCCTGTTCATTGGTAGTCACTGTTACACCAGCCAACAGCTCCCATTTTTCCCGGATGCTGAGTATCCCTACCCGGATATCCGCCACATGCCTTGTATAGCTGAACGGCTGTAAAGCCTGCCTGCATTTACTGTCATCGAGAAAAATGTTCATTGGCCGAAGATACGTTGAACGGGGCAAAGGTTCAGAGGTTCAGAGGTTGAAGATTGAAGGTTGAAAGTTGAAGGTTGTCGGAAATGATTACGGCTAAAGGCTAGTGACTAATGGCTAATAGCTATTAATTAGTTGCAAAAAAAATCCCCCCGGAGAACCGAAGGGACTTTAAAGTATAGCCATGAAAAACAAACTTCAAAATAAAGATACTGAAATCTTTATTAAATTATTTCGTTTTCTTTTCGTAACGTTTTTTGAATTTGTCGATACGACCTGCAGTATCCACCAACACATTTTTACCCGTGTAAAAAGGGTGAGAGGTATTTGAGATCTCTAATTTGATCACAGGATATTCCTGGCCATCTTCTTCGAAGATGATGGTTTCTTTGCTTTCAGCAGTTGAACGGCTGAGAAAAGTATGGCCGTTACTCATGTCTTTAAACACTACGGTCCTGTAACTTTTTGGATGAATTTCTTTTTTCATTTTCAGTGTTTTATGCACGGATTTTGCCGTACTTTTTAAATAAGGCAGCAAAGGTAATGCTTTTTACCTATATCAGCCTACAATTTAAAGTCTATTACTGCCGCATATTTTTCAGGATAGCCCGGGCTATCAGCTTTTAATATTCACCGTTTGCAGGGCGATGCCCAGGTTCCAGCCCTTACTGGCTTGTATAACTTCCTGTAAATCATCAATTTTCTTACCAGTAACCCTTACAATATCGTCCATAATGGCCGCCTGTACTTTTAAGCCGGCATCCTTGATGTTCTTCACGATCTTTTTGGCATCTTCCTGCTTGATGCCGTTTCTCACCGGGATTTCCTTTTTGGTGACCTTCCCGCTTACATAGGCTTCTTTGCTGAGATCATATATCTCTGCTGCCAGCCCCTGCTTCATACTCCGGCTGATCATCACATCAACGATCTGGTCCAGCTTCATTTCGCTGTCTGCTTCCAGGTTCACCTTAAATTCTTTCTTATTGAGATCAATCACCACATGCGATCCCTTAAAATCGAAACGATTGGTAATTTCCTTGCTGACTACATTAATGGCATTATCGAGTGTTTGCAGATCGACTTTGCTTGAAAAATCGAATGAAGGCATATCGGTTGTTTTAATTGGTACAAAGATAAACAATGATACACTAAAGAATAGTGTTGTTTCGGCTTGAATTTTATTATTGAAAACGTTGTCAGGTTGAGCCTGTCGAAACTGATATAGCATAGTATGGCCCCCTCCTTCGACAAGCTCAGGCTGACAATTTTTCAAACTGAGACAATGCTAAAACAATACCAACTTTTCTCCGTCGGCTACAATGCCCTTCATGAAAAAGGTGCAGGCCATTCACCCGGAACGCCTGCACCCATAGTCAGAGAAACTATACCTCGTTCAGAAAGATCATTTCATTAATTGCCTCCCCCCACTCTGTTCTGCTCATCACCGGCGCCGCCTGTTTTGCGTTTTTCTGCTTTATACATTTTACCGAAACGGTAGTTAAAAGTAAGCGTCGCTACCCGGCTGTCCCTTTTTTGCCTGAAGCTGGCATTGGCGGCTGATACATCAGCGATATATCCTCTTGCGATCATTGGTCCTGTGAGATCGCTTACAGAAAATTTCAGGGTTCCTTTATTTTTCAGCACCTGTTTCTGCACACCAGCATTGAGCTGCATCACCTGTCTGATAATGATCTGCCCTTCCGATCCTTTTGACCTGTAGAATCCTGACAGCTCTGCACTCCAGCCTTTTTTAAAGGTAAACTGGTTGTTGAGGCTGGCGCTGTAGCTGGTGAATTCAATATTGATATCATTGCCGTTCAGTGTGCCTTCCAGGTCGCTGTAATTGGCCTGTGTATTCAGATTCGCTTTCCACCATTTGGTTACGGGAATCTGGGCGCCTACAGATAAGTTATAGTTTTGCGATTTGCCAAAGTTGGTATTTCTCACCACTACCGCAGTGTCTTCCCTGCTGAACCCTTCGCCAAACAGGTCCTTGGTATAGGTATAGCTGAAAGAACTGTTCAGGATATTCTTAAACGAATGGCTCAGTTCTGCAGTGTTGGAGAACATCGGCTTCAGGAACGGGTTACCCACTTCATAAGTATAAGGATCGATGAAGTTGATAAAAGGATTCAGGCTTCCGTAATCAGGCCTGTTGATACGGCGGCCGTACGATAACCCGAAGCTGTTCTTTTTGTCCATTTCGTAGCTAAGGTACACGGTTGGAAATGCGCTGGTGTAGCTCTTTTTGAAAGAAGAATCCTGCCTGGTAGGGTTGCCATACTGCAATCCTTCGTAGTTGGTGTTTTCAACCCTGAAGCCTGTTTGCACACCCCATTTTTTGTATTGTTTGCTGAAATTGATGTAGGCTGCGTTCAGGTTTTCTTTGTATTGAAAATAGTTGGTCCTTAAATAGTCAGGAGAAGTGATTCCAAATTGTGTGATAAAATAATTTGCTTTGTTGTCGGTGTTCACAAAGGAAGTTTTTAAACCGGCTTCCATTTTAATATCCTTACCAATCGTTTGCACGTAATCTGTTTTGGCCGAAAATATTTTCAAGGTTGAAGGCAGGTTAGAATTGATATAGTATTCATATTTTTCATTGTACTTATCATCCAGGCCGGTATTGGTCATCACTTCGCTCATCTTATTGCTGTAATCCAGGTAATCTACGTCTGCAGTGATCTCCCTTCCGGTTGAATCAAACTTATGGCGGAAATTGAAGTTTACACCTGCGTGGTTCCAGTCACCGTTTTCCTTACGTTGATTGCTTAACATGGAATCCAGTTCCATAGAAGGATTGTAGAACCTGGAGAAATTAGGAGCATTGGCGTTGGTAGGATTCAGGTAACCTGTGAACACCACACCCAGTGTTGTTTTCGGGCTGGCATAAAAATCGGCGCCTACCCTTGCATTGAAGAACCTGGATATACGCATCCGGTAGCTTTCCTGCTCAAAGATGGATTCCACAGAATGATCATCCGCCAGGTATTGTCTTTTAATATCCAGCCATTGAGGGTTTTCCCTGTAGTTGGCATTGAAAGTGCTGAAAGTATTCAGCTTGCCCCTGCGATAATTAAGATTGAGCGTATTGGAGCTCCTGAAGTTCCTGCCGTGGCCCTGTGAAGTGCTCAGCGATCCGTTGAAACCTCTTTGTTTGTTCTTTTTAAGCTTGATATTGATGATACCTGAATTGCCAGAAGCATCATACTTTGCAGGAGGATTCGGCATCAGCTCTACCTGGTCGATATTATTGGAAGGCATATTGTTCAGGTAATTTACCAGGTCGGTTCCGCTCATGTAGCTGGGCTTGCCATCGATCATCACGATCACTCCGGCCTTGCCTTTAAGGCTGATGTTACCATCCTTGTCAACAGTGACGCCGGGTGCTTTTTCCAGCATTTCCAGGGCATTGGCGCCGGAATTGCTGATCATTGCATCGGGATTGATAACAGTTTTGTCAATCTTACGTTCAACGAATTGTTTTTTTGCAACAACGGTTACACCGCCCAGGTTTTTGGCAACAGCGAGCAGCTGCAATGTGCCGGTGTTTGCTACCGCATTGGCTGCAGTAATTTCCAGCGGCTGGCTGTATACTTTGGAGTGTCCTACCGAAACGGCCATCACCAGGTATTTTCCTTCTTTTACATTGTCGAAGGAAAAATTGCCGGCTTTGTCGGTAAGGGAAGTTTTTACAAGCGCAGAATCAGATGATCTCAGCAGCGAAATAGTAGCTGCATCAATTACGGCCTGGTTGCCGCCATCTTTAATGCTGCCGGAAATTTTACCGGCAGGTTGCTGCGCATACGAACAGATAGTAATGCCGGTGGCTACCAGCATGGTAAAAAGTTTTTTCATGACTATACTTTGTTTTTGTCCCAGGGGCTAACCGGAACGGTTGGCTAATACTTTATAGTTATATACTTTGATAACTACTTCACAAAAGTAGGTACTTTGTTTTGCATAGTACATGGTTTAATACTAGGCGGCAAAATATATGGATGAATGGTTGTTATACTATTTGGAACGAATGAAGCTGAAAAAGGTTACAGGAGAAGATAAAAGGAGAATTTTAAGATAGTAAAAATGAGATAAATTATTGATTATTAATGATTAATAATCAATAACAATTAACAATTAACAATTAATAATCAATAATTAAACTATTAATATTCTTTGGTCTGCATTTGCTGCCAGTCCCCGCCCCCACCGTCATTGGGATTTACATTGGCATCATTGGTGCCCAGGATTTTGCCTTGGCGATCCATCCAGTAATATTTGTACTGGGTGCCTAGCTGCACTTCAGTGCCATTGTTATAGGGATCATTGTAGCGCTGCACAGCCCCGAGGTTGTCCCGGAATTGTTCATTTTGTTTATCATTCACTGCATTGCGGTAATCCGTTACTTCCTGCTGCTTTTGCGCCGACCAGTCCCTGTATGCCTGTGCCGCCTGGGCGTAGGCCATGGAATTGCGCAGGTTCTGCTGCATAACGCCCCGCATGCCAAAGGCTGCGCCGTTGGTAGCAGCGATCTGCCTTGATACGGCCGGAAGCCAGGAAGAATAGCCGTTCCATTGATTGCTCTCTGCAATTGCGGCCGTCATGGCCATGGTGCAGCCACCGTAATAAGGCGCTACATGACAGGTGGCAATGCCCCTGTATTGCTGCCCGTTTACCTGGTAGCTCACCGGAAAAGAATAGGCCTGCTGAAAACCGGCAACAGGGCTTGCCTGCTGCGCCTGCCCTACCTGCAGGTTTGCCGGGCGAAGCGCCTGCATTTTTTCGTACACAAACTGCCCGGGCGGATAATCGGGCATAAAACCGGCATTGCCCACCATAACGGTGAAAGCCTGGTTATCTGGGGCAACAAGGGTAAGGGCAAATTGCCCGTCTTCGCCCAGCCTCCAGCCGGGAGGCAGTGCATAGGAAAAGAACTGGCCTTGTCTTACCTGCAGCTCTCCCTGTGGTTTATTTACCGGCGCCGGAGCAGATGATTGCGGCGCCGGGCCGGGCGCATTATCATTGCTGATGGGGGTTACGTAATACATATTATCCGGGATTTTTGATGAAGGATCGGATGAAACAGCGGTTGTATTGTTTTGTTTGGCAGGCCGGCTGCAGGATGCCAGCAACAGCAGCAGCGCAATTACCGGCAGGTATTTATTGTTCAGTTTCATGATGCAGTAACTTTTATGCTGCTGTAAATTTCATACCTGGCAAAAGAGCAGGCAATACATAAAACGTAGTAGATGAAAACAGCAGTCGAATTCTGACTGAGCATTTATAAAGAAGTCTGACTAATAGTTTTTTTCATCATAATAAGCTATGCTGTTTTTTAATAGTTTCGGGTATTACAGCTCAACCCAGACGCAAAAAAACAATGACAGATACAGGGATTATATCGCTCTTACTTATTGCAGTAAATGTTTTGGTTTCCTACAAAGGTTTCACCAATGAAAGCTTTTTCGACGGATACAAATTTGAAGTGGACAGGATATTGATCAATAAGGATTATAAACGGCTGATTACTTCAGGCTTTTTACATGTAAGTTGGTTGCATCTTATTTTCAATATGCTAAGCCTTTATGTATTCAGCGGGCTGATCGAAATGTTTTTCGGAGGGCTTAATTTTTTGCTTATCTATTTTGCAGGATTAATCGGGGGAAACCTGTTTTCATTATTTGTACACCGAAATCATGGAGATTATTCCTGTGTGGGTGCTTCAGGCGCTGTATGCGCTATTATTTTTGCTTCGATTGCCTTGTTTCCGGGAATTCAGATTCCTTTTTGGGTAATTTCTGTCCCAGGCTGGTTATATGGAATTGTATACGTAACATATTCTCTTTACGGAATTAAATCGAACAAAGATAATATCGGGCATGAAGCTCATCTTGGAGGAGCTTTGATCGGTATGTTGACGGCTATCGTTATTAAACCTGCCGCATTATCAGAAAACTACCTGACCATTTTGATTATTACTGTTCCGGCAATCGTTTTCATTTACTTTATCATTACAAAACCAACGATATTACTGATCGATAATTTTTTCTTCAAAACACATAATGATCATTATTCGATCGATCATAAATACAATGAGCAGAAAATTAACGACCAAAAAGAAATAGACAGAATCCTGGACAAGATTAACCGGAAAGGTATGTCCAGCCTCAGCAGGAAGGAAAAACAACTGCTTAAGGATTATTCTGACACAATTCGTTAAAATACACAGTTGCGCTCTCTTTGTTATTTTTTATTGCTCCTCCACTTCGCAATTACAATGGTAACCACACCTGCCGCCATTAAGCCCAATGCGATCAGCTGCGCCTGCGAAAGTTTCATGCCCAGGAAATTGTAGTGAATATTCACCCTGATGGATTCTACCATAAACCTTTCCACACCATTTAAAATAAGGTAGATACCAAACATCATAAAAGGTGTAGTGATCTTTCTGCGGATGGCCCACATAATAAGGAACAATAAGCCGCATAATAAAAATTCATACAGAGGCGTGGGGAATACCGGCTGCGGAAGCACACGGTTATGCTCATCTGTAATATCAGGCATTATAATGCCATCCTTATTTACATTCTGCGGGTAGCTGTAGGCAAATAACCATTTGGGTAAAAAGCCCGGGCCTTTAAAACTTTTATGGGGTACAGAATCCAGCGAGGGATAAGTCCTGTCGGTAACATACACCAGCTTACCGCTTTCATCAGGCGCCTGCCCGTTTAAAAAATAAGTGGAATTTTCTTTCAGCTTCTGCTCATATTCTCCGGGGGCGGCCACGCTAAGATGACCTTCATTATCGCTGATATAAGCGCTGTTAAAAACACCCCAGTCGCCATCGCCACTTACCTGGCAACCGATACGGCCTACTGCATAAGCGATCATCAGTGCGGGCGCCGCTGCATCGGTAAGATGCGCAATGCTGATCCCTTTTTTACGGCCATACCATATAATGACAATCGCTGCCATGATGAGCCCGCCATAAAAAGCAAGACCACTCTGTGAAAATATCCTGCCGATAGGATCTTTTACAAATTCATCCCAATGCTCAATATTATCAAACAGCTTTGCCCCGATGATACCGAATATCAACGCCAGTATTACAATGTCGCCCACCCTGTCGTGCGGCCAGATGCGTACCGCTCTTTTTTGTGGCGAAGCAAGCTTCTGTTTATTTTTTTCCCACCATTTCAGGCCGGCCAATAGCAGGGCGATTAAAATACCACCCCCTACATTACCGTCTTTTGAAAAAATATATTCCTGTGCATTTACATTTTCGGGTTTGCTGAAAAAGAGGCCAAACACTTTATAACCGAAAATAAATCCCATCACCGCATTCAGGAACAGCTCCATCAGCGAGGCCGGGCGGCCTACAGTGATCATTTCTTCTCTTGGCAACAGCAGCCCTGCCTTTTCTTTCCGCTTCAGCTCGCTGCTGATCACCCATGCGGCGGCAATAAATGCAATGGCTACAAATAAGCCGAAGCTGTTCAGAAATGATAAAGCCTTCCACTCTACACCAAACCAGTCTTTAAAAACATAGTATAAATTGGGATACATCCGGTAAGTTTAATTTAAAGTGTTGCAATATAAAGAAGTAAAAAGTAAAAAGGCAAAATTCAGCAGGTTAAAGGACAAATGGCAAGGCAGGAACGCAAGCATAAAAACTCATAAAGCAACAAATCATGGCAGCTATTGTCAAACAAAATGGCAACTACATTCGTGTTGCCATTTTTACTTTTTCGTTTTAATTTTTTATTAGTTACAATGCGTTTCAAATGCACCGATGAGATTATCGGCGATCATCTGTGCGCTACGTCCTTCAATCATATGGCGCTCTATCATATGCACCAGCTCGCCGTCTTTAAACAAAGCAATGGCAGGCGAAGATGGAGGATAAGGCAATAAATGCTTGCGAACCTGGTTCACCGCATCCACGTCAAAACCGGCAAAGCTGGTTGTAACATGATCGGGTTTTTTAGAGCTGTTATGCACGGCTAAAATAGCTCCCGGGCGGGCAGTGCCTGCGCTGCAGCCACATACCGAATTGATCATTACCAGGGTAGTGCCTTTTTGCGACAGGGCTGCTTCCACATCATCGGCTGTAAGCAATTCTTTAAATCCATTTTCGGTCAATTCCTCTTTCATCGGAATCACAATCTCTGCTGGATACATATTTTTTGATTTTACTTTTAAAATGAAGCACAAAATTACAACCTATTCCAATCAAAATTGCAGGACCTCCATAGTTCATCCAATCTCGAAAATGACCTTTTGACATCAAAAATCAATCATCTTTGACATTATGACATTTATATACTGCTATATTTTCCTTCTTTTCCACAAAAAATTGGCTGGAATACAATTTGAACTATACCCTGCATCACAAACAATTAAAAATTTAAATTATAACCGCCATGACATTAGTAAAAGTAAACAACGGCTTCAGAAGAAATTTCGACGGAATGATGAAGGATTTTATGAATGAATTTCCTTCCACCGTTTCAAAAACATTCAGGGAAGATTTTTTACAATTCCCTCCTGTGAACATCGTAGAAAAAACAGGCAGCTACAGTGTTGACCTGTCTGTTCCCGGCTTTGAAAAATCCGATTTCAATGTAAAGCTTGACGGCAATATTCTAACCGTCAGCACCGAGAAAAAAGAAGTAACCAATGAAACAACCGACAAAGTGATCCGTAAGGAATTTTCTTACAAATCATTTAAACGCAGTTTCACATTAGATGAAAAAATTGATGCTGATAAGATCAGCGCTAAATATGAAAACGGTATTCTTTCACTGGATCTTCCAAAAAAAGAAGACCTGAAAGCGCCGGCCAAAGATATCAGCATCCAGTAAGATAGTAGTAGAGTTCATACAGTTGATACCTTAGTTGTTAAAAAAGGTAGACCTCCCTGTTCCCAGGGAGGTTTTTTATTATAAGCATTTGACTGAAAGATTAATTGCTGCAGCCTGCCCTTCTCCTGGTATCGATAATATACTGAATCTTCCATTCGTTGCCGAAACGTACCAGCTGGAAAGAGTTCACGCCGCAATGACTGAATTTGCCGTTGTAATAAAAGGAATAAGGCGTCCAGGCAATCGCCATCGGGCCATCTATTTTGATGGTCTCAAATTGTATACGTTCATCCAGCGAACCTTTGGGCGCCGATGCGATGGATTGCGCAAAGGCTGCCACCGATTCATTCGTCACAATGGTTTTACCATCTTTTGTCCGGGCAATGGTTTGGAGCACGGCGCTGTCGCCGAATGCCGACTGCAGCAGTACGGCATCACTGTTCTTCATGGCTTCAAACAATTTGTTCACGGCAGCTTTTACAGAATCTTCTGCTGTTTGTGCAGCGCTGCTTCCGCTTATGAAAGCGATTAATACAAAAAGGATACACTTTTTCATACTCAGTTTTTATACCTGAAAAATAAGCTCTTCTGCATGCAGCCTCCTGTTATTGGGAAAAACGGGGCCATAATATTTTAAACGGCTCAACCGATTGTCGGATTCATACACCTATAGCTTAAAGGTGGTCGACCTTTTGGAGTTACTCAGGCATTAGGAATGCTGTCTAGAAGGTCGACCACCTTAATGACGACTTCAAATTGAAAAACTACCGCCGGTTGTCGGATTCATACAATATAACAAGTTTCAGTTATCTTCGCTCAACTCTAAAATTCAACGACTCCAATGAATATTGCTCGTTTAATCACTCTTGGTTATTTTCTGATAGCAACACTTACCGGCAATGCACAGGTGCACCCCGATACCATCGTAAATCCTGCAAGAGCGAATGACACTTCATTAAGGATCAAAAACCTCAACCCGTATTTTAACCTGCATGTGGACTCTTCGCTGCGCTACCAACTCATCATCAACAAGCCGCAGGAAAATTATTACTGGTTCCTCAAAAATTCGCCGGTAGGTCTCAGGGTGAACAAGGATAACGGTCTGCTGACTTTCAAGGCTGATAAATCTTATTTTTTATCGGGCAAGCTCAAGTATGATTATGAATATAAAGTGCAGATAAGCGTGCAGAACCTGGAAGAGCCGGAAGACAGGGTGGATACCAATTTCATCATCCAGTTTTACAGCACCGAGATCATTCCCTCCAGGGTTAAACCCACCGTTACCAATGTGGTGAATATTGAAGAAGGCGATACCATCAGCTTTAAGATACAGTGCGACAACGGCAGCTTCCCGATTGAAGAGCTGACCTACTTGAGCAATTACCCGGTAAAATCGATGACGCCTGTTACCAGGTGCGGCGATGATTTTACATGGACAGCTCCTTTTGATTTTGTAAAAGACAGCGACCGGGAAAAAACAAAAAAACTGCTGCTGTATTTTATCGGCACCAATAAATTCCATATCAGCGACACTGCGAAGATTGAAGTGAATGTGCGGGAAAATATAAATTACCCGCAGCAGGTAAGAGAATTTTACCGCCTGCAGGACGATATCAAAAAATACGTGGTATCGCTGAAAAGCAGCTTCCGCATTGTAGATAAAAAGATCAAACGCACCAAGGGCACCCGCACCGGCTTTGACCTGGCTTCTGCTTCCACTGCATTGGGAGGCACGGTGTTCTCTTCCCTGCCAAGCGAAGGACAAAAAACAGCGGGCAAGATCCTGCCAAGTGTTGGCGTGGCAATGGTACCTGTAAAAGAAGCCACTGCACCCAATAACAGCTATGAGCAGAATACTGCCACTCTCATCCGCAGCAGCATCAAACGCCTGGAATATTTATTACAGGAAAACCAGCTGGTGGGCGAAAGAGATCCTGATCTTCTTTCCAAATCTAAAAAGCTGAGAGATGAGTTGAAACAAATGCAGGTGCAGCTGATCGATATTCCTTATTCGGAAGAAGCAGTGGATGAAAAAGAAGTGGATGCCTACTTCAACAATCCTAAAGTGAATAAAAAATATAAGCCGAAAAAGAGAAAAGGATAGTTATTCCAAACAGCTTATATATTATTTAGTTCCCATTTAAAAAGTTTGGTAAAGTTCTTGTCTGTAGAAGGGAAACCTTCGTTCCATGAAATATGTATTCCAACTGGCATTGCTGGCTACGCTGCTATTGACAGCCTGCAGCAAAAAAACAACACCCACCGCAACCAAGGAAGAACCCAAAAAACCAACTGAAGTATACAGGCCCCCTGTTAAAACGCCTACGCCCAAATCAATCGTGGTAAGCGATGCCGCTGCCAAAAAAGATGTGAACGGCCGCTATTATTACGACCTGGAAGGAAAACGTTACTGGCGCAATAAAAAAGATGGTAAATACTATTTGTATTACAAAGGAATGTTTGAGAAACCGGAATTTCAATAGTATAGGGAGCTTTTAACCGTTAGCGACTAGTTATTAGTGAAAAGAAATGCCTGCTAAAAGCTACAACCTAATAGCTAACTCCTTACTTATATCCCAGTATCTTCAGCATACTCTGAGCGGTTTGTTCTTTTGCATATACCCATTCTACCAGCTTGCCGTTTTTATCTTTCTCAATGATGATATGCTTGGGCGAAGGGATCAGGCAATGCTTGATGCCGCCGTAACCGCTGATCTGGTCCTGGTAAGCGCCGGTATGAAAAAAGCCGACATACAAAGGTTCCTTGCTGTTGCCTGTTTCCGGATTGGCATTTTTTACTTTCGGTAAAAACACTTCGTTGATATGTTCTTCCGAATCGTAATAATCGTGCCCGTCGCAGGTGATGCCGCCCAATACTACCCGCTGGTATTCGTTTTCCCATTTATTGATCGGCAGCATCAGGAATTTTTCACCGATACCCCAGGTATCCGGTAAAGTGGTGATGAAGGAAGAATCGATCATATACCAGGTTTCCCGGTCGTTCTGGTGCTTCTCTCCTATTACACTGTAGATATGCGCCATGCTTTCGCCTACCGTGAAGCTGCCGAATTCGGTATAGATATTCGGCATCTGCACTTTGGCTTTTTTGCAGGCCGCTTTAATATTGCCTACAATTTCGTTTATCATAAACTGGTAGTCATAATCAAAGCCCAGCGAGTGCTTGATGGGAAAGCCGCCGCCGATATTAATGGAATCCAGTTCGGGGCAGATCTTTTTCAGCTGGCAGTACAGGTTGATGCTCTTCTGCAATTCACTCCAGTAATAGATATCATCCTTGATCCCTTTGTTCAGGAAAATATGCAGCATCTTCAGCTGGAACTTTTCTTCATTGCCTTCAATTTCATCCACATAAAACTCCAGCACATCTTTCGCTTTAATGCCCAGCCTCGAAGTATAAAAAGGGAAGCTTGGCTCTTCCTCCGCAGCGATGCGGATGCCCAGCTTGAAAGGTTCCTTGCTGCGAACGCTACGCTTGTACATGGCCAGCTCTTCCTTATTGTCCAGCACCGGAATCACATTCCTGAAGCCTGAGTTGATCAGCTTTGCAATACGGCTGGTATAATTCTTTTGTTTGAAACCATTGCACACAATATGCGTATCCTTGGTGATCTTCCGGCGTTTGTATAAGGAGTTGATGATCTCTATGTCGTAGGCGAAAGAGGTTTCCAGGTGTATATCATGCTTCAGCGCTTCTTCCACCACGAAGCTGAAGTGTGAGCTCTTGGTGCAGTAGCAGTAATTGTATTTGCCTTCGTATTTGTGTTTCTTAAAAGCATTGGCAAACAGCTGTTTCGCCTTATTGATCTGCATGCCTATTTTGGGCAGGTAGCTTATTTTTAAAGGAGTGCCGTATTTATCTATCAGCGCTTTAATATCGAGTCCGTTGTATTGCAGGTATTCATCTTTTACTTTAAAATCTTCCTGCGGAAAATTGAAGGTTTGATCTACAAGACCTCTGTAAGTATTATTCATTTAAGGGACCAATAAACTGGTTAATAAAAATTTTTACAAATGTAGTTTTTATAATAATTGCACAAACAATATTGGAAGTTTCTGCGGCATATTTTCACAATTGTTCCGGGCATAAAAAAACCGTCCGGGAATTCACCCGGACGGCTGCCTTATTGAACACTGAATTCAAATAATATTATTTAACTGAGTTAACCAGCGCTTTGAAAGACTCAGGCTCATTCATAGCCAGGTCAGCCAACACTTTACGGTTAAGGTCGATATTTTTCTCAGCTAATTTGTGAATGAAAGTGCTGTAGGTCATTCCTTCTTCCCTTACAGCAGCGTTGATACGGGCAATCCACAGACTGCGGTAGTCACGCTTTTTGATTTTACGGCCAACGTAGCTGTACGTTAAACCTTTTTCCATTACGTTTTTCGCAACGGTGTATACATTTTTACGCTTGCCATAGAAACCTTTGGCAGCTTTTAATATCCTTTTGCGGCGGGCCCTGCTGGCTACTGCATTTACTGAACGAGGCATATTTTAAATTTTTTAAAGTTAAGGTTGATAATTACTTGCTGCGGGATTATTTCATTCCCAGCAAACGTTTTACAAAGTGCATGTTAGTGTCAGCTACCACACCATCTTTACGCATAGCACGCTTGCGCTTGGTTGATTTTTTGGTAAGGATGTGACGTTTGAAAGCTTTTTGGAAAGTAATTTTACCCGAACCGGTTACTTTAAAGCGCTTTTTTGCGCTGCTGTTGGTTTTAACCTTTGGCATTGTTATAAAAGTATTTCTTTACTGCCTGCTGGCGTTCCGCACTGGCGGAAACTTATGGGGCCTTGTGGCAAATAGTCCGAAACATTGAATTTCGGGCGGCAAAGGTAGGTAATTATATTAATAAAATCAGCCCTTTTTAAAAGATTTTAAGTGCAGCGGTCAACTTTCGGGCTTTTAGTTTAGTTTTATCGCACGGCTGAAGCCATATACCGATTCGCTGATGCCATACAAAACTACTGTAATTCAATAAATTAAGATGGAAATTTTGCAACAGCCCACCAAAAAGAGCCGTTTAACCATGTGGATAATGATTGCCATGGTGGCAGGTATTTTCTGTGGTTATTTAATCAATACAAATTTTGCAGGGAAGGAGATTAGCTATACTCCCGCTAAAAATTACACCGGGAACGATTCAATCCTGCTAAAAATTGACGGAAAGGAAGTTTATAAGAATATAGTGGTGGTTAAAGATTCTGCTGCGTATAAAAAATTAAGGGATAGTTTAAGTAAGGATACCTGGATTGCTGTTTCCGGAACCACTGGTAAATATTCCATCGCTGAAGTTGCGGGTGATCAAAAACTGAATAAAATTGCTGCACCACCATTACATGGCAGTGCGTCTATCAGTGAATTAGACAATATCTCGGATCTGTTAAAACTCCTCACCACCATTTTCCTCAGGATGGTGCAGATGATTATCGCTCCTATCGTCTTCGCCACCCTCGTTGTAGGCATTGCCAAGCTGGGCGATATGAAAACTGTGGGCCGTGTGGGTGGTAAAGCCATGATATGGTTTATTACCGCTTCTTTGGTTTCCCTGGCGCTTGGGCTTATCCTGGTAAGCCTGACCAAGCCGGGTGTGGGAGCAGATATCTCTCATACAGATGCCAGTGCGGTAAATGAACTCCTGGAAAAGTCAAAAGGATTTTCCTTACAGAAGTTCGTGGAGCATGTGGTTCCCCGCAGTGTGATTGAAGCAATGGCCACTAACGAAATCTTGCAACTGGTAGTGTTTTCCATTTTCTTCGGCATTGCCTTAACAGCCATCGGCAAAAAAGGAGAGCCCATCATCCATGCGCTGGATTCGCTGGCGCATGTGGTATTGAAAATGGTGACCTATGTAATGTACCTGGCGCCTGCCGGTGTATTCGGCGCTATGGCCGCCGCCATTGCTAAAAACGGGCTGGGCATTTTAAAAACCTTCGGCTACTATATCGGTTCATTCTATTTCGGGCTGCTGGTATTATGGGCTTTGCTGCTCTTTGTAGGCTACCTGATCCTTAAAAACCGGATGCCTACCCTGCTGCGTCGTATTGCCTCGCCTATGTCCATCGCATTCAGCACAGCCAGCAGCGAAGCGGTATACCCCAAACTGGTGGAAGAAATGGAACGCTTTGGCTGCAATAATAAAATAGTAAGCTTTGTGCTACCCCTCGGTTATTCGTTCAACCTGGATGGCAGCATGATGTATATGACCTTCGCCAGCATGTTCATTGCGCAGGCCTATAATCTTACGCATATTACCGGCGACCTGTCACAGCAGATCATTATGCTGCTGGTATTCCTGGTAACAAGTAAAGGTATTGCGGGTGTTCCCCGGGCTTCGCTGGTAGTGGTGCTCGCTACGGGCGCTATGTTCGGCATTCCGCCGGAAGGTGTGGGCCTGATCCTAGCCATTGATGTATTCTGCGATATGGGTCGCACGATGACAAATGTATTGGGCAATGCCCTGGCCACCGCCGCAGTAAGCAAGTGGGAAGGACAACTGGATCCGGAGCCAAAGAGCATTTGATTATTTCCCGCAGATAATCGCTGCTAGCGCAGAAAGATCAGCGTCTATCTGCGGGAACCTTATTCCTATTTACACTCCAGCTTCACTGCATACTTGCTCCAGTCATCATAGCCGTCTACCCGTATCATCACATTGCCATTCACATTCACCCAGCTTATTTTAATGAATACCGGGTCTTTCTTCGGCATTTTTAGTTTGTAATAATAATAGCCCGTGAGCTCTTTCCCATCGCATTTTTTTAACAGTGTGGCCTGGTAATCTTTCTTATTAAAAAGGCTGTCCGGCATGTACTTGCCTTTTAGTTCCTTAGAAGCAGAACTGATGATGCTGAAAGAAGAAAAACCCATACGGGCGCCTTTCAACATGATCTGCCATTTTACCGGCTGGTTATTGAGCGCAAAGCTTTGTCCTTTAATGGCAATATCCACAGTTCCCAGCCGATAGAAATTAATGCTCGTATCTTCGCTCATCACTACCCTGTCTTCCTTCCATTTTACAGGATATTTCCTGGGATTTCCCACCGCCCAGTCACCCATGGACTCATAGCCGGTGCTATCCATCCAAAGCTTTTTAATAAGATCGTACAGTTCTGTTTTAGGAGTTTGTGCATGCGCAAATGATACACAAAGAATTGTCAGGAGGAGTATGCTGATTTTTTTCATGCTATTAAGGTAAACAATGAATCAGAAAAATCAATATTAAGGATACCCTATCTTTCTTCATTCAACCATTCATGAAGTCCATCACTGATCCAAAGAAAAGACTTTACGCTTTGTTGTAATCACAGCAATTATTATACCCTTGACTAATATTGTATCAGGTGTGATAAAGAAACGCAATAAACAATTTATAGAAAGCCGCTTAACTGCGTCATTGCTTTTTTATTCCCAGGATGAATAAAAATAAAATCTACCACCGTATCCGGGTGGCCTTGTGCAGCAGGGCTAGCTTGCCTTCCGACAGGTAATATTGTATATAACCGAGGCCGGTTAAAAAATCTTCCACCACTTTTTTATGGGTGCCCCAGGTTTCCACCTGCACAATGGGTTTATGCTTCTCAAACACCGGCTTCATTTCAGGGAATACATATTCCTCATAGCCTTCAATATCACATTTCAGGAAGTCCAGCCGGTCCAAATCTTTGAACAATTCGCTGCCTTTTTTCATAGTGGCATTGAACCTGAAGCCGTATTCTTCCAGGTTGCCATGTGTACCGCTGTCATATACATTGGGCAGGCCGGTAGACAGGTAGCTGAGGTTTTTAGGGATCACCAGCGTAATATCCTTTTCTTCGGTACCCAGTGCATACGGCAATATGGTCACATGTTTTTTATTACTGAGCCGCCATTGCAATATCTCGTTGAAAGGGATCACCGGTTCCACCGCATACAATCTTCCCTGCGGACCGATCCAGTCCTGCAGCAGGTTGGAATAATAACCGAGATTGGCGCCCAGGTCGATCACCGTATCCCCTTTTGCCACTAAATTTTTTGCAAAATAATGATACTGGTATTTAGGATTATTCTTCAGCAGCCCGCTTTTGTAGAGAAACAAAAATGAACTGTTGAGGAACTTTAAATAATTTTTCTGGCTGAGAGACCTGTATAATATTTTATTGATAATACCCATATCCTATTTCACGAATTATAGCGAATTACACCAATTACACGAATTTTCTTTGTGTTCTTTCGTAGCGTCTTTGCGGTTAAAAATATTACTCCTTATCCTTTTTATCTTCAGCAGTATTTTCATCTGTTCCTTTTAAATAAGTGGGCAAATTTAAGCCAGCCATGTTAAACAAATCATTTAACGGAGGCACCGTTTTCATCATACCCGACACAAAATTGGCGGTGCTGGTATTTCCTTCTCCGCCTGTGCCGCTGTCCCATACAGTGATTTTATCGATCTTAAGATTTTTAACGGCTTCCACCTGGGTTTTCACCAGTTCTGGTAATTTCTCAATTAGCAGCAGTTGAAAGGCTTTGGTAGGATCGCCTCCCGCAGCAGTTACCACATCACGGTAACCCTGCGCCTGCTTGGTTAGTATTTCCAATAAACCTTTCGCTTCGGCTTCCATTTTTGCATAGATCGCATCCGCTTCACCCTTGGCATTTTCACGAATGGTTTCTGCAGCAGCCTGGGCTTCAATGATCGCCTTTTGCTTGGCGATTTCTGCCGGTACCACAATATTCGCTATCTGTGTGGCACGCTCTCTTTCCTGGCGGGCCTGTTCTGCTTTCTGCTCTGCGACATAAGAAGCTTCCAGGGCTTTTGCCTGCTGCACTTTTTCGGCCGAAACCGCTATGCGTAAGGCTTCCGCTTCTCTTTCCCTTCTTGCCGCATCAGAATTGGCAATGGTGATTTTTGCTTCGTTCTCCCCTGCGACTGCCGATGCATTTGCTTCAGATGTTTTGATCCTTGTGTCTCTTTCTGCTTCCGCTCTACCGATCGATTCATCCTTACCCGCTACTGCTATACTGATCTCCCTGTCTTTTTGAGTGATGGCAATCTTTACGTCACGGTCTCTATGCGTTTCTGCGATCTGCGTTTCTCTTTCCCTGTCGGCAAGAGCTTTACCCGTTTCACCGATCTTGGTTTGTTCCGCTACGCTGATAATAGCCTCATTCACCGCTTTGGCAGCCGCTTCTTTACCCAATGCGGCGATATAACCACTTTCATCCCGGATATCGGTAACGTTTACGTTGATGAGCTTCAGACCGATCTTTTTCAGTTCGGTATCTACGTTCTTGGAAATGTTTTCTAAAAATTTATCCCGGTCGCTGTTGATCTCTTCAATGGTCATAGTAGCAATTACGAGACGTAGCTGACCAAAGAGAATATCTTTTGATAATTCCTGTATCTGCTCAGGACTTAGTCCCAGCAGGCGTTCCGCCGCATTGTTCATACTTTCCGGATCGGTGGAGATGGCAATGGTAAAACGACAGGGTACATCCACACGGATGTTCTGGCGACTCAGCGCATTGGTCAGGTTGGCTTCAATGCTGATAGGTTTCAGATCGAGATAAGCATAATCCTGTATCACCGGCCAGATGAAAGCACCGCCACCATGCACACATTTTGCAGAAGCGCCGCCGGTTTTACCGTAAATAACCAATATCTTATCGGAAGGACATCTTTTATAGCGGGATATCAATGCAGTGACGGTCACAAACAATACCACGACTGCTACAACAATGATCATAAGCGGAGAAAGCATAGTTTAATTCTGTTTTAATGAGCGATTATAATTTTTCAACCAGTACAAGGTTGTTCGATTCTATATTGATCACTTTTACCAATGTACCCGTACCCAGGCGTTCCTGGTTGGTAACGGCATTTATCTCATGTACGCTGCCTCTTACACTTACCTGTATTTTACCCACACCTGTTTTATTTTCAGGAACGGGAATATACACAGAGCCGGTCTGGTGCAGTGTGTGATTGATGTTAAAGGAATTGTCTTCGCCAAAGCGCTGTATCTGGCGAATGATAAAAAAGAAGACAGCCACAAAAGCAACTCCTGTCAGGGCGCTTACCGCAACCAGTAACGCTTTGTTATCGATGCTCTGGTAAAATGAGATGCCGGCCCAGCCAAATCCCAGCAGGAAATTGATGAGGTTACGCAGGGAAAACAATTGGAAAGGCGCATCCCCATGAGCCAGGTCGCCGCTAAAATCGGCATCAATGCCATCATGTGCATCTGTACCGCTAAAGGTCATGATCGTCTGTACCAGGAAGATCAGGCTTGCCGGCAAAGCAATGAACCAGAATGCCCGTAGCAGGGGCTCCATATTAGCAAAGAATTCCATATCAGCAGCTTTGTTTTGAGTAATCGGGTTCGTGCAAATGTATTATAAATGAAATATTATCGAACCCTGGTAACAAAATATTCATTCACAAGATATTACCGTTCCGGTATTATTTTTTTGAAAGCAGCTCATCCAGCTTTGCATCCAGCTTTTTCAGCATTTCCAGTTGCCGGGCCTGGGTTTCAAACAGTTTTTTGATCTGGTCTGCCTCCAGAATATCCATTTTTTCATGCAGGCTCCTGATCTGCATTTCCGCTTTCAGGTTCACCATATAATCATTTTCACTTTCCTTGCGGTCCTTTTCCTCCTGCCGGTTCTGACTCATCATGATGATAGGCGCCTGCAGCGCTGCAAGGCAGGAAAGCACCAGGTTCATCAGGATAAAGGGATAAGGATCAAAACGCCATTTCTTCAGTGCTATGACATTAAATATGATCCAGCTGACCAGTACAATGCAGAACAGGATAATAAAAGTCCAGCTACCACCAAAGGAAGCCACTTTATCTGCGATCCGCTGGCCCAATGTGGGTGAATCACAATCGAGGCTATGCAGGTTATCCATGATCGATTTTTCCTGTTCAATAGAACGTTCTACAATCTGCTTCAGCCTGTTTTCATATTCCTCCTGGTCGGAGGCCAGGCTATCCATTTCTGAACTCATGCGGGTTGTAATTTGTTATAAATATACAATCATCCATGCTTGTTACTACACGAATTCTTTACACTACTTACACGAATGAAAACTGCTGAGACTCAGAGGCGCTAATAAGGATCTCTTGCGTCTTATCCTCTTTGCAACAAAAAACTTCCTCTCTCAATAATTAAAATTAATCATTAACAATTATTAATTACTCCCCCATTCCCTCTCCTTCCCCGATCTTACTGCTGTATTTGATCATCTCGTTCACCGCAGCAATTTCAGCAGGCGTAAAATAACGCCATTTGCCCGGCGGCAGCCCGCTGATATTGATATTCATAATGCGGATGCGTTTTAATGAAGTCACTTTATAACCCAGCGCTTCGCACATGCGGCGGATCTGCCGGTTAAGACCCTGTGTAAGAATGATGCGGAAACGGTTCTCGCCTTCCTGTTTTACAAAACATTTTTGTGTAACGGTGCCGAGTATACGCACCCCGCTGCGCATCTTACTGACAAAATCTGCATTGATCGGCTGGTCAACGGTAACAATATATTCCTTTTCATGACCGTTGCCTGCCCGCAGAATCTTATTGACGATATCCCCGTCATTGGTTAAGAAAATAAGTCCTTCGCTCAGCTTATCCAGCCGACCAATGGGAAATATGCGGCTTTTATAATTGATAAAGTCAATGATATTGGTTTTGTCCTTCGTGTCTGTAGTGCAGGTAATTCCCTTCGGCTTGTTGAGCGCAAGGTAAACCGCAGTCACTTTCTTTTTACCGATCCGCTCCCCGTCTATTTTTACAATATCGCCTTCCTTCACCCGGTTGCCTTTGTGTGCATCCTGGTCATTGATCGTTACCCGGCATTCTTCTATATAGCGGTCGGCCTCCCGCCTGCTGCAGAAGCCGCTATCGCTGATGTATTTGTTCAGGCTGATATCCATGCCGAAATATTTCTGCAAATTTCGTTCTTTATCACACTTTTAGGGTATTGTCTGCATTTTTTTTTGCGCCTAGTTTTACCCTCTTAAAATTTTGAATGTATGAAAAAGATCGTTTTAAGCATGCTGGCCCTTTCCTTTATGCAAATCGGCTTTGCACAATTCGGGAATCTTTTAGACAGGGCAAAAAATAAAGTGAACAACAAGATCAACCAGAAGATAGATGAAAAGATGGACAAGGCGGTTGACAAAGGCGCTGCCAGCGCAGAAGAAGGTGTGAAAAATGCAGGCAAGTCTGCTAAAAAAACAGGCAGCACCACTACCGAAACAGTGGAAGAAAGCACAACCGAGGAAACCAAACCCGCAAAAAAAGCGGTCAGCGCCAATACGCCATCTTTTAAAAGCTACAGCAAATTTGATTTTGTACCGGGAGAAAAGTTGCTGGCCGCAGAAGACTTCTCACAGGATGCCATAGGCGATTTCCCGGCAAAATGGAATACCAACGGCAGCGGTGAAATTGTAACCACCAATGCCAAAGAAGGAAGGTTTTTGATGACACAGAAAGAAGTGGTTTTTTATCCTGAATGGATCAAAGACCTTCCTGATAATTTTACGCTGGAATTTGATTTGCTGAGCACTGAAAAATTCAGCTATTATAGCGGCTTTCTTAATGTAGGCTTTAGCACTTCAACCAATGTGGGCTCCGACTTCCGGAAATTTGCCCGCTTCGGGCAGGGTCGCCTGGAAAATAATGGCGGCGGCTTTGAAGTTAGCTTTCACCCGCAAAATGCAGGCGGCTCACAGGGCATGACGGGTTTTTATTCCAGCTATGATGAGAAAGAATTTCTTAAAAATTCCGCTGACCAGGATAAATTTTCCGAACCGGAAAAAACTTCCGTGAGAATATCTGTCTGGCGCCAGAAAACAAGGGTGCGGGTATATATGGACGATAAAAAAGTGTGGGATATGCCCAAAGCATTGCCCGAAGGTATGGAACTGCATTCCCTCTATTTCAGGAATGATGCTGCCTCCAATGATGAAGATGCTTTTTATGTAGGTAATGTCAGGCTGGCGGTGGGTGCACCCGATACCCGCAACAAGCTCCTCACCGAAGGCAAATTTGTGAGCCACGGCATCTTCTTCGATGTAAACAGTGATAAGATAAAAGCAGAAAGCTATGGCGCCATTAAAGACATTGCCAATGTGCTTTCAGAGAATGCGGGTGTAAAAGTGATGATCATCGGGCATACGGACAGCGATGGGGATGACGACAGCAATCTTGCTTTATCCAAAAAAAGAGCGGAAGCGGTGAAGAATGTGCTTTCCAAAGAATTCGGCATTAGTGCCTCCCGCCTCAGCACCGATGGTAAAGGAGCATCGGAACCTGTTGACAGCAATGATACCTCCTTAGGCAAAGCGAATAACCGGAGAGTGGAGTTTGTGAAACAGTGATGATAATAGTAAATATTAAAACACTAAGTGCTAAGATTATCCCTTAGCATTTTTTTTATCCATTTTCAGGAGATGGCAAACAAATTTATCTTTAGCCAGCAGCAGAATCGAACGGACTAAATGCCTACAAAGAATATCATCAAGCCTATGCCCAAACGTTATCGGCATCTTTTTAAAGCATACGGTTAATCTTTAATCTTTATCTTTGAGATCATTTTTAAGATTTAACAACAGAGGTCCTTTTATGAAAGAAAAATTAAAAAAAGTTTACAATGCTTTACCCTTTAAAATGCAAATATTTTCTTTCGTAAAACTTTTTTGGAAACCAAATCGTTCAATCTATCAACACTTACATTTTACCGGTATTATTAAAGTTCCAATAGGCAAATTGGGCTCTTTCAAAATGAAGCATTATGGCTTCCAAATAGAGAATGACATATTCTGGAGCGGTTTAACAAATGGCTGGGAAAAAGTATCAACAAACTTATGGATAACTCTTTGTAAAAATGCTTCTGTCATTCTTGATATAGGTGCGAACACCGGAATATATGCGCTTATCGCAAAAACAATTAATCCTGGTTCAAAGGTGTACGCTTTTGAACCGGTTAAAAGAGTATTTGAAAAATTAGAAGAAAATATAACGCTAAATAAATTTGATATAATAGCTTTTGAAAAAGCTGTTTCAAACTCAAATGGAACAGCCGTTATTTATGACGATGCCGGTGAGCACATTTATTCTGTAACTGTTAACAAGAATATGGTTTCTCCAGGAGTAAAAGCAATAGAAACAAAAATTGAAACCATTACTCTAAACAGCTTTATCAGGCAAAATAATCTTTCGCATATCGACCTTATTAAAATCGACGTTGAAACTCATGAACCTGAAGTACTTCAGGGATTTAATGAATACTTATCGGTCTTTAAACCTACAATGCTAGTTGAAGTATTAGATGATGAGGTAGGTGAAAAAATAAACAATATAGTCAGTGGGCTGGGATATTTGTATTTCAATATTGACGAAGAAAAGGGAATAAGACAAGTTACTAATATTACCAAAAGTGATTACTATAATTATCTTTTTTGCGACGAAAAAGTTGCCAGGGAATTAGGACTAATTTAGTTGTACCGGTCTGTAGTCGCTCACAGGTATCATTGTGTTGTATAAAGGATAAAGAAAAACGGGAAGCCATGCTTCCCGTTTCAATATATTCAGCGAATATAAAATTACTCACCTTCTTTTTTCTCTTTATCCTTGATCATCTTACCGATATCGTTGGCTTTTTTAACAGCTTTCTGCGATTTGGGCGCAAACATGACCAGCATACGCTTACCTTCCATTTTAGGCATGCCTTCCAGGGCACCTACTTCTTTCAGGCTGTCGGCGAATTTCAATAAAAGCAGCTCGCCTCTTTCTTTAAACATAATTGCACGGCCTTTGAACTGTACATGCGCCTTCACTTTATCTCCTTCCCTCAGGAATTTTTCGGCATGCTTTACTTTAAATTCAAAATCGTGGTCATCGGTATTGGGAGTAAAACGAATTTCCTTTACCTCGCTGGTTTTGGCTTTCGCCTTCATTTCCTTCTTCTTCTTCTTCTCTTCGTAAAGGAATTTATTGTAGTCAATAATGCGGCATACAGGAGGAGTTGCTCCGGGAGAAATTTCCACAAGGTCAAGATCCTGCCCCTGTGCAATCTTCATAGCTTCTGCGGTGTTGTACACACCGGGTGTTACATTTTCGCCAACCAATCTTACTTCGGGCACTCTGATCATGTGGTTGGTACGGTGTTCTTGTTGTTGTTCTTTTCTAAAACGGGGGTTAAAACCGCCCTTTGGTTTGTTGGGAAATGCCATTTACGTTTTTTGGTTTACAAATAGTTTTTTTGTGTCTGCCTTGCGGCGGATGGTTTTTAATTCATACAAATTTAAAAAAATCTCGGTTCCTGCCAATTTTTAAAGGGTATTTGTATGCACAGTGCCAAAAAAAGCCGGCCCTGCAAAGGGCCGGCAGGAATCTTTTATTCAGCTCTCCTGTCCTTTATTTCTGCTGTAATACCGCTGATAAAGCTATCAAGGTCCTGCATACCGAGGTCGCCCTTGCCCTGGCGGCGAACGGACACTTTGTTCTCATTCATGTCTTTTTCGCCCAGTACCAGCATATAAGGCACCCTTGCCAGCTCGGTATCCCGTATCTTTTTGCCTATTTTTTCGCTACGATCGTCAATTTCCACCCTTATGCCTACAGCAAACAGGGCCTGTTTCACCTGCTGCGCATAGTCCATGAACTTATCGCTGATAGGCAGGATCTTCACCTGGAGCGGCGACAGCCATACCGGGAATTTACCGGCATAGTGTTCCAGCAGGAAGCCGATGAACCGTTCGTGGGTGCCCAGCGGCGCCCGGTGAATGATCAGCGGGATCTCCGGCTCATTGTGCTGGTTGGTGAAAGAAAGCTTAAAGCTTCGTGACTGCGCAAAATCCACCTGGTTGGTGGCCAAAGTGAATTCACGGCCGATGGCGCTCCATATCTGTACATCTATCTTTGGACCGTAAAAAGCGCCCTCACCTTTTACTTCCACGAAAGGCACGCCGGTTTCCACCAGCACGCTTCTTACCAGTTCCTCGGTTTCTTTCCACAGTTCGGGCTCGTTCACATATTTCTGCCCCAGCTTTTCAGGATCGTGCAGCGACAGGCGCATCACATACTTATCAATACCGAATATTTTGAAATATTTCAGGTACATATCATTCACTGCTTTGAACTCCTGCGCAAACTGCTCTTTGCTGCAGTAGATATGCGCATCGTTCATATGCAGGCAACGCACCCTCATGAGGCCGAACAGTTCGCCGCTTTGCTCGTAACGATAACAGGTACCGTATTCTGCAATGCGGTATGGCAGGTCTTTATAACTCTTGTGCTCGGCATCAAATATCTTATGGTGATGCGGGCAGTTCATTGCTTTCAGGTAATAGCGTTCGCCATCCAGCTCCATCGGTGGGAACATGCTGTCTGCATAGTACGGCAGGTGACCACTGGTGAGGTACATGCTTTCTTTGGCGATATGCGGTGTTACCACCCGTTTGTAGCCGGCAGCCAGCTCTGTTTCCTTGGCCAGCTTTTCCAGCTCTTCAATGATCACAGTACCATTCGGCATCCAAAGAATCAGACCGGGGCCTACATTGTCATCCATCGTGTAAATGCCCAGCTCCTTGCCCAGCTTACGGTGATCTCGTTTTTTCGCCTCCTCCAGCATGGTAAGGTATTCATCCAGCTCCTTCTGGACCGGGAATGTTACACCGTACACACGGGTAAGCTGCTTGTTCTTTTCATCACCTTTCCAGTAAGCACCGGCTACGCTTGTAAGCTTGATAGCTTTGATAAAACTGGTATTCGGAATATGTGGCCCACGGCACAGGTCGGTAAAGCCACCCTGTGTGTAGAAAGTAATCTCACCATCGTTCAGGTTCTGCAGCAGGTCCAGCTTGTACTCATCTCCTTTTTCGGTAAAATATTGCACCGCTTCTGCCTTGGGCATTGCTTTGCGCACATAGGCATTGCCCTGCTTTGCCAGCTCGTTCATTTTCTTTTCCAGCACTGCCAGGTCTTCTTCGGTGATCTTCTGACCGCCAAGATCCATATCATAATAAAACCCTTTGTCAATAGCCGGGCCTACCCAGAATTTTACACCGGGAAAAGTAGCTTCCACCGCTTCCGCCATCAGGTGCGCCGAAGAATGCCAGAAAGTTGATTTACCATCTGCATCATCCCAGGTGAGTAATTTCAATGCCGCATCCGTATCAATAGGCCTTGTCGCATCCCATACCTCTCCGTTAATACTGGCTGCCAGCACTTTCCTGGCCAGTCCTTCGCTGATGGATTTTGCCACTTCCAGCGCTGTAGTACCCTGCTGATATTCTCTTACTGAACCATCGGGTAATGTTATTTTAATCATGTTCATTATCTTCAATCCTCATTTTAAAGAGCAGCAAATTTAACGAACTCTTGGCGTTGATGAAATTTATTGCCGATAACTTTGTTTTTTATAGAAAAAGGTACCATGATAAGACTTTTATTTTCCCTCTTTTTCCTGATGTTTTTTTTCAGTACCCTGCAGGCCCAGAACATTACGGGGCAATGGAAAGGAGAATTTGTAGACAACAGTTCAAAATTCGGTAACTGGGGCGGCGACAAGTGCGAATATGTGCTGGAGCTGGAAGCCAAAGGCAGCGTTGTTACCGGTTATTCCTACACGTATTTCACCAACGGCGATAAAAGATATTACACGATCTGCAAGCTCAAAGGCACTTACAACAAAGCCAAAAAGCAGGTGGAGGTAACAGAATACGAACGCACCAAAACCAATGTACCGGTGGAAATCGGCAACTGTTTCCAGGTGCATACGCTCACTTACTTTAAACAAACCGAAGGCAATGAAAGCCTCGAAGGCAAATGGGTGCCTGCTCCCAACCAGGGCGGCAACTGCGGTTACGGGCTCACGGATCTGGTACGCAGGAATCTGAAGAATACCGTACCGGGCTTTAAATCATCTGCAGCCAAGCCAAGCAATTATTCAAGGGTGAATGTACCCAAAACCACTACGGCCGCAGCCAAAAAGCCTGCTGCCACCAAACCTGTGGCCGGTACAACGCCTAAAAATATTGCTCCAAAAAACAATTCGGCAACTACCACTCCTATTACGGCTCCACCCCTCACCAAAAAACCAACGGAGGCAGAGCCTGCTGAATTACCACAGGTAAAACCATCTGTTCCTTCAACGACCATCAGCACACCATCGAAATACGAAAAAAGAAGCAACGAGGTATTGTCCACCATCCAGTTGGAAAGCGATAAGATAAAGGTGGACCTCTATGACAACGGCGAAATTGACGGCGACAGTATTTCTGTTTTCCTCAACGGCAAGCTGCTCATGTCACATAAAAAATTAACTGCACAGCCGCTCACCATACAGCTCAACCGGGATGAACTGAAAGATGTGAATGAGCTGGTGATGTATGCCGAGAACCTCGGCAGCATTCCGCCCAACACTGCATTGATGGTAGTCACCGATGGCACCAGGAGGTACGAAGTGCGGATCACTTCCGATCTGCAGAAGAGCGGCACGATCAAGTTTATCAAGAAAGGAGACTGAGTATAATTATAAATTATTAGTTCATAAATTATTAATTGTGAAAAGGCGTGCATTGTAAATGCACGCCTTTTTTAATAAAACTATAAACCTGTTTGATGATTATCGGATAATGGTCACCATACCCTTCCGCATTTGGACCGGCTGGCCGTTGTAGCTGAATTCTGCCACCCAGGTATAGCTGAAGTTGCCCAGCATCTTGCCTTTGAAACGACCATCCCATTGCGCATAAGGATCATTGGTTTTATACACCAGCTCACCAAAACGGTTGAACACCTGCAAAGTGTAACGGGTTACAGCGCCCAGGTTTGATCTCGGGCCGGGACCAAAACCATCGTTCCTGCCATCGCCGTTAGGCGTAAAGGCAGTAGGAAAATAAATATCGCCCACGCCTGGCTGCTGGCATTGTTCGGGCGTAAGACCGAAAATAGTTACTGCAGTAGGGCTTGAGACGCAGCTCGTACCCGTAAAGCGCACCGTTACATTATAGCTGCCGCCCGGTACATTCGTAAACACCGGTGAAGACTGGTAGGTAGTACCATTGATGCTGTATTCCAGGTTGGCGCCTGTAGGACTGTTTACCGTAATAGTGCCTGTGAGCAAAGGACAGCTTGGCTGTACCTGTGTGATCACCGGCTTTGCCGGGTTACTGGAACCAAAAGTAACCTGGGTAGTGGTTCCAGCGGAAATACAGCCTGTACTGACTTCTCTTACTCTTACATCATAAGTGCCCTGTACCAGTACACTGAAAACAGGATTGGCTGTGAAAGAGCCGCCATTAAGACTGTACTGGTATTGAGCGCCCAGCGGCGATGTCACGGTGATCGTAGCATCAAACTGCTCACAGTTAGGTTGGGTGGTGACGAGTACAGGCGCCTGCGGGCCGGCAGGGCCATTGTTTACTGTAAATGAGCTTGCCGGTGATACGCAGCCCGATATAGTGTTGCGCACAATAACCGTATGTGTGCCGGAGCCCAGGTTATTGAACACGGGTGAAGACTGGAAGGTACCTCCATCAATGGCGTATTCGTAATTGGCGCCGGTCGGCGATGTAATAGTGATCTGACCTGTAGGATTCGTACAGTCTGGTTGAATGGTAACCGACCCCACCGGCCCGGTAGGTAGCGTGGGTGCGGCATCCACCACTATCGCAGTGGCAATAGATATGCAGCCCGTTACCGTATTTCTTACGGTAACGCTGTAGTTGCCCGGTGCCACGTTGTTGAATGTAGTGGACGATTGATATGTTGTACCGTTGATGCTGAATTCAAGGTTGGTACCCGGCGGCGGCGTAAGGATAATGGTTCCTGTAGGCGATGCGCAGCCGGGTTGAACAGTAGTGATATTCAGCGGACCCTGCTGCGCCGAAGGCGCTGCAGGCACTACCACGATCACAGCGGCAGATACGCAGCCGCTGGCAATATCCCTCACTGTTACAGAATAGGCATTCGGGTTGAGCCCGGCGAATACCGGTGATGATTGATAATTCGTGCCATTCACACTGTACTCATACCCTGCCCCTATTGGTGCGCTGATGGTAATGGTACCCGTAGGCACTGTACAGGTAGGCGCTGTCGTTACGGAAGCGGCAGGCGCTGCAGGGGGCACTGGTACTGCGTTTACTGTAAGCGTTGTTACAGGCGAAATACATCCTGCTGCATTCTGTACTGTTATATTATAGCTGCCCGGAGTTAAGCCGGCAAAAGTGGTGGAAGATTGATAAGCCCCGCCCACACTGTATTGCAATCCTGCGCCTGTTGGAGCAGTAATGGTAATAGTGCCGGTAGGCGTGGTGCAGTTAGGCTGTGCTGTCACGGTAGGCGTAGGAGCTGCCGGTGCTGTCGGCGCTGTATTTACGGTGAGCGTTGTTACCGGTGATGTACAACCTGCTGCATTTTGTACCGTTACATTATAGCTACCCGGTGTTAAGCCGGTAAAAGTGGTGGAAGATTGATAAGCCCCGCCCACGCTGTATTGCAGCCCTGCGCCTGTTGGAGCAGTAATGGTAATGGTACCCGTTGCCACTGTACAGCTAGGCTGTGCTGTTACCGTAGCCGTAGGAGCGGCAGGCGCTGTTGGCGCTGCATTCACCGTAAGCGTTGTTACAGGCGATGTACAGCCTGCTGCATTCTGTACCGTCACATTATAGCTGCCCGGTGTTAAGCCGGTAAAAGTGGGGGAAGATTGATAGGCTCCCCCCACGCTGTATTGTAATCCTGCTCCTGTAGGCGCAGTGATTGTAATCGTGCCTGTTGCCACTGTACAGGTAGGCTGTGCCGTTACTGTAGCGGTTGGTGCCGCAGGCGCTGTCGGCGCTGCATTAATCGTTACAGATGTGCCGGGAGAAATGCAGCCTGCCGCATTCTGCACCGTCACATTATATACATTCTGTGCCAATCCTGAAAATACAGGCGATGCCTGGAACGGTCCGCCGATACTGTAGGTTATTCCCGCCCCGGTGGGTGCAGTAACAGTGATGGTTCCCGTTGGACTGCTGCAGGTAGGCTGCGCCGTCACGGTCACTGTAGGCGCCGGAGGTGTAGGCGGCAGGTTATTTACGGTCAATACTGTTACGGTGGAAATACATCCTGCCGCATTTTGCACCGTTACATTATAGCTGCCCGGGGCCAGGCCTGCAAATACCGGCGATGACTGGTAAGCCCCGCCGATGCTGTATTGAATACCGGCTCCTGTCGGCGCCGTAATGGTGATCGTTCCTGAGGTTACGATGCAGGTAGGCTGCGCTGTTACCGTGGCCGTAGGAGCCGCCGGCAAAGGATTCACCGTAACGGTTACATCTTTGGTTATCGGGCAGCCCGAAGGTGTTGTGCTCGTTACCGTATAGGTAATGGTGGATGGCGGATTGGCTGCCACCGTAGTACCCGAAGTACTGCTGAGATTCGTAGCAGGCGACCAGCTGTAAGTGCCGTTACCACCGCTTGCCGTCAGGTTCACCGACTGGCCGGTGCAGATAGCCGGCGCTGCCGGGTTGATATTTAAAATATTTACGCCCGAGTTGGCCGCAATGGTAAATGTACAGTTATCATTATTGAAGCCGTCGATCATTAAATAATAGGTATTACCCGGTGTAAGCCCACTAGCCGATACCACGGTGATCAAAGGCTGGCCTGTGCCGCTGTAAGGCAATATATGGGGGTAGCAGCCATAACTGGTTACCGCACCCGAGTTACAGGTGCCGCTGAAGAACAGCATTTGTATACCACCCTGGTTATAGCTCGCCTGCGTGGTGGTAGGCACCCATACCGAGAAGGAAGCCGTGCTGGCCGACGCCACAAAACGGATGAACGAGTTGTTCTGTAAACCGAAGCAGCTGCCCAATCCGGAACCTGTCCAATCCTGCACCGTAGAACCACTCGTACTGCCGCATTGCCCATTAAAATCACATACCAGCGTAGCTGTGCTGCACGATGAGGTGGAAGGCAGTGTATTCGCACAGGAAGGCAGAGCCGGCGGCACCGGGGCCGGACTGTTATTGAATGTAAGCGACCAGTTGTTCAGCGTACCGTTGTTGGCGGCTGTTCTCCTGTCCTGTATGCAGAGCCGCCATACGCCGTTGGCATTTTGCCCGTTGTTCACCGCACCCAGGTGTCCTTCCGGCAGGAAGCTGCCTGTAAAAGGCGCCGTACCGAATTTTATAGGATTGGTGGCTGTAGCTGAAAAGCAGGTATTCGTATAGTTATCTCCCGATCCGCCGTTCTGGATGGTTAACGGCACTACCGTACCGTCCGGCGCTGTCAGCACAATTTCCAGCTCATCATCGTAAGGATGTGTAATATTGATGCAGACGCTGGCCAGCCCATATGCGCCGTTGATAGTGCCTACGCCCGACACTGTAGTGCTGAAGCATGTTTGTGAAGTGCTGGTGCCCGGTATAGTACCCCCCGTTCCTGTAAATGTCTGTGCCCGGCTCCCCGCATAGCAAAAACACATGGCAAATAATACTAGAAATACTCTCATAAAACGCAGTTCCGGCCTCGCCGGTTTGGTAAACAATAAACAGCGAAAATAAAGGTTTTTAGCCTACCGGGAGCAGCCATGATATTAAGATTGTATCAACAATAGCGACCTTTTATATCACAAAACTACTTGTTATATCCAGCTCCTCCAGGAAGCTTTCGTCGTGTGAAACTAGCAGCAGTGTACCCTTGTATTCCTTCACTGCTGCTGTGAGAATTTCAATATTCTGTATATCCAGGTTATTGGTCGGCTCGTCGAGTATCATCATATCCGGCGAGCGGTTCGCAATACCCAGGCAGCAAAGGATCAGCCGCATTCTTTCGCCCCCGCTCAATGCCCCGCAGGACTTATCCCAGTCACCGGGACCAAATAAAAAACGGCTCAGCCTTATCTTCAACTCATGCTCCTGAAGGCCTCCGTTGTTGAACTGCTGCGTTTGCTCATATACATCCAGGCTATTGTCCAGCAGTGAATATTGCTGGTCGATATATACTGTCTCTATCACAGCCCGATCTATGCTGCCCTGCTGTGGTTTCATTTTGCCTGCCAGCAGCTGCAGCAGTGTTGTTTTGCCCGACCCGTTGGCCCCTTTCAGCACTAACCGCTCCCCACTCCTTACCTGCATTCTCAGCGGCTCTTTCCACAACGGCCGGTTATTGTACAACATATTGATGCCGGCTGCATCGATCAGCAGCTTGCCCCGGTGAAGCGACGAATCTTCAAAATTCATCTTCATCCTGTCCGCAGCCGATAGTGCAGCCCTCAGTGCCTGCAGGTTGCCAGCCAGCCCACTTATTTTTTCCGTGTGTACGGCTTTCAGCTTCGACGTGCTGTTTTCAGCCTTGTTGCGTAGTGTGTTCATCATTATTTTAGCCACGCCGGCTTTTTCCTGCTTGCCCTTACCACGGCTATCCAGCCGCTGCTGCCGTTCGGCCGTTTCCCTTTCCTTTTCCCTCGCTTTGCGCAGGGCTTTTTCGCTGTGTTCTATGCGGTCGCCTAAAGCGGCCGCAGCCTCCTGCTTTTGCTCCTGGTAAAAATCGTAGCTGCCGCCATACAACTGTATCCCATCCGGCTTCAACTCAGCCACGATTGGCAGCAGCCGAAGCAACCGGCGATCATGACTCACCACGATCAAACTCTTGCGGCAGTCTTTAATAAATTTATAAAGGAGTTCCCTGCCTGCAAGATCAAGATGATTGCTCGGCTCATCCAACAGCACCAGCTCCGGTTCATGGATCATAATGCGGGCAAGAAAGACCTTTGTCTGTTGTCCACCGCTCAGTGTGTCCATTGCCCTGTTCAGTTCCAATTCCTCCAGTTGCCAGTACTGTAGCGCCGCCCGGCAGCGTTCCTCTATATCCCAGTCATCGCCGAGCAGTTGATAATTTTTATCACTCGTATCGCCTGACAGCACCTGATGCAACGCCCGCAGTTTATCTGCTACGCCCAACGCTTCAGCTATCGAAAGATGGTTGTACTGCCCGTACGACTGCGGCACATAGCATAGCGTTGCGTCTACGCTAAGCTGCCCGCTGCTAAAGGCAAGTTCACCTGCTATGATCCGCAGCAACGTCGATTTACCCGTACCGTTGTTACCGATCAGCGCTATTTTTTCGCCTTTCTGTATGGCCAGGTCAATGTTATGAAAAAGTAATTCCCTGTTGGGATGTGTATATGCAATATGCTTTAGAAGCAACATAATTTCTTTTTTAAAAATGAACAATAAGCCCTGCAACGGGCCGTGATATTGTTGTTGAAAGAAATTATGTTTTTACATCGTAGAGAAAGTATGAATTTGTGTGAAGGGCAAAGATAGTTTTTTTTCAATTCTTTGAAGGTATATTCTCAGCATGACCTGTTGAAATTAATGAATTTATAATGCTACCCAATTCCCCTCTACATAGTATATTGTCAGCCTGAGCTTGTGGAGGGCGAAATTGGAATAATCATTTCAACTGATCGCCAATACGATTTGATATTGCATGGCAGATACGAGGTTAGGGAACAGAATACTATTTACCCGGCAATTCTGATGATTGAAATATTAGCGATTGTTATTAGCCCGGTAAAATTTCGCTCCTTCGGGCAACTTGTCTCGCCCTATACAATACAACGTATCATTTCTTAGTTGCAATTGAATTTTGTTTAAATAAATCCGGATAGTGTCATCAGCACCAGGCATAACAGGGGGAGAAATATCTTTTAAACTTACTATTGAATATTCAACTTCCCCTTTTCCGAATTTTCGTTTTGTCTTCTGCTGACGTTCATCTTCTGTTGATTTGATTATATCGGCCCGCCCTTTTTGTTTAAAGCTATCAAAGCTTGTAAGTTCGATCATTCCATTATTATCAGTCCATTGCCCTAGTGAAAACTTTTGCCCATAACACCCTTGGTCGTGAAATGTAAAAGTTCCGTTGTCATGTAATGTCAGTTCTGATGAGTACCAGATACTGTTGATGTATTTCCATTCACCAAGCAATGAATTTTCAGCTTGTTTCTCATTAGATGCCAACATCTGCAGTTCCCCGTTATCTTTTTTCTTTGTAGCACACTGTGCCAAAAGAAACAACCCCCAAAATGCCGATATGTAATTCCGAAGTCTAATCATAAATAATCTCAATGTTCAAAGCCCGGTACAGAGCAGGATTTAGTACTCTGTCTGCCCGTTGCAGGTACAGTTTATTTAGATATTGGTTTAAAATATGGCGATTCATCTCTTTTCGGCTGAGTAGTCAACCTGATTTTTTCTTTTGTTTTAATATTTATTTTCCAGATGTCATAATTTGAAGAATTGCCTGAAGTATAAGCAATCCAATTTCCGTCGGGCGACCACGATGGTGAATAATCTTCCATGTCGTCATTGGTAACATTCATTAAATCTGAGCCGTCAATATTCATTACAAAAATATCATATTTTCCTGCCGCAGATTTTCCATAGAACGCTATCCTTTTGCCGTCAGGTGAAATATCTGCGCCTGAATTAAATCCCTTCCTGTTCGTCAATCTCTTTATATTGCTTCCGTCCGCATTAATGATAAATATTTCGCCATGAAAATTTTTATCGGCTGTGTCAGTTTTGTCTTCCATTGTAAAAACTATTTGCTTGCCGTTTTTTGTCCACTCCGGGCTTTCGAAATATATTTTATTGCTTGTTAAGCGCCTCACATTGCTGCCATCCCCATCCATAAGATAAAGATCACTGGTCTTATTATCTCTGTCCGAAATAAAAACGATCGTTTTGCCATCAGGGGAATAGGATGCTGCTCTTTCGTTTGATGGCGCATTGGTTAAATTAACGGCTCCGGAGCCGTCCGCATTCATTTTCCAGATTTCCTCATTTCCGCTTCTATTGCTATAAAACAAAATAAAATCACCGTCCGGAGACCAGTTGACAGCATAATCAGCTGTAGGATCATTGGTTAACCTCCTCACATTTGTACTATCGCTGTTCATTACATAAACATCAAAATTCCCATCCCTTTTACTGGTAAACATAATCAGCTCTTGGGATGATGTATTATAAGCCGTCGGCTTTTGTCTTGTGGAGACACAAGAAATAAAAGTAAAAAAAGGGAGGATGAGTAATAGTATTGGTCTGGTCATAACTGATCTATATAGCATTCAAAAAAAGGGCGTTCTCTATAAATGATGGCATCATTATAATCGTCCGGGCGCTTCAAAAATGGAACTTCATGACTTCGCAGTTCCCCTGTTTTTAAAACGTAGCTATGATTGATTATTTCTTCAATGTCGTCAGTCGAGTAACCCTCAGGCATTTGAAAGAATTCGAAACGAAAAGCGGTTCCGAAACCAACATACTTTCCGTCTTTCATTCTTGCAGCAAACCCTGTCCAGCCCATAGTAGTCTCTCCTTGAATCTGCCGTTGAATCCTCAATGGAAATGCAAACCTGCTTTTTTCAACCCTGTCAATATCGTATTCAGCTACACAGTTTCCAATAGTAACAAAATTCTTTACTATTTCACGATATCCCACTCCTGAGGGACGACTGAAGACACTCTTTCCTCTCTGTTCTTCTTTAAATCTTCTGATCGCTAAATTGACCAAAGTTTCCGGGTTACGAAAAAGCACACAAGGCAAAAATGTTCCGTCTGTCAGGTAAACAGATACCCTGTATCCAGGACTATAAACGTAGTTATCCAAGGGCTCAATATTGTTCTTTAAAAACTTGATAATATCTTCTGTGTATTGTTTCATTTTATTTTGACTAACATTTGCACAAATGCCCGATAGAACAGATATTGAGTTATTGGTATCAGCCTCATTGTTATCAATAATATGCTAAAGTATCCTCTTGCCTGTCAATAGCTATTTATCGACGCAATAATTGCTTCATTTATTTTAGAGTACAATTGTGCTGAAAGTCTATCGTATATCTCAGTGTCTTCTTTCCTATCGAAACCTAAATCATTCCAGGAACCCATACCCCCAAAAACCCATGCAGAGCCTGCTGAAAATAAAATTTGTTTTGCTATAAGCGAATAATTGTCAACAGGAATAAGGTCTTTGTGATAATAATTTTCTTCTGCATTAAGACTGTCTAATATTCTTTTCGCATTTTCAAACAGTTCACCCCAGTTTTGTAAATCCTTTTTAAATGCGAACCCAGCAATTTCTGCAAGTACTTGTCCTAGTTCATTTTTAATCTTTTGATTGTCTATTTTCAGATTACTTATATGTTGCTTTGCCAGAGTCAGTCCGTAATTTACAGTCCAGATCTTATTGTCTGGAGCATTTTGATTGGTTACTTCCCATCGATTTTCCCAATAGTTTGAATAATCATCATAAATAGCTTCAATTAGCCAGGTTCCACCACCACCAACAAATCCTGCAAGTTTGTGATCTTTCGCAAAGCTTTGGTCTTTTGAGTATTCAAAATAAAGTCGTAAAAGTTTACACCCACCTATTTTTAAGTACTCAAACCATTTTGTTGGATTTTCTGCCACCACCTTTTCTTTAGATTTTGAAAAGAAAAATGGCTTCTTAAATTCCTTAAAATCAATCCTGTTACAAAATTGAAAAGTCGTATTTGCAGAATCAAATTCCGATGGGATTTTTCCATTTTTCAGAAAGTCATTTCCGTAAGCTGTCAAAGCTATTATTTGCGATAAAATTCCTGTCATTTTTTGGGATTCCTTTTGGGATTATTGCCGAGCAGGTCATTATGCTGATTCGTAATACATTCTACAACCACTGCCTGGCTTTTTGCTAAAGTTAAATATTAAGAGCTAAAGCTGGGCTTTGTAAGTCTAGTTTTGAACTGCAGTATTATAATAGAAATACCGCTGCTGATTGATCCAATACGCAACCCACTATTGGCAATACTAATGTTGTAGGCAATGTTATTTCGTCAACCTAATGATAATGGATTCTAAAGTTTGATGTTAAGAAACTTAAAAGTCTTTTAAATTGCCTATTGTCTGGGTCGTCAAAATATTGTGGATTATGGTAACGCCATTGTTTATAAAATTCTTTAGTCGCAACTTCAATATAATACGTTTCCCCGTCCGCTGTGTTGTCTATAAAATTAGGAATTGCAATTTGTGAAGGAAGTTTCAAAATGCTGTCTTGAGTTAAATAATCTTGAATTTTTAAAGCTGTGTCATTAGCTACTTGTCTTGTTATTAGATTTAAGCTATCAATTATGTTTTCAGTGCCATAGTATATATAATTTGCAGCTATCCATTTGTTTCGGGAATATCGCAATACGAATAAGTCTGTCCGAGTCCAAAAGCCAAAAGACCAAATCCTTAGTTCAAAACTGTCGACGCCCTTAAAAATTATCGGCAGGTTAAGTAATTCACTCTTTCTTTTACTAAAATCAATTTCTATGTCTGGTCTATGGGTGATGGATGTGTCGCTAACTAAAGTCCTAAAACTGCCTATAGTTTCTGGTCTCTGCATATTGCAAGAGAATAATGTCAAAAGAATGATGATAGGAAGTAGAGTTTTCATAAACATTACTTACAATATTCAAAGCTTGCTGCTGTGCTGGGATTTTATAACGTCCAGCCCGGAACCGAAGCTCAAAAGAATTACTGATGATGAAGGTAAGAACTAAAGCCGAATAGAATTATGTCTGACTGAATCGCTACTGGTAGCGAACAAAAAAAAGAGGATTTACTCGTCAGCCGGCATAGCAGCAAAGCCCATTTTGCATACAGTTATTCCTCGTCAGCTCGTTCTTGATACTTCCACTCATCATCTGCATTATTCCGCCATGCCCACCAACCAAACTGTAAGTGATAAAGCTCATTTATTGTTGGGTCAAGTTTTGTAATTTCCTCTAAACAAACGAGCTTAGCGTCGCCTAAGTTTGGCTCCAAACTAGTGTGAAATTGCCAGTCACCGTCTTCGTTGTGGTATACGTATAAAATTGGGTCGCCGTTTAAAACCTGACTTGTCGTGTAAACACCCAAATTTCGTTCTTCATAAAATTTAAAGTCAGTGTTTCGGTCAAGCAAAGGCTGTTTGAATTTCCAGTCGGGATTAAAGTCTTTGTGCCATGGAAAATTGTGTTGCTTGTCAGGCCAGACAAGTTGCAATAATGGAAAATCAAAGGTCATGTCATAAAACCAGCCGGCATAACCAACATAATCCCGATAATGTTCTTTGTCAGCTGGAATAAATTGAATTTCATAACCTTCTAAAAATCCTGAATAGAGTTTGTTTACTGCAAGTGTTTCATCACTTTTAATCAAGTCGCAAGCATGGTTCAGGAGAGAAGCCATTACATCCGGTTTTAGACCGAAGCAAATAAGTTCAGGATGTCCGAACTTTTTAAATAATCCAATGGTGTAAACAAATGCAGGTAAATAATTATCGGCTTCAAGCAATGCTAAATGACAACCATATTTTTCAATGTTGTCAAGAATTATTTGTTTGGCTTCTGTGTCGTGATGGCTATGTTCGTTTGGCATTGTAGGGTGTCAAAAAAGGGCGTGCAACGAGCAGGGCTTGGCGTTGTTTGGGCATTTTATATTCGTCCTGCCCGGAACCGAAGCCTGATGATTGCAATATTGCTGATGTTTTATTCATAAAACAAATTTATGACGTCCTGCCCGAGCTGAAGCTGAATAGAGAAAAAAGTTGAAAATTTACCCGTCAAACCCCAATAAGCCAAACCCCATGTTGGCTGCTGTATTTATTTTTTGCGCAGATATTTTTTTGGAATTTTTACTTTGTCAGTCGCAAGTGTCCAAAGCAAATTTGCAATCCACCACCTTTGATTAAAATAAACCAATTGATAACTGTTTATCCCTCTGGCTTCCTCACTTTTAGAGTCTTTTCCATAAAAACTTTGAATTATTTTACATTATACATTTTGCATTATTATCGTTAAGGTCGACCACCTTTGGGTAAGGTAGTCGACCTTAACGATGGGCTGTAAGCTCATAAAAATGGGATAATTGCTATTGCCCTGCAACCTGCGGCTGCTTAAAGTCAAATACTGCGACTATCGTTCTTCTTTTTTTCCGCAGATAGGATAAGCACACTGGTTTATATTCGGTAAATTTAAATTCTAATAACAAAAAAATGCCTGCTGATAAAGACTGGTCAAGACGAAAATTTATAACAACCCTATCCGGGGCCGGGGCAATGCTGATGCTGCAGCCATCCGCATTCGGTGCTGGCTTTGAGCCGGATAGCAGGGTTAGAAAAATAGTCGCACGAACCATCGGTATCGATACCCATAATCATATGGATCTGCCCTTCAGCAAAGAACAGTTCAAAGGCCAGCAATATGACTTTGCTGCGGAGATGAAAGCGTCGGGCTTAACGGCCATTTGCATGACTTTCTGTGTCGACCGTCCCAAGCTGGAAAAAGAAGGTGAAGCATTCGACCGGTTCATAACAAGCCTCGATGAGATGGATGAGTTGCTCAAAGCAAATAACCAGGCAAGAGCACTCAATTATCCTGACTTAAAAAAAGCCCGCAAAGAGAACAGGCAGGTTGTCATCCAGTCGGTGGAAGGCGGCCATTTCATTGAAGGAAAAACAGAACGGATAAAAACGGCCTACGACCGGGGCTTACGTCACCTGGGCTTAATGCATGATGCGCAGTCTTCACCCCCTATCGGCGACATTTATACTGATCCGCCGCAATATGGTGGTCTTACCCAGTTGGGGATCAACATTATTAAAGAATGCAACCGCCTGGGTATCCTGGTCGATCTTGCCCATTGCAGCAATGCGGCGATCGATAAAGCGGTCGAAGTGTCTTCCAGACCTATGCTTATTTCACATACGGGTCTCAACACCCAACTGGGAACAAATGAAAAAATGGCAAAGATGATGATGCCAAGACTGATCAGCAAAGAGCAGGCAAAAAAATTTGCGGATGCGGGTGGCGTTATCGGCGTGTGGACACATCTTGCAGATACCCCGCTCGAATATGCAAAAAATATAAAGACCCTGGCAGATGTTGTCGGCACGGACCATGTTTGTATCGGCACCGACACTAAAATTGCTCCGCCGCTTAACAGCAACGATCGCTTTGGAAAAAAAACCAACCAGAGCTGGGACAATACAAAAGAAGGATTTTTCTATACTGTGGTAGATGCTTTGCTACAAACAGGATTTACCGAAAAGGAAATAATGCAGATCGGCGGCGGCAACTACTGCCGGGTTTTTGACCAGGCCACCACTCTTTAATGAAACATAAACATCCTGATCTCATGACTATTCAGCAACAGGTAAAAGATTACATTGCCAGCCAGCCCGAACCAAAACGCAGCGACATGGAAGCACTGCACCGGCAGATACTACAGGCAATGCCCGGAGCGAAGCTATGGTTCCTCGATGGCAAAAACAGTGAGAACAAAACCGTTTCCAATCCCAACATAGGATATGGATCATACACGATACAATATGCCGATGGCAAGACCAGGGAGTTTTACCAAGTGGGCCTGAGCGCCAACCAGTCCGGGATATCCGTTTACATCATGGGTATTGAAGACAGGCAATACCTGCCCGGGCTATATAGCAGTAAGATCGGCAAAGCCAGCGTAACCGGCTATTGCATCAAGTTTAAAGCATTGAAAGATATCAAGCCCGATGTATTAATAGCCGCTGTAAAAGACGGCGTCCGGATCACAAACTCCCTGTGATCGAATGGTCGACCACCTTGAGGTAAGGTGGTCGACCATTCGATCAGTCAGCACATATCTGCGAGACTATCTCCGCCATCGCAGGCAAAAATCAGAATTTAAAATTCCATGTCACCGCCGGTATAATAGGAAAAATGCTCACCTGCTTTGCCTGCACTTTTAAAGTGCCGTCGTAAGGATTGCCTGTCTGGTCGAAATAAATGAAATAAGGATTCGCACGGCTGTACACATTGTAAATGCTGAACACCCATTCAGTTTTAAGCCTGCGGCCCTCATTGTGCCTGCCCTGCAGTACGGCGCTGATATCCATGCGGTGGTACGATGGTAGGCGGTATTGGTTGATGCGGCTGTATTCCTGCGTCAACACACCGCCCACAATGTAAAAACGCTGCGGCAGCGTAGCTGCATTGCCCGTGCCGTAGACAAATGTGCCGCTCAGCTTCCAGCGTTTACTCAGCTGGTACATCGCCACTACCGTCAGATCATTGCGGCGATCATATTTTGCCGGGTATTTTTTCCCTTCGTTCAGGTCGGGAAATTTGCGCCAGGTCCAGCTCAGCGTGTATCCTACCCAACCGGTCAGCCTGCCCTTCACTTTGTTCACAAACAATTCGCTGCCATAGCTCCAACCTTTGCCGAATACAAAATCGTTTTCCGTATCCTCGATGCTGTTAGGCGTATAGCCTTCCCGGTATTCAATCTGGTTCTGCATCTGCTTATAATACAGTTCCAGTGAAGTTTCGTACGTATTGTTCTTAAAATTCTTAAACAGTCCCGCTGCATACAGCCAGCTTTTCTGCGGCTTTACCAGGTAGGTGCTCGGCACCCAAAGATCGGTGGGCAGCGTAGTGCCCGCATTGCTCACCAGGTGAATGTATTGCAGGTTGCGGGTAACAGAAGCTTTTATAGATGTTTGCTCATTGAGGCTGTAACGCAGGCTGATCCTGGGTTCCGGGCCGCCATAAGTTTTTACCGCTTCGCCTTTACCGTACACCGTGCTGTCCGTGCGGTTGCCGTCCGCATCCGTTTCGTATAATTTAAAAGGGCCTGTCTGTTGGAACATGCTGTACCGCAAACCTGCATTCACCTGCAGCTTGTCGCTGATCTCCCAGTCGTCCTGCACATATGCCGCCGCTTCATGGGCAAATTTTGTTTGCGCATTGAGGGGGTTGAATTCGATGCTGTCTTGCCGGCCGCTCACCACCGAAGGAGTAAAACGGTGATAGGTGTACAAAGCGCCAAACCGCAGCTTGTGGTTGCCGCTCGGGTAAAAATCCAGGTCATGCTTCAGGCTTACATCCCGGATGCCTGAAGAAAGCCCCACATTGAAATCATCCTGCGCAGCGCTGAATTTAAAATTATAATCGTTGTACACTGCCGTGGTATTGGCAAACAGTTTTTTATTGAACACATGGTTCCATCGCAACGTGCCCGTGGCATTGCCCCAGGGAATATTCACATCCAGGCTCTGGCGGCCGTTCACAAAATCAAATACATCCCGGCCGAAATAGCCGCTCAGGTACAGACGGTCCTTGTCGCCGAAGCTGTAGTTGATCTTTGCATTGAGATCGTAAAAATAATAGCCTGAGCCGTAAAACTGGCTCTGCTTGCTGATAAAGGGCTTCGCAATCGCATCTACATACGTACGCCGTACCGACACGATAAAAGAAGCCTTGTCTTTTTTGATCGGTCCCTGCACGGATACCCGGGAAGCGATCAGCCCGATACCGCCTTCCGTTTGGAACTGCTGGTTGTTGCCTTCCTTCATGGTAATATCCAGTACACTGCTCAGCCTGCCGCCGTATTGGGCAGGCATACCGCCCTTGATAAGCGAAATATTTTTAATGGCATCTGAATTGAAAATAGAAAAGAAGCCGAACAGGTGGCCGGTATTGTACACTACTGCATCATCGAGCATGATGAGGTTCTGATCGGGACCGCCGCCCCTCACATAGATCCCTGCACTTCCCTCGCCTGCATTGCGGATGCCGGGGAGCAGCTGCACGGCTTTTAATATATCCACTTCACCCAGGAAAGCCGGTATCTGTTTGATCTGTTCTATAGGCAGCGTTATCTTACCTAGCTGGGCCGTCTTGACATTATTGTCCCGCTTGCGGGCCGTTACCACCACTTCATCCTGAAGAGCATCGCCCGAGATCATCGGAATATTTAAGATCGTATCCGCATAGAGGTCAATGCTGATCTGCTGTGGTACATAACCCACATGTGTACACGAAAAAACATATTGCCCCGAATCGAGGGTAATGGAATAAAACCCGTATTGATTGCTGCTGATGCCCTTGCTCTTGCCGGAAACCGTCAGCGTTGCACCGATAAGGCTTTCACCGCTGTAGGTATCCCTGATATAGCCGCTCAGCGTATATTTTTTTTGCGCCGTGGCCTGCAGCAACAGCAGGGACGATATGATAAGAAGAAAGATGTTTTTCATTGAGCAGTATACATAAGATGGAAGACGGCAGGTGATCGTAACGGCTCCGCTTATTTTACTACGATGCTGTCCTTCACCTCGCCGCAGTTGAGCATGGTGGCCTTATACTTGGGATGGTTTTTACCCAGGTAAGGATTCACCACTTCCTCGCTATTGCTGATCCAGTTAGCATCTTTGTCGCCATTGAAAGCCATCGGGCAGTTCTGCAGGTACAAAGACGGTCCTTCGTAATTGATGGTTTTGAAAAAGCCGGGATAAAGCATATCCGAAACCGTGCGGAAATCCTGGCGCATTTCAGTGATATCAGTTTGCAGCAGCAGGGATTTTGCATTAGCTTTAATATCGTTGATAGTGCCTGAAGCAGTCGCAATAATACTGCTGTCATCTTTTTTGAGCTCATCCAGGTGGATACTGTCCAGCAGTCGGATAAAATCACGGGCGGCTGTTTTTGCTTTGGCGGTATCGGCCTCTACAAAAGCATCTTTCATGCTGAAATAGGCTGTCATCGCACTGTCTACCGAATTATTAAAGACATCCGAATGTTTCTTCACGGCGATCGGCTGCTGCTTGGGTGGCTTGGGCTTGCTTTCTTTTTTGCGGAAACCAAACCAGTATACGGCGAAAGCGGCCAGTAAAAGGATCACTAAAATGCTCAGTCGTTTCATGCTATACAATTTTGTGCAAAAATAATGAAAGCCCGAGAGATATGACCAGAGATGACATCTTTTGGAAAGATGTCACCTCTGGTCATCAACCCTTGTTCCGGCATCTTTCCCCTGAATGCTGTAAATTTGCACTCATTTTAAAATTATAACTGATCTATTTCCCATGTTATTAGGCCTGCAGAATGTGACTTTTGAATTTGGCGCCAGAACCATTGTGGAGGATGCCACCTGGCATATCCAGCCCAATGAACGTATCGGCCTGATTGGCTACAACGGTACCGGCAAATCCACCCTTTTTAAAGTGCTCACCGGCCAGTACTCTCCTTCCAAAGGAACGGTGGAGAAAGGCAGGGAAACCAGCATCGGCTTCCTGCACCAGGACTTGCTGGGTTTCGATACCGACGATTCCATCCTGGAAGTGGCCCTCGGCGCTTTTGAAAAAGTGAAGCAGTTGGAAAAAGAGCTGGAAGCAATTGCCCTTGAGCTGGAAAAGACCGGCGACGAAGACCTCGCCATGGAATATTCCGAAAAGCTGCATGAAATGGATGTGCTCGATGGCTACAGCATTCACCACCGCACCGAAGAGATCCTGCAGGGGCTTGGCTTTTCCAATGCTGAGCTCAGCAAACCTTACAAGAATTTCAGCGGTGGCTGGCGCATGCGGGTGTTGCTGGCAAAAATGATATTGCAGAATCCCGATGTATTATTGCTCGATGAGCCTACGAACCACCTTGACTTACCCAGTATCGAATGGCTGGAAAAATACCTGCAGCACTACCCCGGCGCCGTGGTGATCGTAAGTCACGACCGTTTTTTCCTGGACAGGATGGTGACCAAGATCGTGGAGCTGTACCAGCAGGAGCTTCATTTTTATACCGGCAACTATACCTACTACGAGCAGGAAAAAGCCCTGCGCATCGATATGCAAAAGAAGGCTTTTGATAACCAGCAGGATTATATCCGCCAGCAGGAACGTTTCGTGGAACGCTTTAAAGCCAAAGCCAGCAAAGCTGCCCAGGCACAAAGTATTGTAAAACGGCTCGATAAGCTTGAGCGCATTGAAGATGTGGAAATAGAGAGGCCGAATATCAAGATCAACTTTGCGGTGGAAAGGCAGCCGGGCAAGATCATCTGCACCCTGAAGCAGGTAAGCAAAAGCTTTAAGGACGTGGAGATCGTAAAAGACACTGCTGCCGAAATTGACCGGGGCGATAAGATCGCCCTCATCGGCGCCAACGGTAAGGGTAAATCCACTATGCTGCGCATCATTGCCGGCGTGGAATCTTTCGAAGGCCAGCGGGAATGGGGCTACAATGTAACTGAGTCGTTCTATGCACAACACCAACTGGAGGCATTGAACATGAATAATGATATTTTAGAAGAGATGAAGGAAGCCCGCAGCGGCAAAAATGACCTGGAGCTGCGCAGTATTCTCGGCGCTTTTCTATTCAGCGGCGATACCGTGGAGAAAAAGATAAAAGTACTGAGCGGTGGTGAAAAAGCCCGTGTGGCGCTTGCCAAAACAATGGTAAGCAAAGCCAATTTCCTCATGCTGGATGAACCTACGAACCACCTGGATATTCACTCCGTGGATCTGCTGGTGGAAGCATTGAACAAATACGAGGGCAGCCTCATACTGGTGAGCCACGATCGTTTCTTCATCAGCCGTATTGCCAACAAGATCTGGGAAATTGAAGACCACCAGATCAAGGAATTCAAAGGTAACTATACCGAATGGGTGGATTATAAAGAACGCAAGGCCAAAGAAGCCGCAACCGCCAAAGCTGGTCTGCCCAAGGCAGAAGCTGCTCCCAAACCTGCAGAAAAAAAGCCCGAAAAACCGGTGAACAACCTGAACAATGATGCCAAGAAAGAGCTGCAGAAACTGAAGATCCGCTTTAAAACGCTGGAAGAAAAAGTGGAAAAGCTCACGGCTAACAAAACGAAGCTCGAAGCAGCACTGGCCGACCCGGAAGTATACAGCGACAAACAAAAATTCATACAGGCGGAAACAGATTATAACAAAGCAGCAAAAGAGCTGGCAGAAGCCAATGGAGAATACGAAGAGTTGTTTGAGAAGATTATGGAGATGGAAGGATAGTGAGGAGTGGATAATGGTTAATTATTAATGGTTAATTTTTAATGAGTGAAGAGTGGTAGCTTGCAGATTTTTTAGCATATTCAACCTTCAACCTTCAACCTTCAACCTTCAACCTTCAACCTTCAACCTTCAACCTTCAACCTTTGAACTGTTGAACTGTTCAACCCTTAAAACTTTTTACAACATGAAAAAAATAGCGATCATCGGCGGCGGTAACCTAGGTACTGCCATTGCACTGGGACTGATAAAAAGTGAATTCATAGCGGCACAGGACATCACTGTGACCAAGCGCAATACCAATACCCTGGCAGGTTTGCAGTCCATTGGCGTGCAGGTTTCCAGCGACAATGTAGAAGCTGTTAAAAACAGCGACACCATCATACTAGCCATCAAACCTTTTCAAATAAAAGATGTGCTGGAGCAGATAACCTCTGCCCTCCTGGAAAAACACCTGCTCATTTCGGTCGTAACCGGTGTAAGCCTGGAAGAAATGAGATCGGTGATTCAAAAAGATATTCCACTGTTCCGGGCCATGCCCAATACGGCTATTGCCATACAGGAAAGCATTACCTGCATCAGCAGCACCGGCACTACGGAAGAGGACAAAAAATATGTGAACGATATTTTTAACCAGCTCGGCAAGATCGCCATCATCGATGAGAAGCTAATGAATGCGGCTACCGTACTCGGCGCCTGCGGCACTGCCTATGCCATGCGGTATATCAGGGCCAATATCCAGGGCGGGATAGAGATCGGTTTCGACGCAGCCACCGCCAGCCTCATTGCAGCACAAACAGTGAAAGGCGCAGCCGAGCTCCTGTTGACCACGCATACCCACCCCGAGCAGGAAATAGATAAAGTGACCACGCCCAAAGGCTGCACCATTGCCGGTTTGAACGAAATGGAACACCAGGGATTCAGCTCTTCGCTGATCAAAGGCATCGTGGCGAGTTATAATAAGATCAGTTAAATTAAACCGCTGAGGCGCTAAGGCGCAAAGCTATTATTGGTGAACCTTTTTTCAGAACACTGATTGTTATGATAGTCATGATCTATCACTTATTTACTTGCTTCCATCATTACGATCATGACCATCTGCGTTCTCCATAGCGCCTTCCCGCCTTTGCGGTAAAAATCTTTATGGATTTTCCCCGCCCCTGCATCTGTACAAAATGCCACTCCATAACCGTTATACATTTTACTGCACATCCCTCCTGCTCCTTGCCATTCTTTCCTGCAAAGAAAACCGGCGGGAAACGACTGCCGCTCCCGCAATTTCCGTTACCCATAAGCCCGCAGCTGTGCCTTATGAAGAAGTGACCCAAAAACTGCGTTCAAAATACAAACGCTTCGCTGCAAAAAAGCAGCAGGATTCTTTACATGCGCTCTTATACAACAGTATCAGCAACATCATGCCCGGCTACTGGAACGGGACGCCCTGGGATTTTAACGGCACCACGCAAATGCCCGGCGAAGGCAGCATTGCCTGCGGTTACTTTATCACCACTGTGCTGGAACATACCGGTTACCCGCTCAACCGGGTACGGCTGGCGCAGCAACCTTCTTCGGTGCTCATTGAAGCCACCTGTAAAAAAATAAAAAGATTCGGCAGTCTTAAAGAAGCAAAAACTTACATCGCTTCACTGCCCGATAATAGCATCGGTATCGCCGGTCTGGATTTTCATACTGGGTTTATCATCAAGAATATCACCGGCGCCTATTTCTTCCATTCCAATTATATCAGCCGGCGTGGTGTAATGAATGAGCCGCTGGATGCATCCAGGGCATTCGCTGCAAGCAAAACATTTATGATCGGCGTGTTAAATTGATGATTCTCACCGCTAAGACACTAAGGCGCCATTCCCAGCGTCTCTACGCCTTAGCGGTTCTTATTCGTGCAATTCGTGCCCAAAATTCGTGTTGTAAAAAATAAGAAATCAGAAAGTCAAAATACTAAATAAGAAACTGGGCGAAACCCTGCTAATAGCTAATAGCTAACAGCCAACACCTCTTACGGATACAACAAATACTTCTTCCGCATCTCCTTATACTGCGACAAACCCGGCTCCCAGCTGGCTCTTATCTCTTTTTCGCTCACACCATTCTTTATCTGCTCTTTAAACAACGCATTGCCCACCAGCCCGTCGATGTTCCCTATCTGTACGCTCTGGCTGCGGTCAAAGAATTTCGCTTTGTCAGGAAAGGCTTTGTACAGCTCTATCATCCATTGTATGTTGATCTTGCGGGAAGCATGCAGCTTTTCCACATCATATTTTCTCAGGTCGAGTCCATAGCACACTTCATTCTTATACAGCGGCGATTCACTCATACCCGGTATGCTTGCCGGTGTAAATGAAAAATCGTATTTCCCCTTCAGTGATGGTGCGCCCAATACGGTAAATGGAAACTGTGTGCCCCTGCCATGATTCAGGGCCACGCCTTCAAACATGCAGGTGGAAGGATACAGCATAATGCTTTGCTGTGTATTGAGATTGGGCGACGGTTTTACCGGCAGCACATACTCCATGTCATGGTTGTAATTTTTCACCTTAACGATGTGCAGCCTGCATTGCTTTTTCTCCGGTAGCCAGCCTTCGCCATTGATCATCTGTGCAAATTCTGCAATGGTCATGCCATGCGACATGGGTATAGGGAACTGCCCGATACCCGACCGGTACTGCATATCCAGTATCGGTCCGTCTACCAGGTAGCCATTGGGATTCGGGCGGTCCAGTATCATCAGCTCCTTGTTGTTATCGGCACAGCCTTCCATCACATCTCTCAGCACATTGATATAAGTGTAAAAGCGGCAGCCAACATCCTGTATATCGAAGATCATTACATCCACATCTTCCAGGTCTTTCGCCGAAGGCTTGCGCTTGTTGCCGTACAGCGAGATGATAGGAATACCCGTGGCCTTATCTTTTTCATCCGACACTTCGGTACCATTGCTCGCATTGCCCCTGAAGCCATGTTCGGGACCAAACACTTTTACAATATGAATGCCCCGGCTGAGCATGCTATCTACCCAGTGCTTCTGCCCGAGAATCGTAGTGGGATTGGCCAGTATGGCCACCCGCTTGCCTTTCAGGAGGTCGATATATTGCTCTGTCTGGTCGGCGCCGGTCAGGATCGTATTGGAAGCACCGGCCGCACCGGTATGCCTCGGCTGAGCACAGGCAGAGAGCATGCCGGTGCTGAAAAGAATACCCAGGATATAAAATATTTTCATGTTTTAAAAATACCGCAATAATTGATCTGAGCTGCCCCCTTCTCATAATTTTTCATGATATTTGCACAATCTCTAAAAAATGAAGGTTTTAATAAAGCAAGCCAACATCTCCGGTTCTTCCTCTCCGCTTCAGGGACAAGTAAAAGATATTCTTATTTCCGATGGTATTATTGCAAAGATCGCCGACAATATCAGCGACGAAGCCGATACGATCATCAGCGAGCCCAACCTGTATGTAAGCATCGGCTGGGTGGATATTTTTGCTGATTTCGCCGATCCCGGTTACGAACAAAAGGAAACACTGGAAAGCGGTGCCGCCGCAGCAGCAGCGGGCGGTTTTACGGATGTGCTGATTGTCCCCAACACCCAGCCTGCGATAAGCGGCAAAGCGGTGGTGGAATATATCAGGCAGCAATCGCAATACCTGCCGGTGAATATTCATCCCATTGGTGCAATCACCAAAAATGTGGAAGGCAAAGAACTGGGCGAAATGTATGATATGCACCAGAGTGGTGCAAAAGCTTTCGGCGATGGCTGGAAAAGCATTCAAAGCCCCGGCATTTTACTGAAAGCTCTCCAATATGTATTGCCGGTGGAAGCTGCGGTGATCCAACTACCGGATGATAAAAGCATCAGCGGGCATGGATTGATGAATGAAGGTATTGTGAGCACACAGCTGGGCCTGCCCGGCAAGCCTGCCATTGCAGAAGAGCTGATGATCGCCAGGGATATTGAATTACTGAAATATACCGGCTCCCGTTTGCACATCACAGGTGTTTCTACCGAGAAAGGCATACAGCTGATTGAAGAAGCCAAAAAGCAAAACCTGCAGCTGACCTGCTCTGTAACACCCATGCACCTGCTGTTCTGCGACGAAGACCTCCAGGCATACGACAGCAACCTGAAAATAAACCCGCCATTGCGTACGGCATCCGACAGGGCTGCCTTGCAGAAAGCATTTAAAGATGGCATCATCGATTGTATTGCTTCGCATCATTCCCCGCAGCATTGGGACGATAAGACCTGCGAATTTGAATACGCCAAAAACGGCAGCGAATCACTGGAGGCAGTCTATGGTGTAGCCAACCTGTTTGCCAAAGGTTATCACAGTCTTGCAGAACAAATGGCGATAATTCCCCGCAGGCTGTTCGGGCTCCCTGTTCCTGAGATCAGCGAAGGCAGTGAAGCAGTGCTCACCCTTTTTGTGCCGGATGCTGAATATGAGTTTACCGCATCGATGATAAAAAGCAGGTCTAAGAACAATCCTTTCACCGGGAAAAAGCTAAAGGGTAAAGTGTTGGGCATCATCAACAGGAACAAAGTAACCCTTACTGCATCATGAAAAATATAAGCGCTACACAGAAAGGCCTGGTAACAGGGTTGCTCATCATTGCCCTCTCTGCCATTGTGTACAAAATATCGGGCACTTTTGAGAACAGTGTCCGCCTGGGTGCCTATGCATTATATGCGGCGGGTATCCTCTGGACCTTATATGATTTCAACAGGCGCTCTCCCGTGGAGGAACAAAGCTTCCGGAATTATTTTGCGCAGGGCTTTAAATGTTTTATCGTCGTTACATTGCTGATGGTTTGCGCTACCTGGCTCTTCCTCAAATTCAACGAAAGTTTCCGCAATGAAATGGTGAATGTGATGTATGAAGAGCTGAAGCGCAATCCCGATTTTACCAAAAGCGATATTGACAAACATATAGCCAATTACAGGCAATTGATATTGCCAGCTTATACAATGTCAACCATATTTGCTTATCTTGGCGTAGGCGCCCTGATAACAGTAATGGGCACTGTATTTTTCAAATACATTAAAAAGTAAATTGCACCGCAAGTAAATGGACATTTCAGTTGTAATACCATTGTTTAACGAGGAGGAATCCCTGTCGGAGTTGGCAGCCTGGATAGAGCGTGTTATGCAGGCCAATCAATACAGCTACGAGGTGATCATGGTGGATGACGGCAGCACCGACCATTCATGGAAAGTAATTGAAGAGCTGCGTACCCGCAACAGCAACATCAAAGGCATCAAATTCCAGCGTAACTATGGTAAGAGCGCAGCGCTTAACGAAGGCTTCAAAGCGGCCCAGGGCGATGTGGTGATCACCATGGATGCAGATATGCAGGACAGCCCGGATGAAATACCGGAGCTGCGAAGACTCATCGTGGAAGACGGTTATGATATGGTGAGCGGCTGGAAGAAAAAAAGATACGATAATACCCTTACCAAAAATATTCCATCCAAATTATTCAATGCAGCGGCAAGAAAAAGTTCGGGCATAAAGTTGCACGATTTTAACTGCGGCCTGAAATCTTACCGGAAAAAAGTGGTGAAGAGCATTGAAGTATATGGTGAAATGCACCGCTACATCCCTATCCTGGCCAAATGGGCCGGCTTCCGCAAGATCGGGGAGAAAGTGGTGGAGCACCGTGCCCGCAAATACGGTGTCACCAAATTCGGCTGGGAAAGATTTGTGAACGGTTTCCTGGATCTTTTCTCCATCATGTTTGTAGGAAAGTTCGGCAAAAGACCCATGCACTTTTTCGGCCTCTGGGGCAGTGTGGTCTTCTTTACGGGTTTTGTGATCTGGGCATACCTGTTCATTGCAAAATTCGCTTTCCAGAAATACAATATGACTGACCGCCCATTATTTTATGTAGGTATTATTTCTTTGGTCATCGGTGTGCAGTTGTTCCTTGCAGGATTTTTGGGAGAACTCATTGCCCGCAGCTCCAGTGAAAGAAACAGCTACCTGATTGAGGAAAAAGCAGGTTTGTAAGCGATATAGGCTACGAAGACGCAAAGGCACAAAGAAACACAAAGCCATTCGTGTAAGTCGATTGAATCAGTGAAATCCATAAAAATAATCAGCGGCGATCTGCGTCATCCGTTACATCTGTGTTCAATAAAAAAATGTCATCTAAAAAGATCATCATCATAGGGCCGGCCTATCCTTTACGGGGTGGAGGTATGAGCACTTTCAACGAGCGGCTGGCAAGAGCATTTATGGAGGAAGGCCACCAGGTGAGCATCTATACCTTTTCCCTGCAATACCCCTCCCTGCTTTTCCCCGGCACTTCGCAATACTCCACCGAGCCTGCCCCGCAGGACCTGGATATCAAAGTGCTGATCAATTCCATCAACCCGCTCAACTGGATAAAAGTAGGTAACCGCATCCGGAAAGAAAAGCCCGACCTCATCGTAGTACGCTACTGGCTGCCTTTTATGGGACCTTGTTTCGGCACTATCCTGCGGTATGCCAAAAAGAACGGTCACAGTAAAGTGGTGTGCATTGCAGACAATATCATCCCCCATGAAAAACGGGCCGGCGACATTCCTTTCACCCGTTACTTTGTAAAACCGGTGGATGCTTTTGTCACCATGAGCAAAAAAGTTTTGAATGACCTGAAATTCTTCAACCAGCAGAAACCTGCCTTGTTCATTCCGCATCCCCTCTATGATAATTTCGGGGATAAAATATCCAAAGCCGAAGCAAGGAATGCGCTCCATATCAGTCTCAGCGACAAAGTCATTCTCTTCTTCGGCTTCATCCGCAAATACAAAGGCCTGGATATTTTGCTGGAAGCAATGACCCTGCTTCAAGATCAGCTGCCGGAACTGAAGCTGCTGATCGCAGGAGAGTTTTATGATGACCGCAAAACATACGAAACGCAGATTGAGCAATCTGACATTGCCGACCGGCTTATACTGCATACCGATTTCATTGCCGATAGCGAAATAAAAAATTATTTCTGTGCAGCCGACCTGGTAGTGCAACCCTACCGCAACGCCACGCAAAGCGGTGTTACACCCCTGGCTTATCACTTTGAAGTGCCGATGGTAGTCACCAACGTCGGCGGACTGGCAGCCATGGTACCGCATAATAAAGTAGGCCTGGTGGCAGAACCGACAGCCACTTCGCTGGCAGCCGCCATCCGGTTGTATTTTGAAAAAGGGGCAGCTCATTTTGTGCCCAATATCGTGGAAGAGAAGAAAAAATACAGCTGGCAATCCATGACCGGCGGCATCCTCTCCCTCGCTGATAAGCTTTAGTTAAATTTAAACGGGCACAGTAGTCCTGCCGCCGTTTTCACAAATCTTTGGTTAATTTTATAGTCATGAAATTTTTACCCCTTCTGGCCCTGGTATTCTTTGCAAATATTGCCGCTACTGCGCAGCGTATTTCCAATGCTGATTATAAGGTGCTGGCGAAAAAAGAAGACAGCCTTAAAATTTTATCGGATAAGATCATCAACGGTATCAACCCATCTGACCGTTTTAATGCAGACAGCATATTCACCAAGGTATTTGTAAGGGCATTAAAAACAAAAAACTCTTTTTACTTTCCTTTTGATTCACTGTATACCATTTCAAAGCTCTATGCGCCGGATAGCAGCTTCCGCATTTATACCTGGCAAATGGTGATCAATGAAAATATTATCCGCCAGCATGGCGCTATACAGATGAAGACGTCGGACGGCTCACTCAAGTTATTCCCGCTCATCGACCGCTCGGATCTTACGACCGATATGAGCGATACCATCGCCGATAATTTTGGCTGGATGGGCGCCGTGTATTACAAGATCATCCAGAAAAAAGCGCAGGGCAAAAACTATTATACCCTGCTGGGATTTGACCAGAACAATATCCGCAGCGACAAAAAGATCATCGAGATACTCAGTTTTGTCAATGATAAGCCGGTATTTGGCAGCAGGCAGTTCAGCATTATTTCCGGGTACGGGTACAAAGGCAGCATGGCAAGATTTGTGATGGAGTATAAAAAAGATGCAGGACCGAAACTGAACTACGATCCTGAACTGGATATCATCATCTTTGAGCACCTGGTTTCCGAAAGCAACCAGCCCAATAAAAAATGGACGCTGGTTGGCGACGGCGATTACGAAGGATTCAAATGGCAGGATGGCCGCTGGGTATATGTCAATAAAATATTCCACGAAATCACCCCGCAGGGCCAGGCCCCCGTTCCTTCCCCGCTCACCGATGATAAAGGGAAAATAAAAGAAGACAAGCTGAAAGTAGAGGAGCCGGAATAAGGCAATTGTTAGCGGTTTCATAAAACCATTTCCCGGGCAAACCTTTATTATCCTGCATCCGTAAGTATGTTTCAAAAAACAGGTTATGCAAAAATTATTACTTTTTATTTCGGCAGCATTCATGAGCCTTGTCAGCTGCGCCAATAAAAAATCTCCTTCGATTATGACAGAAAATATACAAGCCACACCGGGTATTAAAACCGACACTGTAACTTTTGGCAATGGCTGCTTCTGGTGCACGGAAGCCATCTTCCAGCAGGTAGATGGGGTGATCAGTGTTGAAAGCGGCTATAGCGGTGGTGAAACAGAAAATCCCACCTACAAGGAAGTATGCACCGGCACTACCGGTCATGCAGAATGCCTGAACATTGTGTACGATCCTTCCAAAGTGAGCTATGATGAATTGCTGGAAATATTCTGGCAAACCCATGATCCCACTACGCTTAACCGCCAGGGAGCTGATGTAGGCACGCAGTACCGCAGTGTTATCTTTTATCACAACGATGAGCAGAAGCAGGTAGCAGAAGAGTACATCAAAAAGCTGGACAAAAGCGGCGCTTTCAATGGCCCTATTGTAACAACGCTTGAACCTTTCACCAGGTTTTACAAGGCTGAGAACTACCACCAGAATTACTATAATGAAAACGGCAGCCAGCCTTATTGCCAGATAGTGATCAGGCCGAAAGTGGAAAAATTCAAAAAGGTATTCAAGGATAAGCTGAAAAGAAATTGAGTAAAGTAAAAGGGTGACATCTTTTTAAAAGATGTCACCCTTTTACTTTACTGTGTTATGCCGAGCTGTTAAGCGTTCAGATCATTTCCTGCTGCATACCCTGCATCTCCGCCGATCTGGCTGTTTGTATTTTCTTCATATCCCCTCCTGTACTCATCCATTGCCAGCCGGTGCTTTTCAGTTTCTTCCTGCAAATGCGTCTTATAGCTGAAATATGCCCCGACGATAAACAAAATGATCGAGAGGAAAAACCAGATCGTAAACGACATCTTAATATCAAAGCCCATACCACCGCTGGAAAGTTCTGTAGTCTGGGATTTAAACTGGAAAAAGATGAGTAGCAGCAGCAGTGCGGCTATCCCGCCGGCAATTGAAGCCATCAGCCTTGCATAATTCAACTTCACAAAAACAAAAACCAGGGCAAGGATACCTGCTACAAATGATATAATAGCAAGTACATTCGGTTTTTCTATTTTATCCTCTTTTTTATCGAGAGCGCTGCGGGATGAGTCTGTATCACTTTCATTCCCTGTAGTTTTATTGCGGTCTTTAAACATGCCGCCGAAGAAAGAATCTCCTGCCTTCTCTTTCATATTAAATCCTGTTACAAAATCTTTGCCCGTGATGGAAGCTATCGTCTGATCATTGCATTTGATATTTAAAAAAGGCAAAAAGAAAAGCAGCAGCGCTACCAGGTAAGTTCCTCCTGATACATACTTGGGCTTAAAATCGGGTACCGTTAAAGTGATTGATTTCCCGGTGCCGGTTTCGTTCTCAGTATTCATAATGTTGGTTTAGGTAATTTATGGCCGTAAATATATAGCTAAAATATCCAAATGATATGGCGGCTATCCAGTAGATGACATCTTTTTAAAAAGATGTCATCTACTGGATGTTTTTATGGTGCGTCGCAGTTCCAGCATATTCAGGCTGTTTGGGTCGAACCCACTAATATTGTTGTGCACCAGATGTATCACCATATCGTACCAGAAAGGCACTACCGGCGCATCTTCCACGATCAGCCGGTCCATCTGCCGGTACAGCTCGTACCGCAGCGAATCGTTTTCTTCACTCAGTGACCGTTCGTAGAGCTGGTCGAACAAAGGATTTTTATAACGGGTATAATTAGGCGGCGCAGGGTTTTTGCTGTAAAACACACTCAGGTAATTTTCTGCATCCGGGTAATCTGCTATCCAGCTTCCCCTGAAGAACAAAGCCTGCGATTTGCTCGTTTGCTCCAGCAAGAGGCTCTTCTGTATGGTCTCTACCTGTATGGGAATACCCAGCTGCCGCAGCTCATTCGCTACATAGCTTGCGAGGTTGCTGTATATGGGAATCGTAAGCAACTTTACCGGCGGCATTCCCCTTCCCTGCGGGTAACCCGCTTCCGCCAGTAGCTGAGCTGCTTTTACAGGATCGTAAGAATAACCTTTCACTTTGTCTCCGTCAAAGGAAGGTAGACCCTGCGGCACAAAACCGCTTTCAGCTGGCGTACCGATGGAATTGCGCAGGTAGAGCATCATTTTTTTCCGGTCGATACCATAATTAATAGCCTGCCGCACTTTACGGAACCTAAGCGGCGATTGTTTTACCAGCGGGTTGCTGCTGTCCTGCAGGATACCGAAATATTCTATGTTGAGGTAGGCGTGCTTGTGCAGCTGCAGTTCACCCTGCCATTGCTTTTTGAGATTACCTGTTTTGGTAAGCACCTCATCTTTAAAAGAAGCATCGATATCATTGATAAAATCAAGCCTGCCCTGCCTGAACTCAAGGAACTCGGTAGCTTTGCTATCGTAGAAATTTACTTTAATGCCATCCAGGTAAGGCAATGCCATATCGGCGCTGTCTTTTTCAAAATAGTGTTCATTCTTTTTCATTACCAACGCCTGTCCTTCGTCCCAGGCCACTATCTGAAAAGGGCCTGTACCCACCGGGTGCCGGCGAAAATCCACGCCATATTTTTCCACGGCTTCCTTCGGTACTATGGAACAGTACTGCATGCTGAGTATGCCTAGAATGGGATGAAAAGGTCGCAGCAGGTTGAGCTGGAAGGTAGAATCGTTGAGTACCACAAAAGGTTGCACACTGTCTACCCGGTTATTGAATATCCATGCACCCGGGCTGGCGGTAGCGGCATCAATGATCCTGTTAAAGCTGTAACGTACATCTTCGGCCAGCACCCTTCTTCCCTTACCCCCGGTAAAAACAGGATCATCGTGAAAATATATATCTGTGCGCAGATGGAATACAATGCTCTTTTTGTCGTCGCTGAACTGCCAGTTGTTGGCCAGCAGCGGTTTTATTTCCAGGGCTTCATCCACTTCCACCAAAGTGCTGTACAGCTGGTGCACGGCCCACATAATGGATTGGTTTTTGGCAAAGGCAGGGTCCAGCGAAGCGATGCCGGTGGATTCATTGTAACGGAATATCTTTTTATCGGTTTTATCCGCCCTGCCGCAACCAATCATCCCGATAGCTATTGATACAAAAATTACCGTCTTTCTTAAACAAGCTGCCATTTCATTCATTGAAAAATAAATTTAACGCCTTTCGCCCACCATTTATCATTCCCTGCATAAAACTATCGGTCAATAATGATAATTTTAATCCATAATTTTTTCTCATGCGATACCAATCAATATTTATTGCAGCAGCCTCTTTTTTATTTGCAGGCGCATTGCAGGCACAGCCATTAAATCATAAGGAACAGCTCACCCGCCAGGATACATTGCGTGGCAGCATCGGCGCCGGCAGGCTCGGATGGGATGTACTGCAGTACGATATCACCGTGCAGCCTGATTATGCCAGCAAGACCATCAAAGGCAGCAACCGCATCCGCTTTTACGATTCAGGCGCAAAGCTCATGCAGATAGACATGCAGGAGCCGATGATCATTGACAGCATTACAGATGGCACCCGGTCATTGCCCCTGAAGAGAGAAGGAAATGTATATTGGGTGGAATTCAGGAACCCCGAAGCAAAATATAAAATTGCCCCCGGCCCCCGCACCATTACCGCTTATTTCCATGGCAAGCCGGTGGAAGCGAAAAGACCACCATGGGATGGCGGCTGGATATGGAGGAAAGACAAACAGGGCAATCCCTGGATGAGTGTGGCCTGCCAGGGCCTGGGCGCCAGCGTGTGGATCCCCTGTAAAGATCACCAGAGCGATGAGCCCGACAGCGGCGCCATCCTGCGCATCATTGCTCCCGACACCTTAATGGCCGTCGGCAACGGTCGGATGATCGATAAAAAAATACTGGGCAATGGATTCACGCAATACAGCTGGCAGGTTAAAAGCCCCATCAACAGCTACAATATCATTCCCTATATAGGCAAGTATGCGCATTTCTCCGAACAATACAAAGGCGAAAAAGGCATGCTCGATATGGACTACTGGGTACTGGATTACAACCTTGACAAAGCCAAAAAACAATTTGCCGATGCAAAGCGTACTATGGAAGCGCTGGAATACTGGTTTGGCCCCTATCCTTTTTATGAAGACGGCTACAAGCTGGTGGAAGCGCCGCACCTGGGCATGGAGCACCAGAGCGCCGTAGCTTATGGCAACGGTTACCAGAACGGTTACCTGGGTAAGGATCTTTCGGGCTCTGGCTGGGGACTCAAATGGGACTTCATCATCATTCATGAAAGCGGGCACGAATGGTTCGGCAACAATATCACCAGCAAGGATATTGCCGATATGTGGGTGCACGAAGGTTTTACCAATTACAGCGAAACCCTGTTCACCGAGTATTTCTATGGTAAGCAGGCCGGCACCGATTACATTGTCGGGCTCCGCAAAGGCATCGCCAACGATATTCCCATCATAGGCCCTTACGGCGTCAACAAGGAAGGCAGCGGCGACATGTATAACAAGGGCGGCAACATGCTGCATACCATCCGCAGTGTGATCAATAACGATGAAAAGTTCAGGCAGATACTGCGTGGGCTGGGCAAAACATTTTATCACCAGACCGTTACCGGCAAGCAGGTGGAAGATTATATCAGCAAAAAATCCGGCATCAATTTTTCCAGGGTGTTTGATCAATACCTCCGCACCACAAAGATCCCGGTGCTGGAATATAAAACAGAAGGTAAAAATATTTTATACCGCTGGAGCAACTGCGTAGAAGGCTTTAATATGCCGGTGAGGGTACAGCTGGATTCTTCGGCCAAGGAAAAAACCATTAAGCCAACCACCGAATGGAAAAAAATGAAACAGCCTGCAAACTTCGACATCAAAAAATTCAGTATAGACCGCAATTTTTATGTGAACAAAAAGGAAATATAACCGGCGTTACCGGTGAATGCAAACAGGTGCGTAATGAAAAGCATGATTGAAAAATACAATCTTGAATGCGTTGGTAATGATCGTTCTTAAAAAGGATTTTAACCAAAAAATAAAAGCCATCTTGAAGATGGCTTTTATTTTAAAATGCTTTGTATTTTATTATAGTTCAGAATTCTTCTGGTAGGGCCTGCCCGCTCCTATAAATCTTTTATTGTAATAAGGATCGTTCAGGTTGCTGATGGTTACGCCCTGGCTGGTGCTTGCATGCACAAAATAATTATTGGCCAGGTACACACCCACATGGCTCACACCGCCTCTTGTATTAAAAAATACCAGGTCGCCTTCATGTATTTCATCCCTGTCTATTTTTTCGCTGGCTGAATATTGTTCTCTTGCTGTTCTTGGAACAGTCGTTAAATAAACCGTGCTCAGCAGCAGGCCGGTGAAAGCGCTGCAGTCGATGCCATTCCTGGTAGTGCCGCCATAACGGTAAGCAGTATTCCACCATTCTTCAATGAACCCGAATAAAGAGATATTGCTGATCGATTCCACTTCAATATCCATCAGTTGTGAATATTTGAACTGGATCACCCTGCATGCCTCGGTAGCCAGCTTGCCTGCAGTTGATAGAGGCGCTGCTTTTTTTACCTCGGGGGCAGTTACAGTAGTTTCGGTTTGTGGAGATGCTACAGTGTGTGCTACAGCATCATTTTTTAATTCAATACCTTCTATGAACTTGATAGAAGTCTGGGCTTTGGCGCTGAATGAAATTGCCGGTAAGCTGAAAATAATAACAGCAAAGAGCCTTAAGTTTTTCATACGTAAAATATGAGGGTTTTACAGTATGTACGACTTTGGTCTGTTGTTTCCTTTACTCTGTTTGTTGTTTCTTTAAATCTGTTCTGTCGTTAATTACTTGCCTTAAAATTCCTGTCCTACAAACAAATGAATAAATTGTTTTTCCGAATAATGTGGCGCAAAGGTAGGCTTTCCTTCCCAAACGCCGGCTAATTTATCAAATTATTGTGATAATCAAATGGTTAACGGTTATAAATGTAAATGACAAATAATATCTGCCCGCACAAAAATTAATCACATTACCATCTCTGCTGTGGATAACGATGCTGCTAAAAACTTTATTGTAACGATATTTGTAAACCCGGTTCCTGTTCAATTTTTTTATTGGGTTACAGGCATTTGTTTTTCATAGCAACTGCATGGGCGTCGCACTCTTGTACAGCATAACAACAGTCGGCAGCATAGCCCTATCCTGTTGGCAGCCGTTCCGGGTAAAAGCAGCAGCATACATTATGAAGTTTTCGCACCTCCACGTACATACACAATATTCCCTGCTCGATGGAGCAGCATCCATCAAGAATTTATATAAAAAAGCCATTGCCGATGGCATGCCCGCCGTAGCCATCAGCGACCATGGCAATATGTTCGGCGCTTTTGAATTTGTAAAAGAAGCTTACAATCATAAAAATGATGACGGTACTTTAAAAGTAAAACCGGTGGTGGGTTGCGAATTTTATATAACGCAAGACCGTACCCGTAAAACCTTTAACAAAGAAGAAAGAGATCCCCGCCATCACCAGATACTGCTGGCAAAAAATGATATCGGTTATAAAAACCTGGTGAAACTTACATCACTGGGTTATATAGAAGGAATGTACAGCAAATACCCCCGTATCGATAAGCAGCTCATTCATAAATACCACGAAGGATTGATTGCCACTACCTGCTGCCTCGGCGCCCTGGTACCGCAAACTATTTTAAAGCACGGCGAGGAAGAAGGTGAGAACGAGTTCAAATGGTGGCTCAATATTTTCCAGGATGATTATTACGTGGAGCTGCAGCGGCACGGCATGCCCGAACAGGATCGGGTAAACGAAATCCTGTTGAAGTATGCCAAAAAATACAACGTAAAGGTCATTGCCAGCAATGACAGCCATTACGTAGATCAGAAGGATTTCAATGCCCACGATATCCTGCTCTGCATCAATACCGGTGAAAAGCAAAGCACTCCTGCCATGCGGGAGTTTGCCGATGATGATGTGAACATGAAGAACAAGCGTTTCGCCTTCCCCAATGACCAGTTCTTTATGAAGACGACGGCCCAGATGACCGAAGTGTTCAAAGACCTGCCTGAAGCCATTGACAACACCAATGAAATTGTAGATAAGATCGACCTCCTCGATCTGAAAAAAGATATTCTCCTGCCCCACTTCGTGGTGCCCTCCAATTTTAAATCGCAGGATGAATACCTGGCAAGCATTACCTGGGCAGGCGCAAAAGACCGCTACAAAATCTTAACGCCGGAAGCAGAGGAACGCATACAGTTTGAGCTGGGCGTTATTGAAAAGATGGGCTTTGCCGGTTACTTCCTTATTGTGAGTGATTTTATTAGGGCCGGCCGTGAGATCGGCGTATTCGTTGGACCGGGCCGTGGTTCGGCAGCCGGTTCGGTAGTGGCTTATTGCATCGGCATTACCAATATCGACCCCATTAAATACAACCTTCTGTTTGAGCGTTTCCTCAATCCCGAGCGTAAGAGTATGCCCGATATCGATACAGACTTTGATGATGAAGGCCGTCAGAAAGTGATTGATTACGTGGTGCAGAAATATGGCAAGAACCAGGTGGCGCAGATCATTACCTATGGCACCATGGCCGCCAAGTCGAGCATTGCCGATGTGGCCCGTGTGATGGACCTTCCCTTGCCGGAAAGCCGGGAGCTTACCAAGCTGGTGCCCGAACGTCCCGGCATTTCTCTCAGGAGATTGCTGCAGGCCCCCATCACCGATAAAGACAAGCAGGACCCGAAAGATAAAAGCCTCGAAGACAAAGAGCAGCTGGGTGCGGAAGATATTGAGAATGTAAAAAAGCTGCGGGAAATATACAGCAGCGAAGAGCTCAAAGGTACCATTCTCAAGGAAGCGGAGATCCTCGAAGGGTCTGTGCGCAACACCGGTATACATGCTGCCGGTATCATCATTGCGCCAAAGGATCTTACCGAACTTATCCCTGTAGCTACTTCCAAAGAATCGGAATTATGGCTCACACAGATAGAGGGTAACTCTATCGAAGAGGCCGGCGTTATCAAAATGGACTTCCTGGGTCTAAAGACCCTCAGCATTCTGAAGACTGCCCTGGCGCTCATCAAACAGAACCATGGCGTGGATATCATCATCGATGATATTTCGCTGGAAGATGAAAAAGCCTACCAGCTCTATCAGCGGGGCGATACCAACGGTACGTTCCAGTTTGAAAGTCCCGGTATGCAGAAATACCTGCGGGAACTGCGCCCCGATAAATTCGACGATCTCATTGCCATGAACGCCCTGTATCGTCCGGGCCCGATGGCCTATATCCCCCAGTTCGTTGCCCGTAAGCATGGCCGTGAAGAAGTGGTGTACGATCTGCCCGAAATGCAGGAATACCTGGAAGAAACCTATGGTATTACGGTATACCAGGAGCAGGTGATGCTGCTCTCGCAGAAGCTGGCCGGCTTCAGCAAGGGTGATGCCGACGTATTGCGGAAAGCCATGGGTAAAAAGCAGCTGGCGGTCCTCACCAAAATGAAAGCGCAGTTTATTGAAGGAGCAAGCGCCAAAGGACACCCGGCCGATAAGCTGGAAAAAATATGGACCGATTGGGAAGCATTTGCGCAGTATGCGTTCAACAAATCGCATTCTACCTGTTACGCTTTCGTAGCTTACCAGACTGCCTATTTAAAAGCGCATTACCCCAGTGAGTACATGGCTGCTGTGCTCAATCATGCCGGCAGCATAGATAAGATCACATTCTTTATGGAAGAATGCCGTCGCATGGGCATTACCGTGCTGGGTCCCGATATCAATGAATCGCACAGTGGTTTTGCCGTAAACAAAAAAGGCGAGGTGCGTTTCGGCTTCAGCGGACTGAAAGGCGTGGGTGAAGCAGCCATCGATAACATTGTGGAAGAGCGCAGCAGGCACGGTGTGTTTAAAGATATTTTTGATTTCGCTAAAAGGGTCAACCTCCGTTCAGTCAATAAGAAATCAATGGAGAGCCTGATTTATAGCGGTGCTTTCGATTGCTTTAAAGACCTGCACCGGGCCCAGTATTTTTATGCGCCGCCCGGCGATATTACTTCGCTGGAGAAAATACTCAAATTTGGTTCGGTATTCCAGTCGCAGTCTGCCAGCTCAGCCAATACTCTTTTCGGCGACCTGCAGATGCCCGAGATCGTAGCGCCCAAGCTACCGATCTGCCCTCAATGGGGACTGGTAGAGCAGCTGGATTTTGAAAAAGAAGTGACTGGTATGTATATGAGCGGCCACCCCCTCGATAATTTCAAGTTTGAGCTCCAGCATTACCGCATCTCGCCTATCACCGATTTCCTGGAAGTAAAAAATGCGCCACCGGCCTCACAGGTCAATAAAAGCTTCCGCCTGGCAGGACTGGTGATCGATGCCCAGCACCGGCTTACCAAAACCGGCAAGAACTATGGCGTGCTGGCCATCGAGGATTTCAGTGGCAAGACCGAATTTTTCCTCTGGCAGGAAGACTATGTGAAATACCTCAATTATTTCGAGAAAGGCATGATCATTACGCTGGAAGGCAGCTTCCGGGAAAAACGATACCGCAACGGTGAAGTGGAATTCAGCATCAGCAAGCTGCACCTGCTGGAAACGGTGAAATCAACACTCACCAGGGAGTTGATCATTGATATTGAGCCCGAATTCATAGACGAGGAACTGGTTAGCTTCTTTGAGAATAATATCAAGAATAACCCGGGTAAATCGCTGCTCAGGTTCAATATCCATGATATCCTGAACAGCCATTCGGTTACGCTTAGCAGCCCGGTAGGCAGCTTCACCATGAATGATGATATGGCCGTTTACCTCAACGAGCACCAGTATTTTAACGTGAACGTGGTGTGTAGTTAGGGTTCAACAGTTCAAAGGTTCAACGGTTGAAAGTTCCAAGTTGAAGGTTGGTGGTTCAGTGTTGTTATAATAATCAGTAATTAACCATTAATAATTAACAATTAACCATTCCCCATTAACAATCCCCTGCCTTTATGCCTTTCCACACTGCCAATAATGATGTGGATATGTCATTCTGCATTCAATTGAAATATGGTTTTAAATTTGTTCTCTTTTCATCACTAAAAAACTAAAATTATATAATATGGCACTCGAATTCACAGATGCAAACTTCCAGTCGGAAGTATTGGAATCAGATAAATTATCCGTAATTGATTTTTGGGCAGAATGGTGCGGTCCCTGCCGTGCGATCGGTCCTGTTATTGAAGAGTTGAGCAAAGAATATGATGGCACTGTAAAAGTGGGTAAAGTAAATGTGGATCATAACCCGCAGATATCTATGAATTACGGTATCACCAGCATTCCTGCCATTTTATTCGTTAAGAACGGCCAGGTGGTTGATAAACTGGTAGGTGCTCAACCCAAAGCCAATTTTGTAAAGAAAATTGAAGCGCATAAATAATCGCTTTCTTCCGTTATAATCTTTTACTAAAAAGTCCCCTCCAGGGGACTTTTTAATTTGTATCAATTTAGTAGGCTCTATTGCCGGATCAATGTGTTATTTTTTCCAGTTCTTTTATATCATGCTTGTGCTTAAAAAGAAAGAAGAACAGGATCGTTATGATAAAGGCATAAATGGCGAAAGTAAGCCATATCGAAGGCCATTCTTTTATAAATACGGGAGCTTTCAGAATACCGCCCGTTAACACCTCATTATCTTTTAATAACTTTTGTATAGGCTCGTCTGTAGCAGCGGCTCCGAAATGATTGGCTAAGCTGTTTACATCTGTAAATTGTACCGTATAATATTTGTCAATCATCCAACCGCTGATCTTGCTTCCCAGGAAAGCCCCTACACCATTTGTCATCATCATAAATAAGCCTTGAGCGCTGGATCTTATTGAAGGACTTGTTGTCGTTTCTACAAATAAGGAACCCGAAATATTAAAGAAGTCAAAAGCCATACCGTACACAATACAAGACAATATGATCATCCACAAGCCTGGTCCCGGGTCACCATAAGAAAATAAAGCAAATCTTAATATCCAGGCAATCATTGCAAATAACATAACCTGTTTTATACCGAACTTTTTAAGGAAAAATGGAATAGTTAGAATAAACAAAGTTTCAGATATCTGAGAAATAGACATAATGATCGTCGAATACTTCACTACCAACGAATTGGCATATTGAGGAAAATGTTTGAAATCATCGAGAAAAGAATCCCCATACATATTGGTAAGCTGCAATGCTGCCCCTAAAAACATAGAGAAAATAAAAAACAAGGCCATTTTATAATTAGCAAACAGCTTAAATGCATTTAAGCCTAATTGCTCAAAAATGGATGCATTTTCGGAAATATTCCTTGGCGGAGGACATTTAGGTAATGTAAAGGAAAAAAGACCCAATATAATAGCTCCTATCCCTCCTATAATAAACTGGTTGGCAGTATCCTTACTTCCTGTCAGATTGGTCAGCCACATGGCCGCAATAAAACCTATCGTACCAAATACCCGGATAGGAGGAAATGTTTTTACAACATCATAATTTCTGTCTTTTAATATTGTATATGCAATAGAGTTAGATAAGGAAATAGTCGGCATATAGCAAATCATGGCCGCAAAAATTACATAATAAAGTGTATCTGGATCATTAACCTTAGGGACATAAAATAATACTAACCCGTAAGCGATATGAAGTATCCCATAAAGTTTTTCCGCATTCATCCATTTATCAGCTATAATACCTGTTATTGCCGGCATAAATAAAGAAGCAAGTGCAAGCGTAGAAAAGATAGCACCGAACTGTGCTCCTGTCCAACCTTTAGCACTGAAACAATACGTTCCTATTGTAATCAACCACGCCCCCCACACAAAAAACTGCAGAAAACTCATCAAAGTAAGCCTGAACTTTATACTCATAAACGTAAATATTAAAACGGTTTTTGGTACTCGAAAGATATTGATTTATTTGATACAAAAGATAGCCAATACTTTAACGGCTTTCATAATATCCGGCTGCAAAAAATAGTGTTGTAACAATGGTATTCAACGTAAATTTGCAAAAATGTTTAAGAATGAGCAGTGCTATAGATTCCATTATTGATTCCACCACCGATACAGGCCTTCAAACCATTGCGCAGAAAGTAAAAGAGGGTAAAAGAATTACCGATGATGAATGTCTTTTGCTGTTTGAAAAAGGCTCCCTCGCTTTTGTAGGTGCCCTCGCCAATTTTATAAGAGAAAAGCTGCATGCTGATAAAACCTACTTCAACCGCAACTTTCATATTGAACCAACGAATGTATGTGTCTTCAGCTGTGCATTCTGCTCCTACTCGAGGCTGTATGCCCATAAGGAAGAAGGATGGGAACTAAGCATCAGCCAGATGCTCGATATTGTAAAAAGCTACGATGGCAAACCGGTTACGGAAGTGCATATTGTTGGCGGCGTTCATCCTAAAATGAACATGGCTTATTTCAAAGAATTGCTGCAGAAGATAAGAGAGCATCGTCCCGACCTGCATATAAAAGCATTCACAGCCGTTGAGCTGGATTATATGTTCCGCAAGGCAAAGCTTACTGTAGAAGAAGGCATGCAGCAATTAAAAGATGCAGGACTGCAATCCCTGCCGGGAGGTGGCGCCGAAATATTCCATCCTGATATCAGGGAACAGATTGCCGGTGATAAAGTAAGCGGCGAAGGCTGGCTGAAAATCCACGAAGCTGCCCACAACCTGGGGATGCACAGCAACGCCACTATGCTGTACGGTCATATTGAAAAATATGAACACCGCATTGATCATATGCGCAAACTGAGAGACCTGCAGGATAAGACAGGGGGCTTTAATACATTCATCCCGCTCAAGTTCCGCAATGCGAACAATGATATGAGCAATGTTCCTGAAAGCACCATTACAGAAGATATGAGGCTCTATGCCATTGCCCGCATCTACCTCGATAATTTCCCTCACCTGAAAGCCTACTGGCCGATGCTGGGCCGCAACAATGCGCAGCTGTCCCTCGCTTTTGGTGTAAATGATATCGATGGCACCATTGATGATTCTACCAAGATTTATTCCATGGCGGGCAGCGAAGAGCAAACCCCTACCATGACCACTGAAGAACTGGTAACGCTGATCAAACAGGTAAAACGCCAGCCTGTGGAAAGAGATACTTTATACAATGTGATAAAAGATTATTCTGGTCAGGCCCTGGAAGAAGCTACCGTATAAACAATACTAAACAAAGAATATAAAGGGCGCAGAAAATCATCTGCGCCCTTTGTATTTTTTGTAAAGCCCGGATTGGATTCAATTGGTACAATTAAAAAAGCCTCCTGCTAAGCAGGAGGCTTTTATTTTCAGCAAGTGCTTCTTAGAAGTTCCTTGCAGTCATTTCAGTTCTTCTGTTCTTCGCACGGCCTGCTGCAGTTTTGTTATCTGCAACCGGTTTGTCTTCACCATAACCTGTAGCAAACAGGCGGCTTTCGGCAACACCTTGTTTGATCAGGTAATCTTTCACTGCTTTTGCACGGTTTTCAGATAATACCTGGTTGCTTTCAGATGTACCTACATCATCTGTATGACCATCGATATCCAGCATCAGGCTTTCATCAGATTTCATCAGAGACGCTACATCGTTCAGTGATTTATAAGATTTAGGCAATAATTTGTAGCTACCTGTTGCAAAGAATACATTCTTGGCGGCATAGTTCACTTTTTCAATCACTTCTTTTGCAATTTCAGGACAACCCTGGTTGCTGGCAGGACCTGGACGTGAAGGACATTTATCTTCTTCATCGTTTACACCATCACCATCAGTATCAGGGATTGGGCAACCTTGATAACGAGCCACACCTGGTACAGTAGGACATTTGTCTTCTTCATCGTTGATACCATCTTTATCAGTATCAGGAATAGGACAACCCTGGTATTTAGCGATACCTTTTACATCAGGACATTTATCATCAGCATCAGCAATGCCATCACCATCACGGTCAGGGCAACCTTGCAATGAAGCTAAGCCTGGTACATCAGGGCATTTGTCATCAACATCCTGCACACCATCACCATCACGGTCAGTTACTACCGGAGGAGGAGGAGGAGGAAGTACTTTTGGTTTATCAGGACCAAAATTATGAGCAAAGCCTAAAGAGTAAAACAGGTGATCTTTTAAAACATCTTTAGTAAGCGTAAAGCGGTAGTTAGCCTGTACCATCAGGTAAGTAACGCTGCTGAAGTTAAACTGAAGACCTACACCGGCAGGAGCATAAGCACCCCACTCTCCTGTATAGTAGCCTCCGCCAACACCACCGGTCAGGAATGGGTTGATCAACGCTTTATTCTTCATCAGCATGAAGTTTAAAGTTGGTTCCAGTTCCACGCCCAATTCTGTTTTGGTAGTTCCCTCATTTCTGTCGTATGCAGAATAATCGTGCATAGCCCCGTTCAGTTTCACAGCAAGGTCTATATGAGAAGTCAATCCTTTCCAGTAAGAAAGTGAAAGTCCGTAATCCATATCTCTCAGGCTGGCAAATCTTCTAGGAGTATTAGAATTTTTGAACGTTTCAGGGGTTTTATAGTCCAGGGCATTAAAATGGATACCTACGAGAGTAGGTTTTTTATCCTGAGCTTGTGCCCCGATGGCCAAAACTCCCAGAAGTAAAAACAGGGAAAATTTTTGTTTCATAAACGCTAAATTTAGTTTTAAGTTTTTCTCTAAACTTGTTTAAATCAATTCAGTAATAGCAAATGTAACATCTAAAATTATACTAATCAATTTATTTTTAACAAATTTATAAATAAAGATTTTTCGATTTTACGTTTAAAAATAGTACTATTTCTTTTTTTTCTCCTTTTTTTGAGATTTTCTTTATCACATTTTATCAAACCTGCAAGAACCCCTATATTTGCAGCCCAAAAATAAGGTTCGGTAGCTCAGCTGGATAGAGCATCAGCCTTCTAAGCTGAGGGTCATTGGTTCGAATCCAATCCGAATCACAAAAGGTACAAATCGTTGCTGGTTTGTACCTTTTTATTTGCTATTATGCCCTGTTCCGGGCAGACTTGCCATTCACTACCTTCTTTCGCAACAACACATAGCTCCTGAGTTATTATGCTTCCTTATTTTTACAAAAAAAACTATGGATGTCCAGATTCATCCTTCCTGGAAAGAAGTGCTGAAAGAAGAGTTCTCCAAACCTTATTTCCAGCAGGTGGTCACTTTTCTGCGGGCGGAAAAAGCGGCGGGCAAAATCATCTATCCTCCCGGCCCACTCATCTTTAATGCATTCAATCGGACGCCTTTCGATAAGGTATCGGTAGTGATACTCGGGCAGGACCCTTACCATGGCGCCGGCCAGGCACATGGTCTCAGCTTTTCAGTGCAGCCCGGCATCAAGCCGCCTCCTTCCCTCGTAAATATTTTCAAGGAAATAAAATCGGATATCGGTGTGGACATGCCACCCAACTATGGCGATCTCTCCCACTGGGCCGACCAGGGTGTGCTGCTTCTAAATGCCGCTTTAACGGTAAGAGCGGGCGAACCTTTCAGCCATGCAAAATATGGCTGGGCTGAGTTTACGGATGCTGTCATTCAAAAAATATCCGAAGAAAAAACAGGCATCGTTTTTTTATTATGGGGCAAATTTGCACAGGAAAAACAGGTGCTGATCGATGAAACCAAGCACCATGTATTGAAAGCTGCGCATCCTTCTCCATTTTCGGCTGACAAAGGTTTTTTCGGCTGCAAACATTTTTCAAAAACGAATGATTTTTTAATAGCACGGGGCCTGCCACCGATCGACTGGAAAATAATCATAACGCATTAAGATGAGCCAATCCAAAACAAAAGAAACCAACATTTTCAAAAATATATTTGCCAGGCTTTGGGCTGTATGGGCATTGATCAGCTTCATTGCTACTTTCCTGTTATTCTTCCTGCCATCCATGCTCTCCTATTTGTTTGCTTCCTACAAAAAAGGACAGGAATATTTTATTTCGGTATCCCGCTGGTGGATGAATGTATGGCTGCCACTGGTAGGCTGCCCGGTAAGGGTGTATGGCAAGGCCAATTTTAAAGAAGGGGAAAACTATATTGTTACCTTCAATCACAATGCTTTGCTGGATGTCCCCCTCTCCGCCCCTTATGTGCCCGGCGCCAATAAAACGATTGCCAAAGCCTCTTTTGCAAAAGTTCCTTTATTCGGCCTTTTCTATAAAAGAGGATCGGTGCTTGTAGACCGTAAGAGTGAAAGAAGCAGGATTGAAAGCTACGAGAAGATGAAAAAAGTATTAAGCGACGGCATGCATATCTGCATTTATCCCGAAGGCACCCGCAACAGGACAGATCAGCCGCTGAAACAATTCTATGAAGGCGCATTCAAGCTGGCGGTGGAAACCGGCAAGCCCATCATTCCCTGCATTCTTGTGGGCACCAAAAAAGCAATGCCCATTCACAAATCATTCTATCTTTTTCCTACAAGGCTTACCATGAAATTTTTACCGGCCGTATCGCCCGGAACACTCTCCGCAAAAGAGCTGAAAGAAAAGGTTTATAATATCATGCTGAAAGAATATGAAGCAATGGTAAAATAACCGGCACAGGTTATTGCCCTACAAAATACCGGGTGCGGTTGATCTTCAGATCTCTCAGCAGGCCCGATTTGGGACTGATGGTAATATTGAAGAATTTGTACAGGCCGACCGGTGAAATATTGATCGCCATCTGCCAGCAGTGCATTTCACGGGAAAGATACATGCTGATGGTTCCCAACTGGTTTTCGGTGATGTTATAAAAACCGTTGATACCGATTTTCCATTTGGGAGAAAGATTCACCGAGCTGTTCCAGTTCACATCCTGGCTGATATCCGTACGGAAACCGAACCTTGTATAATCCAGCACCTTATTGTATCGCAGCGAATAGCCAAAGCTGATATCCCACGGAATGGCGAAATCAACAAACTCACCGGGATTATTGCTCATATAGCTCAGCTCCTGTTGGTATTCATCCAGCAGCTGCCCGCTCTGGTTATAATAGTTGGAACCCAGGCGCTGCTGCATCTGCTGCTGTGAATTATCTTTTTTATTCTTGTCGCCGCCCCGGAAAGAAGCCTGCATGGAAATCTGCGCCGTAGTCATGCGGCCCAGCGTAAACGGCTGTTTGCGCCACACCAGCTTGTCAATTTTATTGCCAATGCTGTCAACCTGGTAAGGATCGAATATAGCCGAAGCGGTGATGCTGATCTTTTCAAACAGGTTGCTTCGTGCCGACATATTGATCGGTGATAAACGGAAGGAATCCTGCAGGAAATTGTAGCTGCTTGTCAGGCTGAAACCATCTATCAGCGATACTTTCTTTAATGCGGAAGCGCTTGTATCTCTCCTGTTCTTCACTTTCATGGAGAGATTATTATCTATCCCGAAGCTCATACCACCGAACCTTCCTTCACCATAAGCGCCATAAATGCTGTTATCATACATATTGTAGCGTCTCAACCTTCCCGATGTATCGGCCTGCACGCTGCGGTAAAATTTACCATTCATATCGGGCTTGTAGCTGATGGAGATATAAGGGCGCATCTCGTGCCGGATGGCTGTTATCTTGCCTTTGTTGAAAGTGAACATACCGAATATGCGGGTGCTGGCGCTCATCCCGAAGCTCATTTCACGGGCAGTGTAAAACCCTCTTGTGAAAGCGGTATCTTCTTTTTTATAGAAGCCGTTCCAGGTATAGTTGTATTTTTTCTGGTACCATCTTTCAGAATAGCTTATGGACGGAGCGATCTGCAGCGGTCCCAGTTGCGGCAGCGATAAAGTGATGGGAACACTGTGACTGGCGCCCCAGTTCAGGTTATCCTTTATCTGCTGCGGTATGCCGCCGATGGTATCTATGAACGTAGTCTGGCTCTTTGCATTCGTATTTAAAGCAATACCCAGGTTCTCATACCATTTGAGTGTACCCACCTGCTCTTTTCTCCTGAAAGGATACAACGTATTTACGTTGAACACCACATCCGGCAGGTACACATTGATCTGTCCGAGATTGTTGTTCTGGTTATGGCTCGCATTAATGGCGATATTAAAAGGCTTATCCTTCCACACTTTTGCATAGGAAATGGTGGACGACATGATATTATTAAAGTTGACGGTGGGATTATTTGGCACCAGCCTGTTGTACTTCGTACTGCTTGCATTTACATTCGCCGTAAATGTAACGCCGGGCCTGGCTTTATTATCCATGCTGTGCTGCCAGTTGATACGGAAGCCCTGTTCCTTTACATAATCCGGATCGCCTTTGAAATTCGATTTAAAGTTCTGTATACCCAGCGCAAAATTACCCTGGTAACGGTATCGCTTAAAATAACGTGGATTGATATCGGCGGACCAGCCGCCATACGAATAGATCGTTCCTCTTACAATGGCATCCCAGTTTGGCCCCAGTATTTTATAATAGCCCAGGTTTTCCAGTGAAAGACCCCGCTGGTCATTAGAGGAGAAGCTCGGGGCCAGCAATCCGCTGTGCCTGCCCTGTGTGAGCGGGTAAATACCAAAAGGCAATATGATGGGTACCGGCACTCCTTCAAACTCGGGGTGCACAGGTCCTGTGAAAGCCATTTTTTTATTGATGAATTTTATCTTTTCACTTACAAATGCAAAATGCGGCGTATCCAGGTTGCAGGTGGTAAAGCGTCCACGGTAAGCATAAAACACATCTTCGCCCTGCTTCTTGATCTTTTCACCATACACATACATTTCACCCTGCGTGGTATAGGTACCCTTGGTGATGCCACGGCCTGATTTCATATTGAACACCACGGTATCGCTCTGCGTCTTCATATCCGCCTGGTTGAAGTTGACATACGATATCACTTTACCGCTGCTGTCTTTTTCAAGATGTGCTTTTACAAGGTTGCTGTTCTGATCGTATTCAATATGCGGCGCTTCAAGATTGTTATCATTGTACTGCACCGTGGATTTTTTTCCGTAGAGAATGATATTCTTTTTTGGTATGCTCATTACCATAGAATCATCTGCGTGGTATTTTACAGGGGCATCCAGTGCACCCTTGGCTATTTTAAAGTTGAAAGTATCTGTCACAGCTGCTTTGCTGCTGTCACGCAATGCTGAATCTTTCTTCAGCACTGGAATCGTATCTGCCGTTAAACTAATGTGAAAATTGCCGGTATTGAACCCACCCGCCTTGTTACAAAGCGTTATCAGAAGCATCATAGCTGTACAGGCGCAAACCAAAAATATTTTTGCCGTACATTTGTTAGTGTGGTTCATATTAAAGTGATGCGCAAAAATAGTTATTAAACAATATAAACCCTGTTCAGCAAATAATTATAACAAAACCTATTAAATTCTCGACATTCATGCATAATAAAAAAAGACTCATTATAGTTTCGCTTTGCTGCATTTTCTCACTCGTTGCTTTTGATTCTTTTTCACAGACTCCCAAAAAATTAAAAACGATCATAGTGGATGCCGGCCATGGCGGCACCGACGGAGGCGCTTCGGGGCAGTATGAAAATTCACTGCGCTCCAAAGAAAAAGATGTTACCCTTGCTATCAGCAAAAAGCTGGTAGCCGAGCTTAAAAAGCAATTGCCCGATCTCAGCATATACCCTACCCGTACCACCGATATTTACCAGAACCCGAATGAAAAAGCCAGGATTGCCAACCAGCAGAATGGTGACCTCTTCATCTGTATTCATGCCGACAGCGGACCTTTAAAAACAGGACGCCGCCAGATAGGCACCCGTACAGTGACCAAGTACAAAACAACCTGGGTAAAAAAAGGTAAAAAGAAAGTAAAAAAATCAACGCCCTACGAGGTGACCGAGCCAGTATATGAATATTTTAAAATGCCGCTTACCATCAGTGGTACCAGTGTGTACATCTTCGCTGCACACAAAACCAGTGCAAAATTATCCGCAATTATGAAAGAAGTGGGTGAATTTGAAATTGAGACCGGCGAAGCGGACAGCACTTACAACCCGATCGACTTCAGCACACCCGAAGGCAGGACCATTGCCAATATTTACGCTAAAAGATACCAGGAAAAAAGCGATATGCTCGCTACCCTGGTGAACCAGGAAGTGGAAAAAACCGGCCGCAATGCACTTGGTGTGAACCAGCGCCAGGTAGGTATTGCCGTGTTGCAGGCCACCAATATGCCCGCCATACTCGTAGAGACCGGCTATATCAATAACCCCGAAGATGAGCGCTATCTCAACAGCGAAAAAGGACAGCAGGAACTGGCAGAAGTGATCACTAAAGCCGTTCTGCGGTACCGCCAGCAACTGGAAAAACCTGCCAGCACCGCTCAAAACTAATTTTTTTGGTATAAAAATAGCATCTGCATGAATAGCTGTAAATTTGCAGCTATCAATGATTTATGTAGCCGGACCAATTTACCTGTAATGGCCCGGCTATATCACTAAAACAGCAACTTGTGAAACTAAATAATGAAACCAAGGTTGGCCTCTTAGCCGTAGTAGCCCTTGTGCTTTTGATCTTAGGCTTTAATTTTCTGAAAGGAAAAAAATTTTTCACCAGCAGCACTACCCTTTATGCACGCTATGAAAATATACAGGGATTGCAGAAATCCAATCCTGTTTATATCAGCGGGATGCAGGTAGGTACGGTATATGATATCCGTCCTGACCAGGATATGAAAAGCATCCTGGTAGAGCTCAACATCACCAAAAACATATACATTCCTAAAAATTCTATCGCTGTCATTAAAGCGAACCCCCTCGCTACGCCAAGCATGGATATCAAATTAGGTAATGCACCCGACCGCCTGCAGAACAAGGATACCCTGATCACTTCTATGAGCGGCGGTATTTTTGATGCCGTGCTGGAAAAAGTGGATCCTGTATTGTTTGAAGTAAAAAAAGCCGTGAGCAGCATGGATACCCTGCTCGGTAATTTCAACGGCATCCTTGATCCTACAGCCAAAGGTAACCTGGCTTCTACGCTTGCCAATCTTAATACGATCACCACTTCCATGGTGCAGACCACCGCTTCGCTGAATGCCATGATGAACCAGCAGACCGGCGCCCTGGCCAAATCGCTGAATCATGTGGAATCTATTACGGGTAACCTGGCGGGCAGCAATGAAAAGTTCACTCATATTGTAGACAATCTCGATAAAACGACCACCAAGTTCAGCAACCTGGACCTGGAAACGACCATGAATAAGCTCAATGCAGCCATGACCGATCTTCAGTCTGCCATCGCCAAAATGAACAGTAAAGAGGGTTCGCTGGGTAAGCTCATCAACGACCCTACCCTTTACCAGAACCTGGCTTCCACCGGCAACAAGCTTAACTTGCTGCTGGATGATATAAGGGTGAACCCCAAACGTTATGTGAACATCTCTGTATTTGGTAAAAAAGCTAAAGGTTCGCCAATAATGACGCCCCTGCCCGATACAATTAATTCTCCTTACTATATTGAGAAGGCAAATTAGTCGGATTGATTTTACCTTTGCATAAAATTTTACCATTGAACGTAAAACAGCAGGCTTACCGGAATAAAATGGTGCTTTTATTATTCCTGTTCCTTTGCAGTACCGTACGGCTGCTGGCGCAAACACCTGCTGTACTGCCTACACCGGTAATGAATACCGACACCACCCGCACCATCGAAATTTTAGAAGGCACCAACAACCTGCGGCTCATCACCCTGAAAGACGGCACCGAACTGCAGACCCTTGCGGGCAATGCAGCGGTAAAGCAGGGACGCACCATCCTGCGGGGCGACAGCATTGTATTAAACTCCACGCTCAATATTGCCGAAGTATTCGGCCATGTGCATATCAACGATGCCGATACGGTAAACACTTATGCCGATTACATGAAGTATATCGGCAAAGACAGGATCGCTTACCTGAAGAAAAATGTAAAGCTCACCGACGGCAAAGGAACACTGCTTACCGATGACCTGGAATATAACCTGGGCACCGGTATTGCCACCTATAAGAACGGAGGCCGTGTGATCAATGGCACAACGGTGCTCACCAGCAGCGACGCCGTATACTATTCTGATACCAAGGATGTGTACTTTAAAAAATATGTGCACCTCACTGACCCGAATTACGATATCAAGGCTGATAGCCTGATGTACAATACCCAAAGCAAGATCGCCACTTTTATTTCGCCCACCAGGATTGTCACCAAGGAAAACGGGGTGATCAATACCAGGTCAGGCACTTATAATCTCAATACCAGGGAAGCGGTTTTCTTCGACCGCACTGCTTACAGCGACAGCACCCGCTCTATCGTGGGAAACAAGATCGCTTATGATGAAAAAAGCGGCATCCTGCAGATAGAAGAAAACGCCAAGCTGGTAGACAGCGTCAATAATGTAACCGTCATTGGCAACCAGATTTTGCTGGATAAATACAAGAACGCTTTTTTAGCCACCCGTAAGCCGGTGATGATACTGTACCGTAACAACGACAGCACTTACGTGGCTGCCGACACCCTGTTTTCCGGCCTCAGGAAATACGACAGCACGCAACGCACTGCGATCAATGCCACAGATACATTAAGCAAGGCGGTGGCAATGGATATGAAAAATGCAAAAGACAGTGTACGTTATTTCCTGGCTTTCCATCATACCCGCATTTTCAATGATTCGCTGCAGGCCGTTTGCGACAGTCTCTACTACTCCACCGAAGATTCTGTGTTCAGGATGTTCAGGCAACCCATCGCCTGGAACGGTCACTCACAGATCACAGGTGATACCATGTATCTTTTTACAGAGAACCAGAAGCCGCAGGAAATGAAGGTATTTAACAATGCCATGGTGATCAATGAAACAGCTGCAGGTTTGTATAACCAGATGGCCGGCCGCACCCTTAATGCTTATTTCAAAGACGGCAATATGGATTATGTACGCATCAAGGGTTCCCCTGCAGAATCGATTTATTACCCGCAGGATGAAGACAGCGCCTATATCGGCATGAACCGGAGCAGCGGCGATGTGATCGACATTTATTTTATCAATAAAGAGCTGGAAAAAGTGAAGTTCGTCAATAACGTAGACGGCACACTCTATCCTTTAAAGCAGGTACCGCCCGATGAAAAGCAGCTGAAAGGCTTTAAATGGCTCGATGCCCGTCGCCCTAAGAACAAACTGGAACTTTTTGAATAAACCGGCAATTGTTAATGAAGACCCTCACCCTTTTGGCATTCCTTTGCCTGGCTCAGGTAAGCTTTTTATTTGCGCAGGAACCCGATAAATTTTCGGGCACATGGGCATTTGCCAAAACAGATGAGTCGGGCAACAGATATGAGCTGGAGATACAGATCGCTGCGCCGGAACAGCAAACACTTTATCCCGCACAGCTTACACTCAGGTATGCACAGTTTACCGGCGTGTATCATTTGCTGCTGGTAAGAAAAAATAATTACCAGCTCGCTATCGGCAGGCAGAAATACGCTGTGAAAGAAGAGCCCTTCGGACTCGGCGCTTACACCATTCCTTTCAACGGTACGCTGGACCTGCAGAACAACCAGCTTACGGTGAATCGCATTCCCGCCAAACGATATGGCTTCGCAGTGCCTGCCCTCTCCATGTACCAGGATACCAACAAAACAGCCGTGCTGCGCATCAGCGAATTTTTAAGAGATGCCCCGGTGAGCTTATCAAAGCTGAATGCCGCTCCCTGGCGCAATGCAGCGGTCAGCCAGATGCTGTACACTCACAATGCCCCCGATTATTTCGGGCTTTCAGACAGCTTTTATGTACACCAGGCCAAGGGCAGCATCGGTTTTACCGAGATCAAGCAAAGCGATGACGATACCATATCGGTAATGCTTAACCGAAAAATGATCGTTGACAGGATCGACCTGAGCAAGATAAAGCCCGTGCAGGAAATAACACTGGATACCGGGATGAATATTCTCTGCTTTTTTGCAGATAATTACGGCAAAGTGCCGCCCAATACCGGTAAGCTCAACCTGGCTTTCGGTGATAAAAAATATTCCCTCGATTTCACGGCAAAGCAAAATGTGTCAGCCACTTTTATCGTAGCCAAAATATTCTTACTGCCCGACAACAAACAGAATACACCTGCCGAGATCAATGCAAGGCAAACGATCAGCAAAAGAGTGGAAACCCGCCAGACCAAATGGATCGACAGCATCAAAGCTACTTCACAGGAAGTCACCCTGGCTTTCTGGGACGATGCCGTAGAGGACGGCGACAGCATTTCGCTGCAGATCAATGATGAAATTTATATGCCCGGGCTCGCTGTGAAAAAACAGCCGCAGTTCATTAAAGTCAATCTGTATCCCGGTGAGAACAAGATCATCTTTATCGCCGATAATCTGGGCGCTATTCCGCCCAACACTTCCATGCTCGAGATCATAGACGGAAAAAACGCAAGTCCTATATGATCAATACCGATATGGGCAAGAACAGCGCTATCAAGATCACCTACGATCTTCAGCTGTAGGATAGCGCTTATCCAGTATGATTCTTTTTTGAGCATCCACTTTCCAGCCCGAAGCGAAGAATTTCACCAGCAATAGTCCTGCAATAAACCCACCGATATGCGCCGCATAGGCTACGCCTGCTCCATCCTGCCCGATGCTGCCCCAGCCTTCCCATAGCTGCATGGCGATCCATAAGCCAAGGGTAATAAAAGCAGGCACCCGCAGTATCCACAGGAACAGCAGCACCCTTACCTCGTTGCGGGGGAACATGAGCAGGTAACCGCCCAGTACACCGGAAATAGCTCCGGAAGCGCCCAGGCTGGGTATATAAGTGTTCTTGCCCAGGAAAAAAGTAAGGAACACATGGCAGAGCGTGGCAATAATGCCTGTGAGAATATAAAAGAAAAAGTACTTTTTATGACCCATCACATTTTCCAGGTTATCACCAAATACCCACAGGTACAGCATATTACCCGCCAGGTGCAGGAAACTGCCATGCATGAACATAGCCGTCAATATGGTGAGATGGACAGGTATCGGGGTTTCCCCTATCCTGCCGATATCTGTATTGAAGACCACATCCTGCCCGGTAAGGATCTCCTGCGGGATAGTGGAAAAGCTCATCGTGAACACTTCATTGCGTCCCAGCCCCTGGAAAACCACGAATACGATAATATTTATGATAATAAGGGCAATATTGACATAGGGCGTTCGTATTCTCGCCGAATTATCATCTCCGATAGGCATCATGGGCTGTAAATTTAGTTTGAAGTTAGTGGTTTGTACGACAAGAATTTTAGCGAATTACACGAATTTTACTGGTTATTCTTCTTTTATAGCACGAATTCCACACACGAATTGCATGAATTAATCACCGGTTCCGGTTAATAACTCCTGGCTAATAGCTCATAGCTAATAGCTTATATCTCGTTTCATTTCCCTATTTTTGCCGACCAAAATTTAGAACAACTCAATATGGAAAATTTGATTTATGTGGTACCGGCCATGGGTATTGTCGGCTTGCTGTACACACTTATTAAATTCATGTGGGTTTCGAAGCAGGATGCCGGAACCGATCGCATGAAAGAAATCAGCAACTACATCGCCCAGGGTGCGATGGCCTTCTTAAAAGCTGAGTACAAAGTTTTAACCTATTTCGTAATTATCGCAGGCCTGTTGCTGGGCATTATGGGCTTCAGCAATGAGAACAGTCACTGGAGCATTGCCATCGCTTTTGTGATCGGTGCCGTATTCAGTGCGCTGGCCGGTTATATCGGTATGAAAGTGGCTACCAAAGCCAATGTGCGTACCGCACAAGCTGCCCGTACCAGTCTTTCAAAAGCATTGAAAGTGTCTTTTACCGGCGGTAGTGTAATGGGTATGGGTGTGGCAGGCCTGGCGGTGCTGGGACTGGGTGCGCTCTTCATCATCTTAAAACAGATTTTCGCTCCCGGCGCTGCAGTAAACAGCGTTGAAATGGAGCGTACCATTGAAATATTGACCGGCTTCTCCTTAGGCGCCGAATCCATTGCATTGTTTGCTCGTGTGGGCGGCGGTATCTATACCAAAGCAGCCGACGTTGGCGCAGACCTGGTAGGTAAAGTGGAAGCAGGTATTCCTGAAGATGATCCACGCAACCCGGCCACCATCGCCGATAACGTAGGTGATAACGTAGGTGACGTGGCGGGGATGGGCGCCGATCTGTTCGGTTCTTATGTGGCTACTGTATTAGCAACGATGGTACTCGGCAGGGAAACTACGGCTGCAGACGCTTTTGGCGGAATGAGCCCTATCCTTTTGCCCATGCTGATAGCAGCCATGGGTATCCTGTTTTCCATTATCGGAACATGGATGGTTCGTATCAGCGACAATGCAGGATTGAGCACCCAGAAAGTACAGAGCGCTTTAAATATGGGTAACTGGGGATCAATGATCATCACTGCGGTGGCTTGTTATTTCCTGGTAAATTATTTACTGCCGGATACCATGACATTGCGTGGTTATGAGTTTACCAAAATGGGTGTGTTTGGCGCTATCATCGTAGGTCTTGTTGTAGGCGCTCTGATGAGCATCATCACCGAATATTATACTGCCATGGGCAAACGCCCGGTAATGAGCATCATCCGCCAGTCTTCTACGGGTCATGCTACCAACATCATTGGTGGCCTCGCCGTAGGTATGGAATCTACGTTCCTGCCAATCATCGTATTGGCCGGTGGTATTTATATGAGCTACTGGTGTGCCGGTTTATACGGTGTGGCTATTGCCGCTGCCGGTATGATGGCTACAACTGCTATGCAGCTGGCAATTGATGCCTTTGGTCCGATCGCCGATAATGCCGGCGGTGTGGCTGAAATGAGCGAACTGCCTGCTGATGTACGTGAAAAAACAGATATCCTGGATGCCGTGGGTAATACCACTGCTGCTACCGGTAAAGGTTTTGCGATCGCTTCAGCTGCACTGACAGCGCTGGCTTTATTCGCTGCCTTCGTAGGTATTTCTAAAATCGATGGTATCGACATTTACAACGCTCCTGTTCTGGCAGGCTTGTTTGTAGGTGGTATGATCCCTTTCATATTCTCTTCACTGGCCATCCGTGCGGTGGGCGAAGCTGCCATGAGCATGGTGGAAGAAGTTCGCCGCCAGTTCCGTACCATTCCTGGTATCATGGAAGGTACCGGCAAACCTGAATACGATAAATGCGTGGCGATCTCTACTGATGCTTCCATCAAAAAAATGATGCTGCCGGGCGCTATCGCTATCATCACTCCTATCATTGTTGGTTTCGTTTTCGGACCCGAAGTGCTGGGTGGTTTGCTCGCAGGCGCTACAGTGAGCGGCGTGCTGATCGGTATGTTCCAGAACAATGCCGGTGGTGCATGGGACAATGCTAAAAAATCTTTTGAAAAAGGTGTTGAGATCAACGGCGAAACCTATTACAAAAAATCTGAGCCGCACAAGGCTTCTGTAACCGGCGATACCGTAGGTGATCCTTTTAAAGATACTTCAGGTCCTTCCATGAACATCCTTATCAAACTGATGAGCATTGTATCATTGGTGATCGCTCCAACCATCGCTAAAATTCATGCGGACGATATCAAGAAGCAAAGAGATGCCAAGATCGAAAGATTGCATGCTGCTGCATTGGGTGGTGAGCATGTGGTGGAAACCCAGATCGTAAAATCGATCGATGACAGTACCGGCGCTGAAACCGTTACCGTTTCCCAGGTAGCAGGCACTGTAAATGCAGATGGTGATTTTGTATACGAAGTAGGTGAAGCAGGCCCGGTGAAACTGGCCGATGGTACCGAACTGAATGTAGGCGCCACTTCTGCTGAAAGAAGGCTGGTAGAATTTATTACCAATGCAAACAGGTCTGTAGACAAAACAACCTGGTTCACCATGGACCGTTTGTATTTTGAAACAGGTAAATCTGTTCTCAAAGCCAGTTCCCAGGAACAGCTGAAAAATATTGCCGCTATTATGAAAGCCAACCCATCTGTTGAACTGAAGCTGGGTGGTTATACAGATAACACCGGTGATTCTGCTGCCAACGTTAAGCTGAGCCAGGAAAGAGCCGATGCGGCAAAAGCTGAGCTGGTGAAATTAGGCGTTGCTGCCAGCCGTTTGGCTGCTGAAGGCTACGGTCCGCAGTTCCCGGTTTGCGCAGCCAATGATTCTCCGGCCTGCAAAGCGCAGAACAGGAGAATTGATATCAGGGTTGCTAAAAAGTAATTTGAATCCGAAAATATGTAAAGATCCCCGCCTTTCGGCGGGGATCTTTATTTTACCCATATCACCCGATTTCGCTATAACCCCACCCCGCAACAAATACTAGCTTCGCTTGAAATTTGAATTTTTGTTTTGTAAGTTAGTGTATGCAAAAACTCCTGTTTGTATTCTTACTGTTTGCGCTCTCCTATTTTTCATCTGCACAGGTAAACACCGATTCTCTCATTGCTTTGTTACCGAAAGCGAAAAGCGATACCAATAAAGTAAACATCTACAAAGACATTACGGCGACGCTTCGTTTTTCAGATCCGCAGCAGGCCATTGCATTGGGCCAGGAAGGATTGCAGCTGGCAAAAGAATTATCCTTCAAAAGAGGCATTACCTGGCTCCAGTTCAATATATCTACCGCCTATTACAATGTAGGCAAGCCCGACACTTCAATCATATACCTGAACCTGGCATTGCAGGGTTATAAAGAGCTGAATGAATTGTCCCGCATCGGCCTCTCCTATCTGAACAGGGCCGATGTATACCGCCAGCTGCAAAACCATGCGCAGACATTAAAGGATTGCGACAGCGCTTTGTATTACGCCGATAAAGCCAACAACAATGATATAAGGGCCAGGGTCAACCAGACTTTTGGTGCGGTATATTTTCAGCAGGAAAATTACCAGCAGAGCATTACCTATTTCAACAAAGCATTACAGTTGTACGAAGAGCAGAAGAATATGCGCATGTCGGCCAATGTAATGAACAACATCGGGCTGGTATATAAAACAAGGCATGAATTTCCCCTGGCTGTTCAGGTAACCCGGCGGGCCATACAGATCGCAGACAGCCTGAAGAACGAGGTTGACCTCAGCATTTTTTACGGCAACCTGGCCGATGTTTATTTTATGATGGAGGATTATGACGCTGCAGAAAAAAATGCAGACAAAGCGATGTATTATGGCACCAGCCAGAACAATGACTGGCTGATGGCCATTGCTGCCGTGCAAAAAGCCAACGCAGCTTTAAAACAAAAACGGTTCAATGAAGCCATTGGGTTGTTCAATAAAGCCATGCCGGTGTTCAATGAAATCAATGATCCCGAACGCATCAGCACTTCCACCGAAATGCTGGCCGAAGCCTATGCCGGCATCGGCGATTATGTAAATGCGTATCACTACATCCGGATCAGCCGCACGGCAGCCGATACCATGTCGAAACTGCGTTATGCAGAAGACATTGCAGCCATGCAGGCAAAATTTAAAGTGGATGAAAAGGATAAGGAAATCCAGTTGCTGGCGAAAGACAAAGAACTGCAGCGGCAAAAGCTCAACCAGCAGCGGCTTTTGTTTGCCGGCGCTGTTATCCTTGCAGCACTGGCGCTGTTAGGCGCATGGCTCCTGCTTAACAGGAATCGTTTAAAACAAAAAATGAAAGAGCTCGAACTGCGCAACCGCATTGCTGCCGACCTGCACGATGAAGTAGGAAGCAGCCTCAGCAGCATTCATATGCTGAGCCAGATGGCGGCCAAAGGAAGCAATGAAGAACAGCGCAGCACCATTCTGCAAAAAATGAGTGAGAATGCCAGGGAAACCATGGATAAGATGGGTGATATTGTATGGATGATCAAGCCCGGTGAAACAGAAGCGGGCAGCCTGCGGCAACGGATAGAACGGTTTGCCAGTGAAGTCTGCAACAGCAAAGGCATAGAGCTGTCGCTGTCGCTGCAGGAATTGGAAAATGCAGCGCTCAATATGGAGCAGCGGAAAAATATTTATCTGGTATGTAAGGAAGCGATCAACAATGCGGCAAAATATTCCGGCACCGCCTCGCTGGAAGTAGCCACGAAGCTGCAGGAAAATATTTTAAACATATCGATTGCAGATAAAGGCAAAGGCTTTACGGCCGGCACCATCACCAAAGGCAACGGCATTGACAATATGGAAGCAAGGGCCAGGGAAATAAATGGTATCCTTCGCATAGAAGCTGCCGAAGGCAGGGGCACTACCATCAGCCTGGACGTACCGGTATAAGTTTACCCCTCACCCTTTTTCGCTATTGTTCCGCAAGGGCAATTCATCATCTTTGTAAAAAATAACATCCTTGATAAGCGTAACTATTTTTGAAGACAACAGGCACCTTAGGGAAACTTTTGAATTTCTGCTCAACAATACCGACGGTTTTGTATGTGCAGGCGCTTATCCCGATTGCAGCAATATTATCGATATCCTTCGCAAACAACCTACCGATGTCATCCTGATGGATATTGAAATGCCTGGCATGAGCGGCATTGAAGCCACCCGGCTCGTGAAAGAAAATTTTCCTGAAACAGCGATTCTCATCCAGACCGTTTTTTTTGAAGACGATTATATTTTCAATGCCATCTGCAACGGCGCCTCGGGTTATATTTTAAAATCCACCACTCCCGAAGGTTACCTGGATGCTATCCGGAATGTACAATCCGGCGGTTCAGCTATGACGCCGGGTATTGCACGCCGGGTGCTGGAACTGTTCAGGCACAAAATGCAGCCTGATACCGCTGCACAAAAAAAATACGATCTCACTTCGAAAGAAACAAAGATCCTGCAGTTGCTGGTGCAGGGCAAAAGCTATAAAATGATCGCTGCCGAACTTTTCATAGCGCATGATACGGTGAAAAGCCATATCAAGAATATCTATGCGAAACTTCATGTTCATTCCGGAACTGAAGCAGTGGCGCTTGCCCTGAAGGATAAGATTGTTTAATTATATGAGTATAATATCTTATATTTATAACAGTTTCCTGACAACTCTTAACCAATATGACCAATCTTACTGCTACGCAACAGGATGAGCGTGCCGCTGTCCTTGATATTTTAAGAGGTATTGCCCTGCTCGGTATCTGCCTCGCCAATTACCCGGTATTGTCATTGTATATTTTCCAGGCGCCTGCAGTCTGGCAAACCATGCCTACTCCGCAACTGGATGAATGGCTGGCTTATATTCATTTTGTATTCATCGACGGAAAATTCTACAGCCTGTTCTCTCTCCTCTTTGGCATCGGCTTCTCTATCATATTACTGCGATCGCAGCAGAAAAACAAAAACGGGCTCGCTGTTTTCTACAGGAGGTTGTTCATCCTTTTGCTCATAGGGCTGGCACACGCACTTTTATTCTGGGTGGGCGATATCCTCCTCCTGTATGCCCTTGTAGGAATGCTGCTGCCTCTTTTCCGACAGGTATCCGACAGGAACCTCGTCATCATTGCAGTATGTCTTATCCTGGCGCCCATCGCAGTCGATGCGCTTAAAGTGGTCTCAGATAATTCACTCAATCTCTCCACCCCGCTCCAAAAACTGGCTTATGAAAAAGAAGGCCGGCTGGGCATTACAGATTCCAACTTCGGCACCTGGCTGATAGAACACCGGTCTTATAAAGACATATTCGCCTTTAACAGGGCCGAGATATTTTTCCGCTACCAGGACCTCATCAACAGTAACCGTCCGCTGAAAGTGCTGGCCATGTTCCTGCTGGGATTGTACGCAGGCAGGAAAATGATCTATGCGAAGCCGGAGGAGAACCAGATATTATTACGGCAGCTGAAAAAATGGGGACTGATTATCGGGCTCCCGCTTTCCTGCATCTACGCTTACCTGGAATTGAACGGCGCTCATATTCCCGATCCCAAAGCACTGCTCACCACTGCCGCTTATGCATTAAGCGTTATCCCGCTGAGCCTGGGCTATACCGGCAGCATCGTTTTGTGGTACGCCCGGAATAAACAGAACAGGTTCCTGCTGCTGTTTGCTGCACCAGGTCGCATGGCATTAACAAACTACATCATGCAAACGATCCTGGGCATTACTATTTTTTATGGAATAGGATTCGGCTTGGGCGGCCGAACCGGTCTTTCCATGGTATGCCTGATCGCCATAGGCGTCTATATTTTCGAAATGATCTTTAGCCATTACTGGCTGAAATATTTTAATTACGGCCCGTTGGAGTGGATCTGGCGCATGCTTACGTATGGAAAATATTTACCCATAAAAAAAACGCAATGAGAGGAATTCATGCCATATTGATTTCACCGGCTTCACAGGTTCCTCTTAAACGCCTGGCAGATGACGATGAGCTTTTAGACTACAGCCCGGAGAACAGGGTATCAGGCACTGCATATTTTTTTTGAAAAGAAAACAAACATGGTTATTGAAAGAACTACAGGATATTTTTTTATAGCACCAGTACTACGAAATGCGTACTTGACAGCTTGTATATTATTTTAATTTTGCAATAATCACCAAAACTCAAAAATAAAAATGAAAATAATTGGCTTATCGTTATGCGCAACTTTCTTCTGGGCTTCAGTAAATGCCCAGGTGGCAGTAGGTACTACCACTCCGCTTGCAAATACCCAGCTTACAGTTGTAGGTAATGCAACCACTACCGGGGTACGTTCTTCCTCGGGTACACCCTCCTTTTCTTTTTCAGTATTTCCCGGGCTTTATGGTGAATCGTTGAATGCACCGGGCACCATTGGTGCAAGCCAGAATCAAAACGGCGTATTGGGAGCATCTGCAGCGAATAATTATGGCGGAGTTTCGGGATATAATTCAGCTGCAAGCGGGTATGGTGTGTGGGGCAGTGTTGGCAGCACCGGTATTGCCGGCTTTTTTGAAGGGGGCGCCAGTGGCGTAGGTATTGCAGTTCCGTCAGGCGGCGTTGGTATCGGTACCAACGTTCCTATTGGCAGGCTCGTAGTTCAGCAAACCGGCGTCAGCGGCATTGATACAGCAGCGGCCATTTATGGATATGCCAACTCAACCTTATCCTGTTACAAAGGAGGCATATTCGGAACCTACAATACCAGTAATTACGGAACCGGTATCCAGGGAATCGGGTACCAGGGAATATTATTTTCTAATGCACCTGCCAGTTTTCCCAATATTACGGCAAGTACGGACGCAGGTATTTATGGATCGGGAGCAACGGTGGGGGTAATAGGCGCATCGCTTGCAGGAAGTGGTGTTCGTGGATTTTCTTCCACCAGCCAGGGAACCTTAGGTTATACCCAGGCAGCCACTACAGGCGGCGCAGTTGGTGTAGGGAATACAATAGGTGTTTTTGCCAATGCAGTTACTGTTGGAACCGCCACTGCGCCCACTACCAGGTATGGTATTTATGCCCAGGCAAGCGGTGCTACTACAAACTGGGCCGGTTACTTCAACGGCAACGTAAATATCGTCGGTTCTATTGCAAAAGGATCAGGCACTTTCAAGATCGATCACCCGCTTGATCCTGAAAATAAATACCTCTATCACTCTTTTGTAGAAAGCCCTGACATGATGAATATCTACAACGGCAATATTGTAACCGATGCACAGGGATATGCTACCGTTCAATTACCCGATTACTTCAATGCATTGAACAAAGAATTCCGTTACCAGTTAACAGTGATCGGAACTTTTGCGCAGGCAATTGTTAAAGAAGAAATTTCCGGCAACTCTTTTAAAATACAAACCAACGCACCCAATGTGAAAGTTAGCTGGCAGGTAACCGGTGTAAGGAATGATAAATATGCTGAAGCGCATCGCATTGTACCAGAAGTTCAGAAAGAAAAAGAAAACATTGGCAAGTACCTGCATGCCAAAGAATGGGGCCAGCCTGAAACGAAAGAGATCAATTACGAAATAAATCATTCGTTAGAGAACAGTGAAACACTCAATAAAACGAAACAGAAATAAAATAAAGGGAAGGTTGCTTTAAACAAGCACCTTCCCTTTTTTCAAAACAATCATTCCATATTTTTCAAGAGCTCACTGGTATTTTGCATTTTTCCGGCTTGCAAAGAGCGGTTATATTGAATTATAAAAGTTGGATATTGGCCAGTTAAACTACAAAGCATTACCCTTCCCTTCTTCCCTGAAGCTTATTTTGTCCGCTAAACACCAAAAATCCGGTTGATGCCGGGTGTTCCAAAACGTTAAAAAAACTTAATGCATTTAATTTTTTTATTAATGGTAGTTATTTCTACGAAGTATTTACTACTTTAGCGTACGAAAACAGTCGTAATCATGCAAAAATCAAAAAATATAAAGCCTACCGAAGGTGAACTGGAGATACTGGGTGTGTTGTGGGAAAAAGGCAATGCAACCGTACGTACCGTGAATGAAGAGCTGAGCAAAACCAAGGAAGCCGGTTATACCACTACCCTGAAGCTCATGCAGATCATGTTTGAGAAAGGCCTCGTTACCCGTGACAGCAGCAGCAAAACACATGTATATGAAGCTGCCATCACCCGTGAAAAAACGCAGACCCAGTTTGTAGATAAAATGATCAACAGCCTGTTTGCAGGCTCCGGCACCGAGCTGGTATTGCACGCCCTGGGCGAACACAAACCAAGCAATGCAGAGCTGGATAAGATCCAGGAATTGCTCAACCAATTGAAATCGGGTAAATAACAACACTAACGCTGTTTATGGAACAGTTCGCTTACAGTTTTACAATTACAATGCTGCACAGCACCTGGCAGATGACCCTCCTCCTGCTGGTTTATTTTGCAGCGACAAGCATTCCCGGCAAGTGGCAGCCGCTCGCCAAAAGAAACCTGCTGCTTGTATTGCTGGCCGCACAGCTGTTCCTGTCAGTTACCAGTTTTTATTTTATTTACAGCGCTCCTTTCTTTGATTACAGGGAAGAGCTACAGAACGTATTGCAGGCTCTCGGCTCTTCACAAAGCTGGCTGCAGCAATACAGCTCCTGGCTGTTTGCCGCTTACGCTTTTGCTGTAATGTATAAAATGGCGTCCACCACCGTGAGCTGGATGCAGTTTAAGAAAAAATACACCACTGACCTTATCAAGGCATCAGCCGAGATCCGCATTTTTACCGGCAATGCTGCGCAGCAGTTTGGTATCAGGAAGAAAGTGCAGATATGGTACAGCACACATATCAAATCGCCGCTGGTATTCGGTTTCCTGAAACCGGTGATACTGCTGCCGCTCGCCATGGTGAATCATTTGTCTGTACAGCAAACAGAAGCGCTCATCATTCATGAGCTTACACATATCAGGCAAAGAGACTATTTATACAACTGGCTCCTGTTGTTTATGGAAGCCGTTTATTTCTTCAATCCTTTTGTAAAGATTGCCATACGCTATATCAGGATCGAAAGGGAAAAAAACTGTGACCGCCAGGTTTTGCAGTTCAACTATCCTTCTATCGGTTATGCGGAAGCGCTACTGCTCATCGCAAGGCAGCAACTGGAAACGGTGCAGGTGCCTGTGGCAGCGGTTGGTAAGAATAACGAGCTGTTCAACAGGATCCGTTATTTTTCAGCGCCTGATACTACCACTAAAAACACTTTTAAGTCTTACCCCTTCATCGCTTTAATACTGGGCGCCATTATCGGGCTCAATATGATCACAACCGGTTTTCACCTGCAGAAAAATACAGCAACGGCGCATACCCGGATAATGCTCAAAGAAAGCCTCTATGCCCAGCATGATGCTGTGGCAGGCGAATATGATAAGATCATTACCAATACAGCTTTTCACCCGGTGATTGTGCCCGACGAAATACAGCAGCCTGACCAGGCTGAAACAACCGGTACTGACATTCCTGCTGCAGAAACAGCTAAAGCTGTGGCAGCAAAAGATGTTGACAAAACTCTTGAGGAAGAAAATATAAATGATGAGCCGGTTGCTTTTGCCTCTTCCTCACCGATGGTGACCAATGTTTCCCTCAGCACTGAAGCGGCCCCTATCATCATAAAAGAAGTAACCATTAATGAGCAGAATTCCAACGGTGTTACCGTTACCAAAACCTTCAGGGTAACGCAAACGGTAAACGGTGAATGGAAAGTGGAGCCGTTATGGATGTCGACCGAGCAACCGCTTACAGACAGTCTTAAGCTGCAGATCAGGAAAGACAGCACTGTGATCAGGATTATTCCCACAGTACAATAATAAAATCCCTCTTTTAATTGATTTGTATTGGTGCTAAAACAAACCCCACTGGTTTCTGTTTTGCTACACTTGCATATCTATCTCTTTAATACTTCCGGATAAATTTACTACCACACATTTCTCGGGCAGGTATCCCCATATTTATTGCCGATGATAAAACCGATCATCAGCTCATGCGTATTGCCGGTATAGGTACGCAGCTTATTGGTAGTGGCTACTTCGTAGGCATAACTTACATTAAAAGTATTGCCAACGTTTAAACCGGCCATGGCTGAATAACCCGATATCAAATCGCCGTAACGGTAGCTGGCGCCTATCCATGCTTTATCCTGGTACTGCAGTTTTGCATTGCCGTGAACACCCAGCAGCTGCGGCTTCCAGTATTGAACCATTACAGATGGGATCAGGTTGAAATCATCCCCCAGCAAAAAGCGGTAGCCCGCCGTTAAGAAATAGTTGGGTTCATAATAAGAAGCATAATCATTGTTGCTCTGGAATTTCACTTTTCCGGGAACAATGTTCAACACTGAGATACCCGCAAAATAATCAGCAGAATAGAGCCATAATCCTGCGCCGATCTCCGGCTTTATTTTTTTCAGCTCGCCGTTGGCATAACCAATGGCCGGATCATTGGGATCAAGGCTTGCCCAGTTTATTTTAGAACGATCCAGGTTCACGCTGCTCATGCCTGCATTGATACCGGCGCTCAGCGTGGTTCTTACCCCCAGTGGCTTATGGTATGCATAGGAACCGCTGATCGTCCAGCGGTTGATATAACCGGCCTTATCATTCAGAATGGTTACTCCTACCCCATGATGCGGTTCGGGAGCAGTGTATTCTTCCCAGTACTGCTTACCCCTGGGATTTTCGCCCGGCACCTGGAATGAAGTGGCGCTGGTGCGCAGATCACTTTTACCGATCGGTGTATGAAGCGTAAAGTAGCTGGTTACAGGAGCGCCGGCAATCCCCGTCCATTGGTTGCGGTAGCTCAGCTTGATGTCTGTATAATTCTCAATACCCGTTACCGCAGGGTTAAGGATGTAGTTGTTTAAAACATACTGCGTATAAGAAGGTTTTGCCTGCGCCATCACAGCCACGCACATCATTTGAAATACCACAGCAATCAGGATCTTTTTCATTTCTTTTTCCTCTTTGATCAGTTAGCAATAATTATTTAACAATGGTAACATAACCGGTGATCGGTTTACGGCCATTTTCAGGTTCAATAATATAGTAGTAAGTATCCAGCGGCAATGATTTGCCGTTCATGGTACCATCCCACGGCGTCCTGTATCCTCTTGATTCAAACACTTTTTGTCCCGCCCTGGTAAACACCATCACCCTGCAGTTCGGATAAGTATCCAGGTACTGGATCACCCATCTTTCATTGATGCCGTCACCGTTTGGTGAGAAGGTATTCGGAATATTCGGCGCTTTCAGCACTTTCACCGCTACCTGGTCGGAAACACTGCAACCTCCGGGGTTGCTGACTGTAATGGTATAGGTGATATCTGCCAGCGGCGTAGTGATCGGGTTGGCTACAGAAGTGCTGCTGAGATAATTGGATGGCGACCACAAATAAATATTATCCTCACCTGTATATACCGGCGTGATCACAGTATTACCTCCTTCGAGTACGAACAGGTCGGGACCTGCATTCACCACCGGCACATTGTACACTTTAAATTGTTTGATCGCCGTATCGCTGTTACAGCCAAAGCTGTTAACGATATAGAGACTTACATTGTAGGTATTGGCAGAAGTATAGGTATGCGTCGGATTTTGCGTACCATCTGTATTGCCATCATCGAAATTCCAGTGCCAGGTGGAAATGCTGCCATCAGCACCTGTGCTGCGGTCAGTAAAGCTGACATTATCATTGATACAGATGGCTGCTTTATTGATCGTAAAGTCAGCATCCGGCTGTGGATGTATCGTATTCAGCGCAATGCTGGTATCATGTACACAGCCTGCTCCCGTAGTTACCTGCAGCCCCACATTGTAAGGACCTGCACCGGTATAGATATGTGTGGGATTGAGCGCTGTGGCGGTGTTGGAAGTGCCGCTGCCCGGATCGCCGAAATTCCACAGGTAGGTAAATGTATTCTCTGTTCCGTTCACAATGGAAGACTCATTGGTGAAAGTTACCGATGCATTTGGCAAACAAACACTTGCCGGGAAGCTGAAATCAGGAGCCGGCAAAGGATTCACCACTACCTGTTGTGTGCTGGCAGCGCTTCTGCAACCTGTGGAAGAAAGATTGTACATGGTAACCGTGTAGGTTCCGTACACATTGTACAGATGTGAAACGGTGCCTCCTGCAGGATGTGTTTCCGCAGCAGTGCCATCTCCGAAATCCCAGACTGTATTTGCCAGCGTTACACCCGCCGGCGCTGTGGATTGTTCTGTAAAACGTACCTGGTTCTTCTCACAGGCAGGATTGACTAAGGTAAAACGTGCCGAAGCAGTATCCAGCACATTAATGTTTGTGCTTACAGAATCTGCGCAGCCGCCTGCTGTTGCTGTAAATTTATACTGGATGGTATGCGTTCCGATACCAGCTGTCACTGTATTGAATACCCAGTTAGTGCCATTGAAAGAAACCCCCGGACCACTGTAAGAAGCCGTTCCTACCACCCCACCCGTTTCAGCTCCGAAGTTCAATACCAACGGCGATGCCTGGTAATAGCATTGATCAGGGATATTCGTTATCTGCACATCCGGCGTAGCGAGTACGGTTACCGGCAGCAAACGGTCATTCACACAGGTTTGACCGGAGAATGCCCTGAAGCGTACCGTATAATTAATGGTTTGTGTGCTGGTCGGGTATTTGTGTTTATATATCTTATTGAAGAACGGATCTTCATCGGCATCAAATATGGTCGGCTGACCGGTATTGTCCCAATAAATTTCTACCCTGGTAATATTGCCCGAAGCGATCGTTGACCTGTTTTGAATAGCAGCCGAATCACTAGAACAGCTCGTAGCAGGATTCAGCTGTATAAAATTAGCCTGCGGATTACCGCCATTCACTGTCAATACCTGTGTGAGCGTATCAGGGCATCCTGCAGAATTGGTCGCAATCAGTCGTACGTTATAGTTACCTACAGCCGAATAAGTATGCTGCGGATTTTGTACGGCAGATGTATTATTAGCGCCGCTACCCGGGTCGCCAAAAGTCCATTGCCATGCAGTAATCGTGGCGGGACTGGTAGCGGTGCTCTGGTCGGTGAAAGAGGCAAAAGGATCGAGCAGGCAAACTTCCGGCAGTGAGAAAGCCGCAACAGGCAATGTACCTACTACTACCTGTCTTGTAAAGCTGGCGCTGGCACAGCCTTCATCGTTGGTTACGATCAGTGTTACCGTATAAGTGCCTGCACTGGCGTATATATGTGAAGGGTTCTGTACTGTAGAAGTATTGGCTGCGCCGCTGGCAGGATCACCAAAATTCCAGCTCCAGCTGTTCAATGCCCCTACGTTGGCCGTTGAATTATCTGTAAAACTCACTGTCCTTGTCATACAGGTAGGCGCACTTACGGCAAATGTAGCCGTAGGCAGCGGATGCACCACCACTGTCACCGTGCCGCTTTGCAGGTTGCTGCATGCTGTACCGCTTGCATCTCTTACCGATTTGAGCACATAGGTAAAGGAATTTGCTGTACCGGTTGGTACTGTAAGCGTTGCAGTGTTGCCTGTGCTGGTGATCGTCTGGTCAGGACCACCATTAATTGAATACGTAAAAGTATAAGGTGCGGCGGCTGAAGCACCGGTAAATGTAATTACAGGCGGTGTGCCATTGGTACATACTTCCGTAACAGAACCGGAAATCGCAGCTGTAGGCAAAGGGTTAACAGTGATGGTAACCGAACCGGTTTGCGCCTGTGAACAATTGGTGGATGTACCGTCCTGCACACTTACTAGCGTATAGGTGAAAACATTGCTGACACCGGTAGGCACATTCACCACCACGCTGTTACCCGTACTGGTGGTTACCGTTTGCGTTGGTCCTCCATTTACCGTATAGCTGAAAGTATAGGGAGCCGTGGTACCTGCACCGGTGAAAGTAACCGCAGGTGCAGCGGCATTCTGGCACACGGTAGCAGTACCGGTAATGGTAGCTGTAGGCAATGCCCTCACCACTACCCTTACGGTATCAGGATTGCTGCGTACACAACCTGATACACCGGCCGCATCCCGGATACTCACCAGGTGATAGTCATAAGCGCCTACGGTAGTAGTCGGCACCGGCAGGGAAACGCTGTTACCTGTGCTGGTGACAATCGTTTGCGGCGTACCGTTATTAATATCATATGTAAATGTGAAAGGAGCCGTTCCCACTGTGCCGGTAAATACCACGTTGGGCGATGGTGCATTCTGACATACATTGATATCACCGGTAATATTACCTACCGGTAAAGGATTGATCACAATTGTTTTTGAAATGGTATCACTCAGGCAGCCCGGCGTGGTGATATTGGAGAATCTCACCGTGTACGTACCCGGCGCTGAAAATAAATGCGAAGGGTTCTGCAGCAGCGAGGTATTATTGGCCCCGCTTGCCGGGTCGCCAAAGCTCCACCACCAGTGATAGGTTGGTTTAACCGTGGTAGTGGCATCTGTAAACTGTACCGCCTGGTCTACACAGCCGCTATGCGTCCAGTTGAAATCGGCCACCGGTGGATTACTGATCTCCAGGTCGAAATTGATCTCCTGTTCGTTACCGCAGCCTTCCGATGTGGAAGCATAGGCTGTTATGACTACCGGGAATGAACCGATCGTATTAAATGTATAGGTAGCAGGCAGGGAATACCAGTAAACGGTTTTGCCATTGATGATCGTAATAGAATCAGCATCCGTAGGTACAGGCGGGTGAGAATAGTTCATCACTACGTTGGCGGGGCTGCCGGGCAAACCGCTCAGGTTCCATTTCATGGAATCGACCATATAAGGCAGTGATACTTTGAACTTGAAAGGAGTACCCGTACAAACGTTGGGTGTATTTTCTATACCATATTCTGTTTTTACGCCTACCTGCTGTAAAAGGTCCCGCACATTGGTACCCGCATTATAACCGTAAGATTCGGCATTGCCAAACCCGTAAGCAATGGCATTGAAGCCGGAATCGGATTCAATTCTCCTCGCCCCTGACGCTACCGTCTGGGTAAGATAGGAGTAGCCTGCATCCTGCGGATGAGGAATAAATAAAGCCGGGTTCACTGCTACCCCATCCAGCTTGAAAGAGCTGATAGCCGTCCCGGTATTGGGAACCACTACCGTGTAATAGTGCTGCTGGATATTATAGTTGGGCGTGGCATTCCACAATACTTTGGAAATATTCTGCTCTACGGGGCTCAGGTAGATCACTTCCGGGTCGCCATTGCTGCCATTGGTAGGATTTCCGCAACCCCCATAGGAAGAAATATATTGTGCAACGGTGATCGGTAGATCGGATTCTATTTTTAAAGGCTGGCTGGTAGCCAGTATCTCATAAAAGAAATTGTTTCGCAACGGCACCGCCACGGGAGCATTGTTTACCCTTACAACGGCAGCAGGATCCGAAACACATATCCTGAATACATTATTAGGCAGGCCGCCGGTGGGGGCCGTCAGGAATTTTTTACCCCAGGCCGATTTGGGGAATGCCTGTACCATATAGTTGTCCGAGGACCCCCCCGCTCCCGTACATTGAATAGTGATACGACCGCTACCCGAAAAAACTGCAATTCTTTTACAGGCGCCGGAGGCCGAAGCTATACTGCGGATGCTGCTCCCCGTAAGATCCACACCGGTATAAGTGCCTCCGCTGTTGCCGGTGAGCTGTCCCATAAAGTTGTATACCTGCCCCTGGGTGAGCGTAACACTGAAAGGTACGCCTGCTGCATGGGTAAGTGTATTGGCGCTGGGTATGATCTCCACCGTGGTGGTACCGGTATCGCAGGCCACCACATAGAACCAGCAGTTGGAATTGGCCGTATTGGATACGTTATCGTAGTTAACAGAATAGTATTCTTTACCCAATGTATTGGTAGGGAATAAAATAGAAGCCCCCGATACATTCTGGTTATAAATGTGCGCATAGGCAACAATAGGCTTATCTGCCACAATATGAATCCCCTTATTCTCCGCAGCAGACGACTCTGTGAGGAGACGGGCATCCTGCACCCCGGCTTTAGGGATGGCGTTACTGGTAAATACCGTATTGGCCGGTATATTGGAATAAGTCTGTGTATAACCCAGCCCAGGTATGGATACCGTTACATTCGTCACCTGGTCTGTTGCAAAATACAGCACCATATTCTGCAGGTTACCGGAATTCATTACCTGGTGATAGCCATAAGCCACCCAGAAATCCTTTCCTTTATTAGAGAAGTTCTGCGCAGATGCACAGATGCCTGTAGCAGACAGCAGAAGAATAAATAGTAATTTTCTCATCTTGGTAGAAGGGAGTAATTTTTCAAAAGCAATTAGGGCTTACAAGATACTACACTATCCGTTATAAACAGCGGCTTATATTGCCGTTTTATAAAAAGAAAAGCCGCATAGAAATGCAGCTTTTTGTTAAGAACCTTTTTGGTTCTGTAACCCCCAAAGAAAACGAGTTACGTGCTATAAGCACAATTATTTTGACAATTCAACCGCCCTGCTGGCATTCACCTGGTTGCCGGCAGATACCTGCAGCACCCTGAAATAGCCATATTTGGATTGAACTTTACGTACATTTTGTTTAAAAGCGTAGCTGTTACGTGCTGCTTTCGGGTCAGGCCCCCATACCAGGCCGATGGTAGAAAATGACTGACCGTCGGCGCTTCCCTGCACTTCCCATGATCCGTCGGCAGACTTTGTATGATCTGTCCAGCTGATCACCAGGTCATCACCTGTTTTCACCACTTTAATATCAGCTGCAACAGGTTCGTTTTTAACCTCTTGCGCATTTACTGCGATAGCGGATAATACAAAGAGAACTGTATAAAAAAACTGTTTCATGTTTATGTTCATTGCATTTAATAAATAGAATAGCTGGTTGCAATGAATATTGGAATTAAATGGAACAGGTTTAATATAGATAGAGGATAATCAGCAGGCTACAAAGATAACCCGGCATTATTTATTAGCAATAGCTAATATAGGTTTTAAACCGCCTAACCCATGATTATTTTCAGAAGAGGGAAAGTACCAGACAGCATCAACCGCCCTGGCAAAAAACGCCTTGAAAAGATGAATGTAAACTTTTTTCATTATCTGTGGTTTGAGGTTTCAGTTTTGTTTGGTCGTCAGACAGCAATCTGTTCAGAAGAAATTGGAGGTAATAAGAATCCGGGATAACAGAGGTAATATCATCACCGTTTCTGATGCAAACATAGGAACAGTTTTCATATCTCCAAAAAAAAATACCGTATTTTCCGAAGATTTTACGCAAAAACGCAAAAATTAAAATTTGATTAGATAATATTCACTAAACAACCATTTACAATAGAAATATTTCATCGAAATGATAATTTCTTAAATAAATGACTTATTACCGGCAAAAAACCTCTATTTAATCTAAAAACATCAAAAAACTGCCATTAAAGCAGTTAGAGGAGGATAGTTTCCTTCTGGCTCACAGGAGCCCCGGATTTCCTTTTTCTTTCGAATCCATGTTTTCCATCCAGATCCTTCCATAAAGGGGAAAGGGAAGGATTTTCACATTTTAATAATAGGCATTTATTGTAATATTGAATAATAAATAAAATATTATTTTATCAAAATTAAACAATTAATTAAAAATGAATAAATTATATAGTTATAAACATTGAATAATATAAAAATACATGTATTGCCCAAACTTTTTGATTATTCATAAAAATCTGGTTAATATATTTTAATTAAAATTAAATTTTATATAGATTAAAAAATTTATTTTCAAGTATTTATTATTAATAATGAACACTAAAATAATTGGTTGATATTCCGCAGCATTTCGTGGAACATTTTTGTCATTTTCCCAATTTTATTAGTGGGATTTTTTCCGGGACCGAAAAGCAATTTTTTTAAAGCATAAATTCTTGCTTACATTGCAGCATAAATTTTTAGCGAAAAATGAGACGACGTCCTCTCCTGTTACTGGTTATTTTTTTTGCGGCCATTATGGCAGCATGCTCCACTCCTAAGGATCTTGAATTCAGGGAATACAACAATGTCTCGCTGGACAAAATGGGATTTTCTTCCTCCGCTCTGAAGATGAACCTGGTGTATTACAACCCCAATAATTTTGGAATGGAGCTAAAAAGAACAGAGTTGGACATTTATGTGGACAGCACTTTCCTGGGACACTCGAGCCAGGAATTACAGGTAGCCATTCCTAAAAGGGATGTTTTCACTATCCCGCTGAAGATCGACCTGGATATGAAAAACCTCTTCAAAAACGGTTTGACCACCCTTATGAACAAGGAGGTGCTGGTCAGGGCGGTGGGCTCGGTAAAAGTGGGCAAGGCGGGGGTTTATAAAAATTTCAAAGTGGATTACAGCAGCAAGCAGCAGTTTTCGCTTTTTTAACACGGCATATCATTTTCTATCCCGACATTCGTAAAAACAAATAGTCATAATGAAATCACTTCAACTACTTTTTATAGCCATTATCGGCTTTACATTTTCAGCCGCTGCGCAAAAAGGGATCACCAAAAGTGTAATCAAGACCCCTACCGTACAGTGTGATATGTGCAAGAAAAAAATAGAGAATTATATGGCTCACCAGGAAGGTGTAAAATCGGTGACAGTAGATGTAAAAAAGAAGACCACCACCGTACAATGGATCAATGAGCGTACAAATATTGAAAATATCAAAGCTAGTATCGCCAATGTAGGTTATGATGCGGACGATGTAAGCGCCGACCCGGATGCTTACAAAAAACTCCCTGCCTGTTGCAAAAAACCGGCAGAACCGGCCAAACCCTGATCAATTACTAACAGGTAAAACGATATAAAAAATCCCGCAACAAATGTTGCGGGATTTTAATTTATAGCAGTTGCTTATCATTTCTATTTACCCCACTCTGCAGGATTTTCCCTCCATTGCAGCAATTTTTCATGCTCATCGCTGCTGATGATCGATTTTTCAACCGCCAGCTCAATCAAAGATGCATAATTGGTGAGCGAAACAAAGGGGATGCGGGCTTTTTCAAAAGCTTCCACCGCATGGGGAAAGCCGTAATTAAAGATGGAGACCATTCCGATTACCTCGGTACCTGCTGCCCTGAGCACTTCACAAACCTGCAGGCTGCTTTTGCCTGTAGAGATAAGATCCTCGATCACCAATACTTTCTGACCGGCTGTATAAGCGCCTTCTATCTGGTTGCCCAGGCCATGCTCTTTGGGCTTGGGGCGCACATACATATAAGGCAGCTTCAGCTGATCGGCCGCCATGGCTCCCCAGGCAATACCGGCAGTGGCTACGCCTGCAAGGCATTCGGCTTCGGGAAAACGTTCAAAAATTACGCTGCAAAGCTCGCTTTTGACAAAATCACGCACATAGGGAAAAGACAATACTTTACGATTATCGCAGTAGATAGGGCTTTTCCAGCCGCTGGCCCAGGTGTAGGGTTGTGCAGCATTGAGCTGTACGGCTTTTACCTGCAATAATTTTTCGGCAACAGCCGCTTCGTTGGAAACCATTGAGATTATATTGGAATGAGTAATTGATTTTAACGCCGCAAAGATAGGTAGTGTACCTGTTTGAAAAATGGTCAGCCTGGGCTTATCGAAAGCGGGCGCTATTATATACTGTCCCGGTTTCGACAACTCTTTGACAGGCTCAGTGTGACATACCACCTGGCAGTTTTTTGAATAGTAAAATTCAAACTGTCTCACTACTCCAAGATAACACAGCAGGAACGATTTGCCTGTTATGGACTATTTTTGCTTACCAAATATTGAAACCCATGCAGGTAAAAATATATTTCGATGAAAAGCCGGTGTATCTCTGCGATGAACTGACCGAAGAATTAAAGGAGATCATGCATCACCCTGATGCGGTATATATTGATGAGTTTTCCACCCCCGCTATCAATTCATTGCTGCATGAGATCAAAAAGGAAGAATTTCATGCGGGGATCATACAAACTGGTGACCTGGAAGCGCTGAAGAAATCCTTTTTTAAGCATTTTACGATCATCGAAGCCGCAGGCGGCATTGTTCAGAATGAAAAGAAAGAGCTGCTTTTTATCTTCCGGAGAAATAAATGGGACCTCCCCAAGGGAAAAATGGAAAAGGGAGAAGACGAAGCTGGCTGCGCCGAAAGAGAGGTAGCGGAGGAAACAGGTGTGGAAGGACTCAGTTTAAAAAAGAAGATCGGGGAAACTTATCATACCTACAATGAATACGGCAAGCATATTCTTAAAATAAGCCATTGGTTTTATTTTACCTGCAGCAGCAGGCAGCAGCTGAAACCACAGACCGAGGAAGATATTACAGAAACGAAATGGGTAAAGACGATGCATATCAAGGAACCGATGAGCAATACCTATGAGAATATTAAAGATATTCTGAGGCGGTTTTTTGACGAACCGTAGCGTTATAAAAAAGATGACATCTTTCTCAAAGATGTCATCTTTTTTATTTTTTCCGTGACCGCCAAAGCTCATACCGCAGGTAAATATTAAATGCCTGGGCATATTTATTTTTTCCAATGCCCATTTCCGGGTCTATATAATTGATATAAGGCTTGATGTCCCGGCTGTACCGCAATCCAAGGAAAAGCCGTTTCCAGTTATATTCAGCCTGGGCAGACCATTGAAAATTGTTTTTTACAAAGCGGCCATCATTTTTATCGTTGATGATCTCGGATGAGAGCAATGTATCGGTAACGGCACTAATCCTCATATACTTGTCAAGGTTGGCAACGGCCCCGGTCAGCCGGTTATAGATTACCCCGGCCCCTATCGAAAGCCCGGGCAGCACATAATAATTGAAGCTGAGCGGCACCTGGTGATAATATGTTTTTTTCAGCTGGTAAATATTCGTTCTCAGCTGCATGCCCGCACTGTCGATCAGCTCTTTTTTATATTCAAATCCTTTTACAGCCTGTGGCGCCGCATAGCGGAATTCGGAATGAATGAACCATTTTTTATCCCGGTACAGACGCAGGTACACAGAAGGGATATAATCGGTTACCAGGTTTTTACGACCGTACTGGTTAAATGGAACCGAAGATTCCCCGTTTATATAAAGCGGCTGGTAAAGGCTGAGTCCTGCCGCCCAGGTCCAGCGGTGTTTTTTTTCTTTTTCGGATGAACTATCCGCCACAGAGGAAGTGGTATCTTTTTTCTTTTCCGGTATTTGCTTCTTTACCACGCTACCGGTATCGGTAATGGGCTTATCAGTTGAATCTGCAATGCTGCTCTCCACCCGTATCGATTGCCGCTGATCATCCTTCAAAGTCATTGATTTTTTATTATTGGCCAGGGCCGGACTTTCCTCTTCCTGGTCATCTTCTTCCATACCGGGCGCTTTCGTGGAAGCATTGAATTTTCCTTTGCCGCTCTTCTTCGTTCGTCCCGGGCCGGCTTTTGAATAAGATTTTTTGCCGTTGCCGGGTTGGTTTTCGTCCGTATAAGTAGCAGAGTTGCGGATATTCATGGCTGATCGGCCGGCAACGGTTGCCTGTTGTAGGCTCCCTCCCGTCGAATCATTTGCATACTTATCTCCCAATGATGAACCAGGATGGTTGATACTATCACCCGCAACCGGTTTTATTTCCTCTCCAACCTGCAGCCCGGATTGATACAAAGTACCGGTATCAGAAGAAGTTGTTTTACCATCCGTTACAGAAGAGGATGTTGACTGCCCTGCCGTCGTCTCCCGTGGACGATTCATTTTTGTATAAACAAACCAACCTGCAGTGCTCAACAACAATAAGGCAATGAGCGCAGGTAACCAGCAGCCCCATCTTCTGAAAAACGGCACCACTACCGGATCGTCATCGGATTCATCCAGCAGCTTTTGCATTTCATTCCATGCAATATCTTCCGGGGGCATGGGCAAATGCTCCAGCTGATCGGCAATAGCCTGGTCATATCGTTTTAATTCATTCAAATTTCTGTTCCCTGTTTAATGATCATTTCCTGCAATTTTTTCCTGGCATCATTCAGGTGCCACTTGCTGGTACCTTCGCTGATACCGAGCATGGACGCTATTTCCTTGTGCCCGTAGCCTTCCACCACAAATAAATTAAACACTGCCTTGGTAGCAGGAGCCAGTTGCTGTATCAACTGCAACAGGCTTGTTTCCTTTATTTTATTGATGACGGAAGGTTCTATCTGCAGCTCTTCGGCGGCAGAAAGCTCTGCGGCAGGCAGTTGCTTTTTTGAAGCATTGATAAAGCTGATGCACTCATTGATTACAATGGTCCTGATCCATGTATACAAAGTTGCTTTTTTGGCATCATAGGTTTTAATATGCCTGAATACTTTCAGAAAAGCTGTATTGAGCACAGATAAAGCATCGGCTTCATTGGCACAATATCGCAGGCACAGGTTCATCATTACCCTGTAATAGTTTTTATACAGGAGTTCCTGGGTTTTGCGATCGTTCCGGATGCAACCCTCAATCAATGCCTTGATATGTGTTTCCGCCGTTTGCAATCAGGCTGTGGTTAAGAGATTACACCCTTAACCCTGATACAGTTTTTGTTTTGTTAAGTATTCATTCAATATACCAACAAAAGAAGGAGAAGGTTGGGTAAAGGCGATTATTTTTTTTGGAGAATGGCTACAGTAAGACGACTGATACAGACCAATTTGCCGGCATCATCATTTATTTTAATATCCCATACATGGGTAGTGCCGCCCAGGTGCAGCGGTGTAGCCGTAGCTATAACATAGCCATCCCTTACACCACGTACATGGTTGGCATTGATCTCAAGGCCTACACAGATAAGCTTGCTGCTATCTATAACGAGATAAGAGGCAATGCTGCCGATGGTTTCGGCCAGGGCACAGCTGGCGCCGCCATGCAATAAGCCATAGGGTTGATGGGTACGGTGATCCACGGGCATTTTCATTTTCAGGAAATCGGGACCAATTTCCACCCACTCCATGCCCAGGTGCTCGCCCATGGTGCCTGGGGCCAGCATTTTTAATTCGGGAAGCTGCAGCTCTTTATTGAACCAGATGGTTTTATTTTCCAATGCCGTTTAATTTAATGGTATTATTAACCACATCGGGCAGGAAGCGGGATACATCGCCGCCATTTTTCAATACATCCCTTACCAGGGTACTGGCCACCGATGTATACTGCGGCAGGCAGGTGAGAAAAATGGTTTCGATATCTTCTTCCAGGCTGCGGTTCATATCTGCAATAGCCTTTTCATATTCGAAATCATTCACATAACGGATGCCCCGCAGGATAAATTTTGCATTGTATTGCCGGCAGCAATCTACGGTGAGACCTTCATATACCACGGCTTCCACTTTAGGATTGTCCCTGTAAATTTCTCTCAGCCACTCTACCCTTTGCTGTTCGCTGAACATGGGCACTTTGTTGATATTACGGCCGATACCGATAATGAGCTTATCAAACAAGGGCAGTGCCCTGTCGATAATATCGGTATGTCCCAATGTAACAGGATCGAAGGTTCCGGGAAACAAGCAAATTCGCATAAAAATTATTTAACTGATAAATGGATAACATGGTTATCCTCAAAATTTATTAATTATTCATTTTGCATTATCCGTTGTTCTCCCCTTTCCTTCCGGCCAGCAGGTACAGCACCGCCATTCTCACTGCCACGCCGTTCTCTACCTGCTGCAGGATGATAGACTCGTTGCCATTGGCCACATCGCTGTCAATTTCCACGCCCCGGTTGATTGGCCCGGGATGCATGATCACTATATCCTTGTTCACTTCATCCAGCAGTTTGCGGGTAACCCCATAGGCCAGGTTGTATTCCCTCAAAGAAGAAAACAGCACCTGGTTCTGCCTTTCCAGCTGTATGCGCAATACATTGGCCACATCACACCATTGGAGCGCCCGTTTTAAATTGTATTCCACTTTTACACCAAGCGCCTGTTCAATATATTTAGGAATGAGTGTCGGCGGACCGGCTACCATCACTTCGGCGCCCATTTTCTTCAGCAGGTAAATATTGCTGAGGGCTACACGGGAATGCATGATATCGCCTACCAGCACTATTTTTTTGCCCTGCAAACCACCGGTTTTTTCCTGTATGGAAAAAGCGTCGAGCAAAGCCTGGGTGGGATGTTCGTTGATACCATCACCAGCATTTACAATGGCAGTGTTGGGTAAATGTTGCGATAGAAAATGCGGGGCCCCGCTGGCGCTGTGACGCATTACCACCATATCCACTTTCATGCTGAGGATATTGTTCACCGTATCCAGCAAGGTTTCGCCTTTGCTGACCGACGAACCCGAAGCAGTGAAATTAATAGTATCGGCGCTTAATCTTTTTTCAGCCAGCTCAAAGGAAATGCGGGTACGGGTGCTGTTCTCGTAAAAAAGATTGACGATGGTAACATCCCGCAGGGATGGCACTTTCTTGATGGGCCTTTGTAATACTTCTTTAAACTGGGATGCGGTAGTGAGAATAGTGGAAATATCTTCCGGTAAAAGTTCTTTAATGCCTAATAAGTGTTTAGTAGATAGTTGCATTAAGACGCAAAGCTAAGGGATAATTTGGTATTTTGATAATGAGATAATTTGACAATTCATTGCCGGATTTTCAAATTGGTTAATCAGTACATCACCACTTCCCTGTTATCCCATTCCACTTTTACTTTCTGTGCGGGTGTGGAGTCAATGGCTTTGCCTACATAATCTGCCTGGATAGGCAGCTGGCGGCTGAAGCGGCGGTCGATGAGCACGCAAAGCTCTACTTTTTCAGGGCGACCGAAATCCTGCAGGGCATCCAATGCAGCACGAATGGTGCGGCCGGTGAATAATACATCATCAATGAGCACTACGATCTTGTCTTCCACCGAAAACCGGATGTCTGTATTGCTGGCTTTATGAAACTCCTCCCTTACATCATCCCTGTAAAAAGTAATATCCAATATGCCGTATTGCACATTTTCAGAAGGAGCTATGCGGCGGATATTTTCCACGATGAGCTCACTCACTTTAATACCTCTCGGCTGAATGCCAATGAAGACCACCTGCTGCAGTGAACCATAATTTTCTATGAGCTGATGCGCCAGCCTGTTGAGCGTAACTGTGAGCTGCGATGAAGTGAGCAAAACCTGTTTGGACATAGGACACAAATGTACAGCACAATAAAATAAAACGGCCCTGTAATAAGGGCCGTTTTCCATTTATTTTCTATAGAACTTATTTTCCGCCGATCAGTTCTTTTTGTAATGCTTCCAGCTCTTCCCATTTGCCTGCAGCCGCCAGCTTAGCCTGTTTGGGCCAGCTACCGGGATTGTGCATGCTGAACTGGTTGCCGCCTTCGTCGAGGATAGCTTTCAGGTTTTTGATCGTCGCTTTACCTAGATCTTTATACGTAAGAATATTCTGCTTCTTCAACAGTGCAGCGATTTTCTTACCGATCCCTTCAATTTTTGTAAGATCATCCGCCACTGCTTTTTCCTTTTTAGGAGCAGCTTTTTTTACCGTTTCTTTTTTTACGGTTGCTTTTTTAGCAGCCTTTTTTTCAGTAGCAACCGCCGGCACTTCCACTACATTGTTTTCAACATAGTTGCCAAAAGCTTCCACCCAGGTGGTGGAACCGCCGAAATCATTTACCCAGCGGCCATCGTTGAGTAAATACCTGTATTGATAGGATTTGCCTGAAACCAGGGCGATCTCGGCAATCATAGATCCGTCTTCTATTTTCTGTAGCTGTACACCTTCCTGCGGGTCCCAGTTATTAAAATCTCCCAGCAAAATGCCTTCAGATGCACCCGCAACAAATTCAGCCGCTAATCTGAATGATACTTTTGTTGTCATAGTAAATTATTATTATATAAATATTAAAGCACAAAAGTACTTTTAATGTAACGGATGAAAGCCGCTATTGTACACATGTTTTACACAAATGAGAGGATTAATGGGAAACAGCAAGTAGCAGGCTGGTAAGGAACATGCTGGCCAAAGTTCATTCCGGAGATGAATACATCATTAAAAAATCATGATAATCATGAATATCTGCGTTCGCACTTTTTGACATTTTTCTAATTCCGGTTAAACACTACACGATTGGTAAATAATGATGTCATGCTGAGGAACGAAGCATCTCTTGTTTAGTTAGATTAGATGCTTCGTTCCTCAGCATGACAGGCCAATTTGATATTGCAACAAAAAAGCCAGCTTTTTAAAACTGGCTTCGGGATCATATCAGAAAGTTGTTATTTCTCCTGTAAGAAAGGATACCTATAATCTACCGGAGAATCGAATGTTTCCTTGATGGTTCTTGCACTTAACCAACGGTACAGGTTGAGCGCTGAACCTGCTTTATCATTGGTACCGCTTGCTCTTGCACCACCAAATGGCTGTTGACCAACAACCGCACCGGTTGGTTTGTCATTGATATAAAAATTACCGGCGCTGTTACGCAGCCTGTTTACGGCTGTTTCAATGGCATAACGATCTGTTGCTAGCACGGCGCCCGTTAAAGCGTAAGAAGAAGTGCCGTCCACGAGCTTCAGCGTTTCTTCATATTTATTTTCATCATAAATGTACACGGTAAGCACAGGACCAAAGAGCTCTTCGCACATGGTAACATATTTAGGATCGCTGGCTTCGATAATGGTAGGTTCTATAAAATAACCGCTGGTTTTATCGCAGGTTCCACCTACCCATATTTTAGCGCCGCTGTTGCGTTTACGGGCTCCTTTGATATACCCTTCGAGCTTATCAAAACTCTTTTCATCAATAACGGCATTGATGAAATTGGTAAAATCTTCCACCGTTCCCATCTTCATGGTCTTCACCTGCTCCACTAATTTTTTCTTCACTTCGGCAGCCATGTTGGAAGGAATATAAGCCCTTGAAGCGGCAGAACATTTTTGGCCCTGGTATTCAAAAGCACCACGGGCAAGCGCTGTCACTACTGCATCCACGCTGGCAGATTTATGAGCAATCACAAAATCTTTACCACCTGTTTCGCCTACGATGCGTGGGTAGGTTTTATAAGCGCCCATATTTTTACCGATGGTTTCCCACATACGGTTGAATACACCTGTGCTTCCGGTAAAATGAATACCTGCAAAATCAGGATGATTGAAGATCACTTCACCTGCTGTTGGTCCATCTACAAAGACCAGGTTGATAACGCCATCGGGCAAACCTGCTTCTTTTAAGATACGCATAAACATCTGGGCGCTGTACACCTGCGTATTGGCGCATTTCCACACTACGGTATTGCCGCACATAGCAGCGCTGGTGGGCAGGTTTCCGCCGATAGCGGTAAAGTTGAAAGGCGTTAATGCAAATACGAAACCTTCCAGCGGGCGATATTCCAGCCTGTTATACACACCCGGTCCGCTGATTGGCTGCTGGCGGTATATTTCGCTCAGGTAATGAACATTGAAACGTAAAAAATCTATGATCTCGCAGGCGCTGTCAATTTCTGCCTGGTATGCATTTTTACTTTGCCCGAGCATGGTGGTACCATTCATATACGGACGATACTTTCCGGCAATAAGATCGGCTGCTTTTAAAAATATATTCGCACGGTTTTCCCAACTAAGATTGGCCCATTTTTCTTTTGCCCTCAATGCCGCATTGATCGCTTTGGTCACATGCTTTGCCTCGCCGGTATGAAACTGCCCCAGCACATGCCTGTGCTCATGCGGCGGGCGGATATCGATGGTATTTCCCGTACGCACTTCTTCACTACCTATGTACATGGGTACGTCAGTTTTAGAAGACTTCAATTCTTTCAATACTTCCTTTAATCTTTTTTTCTCTGCAGAACCTGGTGCGTAATTCAATACCGGCTCATTGGCTGGTAATGGATAATAAAAATCGCCGTATTGCATAATATATAATTTGAAAATTTGATAATCAGATAATTATTGAATTGTTCTTGATTTTGATGAAGAAATAATCTTTGATAGTATTTTAATTAAAGATTCACAGTCACCAATCAACTCATCACAGTCTCCGTATCCTTTTGATTGTTTACAAAGAGCAAGCCAGTATGCCGTTTCATCAGCTTCTTTGGCAGCAATCTTCATCTTATGAATAAAATCAGCTTTACTTTCTGCGTTCTGTGCCTCTCTAACATTTGCTCCTATCGAAGTACCGGACTTCAGGAGCTGCCTGGCAATTATGTATTTCCTGCTGGTCTCAAGCATTTCAACATAACTTATCACTTTCAAAGAAAAGTCAAAGCTTAACTCAACAATTACGTTGGGTTGGGATTTATTAGTTTGCATGGTACGATTATTTAACCCGGTTAAAATAATCATTCCGAACAGCATTTACAAATCAGCCCCTCTTCAAATTATCAAATCAGGATTCTGCTTCTTTTTCAGTCATCAGGTACGCTTTGATAAATCCATCCAGCTCGCCATCCATCACCGGCTGCACATTCCCTACCTCGAAATCGGTGCGGTGATCTTTGATCATTTTATAAGGATGAAAAACATAGCTGCGGATCTGGCTGCCCCATTCTATCTTTTTCTTGTTGGCATTGGCTGCATCTCTCAGTTCATTGCGCTTGCGGAGCTCTTCTTCATACAGGCGGCTCTTCAGCATCTGCATGGCTTTTTCCCGGTTGGCCAGCTGGCTTCTTTCCGTCTGGCAAACCACAACAATACCGGTGGGAATATGCGTAAGGAAAACTTTCGTTTCCACTTTGTTCACATTCTGTCCGCCGGCGCCGCCGCTTCGGGCAGTTTCCATCTTCACATCCGCATCCTTTATTTCAATTTCGATGCTGTCATCCACCAACGGATATACGTTGATGCTTGCAAATGAAGTATGCCGGCGTGCATTGCTGTCGAAAGGTGAAATACGCACCAGCCTGTGAACACCGCTTTCCCCTTTGAGGAAACCATAGGCAAAAGGACCATCAAACTGGTAGGTAGCGCTTTTAATACCGGCGCCATCTCCCCACTGCCAGTCCAGCTCGCTTACGCTCCACCCCTGCTTTTCACCGTACATGCGGTACATACGTGCCAGCATTTCGGCCCAGTCCTGGCTTTCGGTGCCACCGGCACCGCTGTTGATCTCCACTACTGCGGGTAAGGCATCGGCAGGATCATTCAATGTACTTTTGAACTCTGCTTCTTCAATGGCATCATTGGCTTTGCCGTATGCTTCCTTCACTTCTTCTTCGGTGGCTTCGCCTTCTTTCCAGAACTCGAAGAGCACAGCAAAGTCTTCCACTGCAGTTGATACGCTGTTAAACATATCCACCCAGTATTCATTGACTTTTATTTCTTTTAAAATGGAAGTAGCACGGGTATTATCATCCCAGAAACCGGGAGATAAAGAAAGTTGTTTATCGTTGTTTATTTTCGCTTCTCTGTTAGCGACGTCAAAGAAACCTCCTCAAAACCAGGATACGGTCTCTCATATCTTTTAATTGCTCGATTGTCATAGGCCGCAAAGTTAGGTATTCCTGCTTTAGCAAACAAACCGGGGTGAATCAGGTAGTGTATCAGTTTAGAAGATTGTTAACCTGGACTTGTCGAAGGCTACAGTTATTTATTACTATATTATTCCGGCTTCGACAACACTTCGACAGGCTCAGTGTGACATCCAATTCAAACTGTGATACTTCGATTTTTTGATAGAGTGCCAGTTTAAAGCTGGTCGACCCTCTGAACAGCATTCGCTATGCTTGATTATCTACAAAAAAGGTTGACCACCATTAATGAGTATTGCTGAAAAGTTGATCATCTTTAAATAAAATCTACCCGCACAAACCTGCATTTACCGGATCGGATAATATTAATATTTATATTAGTACCTGACACCTAAAACTTAGCCAATGCTACGCCTTATCTCTACAACAACATCTTTACTGATTACCATTGTTTTTGTTTTTTTATACAGCCCGGCGCAAGCGCAAACGGAACGCTACAGCGCCATGCAGGAAGAAACGTTGCGGCAGCAGACATTGTCGGCATACCCGGTTGCCAAATGGGACAGCCTGCGATGTGCCTGGTACGGCGACTGTGCCAATAACAATGCTGTGACGGACATGCTTCGCTCCAATGCCTGCCAGCTTGCCAAAAGAATGTTCGGCTGGCATGCGATCGGCACTTCTTCTACCAGCTACGTATGGCAGTCGTTGAGCGATCTTTCCTATTTTTCTTACCAGGTGGATTACCTGACCGGCAATGCAGTGAATGCAACGCAGTTGGTGAACTGGGGCAGCAATGCCACCGTGGTTGCTGCCAAGGCCAATGGTGTGAACGTAAATCTTGCAGTTACCTTTTTTGGCACTACCACCACTTTCGGCAGCTTCTTTGGCAATGCCACAGCTCAGCAAACGCTTATCACCAACCTGGTGAACCATGTGGTAACAGCAGATGTAAAAGGACTGAATATCGATTTTGAAGGAGGGGCCATCGTAACAGCGAGCATTTTACCTTCCTATCTTACTTTTCTTCAGAACCTACGTACGCAGCTGCTGGCAGCCAGGCCCGATGCGGAGATCAGCATCGATATCCAGGGAGCACATGCAAGCAACAGCGGTTATATAACAGGACTGGATGCAGTTGTAGACCTGCTGATACTGATGGGCTATGATTATTACTGGAGCACACAGAATTATCCCGGCCCCATCGCCCCTACCTGGCAGTTTCCAAAAGCAACTTCCGATCCCAATGGTCATGGGAATGTGGCGAATGACCTCAACAGCATGCTGCGCTATGCACCGAGGGAAAAGGTCATACTGGCAATGCCTTATTACGGCAGAAGATGGCGTACCACCAATGGCTGCGTGTTACCGGCCGACGGCAATGCAGCGCCAATCAGCACACAAACCTACACACAGTTCAGAGACAACAGCAATGGATATTATAATACGACGTTGAGAGATCCTTATTCCTATGCAGCCTACCATTGCTTCAATGATGTGAATGCGGTTGCCAACCAGCAGTTCATTGATGATGGTTACAGCCTGCAAACGAAATACGATCTTATTTACCAGCGTGGCCTGGCCGGTGGCGCCATGTGGCGGCTGGGATATGATGCAGGTTATGCAGATCTCTGGGATCTCATTAATAACAACCTGTCGAACTGTGCAACGATGCCCTGCCGGGATACGATCTATGATATGGGCGGGCCACTGAGCAATTATGTAAACCGTTCCAACTATTTCTTCAGCATTGATCCACCGGGAGCGCAGGCCGTATCGTTGCGTTTCTTAAGCTTCGATTTTGAGCAGGGTTTTGATTCGGTATGGATATTCAACGGGCCGGATACACTGAGTCCCCGGATCGGGAGTTTCAGCGGACCTTCCTTGCCTGCTACCGTGGTGGCAGAAAGCGGTGTGATGACCATTAAGGTTTATACGGATGGGGCAACGACCCGCAGCGGGTTTGCGGCCATTTACAATTGCAGCCCTCAGCTCGTGCGCACAGTCGCATCGGGCAACTGGGATGACCCGCAGATATGGGAAACAGGCGCCGTGCCCCTGAAATCGGATACAGCGCTTATCATGCCTTCCCATACGGTAGAGGTAAACAATAACCAGCATATCGGCAAAGTGGAATTATCGGCTACGGCTACCGTAAATGTGAACAGCCCGGCTGAGCTGAAAGTAGGCAATGAATAAAAGGTAGGGGCTCAATTTGAAATATTATCAGCCTGAGCTTGTAAAAGGCGTGATCATTACGATACAACTCCGGTTTCGACAACACTTCGACAGGCTCAGTGTGATATACAACCTGGCAGTTTTTCGAATAGTAAAATTCAAACTGAGATACTACCTGAATAAAGTTTGTTTGTTATAATAACCGAAAGGCATTTACTTTAGGCATCATTCCTGCTATATCAATAAAAACAATGCACATGAAGCTTCTTTTTTCTTTCTTAATCATGGCCGGTTCTTTTGCCTGTAATTGTTCCAAAAAAACGCAGAAAGCCACTGCTGCGGCAGAGCCTGCCCCGGCTCCAGTTGCGGAAGCGTCGGTTTCTGAAAAAAGCATGTTCCCTGTAGGCGTATTTTTCGGCAGCATGGCCAGCGGCCCGGCCGATGATACTTTTTTAAAGGAATGGATCAGCAGCTACGCCAAAGAAAATAAAGTAACCATCAATGGTGATGTGTACAGGGGTTGCGGTAAAGAAGGCGAGTATATTATTGTGCTGAAAACAGACGGCGCCGGAATCAAAAAGCCGGAAGACTTTAAAAACCGCCTGGAAGACCTGATCAAAAAGCAGGCGGCGGTCAATAAAAAGAGTAATCCTTCAGCGGGACCGATCAGTGTACAATACAATGTTACGGCTGATCAATATGAATATTGCAGGCTGGGCTCAAAAAAATGGCTTTAAAACACATTGATTATCAGCATGCTGGATAGTTTACAAAAAATGAAATAGTATAAATCATTAATTTTTTTTTGTGATTTATATTTGAAACACTAGTTTTACAGCACATTAGCGCTACCTCATATAGCTCTCTAATTAACTCTTCCATATCTCCAATACTTTTGAAAGTGCAGTCAGATCCACTATTACGTGAATAACTAACTATTATTCATCTCTGTAAACTTTCAATTTGTATGCAAGAATTATCTACTTTTAAAAAGAAAGGTAGTCTGATATTGGTTGCCTTCTTTGTTTCCGTTCTATCCTTACTTACAACAAATGCTTCCGCCCAGGAGTTTTGTGCAAACGAAACTGTTCTCTGGTCTGAAAATTTTGGAACCGGTACAGGATCCGTTTCTTCTACTGATGTTATCAATGTATTGCACTCGCCTGTAGCTCCCAACGTAGGGCTGAACGATGGCTATTACAGGATCATCAACAACACCCAGCAACGTAATGACTGGCACAACTCTCCGGATCACACTCCCAGCGATGTGGATGGCAGAGCCCTGGTTGTAAACGGTATCGCAGAAACATTCTACACGAAAGAAATTACCAACGGTGTTACAGGTTTCAATCCTGCCACTTATGGTATCAGCTTTTTCCTGATGAATGTGAATACCAATAACTACCCATGCTCTCCTTACCTGCTGCCTACGATCAGCTTTGTGGTGGAATACAGCACTGCTGCTTCAGGCAACTCATGGGTAACATTGCAAAGCGTATCTACCACTCCGTTGCCTATTACCAATGCACCGGTATGGGTTCAGCTGGGCGGTTCTTTCAACCTGCCTGTTGCTGCACAAAGATTCAGGTTTACCCTGAGCGATGGTACCAGCTACGGTTGCGGTAATGACTTCGCTATTGATGATATTAAATTTGTATCATGCCCTGAAGGCGGTCCGATGCCGGTTGAATTCCTGAGCCTTGCAGCCGTACAAAAAGGCAGCGGTGTTTCTGTTAACTGGTCTACTGCTTCTGAGCTGAACAATAACTATTTTGATGTGGAAAGAAGCACAGACGGCACTACCTGGAATACCATTGCAAGAGTAATGGGTGCAGGTAACAGCGCTACCGTTAAAAATTACAATGCATATGATGCAAAACCTGTAGCAGGCTACAATTTATATCGCATCAGGCAGGTGGATATCGACGGTAAATTTGAATACTCCAGCACTGTGAAAGTGAAAATCACTATCGACAAGCTGGGAGTAAGCGTACTGGCGAATCCGTTTGTGAACAACATCACTGTTGACTTCCTGAGCAACAATATTCAAACAGTAAGCGCAAGACTGACGGATCTTTCAGGCAAAACAGTAGCGATGCAGAACTGGTCAATTTCAACCGGTACTACCAGGAAAACAATGGACAATGTGGTTACCCTGCAAAGAGGTATGTACATTTTAACCATCACCGATATGAACGGTGCGGTAGTATTCAACAGCAAGCTGATCAAACAATAATCAAGCGATCACACTTTTTCATAAAGAAGCCCCGCTATGGCGGGGCTTCTCTTTTATATAGGTGTGACCATTCTACTATTTCAGCACCTTTTCAAAAAACTGCTTCATATCATTCCATGAAGCGCTGTCTGCAGCCGCATTGTATGCAATAGGCATATTGAATTTTTTACCGGTCTCTGTTGCCGCAGGATTGCTGAATGCATGCGTAGCACCCGGGTAGCTTTTGAATGTATATACAGCGCCGATAGAATCCATACTTTTACGGAAAGCCGCTACCTGTGCTGCAGGAACAAAAGGATCGGCTTCACCGTTACAAACCAGTACATCGGCTTTCAGCAATGATTTATCAAAAGGAGGAGCCGTTTGCAAACCGCCATGAAAGCTTACCACGCCGTTTAATTTATCACCGAGCAATGCAAAGTTGAGCACCTGCGTACCACCAAAGCAATAGCCGATGGCTATCACTTTGCTGCTGTCGGCCTCTGGATAGCTTAATGCTTTTGCCAGGCCGGCATCGAATCTCGCTCTGGCCATCACTGCGTCTTTGTAAAAAGGTCCGGCCAGCTCACCGGCCAGGGTGGGGTTATCAGCAACTTTACCATTGCCATACATATCCACCGCAAAAGCCAGGTAGCCCAAGTCTGCCAGCTGTTTTACACGGCTCCTGGTATAATCGTTCAAGCCCCACCATTCCGGCACCACCATCACTACGGGTCTTTTTTTAACGGTAGATGAATCCCATGCAGCATAACCTATCATCTGCAGGCTATCCAGCGAGTAGGTCACCGGCGTTTCCTTGATCTGCGGCGTAGTTGTTTTGGATGTTTCATCTTTTTTGGCATCGCCGTTATTGCATGCCGAGAAACATAAGACTCCCGCCATTAGGGCGGAACTAATAATAAGGTTCAGTTTTTTCATTTTTAAATGGTATGTTTTAATAAAAGTATCAGGAGATCATTTCAAAAACCATTTTGTATTCATTCCAGAATGCGTCCAGCGCCATGATCCTTGGCTTGAGGAAAGAGATGATATCCGGCCAGTCAGTCTCTTTAAAAATATTCAACGGTTCTCTCGTGCAGTATATCCTGCTCAGCGTTTGCCCGTGCTCGTTAGTATCTTCCCTGTGCCAGATCCATTCTTCCCCTGTATGGTCTTCAAGTTGAAATTTAAGCAGGCTGAACTGCTGATAGATTTTTTCGGCGAACTCCGGCTCCCTGTACATCATTTCAATCGCAATACTGGCCTGCTTTTTATTGGCATCCATCCGGAAATACAGGTTACGAATGCCCGTTTTGTAATTGATCCAGTTGGTACTGTACCCTTCCGAAGATAAAACGGGTGCCATATATTTCCCGAAACGGGTCCAGAACTGCTGGCGTATCTGCGATGCCTGCTCTCTTGTGTACATGACTGTTTACAATTAATTAGGACTAACGAAATCGGGTTTGCGGATAAAATTACTATTGTACCTGAACCTGAGATTGGTGCCCAGCTCCACCTTCCAGGTTTTCATCCCGTCAAAAGGCCTGGGTATATAATAGCCCCGCAATTCCATCGTACCGAAAGCAAGATTTTCATTACGGCTTCTTACGCCGCCGCCAAACACAGGATAACCGTTTGTTTTCCTGTAGGGGTCGCCTACCGCCTGCATCACACCCAGGTTCGCAAATATAAAGGGCGCAAACCTGAAGCCCAGGAAGCGGTGCATGTTATAGAAAATAGATTCTGCTTTGATAGCCGCCCGCATTTTTCCTTCCAGCAATCCCCGCTTGTAATATGGCAGCCCGAAATCAGAATTCATGAACAGTGGCTCATTAAGGTTACGGTTAACCTGCCTGGTATAGCCGATGCTGAAATAATAGCGGTTGTACCATTGTGAACCCATTGTTCTTAATTTACTGAAATGATCGATGTTCATGAGAAAATCAATGTCTTCAATATTATTCCTGCTCGCAAAACCGCCGGCTTTGAGGGTATAGGAAAACAGGCAGCCTTTTTTATCAAAATAGCTCCATTCGGCTTCAGTACCATAATAGGCTCTCCTGACGCCCTGCTTATTGATAAAGCCGCCGATAAGCCCCGCTTTGATACCATTGGGAATATCTTCATTGATACCAAAGCCATAAATAAAGTTGGCCCTGTAAAAGCTCTGACGATAAATATTGTATGATAACAGCACGCCGTTGATATCGGCATATTTGTAATAATAATTCCCCTGGTATTTATCGGGCACTTTGAAGAACTGGCTGAAAAAAGTCCTGAAGCCTACAAAATGCCGCAGCGGGTTTGTTTCATTTCTTTCCTTTGCCCTGTTCTTGCCGAAATTATAGCCCGTCCATAGGTCAAGGTCGAGATAGCTGTATTTGAAATCGCTTGTGTAGAGTGAGTCAGAGAGGTAGCCGTTATGGGTGGAGTGATAGGCCAGTTCAAGAGCGCCGGTAATGGCAGTATAACGGCTGGCCATTGGCTTCTCCACTTTGGAGTAGACCATTATTTCTTCCTGGCGGCCGCTGTTGAATGTTTTGTTGAATGTGTTGAAACCATTTGCCCAGTTGATGAAGCTGCCGTTGATATTGCGCAGCATATATTCAGCGCCATAGCCGTTACCGGGACTGCGGTCCTTATCATACAGCGTTGCCAGCGTCAGCCTGTTGCCGCTTCCGCCGAAATTCTCCTCCACCACTTCAAGATCAACTTTGGGATTGGCATTGGCGCTGAGGCTACCGCCAATGGAGAATATATCTCTCGTAAAAACGATCACATCAACATATTCCGGTTCGCCATCCACCGGCGACACTTTTATGATCGCATCCCGCAGGTATTCCAGTGTACGAAGGAAACGCTCATTATCCGCCGCATACAACGGGTAAAAAGGCTGCCCCTCTTTGAAGAAAAGATTTTTACTGATAAGCTCCTCGGTGCTGTTCAGGTGCAGCCCGTTGGCTACCCTGTTAAACAGCTTTCCTTTTTTAGGAGCCGTGGTATCGCCCAACTTCTGGCTGAAGCCTACCGGCTTGATGATGATATGGCGGATGATCTTTCCGTAAAAAGGCCTGAACTCTTCTACAGTGAGCCGGGGCTTTACCGGCTCGTCATTGCGGTGAAGCGTTCTGCCGATGCGTCCGAGGATCCCCTTCTTTTTGGCCAGGAAAAAAGTATCTTTTGTGGCTGCTTTTTTTTCCTGCGCAAAAAGAGCAGCAGTGGCCGATAAAAAGATAAATAAAAGTATAAGTATTTTCATTGAAATGCAGGCGGTATACAGGTTTACAGCAAGCGGGAAGATAAGATTTTCTGCAGGAAAAAGAACATATGAGATTTTATTCTTCTTTAGCCGACATGGCTTCCTGCTTCATTTCTGCTGCCTTTTCATGTCCGAGATACTTCTCTATCAGTGCATGTACAAAGTATACCACAGGTGTCATCAGCAACGCTACAAAAAATTTATAGATATAATTGCCGGTGCCTGTTACCAGCACTTGCTGCATACTCCAGGGATCGCCCTGCCCGGTCTGGATGCGTTTGCCTACATAAAAAGCAATAAACAGCACTACAAAGCTGTCAATGATCTGCGATACCAGGGTGGAGCCGGTTGCTCTTAGCCAGATGGCTTTTTCACCGGTCACTTTTTTGATGCGATGAAAAATAAATACATCCAGTACCTGGCTTACCAGAAAAGCAGTGATAGAACCGATAATGATCCAAAGCCCCTGACCGAAGATGCCCCTGAAAGCGCTGTCGGGATGCTCGATGCCATTGCCGATAGAAAAATATTCAGATGGCTTTAAAACAATCGCCGCATTATAAATCAAAAAGGAAAAAGCTATTAAACCGATGGCGAGAAAGGAAAGATAGCGCACGCCACGGGGACCATAATATTCATTGATGATATCGGTCATCACAAACACCACGGGCCAGAGCAGCACTCCTGCAGTAAGATGAAAGCTGAACTTGCTGCCAAATATAGAAAGATTGGCTCTTTGTATGCCCAGCGTATCTTCCAGCGAAAATATCTTCACTCCGATCACTTCGGCAATAAGGGCATTGGTAATAAAAAATCCCGCCAGCACTATAAATAGTTTCGTGGCTTTACTGTCTAATATTCCTTTTATCATGCCTTAAAATTTTGAAAAGAAAAAATACCAGATCTGAATGGGAAACATAATAATGTTGAAATAAGTTATCCATCCGGGCAGTATTTTTTTCCCTCTGCTCAACAGGATTAAAAAAGTTAACACAAAAATGAAATTGATAAAGATTGCGCCATAACCCAACACTACCACGATTCCTTCTACCGGAGGAAGCGTCGTTAAAGAGCCATTGGAAATACCTTTTGCCTTCCTGCTAATCTCTACCAGCCGCAGTATTGCAGCTACAATGCAACAGATATTGCATATTAAAACCAGTTTATTAAAAATGCGCATAAGTATTAAAAATACCGAATTGAATGATTACGGAGGCAATAATAAAACAGCATTTTGAAAAATGAAAAGAATAATATATTTTTGATATCATTTTAATATCAAACTAAACGTTATGGAAAAAATTGTAAAACCCGTTTCAGGATTTCTGACACTGCTGTTATCGCTGTTATTGTTAGGATTGGGCATTTATCTGCTGACCAATGTTAAAATATCAGGATGGTTCGTAGCCGGTGGTATCCTCAGCATCCTCATCTCATTCTTTTTATTAAAAGGTTTGATGATCATTCAACCGAATCACTCAAGAGTGATGAATTTTTTTGGCAAATATGTAGGCTCTGTAAAAGAGAATGGTTTGTTTTTTATCAACCCTTTATACTCTTCACATAAAATAAGCCTGCGTGCACAAAACCTGCAAGGCCAAACACTGAAAGTGAATGATAAAATGGGTAACCCTATTGAAATAGGAGCAGTAATAGTATGGAAAGTTGGCAACACTTATAAAGCGGCCTACGAAGTTGCCGATTATACCGATTATGTAACCAAACAAAGTGAAGCCGCCGTCAGGCACCTGGCGGTAAGTTTTCCCTATGACGACCTGGAAGATGAAACAGCTGATATAACGTTGAGAGAAGGCGGAGAAAAAGTAAACCATATTCTTGAAGAAGAATTAACTGCAAGGCTGGCTCCTGCCGGTATTGTTATTCTTGAAGCAAGAATAAGTCACCTGGCATACGCAAGTGAAATTGCAGGCGCTATGCTGCAAAGGCAACAGGCCACTGCTATAGTAGCGGCCCGGACAAAGATTGTAGAAGGTGCGGTAGGCATGGTTGACCTGGCGCTAAAGAAATTGTCGCAGGAAAATATTGTAGAATTGGATGATGAACGAAAAGCTGCCATGGTAAGCAATCTTATGGTGGTGCTTTGCGGTGAAAAAGCGGCCACTCCCATTCTGAATGCGGGCACTTTATATCAATAATTCTAAAAGCGAATACTTTGAGTACAAAAAAGAGTTTTATACTCAGGCTTGACCCCGATACTTTTAAAACACTGGAGAAATGGGCTGCAGATGAGTTCCGCAGCGTAAACGGGCAGATTGAATATATCATTCACACGGCTATTGTCAATGCCGGTCGCCGGATAGGCAATGCAGACAACACGGCGAAGAAGCCTGACAGAAAAAAAACCGAATAGCTATACAACAAAAAGCCTGCGCTGAGCGCAGGCTTTTATATAACCGAAATATTGTTTGTCTACTTTCCCCAGCCGAGCCAGTCATTGCCGTTTGCATACAGCATCAGTGACAGCAGGATCACCATCCCAACGATCTGTGCATATTCCAGGAATTTTTCGCTGGGCTTGCGACCCGTGATCATTTCACCCAGGGTGAATAATACATGGCCGCCATCCAGCGCCGGTATAGGCAGCAGGTTCATAAATGCCAGTGCGATGGAGAAGAAGGCTGTCATAGTCCAGAAACGCTCCCAATCCCAATAGTATTTATTGAATACAGAAGCCATTCCTTTGAAGCCGCTCAGGCCTTTGAACCCCCCGGTTTTAGGCGATAATATTTTTTTGAACTGATTGATATAAGAGTTCAATTCATAGCCGGCTTTTTTAACTCCTGCAGGAAAAGCCGCAAAGAAGCCATACTTGGTAACGCTGTATTTGATAATGCCCAGGCTGTCCAGCTCTTCATCGAACAAAGGTGGCCTGAAACCGATCTTACCTTCACTGTTGAGGGTAGTGACGATATTCATCGTGCTGTCTTTTCTTTTTACTGTAAGGGTAACATTATCGTTCGCTTTTTTATTTTTCAGGAATGCCACCGTTTCATCATAATAATTCATGGTTGTTCCGTCAATTCCCACGATCTCATCCTGCGCCTGCAGGCCTGCTTTGCGGGCCGGGCTGCTGTCCGACAGAACTTTTACAATGGTAGGCACCCTTTCGCTGATAAGCGGTGTTTCCGATTTTTTCTTTTTTTCTATCAGCTGACCGATCAGGTCTTCAGGCATATTCAGTATCTCCTGCTTGCCGTCACGGATCACCGTTACATTGTGATCCACCACGATGAGCCTTTTCAGCGTTTCATTGTAGTCATCCAATGGCTTACCATCAATCGCTACAATCTTATCACCGTTGCGGAAACCAAGTGAATGAAAAACAGGATCGTTGAAAGCAATACCGTATTTAAGAGAAGATGAGTCTATTTTCTTTTCGCCCCAAACCATCAGGATACCTGCATAAATGATAAAAGCCAGTAGCACATTTACAATAATGCCACCCAGCATAATGATCAGCCGCTGCCAGGCTGGCTTCGCCCTGAATTCATATGGCTGCGGCGGCATTTTCATCTGGTCTTTGTCCATGCTCTCATCAATCATGCCGCTGATCTTTACATAACCGCCCAGGGGCAGCCAGCCGATGCCGTATTCTGTTTCGCCTACTTTCTTTTTAAACAGGGAAAACCAGGGATCGAAAAAAAGATAAAATTTTTCCACCCTGCATTTAAACCATTTGGCTGTGATATAGTGGCCAAATTCGTGCAATACCACCAGTATGGATAGCGATAGCAGCAATTGTGCTACCAACATACCCACTTCGCCCCATTGTATTGCCAGTAATGTAATATTCATAGTTCCTGATATAAAATTTATGCTGATTGCAGCTTTTAGAATTTCATGATAGAAGCCGCAAAATTACGGGCCTCGCCGTCGCTTTCAAAATATTCTTCCAGCGTCGGTGTTTGTATGAAGTTAATTTTTTCCATCGTTTTTTCCACTACCGCCGTAATATCGAGGAAACCGATGCGGTTCTTTAAAAAAGCCCATACTGCTATCTCGTTGGCTGCGTTGAGGATACAGGGCATATTGCCTCCTTTTTTCATGGCTTCAATGGCCAGTCCGAGGTTACGGAAAGTCTTGATATCGGGTTCTTCAAAGCTGAGCGTGGCATATTTCCGGAAGCTCATCCGGGGAAAATCATTTTTTAACCGGTTGGGAAAACCCAGGGCATACTGGATGGGCAGCTTCATGTCGGGCAAACCCATCTGCGCTTTCAGGCTCCCATCTTCAAACTGCACCATACTGTGGATGATGCTCTGCGGGTGCACCAGCACTTCCACCTGCTCGGGCCGCAGGTTAAATAACCATTTGGCTTCGATCATTTCCAGTCCCTTATTCATGAGCGTGGCAGAATCGATACTGATCTTGGCGCCCATGCTCCAGTTGGGATGCTGCAGCGCATGATCCCTTTTCACATTTACCAGGAAATTGGGCTTCTTGCCCAGGAACGGTCCGCCGCTGGCTGTAAGAATGATCTTCTCGATCGGGTTGCGTGCCTCACCCACCAGGCACTGAAATATGGCAGAATGTTCACTGTCTACCGGTATGATCGGCGCCCGGTTATCCAATGCCTGTTGCATCACGATATCGCCCGCCACCACCAGCGTTTCCTTATTGGCCAGTGCCACCACTTTGCCTTTGTTCACTGCTTTAAGCGTTGGCTTCAGCCCGGCAAAACCCACAATGGCTGCCAGCATAATATCGTAGCTGTCGAAATCGGCCACTTCTTCCAGCGACTGCTCCCCTGCAAATACTTTTACGTCTGCAGCAGCAAGCGCTTCCTTTACTTTTTCATATTTTGTTTCATCGCCGATCACTACAGCATTCGGCTTAAACTCCAGCGCCTGTGCGATCAGCAGCTCGTCATTCGTTTGCGCAGTGAGGATCTCCGCTTCAAACAATTCAGAATGGGAGCGGATCACATCCAATGCCTGCGTACCGATTGAACCGGTGGAACCAAAAATAGCAATGCGTTTTTTGGGCGCTGCTGCCATAGAAACAATTTACTTTTTAATCAATCATCGCACGGGCCATCCGGCTGTGCAACACGGGGGACTGTTTAACTTATGATGTACCCGGCATATGTACTGCTATCGGGCATCATTGCGTCGCACACTTCAGCGGCAACGCATTATGCAGCAATGGCAGGCAATAGCTGATCATACTATAAATTACAGAACTCCTTAATAAGAGTGGCAATTTACTGTAATAAAGCGTTCAATGCTTCATCCACTTTGTCAAAATTGAAAGAGGCTGTAAGCGCATGCATCCGTTTTGCAATGGCTTCATTCTGAAGGTTGCCGATAGAGCCTTCATGTGTATGATGGAGCTGCGGAGACCAGGTAAAGCTGCCGTTCTCAATAGCTGCGCCCACCTGACGGTAAGCATCCCGGAAAGGAACACCCTGCAATACCAGCTTGTTCACTTCCTCCACGCTGAAGAGATATTTGTATTTCTCGTCGGCCAAAATATCTTTTTTAATGCGGATATTTTCGAGCATCAGCGAAGCCATGTCCAGGCATTGATGCAAAATATCAAAAGCCGGGAACAGGTTTTCCTTCAGCAGCTGCAGGTCCCGGTGATAGCCACTGGGCAGGTTGGTCGTCATCATGCTTATCTCGTTGGGCAATGCCTTGATGCGGTTGCAATGTGAACGGATCAGCTCGAACACATCCGGGTTTTTCTTATGTGGCATAATGCTGCTGCCGGTGGTCAACTCGGCAGGGAAGCTAATGAAATCAAAATTCTGGTTGAGGTAAAGGCAGGCATCCATACCCAGGCGGGACAAAGTATCGGCTACGTTTGCCAGCGCCTGCGCTGCAATACGTTCTGCCTTACCCCTGCCCATCTGTGCGTACACTACATTATAATTCAGGTCATCGAAGCCCAGCAACCGGGTGGTCAGCGTGCGGTTAATGGGAAAAGAAGATCCGTAGCCGGCAGCGCTGCCCAACGGATTTTTATTGCTAACGTTATAGGCTGCACGCAATGTTTCCACATCATCCACCAGGCCTTCAGCATACGCACCGAACCAGAGGCCGAATGAAGAAGGCATTGCGATTTGCAGATGCGTATAGCCCGGCAGCAGGAAGTCTTTGAATGTTTCGCTTCTTTCCTGCAGTAATCCAAAGAAGGATTCAATATGCTTCACCAATTGGGTGATCTCATGCCGTAAGAACAATTTTACATCCACCAGCACCTGGTCGTTCCTGCTGCGTGCCGAATGTATTTTCTTGCCAGTATCACCGAGCTTTTCGGTCAGCAGGAATTCGATCTGAGAATGCACATCTTCGACCGTATCAGCAATGGCGAAATTGCCATCCTGAGTTGTTTGATAGATCAGCGCCAGCTCTTTGCAAAGTGCATCCGCTTCTGCCTGCGTTAACAGTCCTACAGTTACGAGCATTTTTGCATGGGCAATATTCCCCAGCACATCAAAAGGCGCCAGCATCAGGTCGAATGCACGATCATTGCCTACCGTAAAATTTTCTACGGCTTTGTTAACGTTTGTATTTTTTTGCCAAAGCTTCATTCGATAATGATAAATTATTAATGGATAGTGAATAATTCCATAGTCCTATTGTGGCCTGGTGAGGATCGGACGAATTATTCATTATCCGTTCTCCCGTTATTCAGTCCTTTTATCCAACTGATATAATATTCCACCGCTTCCCCGATCCATTTTATCTCTACAAATTCATCCGCACTATGACTTTGCCCGCTGAACCCTGGGCCGCATTTTAATGATGGCAGGGGTATCAATGCCTGGTCGGAAGCTGTAGGCGAACCATAAGTGGTCTTTCCCAGAGCAATGCCTGCTTTCACCACGGGATGATCTGCCGGGATAGAAGAAGAACGCAGCCTTGTGCTTCTTGGCTTTACTTCTATTTCTATATGCTGATCAATTATATCCAGTATTTCTTCATGCGTGTATGCATCGGTTACACGAATATCGACCACAAAACTACAGGTGGCAGGCACAACATTGTGGGCCTTATTTTCGGTGGCGATAGAAGTGACGGTCATTTTCACTTCACCCAGCAGGGAAGATACTTTTTCAAAACGGTAATTCTTAAACCATTCTATGGCCTGCATGGCTTTATAGATCGCATTCTCCCCCTCTTCTCTTGCCGCATGCCCGGCCTTGCCATGTGCGGTACAATCCAGCACCAGCAGGCCTTTTTCAGCAATGGCCAGCTGAAGCTCAGTGGGTTCGCCCACTATAGCAAAACTTTTTGGCTGGCTGAATAATGAAGAAAAATCTTCCCGGGCAAACAATAGTTCAACACCATTCTTACCGCTGATCTCTTCTTCGGCGCTCGCTGCCATTACGATATTATATGGTAAATTCTTTTTGTCGTAGAAATAAACAAAAGCAGCTATCAGCGATACCAGCGAAGCGCCGGCATCGGTACTACCCAGCCCATAGAGTTTTCCATCCTGTATCAAAGGCCGGTGAGGATCGAGGGTATATTTTGAATTGGGCGCCACCGTATCGTGGTGCGAATTCAATAGTATTGCAGGTTTGGCCTTGTCAAAATATTGATTGACGGCCCACACATTATTGAGCAGGCGACTGGCAGGAATATTTCTTTCTTTGAAAAATGTTTCAATACAATCAGCCGTTTTATCTTCCTCCCTGCTCAGCGAAGGAATTGCAATGAGCTGCTGTAACAGCTGCAGTGCATCCTGGCTTAATATGGTTGATTGCTCACTCACCTTTTTGTATTAATGTACCTGATTGCCCGGTAATCAATTGCTGTAATGCTGCAGCATGGCCGATGGTCACTGCTGATACGCCTGCTTCAATGGCAGCAAAGGCATTCTGTAATTTTGGTATCATGCCCTGCGATACAATGCCGTCATTTTTGAGCTGCTCAAAACTTTTTGCATCAATGCGGGCGATCACACTGTCATCATCCGCTGCATCCAGGAGTACTCCTTTCTTTTCAAAACAATAAATAAGCGATACATCATAAAGGTTGCTCATAGCTTTGGCCATTTCCTGGGCGATGGTATCCGCATTGGTGTTGAGCAGGTTCCCCTGTCCGTCGTGTGTAAGCGGTGCACATACCAGGCAGATATCCTGCTGCAGCAATATGTCTACCAATGCCGCATTCACACTATCCACATCTCCTACAAATCCATAATCAATGCTGGCATGCTGTCTTTTGTGAGCCCTGATAATATTGCCATCGGCGCCTGTGACACCAATGGCATTATTATCCTGCTGCTGCAGCTTAGCCACCATATTTTTATTGATAGCGCCGGCATACACCATTGTCACCACTCTTAACGTATCTGCATCGGTAATGCGCCTGCCATCCACCATTTGCTGGGGAATGCCCATGGCTTCGGCTACCCTTGTTGCCAGCTTGCCGCCGCCGTGCACCAGTATTTTATGCGCATCAATGGCAGCAAACCTGCTGATGAAAGCATCGAGCTGCTTTTCATCATCGATGATATTTCCGCCGATCTTGATAACGTATAGCTTTTTCATTTTTTGGCCGGTTATATTTTATCCTTTCAGTATTTCTGCCAGCACCGCCTGCGCAGCCCATACCCTGTTGCCTGCCTGTGTTGTTACAATGCTGTTTTCACCATCGAGTATTTCATCGCTGAGCTCTACATTCCTTCTTACCGGCAGGCAATGCATCACTTTGGCATCATTGGTGAGCTGCAGCTTTTCATCCGTCAGCATCCATTCTCCTGATACGGCCGGCATGCCACCGTAATCATGATAAGCGCTCCAGTTCTTCACATAAATAAAATCCGACTCCTTAATGGCTTCGTCCTGGTTGTGCACGATGGTAGCGCCTTTGGTAAATTTTTCATCGAGTTCATAGCCTTGGGGATGCGCCACTACAAAATCAGCTTCGCCCCATGCGTTCACCCATTGGGCAAATGAATTGGCCACGCATTGCGGCAAAGGCTTGATATGCGGCGCCCAGGTAAGCACCACTTTGGGCCGTGGTTTAGATGTATGCTCCTTAATGGTGATGATATCCGTAAGCGACTGCAAAGGATGCAAGGTGGCGCTTTCAAGACTCACCACCGGAACCCCTGCATATTTGATGAACTGGTTCATGATGGTTTCTGCATAATCATCCTCTCTTGATTTTAGTGCCGGAAAGCTGCGCAGGCAGAGCATATCAAAATAGCTGCCCAGCACGGGAGCTGCATCCTTGATATGCTCTACAGTAGTACCATTCATCACAGCGCCTTCTTCAAATTCAAGCGCCCAGCCTTCTTTATCGATATTGAAAACAATGGTTTCCAGCCCTAGATTTTTTGCAGCCACCTGTGTGCTTACCCTTGTACGCAGACTGGGATTTAAAAACAGCAACCCGATTTTTTTTCCGGCGCCGAGATGAATATCTTTTAAAGGATTGGCTTTGTACAGGAAAGCTTTTTCAACCAAAGCGTTGATATCATCCACATCCTGTACTGCAATAAATTGTTTCAATTTTTCCAATAGGTTTTTATGATGAAAAGATAGAACAGTTTAATAGTTTACAATTGTTAAGCTTTGAGCTCCGTGCTGATGGCTTCGAGGAATCGATCTGCTTCCTGCCTGCCTATATTCAGGGCGGGCAGCAGTCGTATCACATTGGGCTTGGCTTCGCCAGTAAAAATCTTATGTTTTATCAGCAGGTTCTTCTTCACTTCTTTTTTGTCTTCCGGAAGATCAATGCCGATCATCAGCCCCCTGCCCCGCACTTCGGTAATGCCATCCAGCTTTTTCAATTCAGTGATAAGATAATCACCGGTGGCAGCGGCATTGTCCATCAGCTTTTTTTCTTCTATCTCTTCCAACACTGCCAGCGCTGCGGCACAAGCGAGGTGATTGCCACCGAAGGTGGTACCAAGCATAAAATGTTTGGCCGCAAATTTCGGGGCGATGGCGATGCCCGCTACCGGGAAGCCGTTACCCATGCCTTTTGCCATCGTGTAAATGTCTGCATTCACGCCGGAGAAATCATGAGAGTAAAATTTACCCGAACGGCCGTAACCGCATTGTACACTGTCGGCAATAAATACTGCGTTGTGCTCATCGCAAAGGCTGCGGATGGTTTGCAGGAATGTTTCAGTGGCCACGTTGATGCCGCCCACACCCTGTATCCCTTCAATGATCACCGCCGCAATGGTATGATTGTTAAACGCTCCTCTCAATGCAAACTCATCGTTAAAAGGCAGGAAGAGCACATTATCGGTTTCATTGACCGGCGCTACAATATTTGGATTATCCGTTGCCGCCACCGCCAGCGATGTACGGCCATGAAATGCTTTTTTAAAAGCAATGATCTTTTTGCGGCCGTTGTAAAAGGAAGCGAGCTTCAATGCATTTTCGTTGGCCTCCGCTCCTGAATTGCAGAGGAACAACTGGTAATCTTCTTTACCGGAAGCCTTACCCAGTTGATCAGCGAGCTGCTGCTGTAAAGGAATTTTGATGGAATTGGAATAGAAAGAAATTTTATGCAGCTGCTCTTCTATTCTTTTTACCCAATGCGGGTTGGTGTGGCCGACGCTGATAACGGCATGCCCGCCATAGAGATCGAGATATTCGTTCCCTTTATCATCCCACACGGTTGAGCCGAGCGCCCTGGTAATAGTTACATCATTTAATGGGTATACGTCGAATAGTTTCATCTTGTTGATTGAATATTTAGAAGCCGGTGGCTTTTAATTTAAGTCCTGTTGTTTCTTCCAGCCCGAATAAGAGGTTCATATTCTGCACGGCCTGGCCGCTGGCGCCTTTCAGCAAATTATCAATGGCAGAATGTACGACCAGCTTGCTGCCCACTTTTTCGAGCTGGATCACTGCCTTGTTGGTATTCACTACCTGCTTGATGCTGATGGGTTCTTTGCTTATGCTTACAAAAGGATGTCCGTTGTAATAATCGTTATAGATCACCGACAACTCTTCCAAGCTCCATTCGCAGTCCAGCTGGGAACTGATGAAGATGCCCCGGGTGAAATCCCCTCTCCAGGGAACAAAGCCGAGATCTATTTCGCCCTGCGGCTGCAGCTGCAGGAGTGATTGCCCTATTTCGCCGAGATGCTGGTGTGTGAGCGTTTTATAAGCCTGTATATTATTGGCTCTCCAGCTGAAATGTGAAGTAGCCGATAAGGACTGTCCCGCCCCGGTAGAGCCTGTAATGCCTGTTGTATAAATATTTTTGAGCAACCCATTTTTTGCCAGCGGCAATAAGCCCAGCTGGATAGCGGTAGCAAAACAACCGGGATTGGCGATGCTGTCTGCAGTAGTGATGCGCTCCCTGTTCAGCTCCGGTAACCCATACACGAATTGCCTGTTGCCGGCAACAGCATCTTCTTTCAGCCGGAAATCATTGCCGATATCAATGAGCTTCACTGATACAGGAATATCATTTTCCGCCACGAACTTTTTGGCTTCTCCATGCCCTGCGCAAAAGAAAAGCACATCTACATCAAAATGATGCCCGGCCGAAAATTCCAGGTCGGTATCGCCTACTAGGTCCTCATGTACTTTGCTGAGCACATTGCCGGCATTGCTCTTGCTTTGTACAAAGCTGATTGCTGCCTGCGGATGATTGAGCAGGATCCTGATGAGCTCTCCGCCGGTATAGCCTGCGCCGCCAATGATGCCTGTTTTTATTGCCATTTTTTATTACACAAATTTTATTTTTTACAACACGAATTTGAAGTACGAATTAGACGAAGAGGGTGGTTAGCCGTTAGCTATTAGGATTTAGCTGTTAGCAGAAACCTTAACTTTCAACATTCAACTTTCAACTATTAAACATTTGAACCGTTGAACCCTCCCCTCCTCATCCTTCACTCCCCACCAGCTGATAAATATTATTCTGGTTGCCGAAAATTTTCGAGAATCCACGTACATCTTCTCCTGTCCAGCCATTGTTCATTTCGCCGTAGCTGCCGAATTTGCTGCTCATGAGATCGTATTTGGATTCGATGCCTGCTACCATAAAACGATACGGCAGAAGATCGACAAACACATCACCAGTGACACGCTGTTGGCTGCTGATAAAGAAAGCTTCAATATCTCTCATCGCCGCATCCATGATCTGCCCTTCGTGCAGCCAGTTGCCATAAAACTGTGCCAGCTGGTCTTTAATGTTGAGCTGCCATTTGGTAAGCACATGCTTTTCCAGTGCATGATGCGCTTTTAAAATGATCATCGGCGCTGCTGCTTCAAATCCTACACGGCCTTTAATGCCGATGATGGTATCTCCTATATGGATATCCCGGCCGATGGCATAGGGACCTGCAATATGCTGGAGGTATTGTATCGCCTTGGAAGGATGATCAAAAACCTGGTCGTTCACTTTTACCAGCTCTCCTTTTTCAAAACCCAGCTTTACCTGCTCTCCTTTTAAAGAAGCATCCAGTTGCGTAGGCCATGCTTCTTCCGGTAAAGCGCCGTTGCTTTTCAGGGTTTCTTTGCCGCCTACACTGGTGCCCCACAAACCTTTATTGATGGAATAAACAGATTTTTCAAAATTCATCTGTACGCCGCTGGCCTTGAGGTACTCAACCTCGGCTTCACGGCTGAGCTTCATATCCCTGATGGGCGTAATGATCTCCACCCCGGGCAGCATGCTGTTAAAGATCATATCAAAACGCACCTGGTCGTTGCCGGCGCCGGTGCTGCCATGCACCACTGCTTTAGCTTCCAGTTTTTTTGCATGCGCTGCAATATTAATAGCCTGGCTGAGCCTTTCGGCGCTTACGCTTAGAGGATAAGTATTGTTCTTGAGCACATTGCCGAATACCAGGTATTTTACAATGCTGTCGTAATAAGATTGTACCGCATCGATGGTCGTATGCGTAGTAACGCCCAACCTGTATGCATGCGCTTCAATGTTTTTCAATTCCTCTTCGCTGAAACCACCTGTATTCACCAGCACAGAGTGTACTTCAAATCCTTTTTCCCTGGTAAGATAAATAGCGCAGAAGGTTGTATCCAGGCCGCCGCTGAAACCAAGCACAACTTTGCTGCCGGCCGGTAACTGAGTGGGTAAGCTTTCTTTTGTGATCATTTTTTATTAGACGAATTTTATTTTATAACACGAATTTGGGGCACGAATTACACGAATGGGGTGGTTAGTCGTTATTAGCGATTAGCTGTTAGCTGCAAGCTTTTAGCAGGAACCTTCAACCCCGAACTTTCAACTTTCAACCTTCAACTCTCGAACTGTTGAACCATCAAAACCCAAACAACTGCCTGAACACCATTTTATTTCCCCCGCCGCCTGATTTTGTTTTTTTGAGGAACCGCAGCATTTTATTTTTCTTCATCTTCATAAACCGTTCATACAACTTGGAATGCTGTTTAAAATCCTGCGCCGTTTCTTCCGGCTCATAATGATCTGCAGGATCGTACAGCATTGCGGTGCACATACAGTTCTTCCGGTCTTTACTCATGAGTATTTCATAGTTCACACAGCTTTTACAGCCTGCCCAGAACTGCTCATCATCGGTGAGCTCACTGTAGGTAACAGGTTCATAGCCCAGGTCACTATTGATCTTCATCACGGCGAGGCCGGTGGTCAAACCAAATATTTTTGCTTCGGGATATTTTTTGCGGGATAATTTAAAGACAGCTTCCTTGATCTTTTTGGCCACACCGGTCTTGCGGTATTGAGGCGCTACGATGAGACCACTGTTGGCCACATATTTTTCGTCGCCCCAGGCTTCAATATAGCAAAAGCCCACCCAATCGCCTTTATCGGTCACTGCTATCACTGCTTTACCTTCCTCCATTTTCAATGCCACATAATCGGGCGAACGCTTGGCGATTCCTGTTCCTCTTGCCTTGGCGCTGGCCTCCATTTCGTCGGTGATTATTTTCGCATAATCCGCATCTGCATAAGTGGCAGTGCGAATAATGATATCTGAATTTTCCAATTTCTTAAAAATTGAAAGGATGAGTAGAAAATTGTTATTTGAAAGATTGCGCTCCTGCTGAGCGACTTAACCGGGGGATTTTTCCACTGATAGGGGCAATTGGTTATGCTCGGCCTATCAGCAACCACGTCGGGGTCGTGGGACTGTTACAACAGAAACGGGAGAATGATATGTTTTGTTCAGTTTCAACTTTGTAAAAGTGATTTGTTGGTGCAAATGTAGGAATTTCACAATAAAATGAACATATCAAATATTAATATTTTGTTAGGATATGATATGCAATGAGTTTATTGAACCGCAAAGCCGCTTGCAACAATAAAAAAACGCAGGGAAATTCCCTGCGTTTTTCCGGCGTCTTAACGTCTCCGCGGTGGAAAATTTATTTAATATCTGCAATAGCCACCGCATCCATATCGGTAAATTCTTTGTTCTCTCCTGCCATGCCCCAGATAAAGCCATAGCTGGAAGTGCCCACGCCAAAATGCATGCTCCAGGGAGCAGACAATACGGCTTCATGATTGGCCATTACCAGGTGCCTGGTCTCCTGCGGCTCACCCATAAAGTGCATTACCCGGTGTGCGGCATCAAGGTCAAAATAAAAATACGCTTCCATGCGGCGGGTATGTGTATGCGGCGGAACAGAGTTCCACACACTACCTGTTTCCAGCGTGGTAAGGCCCATCACCAGCTGGCAGCTTTGAATGCCATCGTTGTGAATGTATTTGTAAATGGTTCTTTTGTTGGAAGTAGCAATATCGCCGAGGTTCACCGGCGCTGCTTCTGCTTTCGTCATTTTACGATTGGGATATGACTGGTGCGCCGGCACGCTCAGTATATAAAATATCGCAGGCGTATTGGCATCATCGCTGCTGAAGCTCACTGCCCGGGTACCTTTACCCAGGTACACGCATTCCAGCTTTTCCAGCGCATATTCAACGCCATCGGCTGTTACTTTACCATTGCCCCCCACATTGATGATACCTGCTTCTCTTCTTTCGAGAAAATAATTTGCTTTAAGCTCCCCTTCATTGGGCAACTCAATAGCAGCAACTGTTGGCACAGCGCCTCCTACGATCATACGGTCATAGTGAGAATATACCAGCTCTATTTTCCCGGGCTGCATGAGCTGCTGAATGAGAAAATTTTCACGCAGGGCCGCTGTATTCATCGTGGCGGTTTCACGGGGACTGTTCTGAAATCTTATTTGCATTACTATAGAAATTATTGTTTAATGAAAGTTTGTGTGTGGCGGGTACCATTTTCCGTAAAGGCTTCCAGCAAATACAAGCCGGGTTTCAGTCCTGCTGCATCCATGCTCAGCGTGGTAGCCGTTGTTTTCTGCTGCAAGATAACATTACCTGTGCTATTCACTATCCTGATGGTGCTGGTATTTTTGAGGCCGCTGATATTGATGCGGTCTTTCACCGGGTTAGGATAAATGCTGACATCAGATCTTTCAGCAGTTTTCACCAGCAATGTATTGCTGTACCTGGTATTGCCATTGTGATAAATGATTTTTAAACGATAGTACTGCAATGGCGCCGGCGCCGTAATATCCAAAGCACTGTAGCGCAATTGCCTGGCTGCATTGACAGTAGCCACTGTTGTAAAGCTCACCCTGTCTGTACTTTTTTCCACCTCGTATCGCAACACATCTTCATCCTGATTGCTGGCGAGCTCCCAGCCGATCTCGGTTCCCACAGTTTTTGCAGTAGCATAAATATTTTTCAGCTGCATGGGCAGCACGCCTGCTTTCTTCGTCACAATAAAAGGCGAAAAGCTGCTGAAGCTTTCTGTAACCGTGTTTGCCACATTGTCGCCATTGCCGGTGGAAGCCGTCCATTGCGTGCCGTCATACCTGCTCACCCCCACTTCTTCGTTGGTAAAGCCGGCAAAAGCAGCGCCTTCCAGCGGTGAAGCCCATTGCAAGGCTACCTGGCAATCCCCGCTACCATTGATGCGGTCAATTGTCCATACGGCATCCACCATTTCTGCTTTCTGTGCGGTGGCTGTTGCTGTGCCGGTAATGCTGCCATCTTCTGTTGCACCCTGGAAGACACTTACCGCAAAATCTGCCGCAGCAGAAGGCGTGAGGGTAACAGGTAAATAATAAGCGGCATTCCCTACAGGAAACTGTGTGGCGCTGCTGATATTATCGATCCTTAGCACTCCAGTTTCGGTGGTGCTCGCCTGGCTGACGATGTATTTTGAGCTGCTAAAGGGTGCACCGGCAATGGCATTGCCGGATAATATCCTCACGGTGTCACCTGCGCTGATGGTCAGGTTGCCGCTATTAAGCGCCAGCGTGCCAGCGATCCTGTAATTGTAATTGGTTGTTACAGGCGCATTAAGCGTTACATTGCCCAAAGAAATGCTGCCTGATGCCGAGCTGCTGATACCGAAGGGATAAGCAGTGGCTGCATTGATGGTATAATGGGTGCCTGATTGAAAAGTGCGTGTACCGGATACCGTTACAGAGCCGGTGCTTTCATTGAAGCCGTTGGGATTGGCAGTTTTTAACAAAGCCGTATCCGTAGTAAAATCAAATGTTACATTGGATTGGGTTGACAAAGCCGGCTTTGACAGGTACACACTGTTGGCGCTGGAACCGAAGCCTACGATATTGGTGTTGGGTGCAATACCGGGGCCGCTGATGCTATACCCTGTAAAGGAAGAAGGTGAAGTATAGGTAAGCTGGTAAGAGCCCGCTACGGTACTGCCTATACCGGATGGCAGCGTGGAAGCCACACGGGAAGTGAATGCAGCAGCGCCGGTAATTCTTCCGCCGGCACCGAAATCAAGATCACCGATGATATTGGCCGTGGTGGTTACCGTAATTGTTTTATTGAGCAACACATTGCTGTTGTCGGCTACAATAAAAATGGGTACATCAATGGTACCGGAACCTGCAATAGTCTGCAGCGCTTCCCCACCCATTACCAGTGAATTGGAGCCTGAGGGGAAATTAAACACACCATTGACGGTAAGATCACCTAACACAGGCGTATAGCCCGAGGAATGCGTGATAAAAGAACTGCCGGCTGCAATATTGAGGTCATCGATCCGGTATACAGGGCCATCGCAGCGGAAGGTAGCGCCGTTCTGCACATAAAAATCGGCAAAGGATTTAAGGTTGCTCCAGGAAGAGCTTGCATAAGCAGTTCCGTCCAGGTAACTCACATTGGAACCCTTTGCATAAAAGCTGCTGCCGGGCTCAAAATTGGCAAACTGTACGGCAGAGCTGTTACCGAAAGGACTCCTGCCGGAATAATAATGCAGCGATGAACCGGTTTGGAACAATACCGAATTATTGGCAGAGCCATTGAACGGAGAGGCTGTGGTGGAATCTGTAGCATGGCATTCGCCTCCTGCTGCAAATACCAACCCATTAGTGGCCAGCGATGTCACATAACTTGCCGGGTGAATGGTTTGCGATAAAGGGCCGATATACAACGTGCCGCTTACAAGACCTGTAGCAGTGGTAGGTACTGTAGCCAGCCCCAGTATTATTCTTACATTATAATTATATATTTCGTCACCGAGGGTAATCACCGAACCGCTGCCGATCTGCAGGTCATCAAGATTAGTGCCCTCGCCCATGATACTGATGGCGGAGCTGCCTGCACTGCTCCTGCTGAATTTTACGTGCACATTGTTGCGGAAGATCATACGGCCGATGGTATCGTTGGAAGCATTGACGATGATATTGCCGGTGGCAGGATTGCTGCCGCCGATATTATCGCCATCAAAGATGAGCACATCCGTATCCTGCGAGCCTGCCACAGAGCGGGAATCCCCGCTGCCATCGAGGGTAGTGTTCCAGCTGGCATTGGCAGTGAAGCTGGCGGGACCGGCTCCCCCTACCCAGTAATAGGTGTTTTGGGTCATGCCTTTTAATGATATAAAAAGCACCACAAAGAATGTAAAAATCTTTTTCATACAGCAATTGTTTATGATAAATAGTAATGATTATAGTTTTACAAAGGGGGCCGAAAAAGAGCGGTTATCATGGATAATGGTCAGTGAATAAGTACCGGGTTTTAACAATGGCAGCAAACGGTTAAGGGACGCTGTCATTGCCTGAACACTCCCCTTTTGTGCATGATGTATTTTACCGTCGCCACCTCTTAAAGCTATTTGTATGGTTGCATCAGCAGGTATGGCCGGCGTGCCCTGAAAACGGATGCTGTTGCTCACGGGATTCGGGAAAACCTGCAATGCATTTTCCTGCGCCGTATTCATAATGACTCTTTCTGTTGATGAAAATTTTTCAGCGCCGTCGTTTTCTTTCAGCCGGATGCGGTAATAATTATACCCCTGCAGCGGCTGATCATCAATAAAAGAATACACCGAAGGCAATTGCCTGGGTTGTAAACGACCGATAGCGTTAAATACAATTCCATTGGCAGATCTTTCTACCACCAATTCCTGCAGATCTGTTTCCAGCGCCGTTTCCCATTGCAGTCGTACGGTTTTGCCGGCAGCTGTGGCATGAAAGCTATTAAGTTGCACAGGCAACGCAGACAATCCCTGCTTAATAGAGAACATCGCAAACCGCAGGCTTTCATCCCGCAGGTCACCGGGATTATTAAGGCTGCGGTAAATGCCCCACTTGGGCCTGATAAAATCATTATCGGGACGAATGGTGGAAATGCTGTTGTTGCTGTAGCTGAGCAATGAAACATTATCGCTCACCCGCCTGATATCGATGGAATAAGAACCGTTCGCTCCCACCAACAGCTGTTCGGTGGCTTCTACCCACACGCCTTCAAAACCCGAAAGATTTACAATGGCCACTTTGCTGCTGCCGGACGTACCGGTGGCAACATAAATGAGCTCCAGCTTATTGGGACTGCCTTTGCGGGCCGTTAAGGTGAACAGCGGCTGGTCATCATCGCCGCCCACAGGCTTTACCTGGTGAATATGGGTGAAGCTGGAAGAAGGTTGAAAACCCACCGGCACTTTGAATCTCCATTTGTAGGTAAAAAATTCCCCGGGTGTGCCGATGAGGGAATCGGGTGACTGGTCATAGGTTTTGATCTCGGTGCGCTGGCGGTCGAAAGCCACACAGCGGTCATTGTCCTCATTCACATGCGCATAAAATTCAAATACATACTGGTTGATATCCGCATCAAACACTTCCGCTATATGCCTGCCAAATCCGGTATGCACACAATCGGGTGTTTCCACTACTGTATAACCCGGCGCCAGCGCCGCATTGATGCGCTCGTAGGTATTGCCCGGGCCATCGGCCGTAAGCACCAGCTGCGCTGCGGCCATATGCGAACCACAAATGAATAAAAGGATCAGCCGGATGAGCTTCATTTTATTTTTTAAATTCTTTCAGGTTGAGAATAAAATTCATGATGGCTTTATTGACCTCGCTGTTCTTTTCTTTTTCAAACCCGCCATGCTTGCCACCTTCCACAGTGATGAATTCGGTGATAACACCCAGCTCCTTTAATTTTTTATGCAGCTCTACCGATTGCTGGTAAGGCACCGTAGGATCGGCATCACCATGCACGATGAAAACGGGCGGGCTGTTTTTTGTAACATAAGTGATGGGTGAAACAGAAGCTGCAAATTTTTTATCACTGGCTTTATCGCCGAGCCAGCGGGTGGCTGATTTGCTCGTGATATTGCTGCCATAGCCCCAATCCCATACATCGGTGATGCCATATTTATCAATGATGGCAGCCACCTTGATATTTTCCACGCCGGGACAATTGCCATCGAAACGGTGATCATTGGCGAGCAAACCGCCCATCAATGCGAGGTGGCCGCCGGCGCTGCCGCCCATGATCACAATCTTATTGACGTCGATGTTGAGCTCTTTTGCATTTTTGATGAGATAGATCAATGCGCAGCGGGTATCTTCCACCGCAGCGGGCGCTGTGGCCTGGCCTGTGAGCCGGTATTCAATATTAGCAACGGCAAAGCCCTGCTTGAAGAAAGTATTGAAACCTGTCTGCGATTCTTTCACACCTTTATTCCAGCCGCCGCCGTGTATGTTGATAACAATGGGCGAAGGACCTTTTTCTTTGGCAGGCAGGTAAAGATCCATTCTGCCATCCCAGTCTCCTACTTTGGTGTACACTACATCGATCTGCGATGTATAGCCTTCCGGAAACTCTACTTTTTTATAGGTTGTGTCCGACTGTGCCACAGCATTCAGCGAAGCGATGATGCACAGCGATAAAAAAAACTTCTTCATAGTGAGTATGTATGCTTAAGTGAACAATAAATAATTAATATCCCGGGTTTTGCGAAATCACAATCTGTGTATTGGTATCGATCTCCCGCTGCGGAATGGGCAGCAGCAAACGCTCCATGGTTACATTGGCCTGCAGCTCAGCCAGTGTGGGCGTGGGCGGCAGGTAATCGGCATAATGCGCCAGGTATTCATCGGCAAAATGATCCCGCATGATCTGCTGGGCATTGATGGTGGTCATGGTCGTATTGAAGCGCACGATATCAAACCAGCGCTGGTTCTCAAAACCAAATTCTATCCTACGCTCTTCGCTCAATGCTCTTTCAAAAGCTCCTACATCGGGAATAGTGGTAAGCGTATAATTGGGCTTGCCTGCACGTGGACGAACGCTGTTGATGAGATCAACCGATTCCTGCGAATAGCCTTTTGCTTCGGCCATCATCAGTAAAATATCTGCATAGCGCAGCACCGGCCAGTCGCTTTCACCATCATCCACCAGCACTACAGGAAAAAGATATTTTTTCACGTACAGCCTCGTGGAAGCTGTTGCGGTATAAGCGCCAATCAGACTGCTTTTCCGGGTATCACCATTCGTGAGTGTATCCAGCTCGGCAGTAGGATAATTCAACCCGTCGCCATCACCGTTGATAACTGCGGAGCCACTGCCCAGCGGGGCGAATGTGTTGCCGAAGGGAGAGCCCAGCCCGAGGCCGCCTGCTTTATAACGCACGGCAAACATTATTTCCGAATTCATTTCGTTGGCAGTATTGAAAACTTCGGCATAGGTGGATTGCAGGCTATAGCCGCTGTTGGTGATCACATCCTCCAATAAGCTGATCGCCGCTGCTTTGTTGCCTAAGGTAAGCTGCACTTTAGCGAGCAGGCCTTTGGCTGCCCAACCGGTAGCCCTTCCTTTATCGGCAGCAGCCACCTGGCTGAAAGTAAGGGTATTCATATTGGTGGATGCGGCGGTAAGATCAGCCAGTATGAGCTTATAGATATCCGCCACCGTGCTGCGGTTGATCTGCTTGGCTTCATCAGGCGTAACCGGTGTGTAGATAAGGAACACACCGCCAAACAAACGTACAAGGTTGAAATAATGATAAGCCCTGATGAACATGGCTTCACCTGCCAGTTGCTTGCGATCGGCTTCTGTAATGGTGATGCCGATATCTTTAAAAGTAAAATCACCCGCAGCAGGATTGTATTCCACGCCGAGCTTCTGCAATACGATATTGCAGTTGCGGATATTATTATAGGTGTTGAGCCAGTAGAGATAGATCTGGTTTTGTGAAGCCGCAGGGATAAAAATATCCAAATCGCTCAGGTCCCTGTTGGCAGAAGCAGTGCTGCCGGGCTGTCCCATTTTGGAGTTATCACTCCTTAGTTCTGTGAACTGCCACTCGTTGAGCAAAGATTTCTGCATACCATTGTAACAGCCGATGAGCGCCGTTTTTACTTCATCCACATTGGAATAGTAAGTAGCGGTATTAATATTGGAAAGCGGATCCACATCGATCACTTTTGAGCAGGAAACAAATCCTGCGCAAACGAAGATGAAGAGATATTGAAGCTTTTTCATTTATCAGTTTTTTTAGCTGTTAGAAATTAATATCCACACCAAACAAAAATGTTTTAGGCATGGGGAAACTGCCCCGCTGGTAACCATCCACCAGTGCAGTAGCATAAGCCCCGGTTTTGAAACGTGCTTCTGTGTTGATGCCCCTGTAACCGGACGGCGTATGGAAAAACATATTCTGTCCTGAGAAGTATACCCGCAGGCTGCTGAGCTTTGCTTTCTTTGCAAATTTTTCGGGTAGCGTGTAGCCGATGATCACTTCCCTGAGTGCGTAATAAGAAGCGTCTTCCACGACGTAATCTGTCAGCATCCAGTTAAAGCCCACAGTAGAATAAGGTGTTTTGCCGTCCCCGGGGAACATCGGGGCTCAGCCAGCGGTTCTTATTATAATTCCTGTTATAGCGTTTGGTTTCATTGTAGTTGGGATCGCCGTTGATGAGCTGTCCGCCCTGTACGCCCTGGAACATAAAGCTGAGATCAAATGCCTTGTATTTAAGGTTATTGGTAACCCCCCAGGTAAAGTTGGGATAAGGCGAACCGGTCACCACCCTGTCGTCGGCATCAATATCGCCATCACCGTCCACATCCACCAGCTTGAGGCCGCCGGGTACAAATACATTGCTGAGGTTGCTGGTAAGACCATTTGCCCTTGCTTCGTCTATCTGGGCCTGTGAGAGCCACACGCCATCGGTTTTATAGCCGAAGAACTGGATGAGCGGAGCGCCCACTTTGTTCATATACAATTCTGTTCTTTCTCCCTGGTTGAGGAACAATGCTTCTTCGCCCAGCTGTAATACCTTATTCCTGTTGCGGGAAAAATTGACGCTGGTGCTCCAGGTAAAATCTTTTTTGCGGAAGTTGTTGGAAGTAAGCTCCACTTCCACACCCTTGTTCTGCAGCTTACCGATATTGTTCCAGGTAAGCGGCACACCGGTGAAGCCCATCGCTGATTGCTGCAGCAGCAGCCTGTCTGATTTGGATTCATATACATCCACGCCCAATATAAACCGGTTGTTGAACAGGCCCAGGTCGATACCACCATTGTACTGGAAGGTACGCTCCCAGGTAATATTGGGGTTACCGAGAATAACGGAGGATGGTGTAAGACCGGAGATAGTAGTACCCGTTCCTGCACCCAGCGGATAGTTGGCTGAATACAGCAGATCAAGGTATGGAAACGCCGCCTGGCCTGCTTTACCCGATGCGCCTGCACTGCCACGCAATTTCAGGTTACTGATCCAGCTTACATCTTTCAAAAATGACTCTTCGCTGGCTACCCAACCCACTGAAACAGATGGAAAGGATTCCCATTTGTTGCCGGGGGCAAAGTTGGAGCTACCGTCAGAACGGATGCTGGCTGCCAGCAAATATTTATTGGCATAGGCATAAGTGATACGGCCGAGGTAAGAAAGCAATCCTTCTTTGCCTTTAAAGTTATAGGTGCCCTGCAGGTTGCCGCTGGCATCCACCGTAGGCAATTCAATCTGCCTTGCATTGTTGGCCGTGGTGATATTATCGCTGGGAAAATCAAGCCCAACGATCTGGTCAATTTTTGTATTGGTTTTCTGTGCAGTAAAACCTGCCAGGAAAGTGAATGAGTGCTCTTTTATTTTTTTGGTATAGGTCAGTGTATTTTCCCAGAGCAGGTCAACATACAAACGGTTGTTGTATTGTCCCCGGTTTACATCGCCTTCCCTGTTTGAATTTCTTTTGGCAAAGTCCACCGATTGAGAATAGCTTACATAGCTGCTCACGAGTGATTTAAAATCCAGTCCTTTCAGGATGGTATAGGTCATGTCGCCTGAAGTCATCATCCTGTAATCATCCGAAGTAATGGTACGGGTCTCCAGTACCGACTTAGGTGTGTTGTTTGCTGTATTGAAGGGATCGGTGGCGGAAGTGGTCACCCACATGCTGCCATCCGGCATGAGACCGGTATATACCCTGCCGTTAAAATGACGGGCCTGCGCATAATCGCCGGGGCGGATATTGGACCATTGCGCCACCTGGTTTACGAAAGCCGCAGTGGCATCGGTATGGTACACGGGCAGGTAAGACTGGAAGCGTACGAAATCGATAAAGCCGGTGGAAGGCCTTTCCCTTTTGATATAGCTTGGGTTGAAATTAAAGCTGAGCTTCATTTTTTTATTGAGCTGCGCATCCAGCTTTGCACGGATGCTGTAACGGTCGTACTCACTGTGATACATCATGCCCTGGTCTTTCTGGTAGGCGCCCGACACAAAATATTTCAGCGTCTTGCTGCCACCGCTCACATTCATCTGCACATTCTGCACCAGGCCGTTTCTCAATGCTTCCTTTTGCCAGTCGGTAGCCTGCCCGTTCATCAGCGTGCTTTCAATCACATAGGCAGCTCTTTCATTGTTGGAGATGATACCCGTACCTGTTGGCGTAGGAATGCTCGGATCCTGCGCTTTCAACGCTGCTTCGTAAAACAGCAGGTTGGTGTACTCGGTGGTGGTCATCATATCATAGAGCTCATACTGTGTTTTAAAACCGGTGGAGAATTTAACGGCGTATTTTGGTTTATCTGCCTTGCCCGATTTGGTGGTGATCAATATCACACCGGCGCCGCCCCTGGAACCGTAGATGGCTGCAGAAGCTGCATCTTTCAACACTTCAACCGATTCCACATCGGCCATGTTCACAAAGCTGAGCCCATCCGGTACCGGGTGGCCATCCACCACTACCAGCGGGTTGGCGCCGGCATTGATGGAGTTGGTTCCCCTTACCCTGATCGTGGGCTCGGAACCTGCTTCGGAAGAAATATTCTGTATCTGAACGCCGGCGATCTTGCCCTGCAAAGCCTGGTCAAGCCTTGACACCGGTGTTTCATCCAGCTTTTCATTTTTAAACCGGGAAACGGCACCGGTTACCTGCGAACGCTTCTGCGTTCCGTAACCGATGATTACCACTTCATCATTGGATACAGGCGCCATCACCATGCTTATATCAATGGTGGTTTTGCCATCAATCATCACCGTCTGTGAAGTGTAGCCCACATAAGAAAAGATGAGCGTATTAGCGCTGTTGTTCACCGAAATAGAATAGCTGCCATCGGCTTTTGTAACAGCGCCGCCTTTCTGGCCGTTGGCTAAAATGTTCACGCCCTGCATAGGCTCATTTGTCGCCTTGTTCACCACCTTGCCTGTAATGGTTTTCTTTTGTGCCATGATGCTGCCACTTACCATCAGCAACATCAGCAATGCAAGTAATTTTTTCATCTGTTTCATTTTGTTTGGTAATTGCAGATGTGAATTGGCCGAATATTTTTTTGCAACCGAAATCCCTGGCCTCCTCAACAGCAGTTTTAATTTTTGTTTTAGCAATTATGGATATAGCAATTTTATTCTCAACCGTTTTGCCTTCTCTCCTGCCAGCGTATTAACCTCGTCTTTACAGCTTTTACATTGATACTGTACAGCAGCGCTCATCAGCAAAGGATAGGCATCTTCAAAATCGAAAGGCTTGATCTGCTGATGCGTCCAGTCTTTTTCTTTGCTAAGAAAAGGATGCACGATATCAAAAGCTTTCTGCAGCGATTTTCCGGAAGGCGTAACAGTGGTCCACAGGTTGTGGCTGGTATGCACGGACATCTGAGCAATATTGAAAAATGCTTCCATCACAAAAGCCGTGTAATGCAGGGAGATGGTGCGTTCCAGCTCTTTTGGAAAATAGCCGTTCTCATCCAGCTGCTTATCCAGCCGGCCGGCAGCATTCAACACTATTTTATCTGCCAGCGCATGATCGCCGATGAACAAAGCCATGGATAAACGCTGTGCATCGTACCATGCCCCATGATTGTTGGGCGCATTCATTTCATCGATACCGTTCTTGCTGGTCTGCATCCAGTTTAAGAATGCAGCAAACCAGTCTTTCATACCTTGCTGGTCTTTTGCTGTCCAGCTTTTGCTGCCCTGCAACAAACCGATAGCATCGATCAGCTTTACAAAATGACGGGTATCTATCATGCCTGCTCCCCTGCCGGCATTCTGGCCCTTGATGGCCTGGCCGTAATTGAGGTTGGGATTCATCCTGGTGGCAGTATCTAAAAACCATACCCGCACCAGCTGCGCTGCGTGCTCGGCATATTTGGGTTCCCCTGAAAAATAATAAGCCAGCGCCAGCGTATGCACATCACCGCAAAGCTTAGGCAGGTATTCCTTGTCTTTATACTCTTTTACTTCAGGGTTCGTTTGCCCGTCCTTTCGTATATAAGGCAAGCCGTCTTTTGAATCAGGGTTGGGCCAGAAATAAGGCGCCAGGCTCATATAATCATGCTTGTCGCCGCTGGGTGGCAGATTTGTTTTTTCCATCACGCTTACCGGTCCCCACTGCAATGCTTTGTCCGCATCCTTAAGCAACAGCTTATAAGAAGTCACCAAGTCTGCATCCCCTGCCCCGATCCTGCTTTTATTTTTTTCAAGCACTGCGGCATCGAGTGCATATACCTGCGGTTCCTTTCCTCCTTCCACAGAAGCTTTGGAAGCGCTGCAGGCCAGCAGCGAAATGGCTACGATACCTGAAAATATTTTACTGGTATATTTCATCATTTTACAATTGAGATAACCTGTGAAAGATTAATGTCTTTGCCTCTGACCGCTACGATGTACACCCCGTTAGGAATTTTCTGCAGCGTTACTTCGTTATTGATAAACCCTTTTGGTACAAAGAAATTCTTTTTGAGCACCAGCCTGCCGGTCATATCAAACAGGTAGATGTCTGATAAAGTAGGAGATGGCGAATAAGTACGCACATTGAGATTGCCTGCTGCATTCACAAATACATAGAGCTGTTGCTTCGTCGTATCTGCCGTAGGGATAACGGTAAGCCTGCCGGCGGTATAAGTGATATTGTAATTCTGTGTGCCGGCCGCTTCGGGTGTAAGCGTGTAATAGCCGGGCAGCGAATTAATAGTAGCAATGGTATTGATCACCGGCGGAGGATTCAGCACAGCTGAAGTTTCGCCCAATACAAAACCGGTATACACCAATGTAAAGTCGGGATTAGGCGTACCCTGCAACCTGCTGGTGTCTCTCACCCTGATGGTAAGCGGCGCTTTATTCACTACGAGTTGTCTTTGCACATCCGCAGCAGGAAAATATCCATCATTACCCGCCTGCGAAGCAGTGATCGTAGTGGTACCTGCTCCTGTGATATGAATCGTATTGCCCGTCACTGTTGCCACAGCTGTATTGCTGCTGGTATAGGTAATGGGAATAGTCGTATTCGTGCTGCTGGCGCCTGTGGTAAAATCTGCATTGCCATAAGTTTTTGCCGGCAGCGCATTGAAAGTGATCGTCTGGTTTTGTTTGGGAATAACCGTTAAAGCGCCGTTCACAAAGCTGATCTCGTAATTGCCGGAGGTAGCGCCTGCAACGGTGATTGGGTATGTACCCGGACCGGAAGTCTGTACAGCCGTAGTGCTCAGTGTTGCCGGCGTTAACAGGACTGCCGCTGTTTCTCCCAGCACAAAACCTGTGTAGGTGGCAGTGAGTGTGGGATTGGGTAGCTGCTCAAATTTTGTTTTATCATCTGCTTTAATGGTAAGCGCTGCTTTGTTCACGGTAAGTGGTTTGGTAATGCTCGCTGCCGGGTAAAAGCCATCGCTGGCCTGCGATGCTGTAATATTGGCGGTACCGGCGCCGGTGATATGAATAGCGCCGCTTACGATGGTGGCGACTGCTGCATTGTCGCTGGAATAAGTGATAGGCTCAGTAGTGTTCAAGCTGGTGGCGCCACCGTTGAAATCAGCATCACCGTATGTTTTGGCCGGTAGGTCGTTGAATACAAAGGGATCTACCTGCGCTACTGCACCGATCCCGAATGCACCCAGGCTGCTCACTGTAGCGGCTGCAGTATTGGTGGTGTTATTACCCGTACCGAGTGGAGCGCTCCACAACGCACCGGTATTTTGTATCACACCGATATCGGAACCCGGCAGGGAAGAGAAACCGGTACCTTCTAACGCTGCCGCCCAACCGAAATTTAGATTTACATCGCCGCTGCCAACGATCCTGCTGATATTCCACACTGCATTTACAACCGTTTGCTGCTGTGCCGTGGTAAAAGGCGTACCCGTCAGCTGGCCATTGATAGTAATGCCTTCAAATACATTTACCGCTATGTTGGAGCTGGCGGTAGGCGTAACGGTTATGGGCAAGTAATTGTTATCAGTTCCCAGCGGTAATAAAGTGGCTGCCGTGATGCCGTCATATTGTACATATGCCTGTGTGCCGGCAGTAGTATTGTATCCTGTAGCAATATAGCTGCTGCTGCCTGTTGTGCCGGTGATAGCAGCGCCACTGCGGATATGCAGGGTATCGAGCGGACGCAATATAAACTTTCCGTTCAACCCGAGATGCTGTGACACCGACAGGTTTTTATTGGCAGTGACATTGGCATTGATATCGGTATAGCCGGTCACCACATTATTATCCGTTGAACCGGTGGTTACACCAAAAGGCGATGCCGTAGCCGCATTGATGATATAATTGATATTGTCCTCAAATATGTGATTGCCGGTCACTATCACCGAGCCATTCGTTTCATTGAAACCATTGGCATGAGCGGTGGATAAGGTGGCGCCGGTGGTTTTTGTTTCAATCGCAACACCCGTGGCTGTTGCGGTGATCGCATTGGAAATATATACAGTATCGGAGGTAGTGGACAAAGCGATCACAGCAGTATTGGCGGGAATGCCTGCGCCTGTGATCAGGTAACCCCGCATGCCTGCAGCGATACCGCTGTTGCCGGTGATATAATAATTACCGGTAACAGTATTACCGGTGGTATTGATAGCATTGTTCACTCCTTCTGCCCTGAAGGCGGCTGCGCCGGTCAGTTGACTGGTGCCTAAATTTATCCTGCCGAGAACATTTGCATTCACCTCTGCTTCCAGGTTTTTTGCCAGGCTTACATTGGCATTATTGGCGACCAGTAAACTTGCAGGATGCAAAGTACCGGTGCCTGAAATATTCTGCGCCGCAGCGCCGCAAAGCACCAGCTCATTGCTGGATGCAGCCGGGGAAGAGTAAGTACCGTCCACCACGATATTTCCCATCACCGCTGTTTGCCCCGATGTGTGCGTAACAAAACTGCTGCCGCTTTGAATGGTTAAATTATTTATGCGATACACAGGGCCGTCTGCTGTAAGTGTAGCGCCGTTCTCCACAATAATATTGCCGAAGCTTCTGCGGTTGGTAAAAGAACCGCCGCCATTATTGGCCCGGTGATGATAGGTGCTGCCGGGCTTAAAATCGATCGCTGTATAAGTAGAGTTATTCCCGATAGGACTGTAACCGCCATCATAATACAAATGCGACCCGTCTTCAAACACCACCCACTTTTCAGAGGATTGTGAATTGCTGCCGAATGCATAGGAAGAAGAAGTGGCAGTGATATTAGTGGTAAAGCTTGACCCGCTGGTAAAACGGAAAGAACCTGGTGTTCCTGCTGTGGTATTATCAAATCTTGCCTGCAGGGTGGTCACCATCCTCAGTGTGCCGCTTACCCTGCCGGTGTTGGTGGCGGCCATTGCAAAGCGGAGACTGCCTACTTCAGAAATAATTCCCAGCGAGCTGCCTGCTTCAATCACAAAATCTTCGCCGGCTTCGCCGCTGAGGGTAATGGTGGAGGTGCCCGTGCTGGCCCTTATCATGGTGACGCTGGCATTGTTCACAAACTTCATCTGTGCACAGGTAATGCTTGCATTGGCCAGTATCGCCACGGTGCCCGTGGTTTGTGTAGCTCCCCCTACGTTGCTCCCGTCAAAGATGAGAATATCCGTAGCGCCGGAAGAAGAAGGCCGGCTGGAACCGGAACCATTCAGTGATGTATTCCAGTTGCTGTTCACACTGAAGCTGGTGGTGGGCGTAGTGCCTCCTATCCAATAGTAAATAGTCTGCGCATGCACGATATATGCACAGCAGAGCAATAGAGCGGTAAATAAAATTCTTTTCATATAGCAGCGTTTAATCGAAAAATTTATCAGGGTTAAATGGTTTGTTTTTTTGAAACGAAAAACCGGATACAGCACCATGCGACCGGCACCAGCAATGCACCCAGTATAAAAAAGCTTGTATAGCTTGTTTTGGTAAGCACCGGCACCAGCCATGTTACCACCAGCGTACCTGCGACTGCCGATGTGCCGCTCATACCCGCCACCGTACCCACATTTTTTCCGTGGAAATAATCGCCGGGCAGGGTTTGCAGGTTGTTGATAAGGAACTGGAAGCCGAAGAGCGTAGCGCTGATGAGTGCGATGGCTACACCGGGTTGTTCCTTCAGGCCGTCAAGATAAAAAGCAATCAGGCAAAGGCTGACGAGCATGATCACAGAACCGATGCTGATGGCATTCTTACGGGCCTTTACAGCAGGCACCCCTTTTTTGATCTGCATGGAAGAAAAAAAGCCTCCGCTCAAACCGCCGATAGCGGCAAATAAAAACGGCACCCATGCAAATGCTCCTACTTCCTTGATATCAAAGCCATAATTTTCTTTCAGGAAGAAAGGCAGCCAGGTAACGAACATCCACCACACGGGGTCTATAAAGAACCTGGAGCTGATGACAGCCCAGGTATTTTTAAACTGTAATAATTCTTTCCAGGAATATACTTTGGATGCAATTGGCTGCAGTTGTTCATCTGCAACCGATGTTAGCACATCCCCTGCTTCATTTTTTGAACCTAGTATATGCGCTTGTTCTTTTTCTGTGATCCAAGGATGCTTGTCGGGAGTATTCTTATTAATGAGCAGCCATGGAATTACCCACAGTATGCCTAATATACCGATACCCACAAAAGTCATTTTCCAGCCGAATGCTATGTAGAGATAAGCAATGATAGGAGCCGATACCACAGAGCCCAGTGATGCACCCGCACCAAATATGCCCTGTGCAATGGCTCTTTCTTTTGCAGGGAACCATTCTGCATTGCTTTTTGCAGCACCGGGCCAGTTGCCTGCTTCACTCAGTCCCAGGAAAAAACGGAAAATATTGAAAGAGCCCAGTGTACGGGCCACCGCATGCAACGCAATAGATATGCTCCAGCCCACAATCGAAACCAGGAACCCAATACGGGTACCCACAGCATCCATCAGCTTGCCGGTAACAGTTTGCCCGATTGCATAAGCGATCATGAAAAAAGTAGTGATAAGCTTCAACGCATCCTTACTGTCTGCTTCCGCAATACCAAAATCTTTATGGATATAAGGCCATAGTATATTAATAGCCGTACGATCAATATAATTGATGATCGTAGCCAGTGCTATCAGGCCTATAATATACCATCTGAGTCCTCTTATCTTCATACGAATGTTGCGCTTATTTATTTGCAATAAAATCTTCTCTCATCGGGCTGAATACATCGATCAGCACACCGGCTTCCAGGCATACGGCACCATGCCATGCCATCGGTGGAATGTAAAAAGCATCGCCGGCTTTCAGGACTTTCTTTTCGCCTGAGATCTCTATTTCAAACACACCGCTTTCCACATGGGTGATCTGCGTATGCGGATGCTGATGCACGGTACCCACACCACCGGTTTCAAAAGATACTTTTACCAGCATCAGCCGGTCGTCATAGCTCATGATCTTACGTTTCACTTTAGGGTCAAGCTGTTCCCAGGGAATATCATTATTCTCGATAAACACTTTGGCAGTTTCAGTTGTTTCCATTGTTGTCTGTTTAATTAGTTGTTCGGGTTTAATTGATTTTTTTGTTATCGTACATGACCAGGACAGTACCGGCCCATGAGAAGCCGGCTGCCTGGTGCGATTGCTTGTTGTCTTTATCATTATTGCTTTGCGCAATAACCAGTTTTTTCTGATCGATAGTGATCTCAGCAATAGTATATCGTGCATCCTGCTGCAATAGCTTTATCTGCTTCACAGAAGGATATGCGCCGGAAGAAAATTCATTGATAGCATCAAAGCTGCCATGTACCTCTGTTACATTGATGAAGACAGCATTGCTGTCCTGCCTGCGCAGGATCATCGCAGGTTCATGCCTGATATTGAAATTTGGATCGCCGGCACCGGAGCGGGTGAAAAACACTTTACCTTCTCCCTGCATGAGTGAAGAGATCGTATAATAGGTTTTGTGATTGAGCAGCGTCAGCTGTACCAGGGTATCTTTTACATCCGCTTCCGCCTCTTTCCAGAGATGCTGGTAACCATTCTTTTTACCCAATGCTTCCTGGGCGGCAGGATAGGCTTTATAAGGAACGCTTGTCCATATCAGGTCGCCATTGTAATGAAAAGGAAGATCATACTGGTGCGTAGCAGCGGAAGAAGCATTAAACAGGTCTGCGATTAATTTTTTACCATCGGGCAGGCTGATCATATATACGCCACGCTGCAGCCGGATGCCTTTGTAGGCATTTTCATCTTTTGCGATCACCACCTGCACAGCTTTGTTATCAACACTGCTGAACAGCTTATCGGAATGAAAATTCTCGGCCACCGATTCCTTGCCATCGAAATGACTTTTCTCATCAGCCACAATTGTATTATGCGCAATGGTCTGCGAAGCGTATGATTTTGTTTCGGGCAGATAACGGCCACCGTACTTCTGCTCCACACCGATAAAGCGCACAGCGCCATAATCGCTTAATATTTCATTACCCTTGTCATATAGATTATAATTGAGCTTATCGTAATGCCCGTGCGATAAGCCATGCGATGTGTATTTATAGATAAGCGTAGTGAGCTTATCGCCTTTACCACTGCGCAAGAGGCTAACGCCACCTTCATCACCGTTCTTACCATCCGTGAACTCAATTGTTCGATAAGGAAAATAAGCAGGAATATTTTTGCCGGAAGCCAGCGCTGCTGCAATACCTACACCACCTTTATTCAGCAACACCCTGTTTTGTTTTTCGGCCACGTACAAAAGGCCATCATCTTTGCCGTAAACGTTCCATGCCACGCTGATAGCGGTTACCAGCTCATTGGTGGTATAATCTTTTTCTTTCAGGGCGTCGTTCAACGCAAAGAAAGTTCCGTCTGTATTGGTTTGCTGCAAGCCACCCATCAATGCTTTCTGAAGAATGCTGTTGCGGTGCTGGAATATTTTCAGCTCCGGCCGGGCATTATTGAGTGCGGTGGCAAAAACATAATACGGCAATAGCGCATAGCGAACATAATAGGGACCTTCGGTATAATAGCCATCGGGTGAAAACAATCCATCCATTAAGGCAATAAAACCGGTCTTGCCATCTTTTTTGGAACCATACAATGCCATGTCCACATAATCCTTGTTATCGGTTGCAATGCCTACAATGCCCACACCGGCACAGGCCCACACGGCATGATTATGTATAAGGTTAAACCAGGGCTCCAGGTCTTTGGTCACAAAATCAACCTCCGGTTTGAAAGCGCCCTCCTCGATTGTTTTTCTTTCCGCCGCACTGAAAGCATTCCTGGTAAGATCATAGGCCATGCCTGCATATACGAGCCAGTTGGCATCGTTGAGCGCCTGCCAGAAAATACGGCCGGGAGAGCTGCTGGTCGCTTCAGGATGCTTACCCAGCGTAGGATTGAGCTTTGCATACTTCAGCAGCACCTGTTTTACCAATGTGGCATAACGGGCATCGCCGGTAAGATTGTAAAGCACGCCACTGTTGAACATGAGCATATAATTCAACTTATGCTTGTCGTGTGTATAGCCACCGGCGGGGTCTTTGGGAAAAGGCACATCTATATCCTTGTCCAGCCATTTGTCGGTATCTTTTTTAATATCCTCGTAGCTCTCTTTCAGCAAAGGATAGGCTGCAATATTTTTTTTCACTTCTGCAGCTTCTGCTTTCGAAAAAAAAGTAGCCGGATGCTGCTGTGCATTCACACTGCAACAGGCCAGGCAAAAAATAAAAAAGGTTGACAATCGAAACATATAACTTACAATCGGTCTTTAGTAAAAAATCTTATGCGAAATAGGTTCCCCCGTTGATCTCCACGCTTTCACCATTAATGAAAGAGGATTGATCGCCGGCCAGGTACAGCACCAGGTCGCCTACTTCCGAAGCTTCCCCTTCCCTGCGCAAAGGCGTCGCCGCCGCAACATTGGTGCGCACTTCAGGCTTGGTGAAAGTATTATGGAAAGTAGTGTTGATCATACCCGGTGAAACACAGTTTACCCGGATGCCTTTAGGCCCCAGCTCTTTGGCCAGTCCACGGGTGAGTGTAAGCACACCGCCTTTAGCCGCTGCATAAGCCAGGGCGCCAAAGCCGCCGCCGTCTCTTGCAGCCTGCGAGCTGAAGTTGACGATGCTGCCACCTTCCGTCATATAGGGGGATACCGCTCTTGTAACCAGGTAAACAGATTTGAAATTCACATTTATCACTGCATCCCAGAAAGCTTCATCCAGGTCGGGCAATTGTTTCCTGCCCATCAAGCCGCCGGCAACATTCACCAGCACATGAATGGTATTTCCGAAAGCGGCGGTGCATTCATCCACCAGTTTTTTTACTTCTTCCGCTTTGGTTACATCAGCCTGCACAGCGATTGCTTCGCCGCCGGCTTCTTTAATGATATTGATGGTTTCCCTGGCCTGTTCTTCATTGTTCAAAAAGTTCACACAAACTTTTGCGCCGGCCGCTGCCAGCTTCACAGATGCTGCACGTCCGATATCACGGGCCCCGCCTGTAACGATCGCCACTTTTCCTTTTAAATTACTCATGGTATAATGTTCAGTTATAGATTTTTGATTCAATGAAATATTTCAACGGGAGGATAGTCAATAACAGGATTGAAACAAAAGAATAGGCTTCTGCATGCAATCGGTATGCACAATACTACTCTTTAAAAACCGGCGATATCATTTTTGTACGCTTTGATATTTTTCAAATTTTAGCTCAATTATTAGAATAAACGGTAATGATTTTATTCAAAACATAGACATTGTCTAATTTTTTGAAACCGAGAACGGTACCGGTAACGTTTCCGGTTTTTCCGAAATGAGGAATCAGTTAGCTTTACAAAATTACTCTTGCCATTGAATAAAAATGAATAAACCTCCTACAATAAAAGATATTGCACGCCGTCTCAATATCTCCATCTCCACTGTATCCAGGGCATTGCGCAATGCATCTGATGTAAATGCAGATACTAAAAAAGCGGTGATGGCCTTAGTGGAAGAATTGAATTACCAGCCTAACAAGCTGGCATTGAGCATGCGCCAGCAACAAACGCACACCATCGGTGTCATTGTTCCCAACCTTGATTATGTGCTGGCTACGATGGTAAAAGGCATTGACGAAGTGGCGCTGGAAGCGGGTTATACCGTAATGGTCTGCCAGAGCAACGAATCCTTCGGCAGGGAAATAGTCAATACCAGGAGATTGATGGAAAGCCTGGTGGATGGTTTCATCATCTCTGTATCGAGCGAAACAAAAATCTTCGACCATTTTAAAAAAATACAGGAGAAGGAAATGCCGATGGTATTGTTCGACCGGCTGCTGCCTGACAAAACAATGCCGGGCGTTCGCATCGATAACGAGGATGGCGGCTTCCAGGCCACCGAGCACCTGGTACAGCAGGGTTACAAGAGAATTGCCATTCTGGCCGGGCCAAAAAATCTCGGTATCAGCAACAGCAGGCTCGATGGTTACCTGGCCGCTTTAAAAAAATACAAGATCAAAAAAGACAATGATCTTATCATTCACTGCGACTTCAACCAGGACTATGCTTATTTCGCCACGCAGGAGCTGCTGAACATGAAGAAAAGGCCGGATGCCATTTTCACCATCAGCGACCGCATGGCCATCGGCGCCATGCTGGCCATTAAAGGAAAAGGATTGTCGATGCCGCAGGATATCGGTCTTGTAGGTTTTAACAATGAACCCGTGGTAAGCCTTGTAACGCCTGCTATTTCCAGCATTGAGCAACCTTCTTTCGAGATGGGCAAGATGGCGGGCAAAATGTTCATCGAAACCCTGCACAATGCAGAGGGAATGCGGGGTGTGGAGCAGGTACTCAAAACCAAGCTGATCGTAAGAGAATCTTCACTCAGAAATAATTTTCCCAAAAGCCAAAAAAAATAATGATGAAAAGATTGTTGCTATTACCTGTTTGCCTGTTGCTGGCCTTTACCGTTTCAGCCGGGCAGATCCTTGTAAAAAACATGGATGAGCTGAACAAAGCGAATAAAGAAGCGAAGCCCGGAGATATTATTGTACTGCAAAACGGCAACTGGACCAATGCAGAGATCAGGTTAGATGCAGAAGGCATTGCCACCGCACCCATCACTTTTAAAGCGCAGACCGCAGGCAAAGTGATCATCAGCGGTCATTCAAGCCTGTCGCTGGGAGGAAAATATATAGTAGTGGATGGCCTGTATTTTACAAATGGCTATGCAGGCAATACTGCTGTGATCAATTTCCGCATCAACAAAAATAAGCTGGCCAATAATTGCCGTGTCACCAACAGCAGCATCGACGGATTCAACAACCCGAAGCGCATGGAGGAAAACAACTGGGTTTTATTTTACGGAAAAAACAACCGGCTGGATCATTGCAGCATCAGGGATAAACAGAACATGGGCGTAACCATTGCCGTGATACTGGATGATGAAAGAAGCCGTGAAAATTTCCATTCCATCGATCACAACTATTTCGGCTTTCGCATTCCGCTGGGTTCCAATGGCGGGGAAACCATACGGGTAGGCGTTTCGCAGCATTGTGAATTTAATTCCAATACAAATATTGTTGATAATTTCTTCGAGCATTGCGATGGAGAAACAGAGATCGTCTCCATTAAATCATGCTCCAATATCATCAGCAATAATTTATTCAAAGAATGCTCGGGCTCGCTGGTACTTCGTCATGGCAACAACAATATTGTAGAAAATAATATTTTCCTCGGCAATGGCAAAGACGGCAGTGGTGGCGTAAGAGTGATCAACAAAGGCCAATGGGTAGTGAGCAATTTATTTTACCAGCTGCGTGGCAGCGGATTCCGCTCACCACTGGCTGTAATGAATGGTGTTCCCAACTCCCCTGCCAACCGGTATGTAGCAGCGCAGGATGCAGTGATCGCCAACAATACCTGGTACGATTGCGAAACGCTGAGCTTTTGTGAAGGCAGCGATGCGGAACGCTCCGAGATACCCCGCAATGTATTTTTCATCAATAATATCGTGTACCGCAATAATGAATCGGATATCTATAAAAGTTTTGATGCCATGAGCGGATTTCATTTTGCAGGCAATATTGCCAATACAAAAACAACGCAGTCATTAAACAGTGGCTTTACAAAAAAAGCCCTGCTCAATGCGAGTGTTGACAAAACCAGCTTCCCGGTTGCCGGTAAAAGCACTGGCTATGCAATCCCTGATTCCATTCAGGCGGTGGCTGCTTCTAAATTGCAGGCCGACATCAGCAATACCCCCGGGTTCAGCAACAGCCGCAAAATGGCGGCTGTTTTGAAAAATGCAAAAGAGTCCTGCGGCGCAAAATGGTTCAGCCCGGCAAAGAAAACAGGTAATTATTTTACAAAAGTGTCCTGCAAAAATGCCGGTGAGATCGTACAGCTGCTCCGTACAAGCAACGCCACACATTTGTCTATCGTTTTAACCGGCGCTGAGTATAGCTTCGACGCTCCTATTACCTGCAACAAAGCCATCTCTTTTATCGCCGGCAGTAAACAATCCATCCGCTTTAGCAGCACGAAACGCCTGCCATTTTTATTTGAAGTCAAATCAGGTACTACATTTTCGCTCACATCCCTTACCCTCGATCTCAGCAGGCTGGACGCCGACAATTTTATCGTGGCAGAAACAGAAGGCGGTGTACAGCATATCTCCCTCCTGCTGCAGCAGAACAGCTTTAAAGGCTTTACCGGCACTTTTTTCAATGCAACCAAAACCAGCGTAGCAGATAATATCATGGTTACAAAAAACAGCTTCAGTAATAATTCCGGCAAACTGTTTTCGTTTACAAATGAAACAGACAAAAAAGGATATTACAATGTTGAAAAAATGAGCATCCGGGATAATCGTTTCGATGACCAGAAAGGAGCTGTGCTGACAATGCTGCGTGGCGGCAATGATGAAAGCACCATGGGGCCAAGGATATGGTTCACCGGCAACAAACTGAACAATTGCTCTGCCGATGGCCCGCTGATTGATTACTACGGTTCCCAATACACGCAGGAAGACAACAACAGTTTCAGCAACTGCAACCCGGGCAGAATATTGATCCGGTACCAGGATGTGGTAAAGGCAGATCATTTTTTTACCAACAACCTGCTGAGCAATAGCGGGAAAATAGAAGCCAATGAATTTACCCGCCAGTCCAATAATAAACAATAATTTTTTCCTGCGCAGGCTTGTGATACCGGGCTAGTTTTCTTATTTCGATAACAATTAAAAGCAGAACTTTATCGCATGAATAAAGTGCTCCTGATAGTATCGATCATATTGACAGGTTTCTCCTGTGCTACAGCAAATAAAACACAGCAAAAAAATGCCACTCAGGCATCTGCCGTTGCCGGCGGAAATGAACAGAAATTACAGGCAGGCATTGATTTTACTGCGAAGGGCACGCAGCCGGCAAGCTGGACGCTGGAGATAGATCTCGACAAAGCGATCCGCCTCAAATCCATAGACGGTACCAATATCGTTGCCAGCTCCGTAAGCCCTACGGAGAATGCTGACCAATCCATTCAATTTGAGACCAGCACACAGTTCGGCAATATGCGTATCATCATCTATCATGAAAGCTGTACAGATGCGCTCAGCAAAGAAAGCTATGGCAAAAAAGTGGTGATCACTGTAAATGGTAAGACCTACGAGGGATGCGGCAGCTTCCTTTCAGATGCTGCCATCAATGCTACCTGGATATTGCAGGAGATAAAAAATAAAAAAACGGATAAAAGCGATTATGCGAAGGGGTTACCAGAGCTAACATTCAATATAACTGAAAGCAAGCTATCCGGTCATGACGGCTGCAATAAAATTTTCGGCGATGCAGAAGTCTGGGGAAGCTTCATCCGTTTCCATGTCATCGGCTCCACTAAGATGGCTTGTCCCGGCAAAAGTAGCAGCAGCCTGCCTGCCGACATCAGCGACAAGACTTTAAGCTATGTGATCAAAAGCGGTGAATTATATTTATCCATGCCCAATGACGGGGTGGCTATTTTCAAAAAGAAATAGATCAGGCCGTAACAGATGGCTCGTGCTTTACCGGGAAATTGCAGGAATTGGCGATAAAACATTTTGCGTGGGCTTCGGTATGTAATGCAGTTGCTTTTGCTGCCTGCGATGCATCTTTGATCGTAACCTTCGGGTATAATGTCACTTCCACAAACCTGCCGCCGTTTTCATTTTCTTCCATCACACCTTTCGCAGCATCGGTATAGGCTGTTACAATGATCCCGTTATCAGCACAGAGGTGCAGGTACCAGAGCATGTGACAGGCCGAAAGCGAAGCCAGCAGCAGCTCTTCGGGATTGTATTTAGAAGGATCACCGGCAAAAGCAGGATCAGATGATCCCTGTATGATTGCTTTACCTTCAACATGGATCGTATGGCTGCGTTCATAGCTGCGGTAATGCGCCGTTCCTTCGCCCTTATTTCCTGTCCACTCCAAACCGGTGCTGTAATGGTGTAATCGTGGCATAAACAGTATTGCTTGTAAATAAAAAATCCTGCATATACTGCAGGATTCTTAGATTCATTTATCGTTTTCCCTGTCCGCCGCCCCTGGTGTTGAGGATATCCCTGTCAAACAGGTAGAGACCGCTCTTATCATCGCCGATCAGCTCCAGCTTATCATTCAGCACACGGGCGCTTTTTTCTTCCTCTATCTGCTCGCTTACATACCATTGCAGGAAATTATGCGTGGCATAATCCCTTTCCTGCAAAGCCAGGTCTACCAGGTCGTTAATGCTGTTGCTCACTTCCAGTTCATGCTTCAGGAATTCTTCAAAAAGACTTTTCAGGCTTTTAAATGTTACAATGGGTTGTCCCAGTTCCGGCACCATCGCAAAGCCTCCCCTTTCATTGACAAAACGCATCAGCTTCAGCATATGCACCCTTTCTTCTTCACTCTGCTGGAAAAAATATTCGGCCACTCCATCCAGTCCGGGTTGGATCTCAGCCCAGCTAGCCATGGCCAGGTATGCCTGGGATGATGCAGCTTCTAACTTAACTTGTTTATTCAGTGCTTCTTGCATTGGTTTTGATAACATACGCTATAATTTTAAAGGCCCAAAGTTAACTAAAAGCCCTCAATTTATTTCCTGGAAATGTGCATAACTATGCTGTAAAAAGTTATGAATTTGACAAAACGGTTTGTACGTTTAAATATAACTTCAAGAGGGTAACTTTCATGAATCTTCCTTGAAAGTCATCGCACCGGGCTTTGATTCCACGGCTACACAGTATGTTGCGGGTAACCCGGTGCCTTTTAAAATTTTATACGCCTCCTGATATATTCCGGAAGGCACAAAAAAGAAGCCCGTAAGCTTCTTTTTTTATTTTCATAACTTCTGATTTACTCCAGATCCAATCCCCAGTCTCTTCCCTTGTCCACTGCGGGCACCCCTTCCACCATCCATTTTGCAGGATGGCTTCCCTTGAGATAATAATCAAAAAACTGGCTCAACCTTACAGAAAGATCTTTCCGGTTCTTTCTTTCCATGAGGTTATGATCTTCATTATTGTATTGCAGCAGCCATACTTTTTTATCCAGCCGCTTTAAAGCGCTGAACAATTCAATTCCCTGGTACCAGGGCACAGCGCCATCTGCATCATTGTGCATGATGAGCAAAGGCGTATTCACTTTATTCGCTGCAAACAAAGGTGAGTTCTTGATGTACAGGTCAGGACGTTCCCAGAGCGTAGCGCCGATGCGGCTCTGCGTTTTTTCATACTGGAACTGGCGGTTAATGCCCGAGCCCCAGCGAATGCCGCCATAAGCGCTGGTCATATTCGCCACCGGCGCTCCTGCGCCAGCCGCTTTAAACATATTGGTTCTTGTAACAAGATAAGCCACCTGGTAGCCACCCCAGCTCTGTCCCTGTATACCCATCTTTGTGCTGTCTACCCAGGGCATCTTGCTCAGATACCTCGCAGCGCTCACCACGCTGTTGTAAGCGCTTTCACCGGGCTCCCCGGTTTTGTAATAAATATTGGGATCAAACACCAGGTAGCCATTGCTTACAAAATAAGGAATGTTGATCGTGGAAGCGCTGGGTGCCGGGCCTTTATAGCTATATAAACCGTCGCTGTTGCGTTCATAGAAATAAAACACTACCGGGTATTTTTTCTTGGGATCAAAATTTTCGGGTTTGTATAAAATGCCTTCGCTCATTTTGCCGTCAAACATTTTCCAGTGCAGCAACTCAGAGGTCAGCCAGTTATACTCTTTTTGCTGGTCGGCCACACTGGTAACAGCAGTCACATTTTTCACATCATTGCCATAATATAATTCGTTGGACTGTGGCGTGGATCGTTGTGCCAGGTATGCTTCCGCATTCTTTGCCTTCAGCAGCATACCGCCGCTGAAAGGACCGGTCACCAGCTGCGCCGGATCGCTCACTCCATCAATCTTCATCGTATAATACCCATCATACTTGGTTGTCCTGTTAAAACCAGACAGCAGTATGGTTTCTCCCGGTTCAAAAAATCTTTTCTCTTCATCAAGCCGCACATAGTTAAAATCGGTTTTATTTTTTCTGCCAAAGCCATTGCTGACATTTTTAGGTGCTTCAACACCATTCGGATCCAGCTGCCAGATATCATACTCGTCTTTCACCAGGAAATACTCATCAGCGCTCACCCAGCCTACCGTACCGGCAGCTGAAGGAAAATCAGGCACATCATTTTCCGTATCATACAAAGGCACCGGTATTTTTGAGCTGATATTTTTTATGACGCCGGTTGCCACATTACAGGTATAATAATTTTTTTCTGCAGGATTGTACCAGTACACATATTTTCCGTTAGGTGATGGATTGTAAAAACCGTAGCTGTTGTTGTTGATCTTTGTACGCTTACCGGTGTTCACATCAATGATGTAGGCGGTGCTTTTGCTGCGACCCTCCCATTGCTGCGCAATCCTGTTCCCTTTCGTCGTTTGCCCCAGCACCCAATCCGCATTGCCTTCATCCACCAGGCTGATGTTCTCTGCATTTTCATCACCCAGCTGCACCACTTCCTTCGTCCCGGGACGGGTAACAGCTGTGTAGCTCCTGCGCTGCTCATTGCTCAGTTGCTTCAGCTGCTGCGGCTGCAGGTAATCATCTTTGTATGTCCAGATATCCAGTCTTGCCAGCTCGAAATCAACCAGTGTAGTATCTTTCACCGGTGGTGTGGGCATGGTGCCGAAAAATATTCTTTTTCCATCCTTGCTGAAGCGCAGGTTTGCATTATCACTTACTGTATAGCCCAGCTTCATACCCAGTGTATTTTTTTCTGCAAGCACCGCAGCGCTGTCCATTCCCGGCCTGAAATACCATAGCTTGTAAAACTTCTGCAATGCTTTGCTGCTGCTGTCTCTTTCGGCTACAAACACCAGTTGGTTGCCTTCTTCATCGAAAGCAAAATTCTTTGCGTCATTCAGTCGCTGCATGATGGTATCTATGGTACCACTCTCTAAATTATATACCAGCAGGCTTGCAACACTGTTGCTGTCCTTGCTGTTTTTCGTGGTTTCTATCAGCAGGCGCTTCCCCTTTTCATCAAACAGGTATTCGTTCACCAGCTTAAAGCTCGTGGTCTTGCCGGTCAGCAGGTTGCGCAACACCAGTTCTGTTCCTTCGGCTGCCGGTCCTCCGCCTGCAGCATCATCTCCTTCGGCATCCAGCCATTCATTCAATCCTTCCTCATCCGCTTTCTTGTATATTTCCTTTACCGCTTTTTTGGCGGCTCCTATCACTTCTTCTTTTTCTATCTTCCCCTTTACCGAATCCAGCGATTTGCGGATCATGGAGTCTGCCAGCTTTGCCAGCCGGTCAATTTTTATTTTTATAGAATCGGGTGCTTTTTTCTTTACCGAATCCGGCAATGGCTTTTCCAATTGGTAGGCTACCCATCCCGGCGCTTTCTCAGGCGTCCTGAATGATTTTATCCTGCTTATTTTAAGCACACTGTCAGCTCCAAGCAATACGATCGCCAGCGAATCCTTTGGCATTTCATCCGGCTTCTTCTTTTTAATTTTCGCCTGCCTCGTATCCTGGAAAGCCGGCCGTATCTTGAACACGGCATATTTGCTGTCATCCGTTATGACGCCTGCATAACCACGGGCTATCGATTTTTTATAGCCCGTTTTTACATTCTGTACGATCATTTCACCATCACCCTCCTGCGGGTTCACGGCATACAATATATAATTGCCATCATTGCTGATGGCTCTTTCTCCTACCGATTTCCACCCATCGTATACGGCATGGGTCAGCGGCTTTTTAACCTGCGCAAAAATTAAAACGGGAATTAACAAAGGAAATACTAACAAAAATCTTTTCATAAACAGCATTTGTTGTCGGAAGATAAAAAAAAGAGATAAAAAAAGCCGCCTCATTTTACAGGCGGCAAACATATATTACTGTTGCGTATCATCTGCATCCAGGAATCCCCATGCAGTGCGCAGTTCGCTGTACACTGGCTCCTGCAATTGCCGCTCTGCATAATGCCCGGCGATCTGCTTCTGCCGGTAAGCCTCGTATACCGCTACCGCACAGGCCACTGATATGTTCAGTGATTTAATGATCCCTACCTGCGGTATAATAAAATTACCATCGCTCAATGCGATCGTTTCTTCGGTCACACCTCCATGCTCATTGCCGAATACCAGCGCCACTTTCTGCGTCAGGTCCAGCGCATGCAACCCAACAGCATCGCTGCTTAAATGCGTGGTGTATATTTTATCATAGTTTTTGCGCAGGGCGTCAAAACATTCCTGCGTATTGTCAAACTGGTGAATCGTCAGCCATTTGGCGGCGCTCGAAGAGCTTTTGGCGCCCCATTTTTTATGACGGGGGATCTGTGTATTCAGGATATAAATATCCTGGATACCCACGGCATCGCATGTACGCATGACCGCCGAAATATTATGAGGATCCTGCACATTTTCCAGCACCACTGTGAGGCCCGGCTGGCGCTTATCCAGCACATCATTCAGTCTTTTGGTTCTTTCTGGTGTCATGCTGCAAAAGTCGTATAAATGAAGGAAAGAAGAACGATGTTACCGGCATTTGTTTTTCAATGCGACATCGTTGCGTCGCACTCTTGTACGGCTCACCGCTGCGCAGCAATATTTACTTGCCGGCATGGCGCTGCTGCAATATATTTTCGATATCGGCCAGCGTAAAGCCTTTTGCCTGCAGCAATACAAGATAATGGAACAGCAGGTCGGCCGCTTCATTTTTAAAGAGTTCGTCGTTGCTGTCCTTTGCTTCTATAATGGTCTCCACGGCTTCTTCGCCCACTTTCTGCGCAATGGTATTAATGCCGGCTGCAAACAACGATGCTGTATAGGATTTCCCGTCCGGCTGCAATTTCCGGTGCGCAATAATGCCTTCCAGCTCGTCGATAAATCTTACCGGTTGATTTTTTTCATTAAAGCAGGTATCTGCACCTGTATGACAAACCGGTCCGGCCGGTGTGGCTTTCACCAGGATCGTATCAGCATCGCAATCTGTGAGCACTTGTTTCCAATACAGGAAATGGCCGCTTTCCTCGCCCTTTGTCCACAGCCTTTGCTTGCTGCGGCTGTAAAAAGTCACTTTGCCCGATTGCTGTGTGGCGGTATAGGCTTCTTCATTCATAAAGCCCAGCATCAGCACTTTCTGAGTGGCGGCATCCTGCACAATGCAGGGCGCCAACCCGTCTGCATATTTATTAAAATTGATCGCACTCATAACAATTCTGTTTGTATCCTGACAGGAATATTGTTTTCGTATAAATATTGCTTAAGACCGGGAATGGCTATTTCATTATAATGAAAAATGCTGGCTGCCAGCGCAGCATCGGCATGAGCATCTTCAAACACTTCTTTAAAATGCTGCATGGTGCCTGCGCCCCCGGAAGCGATCACCGGAACGGACAGCATATCCGCCAGCTGTTGGGTTATATCCAGTGCAAAGCCATGTTTAGTACCATCATTGTTCATGCTGGTCAACAATATCTCACCGGCGCCGTAACCGGTTGCCTGCTTCGCCCATTCTGTTGTTTTGATGTCCGTGGCCAACCTTCCGCCATTAAGATATACATACCATTCTCCATCGGCTTCTTTCTTCGTATCAATGGCCAGCACGATGCACTGGCTCCCGAAAGCTGCACTCATTTCTTTCAGTATGGATGGGTTCTTCACTGCTGCCGAATTCACCGAAATTTTATCAGCGCCATTCTGCAACAGCAGCTCCACATCTGCGGCAGTGCTGATGCCGCCACCCACCGTAAAAGGAATATTGATATTACCGGAAATTTCGTTCACCAATGCGGCCAGCGTCTTTCTTCGTTCAACCGTTGCCGTAATATCGAGAAAGACCAGCTCATCGGCGCCTGCCTGCACGTACCGGCGTGCCAGTTCTACCGGGTCACCGGCATCCCGGATATCTGTAAAATTTACACCTTTTACCGTGCGGCCATCCCTGATATCGAGGCAGGGAATGATGCGTTTGGCAAGGCCTTTTCGTATCGTTACTGTTTCACTCATGCTGTTTGAAATTGTTGCAGCTCTGCGAGGCTGATCCTGCCTTCATAAATGGCTTTACCTACAATGGCCCCATGGCAGCCGGTTTGCTGCAGCGAGAACAGGTCATCCATATTGCTCACACCCCCGCTGGCGGTTAACTGAACCAAAGGGAACTGTTCTATAATATCCCTGTACAAAATATCGGAAGTGCCCTGCAAGGCGCCGTCTTTTTCAATATCGGTGCAGAATATTTGCGTGAGTCCTGCCTGCTGCATCGAACGGATAAAGCTAAATATATCCTTCCCTCCATCCTCCAACCAGCCGTGAATGCGGATCTGCCTGTTCAGCACATCGGCGCCGATGAAAAATTTTTCGGCGCCCACATCATCCACCCATTCCTGCAGAAGTGCGGGCTGTTTTACCGCCAGGCTGCCAATGGTCACCATGGCAGCGCCTGCATCCAGTATCTGCTGCACATCGGCTTTTGTTTTGACCCCTCCACCGAAGTCAACCTGCAGCCGAGTAGCTTTTGCAATTTTCTCCAGCAGGTGAATATGCTGCACTTTGCCTGCCTTTGCACCATCAAGATCAACCAGGTGCAGGCGCTGCAGGCCGGCATCTTCAAACTGCCTGGCCAGCTCTACAGGTTGATCGCTATACACTTTCTGCTGCGCATAATCGCCTTTTGTGAGCCGCACCGCTTTTCCTTCAATGATATCAATGGCAGGTATGATCTGCATATTTATAAGGATAAAAAATTTGATAAAATACGGTCTCCGACAGCCGCCGATTTTTCTGTATGGAATTGCACACCGTAAAAATTATTTTTCTGTACGGCTGCTGCGTAGGGCAATCCATAATCCGTTTTTGCAATGGTTTCGCCGGATAAGGCAGCATAATAGCTATGCACATAATACACATAGTTTTCTGCGGGCAGGCCTTTGAACAAAGGAGCATCCAGGTCATAAATGGTATTCCAGCCTACCTGCGGCACTTTTAAATGCCCGGAAGGGCTAAACTTTTTTACAACCGTATCGACCAGGCCCAGGCAGGTGGTATCGCCTTCTTCTGAATAGTTGCACAACAATTGCATGCCTACACAAATGCCCAGCAACGGTTGCGTCAATGCAGGAATGACCTGGTCGAGCCCCGATGCCTGCAGGCTTTTCATCGCTGCACCGGCATGTCCTACCCCTGGAAAAATGATCTTATTGGCTGCCTGCAACACTTCTTCCTTATCTGTCAGTACAGCTTCATAGCCCAGCCGCTGCAAAGCATATTGAATGCTCTGCACATTGCCTGCATTGTATTTGATGATCGCAATTTTCATCAGAGCATTCCTTTGGTAGTGGGTAATTCATTGTTACCGGCATTTCTTTGCACAGCCATTTTAATGGCTTTTGCAAAAGCTTTGAATACCGCTTCTATTTTGTGGTGATCATTTTTTCCTGTTGCTTTAATATTCAGGTTGCACCTGGCTGCATCGCTGAAGGATTTGAAAAAATGTTCAAACATTTCCGTAGGAACATCGCCCAGCTTCTCCCGCCTGAACTTCACTTTCCATACCAGCCAGGACCTGCCCCCAAAATCAACGGCCACTCTTGCGAGGCTGTCGTCCATCGGCAACAAAAAACCATACCGCTCTATTCCTCTTTTATCGCCCAATGCTCTTGCAAATGCTTCTCCCAGTGCGATGGCCGTATCTTCTATGGTGTGGTGTTCGTCAATTTCAAGGTCACCCCTGGCATCAATAACAAGATCAAGTCCCCCATGCTTTTTAAGCTGCTCAAGCATGTGGTCAAAAAAATGCAACCCGGTGCGGATTCCACCTTCCCCTGTGCCATCCAGGGATAGCTGTACATTGATCCTCGTTTCTTTGGTGATGCGATTGTAAACTGCTTTTCTTTGTTGCCTGCGCAGGAAATCATAAATATCTTTCCAGTGAGGAGTGGTAAGCGCTATGGAATCTTTCTTCAGCACTTCAACAGTATCATTAAGCTCTGCTGCGCCAAGGCTTTCATCCGTATTGAGCCAGATGCCTTTACAGCCGAGGTTTTTCGCCAGCTGCATATCGGTGATACGGTCACCGATCACATAGCTGCCTGCAATATCATAACCAGGATCCTCCAGGTATGCAGTGAGCATGGCTGTACCCGGCTTGCGTGTGGGTGCATGTTCATAGGGATATGTTTTGTCAATAAACACTTTATCAAAATCCACGCCTTCATTTTCAAAGCTCTGCAGTACAAAATTATGCAGCGGCCAGAAGCTGCTTTCAGGGAAGCTCGCTGTTCCCAGCCCATCCTGGTTGGTGACCATCACCAGCTCAAAATCCAGCTCCGCAGCGATCTTCGTCATATATTCAAACACATGCGGGTAAAAGCATAGCTTGTCAAAAGAATCCAATTGATAAGTGGGAGGTGCTTCATTGATGAGCGTGCCATCCCTATCGATAAATAAAACTTTTTTTGGCTTAATCTCTTTGCTCATTGTATTGTTTTATGAATTGTATTAATTGAATATTTTCTTCCTCCGTGCCTACAGTTATGCGTAAGCAACCTTCGCACAAAGGTTCTTTGCTCCTGTTGCGCACTACCGCCCCTTTCCCTGCAAGCCACTGGTACAACGCATCCGGCGCTTCCAGTTTAACCAGCAAAAAATTGGCATCGCTGTCGTACACTTTTTTTACCAGGGGAATACTTTTGAGTGCCGTTGCCAGCCTTTGCCTTTGCAAAACGGTTTCCTGTATCCACTCCTGCACTACTGTCACCTGCGCCAGCGCCTGCAGACCCAACTGCTGCGAAGCCAGGTTCACATTGTAAGGAGGCTTCACTTTATTGAAAAGATCCAGCATATCCATGGAGGCATAACAGATACCCAGCCGAAGCGCAGCCAGTCCCCATGCTTTGCTGAGCGTTTGCATCACTACCAGGTTGGGATATTTTGTCAGTTCAGGGATCAATGTTTTTTGGCGGGAATAATTAATATAGGCTTCATCAACAAGAATAATACCGGGAAACTGTTCCAGCAGCTGAATGATATTGTCCCGGAGCATGCTGTTACCGGTAGGATTATTGGGCGAGCAGATAAACAGCAGCTTCGTATGCTCATCGGTCGCCTTCAGAATTTCAGCAGGTCGCAATTGAAATCCATCAGTAAGGGCAACTTTACGCACTTCCACGTTATTGATATTTGCGCTCACTTCATACATACCGTAGGTAGGCGGACAAATGATCACATTGTCTTTACCAGGCTCACAGAATATCCGGTAAGCCAGGTCAATGATCTCATCGCTGCCATTGCCGACAAAAATATTTTCCGCAGGCACTCCTTTGATCCTTGCCAGCTGGAATTTTAATTGCCACTGCAAAGGGTCGGGATAGCGGTTATAATCCTTTTCCAGTGGCGATCCGTAGGGATTTTCATTGGCATCCAGGTAAACGGATGCCTCGCCTTTAAATTCATCTCTTGCTGAGGCGTATGGTTTCAAAGCCAAAATATTTTTACGGACAATTTTATGTAAAGAATCAAATTTCATTGTTGAGCTTTTTTAATCGTATGCTGACTGCATTCTTATGCGCCTGCAATCCTTCTGCGGCGGCCATGGTTTCAATAGCGGAGCCAATATTGCGGATTCCTTTTTCCGTCAGTTGTTGAAAAGTCAGTTTTTTTACAAAACTATCCACGGAGACACCGCTGAAAGTTTTTGCAAACCCATTAGTAGGCAATACGTGGTTGGTACCGGAAGCATAATCACCGGCACTTTCAGGAGAATAGTTGCCAAGAAAGACAGAGCCTGCATGCTGCACTTTTTCTGCCAGCGCCTCCGCCTGTTGCGAAGCAATGATGAGGTGCTCCGGCGCATATTCATTCAACAGGTCAAAAGCAGTGTCTGCATCCTGCATCACGATAAAACGGCTGTTCTGCAAAGCAGCGGCAGCGATCTCTTTTCTTGGCAATTGCTCCAGTTGTTCCTGCATACATTTCTGTGTTTCAATGATGATGCGTTCTTCACTGGCCACCAGCAATACCTGGCTATCGGCCCCATGCTCTGCCTGGCTCAGCAGGTCAGCCGCAATGAAGGATGGTTCTGCTGTTTCATCGGCATAGACCGCCACTTCACTGGGACCTGCAGGCATATCAATGGCAGTGCCCTGGCTGCTGACAATTTGTTTGGCGGCCGTTACATACTGGTTACCCGGGCCGAAAATTTTATATGCCGCAGGAATGCTATCCGTACCGTAAGCCATGGCTGCAATGGCCTGCGCTCCACCCAACCTGAAAATATTTTTTAATCCCAGCAGGGATGCCGTGTACAGGATGGTATCATTTACTTTACCTGTTGCATCGGCAGGTGTGCAGACCAGGATATTTTTACACCCGGCAATGATGGCAGGAATACCCAGCATCAGCAAGGTGGAGAACAAGGGTGCGGTTCCGCCTGGTATATACAGTCCCACGCTTTGTAATGGCACTGCCTTTCGCCAGCATACTACTCCTTCGGTGGTTTCAACCGGGCTTATTGTTTCCTGCTGGCTTTCGTGAAAACGACGGATATTCGCGGCCGCCTGTTCAATGGCCTGCTTTAAATTATCAGGCACCTGCATTGCAGCATTTGCGATCTCTTCCTCGCTTAATTTCAGCTGCGTCCATTCTGCTTTATCAAATAAGCGGCAGTATTTCAGCAAGGCTTCATCACCGTTGGCTTTTACATCATCCAATATGGGCTGCACTTTTTTGAACAATGACGTGCCATCGATCACAGGTCTTGCAAGCAATGCATTCCATTGTGTTCGGGAAGGGTTGATATGAATTTTATATTGCGGCATCAGACGATCATTTTTTCAATGGGCACTACCAGGATTCCTGGGCTTCAAATTCTTTTAATTTTTCTATGACTTCCCAGAAATCATTTTCGTTGACTACACTCTGCACACTGCTCCAGCCTTCGATGGCCAATGGTACGATGGTAGGGCTTTTACTCCCGGGCAATGCAGCCGAAATATTATCCAGTTGGTAATTGGGTGCATTCAGCAGGATGTATTTATTGTTCTTCGCCGTTTTCACTGCGTTGATGCGCAGAAGCAGTTTATCGAGGATGGATTGTTTGGATGTTTCCAGTTTTTTTCCGGCTACCAACACGGCTTCCGAATACAGGATGGTTTCCACCTCTTTGAGATTATTGGTAAAGAGTGTACTGCCGCTGCTTACGAGATCGCAGATCGCATCTGCCAGGCCTATGCCGGGGGCTATTTCAACAGAACCGCTGATCTCATGGATTTCTGCACTGATATTTTCCTGCTGCAGGAAAAGACTGGTAAGCAGCGGATAAGATGTGGCGATCTTCCTGCCGGAAAGATCATTCACCGAACGGTAAGGAATTGTTTTGGGTACAGCTATACTGAGACGGCATTTTCCAAACCCGAGCCGGTATACAAGATCGATGTCTTTATTTTTTTCGAGCAATACATTTTCTCCCACAATACCGATATCGGCTACGCCGTCGCTGATATACTGTGGAATATCATCATCTCGCAGGAAGAAAATTTCCAGCGGAAAATTTTCTGCAGCAGCTTTCAGCTGCTTGTTCCCGTTATTGATCTGGATGCCGCATTCCTTCAGCAATTTTACTGATTCCTCGTACAGTCTTCCCGATTTCTGCACTGCTATTTTTAGCATAGTTTCTTCATTTTGAACAATAAAAAAGGGCTTACAAAATGTAAGCCCCCGTTGAATTATATGAATACACGTCACATCAACACAGCTTACCTGCGGGGTAAATATGATGATGATGTATGTGTGTAAATATTGTCATTGATGGAGCAAAGTAAGGGAAGAATTTTATTTCTGCCAAATTAAATCCGGTTGGGAATGTTAAAATATGTTTGTCTCTGTGCCCAGCCCGGGCAGCTGATTGTATACGATCCTGCCGGCATCATATTGTATACCGGTTGCGATATCCTCTGCCAGCAGCAGCGGGCCGTCCATATCCACATGATCCAGCAACGGCGCCAGTTGTGCGATTGCAGCCGTGCCAATTGTGCTTTCATTCATACAGCCTACCATCACCTGCATATCCAACTCACGGGCCTTCTGTATCATACGCCTGGCCGGCGTGATGCCGCTGCATTTGGTAAGCTTGATATTGATACCATGGAAATGCCCGTAGCATTTTTGTACATCCTGTTCCAGCACACAGGCTTCGTCTGCAAATAACGGCAGGGGAGATTTTTCATACAGCACTTTCATTCCATCCCAATCGTCTTTTGCCAATGGCTGCTCTACCAGCTCCACCCCTAATTCTTTCAACAGGGGAATTTTATGCAGCGCCTGCTCCAGTGTCCAGCCTGCATTGGCATCCACTCTCAGCACAGCATCGGTATTTTGCCGGAGCGCTGCTACCATTTCAATATCATTCTCTATACCCACTTTCACTTTGTAGATGGGCCAGGGTTTCTCTTTCATTTTTGCCAGCATAGTATCAATACTGTCGATGCCAATGGTATAATCAGTCAAAGGCGCTTTAGCCGTATCGAGATTCCAGAGCTGGTGCAGCGGTTTTCTTTTTATTTTACCATAGATATCCCATCCGGCCATATCCAGCGCACAGACCAGGAAATTATTCTGAGGGAACAGGTGATGCAGGTAATGCCAGTAACGTTCAGGATCCGTAAACGCAAATTTTTCCACCAATGTTTTTTTTGCTTCCAGGTCAGCCTGCATTTTTTCTACTGGAATATTATAATAAGCAATTGCGGGCGCTTCGCCGTATCCTTTTATGCCGAAATAATCCAGCTCAACCACAAAAGTGGGCTGGTGCGTTTTGGTTCCTTTTGAAATCGTAAAAGGATGTGTAAAGGGCAGCTGAAATATTTTATAGGAAACTTTCATGGAGGTGTTTGAATATTGAAAGTTGAAGGTTGAAAGTTAAAGGTTGTAAAGGTTGAAGGTCTAACATTCAACTTTCAACCTTCAACTTTGAATTATTGAACTATTGAACTGTTGAACCATCCACGCCCTCACCTTCCACTCTCTTCCACCATATTCTTCAATGTTACAATAAACCCGGGCTGTTCATTTAATTCTTCGAGAGTGATATGCATCCTGTAGTTCCAGTAGTGATCGGGATCCGCAGGATTATTGATTCGCTCTGAAGCGGGATTTTCCTTACGCAACGAACCATCCATTGCCAGCAGATCCTGCAGCAAAAAAATGGCCCACATGGCCGGGGATTGCAGGTGTTGCCTGATAATATCCCTGCATATCCAGTCTTCTGCATAAAACGGCGCATCGCCATAATGACTGAGCTGGTTGTTGAAAAATTTCTGAGCAGTGCTGCGGTCTTCTTCCCACCATTCTCTCACCGTAGCCATATCGTGGGTGGAAGGAGTAACAACACTCAGGTATGGAGAGCTGTAAGGATTGGAAAATTCTTCGCCTGCACGCTTCGGCATACGTTGCACTTCCAGCGCCAGCATTTGCAGGTCGTCCAGCACATGCTCCACCATTTCCGGTACCATACCCAGATCTTCGGCACAGATGAGCATACTGGTGCTGCGTTTTAAAGCATTGAGCTTTTTAATGCCTTCCTCTTCCCATAACGCATTCTGCTTTTTGAAAAAATAATCATCGAACAGGCGGTTGATGATCGCCTGCTCCTGGTGCGACAACGCTTTATAGGAATCTGTTCCGTGAAGCCCGATGCGCAGGTGGTAATTGCCGGCATGCGTATCGTCCCTGAGAGCGATCACATTGCTGAGCAGATCAAAAAGACCAGTTTGCAGGTGTGCATATTCAGGATGCTCTTTTATAAAAGCAGCTACTTTTCGCTGTGTATTGAATTGTTCTTTAAAACGATATCCGTCCAGGAATACCTGCTGCACGGTGAGGGCATTTTGGCCGAACCACCGTCCGAGCAACTCAGCGGTGATATAGGGGTTGCAATAGCGGTCTTCATTAAAATGAAGGCCTGCATTGCTGAAATCGTAGGCAGGAATGGGCCAGGAGGAAACAAATTTTCCAAGTATCCCTTCGATGGCATCCAGCGGGATACTCCAGATGCGGAAAAAGCCGAGCACATGGTCAATACGGATGGCATCGAAATAATTACCCATATGCTCCATGCGTTGCCTCCACCAGCCGTAATCATCTTCGGCCATTTTTTCCCAGTTGTAGGTAGGAAAGCTCCAGTTCTGCCCCTTTGTTGCAAAAGCATCCGGAGGAGCGCCGGCCTGTTTATCCATATGGAACAGCTCCCGGTACATCCATGCATCGCAACTGTATCGTCCAACACCGATAGGCAGATCGCCTTTAATGATGATACCATTTTTATGCGCATAATCCACCGCATCTTTCAGCTGCAGGTGAAGATGGTATTGTGTATAATAATGGATCGCTATTTCATCATAAAAATCATTCTCGGGACTTACAAGCTGCTGGATCGCATCTTCGTTGTACACAGAATACCCCGGCCAGGTATTGTAATCGGCCGTCTTGTTTTTATCCCTCAGGTAACAATAAGCAGCATAAGGCACCAGCCAGTGGCGATGGAGATCAAAAAAGCCGAACCACCCAAAATCATCTTTGAAAGCATCTTTGTCATTTTCGTATAAATGCCGGATGGCTTCTTCTTTTATGCGCAGCACTTCTTCATAATGCAGCGTTTCCTTGCTGTTGAGACTTTCCACTTCGTTCAGCATCGCAGGTGTGAACTTCACCGACAATGCATTGGCCAGCTTCTGCACATTGAGATAAATAGGATGCAGCGCAAAGGCGGATACCGCAGAATAAGGATAGGAATCTTTATTGGTATGCGTGGAAGTGGTATCGTTGATCGGTAACAGCTGTATCAGGCGCAGGCCTGCTTCTTTTGAAAAATCGGTAAGCAGGTTCATATCTGTGAACTCTCCCACACCCCAGCTCTGACGGCTCCTGAGGGCTGAGAGAGGCACATTGATACCTGCTCCTTTCCATCGGTAACGGGTGGTATCGAGGTTCTGGTGCAGCAGGGTAAGACTGTTCTCTGCAGTATGTTCCGGCAATACCCGGTTGCTGCCTTCTTCGTACTCCATCTGCCCGGACGCCAGGTCGTATACACCCAGCTTATATTCGATCGGAAATTTTTCTTTTGAGAGATTCACCTTGAGGAGCCAGTGTGTTTTTTTTTGCTCCATCAGCAGCGGATCGCTGCTATCCCACTCATTCAGTTTTTTTCCACTACCTGTCAGGCAAACTACTTTACCTGCTGCCAGGGCCGGCGCTTTTATTTTAAAGATATGCGTGGGCTTCTTGGTAGAAGGTGATTTTACTTTTTCCCTGTGATGAAAAACGGTGGTAAAAGGAATGGAAGAAAATACATCGGGATAAGTTTTTTCATCGTTCCATTCATCCACGATTTCTACATTATCTGCATCGAGCTTTTTAATATTGAGCGGGGTGCTTTTGCTGAACTCTTTTTCTTCCCCTGTATTTTGATTACGATAAATATAGCTGTACTCAAATTCTTCTGCAAGATCCAATCCTTCTGTATCAATTTTTAAAAACCAATAGTTTTCATTCAGATATTCCAAAGGAAGTTCTGTTGCCTTTAAATCGCCTTTTCTGTTGAACCCGAAAATTTTTATCGCCAATGATTGCCCGTAACTACTTCTGAAAGCAACATAGAATGATATGGTCATGCAATGTGTATTTGGTACGCAATTTACAAATCGCATTTTTAATCCCCTATATTTTTGAAGTTTTTTGTTAAGAATGAGCGAAATTTTATTATCTCCCCTATATTTGCAAAAACATTAGAAACATGGCTGAGAAAAAACGTTCAAGGGGAATTTATTGGGTTTTATTCTTATTATCAGTGGCAGCCTTCTTTGGCGTATATGCTATCGGGGGTGGTTACTGCTCAATGATTTTGCCTTTTAATGTTACGTTTTTCGCCCAGGCATTAGACCTTTTATAATTTCAACATCGTATATACCAATCTTAAGTGCTTATATAAAACCCCGCAATAGCGGGGTTTTTAATTTTATCTATTTCAATACCGGTGTTTCATGATAAAAAACCGGGTACCAGTTACCACCTCTTTTTGAATATACAGTGGAGACGCCGATATTGGGCACCCATTGATCACCATCTGCATCACTGGCATTCTGCAGGGCTTCGTAATAAATAACCGCCGCATCATCCGATACTTTTTTTACCCTGATATTGTACAGCCGGTAATTGCTGATCTGCGATGCCTGGAAGTTGCGGATCACTTCTGTTTTATTCATTAATATTTTTCCAAAGAAAGCCTGGTAATCATCCGAAAGCAGGTTGCCCAGCTTATCGACCTGTTTGGTTTTGGCAAATTCCCAGAAAGATATTTCCTTATTGGTGATAGTGGTAACCTCCGCCTTTGACAATTCACTGGCTGCTGCAGTTTTTTCAGCAGGGGCATTGGCGGCAGGAGCTTTTGGTTTGCATTGGGTAAAAGCAATGACCAATACAATGGCTGCTAAAAATAACCTGGACTGTTTCATATAGTTGTGTTTTTGTACAGGATATTTATACAAAAACATTGCCATTGGCAAAATATGCCTGTAAACCCACGGGTCAGTCAGTTATGCATCCGGTTTATTTGGCCTTTACCAGCCCGAAAACAGCAGGATTATCTTACTGCCCTCGAACTTTTATAACTTTTATTGGCGGCCTGGTGAATGGAAACCGAACGGGCGCAGGAGGCGAACAGGACCAGCAGGATGATAGGTACAAAAAGTTTTTTCATAAGAATTGGGGTTTTGGTGTTTATGTAAAGGAACAAAAGAGCTTTGAAAGATACAAGCGTAAAACTGCCCGATCCTGTACGTTTTTTTACCTCGTAAAACCCTAATAAAAAGGCCCGCCTTAAAAGACGGGCCTATAATTTAAACTATAAAAACCTTATTACTTCACTTCTTCAAACTCTGCATCGGTTACATTTTCGCCGCCACCTGCATTGCCTGCATCCTGTTGTGCCCCGGCACCGGCACCGGCATCAGCGCCTTGTGTAGCTTTATACATATCCTCGCTTGCCGCAGTCCATGCTGCATTGAGGGCTGTTACTGCTGTATCGATCTGTGCCAGGTCCTGTGATTTATGAGCAGCTTTCAAAGCTTCCAGCTTGCTTTCAATATCGCCTTTTTTATCGGCAGGTATTTTATCGCCGTATTCCTTCAGTTGTTTTTCTGTCTGGAATATAAGACTGTCGGCCTGGTTCACTTTATCTACTTTTTCTCTTTCCGCTTTATCAGCCGATTCATTGGCTTTGGCTTCGGCTTTCATTTTTTCAATTTCATCCTGGCTCAAACCACTACCCGCTTCAATACGGATCTTCTGTTCTTTACCGGTGCCTTTGTCTTTTGCCGTTACATGCAGGATACCATTGGCATCGATATCGAATATCACTTCGATCTGCGGAACGCCACGTGGGGCCGGCGGAATACCATCGAGGTTGAACATACCCAGGCTCTTGTTTTGAGAAGCCATCGGCCTTTCACCCTGTAATACATGAATCTGTACGCCGGGCTGGTTATCGGCCGCCGTGCTGAACACTTCCGATTTTTTTGTAGGAATGGTCGTGTTGCTGTCGATCAGCCTGGTCATTACACCGCCCATGGTTTCAATACCAAGGCTCAGGGGCGTAACATCGAGCAGCAATACATCTTTTACCTCACCGGTCAGTACCGCACCCTGGATAGCAGCGCCAATAGCGACTACTTCATCAGGATTCACACTTTTATTTGGTTTTCTGCCAAAGAATTTTTCTACGATCTCCTGCACTTTAGGAATACGGGTGCTACCACCTACGAGGATCACTTCGTCGATCTGGGAAGCATTGAGGCCGGCATCTTTCAAGGCGGCTTCGCAAGGCTTCAGGCAACGATCGAACAGGCCGTCTGCCAGTGATTCAAATTTTGCACGGGTGAGTTTTTTCACCAGGTGTTTAGGCACACCGTCCACGGCAGTTACATAAGGAAGATTGATCTCTGTTTCTGAAGAAGAAGACAATTCGATCTTCGCTTTTTCAGCTGCTTCTTTCAAACGCTGTAAAGCCATCGGGTCTTTACGAAGGTCAATGCCTTCATCTGCCTTGAATTCATCTGCGAGCCAGTCCATGATCACTTTATCAAAGTCGTCACCACCCAGGTGGGTATCACCGTTGGTAGATTTTACTTCAAATACACCGTCGCCCAGTTCCAGTACAGAAATATCGAAAGTACCGCCCCCAAGGTCAAATACGGCGATCTTCTGATCCGGTCCTTTTTTGTCCAGGCCATACGCCAGGGCTGCGGCAGTGGGTTCGTTCACAATACGGCGAACATTGAGCCCGGCAATTTCACCGGCTTCTTTGGTTGCCTGGCGCTGGGCATCGTTAAAGTAAGCCGGAACGGTAATCACCGCTTCGTTCACTTCCTGGCCCAGGTAGTCTTCCGCTGTTTTCTTCATTTTCTGCAGCACCATTGCACTGATCTCCTGCGGAGTGTACAACCTGCCATCTATGTCAATACGTACGGTATTATTGTCACCCTTTACTATTTTATAGCTCCAGTGTGTTGATTCTTCTGTTACTTCATCAAAGCGGCGACCCATAAAACGCTTCACACTGCTGATGGTGTTTTGCGGGTTGGTGATCGCCTGGCGCTTGGCAGGATCCCCTACTTTACGCTCTCCGTTTTTTAAAAAAGCCACTACAGAAGGCGTTGTTCTGCGGCCTTCGTCATTGGCAATCACTACCGGTTCGTTACCTTCCATTACGGCTACGCAACTGTTGGTAGTACCTAAGTCAATTCCAATTATTTTACCCATATAAGTTGTTTATTTTAAGTTGATTATTGCACATAATTGACAATCATTATGCCAAGGCGGAATTTGTGCAAAAATGGCAGTAATGAGACAGTGATTTGAACGAAAAAAGATAGACTGGCATTGAAAATGTAAAAATCAGTCAAAAATTCATGTAATTCAATACAGTCTCTACTCAAGGCCGGTAAATTCAGCGTGGCCATCCTGCTTTACCCGGAAGGTGAAATGCCGTTGGGTAAAATAGCTGATAATGATCACCAGCCCGATGGTGATCACCTGGCTGAGCACTGCATTCCAGTGCAACACCTCTACCAGCAGCTTGAGCATACCGTAGTTGATGATAAGATTAAAAGTGAAGGAAAGAAAGTACCGGAACAGCTGTATGCGGCCCCGTAAATAGGAACCGGTAAATACCACGTAGCGGTTCAATATAAAACCGATGATAAAAGTAATGGTGGATGAAACAAACAGCGCTGCGATATGCGGCTCAAAAGCATAAAAGCCGAAATCGAATATCCGGCCGGCAAAAATATACTGGTAACTGATGAAATAGGTCAGTAGTCCGAATAGTGCATTGCCCCCGCCGCAAGCCGCATAGCGGAAGGTTTGCAGGGGCATCATCTTCCGGAAAGGAGGATAAAATGCATCGATGATATTTGTGATAATACGCTTCACGGAACGGCGGCAAAGGTAAGGATTGAGGTTTATTGTTAATTCATTAACGAAAGCTTTGCTATTTTTATCGCATGAAGAAATTGATCGCCCTTTTAACCCTGGTTGCAGCAGGTTTTGCAAATGCTTCAGCCCAGACCAGCTATGCAGCCACCGATGAATATGTAAAGCAGCTGGGCAGTATGGACAGCCTGAACCTGGCGCAGATCGCCAAAAAAGTAGTAGCTGTTTCGGGCAATAACCAGCAGCAGGCAAGGGCCATTTTTTACTGGATCGCCAATAATATAGCCATCGATCCGAAAGCGACCAAGGCCAACGACCAACGCAAAAGCCTACCGGAAGACGTGGTGAAGCTCCGTAAGGCCACTCCCCTCGGTTTTGCCAAACTGTACCAGGAAATGGCGAGCATCGCCAATATCCGCTGCCTGGTAGTGGATGGTTATATCAGGAACAGCATCGACGATCTCAACAACCCCGCAGACGAAGTAAATCATTCCTGGAACGTGGTGCAACTGGGACAAAGCCCCGATAGCTGGTACGTAGTGGACGCCGCCAAAGCGAGCGGCAGCCTTGATAAAAAGATGGCAGTCTTCAACAAGAAAATCACAGGCGAATATTTCTTTGCAGATAAAACATTGTTCCATATCGATCACCTGGCCGACAATGATGCCTGGCAGCTGGGAGGTGTAAAATCGAAAAAAGAATTTTACAGCCTGCCGGTTATCTACAGCCCGGCTTATGAATACGGCCTCAAAAAGCCAACCCCCGCCACCGGTTACATTAAAACAAAAACAAAAGGAAAAGTAAGCTGGACATTACCGATGGACAAGGCCGGCGATGTAAAAGAAGTGTCTTTATTAATTGGTGAAGGAAGAAAGCTGCAAAAACCTGAGCCCATGAATTTTTCTGCCAGCGGCAACAGTATCAGCTTTTCCTACCAGTTTAAAAAAGACGATACCCACCCGGTAAAAATATTGGTGGATGGCAAAGAAATGCTGGAATATATGGTGGAAGTAACAGAGTAAATTATCCTTATGAAATTTCTTATTGTTACTCTTTTCACTGTTATTACAGTCGGGGCAATTGCTCAAAAACCAGAACCTGCTTTCGGAGAAGAAAAAAGAATTATCAAGAAAGGCTTTTGTTACAAGCCCGGCAAAAAATGCCTTCAACAAACATCCGACTATATTATTGCATGCAAAAAACTGGGTGATTATTATTTTACTGAAAAGCAATATCAGAAAGCAATTGAATTTTATGACCTTGTTAATGAAATAAATCTTGATGGGCATGGAGAAGTTTATGTAGATCAACTGGAAGGAACAACGTTAACTGCATATAAATCTATCCTGGAAAAACTGGGCAGTATTTATTTTGAAGGCCTGGGAGTAGAAAAGAATAAAGCAACTGCTGCCTATTATTATAATAAACAGCCCTCACCTCTGACAGAGGAAGAGTTAGAAAAGTTTTCATTTAAAATATTTGAAGAAGTTTTTTACTATAAAAAGCTGGACAGCTTAAGCAACGACAGTACAACCAGCTTTTTGATCAATCCGTTTTTTCTTACTGATACCAGGAAGATGGGCGCTGTAAATTCAATAATAAAACAGATTGACGCTAGCGTTAGCAGTGATAGTTCTGCTATTGCAACTTTTTTAATTTACCCAATCAGAACAAGTGAATTGGAGTTTGGAAATTTCAACAGATTGTTTGATAATTTAATGGAAGAGAATATTGCCAATAAAGCTCGTTGGGATGTGGATCCATTTGGAAGCTCCGTAGTACAGTATAAGGAAGTTCCATGTTATGTGTTAGGCATTAAATTGTCCGCAAAATAATTTCATTGCGATTATTTCAACTTCAAATCCCTTTGCTCCCGCAGCATGGCGCCGAAATCCATTTTGCGGGCCAGCCCATTGATCACAATCGCTATGCGTTTTGTCCGGGTAGCTTCCGTTTTGGCGCTTTCAACCCAGTTGGAATAATAGTGCTGATGCGAACGTGGCAGGCTTTCAAATTCCTGCCTGGCCAAAGGTTCATCCAGTAAGCATTCCAGTAATTCCGGCGATAGGGGTATTTCAGAAAGATCCGCTTCCAGCGCCACTTCTACCGTATCGCCCACTTTCTTGCGGGTAGCTTTTCGCATTGTGGCATTAAAAGGCATCATAAATGATCCATCGCCGCAGGGCAGAATGCTTACCTGGCTTATTTCATACGCATCAATCCATCCCTTCACCCTGAAAGATTTTTTTACACCTTTGTTGAGTTTGCCGGCGGCCCGGGCGGAAATGACAAAATAGGTCCAGCCGGTTTTATCACCGTTTTGCCCGTATTTTTCCAGCCTGGCTTTAAAGGAAACTTTCATGTGGTAAAGATAGCTAATAGCTATTGGCTGTTAGATATTAGCTGTTAGTTGATGGAATTAAAAAAATGCAGCCTTTGAGGGACTGCATTTTAGATTTAGTATTTTTCTTTTCAGCATTTCGCTTATGCTCTTTGTTTGGCGGTTGCCTTGGCAGCAGGTTTCTTTTTGCTTTTTTTCAAAGCTGTTTCAATCGCCTTGCTCAGCTCTTCGTAAGTTGGTTTGGAAACCCTTTCGCCGTTCACAAAGAAAGTAGGTACATCTTTCACACCACGGTCCAGCCCTTCTTTCAGATCGCCCTGCACCTGCCAGCCATAAGTGGCATTTACCAGGTCATCAAGGAAGCGTTTGTTGTTCACACCGGCTTCTTTGCTGTACAGTTTTAAACTGGTAGTACCCAGGTTTCTCCTGTTGGCGAACAGGATATTGTGCATTTCCCAGAACTTGCCTTCCTGTGCGGTAGCCACTGCAGCTTCACCTGCCTTCAGGCTGCGCTGGTGTATTCTTGTCAAAGGAAAATGCCTGAAATTAAAACGGATCTTACCATCATAATCAGTCAGTAATTTTTTCACCACCTCATTTGCTTTTGCACAAACCTCACTTTCATATTCACCAAACTCTTCAAGGGTAACTTCTGCTTTTGGATTGCCTACAAATACGTCTCTTGGTTCAATTATCTCAACCACATCTTTTTTAAATGCCATATTTAAACTCCTTTTTATTAACAGGCTACATCGTAAAAGGTACTTTACCATGGAGCCGCTTGTGAAGAACTATTGTTTCTTACCTTGGCCGGTAATCGGCTGAAGGTAAATCATTTTAACATTTATCAATGTTCACTCATCAAATTTTCCACATACCGACAATTAATCATTTGAATAACAATTAATTATAAAATTGTTAAAAAAACATTAACACCGTTTACACTGCACTGTGAACATCGTTCCGGAACACCACCACGCCATCGAAAACATCCACCAGCACCGGCTTGGTTTTGTCAATATCCCCGGCCAGTATCCGCTTGCTCAGCTGGTTGATGATTTCCTTCTGGATCAGCCTTTTCAGCGGCCTGGCACCAAACTGGGGATCATAGCCGTTCTCAGCCAGGAAATCGAGGGCATAGTCGCTGAACCGCAGATCAATGCCATTTTTGGCCACCAGCTTTTCCAGGTCGTTGAGCTGTATTTTGATAATACCCCTGATCTCGTCTTTCATCAAAGGCTGGAACATGATGATCTCATCAATGCGGTTGAGGAACTCGGGGCGAATGGTCTGCTTGAGCAACGCCACCACTTCTTCCTTCGTTCTTTCCACCACTTCTTCCTTGTTCTCTTTTGTGACCTTTTCAAAATTTTCCTGTATCAATTGGCTGCCCATGTTACTGGTCATGATGATAATGGTATTTTTAAAATTCACTACCCTGCCCTTGTTATCCGTTAAGCGGCCGTCATCGAGCACCTGGAGAAGAATATTGTACACATCCGGATGCGCTTTTTCAATTTCATCAAGCAACACCACTGAATAGGGTTTGCGTCTAACCGCTTCCGTTAGCTGTCCGCCTTCATCATAACCCACATAACCGGGAGGCGCACCTACGAGCCTGCTCACCGAATGTTTTTCCTGGTATTCACTCATATCAATACGGGTCATCATGCTGTCATCATCAAACAGGTAAGCTGCCAAAGCCTTTGCCAGCTCTGTTTTACCCACACCCGTGGTACCCAGGAAAATGAAGGACCCGATAGGCTTACGGGGATCCTGCAGGCCTGTACGGCTTCTCCGGATAGCATCGCTTACGGCTTCTATGGCTTCATCCTGCCCTACCACTCTTTTGTGCAGCTCATCTTCAAGATTAAGCAGCTTTTCTTTTTCACTCTGCAGCATTTTCGATACAGGTATACCGGTGGCTTTCGCAATACTTTCGGCAATATCCTCCGCATCCACTTCTTCTTTGAGCAAGCGTTTCTCCGATAACTCATCCAGTTGCGACATCAGCGCCTGAATCTGCGTTTCCTGCTCTTTCACCTTACCATAGCGTATCTCGGCTACCTTACCATAATCGCCGTTTCTTTCAGCCTGTTCTGCTTCCAGCTTCAGCTGCTCAATATTGGCTTTCCCGCTCTGCACTTTTTCCACCAGCTCTTTCTCTTCTTTCCATTTGCTCATGTAAGTGTCTCTTTCCACCGAAAGATTGGCGATATCTGTATTGAGCTGTTTCAGCTTTGCTTCATCATTCTCCCGTTTGATGGCTTCCCTTTCAATTTCCAGCTGGCGTATCTGCCTTTCCAGTATATCCAGCTCTTCGGGCATGCTGTTCATTTCAAGCCTCAGTTTGGCAGCGCTTTCATCAATAAGATCAATGGCTTTATCCGGCAGGAAGCGATCGGTTATATAACGATGCGATAATTCCACCGCTGCGATGATCGCTTCATCCTTGATCCGCACATGGTGATAGGTTTCATAACGGTCTTTCAGGCCACGAAGAATGGAGATAGCATCTTCCACACTGGGCTCATCTATATTTACTTTCTGGAACCTTCTTTCCAGCGCCTTATCTTTTTCAAAATATTTCTGGTATTCATTGAGCGTTGTAGCGCCTACTGCCCTCAGTTCGCCTCTTGCCAGCGCCGGTTTCAGAATGTTGGCCGCATCCATAGCGCCATCACCTCCGCCTGCACCTACAAGCGTATGTATTTCATCGATGAATAGAATGATCTCCCCTTCGGCAGAAGTAACTTCTTTCACCACTGATTTCAATCTTTCCTCGAATTCACCTTTGTACTTGGCGCCGGCAATCAATTGCCCCATATCGAGCGCATAAATGATCTTCGACTTTAAGTTCTCAGGAACATCCCCGTTTACGATACGGATCGCCAATCCTTCGGCGATGGCGGTTTTACCCACACCCGGTTCGCCCACCAGGATAGGATTGTTCTTGGTACGGCGGCTGAGAATATGCAGCGTGCGGCGGATCTCTTCATCCCGGCCAATCACCGGGTCAAGCTTGCCCTGGCGGGCCATCTCGTTCAGGTTCTTGGCATATTTGCTCAGGGCGTTGAACTGCGTTTCCTGTGTCTGGGAAGAAACGGTTTCGCCTTTGCGCAGATCCTTAATAGCTGTGATAAGTCCTTTTTCTGTAAGGCCTGCATCTTTCAGCAGCTTGCCGGCAGCATCCGATCCCTGTACAATGGCCAGCAAAATATGCTCAGGCGTAATAAATTCGTCGCCGAATGTTTTCAGCGAAGCGCCGGCACGTAATAAAACGCTGTTGGCATCCCTGCTCACTGTTTGTGCAGGTTCACCTGTGGTGGTAGGCAGCTTATTGATCAGTTCCTGCAGCTTGCTTTCCACCAGGTTAATGGTAACATTGTTTTTCTTCAACAGGTAATCCACAGGGGAATCCTCCATAGACAATAATGCCAGGAGAATATGTTCCGTTTCAATATTGGGGTTTTTATGATTAAAAGCCAGCTGCTGCGCCTGTTGTATCACTTCAGCGGCTTTTATGGTATAGTTGCTTAAATTCATATGTAGATTTAAATTTTTGTTTGATTTAAACTTATTTATCAAATCAAAATCCAAACCAATAATTAAGAAATTATGACATATAAATGGAATAAAAACTGCCTGAGTTACAGTTTTTTATTAATGATGCTGCTATTCTTTCAGACCAGCTTCGCCCAGTACAATTTCAGCCCCGTGGAAGATTGGGTGCATAGCAATCTCAAGGACCTGGGCGGAAGAGCGGTTGTGATGGTGTACAAAGATGGTAAAGTGATTTACAATGAATCGTTTAACGAAATGACCCGGCGCCAGAAAATGGGCGTCAAACTCATTGCCCGGAAAACAGGAAAGGATGCCGCCAGCCTTACAAAGGATTATGATGAAAACAGTAAAATAAGTCTCGCCAGCTGCAGCAAATGGCTGAGCGCTGCCCTGGTAATGACCTTTGTGGATGATGGCAAGCTCCAACTGACGGATACCGTGGGAAAATTTTTACCCGTGATGACAGCCAATGGCAAAGGAGCAGTTACCATTTCACAATGCTTATCGCACACAACCGGCATCAAGGGAGGTTCGGTGAAGGAAAGCAAGGAATGGATGAACAAGATCGGTTCAATGGACGAAGCCGTTGCACTTATCGCAAAGCAGCCGGTGGAATCAGCTCCGGGACAGTCTTTCCACTACAGCAGCGTAGGATTACAACTGGCGGGGGCTGTGATCGAAAAAATAAGTGGAAAAAGCTTTGAAACATTGTTTGCTGAAAGGATTGCCCGTCCCTGTAATATGCACAACACCGATTTTGGCAAAAAGAAAACGGCATTGCCAGCCGGTAGCGCCCAGGCACCGCCAGCGATTACCTCAACTTTTTACAAATGATCCTGAACAAAGGGATGTTCAACGGCAAAAGAATCCTGAGTGAAAAAAGCGTGGAGCAGATGCAATACAATCATGCGGCCGGCATTCCCGTGCTCAGCTCGCCTGCCAATGCCGGCGACTGGGGTTATGGGTATGGAGAATGGACAATGGAAGACGCCAGTCCCGACAAACCAGCTACAGCGGTAACCAGTCCCGGGTTGTTCGGCAGCTTTCCCTGGGTGGATAATAAAAAGGGCTATGCCGCTATACTGCTCAGCTTTAACCTGAAATCGAAAGGCAGGAATGACCGTTATAAAGCGTTGAAGCAACTGGTAGACAATGCGATTTCCCGTTAAGCTGCGGGATGGTTTATTTTGCTAACTTTGCGGGCGTTTTAAACCAGCAAAATGAAAAAATTAACCTGTATCAGCCTGCTGATGCTGATCGTGGCAGGCAGTTACGCCCAGGAGACAAAAAGCAAGAACAAACTTTTTTATGGCATGTACCTTCAATGGGGTTATAACCTGGAGTGGTACACCAAAAGCAATATTCATTTCAAAATGGCAAACGGCGACGACTTTGTCCTGCATCATGCCAGGGCAAAAGATAAACCCGATTTCCACTCCATTACAAAAAATCCGTTGGAGATATCCCTCCCGCAATACAATTACAGGATAGGTTTCTACCTGAACAAACAAAAAACCCGTTCGGTAGAGATCAATTTTGATCATATCAAATATGTGGTGACAGATGGACAGAAAGTGCATGTAACGGGCACCATCAACAACCAGAAGGTGGATGGCGACAGCGTACTAAATTCCGCCAGCTTCCTGCACCTGGAACATACCGATGGCGGCAACCTGCTTCATATCAATTATGTGCAGCAAAATACACTGCTGCATACAAAAGGTACAGGAAGGCAACTGCTGAACCTGCTCTGGAAAGCAGGCGCAGGCATTAATATTCCCCGTACGGATTTCACCTACCATGGTGATAAGCTGAACAACAATTTTCACATTGCAGGCTTTAATGCAAGCGCCGAAGCAGGTGTAAGGCTGTATCCTTTCAGGCATTTCTTCGTGGAAGGAACCGGTAAAACAGGGTATGTCCGCTACCTGAATGCCCTCGCCAATACCACTTCCCTGAAGGGCAGCAGGGTAAGGCATGGGTTCGCTTATTTTGAAACCATTGCCACACTGGGTTTCGATATAACATTTTAAAAGGTTATTACAGGCAGGCTTTGTAATTTTATAAAGGTATGTACGAAAATAAAAGACAAAAGCTGGCGCCCAAACCGGTCTATTACAAGCGGGTTCGCAACAATATACTGTTTGCAATCTTCATCTTATCCATCAGCCTGCTGATTGGTATTGTCGGCTACAAACTGACCATTCCGGAATTTGACTGGTACGACAGCCTTTTGAATGCTGCCATGATCCTTAGCGGCATGGGGCCGGTGATCGATGCAAATATTGTGCTTACAAAAGCAGCCAAAGTTTTTGCTTCTGTATATGCCATATTTAGTGGCGTTACTTTTCTTTCAGTGTTCAGCATTGCCATTGCACCCGTTGTGCACCGGTTCTTCCATAAACTTCATTTAAACGAGTCTGACAAGTGAGCACTGCCGACCATACCCGATTGGTAAAACAAACGGCTGCGGGACTTGGATTTGAATACTGCGGTATAGCGAAGGCCGGTTTTCTTAATGAAGATGCACGCCGGCTGGAAGCCTGGCTGAGCAAGGGCATGAACGGAACCATGCAATACATGCAGCATCATTTTGATCTGCGGGTTGATCCGCAGAAGCTGGTTCCCGGCGCAAAATCTGTGATCACTCTTTTAATTAATTATTTCCCGGAGCAGCAACAGGAAAATAACGATGTGAAGATTTCCAAATATGCCTATGGCAAGGATTATCATGAAGTGATCAGGAAAAAGCTGAACGAATTTTTACAGATCCTTAAAACTGGGATCGGTGATTTTACAGGCCGTGGTTTTGTCGACAGCGCCCCCGTATTGGAAAGAGCCTGGGCGCAAAAAAGCGGTCTTGGCTGGATCGGTAAAAATGGTAACCTGATCAATAAAAAAAGCGGCTCCTTCTTTTTCATCGCAACGCTTATCACTGATATCGAACTGCTGGCCGACAATAGCTTTACCGGAGATTTTTGCGGCACCTGTACAAAATGCATCGATGCCTGTCCTACAGAAGCTATTTTACCCGGCAAAGTGGTGGATGGCAGCAAGTGCATTTCTTATTTTACCATTGAGCTGAAAGATGCCCTGATCCCGGAAAAAATGAAAGGGCAGTTTGACAACTGGATGTTTGGCTGCGATACCTGCCAGGATGTATGTCCCTGGAACAGGTTCAGCCAGCCCAATACCGAAGCGGCTTTCGAGCCGATCGCACAGATACTGCACTACAGTGAAAATGACTGGGCAGCATTGACAGAAGAAGAATTCAAAACGATATTTAAAGATTCTCCCATAAAAAGAACGAAATTTAGCGGCATCAAACGCAACCTGCAGTTTATTAAACAATCATGAACCCCAACATTTCGCAGCTATATACCATTGCACAGCAGCCAGGCCGTACTATCATCGGGCTCATGAGCGGCACTTCCCTGGACGGGCTGGATATTGCGTTGTGTAACATACAAGGGAGTGGAAAAAAAACGATCCTGCAGTTAAAAAAATTCACCACTGTAGCATATGATGAGGATACAAAAGCTGCGATACGCTCCGTTTTTTCCAAACAGGAAGTCAACCTGGAGCAACTGACCTTATTGAATGAATGGATCGGTAAACTGCATGCTTCGCTGATCAATGATACCTTACAGGAGTGGGGCATTGCAAAAGAAGAGGTTGATATAATTGCCAGCCATGGCCAAACGGTGTATCATGCACCTTTAAGCCTGCATGGTCATGACAAAATGGGCAACGGCACTTTGCAGATCGGCGACGGCGATCATATTGCTGTAAAAACAGGGATCATTACCATGAGCGATTTCCGTCAAAAGCATATTGCCGCAGGCGGCGAAGGCGCTCCGCTGGCAGCTTACGGCGATTACCTGTTGTTTAAAGAAGAGGACAATGATGTTATCCTGCTGAATATCGGGGGGATTGCCAATTTCACTTTCCTGCCGGCTAATGATGAAGGAATTTTCAGCACCGATGTGGGACCTGGAAATACCATGATGGATGCATGGATGCAGGAAAAATTCAACGCCCATTATGACAGGGATGCAGCTATTGCTACAAAAGGAAATATCAATCATGCATTGCTGGAGCAATTAATGAACAATAATTTTTTAAACGCTCCTTTGCCCAAAACCACCGGCCCGGAATTATTTAACCTCGCTTACCTTCAAAAGGCATTAGAAAAAACCAATACCGCAGCGCTTTCAGCTGAAGATATCATGTCGACCCTCAATTATTTTACAGCGGCTTCCATTGCCCTTGCGATCAATCCTGTTATAAGAAATCATTCAAAAATTTATGTAAGCGGGGGTGGTATGCACAATCCTTTGCTGATGGAACATTTACAGCAACTGGTACCCGGCGCAGTGATTGAATCCACTATAGAAAAAGGAATTGACCCTGATGCGAAAGAAGCTGTTTTGTTTGCCTTGCTGGCAAATGAAGCCCTGGCGGGTGATGCCCGGGAAAATTTTCCTGCACGGCTTAAAAATTTTCCTGCGGTGAGCATGGGGAAGATCAGTTTTCCATTGTAGAAGGCTTATTTATGCTCGATATATTTTTGCAGCGATTCCAGCGCCTGCTGGTAGCCCGGACCGGTCATTTCAGAAACAAATATGCCGGCAAATTTTTCCCACGGGTACCATTTTAACCGGTTAATGGCTCTCCATTCCACCTGGTAAGTACCGGGTTCCTGCATCGGTAGCACTGCGAGGGAAGTTTCCACCGGTTTTTCGCCCGGGCTGTTTACATTAAATTGAACGCCTTTATCAAATACATTGGTAAAGCTGATGCTGTAGCTTTTACCATGCTGCATCCAATCCGCCCTGGCATTATTGCCGGTTGAAGGCGAAGATATTTTCAGCTCATTTCCCGGCTGCATAAAAACAGGATTCCATTTTTTCCATTCCTGCAGGTCGGTAACAGCTGCCATAATTTTGCTTTCGGGCGCATGCACCGTAGCAGACTTTACTGTCACCACTGTGGAGGGAAACAGGAAAGAGATTAAAGTGATCAGTATAAAGAAACCTGCCAGTACAATTAAAAAGCCTTTTGCCAGACGCATGATTATTCCCATTTAAAAACTTTGGTGGCGACAAAATAAACGCCTACCGTCCATAATAATAAAATACCGATTTCCAGCTTTACATCCCACAGGTTATGCCCTTCAAAAGCCACGCTACGCATAGCATCGTTCAAATGAGCCAGGGGCATGGCTTTGGCCACCGGCTGCAGCCATTTAGGAAATGCTTCGATGGAAAAGAATGTGCCGCCCAGTAAGAACTGTGGCAAAGTGATGATATTGGCCAGTGGCGGAATGGTGCTGTCGCTGGTGGCAATGCCGCTGATAATAAAACCAAAACCCATAAAAAGGATGAGGCCTATAAAGCTCAGGAACAGCATCTGCACAAATGTGAGCCAGCCGTGCACCAGGGTAAATCCAAAAAATAAATACCCGGCGCCGATGATCACCACGGCAGTCATCATTTGAAAAATCACACGGCTGAAGCTTTCGCCTAATATGATGTAAGAGCGCTTGATTGGCGTTGCAAAAAACCGCTTTAATACCAGCTGGCTCCTGAGATTGAAGAACATAAACGCCACACCAAACACACCGGCGCTGAGCAGGGAAAAACCCAGTTGCCCCGGAAGAATAAAATCAATGGTTTTATATTCCCTTATTTCTGTAATATCTCTTTTGTAATCGAAGTTGAAGCTGGCATAGGTATGCCTGTTGGGATAGATCTTATTGCTTACTTCATTGATGGTATTTTCGAGCAGTACTTTCAGCTGGGGCCATAAATTTCCACTGGCAGAATACCCGTTTAGCCTGATATCGTAAGGAGCTATACTGTCATTTTGTTTTTTCCGGATGGAGATCATCCCGGCGATCCTGCCCTTTTGCATATCGAGCAGCTGTTCTGCCGAATCGGTATAAGAAACAAACCGTATTGACTGATTATTTTTTAAAGCCGTATACAATGCATTGCTGGTATCGGAGTTCGGTGCAAGCACTACCCTGTATATACTCCTTCCCCCACCATTGCCTATAAAGCCGAAAACCAGGATGAATATGAAAGGAAAAGCAAAGCTGAATACCACTGCGGAAGGGCTGCGAAGTATAGAGCGCAGGCTGGCTTTGGTAATGGCCAACATAGCCCTTATCTGGCTGTATTGCATAAGTGTTGAATAAGATTGTGCAAAACTATTGTAAAAAAAGGAATTAAAAATTCGAACTTTATGACAAATGTCGTAAATTTGATGACAAATGTCGTGGATATGAAAAAGAATGAGAAAAACAGTAAAAAGAAAATATTAAAAGAAAATACAGCCAAAAACCAGGTAGAGGAACCCGCTGCGCCTTATCGTTCGGTAAAAGCTTTGCCGGTTTTGAAAGATTTTACATTTGCCGAATTTAAAAAAATTGCGGATAAAGCACCTTTTTCTCAGGCCGAATGGGCCAGCATCCTGCATCTCAGTGAGCGCACCCTGCAAAGATATGCCAAAAGCGAAGGGGTATTTGCTCCTATGAATGCCGAAAGGGTAATGCAGATTGCCAAAGTGCTGGAGCAGGGTAAGCTTACTTTTGGAAAAGCAGAAAACTTTTACAACTGGCTCAAGGAAGAGCCCCGTATGCTGGAAGGTACGCTTTCCCTTGATTCACTTAACAGCTACGATGGCATCCAGAGAGTATTAACCCAATTAGGAAGAATTCAACACGGCTTGTTTGCATGATCATTTACAGAATTGCCAATTCTTTGCACAGCCAGGACCTGACGGGCACGGGCGCTAAATTATTTGGCGGAAGATGGAATTCGGCAGGTGTGCCGATGCTGTACTGCTCTCAGCATATTTCACTGGCGGTGCTGGAATTGATGGTGCATAGCCGTTTGAGAGATTATTATATTAATCTTGACCTGCTGGAGATCAAAGTACCAGATATGGCATCTATTCCCGAAATCAGCCTGGGTAAACTAAAAACCAGCTGGGAAAAAGATGCAGGCTACAGCCAGTTCATCGGCGATGAATTCATCCGCAATAACCAGAGCCTTATATTAAAAGTACCTTCCGCAGTGATCCAGCAGGAATATAATTTTTTGATCAATCCGTTGCACAACGATTTTAAAAAAGTTAAGATTGCGGAGACGAAAGAATTTGTAACAGACGAAAGATTGCTACTCATCAAATGAATACAATATACCTGCTGCTGGGCAGCAATATGGATCAGCCTGGAAAACAATTACAGTCGGCCATTCAATTTATCCGGCAAAGGATCGGGAGGATCAGGCGGCAAAGCAGCCTTTACCAGACTGCCGCCTGGGGCAAGACAAATCAGCCTGATTTCCTGAACCAGGTGATCATCGTGGAATCGAATCTGGACGCCGTTTCCAGCCTGCAGCAAATCCTGGCCATAGAACAGGAAATGGGCAGGATCAGAACAGAAAAGAATGCGCCACGTATTATTGATATTGATATTTTATTTTTTAATAAAGACATTATCGATCTTCCGGAACTGTCCGTCCCCCACCCTGCCATCGCCCAGCGCCGTTTTGTGCTGACACCCCTGAATGAACTCTCGCCCAACTTTATTCATCCTGTGCTCCGGCAAACCAACCACCAGTTATTGAAAATCTGTCCCGACAAACTGAATGTGAAAAAGATTTAATAACCGGTACAGTATATCCGATTATTTTGCAGGCGGATGAAATACAATTTTGTTACAATCGAGGGTAATATAGGCGCTGGTAAAACCACTCTTTCCCATTTACTTAGTAAACATTACAATGCCAGGCTTATCCTGGAAGAATTTGCAGACAATCCTTTTCTGCCAAAGTTTTATGAAAGCCCGGATCAATACGCATTTCCGCTGGAGCTTTTTTTTATGGCTGAGCGCTACAAACAGCTAAAAGAACTATTACAGACCAAGGATATGTTTCACCAGGTCACGGTCTCAGATTATTTGTTCACCAAATGCCTTTTGTTTGCCAAAGTGAACCTTCCTGACGAAGAATTCAGGCTGTACCAGAAATTGTTTGATATCATCAACCCGCAGATCGTACAGCCGGATATACTGATCTATCTTCATTCTCCTGTCACTAAGCTGCAGGAGAATATTAAAAAAAGGAACCGCACTTATGAGCAGGGCATTCCCAGCGATTACCTGTTCAACCTGCAGGAAACCTATACACAGTATATAAAACAGCATAATATTAAAACACTATTTGTGGATGCAAGCAATGCCGATTTCCTGGGCAATGAAGAACATCTTAAAATAATAACCGATGCCCTCGATAAAGAATATGAAGATGGGCAACACTACATAACTTTGCCTTAAACGTTTCACAGTTGGCCAACGATTCACACCATAAAAATCCCTACGCAGTATTAAGCTTACCCGAATACAGGTTTTTTATTGTGGGCCGTTTTGTATTCATCATGGGACTGCGGATGACTGGGACTGTTATCGGCTGGTGGATGTATACATTGACGAACAGCCCGCTGGCACTTGGTCTCGTGGGCTTATCCGAAGTTATTCCTGCGCTACTGTTGGCATTGTACGCCGGTCATTATATTGATATCAACGAAAAAAGAGACCTGCTGCTGAAATGTACTTTACTGTATATCGGCTGCATCGTTTTATTGCTTGCACTGGCTTCCCCGTTTTCTCATGATCATATGAAGCCGTGGACGATCGCTTCACTCATATGCAGCGTAATTGCAGCTACGGGGGCCATCCGGGCTTTTTCGGGACCGACCTTTTCTGCGCTGATCGCACAGATTGTTCCTAAAGAATTATTGCCAAGCGCTGCTTCCATCAGCTCTGCCACATGGCTTGTAGGCTCCATCAGCGGTCATGCCCTGGGAGGTTTTCTCATTGCCTATATCGGTATTTTCAAAAGCTTTTTTGTAATACTTGCCTTTGTAACCACCGGTTATTTTTTGCTGCGAAACATTGCCGAGAAGCCTATTTTATATAAAGCTACCAGTAATACCTGGCAGAGCGTAACGGAAGGATTGCAGTATGTATTTAAAACAAAAGAAATACTGGGCGCCATGTCGCTTGACCTGTTTGCTGTGCTCTTTGGCGGTGCAGTAGCGCTGGTGCCGGTTTTTGCACGGGATATTCTGTTTGCTGGTCCTGTAGGATTCGGCTGGCTCAATGCCGCCATGGATATAGGTTCTATCATAATGGTGACGATACTTACCATTAAACCATTGCAGCGCAACCAGGGAAGAATATTATTTTTTACAGTGGCCGCTTTTGGCGCCTGTATCATTTGCTTTGCATTGTCAAAAGTATTCTGGCTGTCTTTTGTTTCCCTGATGATCGCCGGCTGTATGGATGGAGTGAGTGTTATAGTACGCAGCACCATCTTACAATTAAAAACACCTGACGAATTAAGAGGGAGGGTAATGAGCGTAAACAGTATGTTCATTAATTCTTCCAATGAGCTGGGACAATTTGAAAGCGGGCTTACTGCAAAGCTCATGGGAACCGTGCGATCCGTTATTTTCGGAGGCTGCATGACGATTGCCGTGGTGATCATCACCTGGTTCAAAGCTCCGGCGCTCCGGAAAATGGAATATTAATGTTTTTCACCTCAATAATTTTGTTATGGATACAAAATATCTTCAAAGTGTAAAGCAGCAGATGCTCTATTACAAATCGCTGGCCGATAAATCTATTGCACAGCTTTCTTCGGAGCAGTTATTTGAAAGGCCCAATGAAGAAAGCAATAGCATTGCCATGATCATCCAGCATATGCATGGAAACATGCTAAGCCGCTGGACTGATTTCTTGACCAGCGATGGTGAAAAGGAATGGAGACAACGGGATGCAGAATTTGAAGAAGTGCTCCGCACAAAAGAAGAAGTCTTGCAGAAATGGGAAGAAGGCTGGTCCTGCCTGATGAATACTTTAAATGAACTGGCCGATACCCAACTCGCCGATACTGTGCTCATACGCAATGAGCCACATACAGTAACGGAAGCGATCAACCGACAGCTGGCGCATTATCCCTATCATGTAGGACAAATTGTTTTTTATGTAAAGGCGTTGCTAGGAAGCGGGTTCAAAAGTTTATCGATTGCAAAAAATCAATCGCAGCAATTTAACGAGGAAAAATTCGGCAAAAGCTGATCATTTATTAGCGATCAGCTTTTCCAGCACAAAATATACTGCCGGGCAGAATGTGGAATTTTTTTGGGTAAGCGCCGGGCGCTTTATCAGCACATCTTCGTTGGTATAAGGAAAGCGGCTGCAATCGGACGGGCGGTCTTCATAAATGCTGCAATAATTATCGGCGCCTAAAAACGGGCAAGGCTTGCTATTCACCACATAATCGCCGTCTTCATCCAGGTTGAGATATTTCTCAATAAAAATGCCCTCTTTTAAATTCAGTCTGCGGGCAACTCTTTTAATATCCGGCGTTTTAAAACGGGGAGAATAATTTTTACAGCAAGCGGCGCATTCCAGGCAATCGATCCTACTGAATGCATCTTCATGGAGGCCGGGCAACTGCCTGAGCACTTTATTCTTATCAGGACGTAACAAGAACTGTTTGTACAGCTTCTGTCTTTCACCCGATTTTTTTTGCCAGTTCTTTAATAAAGCATCATCGCTCATGCAGCAAAATTAGGCATCGCAACTCAACTGCCACCCATCCTGGAAAAGAAATCAAGAAAGTGGCTGTTGCGGTAAATATAGAATGCAATCAGCATCATCGAGAACATTGCCCATAAAAATATGATAGAGATGGCAACAAGCATGCTTTTGATACGCTGTGCCGTAGTGGTGAATTGTAAAAATCCGTTCATTGCCCAGCCGAAATAAATGCCCTGCAGTAATATGGCCAGGAAGGTTATGAAGAATGAAAAACTATGATTACTGAACAATGCCAGCAGCGGAAAAATAAACACAGTAAAAATAAGATTGCTGAATGCCACAAACATCATATTGGCGGTCAAATGTTCGGCATAATTAAATCCTTTTCTTCTGAAAAAGAGCCAGGTAAAGAAAGATATGAAAGGAATAGCCACCATTGCTACTATATTGCTATGCTTGCGCATGAGGATGCTTACATTATTGCCCCGTTCCGTCATAACAATATATTTTCTTTTACCTTCCTCGGTGGGTATCTTTTGCAGCACTTCTGCTTTTACTTCCTGCAATTCAACAGGCTTTGAAAAAAAATTATTCGAGATCACAAATACAGCCATCAGTATAAGAAAGAAAGTAAACGGGTTGAAATAGGTCTTGCGTTTGCCGGTGATATATTCTCTTGCCGTAGTACCGGGCCTGGTGGCCAGGCATCTGAGCAAATGAAAAATACCTTTATCCGTATGGGTGAAGGCATGGAAGAATTCATGAAAGAAATGACGGATGCTGAAACGATGGATATGGGTACTTTGGCCACATCGACTGCAATATTGAGCAGCCGGACTAATGGCTTTTCCGCAATTGAGGCATGTAGAGGCATTCATATACCTGAAAATAACAAATAGTTTTTATATAAGAAGCCCGCCATTATTGCCATCCATTATCCACAGGTATTGCACAAGGACAAACATGTAGGGAAATGTTACCGGCTTATCGTAAATTTGCGCAAATTTTCCCGGTGTAGCCAACACCTCACTTTCAACCGCACAATTTTATGACGCTTTTCGAACAACAACAGGCCGAATTTACAAGAAGACATATCGGGCCCTCCGCCGCAGAAACAGCAGCGATGCTGAAGACTATCGGGGTAGCTTCGATCGACGAATTAATTGAAAAAACAGTACCGGCGGCCATCCGCCTGAAGCAGCCTTTGCAAACAGGAGGCCCGGTAAGCGAATATCAGTATCTTACCGAGCTGAAGCATACAGCATCGCTGAACAAGCTGTTCAAAAATTATATTGGCAAGGGCTATTACAATACCATTGTACCGAGTGTTATTGTAAGAAATGTGTTTGAGAACCCGGGATGGTACACACAGTACACTCCTTACCAGGCAGAGATCGCACAGGGACGCCTGGAAAGCCTGCTGAACTTTCAAACCATGGTAAGTGACCTCACTGCGCTTCCTATTGCCAATGCAAGCCTGCTGGATGAAGGTACTGCAGCCGCTGAAGCCATGGCCATGTTGTTTAATCATAAGAACAAAGACACCGAGCATATTGTTGCCCCGAAATTTTTTGTGGATGAAAATATTTTTGACCAGACCAAAGATATCCTGATCACCCGTGCGAAGCCTATCCACGTGGAGCTGGTATTCGGTAATTATGAAACGGCACAGTTGGATGAAGAGTATTTCGGAGCGCTGGTACAATACCCTAACAGCAACGGCGCAGTAGCCGATTATAAAAAATTCATTGAGACCGCTCATGCAGTGAATGCATTGGTGGTAATGGCTACCGACCTGCTTTCCCTGACATTGCTGACCCCTCCGGGTGAGCTGGGCGCTGATGTTGCCATCGGTAACTCACAAAGACTGGGTGTACCGCTGGGCTTCGGTGGTCCGCACGCTGCTTTTTTTGCAACCAAAGATGAGTTCAAAAGAAATATCCCCGGCCGTATCATCGGCGTAAGCCAGGATGCACAGGGCAACCGTTGCCTGCGCATGGCTTTACAAACAAGGGAACAGCATATCCGCAGGGAAAAAGCTACCAGCAATATCTGTACAGCGCAGGCGCTGCTGGCGAATATGGCTGCCATGTATGCCGTGTATCATGGCGCAGAAGGATTGATCAGTATTGCCAAACGCATCAGCATGCTGGCGCAGACGCTGAGCAATGAGCTGACAGAGCTGGGATATGTGAATGAGAACAATGCTTATTTCGATACCTTAAAAATAAAAGTGGCCGATACGACGGCTGTAAGAAAAATTGCAGAGCAGCACCAGGTTAACTTCTACTATTATAAAGATGCCATAGGCATTTCCATTGATGAAACCACATCACAGAAAGATGTGCTGGACATCCTGCATGTATTTGCAGAAGCAAGCGGAAACAGCACTGCAGTAGCAGATTTTGATGCAGACAGCATACTGGAGAATATTCCTTCAGTGCTCACACGTACTTCTTCCTTCTTAACACATCCCGTGTTTAACACACACAGGAGCGAAACAGAAATGATGCGGTACATAAAAAGCCTGGAGAATAAAGATCTTAGTCTTAACACTTCCATGATATCACTCGGCAGCTGCACGATGAAACTCAATGCAGCTACGCAGCTTATCCCGGTTAGCTGGCCTGAGTTCAATAATATTCATCCTTTTGCTCCTGCAGATCAGTGGGAAGGTTATCGTCGCATCATTACCGAGCTGGAAAGCTGGCTAAGCAATATCACCGGCTTCGCTGCCACTTCGCTGCAGCCAAACAGCGGTGCGCAGGGCGAATATGCGGGACTGTTAACCATCAAAGCGTATCATGCTGATAAGGGAGATCATCACCGCAATGTGATCCTGATCCCGATCTCTGCGCATGGCACCAACCCTGCTTCGGCAGTGATGGCCGGCTTTAAAGTGGTGGTAACCAAATGTGATGAGGCAGGCAATATCGATGTGGAAGATCTGCGTGCTAACGCCATTAAATACAAAGACAATCTTGCAGGCCTGATGGTAACTTATCCCAGCACACATGGTGTGTTTGAAGAAAGCATCATCGACATCTGCAATATTATTCATGAAAACGGCGGCCTGGTATACATGGATGGCGCCAATATGAATGCGCAGGTAGGTTTGACAAGTCCCGGCAATATCGGTGCAGATGTCTGCCACCTGAATCTTCATAAAACATTCGCCATTCCGCATGGCGGCGGCGGCCCTGGCATGGGACCTATCTGCGTAAACGAAAAGCTGGCTCCCTACCTGCCGGGACATCCTTCTTTACAGAATAATGATAAAGCAATCCATGCGGTGAGCGCCGCTCCTTTTGGCAGCGCCAGCATCCTGCTGATCAGCTATGCCTATATTAAATTGCTAGGTGCTGCAGGATTGAAGAAAAGCACCGAGTATGCGATCCTCAATGCCAATTATATGAGGGCAAGGTTGAGTAAAGAATATAAAATTTTATACAGCGGTATTAACGGAACCTGTGCACATGAGTTTATTGTAGATCTGCGTCCTTTCAAACAAAGCGCAGGCATTGAAGCGGAAGATGTGGCCAAACGCCTGATGGATTATAATTTCCATGCTCCTACCCTTAGCTTCCCGGTAGCCGGCACCATTATGATAGAGCCTACCGAAAGCGAGGATAAAGATGAGCTGGACCGCTTCTGCGATGCTCTTTTGAATATCCGTGCTGAGATCAGGGCGATAGAAGAAGGAAAAGCAGACAAGACTAACAATGTATTGAAAAATGCGCCTCATACTCAATTGGTTGCACTCGCAGATGATTGGACCAGGCCTTACAGCAGGCAGCAGGCAGTATATGCTTTGCCTTATGTGAAGGACAACAAATTCTGGCCAAGCGTAAGCAGGGTAAACAACACATTCGGCGACAGGAACCTTGTATGTACCTGCGAGCCGGTGAGTTCCTATATGGAAGAGAATGCATAAATTCTGAACATAAAAGCCTACATTTGCGCTTTATCAATACAATTATCAAAAATGGACACAAAAAATCATGGAACCGTAAAGTTTTTCAATACCGAAAAAGGTTTTGGCTTTATTAAACATACGGATTCAGACAAAGAAACATTTGTACACGTTAGCGGATTGAACGGCGGCGAAATTAAAGAAGGCGACAAAGTAGAATTCGACGTACAGATGGGAAAAAAAGGAATGAATGCTGTTAATGTAGCAGTTGTAGAATAATATTTATCCTATTCCGATTTAAACCGCCTTCGGGCGGTTTTTTATTATACAGAATGTTAATAGTTAGCAGCGGGAACGCTTATTATTAAAACTTGAATATTTTTACGCTCCAAAAAAATAAAAAATGAAAAAAATTGTATTCTTCCTTACCCTTACCGCAACCGGCTTTGCTGCAAGTGCGCAAACTGTAAAATTAAAGAAAGGACAGGTGGTGACCATCACCAGCGCCACCAGCCAGGACATTGACATGGGCATGGGCGGCCAGATGACCAGTAACAGCAAAAGCACTTCTGTGCTGGAAATAAAAAATACCGACAAAAGCAATTACCAGGCAGTTACAAAGCTGTCAAAGCTTAGCATGACGATGGATGCGATGGGGCAATCCCAGTCTTTCGATTCCGAAAAGCCGGAAGACCTGCAGAGCGAAATCGGTAAAGCAGTAGGTGATAAAATCGGCAAGGAAGCCAATGTAACCATCGACAATACCACCGGTAAAGTAACCGCAGAAAAAGCTGCTACCGAAGATACTGACAAGAAAGAAGATGATCCGATGAGCGGGTTAATGAATATGTTCGGCAATACGGACAATACTGCCGCCACTGCCGAGTCGATTATTTTTATTTTGCCGGCTGCAAAAAAAGCAGGCGACACCTGGCAGGATTCTTCTGAAGTGAAAAACAATTCCAAAATATATAAAACCTATACCTTAAAGTCTTTACAGGATGGTATCGCTACCATTGCCCTTTCTTCAAAAAGCAAAGGCAGCTTCAGCACCGAAGCGCAGGGTATGCAAATGGATATCGCACTCGACACCAAAAGCGAAGGCGAAATGATCGTTGACACTAAAACATCTTTGCTGAAAAAAATCAACAGGACCGTGAATGTGGAAGGTACGTTGGAAGTGATGGGACAATCTGTTCCGATCACCTCTAAAGCAACGGAAGCGATCGAGATACAATAATCAGAAACAGTAAACGATATAAAAATCCCGGCATGGCCGGGATTTTTGTTTTAAACCAATTTTATTTTACGGATCAGCAGCCAGTAGAAGCCGCCTGCAGCCAGCAGGCACACAAAAGCTACGATCCACCACAGGTTCAGGAAACCGATCCGCTCCGCCGTCATGGCGCCGGCGCTGCTGCCCACTACCTGCGCCACGCTCCAGGCCATGGTGTACAAACCGGCATATTGTCCCCGTCTTTTTTCCGTGGTGCGGCTGATATAATAGCTATTCATAAATGGCATCGACGTCATTTCGGATATAGTCAATATCAAAACAGCAAAGATGCCCACCAGGAAACTATTGGCTATCGGCAGGTTCAGGAAAAGAAAAGCGATCGCCATAAGCAGGGTTCCCGTTGCCATCAAGAAAAGATATGGCCGCCTGCCTTCCAGCTTATACACAATGAGCATTTCAAATACGGCGATCATGATACCGTTAATGGCCATGATCGTTCCTATCTGCGATTCTCCCAGGTGCAGGTCTTCCTTCATAAAAACAGGCACCGTGGTAAATATCTGGAAAAAGCAGATGCCAAACAGCACTACAAAAAACAGGAACCACATAAATTCCTTGTCTTTTAAAGCCGAAGGCTGGGTGACAGGTTGCTGCAATTCAGGAGCAGGTTCTTCCTGTGGTTTTTTCTGCTGCTCCAGCGTCACTTTAGGTAAAATAATCAGTAGTGTAATGGCCGCCCCGATATTGGTAAAGCCATCTACCCAGAACAGCAGGTGATAATCAATGGATGCCAGGAAGCCACCCACTGCAATGCCCACTCCCCAGCCAAGGTTGATGGCAAGCCTTACGAGGGAGAATGATTGCGTCCTGTTTTTTTTATTACTATAATGCGCAATGGCAGTAGCATTGGCCGGTCTGAAAGATTCATTCACCATACTCAATATAAATGTGCAGATACAAATGGAAAGATAGGTGCTCATTTGTCCGAGTACAATGAATAACAAGCCTCCAAAGAAAAGGGCGCCGAACTGCATTTTATAAAAGCCGAACTGGTCGCTCAGCTTGCCCCCTATCAATGCACCTGCTACGGAACCCAGCCCGTAAATAGCCACCACCCAGCCGCCCTGGTCGGTGGTAAAGCCCAGGTGTTTACAATATAGAGTGAGAAAAGCAAGCACCATTGTGCCGCTCCTGTTTACCAGCATTACGATACTGAGCAGCCAGATATTCCTGGTCAGCCCGCTATATGCTTTTTTATATAGATCGATGGTTGTATGTAGCATTTCAGTTAGTCTTTGCCTTACAAAATTATTTTTTTATTCTCCCAGTCGTTTACGGGATAAAAAAAATCCTTTCCGCTGTGGAAAGGATTTTACAAACATACCTGTAATAATTACCTGTATAATATTTCGTAATATTCTTTCGCCATGCGGTTACTGTCGAACTGCCAGCGCACATCTCTCATACCATTCTTAATGATCTGCCTCCACACCGAAGGGTTTTCATAATACATCGGCAGTATCTGGTTTTCGAGAATGTCATAGATCTTCATCAGGTCATATTCATCCTGCTCATGCACGCTGATAGCCGAATAATCGATCGGCGGAACCACGAAGCCGTTATTGCCATGATTGATGAACTCGCAGATCCAGCCATCGTTGGTGCTGAAGTTGACCGAACCATTCATTGCAGCCGTCATGCCGCTCGTTCCGCTGGCTTCCCTGGGAACCCTCGGGTTATTCAGCCACACATCCGAAGCCTGCTTTAAGCGTTTGCTCAGCGCCAGCTCATAGCCGGTGCATACAGCAATATTTTTAAAATTCTTGCTGAGATTGATGAGCATATTGAAATCGCTGATAGCAGGATAATCAACCGGGTAAGGTTTCCCTGCCCAGATGATCTGCACAGGATATTTTGTATTGGACATTAAACGTTTAAAACGTTCCTCATCCCTGGTGATCAGCTCTGCTCTTTTGTAACCTGCAAACCGGCGTGCCCATACAATGGTAAACACATCCGGGTTGAATAATTTTCCGGTCTGGTCGGCTACCAGGTCAAAAGCACGTTTTTTAAGATACCTTTTACGGTCTATGAAACCATCTTCATTGTTATCATCCATAAAACGGTACAGCTGCTTATCAGCCCAGTAATGCCAGTTCTGTGCATTGGTAATGGCTTTGATATCGCAGATATCGGCATACTTGCCCCACATCTGCCTGCTTACCTCTCCATGCAGCTGGCTGACACCATTGGCCAGTCTGGCAAAACGCAGGGCGGCCAGCGAATGATTGAACTGGTTATCCGTCATGCCTGTAAGCAGTCTTACCAGCTCCAGCGGCATGCCGCAGAAATAGCTCATTTTTTCGCAGAGGTAAATATCATGCTTTTCATTACCTGCTTCTTCCGGCGTGTGCGTAGTGAATACCAGTCTTTGTTTTACGGCTTCTTTGCTGCCGAATTTTTTGTATAAATAAAATGCAGCGCTTACACCATGCGCTTCATTTAAATGATAAAGATCAGGGTTGTAGTTCAGCTCATCGATCAGCTTGGCACCACCCACACCCAGCAATATAAACTGGGCTACCTTGGTAGCCACATTCGCATCATATAAACGATGACTAATAGTCTGCGACACATAATCATTTTCCGGCAGATCGGTGCTCAGCAGAAAGAGGGGCGCCGATTTAAATGTTTCAGGGTTGAGATAATATGCTTTTACCCAAACCGGGTGTTCATGAATCTCTATCTGGAATTTAATTCCTGTATCTTCTAAAAAATTATAGATTTTCTCATTCCATTGTACCTGCAAAGTCTGGTCCTGGTTGCGTGCCTGGTCATAATAACCATATTTCCAGAGAATACCGATACCAATCAGGTTCTGGCGTAATTCATAAGCGCTGCGTAAATGAGAGCCACTTAAAAAACCAAGTCCGCCGCTGTAAATCTTCAATGGCTGGTGAACGGCGAATTCCATAGAAAAATAAGCAATCTTTTTTGCGTAAACAGGATCCACATCGTAAGGAACCTGAAACTGTTTAAAATCCATTTGTTGTTTTTTTAGTTCGGTGCAATATAATGAAATTGTTTTAGTGTAATTATTACACATTAATTTCCATATGATGGCAATTAAAAGCCAATTTATATTATTTTTTTGTTAGCTTAGTCTAACTTTACATTTAGTCTTTCATAACCTGCTGGCAGGCATGATTGAAAAGTATAAACTGATCGCACAATTTATCAATAAAATTCCTGCCGCTGCAGTAATAAATATATTTAAACATTTGCATGAGTTCATCTAACCCGCATTCCAATGCTTCGCTCAGCGAAGTACATTCAAGTGTAGAGACTGCTGTAAAAGGCAACCGCTGGCGGAAGCTGTTTTCTTTTTTAGGCCCGGCTTACCTCGTAAGCGTTGGCTATATGGATCCGGGCAACTGGGCCACCGATCTTGCAGGCGGCAGTAAGTTCGGTTATTCGCTGATATGGGTATTGCTGATGAGCAACCTTATGGCGTTATTGCTGCAGAATCTTTCTTCAAGGCTGGGCATTGTCCGTGGGCTCGACCTGGCCCAGGCCAACCGGGCGACTTACTCAAGACCCGTCAATTTTATTTTATACCTGCTGGCTGAAGTTGCCATTGCTGCGACTGATCTCGCAGAAGTATTGGGGATGGCCATCGGCATACAGCTGCTCACCGGCCTTCCGTTGATATGGGGAGTGAGCATTACCGTGCTGGACACTTTCCTCCTGCTCTACCTTCAAAAGCTGGGCATGCGGAAAATGGAAGCATTCATCATTACACTGGTCGCTTTCATTGCAGTGTGTTTTCTCATACAGATCATCATGGCCGAACCCAAAGCATCCGAAGTGGTGAAAGGCTTTATTCCTTCGCTGCCGGGTGATGAAGCGCTCTACATTGCCATAGGCATCATCGGCGCCACTGTAATGCCGCACAATCTTTACCTGCATTCTGCATTGGTACAAACGAGGAAAATTGAAAAAACGCCTGCTGGCATCAAACAGGCGTTGAAATTTAATTTTGTTGATACTGCCGTTGCATTGAACGTCGCATTCCTGGTAAATGCTGCCATACTGGTGCTGGCTGCTGCGGTATTTTTCAAAAGCGGCAATTCGCATGTGGCTGAGATCAAGGAAGCATATAAACTGCTGCCCGGTTTCCTGGGGGATGTAGCGCCTGTTTTATTTGCGCTGGCATTGATAGCCGCAGGACAAAGCAGCACAGTTACCGGCACACTCGCCGGACAGATCGTAATGGAAGGTTACCTGAGCCTGCGGCTCAACCCTATTGTAAGAAGATTGCTGACAAGACTGATTGCCATCATACCCGCCATCATTGTGATTGTGATCTATGGTGAAGAAGAAGTAAATGCATTGCTGGTGATGAGCCAGGTAGTGCTGAGCCTTCAGCTGGGCTATGCCATTATACCGCTGATACATTTTGTAAGCGATAAAAAAACAATGGGAGAATTTGCCATCAAACCTGTTGTAAAAATTGCCGCATGGATCATTGCAAGCATACTGATATTCCTTAATTTAAAAATGCTGCTCAATGAGGTAGTACCTGTATTGGAAGGACCGGATCTTTTCCCGAAGATCATTATCATTGTTGCGGGCCTTTTCTTTGGAGGCATCCTGCTGTACATTATTTTCCATCCCTATATAGCGAAAAGAAAACAACATAATGAAGAAGATATTTCCATGCACAAAAAAGCAGGTGAAATTGTACTGATAGAAACGCCTCCTATTCACAAAATAGCGGTGGCGCTCGATTTCAGCGATAGTGACAGCAAGCTTATCTCCTATGCAGTGGCGCAGGGAAAAAGCGAAAGTCATTATTTGCTATTACACATCGTTGAGAGCGCCGGCGCAAAGTTGTTGGGAAAAGAAACCCGTGATTTTGAGGCCCGGAAAGATGTGGACCAGCTGGAAAATTATGTGAAGCAGTTACAGGCCAAAGGTTATGAAGCATCGGCAGAAATCGGCTACCGGAACAGGGTAAAGGAAATTGTACGCATTGTGCAGGAAGCCGGCGCCGATATGCTGGTAATAGGAGCACACGGGCACAGCGGCTTAAAAGATTTTATCTATGGTGAAACTGTCAATGCGGTAAGGCATGAGCTGAATATTCCTATACTGGTCGTTACCTTGTAGGCTGCTCCAACTGCTTATCGATATAGGCATCCCATTTAGCCTGCTCATCTTTCAGCTGACCATTTTTTGTCTGGCTATCATAATCGTTCTGCATCTTGTTCATCAGGGCCACACAATCGTTGTAGATTTTAGGAAGCAGGGTCTTATAATTGTCTTTTGTTATGCTGCAGGTTTTCAGCTTCTGGAAAAAAATTCCTGCAGCGATATAACTGATATCAAAATGCTGCTGTTCATGGTTCAGGATATAGGTTGTGGTTTTCCCTTGCTTTACCCAGGAACCGGTTTTATTGAAATAGCAATATACTCCTACATTCAATTGCGCCTTGCCACCACTGCTTTTAAAATCTGCCTTGTAGCCGAAACCGGAGGCTGTAATAGCCGCCGCCACAGATGACTGATCGGGTTGTCCTTTAAAATCACTCCATTTCAATAGGCGGGAAGATGAATAATAAATTGTTTCAGAGGCGGGCATATTTGTCTGTTCCGTCCAGTAGACATTGCTAACAAATTGTGCCTTTGAAGAAAATGAAAAGCAAACAGCAATCGGCAGTAAATAATATTTAGAGAAAAACGTTTTCATGCAACTGCAAAACAACGGTTACTCTGCGAAAGTAAATATTAAAAAGCGGTGAATTAAAAATATATTAACAGCTATCCTCAGTGGGTTATTTTCAATACTTCCAGCGACCTTCCGGCAATCATCTGCGGGGTAATTTCCTGCATACATCCCGCTGCGCCATGTACAGGGCATTCTTTATTGCCGAATACAGAAGAAGGTCTGCAGGGCAGGTCTGTCTGCACAGCATTTTTTATATCCTGTCCCCAGCCATAAAAACCGAGAAAAGGATGTGTGCCTCCCCAGACAGAGATTACAGGCACTCCTGCAAGCGATGCAAGATGCATATTTGCCGAATCCATGCTGATCATCACATCGAGCGCTGAGATCAACTGCAATTCAGCTTTGAAGTCTGTTTTGCCGGCAGTAATGATTATCCTGTCGCTTTCTTTTTCCCAGGTTGACAGGATGCCGGCTTCATCCCGGGATGCAAAAACAAGGATCTGGATACCGGGCTGCTTTATTAGAATGTCCTTTACCTCAGCCATTTTATCAAGGGGATACATCTTGGCCGCATGCTTTGCAAACGGGGCAATACCCACCCAGATAACATTTTGTTTTTTAGGAAAAGCTAATGTTTGTCCTGCGCCGAAATGCTGTATTCCTTTTTCAATGTTCAGCTCGACAGGAAAGTCAAGCGCTGCAAAAACATCGGCATAACGTTGAAAACCTGTTTTCAATGGCCGGAGTTTTTTATGCGCAGGCCGGGTAAGCTCTTTTTTTCTTTCCTGCCTTTATCAATAACCGCCGTTTTTTTCCCGAGAAAGAAGCGAAGGATTTTGGTACGCAGCACATCGTGCAGATCGGCCACTGCATCAAAAGAAATATCTTCTTTTATTTTTTTACTGAGCCGGTACATCCCGGCAAGACCATTAAATTCTTTCCGGATATCTGCGCCATAAAACTGCAGCCTTTCAATACCCTCAAACAAGGGCGCTGCAAACGGTACAGATACAAAAGTAATCTGAAGAGAAGGATACTGCTGCAACAGGTTGCGGACCACCGGCACCGCCATGGCGATATCGCCCAATGCGGAAAAACGAATGACCAGTAAGTGCCGTGGTGCATCCATTTTTATTTTTTTTGCTGGTACAGTACAGGATTCAGTGATTCATCATTGTACATCTTCATTTGTTTGTACACTTTCATGAATTTTTTACCTGCTGCAATATCATCCAGCAATTGCTGGATGGCGGTGGAAAGATCCACCCGCTGTGTCAAAAGCACGTTCAGCTTGTCTGTACAGTTTTTCCGGTGCTCTTCCGAAGCATCCGTACGATCTGCTTCAATCTGCATATGATATATTTTCAGCTCCAGTATGGAAAGCCTGTCAATCGCCCAGGCCGGGCTTTCGGTATTATACGTTGCATTGTCTGCAAGCGCCACTTGGGCATATTGTTTCAGGAACCAGCTGTCAATGAACTCCACCAGGTCGGTACGATGCTGGTTAGAGCTGTCGATGCGGCGTTTGATCTTCAGCGCCTCCACCGGGTCTATCGATGGATTGCGGATAATATCTTCCAGGTGCCATTGCACTGTATCCACCCAGTTCTTTACATACATCAGGTGTTCCAGGCTATCCTTTTCATAAGGATTGCTTATCTCCTTATCTACATTATCACTGATATGATAATCATCGATGCTGCGCTGAAAAATACTGATCCAGTTATTAACCTGTGTCATGCTTATAATAATTTTATGGTTCGATATAATTTAAATCTTTGCCAAAGGTTTCTTCACTTTGCCATGTTGCAAAAATACTGATGCTCATCACAATGATGCCTGTTACCAGCCCCGCCTGTGCATAGCTCATAAAACCCTGCAGCCAGTTGAATAAAAATATAATCAACGGCAAAGCGCCCCTAACCATATTCGGCACTGTAGTGGTGGCCGTCGCTCTGAGGTTGGTGCCGAACTGCTCGGCAGCCATGGTTACAAAGATGGCCCAGAAGCCGGTGCCGAAGCCCAATGCAGCGCAGATGATATACATTTTTGCAGCAGAGCCCTGCCCCTGCATAAAATAGGCCGCTATGGCGATGATGGTAATAGTATAAAAAATATACAATGCTTTTTTACGGCTTTTGAGCCAGTGGCTTACAAAACCGATCAGTACATCGCCGATGGCAATGGCTGCATAAGCAAACATCGTGGCCTTGCCGGGATGCACAGGCTCTGTAACACCGAATGCTTTTGCAAAATCGTTGGAGAAAGTGACCAGCACACCAATCACATACCAGGTAGGTAAGCCAATGAGAATGGCAAAGAGGTATTTTTTAAAACGATGCCTGTTGTTGAAGAACATAGTGATGTCTCCTTTGGCCACATGGCTCATCTGCTTCACTTTATTGAACATGCCGCTTTCAAATACTGAAATACGCAGCAGCAGCAGGCAGAATCCCAGTCCGCCGCCAATAAAATAACAGGTACGCCAATTGAAAGATTGCGAAATAAAATAAGCAGCTACCGCACCCAGCAAACCGATACCTGCAACCAGCGAAGTACTCAGGCCTCTTTTTTCACGGGAAGTGGTTTCACTCACCAGCGTTATGCCTGCACCGAGCTCCCCTGCCAACCCCACTCCGGCGATGAAACGAACGAGGGCATATTGGTTGGTGGTTTGTACAAAGCCGTTGGCGATATTGGCCAGGCTGTATAAAATGATGGAACCAAAAAGCACACTCAACCTTCCTTTCTTATCTCCCATAATGCCCCAGATAATGCCACCGATCATTAAACCTAACATCTGTATGCTGATGATAAATTCACCGTCTTTCTTTACCAGCTCATCCGTAAGACCGAGCTCTTTCAGGCTTTGGATGCGTACAATACCAAACAGCAGCAGGTCATAGATATCTACAAAATATCCCAGCGCTGCCACCAGCACCACAATACTGAAAACGGATTGATTGTTTTTTGACATCAGGCAATTACGAAACGGGTTCCTGTTTCTTTTTGGAGAAAAACAGTTTATAAATAACCGGCGCTGTGGTTACGATCACAATGCCGAGTACGATCAGCTCAAGGTGCTCTTTGAGGTCGAACTGGAATTTATCCAGCAGGATCTTGTAAAGGAAAAATCCGGCGAGGATCATACTGGCAGACCATGCGACAGAACCGATGATGTTGAAAAAAGTAAACTTCTTCCTGTCCATACCTACAATACCTGCTACAATAGGCGCAAATGTGCGGATAATAGGAAGAAAGCGGGCCATTACAATAGTACCAGCACCATTCTCCTCGTAAAAATCATGGGCCTGTGTCAGGTATTTCTTTTTGAATAAGAAACGGTCACGCCATGTGAACATGGTAGGACCCACTTTGCGCCCGGTCCAGTATCCGACCGCATTGCCAAGGATGGCAGCGAAAGAGATGAGTGCAATGAGCACCAGCAAATCTATCCAATAAGTATAAGTGAGCGGTTCAAAGCCAAAGTATTTCAGGAACTGGTAGCCAAGGCCCGGTTTTACATTCCCGTCGGGATCCTTGATCTCGTGCGCCAGTATACCTGCCACAAATAACAGGGAATCGCCGGGCAGGAAGAATCCTGCAAATAAACCGGTTTCGGCAAATACAATGAACAGCAGTAACCACAGTCCCCCGTTTACGATATAAAACTCGGGGTTCAACAGGTCTCTAAAAGTAACTTCCAGTAATTCCATCTGCAAATAAACAATATATCTTTCAATGAAATTCAAAACCCCAAACCTTCACTTAATTTTCTTTACGCAGCTGTTATGCATTGCCTATCTTACTGTTGCACATTGCTGCAATACCTTCAAATCAATATGGGTAATGCATTATTAACATTTTTCAATCAACCCGTTTCCCGGCTGCATAAAAATGGAGGGCTGGTTATCATTTTATTAATTTATTGCTTACTTTTCCGAAATTATTAGTCAAAACCAAAATCACTGTATGAGTTTATTTGTAAAAAAACCATTACAAGCGCTTTTAAATGAAGCCCAGGAATCAGGGGAACATACCCTGAAAAGAACATTAGGAGCCTGGGGATTAGTGGCGCTTGGTATCGGTGCTATCATTGGAGCCGGTCTTTTCTCCATTACCGGTATGGCTGCCGCCAATCATGCCGGCCCTGCCATTACTATTTCATTTATTGTTGCGGCATTGGGATGTTTGTTTGCAGGTCTCTGCTATGCGGAATTTGCCTCAATGATCCCGGTGGCAGGTAGCGCCTATACCTATTCCTATGCAACTATGGGCGAATTCATAGCGTGGATTATTGGTTGGGACCTTGTACTGGAATATGCGGTAGGTGCCGCTACGGTAGGTATCAGCTGGAGCCGTTACCTGGTGAAATTCCTCGAAGGTTTTGATGTACATCTCCCGGTTGCCTTAACGGCTGGTCCATGGGATGGCGGTGTGATCAACCTTCCCGCTGTTTTCATTATTGTTTTAATGAGTCTCCTGTTAATGAAGGGCACCAAAGAAAGTGCTTTTGTGAATGCCATCATCGTAGGGCTGAAAATTGCGGTGGTGCTGATCTTCATTTTCCTGGGATGGAAATATATCAACAACGATAACTATCATCCATACCTGCCCGACAACACCGGTAAATTCGGTGACTTTGGTTTCAGTGGTGTGATCCGTGCAGCGGCTATTGTATTCTTTGCCTATATCGGTTTTGATGCGGTGAGCACGGCAGCACAGGAAGCAAAAAATCCTAAAAGGGATATGCCGATCGGCATCCTGGGATCGCTGTTTATCTGCACGATCCTGTATATCCTTTTTGCGCATGTGATGACCGGTGTTGCCAACTACAGCACATTTGCCGGTAAAGATGGTATTGCACCTGTAGCCCTGGCAATTGATCATATGGGTACTGCAGATGCAAACGGTGTTATCCAGCCTGATTATCCATGGCTGAACCGTGCGATTGTAGTAGCGATTCTTGCAGGATATGCTTCTGTGATCCTGGTAATGCTGATGGGCCAGTCAAGGGTATTCTTTAGTATGAGTAAAGACGGACTGATCCCTAAAATTTTCTCTGCGGTAAATCCAAAAACCCAAACGCCTGCAAAGAGCAATACATTGTTCATGGTCTTTGTGAGTCTGTTTGCAGCCTTTGTTCCAGCTCGTGTGGTGGGTGAAATGACCAGCATCGGCACCTTATTCGCCTTTATCCTTGTATGTATAGGCGTATGGGTAATGAGAAATAAAATGCCTGATATTCCCCGTGCGTTTAAAACTCCACTGGTTCCCTTAGTACCTATCCTGGGTATCGTCGTATGTTTATTCATGATGGTGTTCCTGCCAATGGATACCTGGATCCGCCTGCTGGTTTGGATGCTGATCGGTATGGATATTTACCTGTACTATGGCGTTAAGCACAGCATACTGGGCGAACAAAGCAAAGTAAGGTCGGGTTTAAAAACAGCTCGTATTGTTGGTATAGGTCTTTCACTGGCGTTGATCGCTGTAGGATTCCTGCACCAATACTCAGTTGGTTTTGATACCAACCGGGTGCTGCTTTATATTTCACTCATTTTCGCAGCCATACACCTGGTGGCGTTTGGCCTGAAATTAAACAGGAAAGAAGTTTAAAAGCATTCTTGATACAATGAAAAGTCCCGGTAAATGCCGGGACTTTTTTATGCATAGAAAACTATAAAAGCCGCTAACAAAAAAGCTTCCCTTTTGAGGAAGCCTGATATTTAATACACTGATAGGAGGTTAAAATGGTAAATCATCATCCGGCGCCGGCATAGAAGCTACAGCCGGTGCGGCGGGTTGATTCCTCACTGCAGGCGCTGGCGTACTGCCGTAGCTGCTCACATTGCCCTGGTTAGACCCATTTTCACTTCCACCGCCCAGCAGCTGGATAGTTTGAACTCTCATTCTTAATGTAGCGGCAGGTTGTCCTTCTTTATTCTGGTAGGGATCTGCAGAGGGGGCGCCTTCCGCATATACCATTTTTCCTTTTTTAAGATAATCGGCAACTGCTGTCCTGTCTGTCCAGTAAGCGCATTCCACCCAGGTAGTACGCTCCTGCTGGTTTCCCTGGACATCCTTGAATCTTTCGGTATGTGCCACGCTGAAATTGATCACTTTTTTCCCGTTCACCTCGTTGACTATGCAATCTTTTCCAAGGTTTCCTACAATTTGTAATTTAATCATAACTGTAAATTTTTAATTTAATCGATGTATCTGGTTTTGCGCTAAAGTTATGTTTTTTAGTACCGGTAATTCTATGAATTCAAAAACGAATTGCACGAATTATCCTCATTCCCGGAACTGCACTCCCCACCTCTCAAATTCTTAAAACTTCTTAAACCTTTTAAACCTCCTGAACCTCTATCCCCTCCTAATTCATCTTCTTCTTCAAAGTGCTCACCTGGTCCTGCAGGTTGTTAACCAGGTTGGCCAGGCTGTTTACATCCCAGCGCTGCTGGTGTGCCACTTTACCGATCACCACCTGGGCTGACCATAGTTCAAGAATGTCTTCTGTATTTACCTGGTAAGGCTGAAAGCTTGGGTTATCGCTTACAAGGCTGACTTTATTTTTGGTTTTATTGCTCTTCACAATACGTTTGTATACGATCCCCTCATTCCTGCTGATAACAATATAGGCGCCATTGGATTTCACATCGTCCATATCGTCTACTTTTTCACCAACGATAATACTGCCGCTGGGCGTAGGTAGCATACTGTCACCAATGATCTCAAAAGCCCGGTAATTTCCGCCGCTGAGCATCGGCAGCGTGAAGGTATTGAGCTCATCAATGAACTCGCTGTCAGCATAACCGGCGAGATAACCCGCTGCCGCTTTTACCGGAACAAAATGAATCACATTCCTGTCGGCGCTGGCCATCTTCTGCTGGCGGCGTTTCATTAAGTAACTGCCACTCTGGTTGCCCAGGTCTTTCAATAAAAGCTCATCGAGGCTTACCTTGAATATATCGGAAACAATCTCCAGTACATCCAGCCTCGGATCGGCACGCTCTTCCTCATAAGCACCAACCAATGATCTTTTAATGCCCAGCTTGATGGCAAATTCTTCCTGGGTCCATCCACGCAGCTTGCGTAGGTATTTCAAATTTAAACCTGCTCTTGACATGATTAACTAATTTGATTAGTACAAATATACTAATATTTTTAGTTTACCAAAATTATTTTTTCTTTCTTTTAAAAAGCATTGTTACCGGTCAATTTACTGTTAGTTGGTTTCATGTTATCTTTGAAGCCTCACCCAACCTGATATTTATTCTATGGCGAAAATAAAACCTGCAGCAGCAGTAAAAGAGAAACCGGTTATACTCATTACCAACGACGATGATATTACTTCAAAAGGTATCCGAAGCCTTATAGAAGCGGTAAAAGATATAGGGAAAGTAGTGGTAGTGGCACCCGACAATCCGCAGAGCGGCATGGGGCATGCCATCACTATCGGCGAGCCGCTCCGTATGGAAAAGGTTGACCTTTTCGGCGATATTGAAGCCTGGCAAACCAGTGGTACCCCGGTGGATTGCGTAAAGCTGGCCGTTGATAAAGTGCTGCACCGCAAACCGGATATCTGCCTGAGTGGTATTAACCACGGCGCCAATCATTCGATCAATGTTATTTACAGCGGCACCATGTCTGCTGCTATGGAAGCAGCCATCGAAGGCATTCCGAGTATCGGCTTTTCACTGCTGGATTATGCATATGATGCCGACTTCACCACTTCCAAACAGGTAGTTCATAAGATCGTAACAGAAGTGCTGCAGATGAAGAAAAAAGACAAGCATCTTTTGCTGAATGTAAACATTCCTTCCGTAAGCCCTGAAAAGCTGAAAGGAATAAAGATCTGTAAACAGGCTTATGCGAAATACGAAGAAGATTTCATTGAGCGTTTAGATCCTCACGGAAGAAAATATTACTGGCTGACGGGAGAATTCAAAAATTTTGACAAAGGAAAAGACACCGATGTGTGGGCATTGAAAAATAATTATGCAAGCGTGGTGCCGGTACAATTTGATCTGACCAACTATGCGCTAAAATCACAATTAGAAAAAAACAATCTATTCAAATGATATTCAGGAAAGACAATTTTTTATTGGGCGCTGTGCTGGGCTTTATAGGTCCTATCGTGGGTTTGCTGCTTTTTAAGATGACAAAGTTCTCTGCATTCTCTTTCACAGATACACTCAAATACTTGTACATGGAGATCGGGCACCGCCATCTTACAGTGGGTCTCAGCGTTTCCCTGCTGATAAACGCTTTACTCTTCACGATCTATGTAAACGGCAGAAGAGATAAGACGGCCAAAGGCATTTTCGTTCTCACCTGTATATATGGAATCGGCATATTGCTCATAAAAACATTCAGCTGACAAAAAACTGACACTACTACTTCGCTTTAACGGAGTATTAATATTTAATTAGCGGTATGTTAACAGCAGCTGAAAGAAAATAGTCGGAGATTTGTGTTATCAAATTAAGAATTAAATATTTCTCATAAGCAGTTAGTTTTGGTAAACGGGGCACTCATTCTTGGGAGCCCCTTTCTTATTGTGCATATTACAAGAATTGAAAGAAGCTGTGAGTTATGAGCATTTAGCTGTTAGCAGGACTTACTTATTTTTTAAACACGAATTGCGGGCACGGATTACACGAATAAAAATGGGATAATTTGACAATTTGAAAATGAGCCTGGTATTCCTGGTATGTACTCATCAGTGATAGCCTGACGATCATAAAAATCAGCGTTCTTACTTTGCGCCTTAGCGTCTTTGCGGTCTGATTTCTATTACATTCCTGGGAAAAGCCCGTCCACAAACTGCTGCTTATCGAACACCAGCAGGTCGGTAGCCTTCTCTCCCACGCCAATAAACTTTACAGGGATTTTGAATTGGTTGGCAATGGCCAGCACCACACCACCTTTTGCCGTACCGTCGAGCTTGGTAATGGCCAAAGCCGATACATCGGTAGCAGCTGTAAAATGCTTGGCTTGCTCCAGGGCATTCTGTCCCGTGCTGCCATCCAGTACCAGCAGCACTTCATGCGGCGCTTCAGGAATCACTTTCTGGATCACTCTTTTGATCTTGGTGAGCTCATCCATCAGGTGTATTTTATTGTGCAGGCGGCCGGCAGTATCGATGAGGATAACATCGCTGTTCCGGGATACACCGCTCAGTACCGTATCATAGGCTACCGACGCAGGATCGCTGCCCATTTCTTTCTTTACAATGGGTACATTGGTCCTTTCGCTCCAGATAGTAAGCTGGTCTACGGCAGCAGCCCGGAAAGTATCAGCTGCACCCAGCAAAACAGACTTGCCATTGAGTGAAAAATTATGCGCCAGCTTACCGATGGTGGTCGTTTTACCCACTCCATTCACTCCCACTACTAGGATCACATGTGGCTTGTGATCAGCAGGCAGTTCGTAGCCGGAATAGCTGCTGTCCTGCGGTGCATTAACGAGTATGGACTGAATCTCTTCTTTTAATATTTTGTTGAGCTCTGTGGTGTTGAGGTATTTATCTTTTGCCACCCGTTTTTCAATCTGCTCAATGATCTTTACCGTAGTCTCGATGCCCACATCAGCGCTTACCAGGGCATTTTCCAGTTCATCCAGCACTTCTTCATCCACGGTGCTTTTACCGGCAATGGCTTTGGTGATCTTGCTGAAGAAGCCTTCACGGGTTTTTTCCAGGCCGGTATCGATGGTTTCCTGCTGCTGCTTTTTTCCGAATAACTTATCAAATAAACCCATTGTATAAAATTTAAGGGGGCTTGATATAAAATAAAGAAAGCCGTTCCGGTACTATCAGAACAGCTTTAATGCGATCAGTGCGAAACGATTATTGTTTCATGAAATCGTTCACTTTGTCTTTATGAACGATAGACTCTTTAAAGGTATAAGCGCCTGTTTTAGGACTGCGAATAGAACGGATCACTTTGGTCCAGTTTTTCGCATCTGCTGCTGCTTTAGCATCCTTAATCTTAGCGTTCTTTGAAGCTGCTTTTGCCATTGTATTAATTTGAAAATCTGAAAATTGGAAAATGGATCAATGACCGCAATCTCCCATTTCAAATGGTTATTACTTGATTTCTTTGTGTACTGTTACTTTTTTCAGGATCGGGTTGAATTTTTTCAACTCCATACGCTCAGGCGTATTTTTTTTGTTCTTGGTAGTGATGTAGCGGCTGGTGCCTGGCATACCACTTGCTTTGTGCTCTGTGCACTCCATGATCACCTGTACCCTGTTACCTTTCTTTGCCATTGTTGATGATAGTTAAATGTTTATTGAAAATGTACGGGGTTAGATCTTCGCACCCGCAGCACGCATTTCTTTTACTACTGAATACAGACCATTTTTATTGATGGTTCTGATAGCTTCAGAAGACAGTTTCAGGGTAACCCATTTGTCTTCTTCAGCAAGAAAATAACGCTTGGTTTGCAAATTCGGCAAAAACCTGCGCTTTGTCTTGATATTTGAGTGAGAAACCTTGTTACCAGTCATTGGTTTCTTACCTGTTAATTCACATACTCTAGCCATGATCCTAAAATTTTGGACGGCAAAGGTAGGTATTTATTCCATAAAATGCAGAAGATTCCGGAATTATTTTACAAAATTCCCTAAAATAAGGTGCATTGGGCGTATTAGCCGAACTTTGCATGCAAATTTAAGACATGGACAAGCATTTTGTAAGCACAAATTTTGGCAGTGGCATGGCATCGGTGGCCACTATAGGCGAACACAGCATAAAAATGGATACCAACCCCGATAATGGTGGTACGGACACCGGACCGGGTCCCAAGCGCCTCATGCTGGCCTCGCTGGCTGGCTGCACCGGCATCGATATCGTATCCATCCTGACCAAAATGAAGGTGAATTTCAGCGATTTAAAGATCGATACCGAAGCTACCCTTTCAGCTGATCATCCCAAAATTTACGACCACGTAAAAATTACCTATACGATAAGGATTGATAAAGAAGAAGATAAGCCTAAAATGGAGAAGGCCGTAGCGCTTTCCGAAGATAAATACTGCGGGGTAATGGCTATGTTCAGGAGCTTTGCCAAGCTGGAAAGAAAGATCGTATTCCTGTAATAGCCTTACTATGTATACTGCCGCTTATTTTATTGAAAAACTGGAGCTTCAGCCGCATGTGGAAGGAGGATATTATAAAGAAATATACCGTAGTCCGCTGAAAACCGGCGACCGGTCCTTAGCCACCACCATTTATTTTTTACTGGAAGGCGAACAGCTCTCCCGTTTTCACCAGCTGACTGCCGATGAGATCTGGTTCTTTCATTATGGCGATGCCATACTTATCCACCAGATCAGTACCACCGGTGAGCTCTTTTCACAGAAGCTGGGCATGAACCTGGCCGATAATGAAGCTCCCCAGTTGCTGATACCTGCAGGAACCATTTTCGCCTCGGAAATGATCAATAAAAATTCTTTTGCGCTTATGAGCTGCCTGGTAAGCCCGGGATTTGAATTCGCAGATTTTACATTATTCGGCAAAGAAGAATTAAAAAACATATGGCCCCAACATGAAGCCATTATTGAAAGGCTGGCCATATAATTATTCCAGGAAATCCAGTTCTGCCACCGTCAGCGATGTTGCATTGGCCGCCATTCTTTTTACTTCAAACCGTACATAACGAGCCCTCAGCACCGTTTCAAAATAAGTGGTGCGGGGCGAAGGATCATTGACAATATTTCCAAAATTAAAATAGCCCGCATCCTGCCAGGTCTGGCCATTAGCGCTACTTTGTATAAAACCATATTCCGGCAGGCCACCGCTGCTTTTTATAGCAGGCGTAAACCGGAAGCCTTTGAGCAAATGCTCGGCACCCAGGTCGATCATGATAAAATGAGGCGAAGTATTTTCTGCAGTTTGCCACCAGGTGTTTTTGTCCCCGTCAAAAGCAGCCGTTGCAGGATGTTCCTTCTGCTCACTGTTGGCCTGTATTAATTTCCAGGACTGCTGCAGTATACCGAACGTTTGTTCCGCTACAGGTCCGATCAGGGAATCCACTAGAGCGATGGCTTTCACCGTTCCGCTACGCAATTCAAACGGGCCGGTATAGAGACGGCTGTTGTTACCGGGTTGCTCATTGCCGGTTGTATAATATACCCGGAAATTTTCCGTGAGCCCCTGCCTGTTGCTGTTCCATCGGAATTCAGTGGAAGCAGGTGCAATGCTGACCATTCCGCCGGCATCTCTTTGCAACGACAATTGCGGTGGCCGTGGCTTGCTGTAAAATGCAGCTACACTGTTCAGCGCTACCGGTGCCCTCGACTGCAATATGCGGATGCGGAACTTTTGTGCAGTAACCGCCGGGAAACGCAATATGCGCTTATAGCCGATATTGGTAGCCGCAGCGATTTCTCTCCATTCATTATTGATCCAGGCATCCACGGCATGCAGTTCTGCTCTTTCTCCATGCATGGCAACAGCTTCCTGCAGCTGCAGGCGGTTGATGGTAACCGGCGATGCGGTAGTAACAATAATTTCCGGAGCATTTTTATGCAGCAGCAAAAAAGTCCGGTCTCTGTTATCCAGCAAGGCAGCAGGCCCCTTCGCACGGGCAAAAAGATTGTTACCGTATGTTTCATGAATGCGTTGCCCTGCTTCGTAGAGGACAGCCGAATCTTCCGCAGCAAAGCGACCCTGCCGGTCGGGTGGAATATTGAGCAGGAAAATGGAATTACCGCCCACTGATCTTTCATAGATATCAAACACATCATCCACGTTTCTCACTTTCTGCGATGGATCATTCCTGTAAAACCATCCTTCTCTTATTGAAGTGTTCGTTTCAGCCGGCTGGTAATGCAGGTACCGGCCCTGGTAAAGCTCTTCCCGGCTGCCCAGCGAAGCGGCTTCCAGGTCGGAAAAGCTGTTCATCGTATCGGGATTGGCTTTGTAAGGGATCACATTCCATTCGGTGGCCCTGGTAGCCCCTCCTTCATTGCCGCACCAGCGGATATCTTCTTTGCCAAAAATAACCGCCTGCGGCGCCAGCGTACGGATGAGCTTTTTCCAGGCGATGTAGTTGTATTGCTGCCCGCCCTTGCGTTTGGGATGTGCGCCATCGAACCATACTTCACTGATGGTACCATACTCTGTAAGCAGCTCAAATAACTGGTTGAGAAAATATTCATTGTAATCATCCACCATAAAGCTGAATCGTCTTTTTGATGCAAACGGCCTCCCCTCTACCTGGCGGGGAATGGTTCGCAGCGTTGGTTTGCTGAGATTCCCATAGAGCCCATCAGGACTTTCGATCTGGTACAGATCGGCCGGTGATAAATAAATGCCCAGCTTCAACCCATATTTTTTGCAGGAAGCTGCCAACTCTTTCAGCACATCTCCTTTACCGTTTTTATAAGGACTGCTCATCACACCGTGCTGTGTATACCGGCTCTGCCACAATACAAAACCATCGTGGTGCTTGGCCGTGAGGATCACTTTTTTCATACCGGCAGCTTTAATGGCGCTACACCACTGATCGGTATCTATATTGCGGGGATCAAATATTTCCGGATCTTCTTTGCCGGTCCCCCACTCCATTCCGGTAAATGTGTTGGGGCCAAAATGAATAAAGGCAATGAAGGCATCTTTTAATGCTGTGAGCTGGTTGGCCGTAGGGATCACATTCGCCGCTTTGGATATAATGATTTCCCTGCTATCCGTTTTTTCAATCGCAATCGTATTGGCCGGTTTTAATTTTCCTACTTGCGCCATAGCAGTAACAGAGAAAGCGATCAGCAGCGAAAAGAATATATTTTTTTTCAGCATTCTTACCATTCAAATTTGACATAAAGATATACTACTGTGGCTGCTTTACCGGCGTGCATTCCCGGTATGAAAAAGCTGCAGGCCAAGGGACAGCAGCACTACCAGCAACGCCCCGATCACATTGAGCCATAGGAAGGAAATGATATCGGCATAAAAAATAAGTATTACCAACAGTTCGGATACCAGCGCTGCATAAAAAACGGCCCTGCCCCCGATGAACCTGAACGCAAAGGCAACGAGGAAAATACCCAGGATAACCCCATAAAACAAAGAGCCGAGTATATTGACGGCTTCAATCAGGCTGTTGCCGATATTATGGGCAAACATGGCGATGATGATACAAAAGATGCCCCAGGCAAATGTGTACCACTGGGATACTTTATAATCTTCAAAAGAATTTTCATCTTTCAGCAGGAAACGTTTGTGAAAATCAATCACCGTACAGGCGGCCAGTGAATTCAATGCGGCGGCAATGCTGCCCCAGGCGGATAAAAATATCACTGCAAACAATAATCCTATCAGTCCCACCGGCAGGTTATCTTTTACAAAACGCAGGAAAATAAAATTGGTGTCATTTGCCTCATCACCGGGCAGCGCTTTTTTGATGGTTTCCCTGTAAGCAGTTCTTGCAGCGCCGGATGCCGTGGTATCGCCAGCTGCAACCGCTGTATTATAGCGGTTTTCAATCAGCCGCAGGCTGTCGCCGTAAACGGTTTGCTCTGCGATATTTTTTTTGGCATTGTCAAAAAAAACAGGTGCCTTATGATGCAGGTAAAAGCTGAAGATTAGCACACCGATGAGCAGGATGCCGAACTGCATGGGCACTTTCACCAGCCCGTTCATCAGCAGTCCACGCTGGCTTTCCCGCATATTCTTTGCAGTGAGATAGCGGCCCACCTGGCTGTGATCGGTCCCAAAATAACTCAGCGCAAGGAAAAAACCACCGATCAGGCCACTCCATATATTGTACTTGTCCTTCCAGTTAAACCCTTCGGGAGCAACGCCGGTAGTGATAACATTCATCCTTCCCATACGGGCAGCCTGGTCTATAGCGCCGCTGAAACCAGTGCCTGCCGGCAGCATATGCACAGCGATATAGGCAATGATGAACAGTGATATAAATACAATGATCATCTGCAATGTCTGTGTATATGCCACTGCCCTGGCACCGCCTGCCATGGTATAAATGATGAGCACTCCACCCATTACGATATTGGTCAGATAAATATTCCAACCCATCAGCGAGCTTAAAATGAGCGAAGGCGCATAGATGCTTACGCCGGTACTCAAGCCCCTTGATAATAAAAAAAGGAAAGCGGTAAGACTGCGGGTCTTTACATCAAAACGGTTTTCTAAAAACTCATAGGCGGTGTATACTTTCAATTTGTTATATACAGGCACAAAAACATACGCAATAACGATCATGGCCAGCGGCAACCCAAAATAATATTGCACGAAACGCATGCCGTCGGTATATGCCTGCCCCGGCCCGGTTAAATAAGTGATGGCGCTGGCCTGGGTGCCCATAATGCTCAGCAGCACGAGGTACCAGGGCATAGAGCGGTTGCTCAAAAAATACCCGTCGAGATTTTTTGTGGTGCGGCTTTTATATACTCCATAGAGGATAATGGCAAGCAGCACTGTGATCAGTATCGTCCAGTCTATATAACTCATCGATGAGCCGGGATGCTGTTATTTATTTAGCAGCAGCTTTGGGTTTTGCCAGGAAATTAGCCAGTAGCCGGTATGCACCGGGAACGCCTGCTGGCAGCTCCCTGAAAAATACCAGGCCGGTATAAATAAATCTGCCCTTGCCATAGTCGGCTGCAATGGTGCTGCCGCTGTGTTCGGCTTCGCCGGAATCTTTCATGCTGAAAAGACTACGGTAATTTTTATCAATATCTTCTGCATGATAAATGCTGCGCTCCTGTATCCAGCCTTCAAAATCCGCAGGGCTGATCTTATTGGGATAATTCAACAACGGATCAGCAGGTAATAAAATATTCACGGTGGCATTTTCATCGGTGATCCTGTTGCGCCCCAGCGTAAAGGGATAAGGCCCTATTTTCTGGCGCAGCGGCCCCGCATTGTTATTGGTATTGTACTGCACCAGCAATACACCCCCCTCTCTTACATAACCATTCAGTATATCGCTTACGCCGGCCAGCCACAGATTGGTATTATAGGCTCTCACTCCTGTTACCACCGCATCAAACTGTTTTAGATTGGCAGCTGTAATATCTTTTTCGGTAAGCAGGGTCACCGTGTAGCCCATCTGTACCAGCGCCTGCGGCACTTTATCACCGGCGCCATTGATATAACCGATATGCGTACCCGAAATATTGAGATCCATTTTCAGCACCCTGGCTCTCTGCAGGTAGTTGTAATAAATATCAGGGATATGATCGTAATGGATTTTCGCCAGTGAGAACAGCTGCGCTTCAAATAAGGATGGCGCTTCGAGCTGCCCGTTGATCATGGTTGTGGAATTGGCCGGGAACGAATCGCTGTTGAGCTGCAGTGTAAATATTTTCTTTTCCGTCTTGCCGAGTTTCATCATCGTATCTGCCAGCACATTGCTGTACCCATTGTACCGGGTTTTGAAGGCCACTTTTTCTTCCAGCGATTTATTGGTCTGCACGGTGAACTCTATGCTTCTTTTCTGGTTCTTTTTATTGTTGGAAAAAATGATGAGCGATGGATTCACATTCACAAAAGCAGGATTCACCAGTTGCGTTTGCTGGTACAGCTCTCCTTTCACCGGGTCGGTATATTTATAAAAAACAGGCTGGCTGTAATTGAACACATTATTGTATAGCCGCACCTGGAACAAAGCAGTCGCCGCCGGTATTTCAGGCTTACCGATATCCTGCTGTTTTTTTACTGTGAAGGAACCGGTTTCCATGGGAAAGTCAAGCCAGTATGGCTGGGTAGCCGGTGATTCCTTCGGCACATAAAAGTTGCCTGTTTTTGTTTGCGTAATATTTTTTGAAGTATTGTCAAAACGGATGGTACTGCCGTAAATGCTTACCTGCGCCATTTCAACCGGTATACCGTTGCGGTTGTTGAACTGCACCGTGTATTGCAGGCTGTCGCCTATTACATTCAGCTGGTTGTTGACGGTCGCCTCCATAAAAAAACCGGCGACTTTCGGGATAAGCGACTGCAGCTGGTTATGCTTGCCGTAATCGTTGGAAGGAATATTGACCGCAGGATCAACCAGCATCGTTCCTACCAATTCATCGAGGCTACAAAGCCGCTTCACCGTTTCTTCAGGTACGGCAGGATTGTAAGATGCAATGATGCTATTCACCTCGTTGTCGTATTTTATTTTGTCTGCAGCCTTCAGCTGCAGCCGGCCGCTCGTAATATCTATGCCGTCCATCAAATCCTTTTCAACCTTTTCTCCTTTTATCAGGGAAAAATATTCAAAGCTTTCGCCTCTTTGCGCAGGCACACCAAAGCCCTGGCTCTTATGCTGGCTGCGGCTTTCCGCAGCGATCTCACCGTAACTTTTTCCAAGCACCGGGTTGTACATGCCTACATCCAGCTTCAGCTGGCCTTCTCTTCCGGCATTGTTGCCACCCAAATTAAATGTGTTCCAGAACAGGCGTTTCGCCTGCCAGGGCTTTACACCGTAGGCAAATTGTTCCGGGAATTTGGTGCTGTCAGCGGCTGCATCAAATGCTTCCCCGGCCAGTATGGCCGAAGCAGTGTGATGACCATGGCCACCCTCGCCGGTAGTAGGGAAACGGGTAATGATCACATCAGGACGGAATTTCCTGATCACCCACACCACATCGCTTAAGATTTTATCATGCCCCCATATTTTCATAGCTTCCTCCGGGCTTTTGCTGTAGCCAAAATCGTATGCCCGGCTGAAGAACTGTTCAGCGCCATCCACCCTTCTTGCAGCCAGCAGCTCCTGCGTTCTTATCAAACCGAGCTCTATGCCCTGCTCATCACCGATGAGGTTCTGCCCACCATCACCACGGGTAAGACTGAGGTAGCCGGTGCGGAATTTTCTTTCATTGGCCAGGTAGCCGAGCAACCTCGTGTTCTCATCATCGGGATGCGCTGCAATGTATAATACAGAGCCAAAAACTTCCAACTTCTGCAGGTCCTGCAGGATATCTGCCGATGACCATGATTTAGGGGTTTGGGCAAAAGAAGCGGTTGTGACAAAAGCAATTAAAAGGCCGGCCAATGATTTCATTTTCATAAATTTCTGCGTACGAAACTAAGGCTTTAGTTGTATTTGTCCATACCATTTATCAAACGTAGTGTCTCAGTTTAAAGGTGGTCGACCTTTTTGCAGATAGTCAAGCATTGGGAATGTTCTTCAGAAGGTCGACCACCTTACCGCAGGTAGCTTTGGCGGCTCCAAAATAAAACAAATCCTTTATCAAAGGTTATGCTGTTGGTCTGAGATACACTGTGCTGTTTAATGCAGATTTAAATTAAAAAATTATCTTTCCTGCATGATCATCAGAACAGCACAGAGCAGTGATATACCGCAGATACAGGTAGTGAGAAATTCGGTGAAAGAGAATATGCTTTCTGACCCGGCATTGGTAAGCGATGCAGACTGCGAAACATTTATTAATGAACGGGGCAAGGGATGGGTTTGTGAATTAGACAATACCGTTGTGGGTTTTTCCATTGCAGATATGAAAGGTCATAATATCTGGGCATTGTTTGTACATCCCGATCATGAGAAGAAAGGGATCGGTAAAGTATTGCACGATGTGATGCTTGACTGGTATTTTTCACAGACAGATGAAACGGTATGGCTGGGTACGGCGCCGGGCACAAGGGCCGCTGTTTTTTACCGGCTGCAGGGCTGGAAAGAAACAGGTATGCACGGCAAGGGTGAAATCAAATTTGAGATGACTGCCGCCGGCTGGCGGCAACAGGTAAAATAGAAAATGCCGGAACAATGTTCCGGCATTTTTATGAGCTGTCATTTATACTGTTTCCGTTGCAGGCAAAGGATTTTTTTGTTCAAATTCATTCCTGATGGCAGTGAATTGCTCCAGCAATATGGATGTTTTTTCGACACTGGCATCCACTTCTTCATGAATGCCGGGCAGGTGTTCCTCCAGTATTTTTTCACCGAGGTTGATATTGTCTGCTTCTATCTGTGACAGCTTTTTCAAAACAGCGGTCTGGCTGTTCTTAAGATCATCGAGTTCACGAACGATCTTGTACATCAGTTCCAGTTTTTGTCTGTTCTCCATAAAATCATTATTTGATTAATACACTATGATTTTACAAAGTTCAGGCCAGTGCTGTTTTTAATGTCTGAAAAATATATAAGCCACTGGTTTGAAGCGGCTAACAAATACTGATTATTCGCCCACTAAAAACACTGCATTGGTGAGCAGCAGCTTGCCATTTTCCCAGAAGCTCCTGAAAATAGGATCATCTGCAAAATAAACAATGCTGCCCCTGCCTATTTCGGTAACGCCAAGCACAGTGCCATCTACCAGCTTTTCACGCAGCTTGCTTCCCACAAAACCTGCCACCTGCTTATCTTTTTTAATAACGCCTACATTCCAGCTGTCCTTTCCAAAATCAAAAATGTTGCTGTTAAGCTTGAGGGAATAATAAAAAGACGGATAGCCGAAAGCCAGCGGGTGCGTACTGTCCAGTTCCACTTTATAAATAGCACCGGGCACATTGTTCACCAGCCAGTCTCTTTCACGGTTGCCGTATTTTTTCAGATCGACGTAAGGATTTTTATTTTCCGCATCCTTATCATCGTTTTTCTTCAGTTTCATGGAAGCATCGATTTCGCCCAGTGAGGCAGCGGCGCCTTCTATAGCGATGAGCTTACCGCCCTGCCTGATCCAGCTCTTGATTTCAGCAGCAGCATCTTTATCGCTGAACATTTTATAATAACCATCCGGGGCAATGAGCACATCAATATCTTTCCACTGTACATTGCGCATGGCATCAGGGTTGATCACCGTAACAGGATAATCCAGCTGCTGCTCAAAGAAATGCCACAGGGCGCCGCTGGCATTGTCTGCAGACTCTTCCCCCATCAGCATCGCCACTCTCGGCTTATTGATCAGCCGCAGGCTCTGCGAACCAAAATCAAAACCGCTGTCCATAAAGCCTGAGCTTACTACAGCCACTTTACTGTTGAGTTTTGTCGCCAGTTGCAGAAACTGGTCTATTTTATCTTCATTCCCCTTTTTCAGCACCACCAGGCTGCCTTTATTATACCTGGTACCATTGTACACAAAATCTTTTTCTGCAAAACGAACCTTTACGTTATTCTTTATCAATGCAGCCAGCAACTGGCCATCATTGAATGCATTATAATTTACAAGATAGCCGTAACCGTTATCAGCCAGGGCTGTTGCATTGAACACAGGACCGTTTGCTTTGGAAAACAGCTTCTCCTTGGCGGCATATGCCTGCACCCCATATACATACGGCAGCGACCATGCAGTGATATCATAAGTGGCGCTGTCATTTAGTTTTGACAAAGGCTCAAACAATACTTTCACCAGCGAAGCTTTCGGTTGTGCGGTACTGATGAGCAGATCGTTCTCATTCACCGAAGCCAGCTCTTCCTTCCCGGTAAAATAATTATAGGCTTTTATTTTTGAAGCCTGGCTTGCAAAAGCATATTGTATCTTATTTTTTTCCAGCAGCTTTTTTAAGCCTTCCAGCCTGGCGCCATCGCCACCCGATACGATATAGGTTTTGTATACATCTACCAAGCCGTTGTTATTGTTATCGAAATACTTTTTGAACTCCTGCACCATTCTGCCTGCATTGGCGCTGGCCACTTCCAGTGTGCTCATGCTGGTCGTAAAGTGATGAGCGATCCTGTCTGTAAGCTTCAGCGTATCACCGTTGCCTGCATCGATCGCCAGCCCTGCCATACCATGACCGGCCTGCTCGTAAGTCATGCCAATAGAACCGTTGTACAGCGGGTAGGTATCACCGTAAGAAGGGTAAAAAAGATCGAACAGCTCTTTGGTAAAATAGAGCCAGCCGTTTGCATCAAAATATTTTGCGTGGTTACGACCGATGGTAACCTGGATTTCTTTCTGCCATGGCGTGATCACTTCATGCATCGGCTCTGCCGCAGGCGCAAAATAATAAGGGCTGTTATATCCCTGCTCATGAAAATCAACATGTATCTGCGGCATCCATTGCTGGTATTTCACCAGGCGGGCCTGAGATTCCACCTGCGTCTGCCAAGCCCAGTCACGGTTCAGGTCAAAGTAATAGTGATTCGTTCTGCCGCCGGGCCAGGGCTCATAGTGTTCCCTCGCCGAACGGGAGGCATTGTAATTTTTTCCTACCGTCTGGTTGTACCAGTTCACATACCGGTCTCTTCCATCGGGATTGAGACAGGGATCGATCAGCACCACCAGGTTGCTTAGCCATTTTTTGGCGGCAGCATTGGTGAGCACTTCATACAGCACTTTCATCGACACTTCCGAAGAACTGGCTTCATTGCCATGCACATTATAGCTCAGCCACACAATGGCGGGACCGCCCGTGCTGGCAGCGCCTTTCTGCAGTCCTGTAAGACTGAGGTTATTGTTTCTTATTTCATCCAGCCGCTGCATATTTTCCGGTGCGCTGATGGCAGCCAGCAGCAGCGGTTTACCTTCATTGGTATAGCCATAGGTTTCCAGCTTCATTGCCTGGGGCATAGCAGCGGCAGCCTGTTCAAAATACTGTACAATTTTATAGTGCGGTGTAAAACGTTCGCCTAAAGCGTATCCTAGAAACTGTTCGGGACTTTTGAGCTGCGCAGCGGCAAACAATACGCTGATGGCAGCGGTCAGCGATAAAAAAACTTTCTTCATAAACTGTATTGAACGGTGAAATTATTAAACCACTGCCTATATTTTGAAAGAATTTTTAGCTTTGGCTAAATATTGATTTAAATGAAACAATCCTTCCTGGCATGCGCCTGCTTATTATTCGTCGGCATTTTTTGTTATGGTCAGACACCTGTTCCCTACAGCAGCAATAAAAAAGCGGAGGGCAGCAATGGCGCCGTTGTATCGGCACATCCCCTTGCAAGCAAGGCGGGGCTGGATATACTGAAGCAGGGCGGTAATGCCGTGGATGCGGCCATTGCCACACAATTGGCGCTGGCTGTGGTATATCCAGGCGCAGGCAACTTAGGGGGCGGCGGCTTTATGCTCGCTTATCTCAACGATGGCACCACTATAGCGCTCGATTACCGGGAAAAGGCGCCGGGCAAAGCTTACAAGGATATGTACCTCGACAGCGCCGGCAATCCCATCTCCCGCTTGTCGCTCGAAGGAGCGCTGGCGGCAGGTGTACCCGGCACCGTAGCAGGCATTACCAGCAGCCTGCGGTATGCAAAGCTCCCGTTGAAAAAACTGATAGCGCCGGCCATTGAGCTGGCTGAAAAAGGATTTCCCATCACGGCGGCAGAAGCAAGAAGCCTGAACAATAATAAAAAAGCATTCCTGTCAAATAATAAGAACAGCGTGGCATTTGTAAAAGACAGCAAATGGCAGGAAGGCGATATCCTGAAACAGCCCGAACTATCGGCAACGCTTAAACGCATCAGGGATAAAGGCTTCAAAGGTTTTTATAAAGGCGCTACTGCCAGGCTCATCGTGGCGGAAATGAAAAGAAGCAATGGTATCATCAGCCTGGATGACCTTAAAAATTATCGTGCGAAGGAAAGAACAGCTACCCGTTTTAATTACAAAGGTTATGAAATACTGGGTATGCCCATGCCAAGCAGCGGCGGCCTGCTTCTGGAGCAGATGATGAAAATGATCGCCGGCCGCAATATCGGCAGCATGCATTTTCAAACACCAGAAAGCGTACAACTGATGACCGAAGTGGAACGCAGGGCATATGCAGACAGGGGCACGTATATGGGTGATGCGGATTTTGCCAAAGTGCCGGTGGATATTTTAAGAAGCCAGCAGTACCTCGATACACGAATGGCGGATTATAAACCCGGGGTAGCAGGCAGCAGCCAGGTCACAAGGGAAGGCATTGTTCATGAAAGCGATGAAACGACCCATCTCAGCGTTGTGGACAAAGATGGCAATGCAGTAGCGGTGACCACTACCCTCAACGGCGGCTATGGCAGCTATACCGTAGTGAGCGGCGCAGGTTTTTTACTCAATAATGAAATGGATGATTTCAGCGTAAAGCCCGGCGCTCCCAATATGTACGGCGCTGTGGGCAAGGAAGCCAACGCTATCGCACCCAACAAAAGAATGCTGAGCAGTATGACGCCTACCATCGTTTTAAAAGACGGGAAGCCGGTCATCATTGTAGGTACACCCGGTGGTACCACCATACCTACAAGCGTTTTCCAGACACTGGTGAACCTGATCGAATTTAATATGAGTCCTGAAGATGCTGTGAACCAGCCCAAGTTCCATCACCAGTGGCTGCCCGACCAGGTAGATATTGAAACAGGATTTAAAAAAGAAACAGCGGACCAACTGAGAGGCATGGGCTACAAATTGAATCCACGCAGCCAGATTGGCCGCACAGAGCTGATCGTACTAACCTATAACGGCAGCCGGAAGCTGGTAGCCGTTGCAGACAGACGGGGCGATGATTCCGCCGAAGGGTACTAATACGCACCGAATACGTTAGCTTTGCGCAAACTTTTCCGATATGAAATATCTGTACACCGTACTCTTTATTGTTTTAATAAGTACCGGAAGCTACGGGCAGACGAAATTTGCCATCAGCGGTGGCTACAACCACAACAGTGCCCGCATCCTTAAAAACAACGACAAACAAACCACCGGCGATGTGCCTGGCTTCAATCTCGGTGTGAGAATGGAAACAGAATTTGAACCACCCCTGCATTTTACCGCTTTCCTCGGCTATAATACGAGAGGATATACTTACCAGGCACTGCCAGACAGCAGCGTGGAAACCAGGATCCATTACATTGACCTGGCCCCTACTTTCAGCTTCAATTTTAAAACAACCGAAAGCAGTCACCTGAACCTTTTTGCCGGGCCTTTGCTGGGCATTGCTTTTTCGGGCAAACAAACCACTAAAGTAAACGGCACCAGCAGCAGCTCGGATATGAAGTTCAGCTTTTCCGGCAGCTATGGCTATGCCAATCTTGCGATCCATGCCGGGCTGGGCTATCATTTCAGGCAATTCTTCGTGGAAGGTTCCTATCACCTGGGTCTCAACAGCATCAATAATGAAGAGGAAACGGATCACACCAATATTAAGCTGCGGGGCTTTTCGGTGAACCTGGGTTACTGGCTGCGTTAAACTTCTTTAAGAGATTCATAAATTCAAGCATAGCTTTTGCATAAGCCACTGTAATAGTTATTTTTACAACTGATATTCGTAAGAGGTCTGCAAACATTTATTAAAATATTAAAATGGGGGGCGCTTTCGCTGCTGTTCTGGATATTATTGGCCCTTATATTCATATTTGCATGGTCTGCTTTTCCAACAGTAGTCAACATTCTCCTCTTATTGCTGCTGGCCACCGGGTGGTGGTTCGTTTTTAAAACACTCAAGGTTAAAGCCTGGTTTTTCATTTCCTTCTTTTTATTTATCGGCCTGCTCTGGGGCCTGCTGAATACTGGCTTTGTGCAGAACCTTATTATTTCCAAAGTCACCTCCGTACTTTCCAAAGACCTGCAGACAAAAGTGACGCTGAAAAGAGTAGACATCCATTTTTTTGATAAGGTTGCCCTGCAGGGATTGATGGTGGAAGACCGGAAAAAAGATACGCTGCTCTATGCCGGCGAGGCAAGGGTAAACCTGACGGACTGGTTCTTTGTAAAAGAAAAAATCATATTCAATAATATAGGACTGGATGATGCGATCATTAATATGAACCGTACCGATTCGGTATGGAACTACCAGTTCCTCATTGATTATTTTGCCGGCCCTTCTACCGGTAAGAAAAACAAGAAAGGTCCGCAGATCGATTTCAGGGAGCTGCACCTGAAAAATATCCGCTTCAACCGTATTGACAAATGGGTGGGACAAAGCATGGTGGCTTCTTTGCAGAAGATGGACCTGTCGGTAGACAGCATGAACATCGATAAGAAGCTCATTGCCATCAAAGACATTTACCTCGAAAAACCATTGTTCTGGCAATCGGATTTTGACGGTAATAAACCGGTGGTCAAAGACCTGAAAAGTGTATTGAGCAAGATACCGGTGGTATCGGCCTTTAAATGGAACAATTCCGGCTGGGTGGTGCGGCTGGGCAAGCTGCAGATCTTCGATGGCAGCTTCCAGAATGATAAAAGCACCGACCGGACGATCTACCCCGACCGGTTTGACGGGCAGCATATTCTTTTCAAAAATATCAACGGTAATTTTTCCAACCTGCTTTTCCTTAATGATACGCTGCACACCAGCATCAGCCTGAGTGCGAAGGAACGCAGCGGGCTGGAAATTAAAAAGCTGGAAAGCAACCTGAAATTTACACCCGAGCTGATGGAGTTCAATAACCTCGATCTGCAGACCAACAAGAGCAGGCTGAGAAATTATTATGTCATGGGTTACGAGTCTTTTAACAAAGACATGAGCAGCTTTATCAACAATGTAAGATTGGAAGCCAATTTCGTGGAGAGTACGCTCAGCACCGATGACCTGGCCATATTTGCACCTTCGCTTTCTTCAATGAAAAGAGTTTTTTATATCGAAGGCGAGGCAAAAGGCACCGTAGATAATTTCACTGCCCGCAACATGAAGATAAGAACAGGCAGCAGCTTCCTGGACGGCAACCTCTCCATGAGGGGCCTGCCGGATATCAAATCAACCTATATAGACCTGAAAGCAAATACCTTTCAGAGCAATTATGCCGAGCTGAGTTCCATCATACCCTCTTTAAAAACAGTAAAAAAACCATCGCTGGCCAGGCTGGGCAATATCACTTATAAAGGCACTTTCACCGGTTTCACCAGCGACTTCGTGGCATTCGGCAACATCAATACCAGCCTGGGTAATTTCCAGGCCGATCTTAACATGAAGCTGCCCGGCGGAAAAGAAAAACCTTCTTATTCCGGTAAGATCTCCACTTCGGGTTTCCAGTTAGGACAATTTATTCCCGATAATAATTTCGGCATCGTAGCGCTCAACGGCACGATCAAAGGCTCGGGCTTTTCGATGGATGAGCTCAATGCCAATTTTAAAGGCGATATCCAGAAGCTGTATTATGGTGGCTATACCTATACCAATGCGATGGTGGACGGCACCCTGAAAAACAAAACATTTTCGGGCAAGCTTTCCATCAACGATCCCAATGTAAGGATCAAAACGCTCGATGGCGAATTCAGCTTTGCTGATAAGGAAATGGCTTTTAATGCGAATGCCAACCTTGATTATATTAACCTCAAAGCATTCGGCATCAGCAAGGAAAACCTGGAGCTGGCGGGCACTTTCAACCTCAATTTCAGGGGCAATAATATCGACGATTTCTTAGGCACGGCAAGAGTGTACGATGCCAGCCTGAGGAATAACGGTCATACACTGTCTTTCGACTCACTAATACTGCGTTCCTTTATACAGGACAGCATCAAAAACCTGCAGCTGGAAACCAATGAACTCTATGCAAATCTCAATGGCAGGTTCAAAGTGAAAGAACTACCGGCTGCTTTCACCGTCTTTCTGTCGAAATATTATCCCAGCTATATTAAGGCACCCAAAATCAATGTATCGGAGCAGGATTTTTCTTTTGAAATAAAGACGAGGAAAATTGATGAATACATCAGGCTTTTCGATAACAAATTGTCGGGCTTTGATAATGCTTCCATCAGCGGCAGCATCCTGCTCAGTGCCAATGAGCTTAACATCAAGGCAAAAGTGCCGGAATTTACCTACGACGGCAAAACCTTTACCGGTCTTAGCCTGGCAGGCATCGGTAACCGGGATACACTGTATACCAATATCACTGCCGACAACATCAAAGTGAGCGACAGCATGCAGTTCCCGCAAACGGTCATCAGCCTTGCGGCGCATAATGATGTATCTGTGATCAAATTAAAGACCAGCGCCAATAAAACGCTCAATGAAGCCGAGCTCAATGCGACCGTAACGAGCTATGCGGATGGCGTGCATATACATTTTTCTCCTTCCACTTTTGTGCTCAACAATAAAAGATGGAACCTGGAAAAAGACGGTGAGCTGACGCTCCGGAAAAACTTCCCGATAGATGCGCAGGAAATAAAATTTGCCAGTGGTGAGCAGCAGATTGTTATCAAGACCGAGATGGAGGAAGAGACGAGCAATATTAACCTCGTGGCCCAGCTGCAATCGGTGGTGATGGAAGATTTTCTGCCGCTCTTCTTAACCAAACCCGACCTGAGGGGCAAGCTCACGGGTAAAGCAACGGTAAGGGATCCTTTCGGCAAAGCCCTGGTAAGATTTGAAGGCGCCACCGACAGCCTGGTGATGGATGGCAGCTATCTCGGTAAAGTGAATCTTTCGGCTTCCACCAATACTGAAACAGGCATGATCGATTTCAAGGTAAAATCCGATGAAAAAGATTTCGCCATTGATGCCGGCGGTTATTACAATTACAAGGACAGCACGGGCAATAAAATGAACATACAGTTCAACAGCACCCGCTTCCGTCTCAATGTGCTGCAACCCTACCTGCAAACGGTTTTCAGCAAAGTGGATGGTTTTGCAAAAGGTAATATCACTTTAAAGGACGGGCAGGCTGCGCCACTCATGCTGGGAGCAGTGACCATCGATACCGGCAGCATAACGGTAGCGTATACCCAGTGTAAATACCTGCTGAATAACCAGACCATCAACTTCGGGCAAAACAGCATAGACCTGGGTTTACTGCGATTGAGAGATACCCTGGGCAATACCGGTACCGCCAGCGGCAGGATGGATCACAACTTCTTCAGGAATTTTAATTTTCACAACCTGCGGGTGGAAACAGACAAGATGCTCCTGCTGAATACCACGCAGAAAGACAATATCCAGTTTTATGGTACTGTGATCGGCAATGCGGTTATGACCATTGACGGCCCCACTTCCGACATGAAGATGAATATTGACGGCGCTCCCAGCTCTGTGGACAGTAGCCATATATATTTACCTACGGGAGCAACGGCCAGGGAAGGTTCCAAAATTGATTATATCGATTTCATACAGTTCGGTAGTGAAATGGATAAGGATGTAAGCAACGTGGAATCGAGCAATATTACCGTGAACCTCAATATTACCGCCAACCCCGCCTGTAAGGTGGATGTTATCCTCGATGAAGAAACAGGCGACGTTATCAAAGGACAGGGCAATGGCAAGCTGAATATTACGGTGGGCACCACTGAAAAGTTAAGCATCCGGGGAAGGTATATTCTGACCGGCGGAGAGTACACGTTCAACTTCCAGACCTTCGTAAAAAAATACTTTACGCTCAACCAGGGTAGCATTACCTGGAACGGCGACCCTTATCTTGCGAGCATTGATATTGATGCGGAATACCTGGCAAAAAACGTGGACATCAGCAACATCACGCTTTCCAATGGGGTGCGCCGCAAAGCCGACATCAAGGTATTATCTCACCTGACAGGGTACCTCAACCAGCCCGAAATTGATTTTGAGTTCAAGTTCCTGGAAGGCAGCGACGGGGCCAGGGATTATTTTGCCGTGAAGAAGCTGGATGATTTTAAAAATGATAAGAACAATATGTTTAAGCAGGTGGCCAGCCTGCTGCTGCTGAACAGCTTTATTTCCGACCAGGAAGCCTTCCTGACCGGCCAGAGCACTTTCAATATTGCCGCCAGCACCGTGGGCGGTATTATGAGCAGCTGGCTTACGAACCTGTTCAATAAAGAACTGGAACGTGCCACCAAAGGTATCCTTACCACTTATATCGATATCAACCCCACCCTCGACCTGCAAAGCAGGGCTACCGAGCTGCAGGCCAATGTAAGAGCAGGCTTCAAGCTGTTTTTATCCAGCAGGCTGGTAGTGCTGATCGCCGGCAATTATGAATACAATAATCCTTATGCCCAGCTTTACGGCAGGAACCTGCTGACCCCGGATATCTCCATAGAATGGTTGCTGAACAAAGACGGAAGCCTGCGGGTGGTTGGCTTCAACCGCACTACTATCGACTTCACCAGCAACCAGCGGAACATGTCGGGCGTGCAGCTGGCGTACCGCAAAGAATTCGACAAGATCTCCGATATATTCAAAAGCAGGAAAGCGATACTGCAACAGGACTCCATCAAATACAAGCTGATACCTGCTGACAGCACCTACATAAAAAAACCGGTTGACACTACATCAACCGGCAATCCCTGATATTCCTGGTTATTTTACAGGCCGTTCAATATTTCGTGGCCCAGCTTATCTCTTTTTGTAAATAAATAATGCCTGTTATGCGGGTTGGGCGGCATTTCAATCGAAACCGTATCCACCACTTCCAGGCCGTAGCCCAGCAGGCCGGCCCTTTTTCTCGGGTTGTTACTCATCAGTTTCATTTTGCTGATTCCAAGACTGCGTAATATCTGTGCGCCTACACCGTAATCCCTTTCATCCATCCCGAAACCCAGCTGGAGGTTGGCTTCCACGGTATCGAATCCCTCTTCCTGCAGCTTATAGGCTTTCAGCTTATTGAGCAGGCCTATGCCACGGCCTTCCTGGTTCATATATAAAAGCAATCCCTTCCCTTCTCTTTCGATCTGCTCCAGCGCATGATGCAGCTGTTCGCCACAGTCGCAACGCAGGGAGCCGAGTATATCACCCGTCATGCAACTGCTGTGTACCCTTACCAGCACCGGCTCGTCGGGTTTCCAGTCGCCTTTTTTCATGGCCAGGTGAATTTCGCCTGTATTGGCCTGGCGGAAAGGGATCAGCTCAAAATCACCATATTTAGTAGGCATTTTTACGCTCACTTCTCTTTCGATCAGCGATTCGGTCTTCAGCCGGTATTCGATCAGGTCTTTGATAGATATGATCTTTAAATCGAACTTTTTGGCAATCTCCAGCAGTTGCGGCAGCCTGGCCATGGAGCCATCCTCGTTCATGATCTCCACCAGTACCCCGGCCGGTTCAAAACCTGCCAGCCTGGCCAGGTCAATCGTGGCTTCGGTATGGCCAGCCCTGCGCAATACACCGCCCGGCTTTGCTTTTAAAGGGAAAATATGTCCCGGGCGACCCAGGTCTTCCGGTCTGGTGGCCGGGTTTACCAGTGCCTGGATGGTTTTGGCCCTGTCATGGGCTGAAATGCCCGTGGTACAACCATTTCCCAGCAGATCGATGCTCACAGTGAACGCCGTTTCATGCAGGGAAGTATTATCGCTTACCATTGGCTGCAGCTGCAGTTGGGCACATCTTTCTTCTGTAATGGGGGTGCAGATGAGCCCACGGCCGTGGGTGCTCATAAAATTCACTATTTCGGGGGTAGCATTGCGTGCCGCAGTGATAAAATCACCCTCATTTTCACGATCCTCATCATCTACCACGATCAGCATTTTGCCTGCCCGGATTTCTTCAATAGCCTCTTCAATCGTATTCAGCATATTTTTTACTATTTACAGCTGCAAAGTTAAGCAGGAAACCCCTTCCCGGTGCAGAAGATTCCGTTTTTCGAAAAAGCCCGATACGAGGCCAATGAACTAATAATTTGTTAATAATAATGAGGTTGTATTCGCTAATTATTTAGTTTCTTTGCCTTGTAAAAAATCAAAACTAATATGCATTTCAAAAAAGTCATTCCGATGGTGATTGCCATACTGGCAATGCCATTTTTTATGATGGCCCAGGTTACGACCAGTAGCATTTCGGGAACGATTAAGCAGGCAAATGGTGAGGGTCTTGCAGGCGCCACTATCACTGCGATACACGTACCCACTTCTACCAAGTATGTGACCATGAGTACAAAAACGGGTACATTTACCCTGCCCGGCCTTAAACCAGGCGGTCCTTACACTTTCAAAAGTGAATTTGTAGGTCTGCAAACTCAAACAGTTGAAAACATCAATCTTGCTTTGGGTGATGATTACAACGTAGTACTTTCGATGAATCCTGTAAGCCAGACCCTTACTGAAGTAGTGGTTTCCGGCGGCAGGGCTGCTTCCAATATTAAAACGGGTACTTCTACGAATGTAGGCCAGCGGCAGATCGCCACTTTGCCTACCATCACCAGGAGCATCACCGATTTTACCCGTCTTACCCCACAGGCCAATGGTAATGCCATTGCCGGCAGGGATGGCCGTTACAACAACTTCACAGTGGATGGCGCCAACCTGAACAACAACTTCGGTTTGAGCACCGACCCGCTGCCCGGTGGTAACAACCAGCCTATTTCGCTGGATGCGATCGAAGAGGTAAGCGTAAATATCTCTCCTTCGGATGTAAGGCAATCCAACTTTACAGGCGCTAATATTGCTGCGGTTACCAAAAGCGGTACCAACAAATTCAAAGGCAGCGTGTACGGCTACTACAGGGACCAGTCTTTCATCGGTACCAAAGTAGGAAAATTCGATTTGGGCGACCAGGCAAAATCGAAAAGCAACGTATATGGCGCCAGCATCGGCGGTCCGATCATCAAAAACAAACTGTTCTTCTTTGTGAACGGTGAAATTGAAAAAAGAGTAGCGCCGCCATTGACTTCTTATGTACCTACAGGCGGTACTGCCAGCGGTAACGTTTCGCAGGTGCCTATTGATTCACTGCGCAAATTTTCTGACTACCTGGCAAGCCAGTACGGCTACCAGACAGGCGGATATGATGGTATGCCGAACGCAAATATCAAAAACCATAAAATACTGGCCCGTGTTGACTGGAACGTAAACACTGTACATAAAGTGACTTTAAAATACAGTGAAATGGTGGGTGATGATGACAGGCTGATGTCGAACAGTGTTCCAAACTCAGGCAACTCTGCAGGTCCTAATACCTGGACTGCCAATGCCCGTTTTGGTGCCAATGCCATGTCTTTTCAAAATTCCCAGTATTCATTCCATGATGTGGTTCGTTCAGGCGCATTTGAGATCAACAGTAACTGGAAAGGTAAATTCTCCAACCAGTTGATCGGTACTGTTACCAAAATACGTACTACCCGTTCTACACCGGGTGGTGTATTCCCTTTTGTTGAAATCATGGGCGACCCAACCAAAAGTGGTTCAGCTGCTACCTATGCAGGTGGTGCCAAACAAAACTACATGTCTGCAGGTACCGAGAACTACTCCAACAACAATGATGTTAAGAATGATATCTACAACATCACCAACAACTTTAACTACTATTCAGGTAAGCATACCTTCACCCTGGGCGGTTCTTATGAATACCAGTATGTAGGTAATATGTTCATGGCTGCTTCACAGGGATACTATGCTTTCGGTTCTTTGCAGGAATTTATGACCCCGGGCTCTCACCCGATCGGTTATACCTACACCTTCTCAAGAATCCCCGGAAAGGATAAAGTATACTCTGCTGAAATGAAAATCGGCCAGTTGGGCATCTATGGCCAGGATGAGGTTAATATTACCCCACGCCTGAAACTGATTGCAGGTTTAAGGGTTGACAGACCGGTTTATCCTACACAGCCATTGGAAAATCCTGCGATCACAGCGCTGACTTTCCCTGACAAAAACGGCAACCCTACCCACTACTCTACCGGTATGTGGCCTAAAGCTACCTGGTACTGGTCTCCAAGGGTGAGCGTAAGATGGGATATGGAAGGCGACAAGAGCATGATCGTTCGTGGTGGTACAGGTGTGTACACCGGAAGGATTCCATTCGTTTACCTGACCAATATGCCTACCAACAGTGGTATGTACCAGGTGAGCGTAGTGGCAAATGCTTCACAGCTTTCCCAGATCACTTTCGATCCTAATCCAACAGCATGGCAGTCACTGTTCACAGTGGCTGATCCTACTCCCAACACTGCAGGCTTTATCCTGATCGATAAAAATTACAAATTCCCTCAGGTTTGGAGAACCAACCTGGGCTTCGATAAAAAACTTGGTAACAACTGGACCCTGTCAATGGATGCGTTGTACACCAAAGACCTGAATGCTACTGTAATGCGTAATGCCAACCAGTCTACCCCAACCGGTACTGTAAAACTGGGTGGTTCTTCAAGGCCAAGCTTTGCAGCCAATACCACGGCTTCACGCAGGATCTATGCTGCTTATGCGAACGCTATTGTACTGGAAAACGGTAAAGGCGGTGGTTCATTCTCACTGACTACACAGGTTTCAAAATCATTCAGCAATGGCCTGTATGCATCATTGGCTTACACATACAGTGTAGCACAGGATGTAACGGCTAACCCGGGTTCTACAGCTTCTTCTACATGGGGCGGTAACCCAACTGCAGGCACGCAGAACGACCAGGTGTTGTCATGGTCTTCATTTGCAATTCCACACAGGATCGTAGGTACTTTCTCTTACAGGAAAGAATACCTGAAACACCTGGGAACAACCATCTCTTTATTCTATGATGGTTCACAGCAACAAGGTGGCCGCTTCAGCTATATCTATGGCGCTGCCGGCGGTACTGCTCCTTCAGGCTTCAGCAACACTGCCGATATCAACTACGACGGTAACAGCTCTGACCTGATGTACATTCCGAAAAGCCCGTCAGAAATCACTTTCACTCCTCTGACCGTTGGTTCCGGCACCAGTGCTGTAACATATACTGCACAGCAGCAAAGCGATGCGTTCTTTGCATACATCGACCAGGATAAATACCTGAAAAAACACAAAGGACAGGTTGCTGAAAGAAACGGTGTTTTATATCCGTTCTACCACAGGGTTGACCTGAAATTCCTGCAGGATATCTTTACCAATATCGGTAACAGGAAAACTACACTGCAATTCACTGCAGATGTAAACAACTTCCTGAACCTGCTGAACAAAGATTGGGGTCTGCGTGATTTCTATACTGTGAACAACCCGCTGAGAGCAACTAAAAATGCTACTACAGGTGAAGTAAGGTATCAACTGGCTACCTACACTCCTAACGGAGCGACTACGCCTATACTGCTTGACAAAACCTTCATTAAGAGCTTGTCAACCAGCAGCACATGGTCATTACAGCTGGGTCTGCGTTTGATCTTCTAATACAATATCAAACCATACAACATAAAAAGCCCCCGTTCAAAAACGGGGGCTTTTCTTTTCAGCAAAAAATAAAATAGTTAATCTAGTAATCGACTTCCCTGTTAATACCCCAGCCCCATTTCAGGAAATCAGGGAAGGCTCTTGCCCAGGTAGGTACATCATGCCGGCCATCGGGTAGTTCCAGGTAATGAATATCCGTCGCAGGGTTGTATCCTTTCCTTACGAGCTCTTCAATGAAGCTTACCGTATCATCAATCGCATCAATAATGCCGTTGTTGTTGCGGTCGGCCGTTTCATCCTGCGTACCCACTTCAAAAAAGAATTTCAGCCAGCTGGCATAATTACCTTCTCTTACCTGGCGGTGCATGATGCGGTGCTGCACTTCATCAAAATCATCATCATCCTGGTCCATATCCCTCCACCACAGCGATCCGCTGAATACGCCCACCCGGGTAAACTCATGCGGGTAGTTCCACACAATGTCCAGCGCCGATAAGCCGCCCAGTGAAAATCCTGCAAAAGCTTTCTCGTAAAAAGAAGGGATGTTGTATGTTTTTTTAAGGAAGGGTATGAGTTCCTGGAAAATGAATTTTGTATATAAGAAAGCCTTCGCCCCCCTGCCCTTGTAATCAAGGATCTTTGCGGTGCCATATTCATTTTTCCGATCGGTAGAGCAATGCAGTCCCACACAAAAAACTTCGCTGATGTTATCGCCATTGTACAGCTCATCCAGTATGTTTTCAAAACCCATTTTCACAAGATCTTGCCCGTCGTTGATGAGTAAAAGATTCCCGAGAGATTGGGCCGTGTAACCCGGCGGCAGGTAGCAATCCACCTTCACAACCCGGTTCAGGTTCTCAGAATGCAGTAAGTGTTGTTCAACTGTTGTTACCAAAACTTTGTCTTCAGACATAAGGTCTCAAAATTAAGGAAAGCATTGTAAATAGCGGCTTTCAAAAAACAAAACATAATTTGTTTTTATGCCTCATAAAAAATATATTTGGTTGATTGTAAGAAAATTGAATTACTTATCAAACTAAATACTTTTTATGAAGAAAATTGGCGTATTACATGGCAAGGAAAGAAGCTTTCCTGAAGCATTGGTGGCAAGAATCAACAGTAAGAATATACCGGGTGTGGTGGCAGAGCCGGTAAAGATAGATATGGTGGCGCAGGGCGAGCCTACTGAATATGCAGTGATATTCGACCGCATTTCGCAGGATGTTCCTTTTTACAGGGCTTATCTGAAAAATGCGGCGCTTTGCGGCACTGCTGTGATCAACAACCCTTTCTGGTGGAGCGCCGATGAAAAATTCTTCAACAACTGTCTCGCTACAAAAATCGGTGTGCCTGTTCCTAAAACGGTGATCTTACCTTCCAGGGACCTTCCAACCGATACCAGCTCTGAATCTTTCAGCAACCTGGCTTATCCCCTGGACTGGGACCGTATCTTCAAATACATCGGTTTCCCTGCTTACATGAAGCCCCATGCCGGCGGCGGATGGAAAAGCGTGTACCAGCTGAATAACCTGGATGAATTTTTTGAGAAGCATGCAGAAACCGAACAATTGGTAATGATGCTGCAGGAAGAGATCAAATTTGAAGAATATTACAGGTGTTATTGTATCGGCGGAAAATATGTACGCATCATGCCTTATGAACCACGCAACCCTCATCACCTCCGCTATGTGGCCGATTTCAGCCCTTCTCCCGAACGTTATAAATTAATGGAAGATATTGTACTCAGGATCTGCAAATACCTGGGTTACGATTTTAATACCGTAGAACTGGCAGTGAGAGACGGTGTGCCTTATGCCATTGATTTCTGCAACCCGGCACCGGATGCTGAGGTAACCAGCGTTGGACAGGAGAACTTTGATTGGGTGGTGGAAAATGCTGCAAACTATGCCATCGAAAGAGCGCAATCGCATGTAGACGGCGCTGATAATCTCACCTGGGGCGAGTACATCAAAAAAAGCAGCGCAAAACAAAAATTGTATTAATGGATAATGTAAAAGTGGGTAATGAATAATTTTTAAAAGTTATTCATTACCCTTTCGACAATTATCAATTATGAATTCTTAAACTATCAATTATTATGGCCGGACTGGACTATAAAAAATTTACTGTAGGTGTAGAAGAAGAGTATATGGTGATCGATCCCGTTACACGGGAGCTGAAAAGCCATGAGCAAAAGATTGTGCATGAAGGCCAGAAGATGATCAAGGATAAGGTGAAAGCCGAAATGCACCAGGCCGTAGTGGAAGTAGGCACCGATATCTGTGCCGATGTGGATGAAGCGTTCATGGACGTGGCTACGTTGCGCAAAACCATCAGCGGCATCGGCGAAGAGCTGGGGCTGTGGATCGGCGCCAGCGGCACACACCCTTTCAGCCATTGGGAAAGCCAACTCATCACAGAGCATGTGCGTTACAATGAAATTGTGAATGAACTGCAGGAAGCCGCCCGCAGCAACCTCATTTTTGGTCTGCACGTGCACGTGGGCATGGAAACCAGGGAAATGGCCATTCATATTGCCAACAGTGCCCGTTATTTCCTGCCACACGTTTTTGCGCTCAGCACCAACTCCCCTTTCTGGGAAGGACGAACCACCGGTTACAAATCTTTCCGCACCAAGGTATTTGATAAGTTTCCCCGTACCGGCATCCCCGATTATTTCGACAGTATAGAGTCTTACGACAACTATATCAAGCTGCTTGTGAAGACCAACTGCATTGACAATGCTAAAAAAATATGGTGGGACCTGCGGGTGCATCCTTTCTTTAATACCGTGGAGTTCCGCATTTGCGATATACCGATGACCGTGCAGGAAACCATCACCATTACGGCATTGTTCCAGGCCATCTGTGCCAAGCTGTACAAGCTGCGCAGCCAGAACATGAACTATATGATCTATTCAAGGGCGCTGGTGAATGAAAATAAATGGAGGGCCAGCCGCTACGGTATCGATGGCACGCTCATCGATTTCGGTAAAGAATCCGAAGTAAATACAAGGGTTTTGATATATGAACTGCTTGATTTTATTGACGATGTGGTACCTCATCTCGGCAGCCAGCACGCTGTAAGCCATGTGCATAAAATGCTGGAACAGGGCACCGGCGCTGATCGCCAGCTCAAAGCTTTTGAAGAAACAGGTAACCTCCCTGCTGTAGTGGATTATATCCATAACAGCTTTTTATCAGGATTATAGTTGCTGGTAAAAAATATTGACGTATATTTGCCGTCCGAAATCGGAAAATGGCTGCGTAGCTCAACTGAATAGAGCATCTGACTACGGATCAGAAGGTTTTAGGTTTGAATCCTAACGCGGTCACCATCAATTCTAAAGCCACCATATGGTGGCTTTTTCCATTCTTGCCATACTGTTATTGTTAACCCGGAAGTTTTATCAGCTATGATGAATAAGAAAATATTTCCGCTGGCACTCGGCGGACTGGCGATCGGCACTACAGAATTTGTGATCATGGGACTGCTGCCGGATGTGGCTACGGATATGAACATCTCTATTCCCAAAGCAGGCTACCTTATTTCGGCCTATGCCCTGGGAGTAGTGATCGGGGCGCCGCTGCTGGTAGCTTTATCGGGAAAATATGAGCATAAAAAAGTGCTGACGGCGCTGATGCTGATCTTTGCGCTCTTTAACGGCTTAAGCGCCCTTGCCCCTGAATATTACAGCCTGCTGCTGCTTCGTTTTTTATCAGGGCTGCCACATGGCGCTTTTTTCGGCATCGGCTCGGTGGTAGCTACCAAACTGGCTACGGAAGGCAAAAAAGCCCAGTATATTTCCATGATGTTTACCGGGCTTACCGTCGCTAACCTGGCAATGGTACCCCTGCTCACTTTTGCCGGCCACCAGACTTCCTGGCGGTATGCGTTTGCCATTGTAGGGCTCCTTGGAATTGCCACTTTAATTGCCATTCGTAAGCTTCTGCCGGTTACTATTAATTCAAACAATACGCTGAAGCAGGAAATGGAATTTTTCGCAAGCTCCAAATCATGGCTTATTATGCTCATAACCGCTATCGGCTTTGGAGGCTTGTTTGCCTGGTTCAGCTATATAGCGCCCCTGATGATTCATGTAACCCTGCTGCCGGAAAAAATGGTTTCCTATATCATGCTGCTGGCAGGTGCAGGAATGGTGGCAGGAAATATTGTGGGTGGTTACCTGGCAGATAAGATGCAGCCTGAAAAAGCTGCAGCGCTCCTGTTTATCCTGCTGGTATTTTCACTGATCGCCGTTTTCTTTTTATCAGGAAACCTGTACCTGTCGCTTGGCCTTACTTTTATCTGCGGGGCATTGTCAATGGCAGTAGGATCGCCGGTGAATTACCTCATGATCCGCTCCGCAAAAAATTCTGAAACGATGGCGGCAGCATTCATGCAGGCCGCATTCAATATCGCCAATTCTGTGGGTGCATTCTTAGGAGGTATACCTTTAAAAATGGGACTCGGCTTCCAGTATCCTGCCATCGTAGGCGCCGGGATGGCGTTTGCAGGCTGCCTGCTTTGTCTCTTGTTTATAAAAAGATACAGCGCCCCTGCAGAAAAGAAGCTGGAAAGCATTACAGTGGGAAATATATAATTAAAAGCGATCGTTATCCTGACTGGTCAAACCATTGAAGATACAGCGATCACCCATTCCGCAATGATCGCTGTATGATTTCAACTGGTTTAAATTATTTATGGTTGCTCAAACAGCAAGTGCAGCATCCATAGCATTATTCTTCACGGCTTCAATGCCATTATCCCGGCCTGCTTCAGATCCGTACATCTGGCTGATACCGATCACCTGGCCATTGGCTGCTTTCAGGATAAAATAATATTTACCGTCGGCAGATATTTTTCGTTCAAACCTGGATTCATCTGCAACATTTAACTGTACGGAACTAATGCCATTGTTTCGGGCGGCAGAGCTAATGTATGCTTCGCTCTTAAAGATCACCTGCCCGTTGCTTGCCAGCAGGTTGAAATAATATCGTCCATCGTCTCCCGTTATATATTCAAACTTGCCCATGATTCTTCTTTTAAGGGGTTAGCAATCATTTCACCCTCATATTTGCAAGAACCTTGCCCAAAATTACCTTGCCGCTGTCTTTGCAGCTGTTTTTACGATGGCAGTCAGGAGCTTTGCCTGCGTCGTTTCTTTGGATGCATAATACAGGTAAATGCTGGCATCCCCTGTTTTCCGCTGAATATCAAATATTTCATTCACCGGTATGCTGATCGTATAATTTTTCCCGCCGCTGTTGGCAAACTGCCATTGCTTCAATAATTTTCCGCTCACATCTTTTATAGTCAGCACCCGGTCACTACCCGCCATACCACAATGATAGAATTTTACATCAAGCATTGCCTTTGCCCTGGTCTTTGAAAGATCAAGGTTGATGGTCCTGTTCATTTCCTTGTTGAATTTCTGGATGACCAGCTTATTATCCACGTAAATTTCAAACCCCTCGCCACCCGCAGGCGCCATAAAGGAGCATAAAACACTGAAGAGGGTTATTGCTGCAAGGAGCAATAATTTTTTACTTGTTTTCATAACTTTAATTTTTAATGATGAATAATCTTTCACAAAAGAACAGTGTTGTATGCAGGCGGTATCATCTGTTTGACCAACTGCCGTCAATGCTTGATAAAATACAGGATACAGTCAAATGAAAATTCAATTCTGGTCGGTAGGCAAAGCACATGAAAGCTATGTGAAAGAAGGGACCGATACCTTCACCAAACGCATCGGCCACTATTACCCGGCCGAATGGCAGATCATTGCAGGTCCAAAAAATGCAGGTACATTGTCTGCTCCAGATCTAAAGATCAAGGAAGGCGAAATTATTCTCTCCGCCCTGAAGAAGGATGATTACCTGGTATTGCTGGATGAAAGAGGCAGGCAGTTAAGCAGCGAAGGACTGGCGGCTTTTATCCAGCAAAGAGCCAATGAAAGTGTGAAAAATATTGTGTTCCTTATAGGCGGCGCATTTGGGGTAAGTGAAACGGTCATGCAGCGGGCCGATTTTAAATGGAGCTTTTCATCCCTGGTTTTTCCACACCAGCTGGTGAGGCTTATCCTGGCCGAACAGGTTTACCGGGCCTGCACCATTATCCGCAACGAAAAATATCATCATACATAAATCCCTTAGTTTTGCTGCAAATCTCTGATAAAAATGAGTGAATACCCGGTAACCATCCTGCTCATCGCTGCCAATGCGATCTTTTCTTTCATAGGTTTTTCCAACACTTCGCTGGTGGAAAAAACAATCGGCTGGCCTTACTATACCAAGCATGAAAACCAGTGGTATCGTTTTATCACTGCAGGTTTCCTGCATGCCGACTGGATGCACCTGATATTTAATATGTTCACCCTGTTTTTCTTTGGCAGCACAATTGAATACCTTTTCAAAGCCTATGGACTGGGTGGCAACCTGGCCTATCTTGCTCTTTATTTTTCAGGGATGATCGTTGCAGATATTCCTTCTTATATAAAACACCGCAACGATTATAATTACCGCTCACTCGGTGCATCCGGCGCTGTGAGCGCTGTAGTTTTTGCAGTGATCGTTTTCAGTCCCTGGAGCACTATCTATATCTATGGCGCTATCAAAATTTCGGCGGCCGTATATGCGGTGCTCTATGTGATGTATTGTATTTACATGGGCAAACAGAACAATGATAATGTCAACCACGAGGCACATTTGTGGGGATCTTTGTACGGCCTTGCGTTTACGCTGGTATTATTGCTGGTACTCAAGCCGGGCATTATGCCACATATTATAGATGAGCTGAAAAATTTCAGCTTGTTTGGCCGGAGGGAAACCAGCGAAGTGATACGGTTTCTGAAGTTTGGGGAGTGATCTTAAAGCGGTCATCCATACGAAGACCGACAATCCATACAATTCTTTTATCGCTTTCCAGCACCCAGGTATTTTCCTTATGGTGCAAAGGAATTTTCTGATCAATTAAAAAGCGGCTTATTTTTTTCTTTTTAGCCATCCCCAAGGGATAAAAATAATCACCGGTCTTCCACTTACGCAGGATCAGCGGGAAGCGGATATTTTTTGCATCCAGCAAGGCAACAGATGCATCGGCGCTGATATTCTGTTCATTTCCTTTACTGATCTTTATTATTCCCAGCGGAAAATTGACCTGCTCATCAGTTGCCTCTACAATGTAATGAGCAGCCTGCCCTTCATTCAATGGATGAAGGATAAGCCAGTTGCGGTTGCGAAAAATGCGATGCGTGGCAGATGACACATAACGGCCGGTTTCGGCATTGAGCAACTGCATCACATCGTTTACCTGGTGCGCAGTAAAGCCATATGCTTTAATGATCTCATACAATACGGCAGATACACCCGTTGTCTTCTGCAGTTTCAGCACCGGCAGGTGAATTTCATTTTCTTTTTTTACAGCCAGCTTCTGTACTATTTTTTCAACAGCTGATTGATAAATAGCATTGATCTCCTTGAAACGTGCCGCATTGTTCAACAGGTTTTCTTTTACAGCAGGAAATACCTTTTCTACAGCAGGCAACAGCTGGTTACGAAAATAATTCCGGGTGTATTTGTCGCTGCTGTTGCTGCTGTCTTCCCTGTATGAAAGATTATTTTCATCCGCAAAAGCGAGTACGCTTTCTTTTTCGGCAAACAATAAAGGGCGGATAATATTTTGCTGTTTCGGTAATATGCCTTTCAACCCGTTAATGCCGGAACCTTTGAAAAAATTCATGGCGATGGTTTCCATATTATCATCGGCATGATGTGCGGTTAGCAGATGCGTAAGCCCATGCTCCGGGTTTGCCAATAATTGCCTGAACCAGTTGTAGCGCAATTCCCTTGCCGCCACCTGTACAGACAATTTATGTTGCTCCGCATATTCAGTGGTATTGAATTGCTGAATAAAGAAAGGCACATTATAACGGGCGGCAACGGATCTTACAAAAGCTGCATCTTCCTCACTCTCCTGTCCCCTCAGCTGAAAATTGCAATGCGCAACAGAAAAATTATACCCTGCCCTGCTGCACAATTCGCAGAGCACCACAGAATCCACACCACCGCTAACCGCAATAAGCAAATGATCTTTTGCATGAAAAAGATCATTTGCCCGGATATAATTTTTAAAAGCTGTTTCTATACTCATTACAATTCAGGTTATAATTAGCGATGGGCTGTTATTCTTCAATTTCCTCTTTGGCCATCTGCAGCTCGTTATAAGCATGCCGGTCATTCGCTTTGCCGGCTTCCGTCATGCCATTACTGTATATAATAATCGCCGCTTCATAGTCGCCTGCCCTTTCGAGCAGCTTGCCCAGGTGATAATAAGAACCTACATACCCCGGTTCCCGTTCCAGGATAGTTTCAAAAAGCTGCCTGGCCGCTCCGTCATCCCCCGTTTTGATATATTCCAGTGCCAGCGCATGCTGCACAAAAGCATCATGGGGATTGGCTTCCAAAAACTCCCGCAGCTTATTAATTCTATCCATTGTAAAATTTTTTTGACATATCGTTCATTCTATCTTTGCATCACTTATATTTGCATTAGTTGCATAAACAACCTTTTTATTCACCATGCCATTTTATGGCTGAAAACTGAAGAAATGAAGATATTAGTTTGCATTAGTAAAACGCCCGACACTACGGCAAAAATAGCTTTCGCAGATAACAATACGAAATTTGCTACCGATGGTGTTCAGTGGATCATTAATCCCTATGATGAATGGTATGCGCTGGTGCGTGCCATCGAATTAAAAGAAGCAGATGCTTCAACTGTATTGCATTTATTGAATGTAGGTGGCGCCGACAGCGAGCCGATCATCCGCAAAGCGCTGGCGCTGGGCGGTGATGAAGCCATCCGTGTGAATACCGACAATGCAGATCCTTATTACATTGCCTCGCAGATCGCTGCTGTTGCCAAAGACGGTGGCTACGATCTCATTTTTACCGGTAAAGAAACAATTGATTATAACGGCTCTTCTATCGGCGGCATGGTAGCTGAGCTGCTGGACCTTCCTTATATTTCACACGCAACAAAATTCGACCTCGATGCAGGTAAAGCTGTTGTGGTGCGTGAAATTGAAGGCGGCGAAGAAACCGATAAAGCGGCATTGCCATTGGTAGTAAGCTGCCAGAAAGGGATGGCTGAACAGCGTATACCCAATATGAAAGGTATCATGGGAGCACGTACCAAGCCATTGAAAGTAGTGGAGCCTGTAGCGGCTGAAAGCCTTACAGGGATTGCCTCTTATGATCTTCCTCCTGCAAAGGCCGGTGTGAAATTAATTCCTGCCGATCAGCCGGAAGAGCTGGTAAGATTGCTCCACGAAGAAGCGAAAGCAATTTAATTATCAATTATCCATTACTAAATTATCCATTCTCATGAGTGTATTAGTTTTCATAGACCAATCAGAAGGTCATATAAAAAAATCTTCTTTTGAAGCAGCCAGCTATGCGGCACAGACTGCAGAAAAGCTGGGTACCAGCGCTGAAGCAATTGTGCTGGGTACCGTAAATGATGACCTGGCTTCCCTGGGAAACTATGGTATCAGCAAAGTACATACGGTTGCAGATGCTTCGCTGAACAATTTTGATGCGCAGGTATATGCCAAAGTATTGTCGCAGGCTGCAGAAGCCACCGGCGCCGATGTAATTGTTTTCAGCAACAACACCAGCGGAAAAGCTGTTGCGCCAAGATTGAGCGTACGGCTGAAAGCCGGCCTTGTGTCTGGCGCTGTGGCGCTTCCAGAAACCAGCAATGGCTTCACTGTAAAAAAATCAGTTTTCAGTGGCAAGGCTTTTGCCAATATCACTGTAAGCAGTCCTAAAAAGATCATTGGTCTTAATCCCAATTCATTTTCAGTAAAAACGACCGGTGGCACTGCTGAAGTGGTTCCATTTGCCGCAACGGTGGATGCTGCGAAAGTGGAAGTGGTATCGGTGAATAAAGTGAGCGGCGAAGTTCCTTTGAGCGAAGCGGATATCGTAGTAAGCGGTGGCCGTGGTTTAAAAGGTCCTGAAAACTGGGGGCTGGTAACTGAGCTGGCGAGCCTGCTCGGCGCTGCTACTGCCTGCAGCCGTCCGGTGGCGGATATTCACTGGCGCCCTCACCATGAGCATGTGGGACAAACAGGCCTTGCCATCGCACCCAACCTATACATTGCGATCGGTATTTCCGGCGCTATCCAGCACCTGGCAGGTGTAAACAGGAGCAAGGTGATCGTGGTGATCAACAAAGATCCTGAAGCGCCATTCTTTAAAGCTGCCGACTATGGAATTGTAGGCGATGCCTTTGAAGTGATGCCTAAAATCATAGATGCTGTGAAAAAGTTAAAAGGAGTAGCATAATAATTTTTATATCTTTTATAAAGCCTTTCAATTAAATTTGAAAGGCTTTATTTTTTATATTTGCTGTTAGCAAAAAAAGTATCATCAGCCCTTAGCGTATGAAAAAAATAGAACTGGAAATTGTGGCCTTGTCTCACAGCATCACGCAAACGCATTCTTATGCTGTGGTATTGGGGGAAGTGAATGGGCTAAGGCGTTTACCCATTGTAATCGGCGGATTTGAAGCACAGGCCATTGCTGTTGCGCTCGAAAGAATGAACCCCAGCCGTCCGCTGACTCACGACCTGATGAAAAATTTTATGATCGCCTTCAACGTGGAGCTGCATGAAATTGTGATCAATGATCTGCAGGAAGGCATTTTCTACTCACAGCTGGTTTGCTCCTCCTCCAACGATACCGTTGAAATTGATTCCCGCACATCGGATGCATTGGCTCTCGCTGTTCGCTTTGGCTGCCCCATCTATACATACGAAAATATACTGGAACAGGCCGGTGTTTTAATGGAAGACGAACAGGGCAAAGAGCCTTCTGCTATAGAAGCAACCATTCCCGAAACAGCCCCCGCCGGACATGAAGACCTGAAGAGAATGAGCCTCGATGAGCTGAACGATCTTTTATCGGAAGTGCTGGAGCAGGAAGATTATATCAAAGCAATTGCTATCAGGGACGAAATAAAAAGCCGTGGCGGGAAGTAAACGCTTTACCAGGCTTCTCTTTTTATCAGCATTATTATTTATTGCAGCATTTTGCAATGCGCAGGGATTAAGCGGCAGGGTTACCAGTGAGGAAACCGGTCATCCCATTGCAGGCGCCAGCATTTATTTCAACAATACATCCATCGGCACCATCAGTAATGAAGAGGGTAATTTCACGCTCAGCAATGCGATCAGCGGCGAGCTGATCATTACTGCAGTAGGATATGAAAGGATGCTCTACAAAGTATCCCTGCAGGAGCTGGGCAATAAGAAACTTCATTTTAAATTAACCGAAAAAGAGAATACCCTGCAGGATGTGCTCGTGCTGAGCGATGCCACCCGGAAAAAATACCTGGCCCTCTTCAGGGAGTTCTTCCTCGGCATTACGGAAGAAGCGGATAACAGCAGCATCCGCAACCTCAATGCCGTTTATTTTGTGAATGCAGGAGACGGCAACGGCATCATTGCACTGAGCGATACGCCGCTGGTCATCATCAACAGGAAGCTGGGTTACAAAATTGATTTTGACCTCATCCAGTTTTATCTCAATCAAAAAACAGGGCTCACTTCTTTTTATGGCTATACCCGGTACAATGAAACGGGGAACAAAAAAAAGTTTATAAAGAACCGCCGCAATGTTTATTACGGAGGCACCCTGCATTTTTACCGTGCGCTTATTGCAGACAAGCTCGAAGAACAGGGTTACAGCCTGTACCGGATCATCACCGATTCGCTGAAACAAAGCGGCAGCAATAATTTTATCTCCGCCGGAAAAATGGATATGGCCATACCGGTGAAAGCAAAAGATATCATCCGGAAAGATTCTGTCTATGATGTATATTATGCCAGCTTTGCCGATAAAATGATGGTGCAATACCATAAGAAACCTGCCGGCAAGAATTATCTTAGCAGGAAGATCATGATCAATGGCAGTTTGCCCAATGGTTACCGGGCCTACCTGCATTTACAACGACCGGGACCTGTGATGATAGACGGTAGCGGTGTATTGCAGGAACCCACCAGTATAATGGTGAGCGGGTACTGGATGTATGAAAAAGCCGCCAACCTGCTTCCTTTTAATTATCAACCCGAATAACAAGTCATGGTTAGCTTCCCTAACTGTAAAATAAATATCGGTCTCAACATTCTTTCAAAAAGAGAAGACGGGTATCATAACCTGCAGACTATTTTTTACCCGGTTGCCATTAAGGATATTATAGAGATCATTCCATCTGATGATAAGGAAGCGGTGATCTATAGCCACAGCGGCCTCGATATTTTCGGCAAAGCAGAAAACAATCTCTGCATCAAAGCATACCAGCTGCTGCAACAGGATTTCCCTGCGTTGCCACATATACGCCTGCACCTGCACAAAACCATTCCTATGGGTGCCGGGCTGGGCGGCGGTTCGGCCGATGCTGCTTTTGTACTGCTATTGCTGAACGAGCAATTCGGGTTGGGTCTTTCGCAGGAACAGCTGGCTACGTATGCACTGCGCCTGGGCAGCGATTGTCCTTTTTTCATTGTGAACAAACCTTGTTTTGCCACCGGTCGTGGGGAGATCATGGAACCGGTTGAGCTGGACCTTTCCGCATACAAGCTGGCGATTATCAACCCACGCATTCATGTGAATACCGCACTGACATTTAAGCAAATTACACCGGGCGAAAATGACACAGCTCTAAGTATACTCATCAGCCAGCCTGTTGATACCTGGAATCAGGCTATTGTCAACGATTTTGAAAAACCGGTGTTTTTACAGCATCCCGCTATCCGTGCGCTGAAAGAGGAACTGTATGAACAGGGAGCCCTGTATGCTTCCATGAGCGGCAGCGGCAGCACGGTTTTTGGCATTTTTGATAAAAATGCAGCACCTGCCTTTAATTTTCCGGGTCATTACTTTTTTCGCTGGCTGTAAAACCGTATTTTTGGTTCATCAAAGCACAATTGAGCATATCATTTCTTCGCAGCAATCTCGACCTGCTGAATCATTAACACCCGCCGGGTAAAATATTTATTTGCCCGGATACATGGCGGCTTTCTCTTTTTTTACTTTTTAAACAGAATGATATGAATACTATTGCAGGCACCAGTGCCAATACCCAACATTATATTGACCTCGAAGAAAAATACGGCGCTCATAATTATCACCCCCTTCCCGTTGTCCTCCAAAAAGGCGAAGGTGTTTTTGTATGGGATGTGGATGGCAACAAATATTTTGATTTTTTAAGCGGCTACTCTGCCGTGAATCAGGGGCATTGCCATCCTGCGATCATTGCAGCGCTCACTCAACAGGCTGCTGCGCTTACTCTTACTTCCCGTGCGTTTTACAATAACCTGCTGGGAGAGTATGAACAGTTCATGAACGATTATTTCGGTTATGATAAGCTCCTACCGGTAAACACCGGTGTGGAAGCAGTGGAAACTGCGCTGAAGCTGAGCCGCAAATGGGGCTATATGAAAAAAGGTATTCAGGAGAACCAGGCAAAGATCATTGTCTGCGAATCCAATTTTCACGGCCGTACATTAGGTGTTATTTCCTACAGCACAGATCCAAGCTCCACCAAAGATTTCGGCCCCTTCCTGCCGGGCTTTGAAATTATTCCTTACAATGACCTGCCGGCGCTGGAAAAAGCATTGCAGGATAAAAATGTATGCGCCTTTTTATTTGAGCCCATACAGGGCGAAGCCGGTGTAGTGGTGCCAGATGACGGGTATTACAAAGGCATCCGCAGCTTATGTGATGAATACAATGTGTTGATGGTGGCAGATGAGATCCAGACCGGACTTTGCCGTACCGGTACCCTGCTCGCCTGCGATGCGGAAGATGTGCGGCCCGATATACTGATCCTTGGCAAGGCACTCAGTGGTGGCGTATTGCCCGTAAGCGCTGTATTGGCCGATGATGAGGTTATGATGAACATCAGGCCTGGGGAACATGGCAGTACTTATGGCGGCAACCCGCTGGCCTGCAAAGTGGCAATGGCAGCCCTTACGGTATTGAAAGAGGAAAATATGGCGGCCAATGCTGAAGCGATGGGTCGTTTATTAAGAGAAGAGCTGGCAAAGCTGAACTCTCCCTTTATTTCGGTTATCCGTGGCCGTGGTTTGCTGAATGCCATAGTGATCACACATAAAGATCCGGATGCGGCCTGGGAGCTTTGCCTCGCTATGAAAGAGAATGGCCTGCTGGCAAAACCTACACATGGCGACAAGATCCGTTTTGCGCCTCCCCTGCTCATCAATGAAGCGCAGGTAAAAGAAGCCGTGGCCATTATCGCCAAAAGTTTAGCCACACTTGCGTAGGGATTGATCTATTTTTGCAGCATGTCTTTATCAGAAAATAAGCAACCGTCTGCCACTGGTGTACAGCACTGGAAGCAGGCGGTTGTCGGCATTGGAGATGGGCTCATCATTTCCGTAGCAGTAGCGACAGCGCTTGCACTCGTGTTACAGCAAAATGAGCCCGTGTACTATTATACCGGGGCATTGGCACTGCTTGGCATGATCGTAATGGGCCTGGGAGGTTATTATGCAGCAAAATTCAGGATGGAAAGCCTTACGCTCAAAACAACAGAGGAAGAAAAAAAATACAACGAAGCGGAAACAAAAAAAACCATTGCACTTTTTAAAAGGCTGAACCTCGGTAATGATATGCAGGAACAGGCTGCTCATGAAATTGAAAAAGACAGCACTGAATGGAAAGAATTCCTGCAGAAAAATGAGCAGCCCTTTGAATTGCCTGATAAAAAACAATTGCCGTTTACAGGCATCATTATCGGCCTCTCTTATTTCTGCGGTGCACTCATTCCTTTACTTGCCTATATGTGTATAGAGGAAACAAATACAGCATTACGGTGGTCTGTTGCCAGTACGCTTATTGCCCTGCCTGTAGTGGGTTATATCAAGAGCCGTATCAATGGAGAGCCTTTACTCTGGGGAGCATTGCGGCTGCTGCTATTGGGCGCTGCTGCCATTGCAGGCACCTGGCTGGTGGCAGGTATATTTACCCGCTGATTGTTATTTAACCCTTCTTTTCAGGTAAGTGGAATAATCAGGTATGATGGTCTCGTAGCTTTGCTGCATCAGTGGGGATGTGACCATAAAATCGGCCGTGGCCCGGTCGCAGGCCAGTAAAATATTCCAGGCAACTCCTAATCGCAGCAAGGCCTTTACATCACTGTCATGTGGCTGCGCTTCCATGGGGTCCCAGAAAAATATCAGCATATCAACTTTACCTTCTGCGATCATTGCGCCCAGTTGCTGATCGCCACCCAAAGGACCGCTCAGCACTTTTTTAACCGGCCGGTCAAGCTGTTCTTCCAGCATTGCACCGGTAGTGCCGGTGGCAATCAGGTCGTGCCTGGACAGGTAGGTCTTATTATAAACTGCCCACTCTATCAATTCTGCCTTTTTGTTATCATGCGCCACCATGGCGATGGTCTTCCTTTCAGGTATCTGTCTTTTTTCTATCATAGTCTCGTTTATTGTTAATACGCAATCAACCGGAAAGTGACCAGCGGGTCTTTATAAACAGTTTATTTTTTCTTTAAAATAATAAAAACTTCCGTACCCTCCCTGGGTGCCACAGAGTTGTTACAGGGCGACATTGTTTTTATTTCGAATAAAGGAGCAAAAAGCGCCTGGTATTCTTCACTGGTACCGCCGAATGGCGGGCCACCTTCAAACTCCCGGTTGAACATTATCCCGGCAAGCTTCCCGTCTTTATTAAGCAACTCACTCATTTTAATGGCATAATCTTTACGCAGCGCCGGATCCAGCGCACAAAAGAATGTCTGCTCAATGATCAGGTCGAACTGTTGCTGCAGCGAGAAAAAATTGGCATGGATCACATGCAGCTGCCGGTCGTCATACTCTTTCAGTCTTTCCTTTATGGCAGCCACTGCATGAGCAGAAAAATCAACCACGGTAATATTGGTAAAGCCATTCTTCAGCAGGTATTCCGCCTCATAGGCATTGCCACAACCAGGTATTAAAATGGCCTGGTCTTTATTGGTGAGTTGCTCAAAATATTCCCGCAGCGGTGTGGATATGATCCCCAGGTCCCAGCCCGTAGTCTGTGTTTCGTAACGGTTATCCCAGTAATGGGCGTCAAGCTGTTGTTGTTCGCTCATGTGGAGGTACTGTGTTTTTTATTTTTTGAAATATTTTCAATGGTCCATTCAATTCTTTCCCGGAAAGAATGCAGGCGTACATTACAGTCGTGCTTGCTGCAGATGCTGCAGCTGTATTCCATGCAGGCGTCTGAATGAACAAACAATTCTACGGATTCTCCGTATTTATTTCTTACCAGTTCCGATAATTTATCAATTTCATGATGCGCTTCCACTACATTGAAATACCAGGGAACCGTTAAATGGCAGTCGAGGTGCAGCGTGTGGCCCGTATTTGATGATGCGCAGGTTGTGCAGATCAATCCAGTTCTCGGTACGATGCCGGTTCAATGTTTTTACAAGATCCTCCAGTAATTTTTCGTCGGCCTCATCCATAATGCCTGCAATGGAACTGCGGATGATCTTTGCACCCGTGTAGATGATCAGCAGCGCAAATACAATCGCCACTGCACTGTCTATCCACCATGTTTTGGTAAAATACAAAATGATCAGGCCGATCACAATACCTATAGTGGTGTATGTATCGGATTGCAGGTGTTTACCGCTGGCGATCAGCGCAAGGGAATTATTTTTCTTACCGGTTCTTACACAAACAGTCCCTACCAGGTAGTTGATCGCCCCTGCAACCGCTACAAGCACAATACCCCAATCGAGCTGCTCCACCGGCGAAGGGTTGATGAGGTTACGGGTCGCTTCGTACACAATAAAGAAGCCTGTTACAAAAATGAGTGTGCCTTCTATGGCAGCAGAGATAAACTCCACCTTTCCATGTCCGTAAGGATGATCGCTGTCCTTTGGCTTTGCGGAAACATACAGGCTGTACAGGCCGATAAAGCCAGCCGTTACATTCACAATGCTTTCCAGCGCATCTGTAAGAATGGCTACCGAACCGGTAAGATACCAGGCCACCATTTTCACCAAAAAAAGCGCTACCGAAATGGCCGCCGCTACTTTTTGTACTTTCAGATTGTATTGGGCTGCATTCATGTAAGAACAAATATAGCAGAGATTATTTTTGCCTCCACCGTATTCAGCCGGCAAAAACCTTTCCTATTTTACCGGTTTCGCAGACATATAGAAACTGAGTGTACCACCGGAAATGATATCGCCGTGCTTCAATGTAAAATCTTTTATTTCCTTTCCATTGAGCAATACTTTTTTAACGTACACATTCTTTTTATTCTGACCGATAGTTTCCACCCGGAATGTTTTGCCATTTTCCAGCTGCAGCGTAGCCTTATCAATGAGCGGGCTGCCCAGCGAATACACATCGCTGCCCGGTGCCACAGGATAAAAGCCCAGTGCAGAAAATATATACCAGGCGCTCATCTGCCCGCAATCATCATTGCCGCCGAGGCCATCGGGTGCGGCTTTGTATTGCTTTTCGAGTATCATGCGTACAGTCTGCTGGGTTTTCCAGGGCTGGTCGCTCCAGTTATACAGGTAAGCCACATGATGCGCCGGCTCATTGCCATGCACATAACCGCCGATGATACCTTCCCGGGTAATATCTTCGGTATGTGCAAAAAATTCATCGGGCAGGTGCATATTGAACAGTGTATCCAGCCGTTTCCTGAATGCTGTTTTACCACCCATTGCCTGCATCAAACCCTGCGGGTCCTGCGGCACAAAAAAACTATAGTTCCAGCTATTGCCTTCTATGAATCCCTGCCCTTCGGTGCTGTAAGAGTCAAACGATTTTTTAAAGCTGCCGTCAGCGAGCTTTGGACGCATAAAACCACTAATCGCATCATAGTTATTTTTCCAGTTAGCGGAATACTTCATATACTGCTCATAAATATCCGTTTTACCCAGCTTCCTGGCAGCCTGTGCAATGGCCCAGTCGTCATAGGCATACTCCAGGGTATTGGAAACCGAAATGCCGCTGCGCTCTGCCGGGATAAAGCCATTGTCCCGGTAAAAACCGATGCCTTCATACTGTCGTTTACCCGAAGTCGTTATACAAGCCTGCAAGGCTTTTCCCGCATCGCCCTTATATACCCCTTTTACAATGGCATCCGCAATCACCGACACGCTGTGATAGCCGCTCATGCACCAGTTGTCATTGGCATAATGCGACCATACCGGCAGCATTTTTAAAGTGCTCTGGTCATAATGTGCCATCATGGAAGCAACCATATCACTGTTACGGGAAGGCTGGATAATATTGAAGAACGGATGCAGCGCCCGGTAGGTGTCCCACAACGAAAAAGTGGTGTAATTCGTGAACCCATCTGCTTTGTGCACATCCTGGTCGAGCCCTTTATATTCGCCGTTCACATCGCCATATACAGTAGGATTGATAAAGGCATGATACATGGCCGTGTAAAAATTTGTTTTATCATTCTCCGAAGCATCGATCCGGATCTTATTCAGCTCGCTATTCCAATTCTCCTGTGTTTGCTGCTTCACCGCTTCAAAATCCCAGCCGCTGATCTCGGCCGCCATATTGGCCAGCGCATTGGCCTGGCTTACCGGCGATAAGGCAAATTTTATTTTCACCTGCTCCCCTGCCGCTACATCAAAATCAAAATGCATCCGCATATTTTTTCCTGCCAGGTCGGGAAAATTATCGTTCTGGTTGAACTTGCCCCAGAAACCACGATAGGGCTGGTTGCCGTCATAGCTTTTTTTACCATAGCTCTTAAAAGGTTTTGAAAATTTCATGGCAAAGTAAACCGTACGGGTACGGCTCCAGCCATTCGTCTGGCGATAGCCGGTCACTGTAGAGTCGTTGAGCACACGTACAAAAGTCCAGACCGATTTGCCGTCATAATTATAAATGCCCGCCATCAGGTCAAGTATGATATGGGCTTCATTTTTATCGGGAAAAGTATACTGGTGAAATCCCACCCTGGTGGTAGCAGTCAGCTCCGCTTTGATATTGTTATCTTTCAGCAGTACGCTGTAGTACCCGGGCTCCGCTTTTTCATTGTCGTGCGAAAATGCAGAACGGTAGCCGGTGGACGGGTCTGCGGCTATGCCAGGGTTCATCTGCAGCTTCCCGGTAGTGGGCATCAGCAGGAAATCACCCAGGTCGCTATGGCCGGTACCGCTGAAGTGCGTATGACTGAAACCGGTGATGGTTTTATCTTCGTACCGGTAGCCTGCACAGTATTTGTACACATCGCCGTTATATTTTCCGTTCACTTCAAATGGGATGGTATCTGTTTCCGGGCTCAGCTGCACGGAGCCGAAAGGAGCTGTGGCACCGGGATAGGTATGGCCCATTTTTTCGGTGCCGATCAAAGGATTTACATACCTCGTTAAATTTTGCTGGGAGAAACAGGAAATACTAAACAGCAGGGCTGCCGCCCAAAAGAGATTTTTCATAGGACAAAGATAAGGGCCGGGGCCAAAGGTCAGACCCGGTAAATAATTCACCGCAAAGAAAGAACGCTGATTTTTATGATTGTCATGATAATCGCTGATGAGTACATGCCAGGAAAATCATTGTGTAAATAAGGAATAAGAAATGTAAAATAAACTAATAAGAAAGTTCTTCTAATGACTAACAGCTAATACCTGACAGCTTCTCCCAATTCGTGCCTGTAATTCGTATTATAAAAAATGGGTGTTTCTAAACGCTAAAGGCTAATAGCTAACAGCTTTTCCTAATTCGTGCAATTTCCTTTCAAACCCTTACTTTTGTGCCACTAAAAACGATTTGCTATATGAATTTTCAATTATCTGAGGAGCACCTGATGATACAGAAAGCCGCCAGGGATTTTGCACAGACAGAATGCCTGCCCGGTGTTATAGAAAGAGACGAGCATCAGAAGTTCCCCAAAGAACAAATAGAGAAGCTGGCCGATCTCGGCTTTATGGGTATGATGGTAAAGCCTGAATACGGTGGCAGCGGCATGGATACCATCAGCTATGTGCTGGCGATGGAAGAGATCAGCAAGGTAGATGCCAGCGTGAGCGTTTGCATGAGCGTAAACAATAGCCTGGTTTGCTATGGCCTGCAGGAATATTGCACCGAAGAACAGAAACAAAAATATTTAACGCCGCTTGCGCAGGGCAAGAAAGACGGGCAGCTGTATATCGGCGCATTTTTGCTGAGCGAACCGGAAGCGGGCAGTGATGCCACTTCGCAAAGAACGACTGCGGAAGATAAAGGCGATCACTATCTGCTCAACGGAACCAAGAACTGGATCACCAACGGCGGCAGCGCAAGTGTGTACCTGGTAATCGCACAAACCGACCCCAGCAAAGGCAGCAAAGGCATAAATGCTTTTATTGTAGAAAAAAGCTGGCCCGGTGTGGTGGTAGGCGCCAAAGAGAATAAGCTGGGCATCCGTGGCAGCGATACACATACCATTTTGTTCAACGATGTAAAAGTGCCGAAAGAGAACCGCATCGGCGAAGATGGCTTTGGTTTTAAATTCGCCATGAAAACGCTGGCCGGCGGACGTATCGGCATTGCATCCCAGGCCCTGGGTATTGCCAGTGGCGCTTATGAGCTGGCCAAAGCTTACAGCAAGCAGCGCAAGGCATTCGGAACAGAGATCATGAACCACCAGATCATCCAGTTCAAGCTGGCAGATATGGCGACCAAAATTGAATGCGCCAGGTTGCTTTGCTTAAAAGCCGCTTTTGAAAAAGATAATAATATGGATTATACGCTGAGCAGCTCTATGGCTAAAGTGTTCAGCAGCGAAACGGCGATGTGGACCGCTACAGAAGCCGTGCAGATACACGGTGGCTACGGCTTTGTAAAAGAATACCATGTAGAGCGTTTGATGCGTGACGCCAAGATCACACAGATATACGAGGGCACCAGCGAAGTGCAGCGGATAGTGATCAGCAGAACGATATTGAAGTAATTTGAAAATCGTATAATTAGTAAATGTGCTGATGATGAAAATTATCAGCACATTTTTTATTAAGTATTTGCCATCGGCAGGCTCAGTGTGACATACAACCTGACAGTTTTCTGAATAATGAAATTCAAACTGAGACACTACCAGCATTGGCTGCTTTTATTGCGTGAAAAAAACTTACCTACCTTTGCCGCTCATGGGAATCAATAAAGAAAAATACCGGGAGATCCTTGCTTCACTGACCAATCACCAGGTACTGGTAGCGGTATCAAAAGTGCAGCCGGTGGAGGCGATCAAAGCCCTGTATGATTTAGGGCAAAGAGATTTTGGAGAGAACTATGTACAGGAACTGCTGGAAAAAGAAGCGGCGCTGCCAAAAGATATCCGCTGGCATTTCATCGGTCACCTGCAAAGCAATAAAGTAAAATATATTGCGCCCTTCGTGCATCTGATTCATGCTGTGGACAGTGAAAAACTACTGAAGGAAATAGGCAAGCAGGCGGCAAAAAATAACCGGACAATTAAATGTTTGTTGCAGGTACATATAGCAGAGGAGGATACGAAGTTTGGATTTGATGAGGAAGAGATAAAAGAATTCATCACCCGAATTGAAACGAATGATACGAATGCAGAAGTATGCGGATTGATGGGAATGGCTTCTTTCAGCGATGATGAGAATAAGGTACGATCAGAATTCAGGAAGCTGCATACTGTTTTCAATGAGCTGAATGAAACCCTCCGGCAAAAAAATATCGATTCCCTAAGCCACGCCCCCAACCTTGAATTGTCAACGCTTGCACCTTTGAATATTCTTTCCATGGGCATGAGCGGCGATTACAAAATTGCATTGGAAGAAGGGAGCAATATGGTACGCATCGGCAGCTTATTATTCGGCGCAAGACTGTATAACCATCCATGAGCAGCGAGATCATCATTCTTTGTATAGCCGCATTTGCGGCGGGTTTCATCGATTCCATTGTGGGCGGCGGTGGCCTGGTGCAAACCCCGGCAACACTTATCACCCTGCCGCAGCACCCTGTTGCCACTTTGCTGGGCACCACTAAAATCCCTTCTTTTACCGGCACTGCTATCGCCTGCTACCAGTATGCAAAAAAAGTAACACTGCAATGGAAGCTGCTGCTGATCATGGGCAGCATTGCATTGCTCGCCGCTATGGCCGGCTCCTACACTGTAAGCCAGGTGAGCAACCGGTTTATGAAGCCTGTTATCTTTTGCATACTCATTGCGGTAGCCATTTACACCTACACGAAAAAAGATTTCGGCACGGCAGTCCGTAAAGATATTCATCCCAGGCATGAGCTGCTATACGGTGCATTGTTTGCCTTTATCCTGGGTTTTTATGATGGCTTTATCGGGCCGGGAACGGGCAGCTTCCTGGTGATCTTTTTTATTGCCATACTGGGTTATGATTTCCTGAGGGCCAGCGCTCATGCCAAATTTGTAAATCTTGCCACCAATATGGGCTCCATCATTTATTTCGGTGGCAGCGGGCATATTCTCTATAAATATGCGATCCCTATGGCGGTATGCAATGTGGCAGGCTCCTTCCTAGGTGCAAGGCTCGCTATTATGAAAGGCAACCGTTTCATCCGGGTATTCTTCCTGCTGATCGTTACAGCAACCATTATCCGTTTCGGGTATGATATTTTCTGGAAATGATCCGGTGCTGAAACGCAGTACGGCTGCTTTTTAATTTGTTAATTTTTAGGCGCTTCGTGCAATCCGTTCCGTTTCCGCATCCCATAATTATATAACTTTATAACATGACAACCTGGGAAAAAGCATTTGAATCAGAAAAGAACAGGAAGGCGGCAACCTATACAGCCATTATACTGGGTGTACTGCTGCTCATGTTCTTTTTAATCAGCTGGAAAACGCAGCCTCCTACTCCTCCTGTTGTGGAAGACCTCATTGAGATCAACCTGGGCAACAATGAAAAAGGCTGGGGCGAAGAGCAGCCGTTGATCAAAGGTGAAATGTCGCCCAGCGACCAGGCCTCTGTGGTGCCCAGGCAACAGGCCAAAGCGCCGGAAGAAGCGGAAGAGCCCGTAACACCTGATGACAATGCGGAAGAAGCCGCTGCACCGGTGACCAAAACGGTGAAAGAAACACCCAAAGTAACCAAGCCTGCAGTGACCACTCCTACTCCAACGCCTACTCCCAAACCCCAGAAGCCAAAGATCACTTACAATGGTCCGGGTAATGGCAATGGCAACAATGCCACACAGGACAATGGCTACACCATGCAGGGCAATAATCGCAACGGCACAGGTGACGCAGGTTCACCAACCGGTCATCCTGATTCCTATGGTAATACACCGGGTGGTAAAGTAGCCGGCGGTGCGTTAAGAGTATCCAAGGGCGACAGGCGCATCATCAATAATTATATTTTTATGGGCGATCTCCCCAAAGCCACTATCAATGCGATCATAAAAGTATCGCCAGAAGGTAAGGGTACATTTGTAAGCTTCGACAAAGGTTCTACCAGCACAGATGGAAGGTATGCCACCGCTATCCGTTCCTACCTGCCGAATATACAGTTCAATAAATCTGATCATGAATCCATTGTAACGGTTCCTTTTAATTTCAGGGTTCAATAAAGTAAAAATTCAAAAGTAAAAAGTGAAACTGCTTATTAAAACAGCAGCTTCCCTTTTGCATGAATTTGCTTTTGAATTTTTAATTTTGCCTTTTACTTCGCACGATGACTTACGAAGAGACTTTACATTATCTCTATGCTCAGCTGCCTATGTTTACCCGTATAGGTGAGAAGGCATACAAAAAAGACCTGCACAACACGCTGGTCCTCTGTGAAGCGCTGGATAATCCGCATAAAAAATTCAAAAGCATTCATGTAGCCGGCACCAACGGTAAAGGCAGTACCAGTCATATGCTGGCTGCCATATTACAACAGGCGGGCTACAAAACCGGTTTATACACGTCTCCTCATATCAGGGATTTCGGGGAGCGCATCCGCATCAACGGCGAAATGATCGAAGAGCAGTTTGTCATCGATTTTGTTGAGCAAACCAAAGCCCTCACCCAAGAAGTGGAACCTTCTTTTTTCGAGCTTACAGTAGTGATGGCATTTGAATATTTTGCATCCCGACAGGTGGATATTGCCATTATTGAAACAGGGCTGGGCGGCTTGCTGGACAGCACAAATGTGATATCGCCCGAACTGTCTGTGATCACCAATATCGGTTTTGACCACGTAAATATTTTAGGCAACACTTTACCGGAGATCGCTTTTCAGAAAGCAGGCATCATAAAGAAAGACACGCCGGTAGTGATCGGCGAATACCTGCCGGAAACAAAACCGGTGTTTGAGCAGAAAGCTGCGACAGAACAAGCCAATATTTTTTTCGCACAGGATATGTACAGCATTCATAACATTATGCAGGGCGAACTGCTGCGGTGTGATGTAAAGGATCAGCATAATGGCATCAGCGAACATTTTATCCTGGACCTGACAGGCGCTTACCAGGTGAATAACCTGCGCACAGTGCTCGCCGCTGAAAAAATACTGATGCAGCTTGGCTACAAAATATCAGAAGCGCAGGAAAAATATGCCTTATCGCATGTAAAGCAACTCACAGGACTAAGGGGTCGATGGGATGTATTGCAACAGCGCCCGGCTGTTATACAGGATGTAGCCCATAATACAGATGGTATCACACAGGTATTGCGCCAACTGGAAAGCAATTACCCGGAAGCACAGCTGCATTTTGTGTTGGGATTTGTGAAAGATAAGGATGTGGAGCATGTGCTGGAGCTGTTTCCAAAATCAGCACAGTTCTATTTTACCAATGCGCATATACCGAGGGCATTGCCGGCAGCCGACCTGGAAGCAATGGCATTCCGGAAGAACCTGCAGGGTACTGTATATGATGATGTGAACGACGCTATTACAGCAGCAAAGAAAAATGCTGCTGATAAAGATGTGGTGATGATCTGCGGCAGCTTTTTTATCATTGCAGAAATCAGGTAAACCGCAAAGACGCTGAGGTGCAGCAGTACGGAGAAAAATTATTTTTTATCGAGGTATTGAAAAGCATAGAACATACACAGGGCATGCATAGCCTGGGGTATTTTATTTTCCAGCAGCATCTGCCTTACTTCTTCCACAGGCTTGAAGTGCATAGTGATCTCTTCGTTGGCATCCAGCGCCTGCTCAGCTGTTTTTTTGCCTCCGGTGGCAAGAAATAAATATGTGTAGTTGTTCAGCACACCGGGATTAGCGGCCGTTTTACCCAGTTCGATATATTCTTCAAATGAATAACCGGTTTCTTCCAGCAATTCTCTTGCAATCGCTTCTGCAGGTTTTTCATGGGCATCGATAAAGCCACCGGGTATTTCCAGGATCGTCTCACCGATGGGATGCCGGTATTGTTCCACCATCACCACTTCATTCTTTTCCGTAATGGCAACAGCACAAACACTAACCGGCAGTTCCACTACAAAATACGGATCTACTATTTTACCGGATGGCGTTTCATAACCATCCCTGCGTGCAGTAAAATACTGGTGACGACTGATATATTCGGTAGAAAATGTTTTGTATGCAGACATGCTGTTGTTTTTGTGACGGGTGAAATAGAAACGTTGCAAAGTTTATACAAAGAGAAAGAAATTACCAGCCCATTCTTTCCCGCAGCCTGGTAATATGTGCCGTGTGATGCCTGCCGTGCCAGGCATACATACCCAGCAGGAACCAGAGCGTCATTGTTTTTTTATGTTCGGGATGATACACTGTCCGGTTCCATTCTTCCGGCTGAATATGCTTCAGTACTTCTGTCCAGCGTTTGTGCACCGCAAACAAAATGGTGGCGGAAATATTGATCGGCAGATTTTTGGTGTCTGCCATTTCAGCCCAACGCTGCTCTTCATATGGTTTGATGGTAGGATTATCTTCTGTCAGGCCCAGCTTGAAGCGGATATAGGCATTCATGTGGCTGTCGGCAATATGATGCACCAATTGATGCACCGTCCATCCGCCCGGACGGTAAGGCATTTGCAATTGAGCTTCGTCCAGGTTGAGCACTGCATGCTCTACATGCAACGGCAGGGTTTCAATATCCAACAGCCATTCCCTAAGCTGCTGCTCCGAGAATGGCTGTTCAATATATTTCCCTATGGGATATTTCAGTTCTTCCATTATTGATGAACTGCCGGTTTGATATCCAATAATTCAATATCGAAGATCAATGCCTGGTTAGGCCCGATAGCGCCGCCGGCGCCTCTTTCACCATAAGCCAGGTCGCTGGGAATAGCTACTTTCCATTTGGCGCCTTTGGTCATCAGCTGCAAGATCTCTGTCCAGCCACGGATCACACCGTCTACAGGAAAAGTGGCCGGTTCACCCCTGTCGTAAGAAGCGTCAAACTTGGTTCCGTCAATCAGCGTACCTGTATAATGCACCACCACTGTGTCAGCCGCAGTTGGCTTGATACCGCCTGCTTCGCCGGCTTTCAGCACCTGGTACTGCAGACCGTTCGGCAAAACGGTCACACCTGGTTTCTTTTTATTGGCTGCCAGGAACGCTTCGCCTTTTTCTTTTTCAGCATTCATTTTCTTCTGCGCAAATTCCTGTAGTTTTTGTTGTAATGTCATGTTGCACTGTTCTTCTGTGAGTAAAGTTGATTTCCTGTTCTTGTAAACATCTTCAATAGCTTTTTCCACCATGGCCGTATTTACATCGGGCACACCCTGTGCTTTCATGCTCTGGGCAATGCTGTAACCCGCAGCATAGCTGAAGCTGTCCACGGCGTTTTTCAATATCAGGGCCGATACAGGCGCTTTGGCCACAACCGGTTTTTTCACAGGTGTTTTTTGTGCATAAGATGCAGTAGCCACCGCCACTGCTGCCAGCATACAGAGTGCTGATTTTTTCATTTGTACTGTTTTATTCATTAAAAATTATTGCAAATAAAGCAAAGTTTAATCTTCCAGGTTCTCCCTGCCTGTTAAATGTATGAAAACATCTTCCAGGTTGGCAGCCTTCACCTGCTTGGGTCTTTCAAAGCCGGATGCCACCAGCTCATCTATCATTCTATCGGGCGTATCCAGCTTGATGATCTGTCCTTCGTTCATGATCGCAATGCGGTCACAGAGCTGCTCGGCTTCATCCATATAATGGGTGGTGATAATAACCGTGGTGCCGTTATCCCTGATCTCTTTAATGAGATCCCATAGATTACGCCTCGCCTGTGGGTCCAGTCCGGTCGTAGGCTCATCCAGGAAAATGATCTTGGGCTGGTTGATCAGCGTGGTGGCAATAGAAAAACGTTGCTTCTGACCGCCGCTCAGCTCTTTGGTCTTATTCTTTGCCTTATCCTGCAGGTTTACTTTTTTCAGCAGGTCCATCGCATTCACGGTTTTGTTGTAAAGACCGGAAAACAGGCTGATGAGTTCGATGAGTGTAAGCGAAGGATAAAAACCCGAAGTCTGCAATTGCACACCAATGATCTTTTTTATTTCTCCAGGTTCCTTATCAATATCAATGCCGTCAACAATGATGGAGCCGCTCGTTTTTTCACGCAATGTTTCGATGATCTCCAGCGTGGTGGATTTACCGGCGCCGTTGGGACCCAGCAACCCGAATATTTCTCCTTCATACACATCAAACGAAATACCTTTTACGGCCGTAAAGCTGCCATAAGATTTTACCAGGTCCTTTACTGAAATGATCGGTGCTGCCATTGTTATTTATTTTTCTTACTGTGGTTTTACGTAAGTCTCCATTTCCTGCATCATCTCAATGCTGCCCACAAAGAAAGGCGTGCGCTGATGCAGCTTTGAAGGCACTATATCCAGGATCCTTTGTTTACCATCGGTTGCTTTACCTCCGGCCACTTCCATAATAAAAGCGAAAGGATTGCACTCATACAGCAATCTCAGCTTTCCTTCAGGACGGTCGCTGGTACCGGGATACATAAAAATACCGCCTTTGATAAGATTGCGGTGCACATCGGCCACCATGCTGGCGATATAGCGCTGCGTATACGGGCCTCCATTGGTCTTGTCTTTTTTCTGGCAGGTGGTGATATATTGCTTCACGCCTTCATCGTACTTGTAGAAATTGCCGTGGTTCACTGAATACAGCTTGCCATTGGGCGGACATTTAATATCCGGGTGGCTCAGGGTGAACTCTCCGATGGAAGGATCAAGGGTAAAGCCGTTCACGCCCCTTCTTGTGGCGTATACCAGCATGGTGCTGGAACCATACACCACATAACCTGCAGCTACCTGCCTGTTACCCGCCTGCAGGAAATCTGCTTCGGTGGCGGGTTTGCCCAGCTCACTCACCCGGCGGTACACGCTGAATATGGTGCCGATAGAAACATTCACATCGATATTGCTGCTGCCGTCCAGCGGATCGAAGAGGCAGACATATTTCGACTTATTGCTGGTCTCATCATCAAATACAACAAAATCATCCATCTCCTCGCTGCCGATGCCGGCACAGCTGATCCCGTGCTGCAGCACGCCCATTAGTTGGTTATTGGCAAATATGTCCAGTTTTTTCACTTCCTCGCCCTGCACATTGGTAGTGCCGTAATCGCCCAGGATATCCACCAGGCCGGCTTTGTTCACTTCCACATTGATCCGTTTGGCCGCAAGGCCGATATCCCTTAGCAGGTTCGACAATTCACCGGTAGCTTTCGGGAACTCCCTCAGCTGTTGCAGTGTAAATTCATCAAGCGTCTGTACTTTTCTGTTGATAGCCATAAAACAATGCAGATTTACATATAACAAGTTAGATTTGCAGGGCAAAAATACGAAGTTCAACGGTTCAACGGTTCAACGGTTCAACGGTTCAACGGTTCAACGGTTCAACGGTTCAACGGTTCAACGGTTCAACGGTTCAACGGTTCAACGGTTCAACGGTTCAACGGTTCAACCGGTAACGAGAAATAATTTTATGAAAGTATACAAGTTCGGCGGCGCAAGCATCAACAGCGTAGACAGGATCAAAAATGTGGCATCCATCATCGACGACAATAAAGCAGAGAAATTACTGGTGATCATTTCCGCCATGGGTAAAACCACCAATGCGCTGGAAGCCGTGGTAAACACCTATTTTGAAGGCAAGAAAGAGGAGGCGCTCCTGTTATTTGAGCAGATCAAAGAAAGCCACCTCAATACATTAAAATACCTCACCACCCTGCAATGGCAGCCGGCGACCGATCAGCTGAAAGATTTTTTCACCGAAATAGAATGGCTCCTGCATGATAAACCGGTGCGTAATTATGATTACTACTACGACCAGGTGGTTTGCTGCGGCGAACTGTTCAGCACAGCGATAGTAGCCTGGCACCTGAAAGAGAACGGCATCAATGCCGCCTGGGTGGATGTGAGGGATATTGTACGTACAGACAATAATTTCCGGGATGCGGGAGTAGACTGGGCCTTCACCGAAAAAGCCATCCAGCAGCAGGTAAAGCCATTGTTTGGGCAATATGATGTAGTGATCACCCAGGGCTTTATCGGCGCTACCGACGACAATGAAAGCACCACGCTCGGCCGGGAAGGCAGCGATTATTCCGGCGCTATCTTCGCCAACCTGCTGCCGGCAGCTTCTGTCACCATCTGGAAAGACGTGGAAAGCGTGATGAATGCCGACCCAAAGAAATTTCCCGATGCGGTGAACATGCATGAGCTCAGCTATGCGGAAGTGATCGAGATGGCTTATTATGGGGCACAGGTGATCCACCCTAAGACCATCAAGCCTTTACAGAACAAAGGCATTCCACTGTATGTAAAAAGCTTTATCAATCCCGCTTTGCAGGGAACGGTTATCAGCAATGCGCATGTAAAAGGGTTGCCGCCTGTGATCGTACTAAAAGAGAAGCAGGTGCTGATGCAGTTTAAATCCAAAGACTTTTCTTTTGTGGAAGACAAGCCGGTAGAACAGCTGCACCATATTTTCAGGGAAATAAAAGTGAAACCCAATCTTTCGCAGAACACAGCCATTTCTTTGCTATGCTGCTTTGATGAGCATGCCGAAAAAACAGACCAGCTGGCATTGGCCGCCTCGGATCTTTTTGATGTGGTGATAGAAAAAAATCTGACACTGCTTACCATCCGTCATTATACAGAAGAAACCATTGAGCAGCTCACAAAAGATAAAACAGTGGTGCTGACACAACAGACGCCGGTAACCGTTCAGATGCTGATGAGATAAGACGGGAGGAAATAAGAAATGAAAAAAATTAAATAAGAAAGTTATAAAGCTAATAGCTAACCGTTAATTACAATTAGCGTAATTCGTGCTCTAAAATTCCTGTGATTAATTAAACACATACTCCCCTTTCTTATTCACCATAATAACGGGCAGCTGTTTCTTCAGTTCAAAATAGTCGAAAGCCTTGCGGATATTCTCATTGAAAGTTTGCAGGTAAGGGTTGTTGCGGATGGTTTCCGTGAGATAATCCATCGACTTTTTTATATTGTAACGCACAGGAAAAACATGCACGGGAATAAATTCCTGCCCCTGTTCCTTTGCGGCGCCGGCTACAATAAAGAGCTCTTCAATAGGCGCATCTGCAATGGGAATACAACCGGTTGATACACAGTTGCCGTGGATATAAATATTATTGCCCGGGCGGCTTTGGTCGCTGAGAATGGCATCGGAAGCGTTCGGGTAATTCAATCCGAGAGATAAATGATAATTGCTGTTGGGATTGAACTCATTGATATAATAAAATCCTTCCGGCACCTGGTAGTCGCCTTCCAGTCTTTTGGGTCCCATAGTACCGCTCTGCATGCAGACTTTATAGGTTTTGAAAAGCTTGAACGGGTCGGTATCTTTTCCTTTCACCCATACTTCCAGCTGGCGGTCGTACTTGAAAGAACGTACATACACTTCCACCGGCGGCCATACAAGGTTCTGCTTTTCAAATTGTTTGATGATGGTGTCTTCCACCCGCTTATAGGCATCCGCTACACGGCTGCTGTACTTCTTCATTTCAGAAGGAGTAGGTTGGGCAAATGCTGCAGCGCCCAGCAGTAAAAAGAAAAGGATACTACAAGAAACAGATAGGTTCTTCATTTTCAAACAGAAAAATTGGGGGTTACATACCAGAAAACGTGAAAATAGGGATTTTCTTGTAAATGGGAATGTTAAAAGCAGGTTGAGAGGTTTCAAAAGTTTGAGAGATTTCAAAGGTTTAAGAGGTTGCTGGGGTTTAAGGGGTTACTGAATTAAAAAAGGTTTCAAAAGTCATATAACCTTTGAAACCTTCAACTTTAAACTATCAACATTTTGAACCTCTGAAACCTCTCAAACCTCTGAAACCTTCCCTACAGATTCCCCCTCATCTCCTGCTCCCTTTCCAGTGCCTCAAACAGGGCTTTGAAGTTGCCTTTACCGAAGCTTTTGGCACCCTTGCGCTGGATGATCTCGAAAAACAGCGTCGGCCTGTCTTCCAGCGGCTTGCTGAATATCTGCAGCAGGTAGCCCTCGTCATCCCGGTCGATCAGGATGCCCAATTCCTGCAATGGCTTCAGGTCTTCATCAATATGTCCTACCCTGTCCAGCACATCGGCATAATAGCTGGGCGGTACTTTTAAAAATTCTACGCCACGGTTCTGCAGCTCGGTCACCGTTTCAATAATATTCGCAGTGGCAATGGCTACGTGCTGCACACCTTCGCCGTTATAAAAGTCGAGGTACTCTTCTACCTGGCTTTTCTTTTTACCTTCCGCAGGTTCATTGATCGGGAATTTCACATAGCCGTTCCCGTTACTCATCACCTTGCTCATGAGAGCGCTGTATTCGGTGGAAATATCATTGTCGTCAAAGCTCAGGATATTGCGAAAACCCATCACATCCTCGTAAAATGACACCCAGGGATTCATCTGGTTCCATCCTACGTTGCCCACGCAATGATCTACATACAGCAAACCCGTTTCGGTAGGATTATAATCTGTTTTCCATTCCACGAAGCCCGGCATGAACACCCCGTTGTAATTTTTTCTTTCAATGAAAAGATGCACGGTATCGCCATAAGTATGAATACCGCTCATCACCAGTTCACCCTGGGCATCTTTTAAAGTGGTAGGTTCCATATAGCTTTTACCACCACGGCTGGTTGTTTGCTGCCATGCATCAGCCGCATCCTCCACCTTCAGCGCCAGGAATTTTACCCCGTCGCCATGTTTGTAAATATGATCGGCAATCGGGTTATCTGTACGCAAGGGAGTTGTGAGCACAAACGTCAGTTTGTTCTGGCGGATCACATAGCTGGCTTTTTCTTTCACACCTGTTTCGGGACCGGCATATGCCAGGCTCTGAAAGCCAAACGCTGTTTTATAAAAATGTGCCGCCTGTTTGGCATTGCCTACATATAATTCCACATAGTCGGTGCCATGCAGCGGTAAAAAATCGGTGGTTGTATTATTGGCCTGTTTTTCCAATGTTGTAGTTGACATAATAAAAAATTTATTTCGTTACGGGCATATATCGCTGTTTCGGTTACCGAAACACCCATATTTCTCATGTAGCTGTAAGGGAAGCGTGGGTACTGCTGCCTGTATATGGCAGTGCCGCTTTCACTAAGGAAGGATCTTATCCATGGCAAGGCTCATCATCAGCAGGCTGTAATTGATGCGCTTATCGCCAAAAAATTTATGTGGATAGTCGGGAGTCATCAGGTATCAAAGATAAAAAATATAGCCATAGAACATACGAATTTGTTACCAGAGATTAGCTGTTAGCTATTAGTCTTAGCATAACCTCCTACTTTCTCATTTCATATTTAGCCTTCCTTATTCCTTATTTTCTTAATATTCTTTCATTAGCAAATTTCCAAATCAACACATTTTCAAATTTAATTCGTGTATTTCACCTAATTCGCCTTAATTCGTGTTTCAAATAAAAGAATGAAAAAAGCAGGCATACTCGGTGGCGGTCAACTCGGCAGGATGTTATTACAGGCAGCAGCCAATTACCCGGTAGAAACATTTGTAATGGAGAATGACCCCGGTTGCCCTGCGGCACATTTATGCCATCATTTTACCAAAGGCGATATTACCAGCTTCGATGATGTGTATAATTTCGGTAAAGGGCTGGATGTGCTTACCATCGAGATCGAGAGTGTCAATGAAGATGCCCTTGAAAAGCTGGAAGCCGAAGGCGTGAAAATATTTCCTTCACCGGCAGCCCTCCGCATTATCAAAAACAAGATCCTCCAGAAAGAATATTATAAAGCGCAGCAGATACCCACCAGCGAATTCGTGGTTACACAGGATGCGGCAGACCTGAAGCAGCACGAAGCCTTTTTGCCTGCCGTACATAAGCTTGCCAAAGGCGGCTACGATGGCAGAGGGGTGCAGATCATTAAAACCGCCGCCGATATGGCCGAAGGTTTTGATGCCCCTTCCGTGCTGGAAAAAATGGTTCACATAAAAAAAGAGGTCGCCGTTATGATCGCTGTCAGCAGCAAAGGCGAAACCGCCATTTATCCTCCCGTGGATATGGTCTTCGATCCCAAACTCAACCTGCTCAGCTACCAGATCAGCCCGGCTGACCTGCCCGAAAAAATATTCTGGAGAGTGGAGGCCATCGCCCTCAAAGTGGTGAAGGAGCTGAAAAGTCCCGGCATCTTTGCAGTGGAGCTTTTTGTAGATATAGATGATAATGTATGGGTGAATGAAACGGCGCCCCGTGTCCACAACAGCGGGCATCATACCATTGAAGCCAATTACAGCAGCCAGTTCGATATGCTGTGGAGGGTATTGCTGGATTACCCGCTGGGCAATACCGACCCCATAATGCCCGCCGCCATTGTCAACCTGCTGGGTGCGGAAGGCTTCAGCGGACCTGCTCATTATGAAGGGCTCAGCGATGTGCTGGCCATGGACAATGTATTTGTGCACCTCTATGGTAAAAAAGAAACCAAGCCCGGCCGTAAAATGGGCCATATCACCATCATTAGTAATGAAAAGCAGGAACTGCTCCATAAGGCCAACCAGATAAAGCATGGCCTGTTTGTAAAAACGATATAACCATTTTTTCCATATCTGCTTGCCAGTCATACTTTTTTAGCAACTGGAATGCCGTTTGTAACCTATTTTTACCGGTAACCATTTCAATTTCTAATAAGTACATATGTATTCAACGCTACATAGCAGGCTGTTGCTCCTTGTGCTTGCTTCTGCCATTTTATTTTCTGCCTGCGGCAAAAAGGATAAAAAAGACGAGAAACCGGGCGGCGCTGCATCCGGCAAAGCCGGCGGAGCCCCACCGCCATCCAAAGTAGAAGGCTGGGTAGTACGCACCACTCCCCTAAGCGATAACCTGGAACTGCCCGGCTCACTGCTGGCGAATGAATCCACTCCCATCAATCCTGAAATTTCCGGGAGGCTTACCTACCTCAATATCAACGAAGGCAAAACCGTGGGCAAAGGCGCTTTGCTGGCAAAGATCTACGACGGGGACCTGAAAGCACAGCTCAACAAGCTGCAGATACAGGCCAGGGTGCAGGAACAAACCGCAAGGCGATATGAAGAGCTGCTGAAGATACAGGGCGTCAGCCAGCAGGAATACGACCTGGCAAAGCTGGAGATCAGCAACCTGCAAGCCGATATGGCCATTGTACGCAGCAATATCATGCGTACCGAGATCAGGGCGCCCTTCAGCGGCACACTGGGCCTGAAGCAGATTAGCCCCGGCTCTTATGTGACCCCGGCCACAGTACTTACCACCATCCGTCAGAACAGCGTATTGAAAATTGATTATACCCTGCCCGAACGGTACAGCAATAAAATAGAGACCGGCAAGCCCATCAGCTTCACCGTTGAAGGCAGTGAAAAAGTGTACAATGCAAAAATCATTGCGACCGAATCCGGGGTAAGTGAAGAGAACCGCAGCCTGAATGTAAGGGCGCAGGTGACTAATAACGATGGCAAATTACTGCCCGGTCAGTTCGTAAAAGTGCGTACCAATTTTGATCCCGATCCCAATGCCATCATGGTGCCTTCGCAGGCCATCATACCGCAGGCCCGTGGCAAAAAAGTGGCCGTGTACCGCAATGGCATTGCCGACTTCGTGGATGTGGAAACCGCTGCCAGGGATTCTGCTACAGTGCAGGTAGTAAGCGGCTTAAAAGTGGGCGATACCATTATCACTACAGGTCTCATGAGCCTAAAGCCTAAAGCAAAAGTGCAGCTGGGAAAAGTGAATTAAGCCAAAGAAGTTGAAGGTTGAAAGTTGAACGTTCAACCTTCAACCTCGAACTTTCAACCTTTAAATTTTGAACTGTTGAACCTATCCGAATTTAGTTTACGCCGCCCGGTATTTGCCGTTGTACTCAACATTGCGATTGTATTGTTCGGGGCGATCGGTTATACATTCCTGGGTGTACGGGATTATCCGGCACTTGATCCGCCGAATATCAGTGTGCGTACTTCTTACCCCGGCGCCAATGCAGAGATCATTGAAACGCAGATCACCGAGCCATTGGAGAAAGCGGTGAATGGTATTGCGGGCATTAAAAATATCACTTCCCAGAGCTCGCAGGGAAGTTCCAATATCACGGTTGAATTTAACCTGGGGATCGACCTCGAAGAAGCGGCCAATGATGTGCGGGACAAAGTATCGCAGGCACAACGCTCCTTGCCTACCGACCTGGAAGCGCCTCCCGTGGTAAGCAAGGCCGATGCCAGCAACGACCCGGTGATCATCATGCTGTTGAAAAGCGATAAAAGAAATTCGCTGGAGATGACGGAATTTGCTGCCAACAATGTGGTAGAACGCATACAGACAGTGCCCGGTGTGAGCGGTGTAAATATCTGGGGTGAAAAAAGGTACGCCATGCGTATCTGGTTCGACCCCAATAAAATGAGCGCCTATTCCCTTACCCCGCAGGATGTGCAGGCTGCGCTGCTGCGGGAAAACGTAGAGTTGCCGGCTGGTAAGGTGGCAGGCGATGCTACCGAACTGGGCATCCGTACTTTCGGCAAGCTCAATACCGAGGACGATTTTAATAACCTTATCATTAAAAATGTGAACGGTGCCGATATCCGTTTGAAAGATATCGGCGAAGCCGTGCTGGGGCCGGAAAATGAGGAGAGCGTATTGAAGGAAAGCGGCGTTCCCATGATTGGTGTGGCGGTGATCCCGCAACCCGGCACCAATTATATTGCCATCAGCGATGACGTGAAGAAACGCCTGGAAGAGATCAAGAAGGACCTGCCGGAAGATATTTCGCTCGAGATTACCAATGATCTTACAGAGAATATCCGCAAATCCATCGGCGAGGTAAAAGAAACACTTATCATTTCCTTTGCCCTGGTGGTGGTGATCATCTTCTTATTCTTCAGGGACTGGCTGATCGCCATCCGTCCGCTCATCGATATTCCCATCTCACTTATCGGCGCTTTCTTTATCATGTACCTGTTCGGTTTCAGCGTAAATGTGCTGACCATGCTCGGCATTGTGCTGGCAACGGGCCTTGTAGTAGATGATGGTATCGTGGTAACGGAGAACATCTATAAAAAGATGGAGCATGGCATGGAGAAATGGAGGGCCGCCAAAGAAGGTTCCAAAGAAATTTATTTTGCGGTAATTGCCACTTCCATCACACTCGCCGTGGTGTTCCTACCCATCGTTTTCCTGCAGGGCTTCACCGGGCGGCTTTTCCGTGAATTTGGTATCGTGGTGGCTGGTGCGGTGCTCATTTCTGCTTTTGTATCGCTGACGCTTACACCCGTGCTCAATGTGTACATGAGCCGCAAGGTATTCAAGCACTCCCGTTTTTATGAAAAAACGGAGCCCTTCTTCAACGGGATGGAAAATGGTTACCGGCGAATATTGAAAGGATTTATGAGGGTAAGGATCGCAGCCTGGTTTATTGTAGCAGGTTGCTTTGCACTGATCATTTTCCTGTGGAAGATCATTCCTTCCGAACTGGCGCCGATGGAAGACAAGAGCGCCTTCCGTTTGCAGGTATCAGCGCCGGAAGGCACTTCCTACGATGCCATGGATAAATACATGGATAAGCTGGTAACCTTCCTCGTGGATTCCATGGGCGAACGAAAATACTTAACCAGCATGACCGCTCCCGGCTTCAGCAGCGGCGCTGCCAACTCGGGATTTGTAAGGGTGGTGCTCACCGAACCTAAAGAAAGAAAAAGAAGCCAGCAGGAAATTGTAAGCTGGATCAATAAAAAAATTCCCCGCTTCAATGAAGGCCGTGCCTTTGCCGTGCAGGATCAGACCATACAGGTAACCCGCCGTGCGGGCCAGCCGGTACAATTTGTACTCCAGAACACCAATTTTGAAAAGCTGCGCCAGGCGCTGCCCCGCATGCTGGATGCTGCGAATAAAAGCACCGTATTACAGGGACCTGATGCCGATCTTAAATTCAACAAGCCGGAAATACGCATCAACATCGATCGCCTTAAGGCAAGCGAGCTGGGTGTAAGTGTGCAGGATATTTCTCAAACCCTGCAGCTGGCGTTGAGTAACCAGCGCATGGGCTATTTTACAAAAGATGGCAAGCAATATTCTGTGCTCGGCCAGGTGGAAAGGATCAACCGGGACGACCCCAATGATCTGAAAAATCTGTATGTCACCAATTCAAGGGGACAATCCATTTCACTCATTAATCTCCTCGATATTTCTGAAAGTGTGACACCTCCTACTTTGTATCACTTCAACCGTTACCGTTCCGCCACTATCAGCAGCAATCTTGCCGATGGCAAAACGATCGGTGATGGTATCAAGGAGATCAGGGCTATTGCAGATACCGTACTGGATGATACTTTCAGCACAGCGCTTTCCGGCACTTCCCGTGACTACGAAGAAAGCTCGGGTAATACCATGTTTGCACTGCTGCTCGCCATCGGGCTTATCTACCTTGTACTGGCCGCACAGTTCGAGAGCTTCATCGACCCGTTCACCATCATCGTAACAGTACCGCTGGCTTTTGCAGGCGCTTTGCTTTCGCTGTGGATATTCGGGCAGACCAATAATATCTTTTCCCAGATCGGGATGATCATGTTGATCGGCCTGGTAACTAAAAACGGTATCCTTATCGTGGAGTTTGCCAACCAGAAGCAGTTGCAGGGAGAATCAAAAATACAGGCAGTGACAGATGCTGCTGTGGCACGTTTGAGACCCATCCTGATGACCAGTCTTGCAATGGCACTCGGCGCCCTGCCACTGGCTTTGTCCCTGGGTGATGCCGCTACCAGCCGTATCCCGTTGGGCATCGTTATTGTAGGCGGAATCATATTCTCCCTGGTATTTACCTTGCTGGTAGTGCCGGCCGTATATTCATTCCTGTCAACTAAGAAAAAGAAAAGCAAGCTGGATGAGCTGGAAGAAAAAACGGAGGAACCTATAACGGAAGAAACAAAAAAAGAAGAAACTCCAAAGACCGAAGAATAATGAAGTATACCCTTGCATCGATCATCGCTTTTTGTCTTTGCTTGCAAAGCCATGCACAGCAGCAGATGCTTACAGTGGAGCAGGCTGTGGCTGCCGCATTGCAGAACAATTATGATATCAGGCTGGTAAGAAATGATTCTGTGCTCGCAGCGCTCAATAACAGCTATGCTTACGCCGCTTTCCTGCCTACGCTCAATGCGCAGGGTGGCCTGTTATACAATAACAACAATATCAGGCAGAAGCTGGCCGATGGCTCCGAAAGAAAACGCAACGGCGTTCATTCCAATAACCTCACCGGTAATATCAACCTTAACTGGACGATCTTCGATGGTTTTAAAATGTTTGCCACCCGTGATAAGCTCCAGGAAATACTGACCCTGGGTGAGCTCACCGTTCGCAACCAGGTAGTCTCCACCGTTTCGGATGTGATCAAGACCTATTACAATATCGTTCGCCAGAAACAGCAGGTAAGCGCTATTGAAGAACAGATGAAGCTCAACGAGACCCGTGCGGAGCTGGCTGAAAAAAAATTAAGCGTGGGCCTGGGCGCCAAGCCGGAATTACTGCAGGCAAAAGTGGATCTGAACGCCCAACGGTCTGCAAGGCTTACAGAGCTTACGCTGATCGAGCAGTTGAAAGACCAGTTGAACCAACTGATGGCGATGGAACAATCCACCCGCTATGAAGTGGCAGACAGCATTCCCTTTAAAGAAAACCTGGTCGTCACCGATATTATGGCGCAGGCCGAAACCACCAGCCCGGCATTATTAATGGCCAAACAGAATATCAGCATTGCCCGGCTCACTTTAAAGGAAGCAAAAGCGGACCGGTGGCCGACTGTTTCTTTTAACAGCGCCTACAATTTCAATCGTACCATCAACAAAGAAGTGGTTAATAATTTCAGTACCCTGCTCAACCGGAACCATGGATTTAATTATGGCGTAAGCGCTGTCATCCCCCTCTTTAATGGCTTTAATGTAAGAAGACAGATCAAGGCTGCAGAGATTGATATCGATTACCAGACCACCCTGTACGAGTACCAGCGATACAATATCAATACTGCTATCAGCATCGCTTATAAAGATTATGAATTGCAGAAGAAAACCCTGGCACTGGAAGAAGAGAATATCCTGCTGGCAAGAGAGAATGTTTATATTGCCAGTGAACGGCTGCGACTGGGTATCACCACTTCCATAGAGTTCAGGGAAGCGCAGCAAAGTCTGGAACTGGCCAATAACCGCCTCATAGCAGCCCGCTACAATACTAAGGTTGCAGAAACCGAATTGCTGAGGTTAAAAGGCGACCTGGTGAGCAGTAACTGATGAGAGTAGTATCTTTGCGCAGGAAGATTATTATTGAAGGTTGAAAATTGAAAGTTGAATGTTAACCTTGAACCTTCAACTTTCAACCGTAGAACTCTTGAACCGTTAAACTCTTAAACCCACACATCATGATCGGCATTATCATGGGAAGTGAAAGTGATCTGCCTGTAATGCAGGCCGCCGCTGACATACTTACTAAATTCCAGGTTCCGTTTGAGCTGACCATCGTATCAGCCCACCGCACACCCGATCGTATGCGTGAGTATGCGATCAATGCCAAAGACAGGGGTATAAAAGTGATCATAGCGGGCGCCGGTGGAGCTGCGCATCTGCCGGGCATGGTAGCCAGCTACACTACCCTTCCCGTGATCGGCGTTCCTGTAAAATCTTCCAATTCTATCGACGGCTGGGATTCTGTTTTGTCTATCCTGCAAATGCCCAATGGCGTGCCGGTGGCTACTGTTGCTTTGAATGCAGCCAAAAATGCCGGTATACTGGCCGCCCAGATATTAGGCACAAGCGATACCGTTGTTGCACAGACCCTTTCAGATTATAAAGAGGAAATGATTAAAGATGTAATGACGATGTCCGACCGGGTAGAAAAAAAATAAGCGGTCATTTATTCAAAGCTTCCGGTTCTGTCTTTTCTTTTTTCTATCCAGTCCTTTTCTTTTTCAAGGCTCAGCGCCTGCACAATGGCCACAAAGAAAATAAGCGCCACACTGCCCGCCAGGTACAATACCGAATAGCTGTTATAGCTGCTGATCTCCTGCGAAGATGTTTTGAAAAAAGTAATCACATCGGCGATAAAAAAGTAGATCCACGCAATCAATGCTGCACCCAGCAGTACAAAAGAAAAAATCCTTATCCCTGCTGAAGGATGCTTTTTCGTTCTTGCGATGTTGACCGAAAAAATAGTAATGAATATAGATGGCGGCACCAGGATAATGAAGAGGGTGAACACATATACAAACCATGGTATGCTATCCAGCAGACCGAATATGAACCGCAGGCTCACCAGCAATAACAAGACGGCAACAATAAATCCCACAATACATAGTACGATCCTGTTGCTTAACTGTAAATATTTTTCAAACCTGTCTGCCATGATCAGTTAAAATAGCTAAGGTTGGTTTTGGGTGTCAGTGCAAGTAAGCTGTCATACATCAGCTTCACTGTATTCTCAATATCATCCTTATGGATCATTTCCACTGTCGTGTGCATGTAGCGCAGGGGAATAGAGATCAGCACCGAAGGGCAACCGTCATTCGCATAAGCAAAGGAATCGGTATCGGTACCTGTGCTCCGGCTTACCGCCCGCAGCTGGTAAGGAATATTATTTTTATCTGCCGTGGCCTGTACAAAATCCAGCAGCTTGTTGTGTACTGCCGGTCCGTAGCAGAGCGATGGACCTTTTCCGCAAACACACTCCCCTTCCACCAGCTTGTTGATCATCGGTGTAGTGCTGTCATGCGTCACATCGGTAATGATAGCTACATCAGGCTTAATGCGGCGGGCGATCATTTCTGCGCCACGCAATCCTATTTCCTCCTGCACGGCATTCACAATGTATAATGAATAAGGCAGCTTCTTTTTATTCTCTTTCAGCAGGCGGGCTACCTGTGCGATCATGAAGCCGCCGATGCGGTTATCAAAAGCACGGGCCACCAGGTGACCATGCGCCAGCTCTTCATAGCCATCCTCATAAGTTGCTACCGCACCAATATGAATACCCAGCGCCTCCACCTCTTTCCTGTTGCGGGCGCCGCAATCCAGGAAAAGATTATCTACTTTAGGAGTAGGCTCTTTTGCATCTGCATTGCCGATCCTGGTATGAATGGCCGGCCAGCCGAATACCGCTTTTACAATGCCTTTTTTCCCGTGAATATTCACCCGCATACTTGGAGCGATCTGGTGATCCACGCCACCATTGCGTTTCAGGTAAAGCAGGCCTTCGGGAGAAATATAATTCACAAACCAGCTGATCTCATCCGCATGCGCTTCAATCACTACTTTGAAGGAAGCGCCGGGATTGATCACCGCCACAGCTGTTCCGTAAGGATCCGTAAAGAATTCATCCGCATAAGGCTGCAGCCACTTCATCCACAGCTTTTGCCCGCTGCTTTCAAAGCCTGTGGGCGATGCATTGTTCACATATTCTTTTAAGAAACTGTAATGTTCGGGAGTTAATATTGATTTCTTCTTTACTGCTTTAGCCATTGTTGAAAATTGTGCTGCAAAAATACGGTTTTCAGTCTATCAGGCATTTGCTATTTCAGCGATAAAGGTAGCCAGGCCGGAAAAAAGCATCAGCCCATCCACTATAAAATAATAGAATATATATCCCTGCGGACGTAATGAAAGCCGGTAAACATACCATACACAAAAGCCGGTAATAACAAAAGCCAGCAATTGCGCATTATCGTTAAAATGATACCGCACCAGCAATCCCGCCGCCATGTATAGAACAAAAACGGCAAGCATAATTTTTCCCAGCGTGGCTTTACTTACATCCGTTGCAAGGGAGCGCAGGGAATGGATTTTATCCATCTTCACATCTCTCATATCAAAAATGCTGCATAGCATGAGCATAAAGAAAAAGCGGGCCAGCAGCAATATCAACACCGGTTCCCATGCGGCCTGGTCTTTTGCAAATGCCGGGATGACAACCGTAACAAAGGACCAGGTAAAAGCCAATAAAGTAGTTTTAAGAAATCCTAACCGGCGCAGCTGTTTTGCAAAAGCAAAAGGCCATAACGGTAAAGAGTAAAGTAGCGTCAGCAGGACGCCGCAGCATATCCATGGGAGGGCTTGCGGTATCTGTATCACAGACAACAACATGCCTGCTGCAGCAAGGGCAAAAACCAGCAGGTAGGAAATATTTTTCTCAACAAACGGCAGTATCAGCCTGTCACTGAAAGCATATTTGCTGATCAGCCAGTAAAAATTATAGCTGCAGAGTGTAGAAAAAAAGATAAAAACATATACCCACGGATTGCCTTCAATATGCAATAAGGTATAGGTTTGATAACATAGCGCCAGTGCGCAGACAGCAATAAAAACAGAATGGGATAAGATGAAATGTAACCAGCGCATTATTTGCACTCGTAATAAACAGGTTTGGGCGTGGTAATTACATTGCTTTTGTGTTTTTTGGCATCCATGATATACACTTCAAAATAAGTCGTGTCAATCCTTGGACGGGCAGGACCAGGGTCCACACATACCAGGAAGTCGAATAAATTAATGCTTACTTCTGCGCTGAAATCTTTTTTAGGAGCACGGGTCAGATCGGGGAATTCGGTAGAATCAAGCTTATTGGATAAAAGATTCTTAATATAGATCATTGAGCTATCCGTAATATCCGTACTTCCGAAATCGCCTTCGGCATCTGTCACTTTCAGGATCAGTTTGGGTGCCGATTCTTTGTACAAAGAGGTATTGAATTCAGATGAAAAATAGTTAGGGGAAATATTTTCGAAGGAGATCTTTGGCTCCGTGGTAAATTTATCTTTTTTGCAGGCCGAGAAGAGAACACCTGCACAAATTATCAGTAATACATTTTTCATACCTGTGAATTATATTCAAATTTAATCAAACCTCCTATATAATCATTCTTCAATTTGCGGCGATTTTGTGAAATTTGCAGCACTATGCCTCAAAAACGGCCGAACGATATAGAAAAAGAGATATTTGAAAACAATAACGCTGCTTTTGCAGATAAGGCATTCACCCTGTTTCATTTCCAGTACGAAAACAATGCCATTTACCGGCAATTCTGCAATACGTTACAGATCACACCTGCTGATGTCAAGCGCATCGAAGAAATTCCTTTTTTACCCATCTCATTTTTTAAAACCCACACCGTATTTTGCGGCGAGCCGCATAAGGACAATATTTTCTTTGAAAGCAGCGGTACAACCGGTTCTGTCAACAGTATACACAAGATAAAAGATATCAATGTTTATACAGAGAGCTTTTTAAATGGATTTAAGCAATTCTACGGATCGCCTTCGCAATACTGCATCATCGGCCTGCTGCCTTCTTACCTGCAAAGAGCACATTCATCGCTGGTGTATATGGTCAACGATCTCATCAGCCGTTCTGGTAACAACCACAGCGGGTTTTACCTGGATGAGTACGAAAAGCTGCAACAAACCCTGCTTCACAATGAACAGGCCGGGCAGAAAACCATGTTGATAGGTGTAACCTATGCACTCCTTGATTTTGCCGAACAATATCCCATGACTTTAAAAAATACCATCATCATGGAAACGGGGGGTATGAAAGGCCGCAGGGAGGAGCTTACCCGTGAAGAAGTGCATACCCTGCTGAAACAACAGTTTGGCGTAAACGAAATTCATTCGGAATATGGCATGACGGAATTATTATCACAAGCCTATTCCCGTGGAAAGGGTATATTTTATCCTGCCGGTACCATGAAGGTTTTGCTGAGAGCAGAAGATGATCCCTTTGATATAAGCGCCTCCATACCCGAGCCAAGGCCTTTCACAACAGGCGCCATCAACATCATCGATCTTGCCAATATATACAGCTGCTCTTTTATTGCTACAGACGATATGGCCAGGCTTTATGCCGATGGCAGCTTTGAAGTACTGGGCCGGCTGGACAACAGCGATATACGTGGCTGCAGCCTCATGGCTTTATAAGGTTCCGTAAGTGATGCGGCGGTTGCTCGCCAGGTATTTCTCTCTTATGATCTGGCTCATGGTTTTATTGTACAGCTTGCTTTCCACCCAGCTTACCAGGTCGAGGTAAGAAAATGCACGTGTGGCGTAACGGTCTTTTTCGTATTTCTTGATATTCGCCAGGAACTTTTCCAGCTCTGTTTTCAGCTCGCTTCTTGATACGCTGAATGATTTTCTCAGAAATTTGAACACTTCTTCTTCTATCACCGTAAGGTTCTTCATTTTGGCCATGAAACGGTACACCGATTTCGTCAAATGCTCGATGATATCATGGTTACCCAGCTCATAATGAGCCAGCAGATGCACGAGCCGTGCATAACATTGCAGATCGCTGCGCAGGTCAACCTGGTCATTGATGATACGTCTCAGGTAATCGATACTTTTTTCATAATTGCCGGCGCCAAAATGCAGCGTTGCAATTTTATAGTTAAATACAAGAATGCGGTGAAAGTCGAGGAACATGGAATATTCTTTCAGCTTCTCTTCGATGGATGGAGCGATCACCAGGCCTGCGCTGAAGTTGCCCACGATCATTTCAAGATTGAGCTTGGCGCTGTTGAGGTACACAAACGTATGGATACGATGCGTTTCATGCACATTCGCTACCGGCGTTTCAGAGAAAGCCTCAAACTGCTTCAGTGTTTTGGCAAACTGCTGGTAATTGCGCAGGTCAAAATGCGCATTCATCAGGTTGTGCATGCCTTTTATGTAATGCGCCGTTTCCACTTCTATCATCATGGGATTATCATGGAAAAGATCAACCCATTTTTGTGTATAGCGGTAATACATCAGGAAATCCTGGCGGATAAAGGCGAACCAGCAATAGCTCTGGTACAGGTACATGCGTTCATAGAACCCTGTTTTTTCATACGCCCCTTCCGGCATATTTTCCTGGAAATATTTACGGATATCCTTTTCATCCTCCCTGTCACGGGCATGCCCGTGCTGCACATACCAGCTGTATAATTTCAACGCAAGGTTCGAAAGCCTGGTGATCATCCTCCGGCGGATGTTTACATCCAGCGCCTCTTCTGCCAGCTCATCGGCCCTGTTCTGCATACTGCGGGTAATATGGAGACTCTCGATCTTTTTTTCCATGGAGATCACCTGCATCAGCAGGGTATCCTGGTTATGTGATTTGGCCAGTTCCTTAGCCCGTTCCAGTATTTTCAGACTCTGAAGATGAAGGCCTTTATTGTACAATATTTTCGCATAGTCCAATTGCTCATGCAATTGCATATCGATGCTCTCTGTGCTTTTCAGCACACGCAGGCTTGCCAGGAGCTGCCTGTATAAATGCGCTTTTGCATTGGAAAGCTGCTGCTTCTTTATGGAAGGCACTTTTTTGAGCAAAACGGTTTCATCATATTCATCCAGGTTATCAATGGCATCAAATAATTCCACCATTTTGAGATCCTGGTTGCCGGAATTCCGTTTAGTATAGAGCTTAAAATTGCGTTTTTCCGATTTTTGGAGCGAACGGATCAACTGAAAAAGTATATCGGTAGAACGGTTGGCCATCGTATGTTATTTCCACTAAAATCCACTGTGGATAAGGGTTTCATTTAAAAAAAATGCACTTTAGCATCCGAAATAACCGAATAACTTGGTTTTGGAGACAGTAAAAGTGCGACTAAATTTGTTCTCAGATAAGCGAATGAGACTTACAAACGGCAAACAATCGAAAATGCTGGCAGGCAGAAAAGGCCGTTAATTACGAGGAAGCAAGATAAGGAGGAAATTGATACCAACAAAGATTTTTTAAGAATTTTACATATGGCAAGCAATCGAAAAGGCCGCTCTGTTTCTACAGAGGGGCTATTTTTTTATTAAAATAGGCCATAATAAAAAAAATTCGGGCTGTTTTTTGCTTGGCCATCGTAGGTAAAAATCCATAAAACCCAATACAGGAAAGGATTTTGTAAAAAAATTATCAATTTGTCCGTACCATAAATACATATTATTTGATTTTAATACGGTAAAAAGAGGTTATATATTCGTTTTCAGAAGGGCAGTTCAGTCGAAAATGCTGGCAGGCAAGTAGAAAAGAGCTGTTTGTGAGGCTGAAAGGAGAGAAAAAAATATATTTTAAGAATTTTACATATGGCAAGCAATCGAAAAGGCCGCTCTGTTTCTACAGAGGGGCTTTATTTTTTCAGGCCATTTCCAACCGCATTTTAAAACCCCATCATGTTTATAGAGTGTTGTTATAAACCAAAAACACCCGGTAATTATTTACCGGGTGTTTGGAATAACCAAAGGAGCTCGACATCTGACCTTCGGAATCAACCAATCAGGTCAGTTCAAAAGGCATCATACTTAGTCTATACATTATTGAATGATAAATTTTAATGTCTGGGTATACTTTCCGTCTGAATAAATCAGAAAGTGTATGCCCGCTTTACACAGGCTTAAATCTACCTGTGTAAAAGTAGCATTGGCATCCAGTTTCCCTACCCCTATGCTTCTTCCCAAACTGTCTGTTATCATAATCCTTTCCTGCCCGGTACTGTAAGGATGATACAGTACCAGCATTTTATCTGTAACAGGATTCGTTCTTATTTTAATAGACAGCCTTAAATTATTATGAATGGATACAACGGAAGAATAATTAGCGGAACCGTCTAAATCGACAATTTTTAACCTGTAGAAAGCATTCCCATATAAAAGCCTGCCACGATCCTGGTACATATAGTCATTGGTCGCTACCGAATTATTAGCCTCAACCCTTGCCAGGAATTCAAAATCATCGGCATCCGGGCTATACTCCAATTCAAAATGACTGACATTTATTTCATTTGCTGTACGCCATCTCAATAAGCAATCCTGCCCGTATGCAGAACCATCGAATCCTAATAAGGTGAGTGGTACCACACCCGTAGCAGTGATGGCCACCTCATAATAAGAGGAATAAGGTCCACCGGCAGAACCTGTAAGTGTCGCCAGCTGGGTACTGGACCATTCACCGCTCGGTGAGCTGAACACATTATCGGTATCCGGCGCTTGAGGGTCGGCGCCATACAGACTGTAAGGATAATTTCCGGTCATTGCTGTATTTTTTGCCGCAATAGGTACAGTGAATTGTGACACCCTGTTCAGCACCCAGCCGTTAGAGGTTCCAGTTGTACCGCCACTATAAATCGCAAAATGGATATGCCATGTTCGGCCGGGATACCAGCCGGGCAAGATAGAGGTAAATGTGACTTCGCCTGCAGAATTAGTGATCGCCGTACCACGTCCATAAATGAGCGAGGCATTATTTGAACCAGGAGCGTTCTGATTACTATGGCCACTATTCGTTCCACCAGCTGCATAATGTGAATAATAGCCGTGCGCACTGCAGTGCCATACATCAATACGATAACCGGGCAGTACCCCGCAGTTATTAGTGCCGAATAATTTTATGGTAAAAGTGTAAGCAACCCCTTCCATTGAATCGGTAATGTCTGTTCGCCAATACATAGCATCACCACTTGGTAAGGATGGAAATGGACCTTCTGTTTCAGAAGGCACCAAAATACAGATCTGTGGGGACATGGGGAGATCAAAAGGATACTCTGCTAAAGGTTGCTGCACATTTTTTTCTGCGCTGGCTTTACCTGCGATTCCCAAGCCCGCAGCTATTAATCCTGATGACTTAATGAAATCTTTCCGTTTCATGGTAATAGAATTTAGATTATAGTTTGAATATTTTAAATCTAAAGCCTGTCAATAGATCAGGCAAATAAATGAGGTGTACCCACTAATTTCTGCGGTCAAATTCAGATGTATAAAACTTATACTCCAGGCTGAATGAACCTCACTATTATTCTACATTTCCTTTGCTCAATATGCAGAAAAATTTGTTATACGATTTTTCTGTACACAAAAGTTGAAAGTATATTTTATATAGCCGAAAAACTTCCACATTGCTATATAATTATTAGTTGGCAATGCCAAAACAGGCAGGTAATTTCCGGATCATCCAGGCACCTGCAAAGCAGGTTGATTCCGGCTACTGAAAGCAGGCAGAAGCAGGTAGATAAAATTATAAATGATAGGTAGTCAGGATGATAAGCAAAGACTATCATTAAAAAACTCAGGCATTGTGGATTAAAATAAAAAACCCTGTCAATTGACAGGGAATTGTTTAGGGTAACCAAAGGGGCTCGAACCCTCGACCCTCAGAATCACAATCTGATGCTCTAACCAACTGAGCTATGGCTACCGTTTTGGGACGGCAAAAATAGATAAAAACTTCTCTTGAACAAAATCAGATTCAGATAAATCCTATTTTTTTCTTTATTTTGCTGTCATTACCCATGATACCCGAATTTTATTACTGCCTTATGATTATAACAGGGGCCATTATTGGTTGGCTAATCGCCCGTTTTTTTATATGGCTGCTGTTTCATCCTTATTCCCCAAAAAAAATTGCAGGCTTCCGCTATGAAGGCATTCTTTCAGCCGTAAAACCATTGCTTACGGAGAAGTTAAGTTTGATGGCAAGAGAAGCAGACCTGGCAGGAAAAATTGATACGGTGGCGGTAAGCAGGCAGCTATTACCCGAAATTGAAGATCATGTAGATGAGTTCCTGTCAACAAAATTAAAAGAGGCATTTCCTCTCCTTTCGAATTTTATGGGAGAGAAAACGCTTTCAAAGTTCAGGGAAGCATTTATGCAGGAAGCTGAACAGAAATTGCCTGGCATGCTGCAATCTTTTGTTGCAAAGTTTGCAGACAATGTGGATGCCGGAGCTATGATAGAGAACAGGATTAATAATATTTCTATACAAACAATAGAAACCAATATTAAAAAAAACGCCGGGAAACAGTTGAGACTATTACAGGTTACAGGAGCCCTGCTGGGAACATTGGGAGGAGGGATACAGGCAGTGCTGTTGTATTCATTACAACAGGTATGATCATAACTGTACTGAAACTTGGATAACCTGGGATAGTCACTGATTGCATTATGAGATTTTTTTCTACTTTATTGTCTGTCGCTACTACCCTGCTACTCTGTGTGCTGGGAGATGCTGAATGCATGGGACAAAGTCCCGGCAGCAATATTTACGGAAAATTGATAGATGCAGGAAATTCAAAACCGATTGAAGGCGCCAGTATCCAACTGCTTTACTGGACACACGGCAATGAATCTGCCGCCAGGATCATAGCAACACAGCTTACCAACAGGAAAGGCGAATTCTATATGGATGATATCCCTGAAGAAGGCAATGTCATTCTTAAATTAAGCTGTGTGGGCTATAAGCCTTTCGACCTCAAACTGGCTTTAAAAAAATCAACCATATCGAAGGATGTAGGCAATATCAGGCTTTTTGCTGATACAAGCCAGTTGAAAGAAATCACTGTCAACAATACCCGCCCCCTGATAGAGATGCAGGCAGACAAACGGGTATACAACCCCGAAAAGGACATCAGCATTGCAGGAGGTTCAGCCCTTGATGCAATTAAAAATATTCCCGGTATTTCGGTGGATGCAAACGGGAATATTATTGTCAGGGGCGGCAGCCCACTTGTACTCATTGATGGCAGGCCTACAACTCTTTTACCTGAACAGATCCCTGCTGAACAGATCGCTGCCATTGAACTGATGACAAATCCCGATGCAAAATATGATGCAGGCAGCAGCGGATCTGGTATTATCAATATTGTTTTAAAAAAGAATAAAAAAACCGGGTATAATGGTAACCTGAGAGCAGGCATCGATTCAAGGCCAAGGCCTTATTTTGGTGGCGACTTCAATTTAAAAGAAGGCAAAGTCAATTTTTTTGCAGCTGCACAATTGAACTTCCGGAAAAGTATGGCCACTACTTCTACCTACCGGGAAAATTATACCAATACAGCCACTGTAGTCAACGACCAGGAAGGTTCGCCCTGGAGCAACGGTTATTTTGGTTTCGGAAGATTCGGGATAGATTATTTTGCCAGCAACAGGACAACGCTGAGCATCAACAGTAATTTTTCCAAAGGCAATATTAAGGTGAACGACCTCCTGCTCACACAAAAAGACAGCATATATTTGGCTGGCCGCTCAGTTGCAGAATCTGTAAGGCGGAATATTTATGCGGATATTGATTATAAGAGCCTGGGCGGCGGTATCTCGGTAAAACATAACTTCAGTGACGACGGCAAAGAGTGGACGGCTGATGTGCATTACAACCAGAATAAGAATTACAATGTATCCGATTACTCCAGCCAGGTCTTTGATGAATCGGGCAATGCGAAACCTTATTACGGGGCAGAAAGAGCGCTGGGAGGCAGCAAAATCAGGTTCTACACTTTCCAGACAGATTTTATCAATCCACTTAGTCCTGGTAGCAAGTTTGAAACAGGCTTAAGGATCGTCGGCCGTAATTACAACAGCTACAATGATAATTTCAGGGAGAATACTGTTACAGGTCTTTATGAAATACTGCTGCCCACCGTTGTGGAATACGATTTCAGGGATATCGTATATGCTGCCTATGGCAGCTATAGCCACCAGGCAAAACCATTCAGCTACCAGCTGGGATTACGGGTGGAAAGCTCCAGCTACAGAGGTACCATTGTCAATAAAAACGAGCGCTTTAAAAATGATTTTCCACTGAGCCTGTTCCCCAGCCTGTTTGCTTCACAGAAATTATCAGAAAAACAGAGCATTCAATTCAATTATTCTAGGAAGATTAACCGGCCGGGCTTTTTTCATATCCTGCCTTTTATTGATTTCTCCGATTCGCTCAACCTGCTTACGGGTAACGCAGCGCTGAAGCCTGAATTTATTCATATGGCAGAACTATCGTTCCAGCAGCAGTACGGCGAAGCCAATTCTTTTTTTGCCACTCTGTACGGCAGGTATAATAAAGATATGCTTACCCGTTACCAGTACAAAGCTTCCAACCCTGACCCTGCTAAGCCGGATTCTGTGGTGTATACTTCTTATATCAATGCCGATAAAAGCTATACGGCAGGCCTCGAACTGGTGGGAAGAAATAAAATAACCAGGTGGTGGGATATCAATTCCAATTTTAATCTTTTTCATGTATCCATTGAATCAGACAATATTCCCGGCCTGGTAAAAATAAACCGGTGGAGCTGGCTGGCAAAGCTGAACAACAGTTTTACCCTCCCGATGGATTTTACCTTACAGTTGAACGCAGATTACCAGGCCAGAAGCATTTTACCGGCGATCAATACTATGAGCGCTGCAGGTGTTTTTGGCGGAGGTATATACGGCTCCACACAAAATACGGCGCAGGGTTATATCCGGCCTATTTATGGACTTGACATTGCATTGCGCAAAGATTTCCTGAAAAACAAATCGGCTTCGTTCACCCTTTTTGTTTCTGATGTTTTCAGGAGCAGGAGCTACGAAACGGTGATCAATACTCCTTTTCTTTCACAGGATAATTATATGCTCCGGGATCCGCAGCTGATGCGCCTGAGCTTCAGCTGGCGTTTTGGAAAAATCGATGCCACGCTTCTCAAAAGAAAAAATAATAAAGCAGAGCAGGAAAGCTTCCAGCGGGTACAGCCGGGGATGTAATAATTTTAAAATTCCTGCCGTTAAAATGCTTATTATTGCCCAATGTCGCAAATAAGAAAAAGAACGTTAAAAGGAGCTGTATGGATCTATATTGGCTTTCTTATCGGTGCTGTAAATACGTATTTTCTTACGCATAAAAATTGGTTTCAGCCTGAGGATTATGGCCTCACACAGGCTTTGATCCAGATCGGTTTGTTATTATTTGCATTTTCCTCCCTCGGTGTCACTTCTTACCTTTTTAAATTCTTTCCTTATTATAATGACAATCTTAAGAATAAGGAAAATGATATACTGGGCGTAGCTTTAATGGTTTCTCTGGGAGGTTTTATTCTTACTTCCACCGGAATTTATATTTTCCAGGACGTAGTGGTTCAGAAATTCAGCGGTAATTCAAAAATGCTCGTAGAATATTTTTTCTGGGTAGTGCCTTTTGGTTTTTTTATCCTGCTGTATAATATTCTTGAAGCTTACTCTTACGGATTTCACAAAGGAGTAGTCACCAGCATGCTTAAGGAAACTGCTTTAAGGTTTTATACTTTCCTTATCATACTGCTGAAACTGTTTAACATTATTTCGTTCCATCTGTTCATTATATTATACTGTTTTCAGTACGCTTTCATTACTGTTATTCTTGCAGCACATCTCCATTCGGAAGGAAAACTATGGCTGAGCTTTTAAAATAAGCAGGGTTACCCGAAAATTCAGAAAGAAGATCGCAACATTGATGTTGCTGACATTGTTTGCAATTGTTGTAGGCACATTAAGATCCACTATCGATGCCATTGTACTGGCCTCTAAAGTCGATCTTGCTGCAGTAGGAATTTTTGGTTTCGCAGCGTATATGGTCGCCATGCTGCAGGCTCCCATGCGAAGCATGGTTGCTATAACAATCCCTATTTTATCGAGGGCCTGGAAAGATAAAAATCATAAAGAAATAAGCCGGATCTACAAAAGGTCATCCATCAACCTGCTGTCTTTTTCATTGCTTGTATTTTTTTGTATCTGGTTAAATTATGAGCAGGCGATTACTTTTTTTAATATCAACCCCCAATACCTGCATGCCAAATGGGTCTTCTTTCTCCTAGGGGTGACCGCTATTATAGAAACAGGGACAGGTGTGAACGCCCAGATCATCGGCACATCCACCTATTGGCGTTTTGAATTATGGACAAGCCTTTTGCTTACAGTCCTTATCATTCCCCTAAGTTATTTTTTAACTGTTAAATACGGATTGGTGGGACCGGCAATAGCCAACCTCCTATCTTTTACCATTTATAATACTGTGCGATACTGGTTTTTATGGAAGAAATTCTCCCTGCAGCCATTTTCCCGCAAAACGCTCGAAGTTATTTCCGGTGCTGTTATCATTTATTTTACAATAAATTTTATTTTTGCTTCGTTAAATGGGCTGGCGGCCCTGATTATCAGAACCCTACTCTTTAGTATTCTTTTTATATTACTTATTTACTGGCGGAACATTTCACCCGATATGAAGCCCGTGGTAAAAAATATATTATCAAGACTAAACCAAAGCAATAAATAACACAGGGATAATTATTCCTATACAATTTCATTCATGAAACTAACCCTTTGCTCTATTTTTCCCTTCCTTTTATTTTTTATTCCCTTTACGGGCCTGTCGCAAACACTCAATAAGAATAAAACACAGCCGGCTGATTTTACATGTACCAACTGGCTTAGTACCCCCGCTACTTCAGTAATGTCGTTTGCACAAGTAGGTGACCTTGATATTCCCGGAACTAACCTGACTGTGGAGGTAGTGTTCAACAGAACTACTCCTTATTCTTCCGATGCTGAGTCGGGAAACCTTGTATCAAAACATTATGATCCCGGAACTGTTAATTACCTGATACGCCCCAACTCTGCATACATTACCACATCAACCGGTTTTTATTCTGCTGTTTCGCCCTGTGAAATAGAGTTGAATAAAACTTACCATATTGCAATGACCTATGATGGCAGCAGCTTAAAATTTTACAGGGATGGTTATTTGCTTAGACAGACACCTGCGACGGGTAACCTTTATCAATCAAATCTTCGCACAAGGATCGGATGGTATGATGGCGCCCTCACCAATGAACAGTTTGTAGGCTATATCAATGAAGTAAGGATATGGAATGTAGCCCGTACACAAAATGAGATCCGGGCAAATATGAGCGGAAGTCTTCCTTCTCCTACTACACAAACAGGTTTATTGGCCTATTATACTTTTGACAATCTAGTAAATAAGCAAGGGAATACAGCATGGAACGCCAGCCTAGTGGGAAATGCTGTAATTAACCAAACCAATACCTCCTGCTCATTTACTCCCGATTCCTGCGGCGTTGTTACCGCACCTGCAGATAGCATCATCATTAACAAATACACGCCGGTGATCTTACTGGACCAGTGCAAAAACAATATCAATGTAGCCAATGCAGCTGAGTTTAATGTCGGAGATACGGTACTGTTGATACAAATGAAAGGTGCTGTCATTGATTCTACCAATACAGCTGCTTTCGGCAACATTACCGATTATAAAAATGCCGGCAATTATGAATTCAATTACGTAAAATCCAAAACAGGCAATACGATTGAGCTGCTGAACAGGCTTACCCGGCAATATGATCTGCCGGATGGAAAAGTGCAATTGATACGGGTGCCTTATTACCATAACGTCACTTTCTCAAATACACTCACCTGTGCTCCCTGGGATGGCGAAAAAGGCGGCGTGCTCGCATTTAACGTAAGAGACAATTTAACCCTGCAGGCAAATATTGATATTTCTTCCAAAGGCTTCAGGGGCGGCACCCCCGTTTCCAACCCATCCCCGGTTTGTAATGTGGATAGCTTCTACCTCATGAATGCAGATGGTGCTTACGGTTCGCAGAAAGGGGAAGGGATCACCAATACATTAAGGCTATACGGCAGAGGCAAGCTTGCCAATGGCGGCGGCGGCGGTAACTCGGCCAACTCCGGTGGCGCAGGCGGATCAAATGGCGGCAGCGGTGGCAGCGGGGGCAAACAATACAATCATCCGGCTCCTGTGTGTAACAATGATTTTACCAACGGAGGTATTGGCGGACTTGCATTACAGTACAACAATACACAAAGAAAAATATTCCCGGGCGGCGGTGGCGGTAGTGGTCATGTGAACGAAAGTTTATCGCTGCCGGGTGGAAGTGGTGGTGGTATTGCAATTATATCTGCCGGCACTCTTATCGCCAACTCTTATAAGATCATATCCAACGGCGGCTCCCCCCGCAATACGGCAACAACTTCCGGCCCCGAAGATGGTAAGAGCGGCGGCGGCGGTGGCGGTGCTGTTCTGTTGAATTATACCAGCCTTACCGGCAACCTGGCAGTGGAAGCAAAAGGTGGCGATGGTGATTTTTCTGTTATCAGTCCTCCTGCTTCCAGTTATCATGGTCCGGGCGGCGGTGGTGGTGGTGGCGTGGTATGGATCAATGCAGCTACCTTTCCAACTGCATTAACTACCAATATAACTGGAGGAGCGAACGGGACAAATATTTACATGAGCAATAATGCATGGGGTGCTACTGCCGGTGCCAGCGGACAGCGCCTGAATAGCCTGGTATTGCCTGTAGATAATGTGTTGTTTAAGCCGAATATAGATTCGGTAAGATTTACTTCAAGCGTCACCGCATGTAAAACATTCAATTTTAACGGCGCCGGGTATACGAATACCAACCCGATCGCATCCTGGCAGTGGAGCTTTGGAGACGGGAATACGGCCAGTACACAAAATACTTCTCATACCTATACTGCCAGTGGCACCTATACTGTAAAGCTGGTTGCAACAGATGTCAATGGTTGTAAAGACAGCATCAGCTTGCCTGTAACGGCAACAGTGATCAACCCCTTTGCGGGTAACGATGCCAGCTATTGTTCCAATACGGCCATTACACACCAGCTCACCGGTACAGGGGCAGGCTCGGGCGAAACATATTCATGGCAACCTTCAGTCTACCTGGATAATCCTTCCATTGCCAACCCTGTTGCAACGCTCAGCAGCACTATAAAATTTTACCTGACTATCAGCAATGCCAATGGGTGCAGCGGTATTGATTCGGTGATCATAAATGTCAATCCAGTGCCGGTTCTCAGCACATTTGGAGATACCTCCGTTTGTACAAATGCCACGCTCAACCTGAATGCTGGCGGTGCAACTACCTACACATGGTCACCGGCAGCAGCAGTAAGCAACCCCAATATTGCCAACCCGGTTTTTACAGGAAATACAAACCAAACACTTACCGTAACCGGCAGCAATGGCCCGGGATGTACTGCCAGCAGCAGCTTTAACGTAACGGTTAAACCAGCTCCTGTAGTAACCAGCATTTCCGACAGCACTACCTGCGGGCCGCAGGCAATTGTACTTACAACCACCGGCGCACAAACCTATTCCTGGTCGCCGGCTACGAACCTTAGCAATCCTGCTGTCAGCAATCCTACTTTTACAGGCAACAGCAATACAAGTTATACAGTAACGGGTACAGCCGCCAATGGCTGTACGGCAACAGATGTGGTGAATATCACTATTGCTCCTGTTCCTGTAATAACCACCTTCCCCGATACAGCTGTTTGTTCCAATGCAATGCTACAGCTGAATGCTTCGGGTGCCGGCACTTATACCTGGTCGCCGGCATCAGCCGTAAGCAATCCCAATATTGCCAACCCGGTATTTACAGGCACTGCTACGCAGACGCTTACTGTAACCGGCAGCAATGCCCCGGGATGCAATGCCAGCAGCAGTTTCATTGTTACCTTTAAAAATGCTCCTGTAGTGAGTACCCTGCCCGATAGTACGATCTGCAGCACACAATCAATTGTATTGACCACTACCGGCGCCCAGACTTATTCCTGGTCTCCGGCTACCAATCTTAGCAACCCTGCTATTGCCAGCCCGACATTTTCGGGAAGCACAGGTAACACGTATACAGTAACCGGTGTAGCCGCAAACGGCTGCAGCAATACTGATATGATCGTTATCAATGTAGTACCTCCACCAGCATTCAATCAACCGCCCAATGCAGCGGTTTGCATCAATAAAACTGTAACGTTGAATGGTAATAATGGTAGCAATGTTCAATACCAATGGTCCCCTGCGACCGGCTTAAACAATACTGCTGCAGCCAATCCCATATTTACCCCTTCTGCTACAGGCAATACAGTTTACACGCTTTCCGTAAGCGAAAATGTATGCCAGAGCAACGCACAGTTCCAGGTAAATATTATGGTAAATCCATTACCAACGGTAACGGCTACCCGCTCCAACGATCTTGATTGCAATGTGCGTACATCCGCCTTAACGGCGGGAGGCGCCGCCACTTACTCATGGACACCGGCTGCTTCATTAAACAACCCCCTGATCGCTACACCTGTGGCCAGCCCGCAGGTTACCACCACCTATACCGTAACAGGCACCGATGACAATGGTTGCGCCAACAGCACAGCTGTAGAAGTGAAAGTGGGAACCAAAGAAGGCGGCTACTATATACCCAATACCTTTACGCCCAATGGCGATGGCTTAAATGATTGTTTCGGTGTAAAACAGTGGGGAAATGTATCAGAGTTCTATTTCATCATCTATAACCGCTGGGGCGAAAAGGTATTTGAAACAAGAGACATCAACAATTGCTGGGATGGCCGTTACAAAGGGAACAGGGCCCCTGTAGGCAACTATGTTTATTATATCCGTTCTAAAAATGTATGCAGCGAGCAGGTAAAAAAAGGGAATGTTCTACTGATCCGTTAAACCAGCCTTGAGGACTGTTTCGTTGTGAATTTTACTACTCAAAAAAATGCCAGGTTGTATGCCACACTGTGCCTGTCGAAGTATTGCCGGAACCGGTGCTAGTTAACAATAGCACCCGCCTTCGACAGGCTCAGACTGACCAGTCTTTCAAAGCGAAACACTACCCAGCTTTGATAAAAATAATCTAACCGCTTCCACCTTCTTTTCATCCAGCCGGTAATCGATATTGGCGGTATAATATTCATGCATATCGTATTCTTTAAAATCGATGCTGGATACAATTTCATCGATATACTGCAGACCTTCGCCTGTAGTCTGATTGAATGCCTGTACAAAATCGGCAGGTAATTTTTTGTTGGCGATCCATGCTGCAAATACAAAAGGCAGACCCGTCATCTGCTGCCAGGCCTCTGCCAGGTCGTAGATATAGGTGGAATGTGCCCGCTGCCGCAATGCCCGGTCGCCTATCACCAGCCCGGCGGTAGTGCCTTTGATATGCTGCTGGTACCCGTTGCTGGTATCAGTGAGCCGTGGATGTATGTTCCAGTATTCTTTCAGCAATACTTTGAGCAATGCCACCGAACTGCGGCTTTGATAATCGAGCAGTATTTCTTCTATTTCATTTACAGGAACATCGCTGAAAAGGCATACACTCGCCACCGGCCTGCTGGCTCCTATACAGTAATCAGAAATGATATGATGTTCTTTTAATTTTGGAAGCACCGCCACAGGAATAAGTCCTACATCAATTTCGTCGTTCAGCAGCATGGCAGCCACTTTTGCGGGATAATCAAATATGAGCTCCACTTCATCCTTCATCAATCCTTTTTCGAATCCGTACACCAGGGGCTTTGTATTTAAATAGCTGACAGCCCCCACCCTTATTTTTTGTTCCAATACCTTTGAGTTAAATTTGCACAAAATTAACCAATCCCACGCACAATGCAACTAACTCCACTCACTGCAGTTTCGCCTGTTGACGGACGCTATCATAAAGTCACCAGCCCGCTGGCAGCTTATTTTTCAGAATACGCCCTGATCAGGTACAGGCTCAAAACAGAAGTGGAATATTTTATATTCCTGGGTGAGAAAAAGTTCTTTAAGCTGAATGCGAAGCTGGCTGCCGGCTTGCAGGAGGTGGTGAATCAATTTTCCCCGGAAGATGCGGAAACGATCAAAAGCACGGAAGCCATCACCAATCATGATGTAAAAGCGGTGGAATATTTTTTAAAAACAAAGCTGGATGAACTGGGCGCAGGCGCTTTAAAAGAATGGGTACATTTTGGTTTAACATCGCAGGACATCAACAATACTTCCGTTCCCATGCTCTGGAAAGATGCTATGGAGCTGGAATACCTGCCTTCTGTCATTAACCTGCAGCACAACCTGTATCACCTGGCGCAGCAATGGAAAGACATTCCGATGCTTGCAAGAACACACGGGCAGGCCGCTTCTCCTACCCGCCTGGGCAAAGAGCTGATGGTATTTGTAGAGCGCCTGGAAAACCAGATACAGCTGTTCAGCTATATTCCTTTTACGGCGAAGTTCGGCGGCGCCACGGGCAACTTTAATGCACATCATGTGGCCTATCCCAAATACAACTGGATAAAATTTGCAGATGAATTTGTAGAAAATAAATTAAGACTGCAGCGCCAGCAATATACCACCCAGATTGAACATTATGATACGCTTGCCGCACATTTTGACGCCATCAAAAGGATTGACAATATACTCATCGATCTGTGCAGGGACATCTGGACCTATATCAGCATGGACTATTTCAAGCAGAAAACAAAAAAAGGAGAAGTGGGCAGCAGCGCCATGCCGCATAAAGTAAACCCCATCGATTTTGAAAATGCCGAAGGCAACCTGGGCATTGCCAATGCTATACTGGAACACCTTGCCGGCAAGCTGCCCATCAGCCGCCTGCAGAGAGACCTTACAGACAGCACGGTGCTGCGCAATATCGGTGTGCCGATGGCGCATATCAGCATTGCTGTGAAAGCCATTGAAAAAGGCCTGGGCAAACTGATCCTGAATGAGGGCAAGCTGAAAGCTGACCTGGAGAATAATTGGGCCGTAGTGGCGGAAGCCATCCAGACCATTTTGAGGAGAGAGCAGTACCCCCAGCCTTACGAAGCCTTGAAAGAACTCACAAGAGGCAAGACTGCCATCGATAAAAAAGCCATCCACGCTTTTGTGAACAAGCTGAAAGTAAGCGCTGCAGTCAAAAAAGAATTAAAAGCCATTACACCCTGGAATTACACAGGCGTATAAAAAAAGAGGGTTCAATGCTGAACCCTCTTTTTTATTTATGTATCTCGCTTGTAAAGTGAAATTCTATATCGGGATTATTATTGCGCTCCGTATTCAGGAACCATTCGCTCTGCGCCAGGTAAACCAGGTGACCGTCTTTATCTTCCGCAATATTGGCCTGTTTGTATTTTACAAAATCTTCCAGCTTTTTAGGATCACTGCTGGTGATCCAGCAGGCCTTATAAAAAGGAAGGCTGTTCATCTGCACTGAAGCGCCGTACTCCTGTAACAACCGGTATTGGATTACTTCAAACTGGAGCTCACCCACGCAACCAATGATCTTCTTGTTTCCGCCAAACTGTGTAAAGAGCTGCGCCACACCTTCATCGGTTAACTGCAGCAAACCTTTTTCCAGCTGCTTCGTTTTCATCGGGTCTTTATTTACCACCTCCTTGAATATCTCCGGTGAAAAGCTGGGAATGCCGGTAAAGAAGAATTTCTCGCCTTCTGTAAGCGTATCGCCTATTTTAAAGTTGCCTGTATCGAACAAACCCACCACATCGCCGGGAAATGCATCATCGATCACTTCCTTCTGGCGGGCCATAAAAGTATAGGGATTGCTGAAACGCACTTCCTTATCCAGCCGCACATGCTCGTAATAAGTGTTACGGCTGAATTTACCGCTGCAAACCCGCAGGAATGCAATACGGTCCCGGTGCTTGGGATCGAGGTTGGCATGTATTTTAAAAATAAAGCCGCTGAACTTATCTTCTTCCGGCCGTACATCCCTTACCGTAGTATGCCTTGGCCTTGGCGTAGGCGCTATGCGGATAAAGGTATCCAGCATTTCCTTTACACCAAAGTTGTTTACCGCACTGCCAAAGAATACAGGCGCCGTATTACCGTTGAGGTAATCGGTCACATTCAGCTCGCCGTACACCCCGTCAATCAGCTCCACATCCTCTCTCAGTGTTTTGGCATCATTGCTGCCCACTTTTGCATCCAGCACCGCATCATTCAGATCGTTGATGGTGATCACATCTTCATCATTTCCTTTTGTACCGGCAGTAAACAGCACCAGGCTTTTATTGTGCAGGTCGTACACGCCTTTGAAATCCTTACCGCTGTTAATAGGTATGGTCATCGGGTGCAGTTGTATGTTCAGCTCTTTTTCTATTTCTTCCAGCAGGTCGAAGCGATTCTTACCATCCCTGTCCATCTTATTGATGAAAACGATCACCGGTGTTTTTCGCATGGCGATCACTTCCATCAGGCGTCGGGTCTGCTCCTCCACCCCGTTCACACTATCTACCACCAGCACTACGCTGTCCACTGCCGTTAGCGTTCTGAATGTATCTTCCGCAAAGTCCTTGTGACCCGGTGTATCCAGCAGGTTGATCAGGTGATCCTTATATTCAAATGTCATTACACTCGTGGCAACACTGATACCACGCTGGCGCTCAATTTCCATAAAATCGGAAGTAGCTCCTTTTTTGATCTTATTGCTTTTTACCGCACCCGCCGTTTGTATAGCGCCACCGAAGAGCAGGAATTTTTCTGTCAAAGTGGTTTTACCGGCATCCGGGTGAGAAATGATCGCAAAAGTCTTGCGTCTATTGATTTCGCTGATATATTTCATAAAGTGCGCAAAGATAAATGAAGGGGGGCAAAGTTGAAGAGGTTGCAAAGGTTTGGGATGTTTTAAAGGTTTGAGAGGTTTAAGAAGTTTCAGGGGTTGGCCATTCATAAAATTCCCTGCGGGTATTTCTTTGCATATCCTAACTTTGAGCAATGCGTAAAACGCTCAATATATTAGCCAATTCATTCAAACTTACCTTGCAGGAACTCAGGGGCAACAAATTACGTACAGCATTGAGCCTGACGGGAGTGGCTTTTGGCATTTTCTGTATCATCGGTGTATTGGCCACGGTAACCAGCCTGGAAAGAAATATCCAGAATGAAATTGAGGGACTGGGCACCAATACTATTTATATTGATAAATGGGATTACAGCGGCGGACCCGATATGCCTTTCTGGAAAATGCGGGCAAGACCGAATATGAAATTCGAAGAAGCACAAATGATCACCGAAAGAAGCGACCTGGCAGAAGAAGCCGTTTTTTTTATGGAGGCTTCCGGCACCGCATCGCATGGCAATGATGAACTGAACGGCGTAAGCATGTACGGGATCAATGAAGGACAGATCGCCATTCAGCCGATCAACTTTCTAGCCGGCCGTTATTTCTCCGCCACCGAATTTCTTAATGCTTCACCGGTTTGCATTATAGGATATACCAATGCTGAAAATCTATTCGGCACTGCTGAAAGAGCCCTGGGAAAACAGGTGGATGTGAAAGGCAGGAAGCTGAACATTGTTGGTGTAATGGACAAGGAAGGCAAAAGCTTTGTGGGATGGAATTATGATAACTGTATCATGATGCCTTATAAATTCTGCAAACAGCTGTACGATGAAAAAAGCACCAATCCCATCATCATTGTAAAAGGCAAAGAGAAAGTGACCACCGCAGCGCTTACGGATGAGCTGCGTGGCATTATGCGCCAGATAAGAAGGCTCAGCCCCAAGCAGGATGATAATTTTGCACTCAACAGCGTGGAAGGCTTCAGCAAAGCCGTGGCGGCATTTTTCGTAACGATCAACGTGGTGGGTTCCATTATCGGCGGCATCAGCCTTATCGTAGGAATGTTTGGCATTGCCAATATCATGTTTGTGACCGTAAAGGAAAGAACACCGGTCATCGGTCTTAAGAAAGCCATCGGCGCCCGCAGTGGTACCATCCTGTTTGAATTCCTGATGGAAGCAGCCATGCTCTGCATTATGGGCGGCGCTTTCGGGTTGATATTCGTTTACCTGCTCACCCTTATTTTATCTGGGCCTCTTAATTTCCCGGTATATATTTCCTGGCAGCTGCTCATTGTCACCATCATCCTGTGTATTGTAGTGGGTATTCTGGCGGGTATCATTCCGGCGAGAAGGGCTGCTAAAATGGATCCAGTGGTTGCCATCAGGAGTTAATGATGATTACTGGCTAATAATTATGGATTACCGGAATACGGTTTATAACTTTGCAGGAATTTAATCATTTGTAGTTCAAAAAACGTAAATCAGAAATTAATCATTGCCTGTAATTCTTTCCATAGAATCTTCCTGCGACGAAACATCGGCGGCGGTAAGCCGCAACGGAGAAATCTTATCCAACATAATTGCTACGCAGAAAGTGCATGAGCAATATGGCGGCGTGGTGCCGGAACTGGCCAGCAGGGCGCATATGCAGAACATTGTGCCGGTAGTGGATGCTGCCATGCAAAAAGCAGGCACCGGCATGAGCGAGCTGGATGCAATCGCTTTTACCCAGGCGCCGGGACTGATAGGCGCATTGCTGGTGGGCAGCCAGTTTGCGAAATCAATGGCTGTTGCGCTCAGCAAACCGCTGATCGCAGTGCATCATATGCAGGCACATGTAATGGCCAATTTAATTGATGAGCCCAGGCCATCCTTCCCATTTCTTTGTCTTACTGTGAGCGGCGGACATACACAGATAGTGCTTTGCGAAAGCCCTACCAATATGAAAGTGATCGGAGAAACGATTGATGATGCCGCAGGTGAAGCTTTTGACAAATCAGCCAAACTACTGGGATTGCCCTACCCGGGCGGACCGCTTATTGACAAATATGCCAGGGAAGGCAATCCCAAAGCTTACGCATTCCCTGAGCCGAGGATACCCGGACTGAATTTCAGCTTTTCGGGGTTAAAAACTTCTATCCTGTATTTTTTACAGAATGCCGGCACTGCCAATATTTATAAAGAGGAATTTGTTGCAACAGAAGCAGAGAAGAAAAAATTCATTGACGATCATTTGCCGGATATATGTGCGTCTATCCAGCACCGTATTATCAGCATCCTGCTGAACAAGCTGAAAAAAGCGGCTGAAGAAACAGGCATTAAAAATATTTGCATCGCCGGGGGCGTAAGCGCCAACAGCGGCTTACGCACAGCACTGGAAGAAACAGGCAAAAAGCTGGGCTGGAATACTTATATCCCTGCCTTTCAATATTGCACCGATAATGCTGGGATGATCGCCATTACCGCCTATTATAAATACCTGGCCGGAGAATTTGCATCCCTCGACACGGTGCCCAATGCAAGGGCCGAGTGGTAGGGCTTTCAAACTGATGAATATTACATGAGCAATTCCTTTTTCCATTTCAAACAGTTTACAGTGCACCAGGAAAAATGTGCCATGAAGGTTTGTACAGACGCCTGTCTCTTTGGTGCATGGGTAGCTCAAAAGATGGAGCATGGTCCTGCCATCAATCACATACTCGATATAGGAGCGGGCACCGGCCTGCTGAGCCTGATGCTGGCGCAAAAAAGCAAGGCAGCCATTGATACGGTGGAACTGGACAAAGCCGCTGCGGAGCAGGCTGCCGAAAATTTTGCTGCTTCTCCATGGGGCAACAGGTTAACCATTCATCATTCCGGTATCGCAGACTTTGCACAGGATCATTCTTACGATTGCATCATCAGCAATCCTCCTTTTTTTGAAGATGATCTTAAAAGTGATAATGAAAGCCGCAACAAAGCCATGCACAGCACTACACTGAACCTGGAGAAGCTGCTGGATGAAATAAAAAAAAGATTGAGTGTAACAGGCCAGGCAGCTGTATTAATTCCTTACAAACGAAGCGGGTATTTTGAGGCCCTGCTGGCAGCCAAAGGCTTTTTTGTACAGGATGTTTTACATGTAAAGCAATCTGTACAACACGAATATTTCAGGAGCCAGTACCTGTTCTCCCTGCAACCGGCCCAAAAAAATAGCAGTAGCCTGGCGATACAGGATGCGCAGAGAAATTATACAGTCGATTTTACGGCTTTGCTGAAAGATTATTACCTGAAGCTGTGATGGATAGCTAAAAAAAGATGACATCTTTTGGAAAGATGTCATCTTTTTTTAGCTCCCGGCTGCATATTCTTTCATATATGCGTATTCATCCGTAAGCACACCATTTTTCACAATGGTTGCTTTGTCAATAATGGCAGACTGTCCTTCTATAAGATCGGCCAGGATATATTTGATCATTTGCTCACCAAAGTAACGGCTGGCATCCTTGGGCAATTCGTTCGGCAGGTTTCCCACCGCCATTACATCCACGGTGCCGGGCAGGTAAGCGGCTGTTTTTTCAAAACTGTTTTTATCCACCCCGTATACCGGGTCTTCAATGGTGCTGTCGCCCAGGTTGCAGGGCACCGAACCATTTTGATCATCCGTTACATCAGCAATGGTCTGAATCCTGAAATCGCTGCGCTGCATATCTTCCATTTCAAACAATCTTGGTATGCCCTGCTCCCAGTATACGCCATTCATTAAAATATCCGTATGCGCTGTATAATTCCGGAACAGGTTTTCATACTCATGCGGATGGCTGTGAAAATGTTCCCGCCTGTAGCCGCTTCCGTCTTTGGGCCGGTACAGGTCTGCCCCTTTTAAATGTACATATACCGGGTAGCTGAAATTTCGTTTTACATATTCTTCCGGTTCCACTTCATGAATACCCAGCAGGTTCATAATTTCCAGCAGGCCATGCGCCACCCGGCCGCTGCCTGTCACAGCAATTTTTATATTAGGGATCTTGAGCCCGAAATAGGTATGGATCAGCCTTTGAAAAGTACTGGCAGCTCCTACCCTGCTTAATGTATAGGCGCCAGTTTTATTACCATAGGCCATCATACCATTATGCGCCCCCACTATCCCTGCAAAAAAACCAAAACCAATGATCCTTGTGCCATCTTCATGCTCCAGGCATTCATAATCTATAAGGGTGATCTTTTTCCGGATGATCTCCTGCAGCATTTTCCGGTTATAGGGCTGCAGCTTTTTTGTATGAGAAAAAAAGAGGTAGGTTTTTCCTGCTATCAGCATTTCCGCCGGCACTTCTTTAATGCCCAGCAATATATCTGCCTCCCCCATCTCTTCTTTTACTTCTACACCGGCAGCCTTATAGTCCGCATCGCTGAAACAACGTCCGGAACTGGTTTGTACAATGATCCTTATATCCGGCCGGTTCTTGTGCATCCACCTGCACTGTGCCGGGGTAAGCGCCACCCTGTTATCAGAAGGAATTTTGCCTTCCCTTATTAATCCAATCGTTAGCATTCATCGAAAATTTTGTGCTGCAATTTACGGGAATGATTGCAAAGGGTCGGCTAACTTTGTGATATGAATTATTTTGAACTATTCGGATTTGAACCTGCCCCAGTCGTAGATAAATCTGTGCTCAGCGCCCGGTATTTTGAGCTGCAGAAACAGCATCATCCTGATTTCTTTTCCCAGGCCACCGAAGCCGAAAAAGAAAATGCCCTGCAGCTGTCTGCTGCAATCAATAAAGCATTTATCACTTTTCAGAATGAAGAAAAAACAGTTGAATATTTCCTGCAATACAAAGGCATTATCGCTGAAGGCGAAAAATACCAGTTACCACCTGCTTTCCTGATGGAAATGATGGAACTGAACGAAACGCTGGACGAAAAGGATGGCGTGGAGATCAGCGCTGAAATGGCAGCAATCGATCAGGCCATCTCTGGCGAAGTAAAGCCGGTGCTGGATAACCCTTCGCTGCATAACGACCCCGCTTCTCTGGAAAAGCTGAAGGAATGGTACTATAAGAAAAAATATTTGCAGCGTATTTTGGACAGGTTGGGTGATTAATGTAATATTGCAGCCCCGAACCCGGTTCGGAAGCTCTTTTGAAGAATGCCCAGGTGGCGAAACTGGTAGACGCAGCAGACTCAAAATCTGCCATTCGCAAGGATGTGCCGGTTCGATTCCGGCCCTGGGCACCTATCCATCCGGCTGACATTGTCTGCCGGATTTTTTATTTACCGCCTGTCCTTTCCTCTTTATTATTGTTCAGAAAATTTTACAGCTTTAACTGGTAAATCAATACCATGCGCACAAAAATAAAAAAGGGATTGTTCCGCCTTTTCGTTTTCGCAGCTGTTATTTTCAGCCTGCTGCTGATCATCGTCCTCAATCCTGCACTGGCTTATTCCAACGAAAAGAAACATCATAATTTTACGATCTATCACAACCATATACTGGATGTCGCTTTAGCTGACCGGCTGGATGAAGCAGGCGAACTGCTGAAACTGTCAGAGATTTATACCCCCAACATGAAAATGGATATTTGTCTGAATGACGGCTCTCGCTATCCTTCACTGATCAGGGCTGTCAAAGGAAATGCTTTTGCCGTTGGTTTTTACAACAAAGTAGTCATAATGGGGCATGCTGACTATGTCGACAATTTTGTGGAGCTCAATGGTTACAAATGGAATCTCCGGCAACTGCTGGCTCATGAGATGATCCATTGCCAGCAATACAGGGCGCTCGGCTTTTTTCACTCCAATCCTGTAGCGAATATACCCGACTGGAAATGGGAAGGCTATGCAGAATATATTGCCCGCCGGGAAGAGGATCAAAAAAATATTGGTATCAATATTGAAAGATTAATACAGGCTGAGCAGGCAGATCATAACGGGTGGATCATCTTTAAAGATGAAACCGGCACTGTTATCAGCTACTATAAATACTGGCTGCTGATGCAGTATTGCATAGACATTAAAAAGTTAAGCTGGAAGCAGGTGCTGGATAACAATATTACGGAACAAAATATGTTTACAGAAATGATGCAATGGCATCATGCTAAAAAAACAGCGTTATGAATTCACTCGTTTATTTTGAGATACAATCCTCTTCACCTGAAAGGGAAGTAAAATTTTATGAAACAGTTTTTGGCTGGAGCTTTACCCGTGATGAAAATATCCCTATAGAATATTATCGCATTGAAGCGCCTAATATGCACGGAGGATTGTTAAAACGCCCGGTAGCTATACCCGCTGCGGGAACAGGCACCAACGCTTTTACCTGCTCCATTGAAGTGGAAAATTTTGACCAGACAAGCGAGCTGATACAGGAAATCGGCGGCCAGGTAGCAATGCCCAAATTTGCCATCCCGGGCAAATGCTGGCAGGGTTATTTTCTTGACCCGGATAATAATGTATTCGGTATAGTGCAGGTGGATGAACATGCCGCCTGACCTTTCTCAGCAATGCATCATGTAACAATCGATCGCATCCGCCATCATGTGCATGAGCAATCCTATTGCTACAATCCTGGTTTTTGCAGGCAACAGTAACAATATATAAACAGCAATGGCCCAATAGCTGTGCAACGGGTGAAACCCGATGCTGCAGCGGCATGGATCAAATACTGGCGTGGCGAGTAAATGATCGAGGTCAACCAGCATCGTCAGCAGGAATATGGCATAGGTCTTCCATACCTGCTGCTTAAAAAATATTGCTGCGGCAAAGAATGGAAAAATAAAGTGCAGGGAATAATGAATAAGCGATTGCAGCATCTCAGGACAAACTTTTACTTCCACGGGCTATCATTACGCCTTTGTGATAGATCATGATGCTGTATACCCCCTTTTGAAAATTGCTGGAAGGCACGGAAAAGTTGAGCGATTTATTCTCGCCTTTATCAATATCAAAACGAAGCTTGCAGCTGTAAATGCGGGAGCCTTCTTTTGTTTCAAAGCTGCCGCTGTCCCAGCCTGACTGCTTCAGCAGCTTGCCATCCGGCTGTGTGATCACCACATACATTTCAACGGCATTGTTATTATCATTGCTCGTTACATCAAAATTCCCTCTCAGCCTTGTTTTATCGCCATCGGGCTCGGCCCTCAGCTGCAATGATTGCACCTGCATGGCAGCAGCAGGCCTTTCAGGACTGCGGTTCACCACCGGGATCACTTCGTTATCGGTTTGTGATGCAACAGTTCCTGTTGGGATGCTGCGCCTGTCCTGCGACGAAAAAGCCGATGCAGTAAGCTGGCGCAGCAAATTGCTGAGACGGGTATTTTCGGCAGCCACATCATTGTATTTGCGGCGCCAGTCATCCAGCCGGAGCTGCAGCTCCACCAGCTTTACGCTGGCCGCTTCCATTTGTGAAGGCGTTTTATTTACATCGAGTATCTGTGCTATTTCGGAACGTATCTGCGAAAACTCCTTATACTTTACATCGATATTTCCCTGGATGGAATCGGCATTGCTGTTGGCCGCATCCAGTTGCTGGTTCAGCTGTGCCCAGGTGGCTTCATATCTCTTTTGCAGGGAATCATTAAGGGCTTTTACCGAAGCAATGGAATCTCTTGCATTAACAGGAAATTTTGTCTTCGCTTCTTCCGCCGCATTACGGTAATACATGAAGCCCCATGCAAAAAGAATGATGAATGCCAGCAGCAACAGGCAGAGGGAAAACAGTATTAAAAATGATATTCTTGATTCTTTCAGGTTCATGATTGCACTGCTTACCTGGAGGAAACGATCTGCCTGTCCACATAGGCAGAGATCCATCCTACCTGGCCGTTCTTTACGAGATAAAATTGTTTTTGCTCATATACGCCTTCAAACTGGCGCATGATGCGCAGCAGCAGGCCGGTACCGGCCATCAATGCCCGCTGATCAAATACCTTGTTGATATTTTTTGTAACCGCACTGATGGCGGCTTTCTCCATGGCATTCGTATTAACTCTTGCCGTCACCGCATCAGCAGTATAATAAGTGGCATTTTCATAAATCCGGTTATAGAACTGCTCCACTTCGCTGTAAGTAACCGGCACCACATCATCATCGTTCAGCTCCGGGTGAATCAGATTGGCAAGCGCCCATGCGATACCACCGCTGAAAGCAATATTATCGCTCATATTGTAAGCGCCGCTTACATTCACGGTATATACAATTTCCTGATTGGCGCTGCCTTCCAGCACCCTGAAGAGCTGCTTGCGGTAGTTGGCAAGGCTCTGATCGGCTTCCATCCTTTTTTCGGCAGCATTGGCCACACTTTTGGTGCCCCAGGTAAGCTCGAAGAGACGGATGGTGCTGATGTCTACATTCGGGAAATAGCCTCCTTTGGTATTACCGCTGCCGATATCGATGAGGAAAGTGGAGAACCGTTTTGTTTCCGGTACAATGCCCAGGTGCGATAAACGGGCTTCATCCTGCACACTAACGAGATCGAATGAACGCTTTGGCTCTTGTATCTGGTTACGGAAAGATTCCCGGAGCTTTTCCACCCATACTTTGTTGTTATCTTTTTCCGACAACACTTTCACACCGCTGCTCATGACAGTAAAAATATTTTCAGCAGGAATTTTATAACCGGTGAGCGCCTGTTTGTATAAACCTGTCAGCGCATTGAGTGTGGCTGTGTAGGATGGTTCATTAAAGCTGATGAAATCGGTGTTTACAGAAGTATCTTTGAGCGTATTGAAATTACCGGCCTCATCCTGGTTCTTCTCAATTTCTAGCACCGACATTTTCACTCCTTTGGAGCCTACTTCGATCCCCGCATATACCGCAGACTTTTTAAATTTTAATTTGAAGCTTTGCTGACTGAAGCCATGGATGGCTGTCCCGAAGCACAAAAAACACAAAGCCAGCTTTTTATAAAAATTCAAAATCATAATAAGTGGGAATTTACAAAGTAAAAATACTGCTTTAAAGCGGCCGTAAAACCCGCAATGAACAGTTGTGTAAAAAAGGTGCAAAACCTTTATAGGCGGGCATATTTGTATAAAAAAGTTAAATCACAGCCGGCAGGCAGGTTCCTGTTTTTTTCGGGGTTAATTTCCTGTTTATATTTCTCCTGTTTATCATGAAAAAATACAGCTCCTTCTTCCTCGCCATTGTCCTTTTTATAGGGCTTCTTTCATTTACAATAATGAGCATTGGTGACGACGTACTGGAATATACCAATGCATTCAGGAAAGAGAATGGCCTTGCGCAATTGCAAAGCAACGAAGTGCTGAATAAAATTGCCCAGCAGCACAGCCGGAATATGGCAAGCGGCAAAGTGAAATTCGGCCATGCAGGTTTCAATGCCCGCAATGCCAGCGCCGCCAAACAGATTGCAGGCCTCCGTTATTTTGCAGAGAATGTGGCTTACGGACCGGTGAGCGGCGAAGAAGTGGTGAACCTGTGGAAGAACTCGCAGGGTCATAGAAAAAATATGCTCGGTAATTTCAGCATGATCGGTATAGGCGTGGCCAGAAGCAAGGATGGCACTTATTATTACACGCAGGTTTTCGGTAATTAAGCAAGGTTCTACACTTATTTCTAAGTAAATTTGCTGTAAACAGACTCTTAGGCTTTGCAAAAAGAAAACGAACGGTTTCAGGCGCTCTTCGAATATGCATCTCTGGGCATTGTGTTATGCGATGCCAATGGTAAAATTGAGATGGTCAACAATTTTCTTCTCTCACAATTCGGCTACCAGGATAAAGAAGAGCTCGAGCAGCAAAACATCGAGCTACTGATCCCTATGCGTTATAAAGAGCGTCATGTAAAGCACAGGGGAAATTACAGTCACCATCCCGAGCGGCGATCAATGGGCATCGGCAGGGATCTTTTCGGTTTGAAAAAAGACGGCACCGAGTTCCCCGTGGAAGTTAGCCTTAGTCCCTACTCGGATGAATACGGCACGCATGTGATCGCTTTTGTGATCGACATCACCCTGCGGAAAAAAATAGAACAGGATGTATTGCAGAAGCAGGAAGAGCTGGAGCAGACGAATACCAAAATTGAGGAGCTCAACAACGAGCTGGAAGCAAAAGTGCAGGAACGCACCAGCCAGCTGCAGGATGCCATGATACAGATTGAAGCTTCTAGGGATGAGCTGAGCAAAGCGCTCAGCAAAGAGAAAGAGCTCGGCGATCTTAAAAGCAGGTTTGTCTCCATGGCTTCCCATGAATTCAGAACACCATTGAGCACCATATTATCTTCCGCTTCCCTGCTGGCCAAATACACCCGCAGCGAGGAACAGGAAAAACGGGACAAGCATATCCAGCGCATCAAAAATTCTGTCAATACCCTGACCGATATCCTCAATGAATTTTTATCGATCGGGAGAATAGAAGATGGTAAGATCGCTGTGCGATACAGTACTTTCAATGTAAAGGAATTTGTGGGCAATCTCTGCACCGAAATGAGCACACATGCCCGGAGCAACCAGAAAATTGAATACAGCCATTCCGGCGAAGAGCTGCTGACACTGGATGAATCGCTGCTTCGGAATATTTTATTTAACCTGCTGAGCAATGCGATAAAATTCAGCAATGACGAAGGCTTGATCAAAGTTTCCACCGTACAGCATGAAGAAGGCTTTACGCTGGTAGTGGCAGATCAAGGCATCGGTATCTCCAAAGAGGACCAGCAGCATTTGTTTGAAAGATTTTTCAGGGCAGCCAATGTAACCAATATCCAGGGCACCGGCCTGGGGCTGCATATCGTAGCCAAATACACCGAATTAATGAACGGCAACATACAATTCAGCAGCGAGCTGGATAAAGGCACTACCATTACCATACATTTTGAAAAACAGGTGAACTGATGAAGCAACATATTTTACTGATTGAAGACAATGACGAAATAAGGGACAACACAGCGGAAATACTCGAGCTGGCCAATTACAAGGTAAGCACCGCCGAAAATGGCAAAGCTGGTGTGGCGAAAGCAATGGCGGATAAGCCCGACCTTATCATCTGCGATATCATGATGCCGGTGCTGGATGGTTATGGCGTGTTGCACCTGCTGAGCAAGAATGAAGAGCTGAGCGGTGTGCCCTTTATATTTCTTACCGCAAAATCAGACCGGGCAGATTTCAGGAAGGGAATGGAAATGGGCGCCGATGATTATGTGACCAAACCTTTTACCGACATCGAACTGCTGAATGCCATTGAACGCCGGCTCAAAAAAGTGCAGCAGTTCCAGAAGCAATACAGCGCCGATGCCGAAGGCATGCGGCAGCTGATCAGCGATATGCAGGGAGTGCCCGACCTCAACAATATCGCAGAGAACCAGCCCGAAAGCAATTATCATAAGAAGCAGGTCATTTATAACAAAGGCCATCATCCCAAGAAATTATTTTACCTGCGCAGCGGCAAGGTGAAAACCTATATCAGCAATGAATTTGGAAAGGACCTGACGATCGGGCTTTATTCGCCCGGCGATTTTTTTGGCTACACCGCTTTGCTGGAAGGAACACTCTATAAAGAAACCGCCGAAGCCATCGACGATGTAGTGCTGGCAGAGATACCGATTGAATCGCTGGAAAAATTATTATTCTACAACAAGGACGCCACCCGCAAGCTGATACAGCTGCTTGCCCGCAACATCACCGAGAAAGAACAGCAGCTGATCAATATTGCCTACAACTCGCTTCGCAAGCGGGTTGCATCGGCCCTCATCACTTTGCTGAACAAATACCGCCAACCGGGAGAAGCATTGTTCACTATACAGATATCCAGGGAAGACCTGGCCAATATAGCGGCCACCGCCACCGAATCGCTGATCAGGACCCTGAGTGATTTTAAACAGGAAAAACTGGTAGACATCCATGGCAGCAAGATCACTATACTGAATGAAGAGAAGCTGGTGAATATGTTCAACTAAGACGTAGCATATCGGCCATCTGCTGGTTAAAATTCTTTTTGAGAACCGTCACTTCTTTCTCGAATTTCTCCATTGCTGACTGCAGCCGCAGCTGCAGCTTTTTCATCAGGGTATCCTGGGAATGATCGCCGGATAAATGCTGCTGCAGCATCTGCTCCTGCAGGCGAATATCCTGTTGCAAAGCGAGAATATATTCATCAATAAAAACAAACCGGTTGTTGAATTGTTCCGCAGGCTCTACAAAAGAAAGATCGCTGTACTTATCCACCATTTCGGATAGATGCATTTTGAGAAAAGCATTCTCCTGTTTATAAAAATCCAGCGTACGCTCCCACCCATGCAGTTCATGCAGGTATTGTTCCGGCGCCTGAATTGTTATTTTGCTCATAATACTGTTAATGCTGCTGAATGAATTTTATTTAACAGGATGACATTGAATAGCGATACCGGCTGCATGCTTTTCCGCTGCAGGACTTACATAAGGAATGCCCAGGCCCAGGCCACGGATGATAAGCAGGCAGGCCACGAGGCTCATCATATAGGGATAGGCTTTACGGATGCCGGCTCTTGTTCTGACTGAAAAAAAAGTTCCGAAAAAAGAAATGCTCCACATCAGCGGCATAGTGCCGAGCCCGAAAAAGAACATATACAAAGCGCTGTTCCATACCGAAGCCGATGCCGCAGCAACTGTAGCCGCCATATACACCAGGCCGCATGGCAGCAACCCGTTGAGAATGCCGATAAAGAAAACGGAGGACATTTTTTTCTGCCTGAACAGTACTCCCAGCTGTTGCCGGAGCGCCGCAAACCATTGCTGCATACGGTGATCGGCCCGCCTGAAGAAAACCGCCCGGGGCAATACCACATACAACAGGATCAGGATTCCCAGCCCGACGGATAGCCATTGCTGTAAACCCATTAACCGGAAAGAGCTGCCGGCGAGTCCTGACAGTATACCGATGCCTGCATACATGAGCGCCCTGCCAATATTATACAGGAAAGTGCCTGCAAAGCGGGCGCTGCTGCTATCTTTCAATGGCAGCGATAAAGCCAGGGGCCCGCACATACCCACGCAGTGCAGGCTCCCGGCAGCCCCCATTATTAAAGCCGATAGCAGGTAAACGGTCATTGAATAAATATTTTTTGCTCGAAATAATAGCTTTGCTTATCAGCGGCTGTCCATTGCAGCTTCACTTCATGCAGCCCTTTGTTGTAAGCCCCGAAAGGCAATGAGAGCATCCCATTCTCTGTGACCATCTTCTTTTCTATATCCTTCCCCTTATCTGCCACGCAATACAACCACACAGCCGCTTCAATATGCTGCGCCTGCATTTCTTTGGGTAACCTGATTTCTACATTGCCGTCTTTTACCAGGCATTCCACTTTTTCGCTCAGCAGGCCGGTACGTTTTATTTCGTCTATCCTGCCCTGGTATTTCAGTTCCTGCTCATAATAATCCGGTACCACCAGGTCGATATTCTGCCTTGAGGCTTTGAATACCATCACCAGAATACCTGCCACGAAAAGACTGAATACTACTGTAACTTTTGCACCCCAGCTCATAGTTTTATTTTTTATCAGTTATACACTTCCGGGCCGATGAATTTTGCCCGTATTGTTTTTATTTTTTTCGCAGAATCGTACAATCCAATCTCCAGCTGTGTTTTCCAGCTTTGGATATCACTTCTTTTCAGCTTCACAAAAAACTGGAGGTTGGTGTAATCTTCTTTTTTCACCACCGGTTTTTTATCGGTGATCAACTCAATTTCGCCGGGAAGGTTTTCCAGTTTCAGCAACACAGGTATATCTGCATGCGTTTTGTTTGCCAGCTTGAGATTGTACAGGTTGCTGATACGGCCATCCGGCAGCGAGGTATAGGTCATGCCTGCAGTACGCATCAGCGTTGCATCCAGGTCGGTGCGGCTTAGCAGCAGGAATACGAGCAGCGATACCAATAAAGACAGCACCGCAGTATAGGCTTTGATGCGGCGGGTAAACCGAAGCGGCTGCCTTTCCTTAATGGTATTTTCAGAAGCATACTTGATAAGCCCTGTTGGTTTATCAATACTCGTCATGATGGCATCACATGCATCTATGCAGGCTGTGCAGTTCACACATTCCAGCTGTGTACCGTTCCTGATATCAATTCCTGTGGGGCACACTCTTACACAGGCGAGACAATCAATACAATCCCCCTTCTCCGGTTCGGGAGTAAACACCGGCGCTTTAAAAAGATCCCTGCATGCCCCGTCATTTTTACAATCAGTGCATTTGCAGTCGTGGCCCTCCTTTGTTTTGGGATTATTTTTCCTGCTGAGCTTTCCTCTCGGCTCGCCCCTCAGGTAATCGTAGGCCACCACTATGGAGTTCCTGTCGAGCAATACACCCTGCAGCCTGCCGTAAGGACATACCACAATGCATACCTGCTCCCTGAACCACCAGTACACAAAAAAGAAAATAGTGGTAAAGATCAGCAGCGAAATAAAAGTGCCGATGTTCTGCGCCGGGTGGCTGATATATCCCAGCAGCTTGTCCATGCTGATGATATAGGCCAGGAAAAAATTGGCGATCAAAAAAGAAATGCCGAAGAAGATGATAAACTTCAGTGTGCGCTTCCTTATTTTCTCTGCATTCCAGGGCATCCTGCGCAGCTGCTGCTGGCGGGTAGCATCCCCATCGATCCAGTATTCAATCCTCCGGAAAACCATTTCCATGAAAATGGTCTGCGGGCAGGCCCACCCGCAGAATATCCTGCCGAAAACAACTGTAAACAAAATGATGAACACAATGAAGGTGAGCATACCGATACCGAAGATGAAAAAATCCTGCGGCCAGAAAACCACTCCAAACAGAATGAACTTTCTTTCAATCACATTGATCATGAGCAGCGGCTCCCCGTTCACTTTAATAAACGGCAGCGTAAAAAATACTGCCAGGTAAAAAATGGTGAACCAGGTACGCAGCCTGTACAACCTGCCTTTGGGCTTTTTAGGATGGATATAGTTGCGCTTCCCTTCTTTTGAAATAGTGGCCACTGAATCCCTGAAAGCTTCCTCCTGTATCAATATTTCTTCTGTTGTTGCCATGCTGCTGTTGTATCATTAACTTTTTTTCACTGCGGCGCTGTCTGCAGTAACTGTAGTGGAATCACTCACCGCTGCTTCGGTAAACAGGTCACCCTGCGGCGGTTTTGCATTGGCAGGATGAGTGCCATGAATAGATTTGATAAAGCTGGCTAGGTTGAGCACATCTTTGGGAGAATATTGTTTTTCCCAGGCCTGCATACCCTTATCAGGATAGCCGTGCTTGATGGATTGATATACATCGCTGAGTGCCCCTTTATGCAGCCAGTAATCATCGGTAAGGTTAGGACCTGTTCCACCTTCTCCTTCTTTGCCATGGCAGGCCCAGCATACGCTCTGGAAAATTTCTTTTCCTTTGGCGATGCCTGATGCATCGGAAGGCTGCAGGTTGGCCTCATCCACTTTGTCTTTGTTTTTTGCATTATATGCTTCCAGCTGCACTTTGGCTTTGGCCAGCTCTTCCTCGTATTCTTCCGAAGGATTCTTTCCGGCGCCGAACACATGAAAGTTCAGCAGGTAAATGCAGGAGAAACCAATGGTGATGATAAAGCCCCATTTCCACCAGGGTGGTAAGGAATTATCCAGCTCTTTGATACCGTCATAATCATGCTCCAGTTCGATAGCCGATTCCTGTTCCACTGCCACGGCATTGGTAAAGAATTTTCTATCCATTCTTTTCCACCATTCCAGCAAAGGCAGTGTTTTCTTTTGCACTGCAGGCAGCAGCTCCCGTTTCATCCGGTTGATAAAAAGCAGGAATACGAGTATCACCAGCACTTCGGTACCGATGACAGTAATCAATGCCCAGAATGCTGTAGGCGCCAAGCCGCCATAATTGGGAATTACCTTTACCGCTTCAGCGGCAGCATCCGTTGTTTCCTGCGCATGCACATTTCCTGTGGCGAGGGTAAATCCCAGTATCAGCAGGAGAATAGTGCCGGCCTTCGCCGCTTTTTGTTTTTCCAGCACCTGGCGGGTAAGAGTGATCAGCACCTGCCCCATAGTAAAGACCACGAAGCCCAGTATTACTGCTACCACCATCATGGTGAAGGCGAGCATATTATTGGGTGATTGCACTTCCTTTACTTCGGCGGCATCCTGGGCCATCGCCCCGTACCCAGAGATCATTAATAAAAATTGTATAAACAGTGTTTTAGCCATTCGCATTTTGTAAGAATTTATAATTGAGCAATGCTGTTTGGTTCTTCGTTATCCAGGGGGATATTCGATAATAGCTTTACCGATCTTTTATCCATCTTCATTACATACACCGTCAGCACAACAAAGAATAAAAAGAAGATGATGAGCGATATGAGCGGATAGACTTCCACATGGTTGATCTTTTCCGCATATTGTTTGATGAACTTGAACATGTGTTTTTATTTATTCGGTTTTGAAATATCTGTTCCCAGTCGTTGCATATAGGCGATCAGTGCGATCACTTCTTTATTAGGCGCTATGCGTATGCTGTCATTGAGCAGATTATGGGCGATGCCGGTTGCTTGCTGCATCAGCTCCCTGTTCGCCTGTGTTTCATACCCTTTGGCATAAGGCACGCCCAGCGTACGCATGGCATTGATCTTGGCCGCTGTAGTGGAAGTGTCCAGGTCTTTCTTCAACATGAAAGCATAAGGCGGCATTACAGAGCCTTCGCTCATGGAAGAGGGTTCACGGAAGTGACGGAAATGCCAGCCATCAGATTTTTTAAGATTACCGCTGCCCTCTCTTGCCAGGTCGGGACCGGTGCGTTTGCTGCCCCACTGGAACGGGTGATCATACACGAACTCACCGGCTTTGGAATATTCACCATACCGTTCGGTTTCACTGCGGAAAGGACGGATCATCTGCGAGTGACAGGTATAACAGCCTTCCCTTACATAGAGATCCCTTCCCTGCAATTCCAGGGGTGTATAGGGTTTTACGCTGCTGATAGTAGGCACATTCGATTTGATAAGGAAAGTAGGGATGATCTCAATGGCGCCCCCGATCAGTATCACTACAAGACTCAGCACCATCAGCTGTACCGGTTTACGTTCCACCCATGCATGCCATCTTTCACCGGTCTGCCTTTTGCCCAGTTTAGGAAGCGGCGCTGCTTCGGCTTCTTCATTTTCAACAAGCTTACCTGCTTTTACTGTTTTGTACAGGTTGTACACCATTAGCAGCACACCTGCCAGGTATAAGGTACCACCCAGCGAACGCATGGCGTAGAATGGTTTCATGTAAGTAACCGTTTCAAGAAAAGCATATTTCAGCTGGCCGCTCTCGGTAAAATTCTTCCACATCATACTTTGTGTGAAGCCGGCCCAGTACATAGGCACTGCCCAGAAAATGATACCGAGTGTTCCCAGCCAGAAATGATTATTGGCCAGTTTTTTTGAATAGAGACTGGTATTAAAGATGCGTGGAATGAGCCAGTACAATACACCAAAAGTGAGCATACCGTTCCATCCAAGTCCGCCCACGTGCACGTGCGCCACGATCCAGTCGGTGTAGTGCGCAATGGCGCTCACATTTTTCAAAGAAAGCATCGGGCCTTCAAATGTGGCCATACCATAAGCGGTTACAGCCACCACCATGAACTTAAGGATCACATCATCCCTCACCCTGTCCCATGCGCCACGCAATGTAAGCAGGCCATTGATCATACCACCCCAGCTGGGGAAGATGAGCATCACCGAAAACACCACGCCCAATGATTGCGCCCAGTTAGGCAAAGCAGTGTAGAGCAGGTGATGCGGTCCGGCCCAGATATAAAGGAAAATAAGTGACCAGAAGTGAATGATGGAAAGCTTGTAGGAATATACCGGGCGATTGGCAGCCTTGGGCAGGTAATAATACATAAGGCCCAGGTAAGGGGTGGTGAGGAAAAATGCCACGGCATTGTGACCATACCACCATTGCACCAGCGCATCCTGCACGCCGGCATACCAGCTGTAGCTTTTGAACCAGCCGAAGGGCAATGCAAAAGAGTTTACAATGTGCAGCACCGCTACCGTTACAAATGTGGCTATGTAAAACCAGATGGCAACGTACAGGTGCTTCTCCCTTCTTTTAAGAATGGTGGCAAACATGTTCCAGCCGAACACCACCCAGATGAGGGCAATGGCAATATCGATCGGCCATTCCAGCTCTGCGTATTCCTTGCCCTGGGTCAAGCCTAACGGCAGTGTAATGGCTGCTGCCACAATGATGAGCTGCCAGCCCCAGAAATGTATTTTGCTCAGTACATCGCTGTACATTCTTGCTTTCAGCAGGCGCTGTAAGGAATAATACACGCCCATGAAAATACCATTGCCCACAAAGGCAAAGATCACTGCATTGGTGTGCAGCGGGCGCAGCCTGCCGAAACTGCCGTATTGCTGGATGTTGAGTTGCGGAAAAACCAGCTGCAGCGCAATGTATAGACCGGCGAGCATGCCAATGGCTCCCCAGAACATGGTTGCAAATGCAAAGTTTTTAACCGTCTTGTTGTCGTAATAAAATTTTTCTACCTGCATGTGAAAAGAAAATTTAGTTAGTTGGTTTTGTTGTGGAAGGGTCTTTTTTATCTTCGAAAAGCATTCTTACCGATGGCGTGTAGTCATCATCATACTGTCCCTTGTTCACACTCCAGATGAAAGCACCCAGGAATGCGCCGGCCAGCACCATGCTGATTCCTATTAAAATGAATAATGCGCTCATAAAATGATGATTTAAGGATTCAAAAGTATTGGCAGACATTTCCGTGACGAATGACCGCCATCAAGGCAAAACATGACATCCGTCAGTTTTTAAAATGGATGATCAGTTGGAGTGAGGATTGTGCGAATGGAATCCAGGAACAACGAGGGATAACAAATTATTTTTCTTCGGCTGCTTTACGGGAAAGGCCCAGCCGGCCGGCCACAAAACCTGATAAAAAACCTGCCAGCGATACAATGCTGATGCTGCTCAGCGGCATTAAGATGGCTGCCACCAGCGGCGATAATTTTCCCTGCACGGCAAAGGAGATACCGACTATATTGTAAAGGATCGACAGGACAAAGCCTGCAGTGACAATGCGCTTGTTCCAGCGGGCATAAGCCAGCAGGTCGGGTAGCCGGCTTACCATCCTGCCGTCGATGATGGCATCGCAGGCAGGCGAAAAACGGGCGGCATCATCGCTCACCGCAATGCCGCAATCGGCCTGCATCAGCGCTCCTGCATCATTGAGCCCGTCGCCAATCATCAGCACCCGATCCCCCTTAGCCCTGCATTGTGCTATATATTCCAGCTTCTGCTGCGGCGTTTGTCCAAACAGTATGTTCGCTTTGTCACCGAACAGAGAACGGATGTTTTCCCGCTCCGAATCGTTATCGCCCGAAAGCAGGTGCAGACCATAGCCCTGACCCGATAACCGGCTGGCCATCTGCTGCAGCCCCGGCCGGTACCGGTTGGTTATTTCATAATACCCTTTGTAATGGTCATTTATTTTTACATGCACCCGGCTTTTTGTAGCGGGACTGCTCTTTTCGTCTATGCCTTCTATATAGGAAGCCGATCCCATGCGGATGGTTCGTTCGTTTATGATGGCAGCCAACCCGCTGCCGGTGGTTTCTTTAAACTGCTGCGGCACCATGATGTTCCTGCTGCCTGGCCGTAAAGAAGCCGCAATAGCTTTGCTCAGCACATGCGATGACTGTGCTGCCACCGAATGTACCCCGGCTTCTTCCTCAGGCTCCAGGGTCTCTCCCACATACAATACCTTTCCCTGTGATCCCTGCGTAAGCGTGCCTGTTTTGTCAAATACGATCTGTGTAATGCCTGCCAGCGATTCGATCACCGCAGCATTCTTCAAATAAAGGCGGTTCTTCCCGAATATCCTTTGCATGCTGCCGAAGCTGAAAGTGGCGCTCAGCAATAAAGAGCAGGGACAGGCCACAATGAGCACAGCCGTAACCGAAGGCCATAATTTTTGCGGCGCATGTATTGCCCAGTATACGGCTGTTAATGCAGCAATGCTGAATAGCACAATGGTAAAATACCGGCTCCAGGGATGAATGAAAGATTCTTTGCTGTACTTGCGGCTCTTGTTACCAGCTGAAAAAATATCATTGTTCCATAGCTGGGTGATGTAACTCTGCGAAGGCGCTTTCTCTACTCTCAGCTTGATAAGCATACCGGCCTGCCTGCCACCTGCATAGAGCAGGTCGCCTTCTTTTTTTCTACTGCCCTGTTCTCCCCGGTTACAAAGCTGTAATCGATCTGCGCATCGCCATCGAGCAGCACCGCATCTGCCGGTATCATTTCCTCATGACGGATAATAATGATGTCGCCTACCTGTAATTTGGTGACGGGTATATTTTTTTCCTGGTGATCGCTCAACACGGTCACTCCCAGAGGAAAATAGGACCGGTACTGTCGGTCGAAAGAAAGCGCATCGTAGGTCTTTGACTGGAACCAGCGACCGATAAGCATAAAGAAAATAATGCCGGTGCCGGAGTCGAGATAGCCGGCTCCTGTGTTGCTGATGATCTCGTAATAACTGCGGCCGAATGTCATCATGCTTGCCAGTGCAATGGGTGCATCAATATTGATGATGCCCTGCCGCAATGATTTCCATGCAGACATAAAAATGGGACGAGCGCTGAAAAATATGACCGGCAGCGAGAGTACAAAAATGATCCAGGTGAATACATGCTTTAAGCCGCTTTCAATGTTACCGGCGGAAAAATATTCAGGGAAAGCTCAGCATCATGATATTGCTGAAACAAAAACCGGCCACACCCAGCTCAATGATCCTGGCTTTATTGAATTTATTTTTGGTGACAGCGCCGTTATCGTCCAGACTGATAGCAGGTTCGTAGCCAATGAAGGCCAGCAGTTCCACCAGCTTTCGCAGGCTCAGTTGCCGGGGATCGTAGCTCACAAATATTTCTTTCTTTTCAAAATGCACCTGGCTGCGTATCACCCCCGAATTGATCTTATGGAGATTTTCCAGCAGGAAGATGCAGGAAGCGCAATGCATCTGCGGCAGGCTGAAATGTATGTTCACCTGCTCATTGCTTCGGAAAGCGGCCAGCTTTTCAATCACTGTTGTATCATCCAGGTAGGCAAAGCGGGCGCTTACAAATTTTCCCTTTGCCGTGATGCCGGGATTTTTATCCAGGTCGTAATAAGCGCAGAGATTATTCTCATTGAGCAGCAGGTACACCTGGCTGCATCCTGTACAACAGAAATGCCGCTCATTTACCTGGATATCTTCTGCACTGCACGGTTCGCCACAGTGATAACAGTTATGCGTAGTATGTATAGCTTCAGCCTGCATTAGTGTGTCAAAGCTACCTGCAGCAGGAAAAGAGGCCAATGACCACTGTCAAACAAAAAAATGACATTCGTCAGTTTATGCCGCTGCGCCGATTGGGCTACCTTTGCAGCAAATTTCACGGCATGTCAACAACCGCTCTCAAAGACCTCAAAACTTTCACTGTGATCGCCCTGCTGGAAGGCATTTCCTACCTGGTGCTGCTATGCATCGCCATGCCGTTAAAGTATTTTGCGGATATGCCTTTGTTTGTAAAATATTTCGGCTGGGCACATGGCGTGCTGTTCGTGCTGTTCTGCTTTTACCTCGTGAAAGTGTGGATCGCCTGGAAATGGAGCTTTGGCAAAACCACTGTGGCTTTCATTGCTTCGCTCCTTCCCTTCGGCACTTTTATACTCGACCGGAATCTTAAAAAGCAATACCCTGAGCTGAAATAATGAATGCTCCGGGGACTCTTTATTCCCCAAAACCTTTGCCGCCGTTCTCCTATCTTTGTCGCAACTCAATTGCTACATATGAACCTGGAAGCGAATAAAAACGAAGATGCCATGAAAATGGCCTGGAGCGGCATCCGTCAAAAGCTGGAAAAGATATACGAGGGTGGCGGAAAAAAATTGGCGGAAAAACAAAAAGAAAAAAACAAGCTTGTTGCCAGGGAACGGATCGCCTATCTCTGCGATGAAGGCAAACCTTTCATCGAGATCGGCGCTTTTGCCGGCTATGAAATGTACGAAGAGCAGGGCGGCTGTCCTGCCGGTGGTACAGTGGCAGGACTGGGATATGTGAGTGGCAGGCAATGCATCATTGTAGCCAATGACCAAACGGTAAAAGCCGGGGCCTGGTTCCCCATTACCGGTAAAAAAAATCTTCGCCTGCAGGAGATCGCCATGGAAAATCATTTGCCCATCATTTATATTGTTGACAGCGCTGGTGTATACCTGCCTATGCAGGACGAGATATTCCCGGATAAAGAAAACTTCGGGCGCATTTTCCGTAACAATGCCCGTATGAGCGCTATGGGCATTACACAAATCGCCGTGGTAACCGGCGCCTGTGTGGCAGGCGGCGCCTACCTGCCCATTATGAGCGATGAAACCATTATGGTGGAAGGCGCCGGGTCTATTTTTTTAGCGGGCCCTTACCTTGTAAAAGCAGCGGTGGGCGAAGATGTGGAGGCGGAAACCCTGGGAGGCGCTGTTACACATACCGAGATATCGGGCATCGCCGATTATAAATTTGATACCGAGCAGGAATGCCTGGATAAAGTAAAAAGCATCATGGGTAAGCTGGGAGAGCCTGCGAGTGCAGGCTTTAACAGGGAAGCTGCCAAAGCGCCTGCACTGAACAATGGCGAACTGTTCACCATCATGAGTGAGCAGAACAGCAAGCCCTATGATATGCTGCAGCTCATCAGCTGTATTGCCGATGCAGGCAGCTTTGATGAGTTCAAGGCTGATTATGGCAAAACGATCGTATGCGGGTATGCCCGTGTGGATGGCTGGGCAGTAGGCTTTGTTGCCAACCAGCGGCTGATCGTAAAAAATAAAAAAGGTGAAATGCAGATGGGCGGTGTAATCTATAATGACAGCGCCGATAAAGCCGCCCGTTTTATTATGAACTGCAACCAGAAAAAAATCCCGCTGGTTTTTTTACAGGATGTAACCGGCTTTATGGTAGGCAGCAGGAGCGAACATGCCGGCATTATTAAAGACGGCGCCAAGCTGGTGAATGCCGTAGCCAATTCGGTGGTGCCCAAGATCACCATCATTGTAGGCAACTCTTACGGTGCAGGCAATTATGCCATGTGCGGAAAGGCCTACGATCCCCGTTTTATTTATGCATGGCCTACCGCAAAGATCGCCGTAATGGGCGGTGAGCAGGCTGCTAAAACCATGCTGCAGATACAGGTAGCGGGTATGAAGGCAAAAGGTAAGGAAGTGAGCGAGGCTGAAGAAAAAGAAATACTGGATAAGATCACGGCAAATTATACCCGGCAGACAAAACCGGAATATGCTGCCGCAAGGTTATGGGTGGATGCCATCATTAACCCTGCCGACACCCGCATGCTGATCAGCGAAGGCATTAAAGCCGCCAATCAAAATGCAACTATGGAAGAATTTAAAACAGGAGTGTTCCAGGTGTAGATGTTTAAAAAGTTGAAGGAGTTTCAAAGGTTTTAAAAGTTGGTAGAGGCAGTAGTGATTGCCGCAACCCCCGGAACCTTTGAAACTTATCAAACGGCTGACACCCTTCCCTCTTGCAACCTTACACAACTAACGAACTTGAGTACAATTACCATTTATACCGACGGCTCTTCCCGTGGCAATCCCGGGCCGGGCGGATATGGCGTGATATTAATGAGCGGACCGCACCGCAAAGAACTTTCCAAAGGCTTTCGCTTTACTACCAATAACCGCATGGAGCTGATGGCGGTAATCGCAGGCCTGCAGGCGCTGAAAAAAAATAATATCCCTGTTACCATTTATTCCGACAGCCAGTACGTGGTGAATGCCATCTCGAAAGGCTGGCTCGATACATGGATCAAAACCAACTTCAAAGGCGATAAAAAAAATCCTGATCTCTGGAAGCAATACTACCAGCTGTCACGCCCCTTTCATATTAAAATGGTCTGGGTAAAGGGTCATGCCGACAATCCTTTCAACAACCGCTGCGATGAGCTGGCAACAACTGCAGCAGACGGCAAAGATCTTGATGCAGATACCGGCTACGAAGCAACTGTTTAAAAATAAAAATGCCACCCGATAAGGTGGCATTCTACTATGAATATCTTTTTATTAAGCTACCGCTTTATTGCTTAAAGCATATTTTTCCAGCAACACGTAACCGCCGAAGAATACAGCGCTGTATACAAGATCGGCAATCAGATTATTCTTCAGGAAAGGAACACCTGCAGCCAGGCAATCCATATAACCACTGAAAGAATTGGCATAAGTATGATACACATTGTTATCTATCAGGAAAAAGCTGCTGTTGCTCAGGAAGAAGAAGATCAGTGTAGACGCTATAGAGAAGCCTGCTACATTGAGCACATTGATCTTTTTAAGATAGAAACCCAATACGGTGATCAGCGCCAGTATGCCATACCCTGCCAGCTGTCCCCAACCCCAGAAACCTTTGGCAACACCGGAGATCTCAAACAACGCATCTGCCAGGAACATCGAAAGGATGGGCATAATGAAAGCCAGCTTTTTATCCTTAATCACCGAACCGCTGAATAAGGCCATGGCAATAGCAGGACTGAAATAAAATGCCTGGGCATAAAAAGCCACTCTTGATAATGCTGCCAGCACTATCATCAGCACTGCAATCAAAACCAATGTTTTATTTTGTTTCATCGTTCACTTGTTTCGGCAAAAATAGGTAAAATTCACTTTTCTGTTATAGTTAATTCATTTAGTAATTTTAATATATGGCCGTACACAATAGCACCGGGCAACAGGGAGAAGCGCTGGCAGCGCTTTGGCTGGAAGCGAATGGTTATACCATTCTCCACCGTAACTGGCGGTATAAAAACTGGGAGCTGGATATTATTGCCAGCAAGCATACAACATTGCATATTGTTGAGATAAAGACCCGCACCAGCGCTTATCTCGGTCACCCGGAAGAAAATATTACTGATAAAAAAATGCAGTACCTGATCAATGCCGCTGAAGAATACATGTACCAGCATCCGCAATGGCAGCTGCTGCAGTTCGATGTGCTGGCCATTACCCTGCGGCGGGATGGCGAACATGAGTATTTCCTGGTGGAGGATATTTATTTGTAAGAGAAATTGAACTAATTCCCGGGATTGAGAGATGGTCAGCTTTACCTGGTCGAAGAAGGCTTTTCTATGCTATACCTGGTTTCGACAACACTTCGACAGGCTCAGTGTGACATATAACCTGACAGCTATTTTGAATGATAAAATTCAAATAGAGATACTTATTGGTATCAATGATCAAACTGCGCCACCAGCTTTTGCACCATGGCCAGCGTTGCAGGGCAGTATTCTATATTCTGTTTGTGCACATGCGCATACTCCTGGAATTTTCTTTTGGATAAATGCGGGAAGCCGGCGCAATCCACAGGACGTATCTCATAGATGCTGCACATATTGGTCTTAAGATTCAGGAACTGGCAGGGCTGAATTTTATTTACCCAATCGTTGTTCTTATCTCTTTCCAGCCACTGTGCTTTAAATTCGGCAGGCGTTTGCCCGAAATGAGCCGAAATACGTTTGATATCCTCTCTTGTAAAAGTAGGTGTCATCTTCCTGCAGCAGTTGGAGCAGGCCAGGCAATCAATATTCTGCCATACTTCCTTTTCCAGCTCAGGGGCAGCATTGTCAATGGCTTTCGAGTCCCGCTTTTCTGCTTTTGTAAGAAAGCGCCGGTATGCTTTGCGATTGATATTGAGCTGACGCTTTAAAGTTTTAAATTGAGAAGGGAACATTGTCACTGCTGATGTTTTGATAATAATTTATCAAACGAAAATAATGTTTAATTATATTGAATTATCAAACCACCGGTAAAGCAATAAAATATTTTATGTGGGAGCCCTACAAAAGAGGATATAAAGCATGGCTGCAGCTGGAAAAATCACTCTCCGGAAATTCGGTGGAAGCATACCTGCATGATGTGGAAATGTTCACGGATTTCCTGCTGGACGGGAAGGATGCAAAATCACCATCAGATATTCAGCTGAAAGACCTGGAGCAGTTCATCCGCACCATCAATGAAATGGGGCTTTCCGTTGCCTCGCAGGCAAGGATCATTTCGGGATTAAGAAGTTTTTATAAATACTGTTTGCTGGAAGATATCTCCAAAACCGATCCTACCCTTTTGCTCGAAGCGCCTAAAATGCGCCGCAAGCTGCCCGACACACTTTCTTTTGCGGAAATAGAAGCCATGATCAATGCTATTGACCTCAGCAAACCTGAAGGCGGAAGGAACAAAGCCATACTGGAAACCATGTACAGCTGCGGCCTGCGGGTAAGCGAAGTGGTCAACCTCAAGATCAGCTGCCTGTTCACCGATGTGGGCTTTATTAGAGTAACAGGTAAAGGCGATAAGGAAAGACTGGTGCCCATCGGCAGCGATGCCATCAAGTATATTCATATTTACCGCACACAGATCCGCAATCATATTGCCATCAAAAGCGGTGAGGAAGATATCCTGTTCCTCAACCGCCGTGGACAAAGGCTTACCCGGGTGATGATATTCCTGATCATCAAGGAGCTGGCAAAAGCAGCGGGTATCAATAAAAATATTTCACCCCATACCTTCCGTCATTCCTTTGCCACTCACCTGGTGGAAGGAGGCGCCGACCTGCGGGCCGTACAGGAAATGCTGGGCCATGAAAGCATTACCACTACAGAGATCTACACACATCTCGACAGGGAATACCTGCGGGATACCTTACAACAGTTTCACCCGGCTTTTAAATAGCGGGCATTCTTTCAACAAAAATTGGCGATAATTCTTCAGGCAGAAATCATTCGCCGTGCACTGCAATATCCTGCGGATAGATCGATGGCTCGGAGCTGGTATTGGTCACTTTGCGGCGGTAGTTTTTAAACATGCTCTCCCATTTTAGCCGGAGCACACCAAGGATGCCTTCTTTTACAATGCCCTTGTTCATTTTGCTGGCGCCCAGTTTACGGTCTTTAAAAGTGATGTACACTTCCTTAATTTTAAAACCGAGCTTCCATGCGGCAAATTTCATTTCGATCTGGAAAGCATAGCCGGTGAAATGGATCGCATCGAGATTGATGGATTCCAGCACTTCTTTTTTATAGCATACAAAGCCGGCAGTGGGATCTTTAATGGGCATCCAGGTAATGATCCTCGTATAAAGAGAAGCACCTTTGGATAAAAGGATCCTGTTGGTAGGCCAGTTTTCTACGGCGCCGTTCTTAACGTACCGGGAACCAACCGCTACGGCTGCTCCTTCATTTTTGCAGGCATTGTACAGCCGCTCCAGGTCGGCAGGATTGTGCGAAAAATCGGCATCCATCTCAAAAATAAAGCGATAACCTCTTGCCAGCGCCCATTTGAAACCATGGATATAAGCCGTACCTAATCCCAGCTTTCCTGTACGTTCTTCCAGGAAAAGCTGGCCGGGATATTTAGGGAAAAGTGATTTGACAATATTGGCCGTACCATCAGGCGACCCGTCATCAATGATCAGCACATGAAAGCCTGCATCAAGGTGAATGACCGCCTTAATGATCGCCTCAATGTTTTCTTTTTCATTGTAAGTAGGTATAATGACGAGTTTTTCCAATATGCCTGAACAAAGGTTTAGAACGCCAAATTTAAAAAATTAAATTTAGCCCCAAAAGAACAAATCTGCACGCCGTTGTTTTTATTTATTTTTTAACAGCGTCCTGTTAAAGATTTCGGTGAGTTTCTTCTTGGTATGCATCGGGAAATCACCCTTCATCATCCAGTCGTAATATTGCGGTTCCTGGCGCAGCACATCTGCCACCGGCTTGCCTTTGAATTTGCCGAAATTGAAAATTTCCACTCCTTTATCGTCAAAAACAAAGCGACGGGCATAATCCACGATCTTTTCTTCGCCGATAAGAGATAGCACACTTTCTACCGTATTGCCCAGCTGAGGGTAACGGTCAATTTGTGCAGCGAGCACTTCTATGGTGGCATTGATATCGACTTCGGCGCTGTGCGCATTGACGAGCTCCTTACTGCAGAAAAATTTATAGGCGGCCGCTAAAGTGCGGGGCTCCATCTGGTAAAAAATATGCTGCACATCAATCATTTTCCGATCGCTGAGATCCACATCCATTTCAGAGCGTAAAAATTCTTCCATCAGCATGGGAATATCAAAGCGGTTGCTGTTGTAACCGCCGAGATCACATTGATCCAGGAATTGCTTTATTTCGTTGGCTGCCTGTTTGAATGTGGGCGCATCTTTTACCATCTCATCGGTAATACCATGAATATCGCTGGAAGATGCAGGAATGGGCATTTGCGGATTGATGAGCTTGCGTTTGGTTTGTTTCGTTCCGTCAGGCAATAGTTTTACAATGGCTATTTCAACTATCCTGTCTGTAGATAAGTTTACACCGGTGGTCTCAAGATCAATGAAGGCAACCGGCTTAGTTAACTGTAGCATGAAAGTTCTGGGTTAATCGTGAGCGAAATGTTTTATCATTGGTAAGAAGTTAAAGTTAGCCAAATTTAGCATTCCTTTACAACAAATGTTGTGATTGGTCGTTTTAAAGGATTAATAACTGATTATCTTTGTAAAAATTCAAAAACTCCTTGCAATGAAAAGACTTATCATAGCTTTACTGGTGCTGGTAACAGCCGCTTCGGTAACAAGCTGCAGAACTTCAAAATATGGTTGTCCGGCCAACAATATGGCTACTTCACAAAATCAAAAAGCAATAAAAGCCTGATGAACTGGATCGACCTCTCTGATGCTTCTACCCTTTCTTCTATTAAAGAGCGTTCTTTCGGGAAGCCACAGGTAATTTTTAAACATAGTACCCGCTGCTCCATCAGCAGCATGGTCAAAAGCAGGCTGGAAAGAAGCGGCGCTCCCGAAGGCGCTGATTTTTATTATCTTGACCTGATCGCACACCGCAATATTTCTAACCAGATAGCGGAAGACTTTTCAGTAGCGCATGAATCCCCGCAGGTATTGCTTATCCGCAACGGCGAATGTGTGTATGAAGAAAGCCACAACGGCATTACTATGGATGAGCTGGAAGAACAGATGGCTTAATGCACCACTTTTTTCCTTAGTCTCCACTCCCGGTACATCAGGAAAAAAATAAATCCCAGTACAAAAACGGTTAGCCCATTCACCAGGTATTTCTTATTGGCTGATATGCCCTGTATGTATATCGCTTCCTCTCCCCTGTCAAGATAATAGAGCTTGGCATTTACTTCGTTATTGGTGAAGATGTTCGACACACAATAAGCGGTGACGGTGTCGCCTCGTTTTAATGCATCGATCTTATCCAGCACCGGAACAAAATCCCATTTCCCTTTTCCTACAAATACTTTGAAGGGTGGGTTGAAACCACTGATGCTGATGTAGCGGAACCGGGCCGTATCCAATCCTTCATACCGTTCATGCGTATTGGTGACAGAAAGAACAGTACCTGTAATTCTTGTAAAATCTTTTTTGGGTTTTGCTCCGTTGTATTGCAGCTGCGGATAAAGCAACGCAGTGATAAGCAGCATTGCACCGATCTTAATAAGTAGTGAACGGCTGATGATCACTTCCTTTATTTTTCCAGGTTTTCCAGCATATCCTTTGTCATCAGCGACAGATCATATTCATGCTTCCAGCCCCAGTCCTTGCGGGCCACAGAATCATCAATGCTTTGCGGCCAGCTGTTGGCAATCTCCTGCCTGTAATCCGGCGCATAGCTGATCTCGAATTCAGGAATATGTTTTTTGATCTCGGCCGCAATTTCTTTGGGCGAGAAGCTCATGGAAGAAATATTGTAAGAAGTGCGGATGCTGATCTGTTCTTTCGGCGCTTCCATCAGCTCAATGGTGGCACGGATCGCATCCGGCATATACATCATGGGCAGGTAAGTATCTTCACTCAGGAAACATTTGTAGTTTTTATCTTCCAGCGCATCTGTATAAATTTCCACGGCATAATCGGTGGTTCCGCCGCCGGGAGCAGATTTATAGCTGATCAAACCGGGATAACGCAGGCTGCGGACATCCACCCCGTATTTATTGAAATAATAATTGCACCAGAACTCGCCGGCATACTTGGAAATGCCATATACAGTGATGGGCTCTATCACTGTTTTCTGCGGGCAGTCCTGCTTGGGAGACGTAGGACCAAACACTGCAATAGACGAAGGCCAGTATACTTTGGTAAGCTTTTCTTCCTTTGCAATATCCAGCACATTGAGCAGGCCCTGCATATTCAGGTGCCAGGCCAGCGCCGGATTTTTTTCACCGGTGGCAGAAAGAATAGCAGCCAGCAGATATATCTGCGTGATGCCCTGGCGGATGACCTGCACGTGCAGCATTTCCTTGTTCATCACATCCATGGAAACATAGGGGCCAGTTCCTGTCAGCAACGGGTTTTCTTCCCGCAGATCAGAAGCGACCACATTATTGTTACCATATATTTTTCTCAACGCCAGGGTAAGCTCAACGCCTATCTGGCCGGATGCACCAATCACCAGTATTTTTTCTTTACGCATATAGTGAAGCAATATTTGAACGCAAAAGTAAGCACTCGGCGGTAAGCTATACTATGAAAGGATAAAATTTTCTATCGCTGCCAGGCCTGTTTATTCACTGATATTATTTTCCGCCGCTTCCCGTTTATTATTCCTGATATACAAGCCGGCCAGCACCAGCAGCACGCCTGCTGCCGTAAACCAGCTGAGCGGTTCTTTGAGCAGGATGGCAGATAGGATGAACCCGAATACCGGACAGAGAAATAGCCAGTAAGATGCTTTGGCCGCATTCTGCCGGGAAAGATACAGCCAGCACTGCACAGCGCCGATGGATACCGGCAGCACCAGCCATAAAGTACCCGTCCAGAAATGACCGTCATAATGATTCAACTGCGGATCATAGGTCCATGCCAGCACCGGCAATAAAAACACCCCACCGAAAAAAGTCTGCCAGCCATTGATGGAAATAATATCCAGCCCGTTCCATTCTGCCCTTGAAAAATAAATCGCAGCAAAAGAATAAGCCAGCATACTCAGCAGGATGATGAGTATCCCGTCTGCACTGGCATAGCTGCTGCGCAGCAAAGGAAATGCCGCCACAAAAACACCTGTGAGACAGATCAGCAGGCTGATAATATCCCGGGTGCCCGCAGGCTTGCGGAAAATGAGCGCCGACATCAGGCTGATGAGTACAGGATTAAGCGCCACAGCAAGCGTACCCAAACCGGCAGATATTTTTTGCATGGCAATAATATAAAGCCCCAGGTATACACTTACATTCAACAACCCGTACAGCATGATGCGGCCCCATTCTTTACCACGGGGCAAACGGTATTTCCTGAAAACATGGGCAAAGACGATCATAATAGCCGACGCCAGGAAGAAGCGGGCTACAGCAATGATGAAGGGCTGTGCGGAAAGCAACGCAATCTTGGTCGCCGCTGAGGCGGATGCCCATAAAAAGGCGAAACTGAGTCCAAGCCAGGTCCATTTACTGTTCATGTACAAAAAGGGATGATATGCAGTTGAATAAAGGGCACAAAGATACGTGCTGCGGATGCTGAAAGCTGATTTACAGCTCCATCACTTCAAACGTTGTCAGCGTTTCATCAAAGCATACAAATGATGCAGGATAACCGGGTGCGATCTTACCGATCCTGTCGGCCATGCCCAATGCATTCGCCACACGGCTACCGGCCATTTTAATGGCTTCCTGCAATGGAATGTCTGCATGATGCACCGCATTGTACACTGCTTCCGCCATGGAAATGGCAGCGCCGGCAAGATTGCCTTCACTGTTGCGGTAAAAGCCATCCTGCAGCGTGGCATCCAGCAGTTCCGATTGGAAGGATTGTTTTTTCCTGCCCAGGAAAGCCGCATCGCTCAACAGGAGCAGCTTATCTTTTTTAAGCCTGTAGGCAATATTGGCGGCAGCATAATGACAATGAGCGCCATCGAGAATAACAGGAGCATAGACATGCTCATTCTCAAAAACGGCCCCCACTATGCCCGGCTCCCGGTGGCCCATCTGTTTCATGGCATTGTAGAGGTGCGTTACCAGCGAAATACCTTTTTTAAAGCAGGCATCGGCCTGTTCAAAATTCATATCAGAATGCCCGGCCGAAATAATGATGCCGCTTTCTTTTAGCATATCCAGCTGCTCATCGTTGAACATTTCGGGAGCGATAGTGATTACCTTAATCACATCCCTGCCGTAACGGATGATCTCTTCCAATTCTGCGTTGGTGGGCCTGCGGATCACTTTTTCCTGGTGCGCTCCTCTTTTCACCGGGTTGATGAATGGCCCTTCGAGGTGCATACCCAGCACGCCTGGATTTTTCTCCCGGAAACTGCGCACCACTTCTATTGCTTCCAGTATCTTTTCCCGGGGAGACGAAATTAAGCAAGGCAATATATGTGTGACGCCATACCGTTTGCTGCTATCATACATATCCTGCAATGCCGCTGCGGAAGTATCCTGCGAAAAATAATATTGCTCACCGCCGTTGAGCTGAATATCAATGAAACCCGGCGCCAGCTGCTTTCCCTGCAGATCGGTGACTTTCATTCCTTCCTTTTGTTCGGCAAACAATGAAACAACACGCCCTTCTTCTACCAGCACGCTGGCATTGCGGATGACCTCGTTGCCGGTATGAACAATACCGTTGATTAAAAGCTCTTGCATATTCAAAAGTAAAAAGGAAAAAAGGAATTAAGTAAACTGAGAAAGGGCACTTACAAAAAAGCTGCTCCATAATGGAGCAGCTTTTAATTCTCGTGGAGCTGACCGGAATCGAACCGGTGTCCAAACAAATTCGCCGTAAGCTTTCTACATGTTTATTTATGTATTGCTTGTCGGGACATGGCAGGAACATAACAAACCAACCGTATCCTTAGAAGAATAATCTTAAGCAATGGTCACATCATTCCATTGCAGCATCCTGTGTTTGTTTTGAGTCGGCGGCGGCACCTGGAAACAGGCTATCCTGTGCGGCGGCCCAAATGACTAACTAATCACTGATTAGGCAGCCATGGCATAATTGTTATTGCCATATAAAATTTTCGTATTCATATTAAACTGCTAATTACGCAACGCAGTACATGCTTACACTTACAAAGAACTTTGCTGTCAAAACCAAAACAGCCCCTGTTTAATCAGGCGACAAAAATACTGAAATATCTGCAGTATGCCGGTTTTGCTCCTGTTAAATATTATTGGACAAGTGGAAAATTGGCTTTACAACAGCCTTGTTATCTTTGCGCACCATGACAGCATCCGAATATTACGACCAACAGCTCAGCAAACTGGCCCAACAGCACAAATTACTTACCCGCAAAAGAAAATTATTTTCCTGGCTGAGGCTGGGTTGCATCATCGCCATTGCCGCCCTGTTTTATTCTTTGCTGCCGCAATGGAACATTATCATCCCGCTCACCCTGCTCCTGCTAATCGCTTTCCGCCTGCTGATCTACCGGGATGTTGCGAATAAGGAAGCAATTGCCCACAACCTGCGCCTGCAGGCCATCAACGAGGCTGAGCTACAGGCGTTGAACTATCAATGGGATGCTTTTGACGGCGGCAACCAGCATATGCCGCATGAACATTATTATGCGAATGACCTCGATCTTTTCGGTTCCGCTTCGTTGTTCCGGTTTACCAACCGCACCACTTCCGAGATCGGCTCCAAAGAGTTGGCCAACTGGCTCCTGTACCCGGCGCAAAAAACACAGATCATTGCCCGCCAGCAGGCCGTGAAGGAGTTGAAAGAAAATATTGACTGGGTACAAAACCTGCAGGCCTATGGCAAGGCTTCCAGCGTTTCCTTTGAAATGTTTGATAAGCTGCAAAGCTGGCTCAAAGAGCCCCCCTTGTTTCAAAAACCATTTTACCGTATGATACGGTTCGTGATTCCTTTGCTCAGCACGGGCATCTGCATTGCCACCATCGCAGACCTTGTGCCTATGAATGTATTTTACACTGCGCTTTTCAGTATGTTTATCATTGTGTACCTGCTGGAAAGAAAGATCCATTCGGTGCATAACAACCTGGGCAAAATAGTGGAGCAGCTGAATACCCTGTCGAAAAGTATTGACCATATTGAAAAGAAAAAATTTCAATCGCCGCTGCTTCAGCAGATGCAGGAAGAGTTGGCAAAAAACAGGAAAGCTTCCGCCAGCATTGCCGAGCTGAAAAATATCCTGGACCGGCTAGATATTCGTTTCAACATTGTGATATCGGCCCCGCTCAATCTTTTATTCCTGTGGAATTATCAGCAGGTGCTGCAACTGGAGAAGTGGAGAATGAGCTACGATACCAACGTGCATCACTGGTTTAAGAACCTGGGTATATTTGAAGCATTATCAAGCTTCGGCACGATTCTTTTTAATAACCCGCAATGGTGTTTCCCTGTACTGAATGATGAGGATTTTTATATGAAGGGCACGCAGATCGGGCACCCCCTCATCCATCCGGGCAGTAGGGTAAATAATTTCATTGATATTGAGACCAAACCGATGGTGATGCTGATCACAGGCAGTAATATGGCCGGCAAAAGCACTTACCTGCGAAGCGTTGGGGTCAACATCGTACTGGCCATGGCAGGCGCACCGGTTTGTGCAACAGCATTTTCATTACCAGCCTTGCAATTGCTGAGCAGCATGCGGGTGGCTGATAACCTGGAAGAAAGCACGAGCACTTTTTATGCTGAACTGAAAAAGCTGAAAACGATCATTGACAAGGTAAACCGGCACGAGCGGGTCTTTATCCTGCTGGATGAAATTCTGCGTGGCACCAATTCGCTTGACCGGCATACAGGATCTACGGCGCTGATCAGGCAGATGATCCAGCAACAAGCAGTAACCATGATCGCCACGCACGACCTGGCACTGGCAGAACTTCAAAACAGCTATCCCGGCAGCATACAGAATTTTCATTTTGATGTGCAGGTGAGCGAAGAAGAGCTGTATTTTGATTATTTGCTGAAACCCGGTGTCTGCACCAGCATGAATGCTTCCATACTCATGAAAAAGATCGGGATCGAGATCTAATGAATCCTGTCATCAGCCGTTTTTGCCGGTGAGCATCGGTACAAAGCTGAAATGCTGGAAAGCTTCTTCCGAACAGCTGCCATCGGCTATTTTTGTGAGCCGCAACATGCGCTGGTGTTCGCCTTCATCCACCGGTATCACCATAAGGCCTCCGGGCTTCAGCTGCTGTACCAGCTTTGGCGGCACAAAAGGTGCCCCTGCAGTGATGATTATTTTATCGAAAGGTGCAAACGTCGGCAGCCCTTCAAAGCCATCTCCATAGAAAAATTTCAGCGCCGGGTATTTGGAACGGAAAATATATTGCTTTGTCTTTTCAAATAAACCTTTCTGCCTTTCAATGGTAAACACTTTGGCGCCCATTTCAGCGAGCACCGTAGCCTGGTAGATGCTCCCGGTACCGATCTCCAGCACTTTGTCGCCGGGCCTTACCCGCAGCAGCTGTGTCTGGTATGCCACAGTGAAAGGTTGCGAGATCGTTTGCCCGTCGCTGATAGGAAATGCCCTGTCTTCGTAAGCGATCCTGTCAAAAGCAGAGTCCATAAAAAAATGGCGGGGAATATTGTTCATAGCTGCCAGCACATTTTCATCTGTAATGGGATGGGTATTATTTCGCAGCGAATCGATCAGCTGTTTCCGCATCCCTTTGTGCCTGTATGTATCTTCAAACTTTCTCATAAATGTCAACACTGGTGCAAATTACAATTTTTAATCGTTGATGTTTTTTTGTTTGTATTGTTTTCTTGTTGTAGTGATGATCATTTATTAATATGGCATTTGTTTTGTCGGTGCTTCACTGATCAATAATTAATAATACTTTAGCTATATGAAAAAAATATATTTTGCAGCAATCAGCATTGCCCTGATCGCTGCATCCTGCTCATCCAATAAAAAAATGAATACGAATACAGCATATACCAAAGGACCATTTGATACAGAGGCACACAGGGGCGGAAGAGGACTAATGCCTGAAAATACCATCCCCGCAATGATGAACGGGTTGGCCTATGGCGTAACGACGCTGGAGATGGATGCTTCCATTACAAAAGATAAAAAAGTGATATTGTCGCATGAGCCTTTTTTCAACAGCGAGATCAGCACCAGGCCGGATGGCAGCCTTGTAAAGCCGGAAGAAGAAAAAGAGCTGAATATTTACAAGATGACCTATGCGGAAACACAGGGTTATGATGTTGGATTAAAGCCACACCCCCGTTTTCCGAAGCAGGAGAAGATGAAGGTTACCAAACCTTTGCTGAGCGATGTATTTGATACTGTGAAGCAATATATGAAAACAGCAAAAAGACCTTTCCCCCAATTTAATATTGAGACCAAAACACAGCCTGCTTCCGATAATATTTATCATCCCGGGCCGGCAGAATTTGTAGAGTTGCTGATGGCAGTGATCAGGGAAAAAGATATGGAAGAACATGTGATCATACAATCCTTTGATTTCCGCACATTGCAATACCTGCATAAACACTATCCGCATATCAGGACGGCGATGCTGGTAGAAGCAGATGATAAAAGAAGCTTCCGCAAGCAGCTGGATGATCTTGGATTTACACCCACCATTCACAGCCCGGCATACCAGCTGGTTACGGCCAATTTAATTGCAGAATGCCATGAAAAAAACATACGGATCATTCCCTGGACAGTAAATGACAAAGCCACTTTTGATAAGCTGAAAAATATGGGTGTAGACGGCATCATCACAGATTACCCTAACCTGAACGATACAAGGTACTGATGCTGCTACCCATCGCTTTACTTGTTGGCGGTCTTTTTTTATTCTACAGCCTCGCTGTGATAGCAGGATTTTTTCTTTCTTTTATACCGGAAAAGTTCCTCAGTCCTTCTGTCAGAACCGGGCTGATCGCAGTGATCGCTTTATTGCTTAGCCTGGCATTATTATTCAGAATTGATCATATCTTTTCTTCCTTCTTTTTTGATTATCCCTATGTGGCTTTCACCGGTTTCTGCAACTGGTGGCTCACCGTCTTCAGAAAACAAATCAAAAAGAAAGCAACGGCAAAAAATATTTTAATAAGCATCCTTCTTTTATTTGTCAATATCGGAGCTTTCCTGGCGATTGCCTATTTTCTTTTCGGGATCGTTTTGTTCTCTGCCGAAACATTTTTTTTCTTTTCAGCTAATTAAAGTTTGGGCGCTGTCTGAAAAGATTTAATTCACAGCCGGGCAACCCAGTTTACCCCGGCTGCCTTTACCTATCCTGTACACCACCCCCACATTCTGGCTGAAGAAATGATCTTTTTTAGCAGGATTCACGCTCTGGCTGAAACCATCAATAAAATCTGATCCGCCGAGCCTGAAATTCGATTCTGTAGTAATGGCCCATGTGCTGTTGATATTAAAGCGGAAACCTACGCCCACAGGCAGGTTGAGCAGGGTTCTCCGGCTTCGTTGCTGGTTATCGGCAGCAAGTCCTGCCAGTATCTGCGTAGATTCTGCTTCACCGAAATAAGCCGCATCAAAATTGCTGGTATCCTTTTTTGTATTGATAAACGCTGCGGAAATCCCTGCAAAAACATAAGGTTCAATCGTTGGCCAGTATTCCCGGTTGCCTAAAATATTGTATTGCAGGTGAACGCCCAGCTCGGTAAGCGAAGTTTTAAAAGCAAATGCCCTGTGTTGCCGGTATTCGGGCGATGAATATTTTGCTTCATCTCCTTTCAGAGAAGCAAAATTTAAAATACCTCTTACCGAAAAAACATTGCTGAGCGGCTTTCCAAAGCTAGCCCGAGCCCGGGGCGTATTGTTTTAAATGACCCCAGCTTTTGCGGTGAAAGATCCCCCTGGTACACGTAAGCGCCCAGGTTTACTCCCAGCTCATATTTGTAAGTCTGCGCATTGGTATCGGTGGATTGCAGGATAAAGAGGCTGACAACAGCAACAGGGCAAATTCTTTTGTAACACATAGGACATTTATTTTTAAAGCGGTAAACAAAAAATAAAATGTAGAATTATGTCCGGTGTTAATGTGTTTTAAGTTATTGGGGTGAAACTATAACATTAAAAAGCAAGAAGCTGTAGTAATATTGTGGACTAACAAATATTTAACAGGACGGTTATCATGCAATTCTTCCGGCCTACGGCTCAAAACCAATGCGGGCAAGCCTTACAGAGCTTACCGGAACAGGGATTATTTCGGGATAATATTCCCCGGATCTAATCGATGCTGATCAATTCAATATTGTACCTGCTCATACCAAACATCAGTTCTCTTTCCTTTCGCTGAAACTCCATAAGACTGAGCGGATGATAATCCTTTTCTTTCTTTGCAGGATTTTCATTGACACGGCAGGTTTTTATCCAGTCGGCATATAAATAAGAAAGCTTCTTGTACTCATATAATATTTTCAGGTAGATCTTATACCTGGGCTCATCCTGCTTGTAAACATCCTGGTAATACTGGATGGAAGAATCAAGCGTTTTGTCAAAGCTTTTCCTGTGATCCACCATCCAGCCGATGCTGTCGGTCACTTCAAAAGGCATGTACTCATATGTGACAATGGAATCTTTTTTTGTATCCAGCTTTGCCAGCCATTGCCTGAACTGCAAACCTTTTTGTCTTTTTTCTCTTTTGGAGCAACTGTTCGCCAGCCTGGCAATACTGAACAGGAGAAGTATCGCCGAAATGATAATGGAAACGGGTTTCATATAAAATCAGGTAATGTTTACGCCAGCCAGTCGTTGGCATTTTGGTACAATAATTTATCTTTTACAATTGATGAAAGGTCACTTTCTTCTATCAGCTTGCCGGGATGATGTTCTCCTAACGGGAACGGGTAATCGCTGCCCAGGCATATTTTATCCTCACCCATCACTTCCATGATGAACTGAAGGGTCTTTTCATCATGCACCAGGCTGTCTATCCAGAATTTGCCGATGTATTCCCTTGGGTTTACAGCATTGTCCAACGCCACCAGGTCCGGGCGCACAGCAAAGCCATGCTCGATCCTGCCGATGGTGGCAGGGAAAGAACCGCCGCCATGCGCAAAAGCCACTTTCAGGTTAGGGAATTTTTCAAATACGCCGCCGAAGATCATGGAGCAGATGGCACGGCTTGTTTCAGCCGGCATACCTACCAGCCATGGCAGCCAGTATTTTTGTATCTGCGCTTCGCCCATCATTTCCCAGGGATGCACAAATAAGGAGCAGCCCAACTCTTCCGCTCTTTTATAGAAAGGAAAAAAACGCTCATCATTCAGATTGATACCGTTGATATTGCTGCCGATCTCCAGTCCCGGCATTTTCAGTTCGTTTACACAACGCTCCATTTCCTGTATCGCCAGGTCTGTATCCTGCAGCGGAACCGTGCCGATGCCGATAAAACGCTTCGGGTACTTCGTAACAGAATCTGCAATATGATCATTGAAAAAACGGCTCGTCTCCAACCCATCCTCAGGTTTGGCCCAGTAATTAAATAAAACCGGAATCGTGGAAAGCACCTGGATGGTCACTTCCGTTTCATCCATTTCCTTCATGCGCAGGCCTACGTCAAAACAATTTTCCTCCACTTCCCTGAAGAGTTTATCGCCCTTCATCATACAGGCTTTACAGTTACGATGTTCCAGGTGTATAAATTCACCATAGCCGAATTTCTGCACCCAGTTGGGCATTTTATCCGGCATGATATGCGTATGAATGTCTATTTTCATTGAAAGTTAAAAGTTGAAGGTTATATGCGAAAAAATTTTAGGAATAGCGATAACCTTTCTGATCAGAATTTTTCAAATAGCTGATAAAAGCAGTGATTTTTTTACTGATATTTTCACAATTTAGTTTTAGTTCTTCGAATAAGGCCAAATCTATCAGGTTCCTGTCCAGCGCCCTATGTAGTTGCGAACGGACTTCACCATTGGAGCCCTTAGCAATGAGCAAAAAATTTATAAATTCTTTATTTCCTGATCTTTCAAAACCTTCTGCAATATTGTCCATTACCGAACCCGATGACCGGCTGATCTGGTTTTTCAATTCGAAATCTTTCGAAAAACTACCTGTTGTGTATAAGAAAAATAAAGCAGTGGCCTGTTGTCTTGCAAGCTGCCATATCTCCATATCCCCAAACCTGGAAATAGTTGCCATTTAATAATGATATTACGGATTAAAAACTTTCAACCATTAACATTCAACCTTGAATTTTCAACCTTTAACGCCCTACCCTTTCCTTATCGGCGCTTCCATTACAGCGCCACATTTTTCACAGGTTCGCTTGTGCTCATCGCTGTAAAAATTATTCATGATCGGTGGCAGCTGTGAAACGATGTCATTGATCACTTCAAATTCTTCGTACAATTTATTGCCGCAGTTCTCGCAGTACCATAAAAAGCCATCTTTTTCCTCTTCCCTCACTTTTTCGATCACCAGCCCTACGGTGCCGGCGCCTCGTTGTGGACTATGCGGCGTTTTCGGGGGCAGTAAAAACATATCGCCTTCATTAATGGCAATATCTTTCCGTACACCTTCGTCAATTATTTTCAAAACAATATTGCCTTCCACCTGGTAATACAATTCCTCACTTTCATTGTAATGATAATCTTTACGGGAATTAGGGCCACCCACCACCATTACGATAAAATTTTCTGCATTTTTATATACACATTGGTTGCCCACCGGGGGTTTCAACAGGTCCCTGTTCTCATCAATCCATTTTTTCAGGTTAAAAGGAGCTATAACAGCCATAACAATCGGTTTTAGATGCGTAAGTTAATTTTTTTATGACACATCTGTACCACGAATTATCGAAGGAATGGTAAGAAAATAACATTCAATCCCCAGGTACTTTTACTTGGAGCTACGGCGACCTGAATGATTCAAGGGCTGCCCGTTGAACCGTTGAACTTTTCTTACCTTTACCTCCATGCAAGCAACGCTGCCATTTCATCTCGAAAATTTTATCGGCGGAAATTTTATCGGTCCGCTCAGCGGACAATTCATCGACAATATCAATCCCGCCACCGGCGAAGTGTATGGCCAGATTCCCGACAGCAATGAAAAAGATATCGAGCTGGCTGTGAGCGCTGCCCGTAAGGCATTTCCTGAATGGTCTGTCACACCCGCTGAACAACGCTTCAGCGTACTCAATAAAATTGCCGACCTGATTGATGCCAACCAGGAAATGCTGGCCCTTGCTGAAACCAACGATAACGGCAAGCCGCTCTGGCTGAGCAAAAAAGTAGATATCTACCGGGCGGCGGCCAACTTCCGTTTTTTTGCAACAGGCCTCATGCATTTTGCCACAGATAGCCATGCCATGGAAGACAAGGCGATCAATTATACCCTTCGTCAGCCAATTGGCGTAGTGGGCTGCATTTCTCCCTGGAACCTCCCCCTGTATCTTTTTACCTGGAAAATAGCCCCGGCGCTGGCAGCGGGTAACTGCGTTATTGCCAAACCTTCGGAAGTAACACCGGTCACCGCCTTCCTGCTGGGCAGGATATGCCAGGAAGCAGGCCTGCCGGATGGAGTGCTCAATATTGTACATGGTACTGGTCCGCATTGCGGCGAAGCGATTGTGCAGCACCCGGAGATCAAAGCCATTTCTTTTACAGGCAGCACAAGGGCCGGAGAAAGAATCGCATCGGTAGCGGCTCCAAAATTCAAAAAATTATCGCTGGAACTCGGTGGCAAGAATCCGAATATCATTTTTGCCGATAGTAACTGGGAAAAAATGATGAGCACTACGCTGCAATCTTCCTTTGCCAACCAGGGGCAGATCTGTCTCTGCGGCAGCAGGATATTGATAGAAGCCAGCGTGTATGAAAAATTCAAGACTGAATTTGTAGAAAGGGTAAAACAGCTCAACATCGGCGATCCTTTAGAGAACAACCAGCAGGGCGCCATTGTAAGCAAAGCTCATTATGATAAAATTCTTCGTTGCATTGAAACGGCAAAGGAAGAAGGCGGAAAGATCCTGCTCGGCGGTAAAGCGTTAAAGCCGGAAGGCCGTTGCCATAACGGGTATTTTATAGAGCCGACCATTATTGAAGGACTGGGTCCGCAGTGCAAAACCAATAGGGAAGAAATTTTCGGACCGGTTGTTACATTACAGCCTTTTAATACTGTGGAGGAAGCTTTGCAGCTGGCCAATGCAACAGCATATGGGCTGGCAGCCACTGTCTGGACTCAGGATATTTCCAAAGCCAACCTCGTTGCAGCAAAGCTGGAAAGTGGCATTGTGTGGGTGAACTGCTGGTTGCTGAGAGATCTGCGTACGCCTTTCGGTGGTGTAAAGAACAGCGGCGTGGGAAGAGAAGGTGGCTGGGAAGCATTGAAATTTTTTACGGAAGCGAAAAATGTTTGTATTGAATTTTAAATAATAACCGCAAAGACGCTAACCCGCAAAACTTAGCGCCTTTGTGCCTTAGCGGTTCAACAATGAGCAACGAAATAATTAAAACAGATACGGCAGCCAAACCATTAGGCGCCTATCCTCATGCCAGGAAAGTGGGCGATCTTCTTTTTCTTTCAGGTATTGGGAGCAGGAGCGCAAGCGATAATAGCATTCCTGGCCTGGAGCTGGATGCCGAAGGCAATATTGTAAAATACGATATCGAAGCAGAATGCCACTCTGTTTTTGCCAATGTAAAAGCCGTGCTGGAAGCAAGCGGCAGCAGCTGGGACAAAATAGTGGACGTCACTGTTTTTCTCACCAACATGAAAAAAGATTTTCCTGTGTACAATAAAATTTACGGGGAATATTTTGCCGGAGTGGAAGCCTGCCGCACGACCGTGGAAGTAAAAAGCCTCCCCACCCCTATTTGTATCGAATTAAAAGTAATAGCTACACTATAATTTATGGAAGAAAAAGTTGGACTACCGGTTGAATTCAAAAACACGCTGGATTATGCACAGTTCCTGGACAGCCAGGATTCCCTCCGGTCATTCAGGGACCAGTTTTATATACCATTGATGCATGGCAAAGAAGCCATTTATTTTACAGGAAATTCCCTTGGTCTGCAGCCGAAAAGCACACAGGAATATGTGCTCAACGAGCTGGAAGACTGGGCAAATTTTGGTGTGGAAGGACATTTCCATGCACGCAATCCGTGGATGCCTTATCATGAAATTTTTACCACCCAGTTGAGTAAACTCGTTGGTGCACTGCCGCATGAGGTGGTGGCCATGAACCAGCTTACTGTAAATCTTCATTTGTTGCTGGTAAGCTTTTATCGTCCGACAAAAGAGCGTTACAAAATTATTTGCGAAGCAAAAGCTTTCCCTTCTGATCAGTATGCGATGGAAAGCCAGGTTAAATATCATGGTTACAAATATGAAGATGCTGTAATTGAAGTAGCGCCCAGAGAAGGTGAACATACGATCCGTACGGAAGATATCCTGGCAACTATTGAACAACATAAAGATTCGGCAGCCCTGGTTTTATTCAGCGGGGTAAATTATTATACAGGACAGTTATTTGATATGCCTGCCATTACGGACGCTGCCCACAAAGCCGGCGCCTATGCAGGTTTTGACCTGGCGCATGCCGCAGGAAATGTTCCTTTGCAATTACACGATTGGAATGTTGACTTCGCATGCTGGTGCAGCTATAAATATTTGAACAGTGGCCCGGGTGGGGTGTCTGGTGTTTATATTCATGAGCGGCATTCATCCGATACAGATATACCACGTTTTGCCGGCTGGTGGGGCCATGACAAGGACAATCGTTTTTTAATGGAACAGGGCTTTCGCCCTATCCCATCTGCCGAAGGCTGGCAGCTGAGCAATGCACCCGTATTAAGCATGGCTGCACACAAAGCCTCACTGGATGTGTTTGATAAAGCAGGCTGGGATAAAGTTTTTACAAAAGCAAAAGCCCTCACTCAATATTTATGGCATGTGCTGGACGAAGTGAATGCAGCCTGCGCAGATAGACCTGTGCAGATCATCACACCCAGGAATGAAGCCGAACATGGTTGCCAGGTAAGCATGCTGATGCTGAGAGACGGCAAGAAAATATTCGATGAATTAAAAGCACAGTCTGTAATTGCCGACTGGAGAGAACCCAATGTGATCCGTATTGCACCGGTTCCATTGTACAATAGTTTTGAAGACGTATTCAGGTTTGGTGAAATTATTTCAGGAATGCTTATACAATAAAATGAAAAAGGAAGTAACCATTATAGGTGCAGGTCTGGTTGGCTCCCTGCTTTCCATCTATCTTTCAAAAAGGGGCTACAAGGTAACCATTTACGAACGCAGACCGGATATGCGCAAGGAAGCGATCATCGCAGGTCGCTCCATCAACCTGGCATTAAGTGACCGGGGCATTAAAGCGCTGGAAGAAGTGGGTATTATGGATGATATCCGGCAGATTGCCATTCCCATGCACGGCAGGCAAATGCACAATGCCGATGGCAGCAGCGCTTACCAGGCTTATGGCAAAGAAGGCCAGTTCATCAATTCTGTTTCCCGTGGCGAACTGAATAAAAAGCTGATGGACCTGGCTGAAGCAAACGGTGTGGAAATTTTCTTTCATCACAAATGTGAACATATTGACTGGAAAAAGAAAGAGGTAACTTTTGAAAACAACTTTCAACTTTCAACTTTCAGCTTTCAGTTATTATTCGGCTCTGACGGCGCCTATTCTGCCGCAAGGCTCAATCACCAGCTGCAGCACGACCGTTTTCAATACCAGCAATATTATATCGACTATGGCTATAAAGAGCTGCTCATTCCCCCCGCATCCAACGGCGATTTTGCAATGGAAAAAAATGCGCTCCATATCTGGCCGAGAGGAAATTATATGCTGATTGCATTGCCTAATATGGACAGGAGCTTCACCTGTACCCTCTTCTTTCCTTTTGAAGGCAATCCTTCCTTCGCATCACTCGACAGCAAAGAAAAAGTGAACGCTTTCTTTGAAAGTAATTTTGCAGATGCAGTCGCCATGATGCCCGGACTGGCAGAAGATTTTACCAATAATCCTACTTCTTCGCTGGTAACGGTAAAATGTTTTCCCTGGGTAAGAAATGATGCATTTGCATTGATCGGTGATGCGGCCCATGCCATTGTCCCCTTCTTCGGGCAGGGCATGAATGCAGGATTTGAAGATTGTTCGGTATTGAACGGGCTCATCACAAAACATGCGGATGACTGGAATAAAATTTTACCTGAATACGAGGAATTGCGCAAGCCGGATGCCGATGCGATCGCCGACCTGGCATTGAATAATTTTGTAGAGATGAGAGATAAAGTAGCCGACCCGAAATTTTTATTGCAGAAAAAAATTGAAGGCAGGTTCAGCGCAAAATATCCCTCCAAATGGATCCCGGCTTACAGCATGGTCACTTTCAGCCCGCAGATACGGTACAGCGAAGCGCTGCAAAAAGGAAACGCACAGCAAAAAATCATGGACGAGATAATGAGCATCAATAATATTGATGCATCCTGGGATAGTGAAGAAACAGAACAACTTATTCTTTCAAAACTGGACAACTGAGCGTATGTATAAAATGCCTTACTATACCGAACATGACCGGGAGGCCATCCTGGATTTTATGAAGCAACATAATTTTGCTTTTGTTACCGGCTTGGGCGATGAATTTCCGGTTGCCACACAGTTGCCATTGGAAATTGTGGAGAAAGGCGAACAATTATTTTTGTCCGGACATATTATGCGTAAAACGGATCATCATCTGGCATTTGAAAAGAACAACCACGTGCTGGTGGTCTTTCACAGTCCGCATGCATATATCAATGCCAACTGGTATGCAGAACCTGCAGGTGGCAGTACGGTGAACTATCTGTCGGTGCATGCAAAAGGCATTATTCATTTACTGGATGAGGCCGGCACAAGAAAAGCGGTGGAAGAAGTTACCAACCGCCATATCGGCAAAGGCACTCCCGCTTCGTTTGAAAATATTTCTGAAGAATATATTGCCGCTATGGTAAAAGCCATCGTAGGTTTTAAAATTGAGGTAGTGGCTTTACAGAATGTTTTTAAACTGAGCCAGAACAGGACAGCGGATGATCAGCAAAGTATCATACGCCACCTGGAAGAAAGGGCAAAACCCGGGGATATTTTTATTGCAGCCAAAATGAAAGAACGACAATCATAGCAATGAAGCGGGCCGGCCTTTGAAAAAACTTTACCTTCGCAGCGCTTCGTTTTGAAGGCCGGCCACCTTAACAATAATCTATGCATCGCAATATTTTAGTTGAACAGATCAGACAGAAAGGAACCTATCTCTGCGTAGGCCTTGATACAGATATTACAAAAATCCCAAAACATTTACAGGACCGCCCTAATGCCATCGTTGAATTCAACAAAGCCATTATTGATGCTACCAAAGAACATTGTGTGAGCTACAAGATCAATACCGCTTTTTATGAGGCGATGGGTGTAAAAGGCTGGCAGGCCATGGAAGAAACGGTGGCCTATATCCCTTCCACCCATTTAAAAATTGCCGATGCAAAAAGAGGCGATATCGGCAATACTTCTTCTCAATACGCTAAAGCATTTTTTGAAACCATTCCTTTTGATGCGATCACCGTAGCGCCTTATATGGGCGAAGACAGCATTCGTCCTTTCCTGGAATATGAAAACAAATGGACGATCGTACTCGGACTCACGAGTAACAAAGGCGCCAATGATTTTGAAATGCTGAAGCTGGTAAGGGATAATATCAGCAATGCTTCCGAAGAAGAAACATCATCATTGCGAAGTGAATATTTGTACGAAAAGGTATTGCATAAAGTAGCGCAATGGGGTACGCCTGATAATTTAATGTTCGTGGTGGGCGCCACACAGGCTACAGAATTTGATAATATCCGCAGCATTTTACCTGATCATTTTTTCCTGGTGCCCGGCGTAGGATTCCAGGGCGGTAGCCTGGAAGATATCAGCAAACATGCCATGAATAAAGATGCTGGCATACTGGTCAATGCAAGCCGTGCGATCATCTATGCAGGCACCGACGAAAATTATGCCATCGAAGCAAAAGCCATTGCTGAGCAGTACCATATTGAAATGAAGCGATACCTGGCTTCCGGCTTATAAATTACCATTCTATATAATAAAGAAGCTGCCCATTACAGGCAGCTCTTTAACTAACAAAAAAAGAAAAACTGTCAGAAGTTAATAGTGACGCTGGCCCTGGCCGAAGCGCCTAATATAGATCTTGCCATAAACACTGCCCCATTCTGCGGCGCAGATCCATCGCCTTCAGTTAAACCAATGGCATTGAAGATATTCGATCCGTTCACGGTAAAGCTTACATTTTTCAGTTTGTAGGTAATCCCCGCATCAAATGTATTAAAGGCAGGCAATTCAAATGTATTGGCTTCATCCTGGAATTTTTTACCAAAATACGCCCACTTAACATACACGTTCAATTGATTGCTGATATCAAAATCGGGTCGCAGAATAAAATAGGTTTTAGGAATTCTCCTGGCGACATTGTCATTGTAATCGAATGTACCCGAACCGTTGGAACCTTTGAAACTACTGTACTTGGGATCCTGTATGGTGGCATTTAATGTTAATCCCAACCTGTTAAACCTGCTGATCATCTCAACCTCCAGGCCAAGGTTTTTCACATCGGCAAATTTGCCTTCGGAAACGCCGCCTGCAACAATATCCTGGTAAGCGATGTTACTTAACTGCATGTAGAAAGCGCTGGCATATAGCGTCACATTTTTACTTAAAGCGCCTTTGAACCCTAATTCCGTCTGATCGATGGTGGTAATTTTCAGCTTATCAACGCTTGCTGCATTATCATAAAAAGATTCTTCAATGGGCGCCCTGAAACCGTGGCTCTGGCGCAGGTATACAGCCATTTTTTCATTGAGTTTTACATTTACTGCACCGGTATAGGATAAATGATCGATCTTATATTTCCAATACGTATACGGGTTCCCCTGGATTGAAGTCACCGCATCATCCGCTGTATTATTATCGAGTATACCAAGGTCATGAGCCCCGAAGCTGGCATTATCCCTGTTGCCGTTATAACGATCGGCATCATACCTCAGCCCGATGTTCAGGTTTACTCTTTTTGATGCTTTAATATCAGCGTTGGCAAAGAAGGCATTGACATTCCCCTGGATCTCAGCAGCTCTTTCCAGCCATGTGATCTGCGAGATGCCATTGTAGGTTCTGCTGATACCGTTTGATCGGTCGAGCAGGTTCACCAGCCTTGGATGATCGCTTGCTGTAACAAGAAAACTATTCCAGTTCCAGTAGTGCTTCGATTTCCAGTCTGAATGATAATAACCCAGGTCTAGATCAACATTTTTTAATTTAAAATTGAAGCTGAGGTTATTGGCGAAGTTGGCCATTTTCTTGTTGATGAACCAGAGGTCCGCTCTTTTTAATTTTACATCCGAGGCCAGTAAACCGGCATCCCCCGTTACATAATTAAACTGCGCATTTGCAGGATCTATACCGGCACTGGTGGCATACTCGGCCTGGCTCATAATGGCGCCCATCCATGACGGTGCAAAAATGGCATTGTAGTCCTGGTTGATCGTCGTGTATTTAAATGTATTCTTTACGGACGCTACAGGAGAAAGCTTATAATAGAAATCAGTACCGGCTGCATCAGAAACAGGATGCACACCATCTTTCAGATCAGCGGTAAAATATCCTCCTCCATACTGGGGCACACGGATATTTGCCATCTCAGGAGAGGCAAAGGTTCCGTAGTTAGGATCAAAACCCGGATAACCTTTTACCTTATCCCCATCTTTTATAAAAGGAGTAACCTGGTAAAAGATATTCCTGTCGTTGAGTTTTTTATAAAATCCTCTTATATATCCATTATCGAATTTATAGGTAAGATTCAATTTCAGCTGCCCGCCATTGTTTGCTTTGAAACCGGGATTGCGAACGCCATTATCTGTCCGGTAAAAACCACCAATATTGTAGAACAGCCTATCTTCCGACAAGGCGCCACCGAGATTAAATTCTGTTTTAAATAAGCCATAGGTACCCGTGGTGAGCTTCACCGTTCCCTTGGTTTGATTCTGCCCTGTATTGGAAATAAAATTGATGATACCACCGGGCGCCCCGCTTGCATATATGGCTGCCGTACCACCCCTGACAGCTTCCGCTGATTTTACAGTAAGATCTACACGATGAAAATTATCGATATTGGCAAACTGCAGGGCGCCATCTTCAAAAATGGGCAGACCATCTTCCTGTACCTGCACATATTCGTATGCGCCGGCCGATGGAATGCCACGGGCAAACAGGTTATTGCCTACCTCACCGCCTGAAGTTTCCGCCACAAAGCCTGGTATGGCCTGCAGCATATCGGCAGTGCTCATTGGCGCCAGCTGCTGTATTCTGTCTGCATTGAAGGTGGTGATAGCAACGCTTGACTCAATTTTTTTACGTGGATTGGAAGATCCCGTAACCACCACCGTTGTTAAATCATCGGTCAGCGTGTCGAGCGTAAAATTAAAAATCCCTTCTTCAGTAGCTGTGATTGTTATTTCAAATTTTTTATACCCCACAGAAGATATTACCAATGTCACCCTGCCTTCAGGCACTTTAAAGGTGTATTCGCCATTTGCGTCAGTGGAAGTCCCTGCGCCAGACCCTTTCAGGGTAATGGTAGCGCCGGCAATGGCTACACCATTCTTATCCGTTATTTTTCCATGTATGTTTACATCCTTTGCGAAAGTAGCAGCAATCGTAAAAAAGTAACATACGAAAAGAAGTAACAATTTCTGTTTCATAATGCTAAGTTTTAGTTGTTTTGATTTTATATGAGATTGTAATTTTTTTTCATTTTCAGGTAAACACCGTTTGTCCAGCCGAATCCATCCTGGTTCGGATATTCACCGCCCCCGGCTTCTACACGGGTATTCATGACATTGTACTTTTCCATCATCTTCCCGGTTTCGTCATATACTTTTTTTACATTCCCGGTCCATGCATCTGCAATCTGCAGTGCCAGCTTTTTATTATCATATGCAAGGGCGGCTTTATACCCGATCCATTGGAGTGGAGCCCACCCGTTGGGAGCATCCCATTGCTGCCCGCTTATATTATGAGAGGTTACCAGGCCACCTTCGCATAAAAATTCTTTTTCCATTTTTTCCAATACCATCTGTGCCTGCTGTGGCGTTGCAATGCCGGTAAATAAAGGATAAGCCATCGCCATAGTGAGAGCGGAAGATGGCATGCCGCTGCTGATTATATAATCGCAATAAGTGCTCTTCTCTTCATTCCAGAAAACAGTATTAATGAGCGCTTTTCTTTTTGCCGCTTTTGTCAGATACCAGCCAGCAATTTCACTATCGTTCAGCAAACGGTAAGTTCCTGCGAGGCTCATTTCAAGATGATAGATCAGGCTGTTCAGGTCAACAGGCGCCATGTCGGTAATACAGATACTTTCAATCGTAGCGGCATCTTTGAACCACCTGCTCGAAAAATCCCAGCCTGATTCACAAGCCGCCCTGATATTCCTGTACAGCAAAGCAGGCTCCTGTGCCGCTTTAGCAGCGATAGCCACATCTTCAAAATATCCTTCCGGCCTGGGCGTATCCATATTATCCCAATACCTGTTCAGGTAATCATCGCCTATCTTCACAACCCGTTGTTCGGTTGTTTGTCCATGCTCCATCAGGTCGCAGCCCCGCATCCAGAACTGGTACTCACCTCTCAGCTGTTCAATATATTTCAGCCATACTTCAGGCCCTTTGATCTCTGCAAGCAATTCTACCATTAAGGAGAAAAACGGGGGCTGGGAACGGCTTAGCAGGTATGTACGGGTGCCATTCGGGATATACCCCCGCAAATCAATGAGGTAAGCAAAATTGTCTACCATTGCTTCTATAAGATCATACCTGCCAGATGCCTGCAAACCCAGCATAGTAAAGTAGCTATCCCAATAGAAGAGTTCCCTGAAACGCCCGCCCGGCACGACATATTCAAATGGCAGCTCCATTAAAGTATCGTTGGCATTAGTGGAGCGGGTAGTAAGCGTATCCCATAAACTATGAATATGCTGTTCGATATCTATCCTTTCCTTTTGCTTGCTCCCCGATTCAGTTGTGTCGGGAATAACAAAATGTTCCCCGATAAATTTTTTCAATTCAAAACCGGGGCTGTTTTTTTTAACCCTGTAATCCTCAAGAATTTTGCTCACAGAAAACCTGGGCACACAATCCGTAAATGTTTTCTGATCTGCAAAAACCCTTTGCATCTGAACGTCTACGAACAGTTCTTCCAGTTCTTCCATGTATAGTAAATGCGACATCATTTTTAATCCTATTTAGTTAACAGATGTTTCGTACAGGCATGCAGGATTCTTTCCGCATAGCTAAGAATGCCGGCAACTGAACAATTATCAAAGTGCTGAGATTATTATGTATTTACGGGATGAACCATGGCCTTTTCTTTTTTTCTGAATAATCCAAGTGCTATAAAAAGTAAAAACATCGGCAACAACGAAAAATAAAATGCAGTTTCCCCCCCGTAATACTGGAATATATATCCTGTAATGATCGATCCCAGGGATCCGCCCAGCGCCGAAAACAATACGATAAGTCCACTCATGGCAGCATGCTTTTCACGGGCAAGAGAAGCCAGCACCACAGAATTGATGGCCGGGTAAACCGGGGCAAGGAAAAAGCCGATCAAAGGAAAAATATAAGCAGCCAGCGGAATATCTTTCCATGACTGGATAGCCGCACCTCCTTCAGTCTTGCTTAAAGGCAGCACCGTTAACACCATAATGGCGGCTGCACAAAGACACACTGACAATACTATATGCCAGCCGAATTTTTTAAGAATAAAACCAGCGATAAACCTGCCCAGCGCCGTAGCCGCAGAAAGTATTCCTGCCAGCAGCACACTAAAAGAAGAAGGAATATGCAATACCTTATTATTGAAAGTAGGCAGCCAGCTCATAATGCTCTGCTCCACCAGCACGTACAAAAAAGCACATACAATAAACGATACCACAAACGGAAGCAGCGCCAGCCTGAACATATCCGCAAAATTCTCCAACCCTTTCTTTTCGTGTAAGCCGCTGCGGGCGGCATTTTCATCGAGTGGAGCCAGGAGCATCAATATAAAAGCTGCTGAATACAATGCCCCGATTACATAATATACATTTAGCCAGTGATCGGATGCGGGGTTATTGTTATCAATAAAAAAACTGAAAAGAAAATAGCCGGATAGCACCCCTATCATAAAGCAGCTTTCGATAAAGCTCATAAGGCTCAGGTGCTCTTTCTCTGTCCTGGTAACGAGGCCGATTGTTGCAAACACGGAAATTTTTGTCAATGCGAAAGAAGCTCCCGTAACGGCAAACAATAGTTTTATGGATAACATTGTCTTTACCGAAGGTATGATAAAGCAGGTACAGGCTACGGCAAACAAACCTATCAGCATGGATCTTTTGTATCCTATACGTACGATGAAAGATGCAATGGTAAAGGAAACCACGGCAATGGTAACATCTTTAAACATCTCCAGCACTGCCGCCTCAGATTCAGCAGCGCCAAAATAATGCTGCACCTGCAAGATAGCCGTACCAACGCTGTTCAGCAGTACGCCAAACAGGAAGTATGCAAAGAAAACGGCAATTTTAATCAATACAATACGCATGGCAGTCACAATCTTGTCATGTAAAATTGCAACAGTTATGAAATGAATCCTTTCACTTCATTAATTATTTATTCAACTATATTATTATTTTTATAATAATTTCATAAAAAAATACATTAATAAAGAAGAATAGGTAAAATGAAAGTTGAATTTGAAATTGTAAAGCCGGATAAAGGCAGCTCATTCAGGGTGCTGTTTCAGAAGGCGGCCATTAAAGATTTTATCTGGGCTTATCATTATCACCCCGAGTTTGAGATAACCTGCGTATTATATGGCAGCGGTACCCGTCATGTAGGAAATCACTTAAGCGTATATGAAGATGGCGACCTGGTGATGATCGGATCAAACCTTCCTCATTCCGGTTTCGGGTTGAATGCAACGGAGCCCCATGAACAGATAGTGATCCAGGTGAAGCCGGATATCATCAGCCACGTGTACAACTTACCGGAAATGAGCGCAGTGGTAAAGCTCCTGGATAATAGTAAATATGGCATTGTATTCCGGGGGAAGACAAAGAAGAAAGTTACTGAAGCGATGAAGCAGATGAAGGAGATGGCCGCTTTTCAGCGATATCAGCAATTACTTCATATACTTCAATTGCTGGGAACAAGCAAAGAATACGACCTGTTGAATGAGCAGGCATTGTTGTCAACATCCATTAATAAACATAAGGCGAGGCTGCAGAAAATATTTACCTATGTAGAACAGCATTATAAGGAAGAAATTGACATGCAAAAAATCGCCGGGATCACAGCTTTATCCGTTCCTTCCTTCTGCAATTATTTTAAAAAAACCACGCAGACCACTTTTACCGAATTTGTAAACAGGTACCGGGTCCAGAAGGCCTGTTACCTGCTTCAGCAGGATAAGACCATTGCCGAAGCCTGCTTTGAGAGCGGCTTTAATAATGTAACCTACTTCAATAAGGTTTTTAAAAATGTAATGAACAAAACACCTTCTTCCTTTATAAGAGAGCGGGCTTAACCTGTTATTCTCTCCCCGATCAGTTTACTTAACCGGAGAGCCCATTTCGCATATTCTCTACCGTTAGGATGCAATCCATCTGCTGCCAGGAAATCTGCATTGCCGCCATCCATTCTTTGTGAAGTGGTAATGTCAATATAATGGCATTTAAATTCATCTGTTACAATTTTGCATTGTTCATTGTACTTATCTATTTCAACGGCAATGCGTTCTGTATCCCTGTCCCTGGCAAAAGGGGTTATGCCCCAGTCTGGAATACTTAATACATATACATTTTCACTTTTACTCCCTGCAAATTCAACGGCCCGTTGCAATAGGTGCATGAATTCAATTTTATACTCATACCAGTTGCGGCCACGGTATTGATTGTTGACGCCTATCAGCAACGTCACAATATCGTACGACGGAAGAAAGCTGCGCTGGTTGATATGATCATTCAGCTCATCGGTGGTCCAGCCTGTTTTGGCTACCACTTCCGGTGCATAAAACGAATGCCCTGCCTGCCTCAGCAATTGCAGCGCCTGGTATGGAAAGCTGTCATGCAGAGGCACCTGCTCCCCTATGGTATAACTATCGCCCAGCGCTAACCAGCTTTTTGTTTTTTGAGTTGTTGAATCCATCGTTTGCAAATGTATAAAGGTATGAGGCCAAAAAATCCAAAGGCGCAATCAATGATGATATGGAAAAGAGGGATCTGCCGGATGGGACCGGCTATAAATGCGAGGGGAAACACTGCCAGGCAGGCCAGCATGGCCCAGTCAATCACCCATTCATTTTTTATGGGATCCCGGTAAGGACCTATGAATGCCATGGCGATCACAATATGGGCAAAAGCCAGCCAGTCGAAACCATAGGCCAGCATAGGATATTTCTGGTTGGTTTCAACCAGGGCAGCATGCACATTTTTCAACCATTCTTCTGCAAAACCGGGCACCAGGGCCGGATGTTTCAGCAGCCATTCCAGCTCTGTTTCTACAGGAAAAGCTGTAATACCGCTGATTATGATGGCAAAGACGATAAAAAGAATAAGCAGGCGGATTTTGATTAGTAATTTCATGCACTAAAAATAAGGTTTTGTTGCTTTTGAAGCCGCCTCTCACCCTTATCTTTGCGGCGATATTGCAGGCAGGTAAACCTGCTGAATAAGATTACTTATGTACAAGAGTGCGACGCCCATGAAGCCGATAAAAGGTATGGCGCCGGGCCAATAAAAAATAAAAATCGATGGCAGCCAAGACAGACAATTTTCAAAGTCCGGATTATTTTAACTTAGATGAACTGCTCACCGAAGAGCATAAGCTCGTGCGTGAAAGTGTACGCAATTATGTAAAAAAAGAAATCTCTCCTATCATTGAGGATTATGCGCAGCGGGCTGAATTTCCGCAGCAAATTGTAAAACAGATGGGTGAGCTGGGGGTGTTTGGTCCCACTGTTCCCGAACAATATGGCGGCGGCGGTCTCGATTATATTTCCTATGGCCTTATGATGCAGGAGCTGGAACGTGGCGACAGCGGCGTCCGCAGCACAGCGAGTGTGCAGGGAAGCCTGGTGATGTTCCCTATTTACCAGTATGGCAGCGAAGAGCAACGTAATAAATATTTACCCAAGCTGGCAAGCGGCGAATGGCTGGGTTGTTTTGGTTTGACAGAACCGAACCACGGCAGCGATCCCAGCAGCATGCTGACAAATATTAAAGATGCAGGCGATCATGTTATCCTGAACGGCGCTAAAATGTGGATCAGCAATGCGCCTTTCAGCCAGGTGGCCGTGGTATGGGCAAAAGACGAGGAAGGCATTGTAAGAGGCCTGGTGGTGGAAAGAGGCATGGAAGGCTTCAGCACACCCACCACGCATGGCAAATGGAGCCTGCGGGCCAGCGCTACAGGCGAGCTGGTTTTCGACAATGTAAAAGTTCCTAAAGAAAATATTTTCCCGAATGTGCAGGGATTGAAAGGTCCGCTGGGCTGCCTAACGAAAGCCCGCTACGGTATTGCATGGGGAGCGGTGGGCGCTGCAATGGATTGCTATCATATTGCACTTGAATACAGCAAAGAAAGAATACAGTTCGGCAGACCTATCGGCGGATTTCAGCTGCAGCAGAAAAAGCTGGCAGAAATGGTGACAGAGATCACCAAAGCGCAATTGCTGAACTGGCGGCTGGGTGTGCTGATGAATGAAGGCAAAGCCACTCCGCAGCATGTGAGCATGGCAAAAAGAAACGCCTGCGAAATTGCCACCAATATCTGCAGGGATGCCCGCCAGATGCTGGGCGGCATGGGCATCACAGGCGAATACCCGGTGATGCGTCATATGATGAACCTGGAAAGTGTGATCACTTATGAAGGCACGCATGATATTCATTTGCTCATTACGGGTATGGATGTAACCGGTTTGAACGCATTCAAATAATTTACCGCCGGCAATAGCCGGCGGTCTCATAAAATCATTTCTCAGGGCTATTGCCCATAATACATACTGTATGAAAAATATTGCTGTAATAGGTGCGGGTACGATGGGAAACGGGATTGCGCATGTATTTGCCCAAAGCGGTTTTACAATAAACCTGATCGATGTAAATGCTGGCCAGCTGCAAAAAGCACTGACAACAATTGATAAAAACCTGGACCGCCAGGTGGCTAAGGGTACATTGACTGCAGAGCAGAAAACGGCGACGCTGAGCAATATCACGACTGTGAATACCATTGCCGAGGGGGTGAAAAATGCAGACCTGGTAGTGGAAGCGGCTACAGAAAATACAGAACTTAAACTGGAAATTTTCCGGCAGATGGATACGCATGCGCCGGAAGGCTGCATTCTTGCAACGAATACTTCCTCTATTTCCATCACTAAAATTGCAGCGGTTACCAAACGCCCTAAACTGGTGATCGGCATGCATTTCATGAACCCGGTACCGGTAATGAAGCTGGTTGAAATCATCAATGGATATGCTACCCGGAAAGAAGTGACCGAAACCATTACAGATCTCAGCAAACAACTGGGTAAAGTGCCCTGCACGGTTAATGACTACCCGGGCTTTATCGCCAATCGTATATTGATGCCGATGATCAATGAAGCCATCTACAGCTTATATGAAGGCGTGGCAGGCGTCGAAGAAATTGACACCGTGATGAAGCTGGGCATGGCTCACCCGATGGGGCCTTTGCAGCTCGCCGACTTCATTGGCCTGGATGTTTGTCATAGCATTTTGAAAGTATTGCACGACGGCTTTGGCAACCCGAAATATGCACCCTGTCCCCTGCTGGTGAATATGGTATTGGCCGGCAAGCTGGGCGCCAAAAGTGGCGAAGGTTTTTATAAGTACACTGCCGGCAGCAAAGAGCTGGTAGTGAGTGATAGCTTTAAGAAATAAGAATACGGATCATCTGGAGAGCGAATTGTTGCCGGGATCAGCGAATGCTCCCTAAATCACCCTTTTTAAGATGGTATTTTTTCTCTGTCTGCTGAATCCTGGCAGCCATCCATTTACTATTTTTTAATATTTTCAGCGTATTATCCAAAAGGATACCAGGGTAGATATTCTCTTTTGAAAACAATACTCCCCCGGCTATATCTTTTGTAACAGGAAATTTTATCCTTGCCACTTCATACTTATCATAAAATATATTGCCGGCATTCCAGGCTTTTACTTTTTTCTTCCCGATAAGGCCATGCTGGGTATGTAGCCTGAGACTTAAAGAAGAATGGCTGGTACGCAGGTCAGATACCATTAAATCAGCATGACTGGTATTCATTAACCTTATATATCCATAGCCGTCTTTCGATCCATCCATCGCAAACCAGGTAGCGACATAAATATTATCAACCATATCAATAACAGGCGATCTTATCCCGTAATGTTGAAAAAGATTGTCAATTTCTTCATTTTTGAACCGGGAGACCATATCATGAAAATGCTTTTTTGTTTCATTTTTTAATTCAGTGTAAGCCCTGAATTTATGCTGAATAGCTTTGGTATCTGTCATTGGTGAAGCGCCGTCCCTGAATAAGGAAGGAACGACATGTTTGTAGCTGCCGGATTCTCCCCGGAAATAAATATTGCTCCCGGCCATTTCTTTTTTTACAAAGCCTGCAAAACCTGCTATAATAACCGGGTTGTCTATATAGATACAGGGCGAATGATCGTCTTCCACATATTCAAGCTGTATGTTTGCTTTCTTTAAGAAATTACGATGCCTGATAAATCGTTTAATCAATTCCTCTGTCATGGTTCATCATTGAGTGGTTGCCGGCCTGTCAAACTTTTTCAATATTCCTCTTTGCTATATTTTGAAGCGGTATAAACAGGTGACTTCATCTTACGGAAGAGGCTTTTGCGGGGCCGCCTCTCCAAAAACAATATTTACTTTATAGCCGAGTGGCTGATAGTAACGACTTAATGTATTACGGATATTATCCTGCGCCAGCTTGATATAGGCTGCATTATTTTCCAGCGTTGCATTGGCAGAGGCGTACATCTCTTTCTGCGCTTTTACAAACGCATCTACGGTTACTGTGCTGAAGATACCGGTCTGCTGCATGCTCTCCATCTTGTCGAGCCGCAGCTGCATGCTCAGCATTTTCACAGCAGGCAGGTGCAGTGTAACAGTGCCTGCCTTGGTATCCACATCCACCTGCTGGTTGCGCATATCCACGCCATATTTTGCTTCGTACGGAACGGAGACCTGCAAGGTATTCTCGGCAAAATAATTTTTCAGCTTATTCCATAAGCCTGCATTATCGCCTTTATTGCTGACGGTTATCTTGGTGCTGCCATTCACTTCCAGCGAAGCCAGTTGCGCAATTTCCTTTACAATCGCAATATTGTTTACGATATCTGTTTTCGTTTGTCCTTCGCCGTTCTTTTTACCCAGGAAATAAAATGCCAGCGCTACGGCTGCCACCAATACCAATATTACAAACCCGTTTTTCATACGTTTATTTCTTTTTTCGTTTGGGCACTACCAGGCTATAGCTGTGATCAATGAGCTCTTTCACAAGACTGTTCTTTAAACCATGTACTACAATAGTATTCCAGTGTTTTTTATTCATGTGGTAACCCGGCAGAATATTATCGGGGTATTCTTCTCTTAGTTCAACTGCTTTATCCGGGTCGCATTTTGCATTAAAGCGCAGGTCATCATTATCGAGGCCGATGAGCAGGAATATTTTATCGTTTGTTTTAAACACCAGCGTCTCTTCCCCGAAAGGAAAGCTTTCTGTTACTTCTTCTTTCTGCAGTGCATAGCTTCTTATCTCTTCAACATTCATGCTATAAAGATAGATCAAATTACAAAGTATCGAAAATGAGGGTAGTGTCTCAGTTTAAAGGTGGTCGACCTTATTGTAATTATTATACTTACCCGTTTCGACAACACTTCAACAGGCTCAGTGTGACATATAACCTGACCGTTTTTTGAGTAATAAAATTCAAAGGGAGACACTACTAAAACGAGAAGGGATGCCTTGCGGCATCCCTTCCTGATTTATTTACGTCATCAATTATCGTAAAATGGTAAGATCTGTTTTAATGGTTACTTTTTTACCGGTAATGAAAGTGAAATCCACTACGGCATAATAAGTGCCATCAGGAACCGGCTTGCCATTGTAGGTACCACGCCAGTTGTTGGCATATTTAACATCCCTGTACACCAGGTTACCGTACCGGTTGAATACATTGATCGTTACATTGCTCAGACAGTCGAATGAGTTGTACACTTCCCATGTATCATTGATACCGTCACCATTTGGAGTAAAGGCATTTTTAACCCTGATGCAATATGGTATTACTGTTACCACGATATCATCTTCGGCTATACAACCCTGGCTATTCGTAACAGAAATAGTGTAGGTAGTGGTGGTAGCCGGCCTTGCTATCGGGTTAAGAATGTTGGTAGCATTCAGCCCGGTTGCAGGCGTCCATGTGATAGAGCTTGGAGGCGCACTCGTGGTAGCCAGTAACTGGGCAGCATCTCCTGCCACTACAGATACATCCTGTCCGGCATTCACTGTTATTTCAGGAATGATGGTAACGGTTACCTGGCGGCTGGCAGTACATCCGAGTGAATCTTTAACCGTAACGGTATAGGTTCCTTCAGGAGCAATAAACTCGTTGGAAGTCTGGAATACACCAGGATTGGTGCTGATGCTGTACTGATATGGTGCAATACCGGTTGTAGGCGATACTGTGATTCTTCCTGTACGGGTACAGATGATCTGTGCCACAGAAGTTTCGAGCCTTACTGTATCTACGGTCAGGTTTACGAACGCAGTGTCATTACAGCCTGTTATATTGGCTGCTATGAGGCGGTAAATACCTGAAACATTTACGGCTGCAGGGTTTTGCACAGCAGCGCCACCGAGTGTCCAGCTACTGGTAAGACCGGTAGTAGTGTACAGCGTAGTAAGATTGACCGTGCTTCCAGAACAGATCTTCAGCGAAGTATCTGCGCCGATTGAAGGACGGGCCAGTACCGTTACAATAGTGGTATCTGAACATACCTGGCCGGTAGGGGTATAGGCAGTTACAGTATAGATATATTGACCCGGTGCAGAAGGAACCGGCACCTGGCTCGGGTTCTGCAGGGTAGATGTAAAGCAGTTTGGTCCTACCCACTGGTAAGTGGCATTGGCTACGGTGCTGCCTGTAAAGTTCACAAAAGAACCACCACCCTGGCAGAAATAAGGGCCTGAGTTGGTGGCGCTCATGCTGCAGCAGCTGCTGGATCCTGTACCGCCTGTTTGCTGGTAAGTGATCTGGCCTGCACCACCCTGGAAGTTTGTCACCAGTAAAATATAGAACTGCCCGGCTACCGCATTAGGAATGTCAATTATTTCAACCGCATTGGAAGAATAGCTGCAACTCACAATGTTGGAAGCTGAAATACCGGTACATGCTGAGGCGCTGGTGAACGGACCCCAGATCACAAAGTCCACATCGATCGGGGTGCCCGCAGTATTTACCTGCGAAATGGTCAGCTGTATAGGTCCTGAGTTCTGGATCTGTAAAGTATAATAAGTAGGATTGGGTGTAGTTGCGAGGCAACCGAATACACCACCGCCGCCAGTTGAAGAACCGCCGGAAACATTCGGCATGGTATAAGGGATCACACTTGTACAGAATGGCTGAGCCAGCGCACAGGTTGGTGAAGGCGGTAAAGCCGGTAAAGTGATCGGAGGCAATGGTGAGCTTACGCATAACCTGAAAGTACCATTGTTGTCTCCACCATATTCCCAGAACCTGATCCAGATGGTATCACCAACGGTAAGACCGGTTCTTACAATTTTAGGCATCGCACCGTTCTCACTGTCATCATCGTCGCACTCGATCAGGGTAAGACTACCGCAGCTGCCACGATAGATGGCCATACCGCCATCGGTAACAACACCTGTATTGGTATTGAAAGTAAGGTTGCCACTGCATGGCACCACTACTTTAAACCATACATCAGCGCCGTTGTAAGAGGCACAACCCGGAGCAGGAACACCTGCGGAAGCTGTTGCACCTTCATTGGTATATTGCTGATAGTTGCAGCCGCCGTTCGGATCAACAGTGATGAGTGTAGCAGTACATGGATTATCATTGGCAGGAGGAGGCGGAGGTGTTTTAACGCAGATACCAAATGTACCGTTATTATCACCACCATATTCCCATACCCTGATCCAGATGGTGCTTCCCGGAGTGAGGCCGGTTCTTACGATCATCGGCATCAAACCGTTCGGACTGTCATCATCATCACATTCAATTAAAGTAAGCGCACTGCAGGTACCGCTGTAAATAGCCATACCGCCATCGGTAATCACACCAGACTGTGTATCGAAAATAAGCGAACCACCGGCAGGAACTGTAACAGTGAACCATACATCGCCACCGTTGTAAGAAGCACAACCGGGAGCAGGAACGCCTGTAGTAGCGGTTGCACCTTCATTGGTGAATTGCTCATAGTTACATACACCATTCTGGTTCACCTGTAATGGAGTGGCATTACATGGATTATCGTTGCCGGGAGGTGGCGGAGGCGTTCTTACGCAGATACCGAAGTTACCGCCGTTTGTAGCGGTACCATAATTCCAGAAACGAACGAAAATAGTGCTTCCGGGAGTAAGGCCGGTCCTGTTGATCAGCGGCATATTGCCGTTCGGACTGTCATCATCATCACACTCGATCAGTGTCATGGTATTACAGTCACCGCTATAAATAGCCATACCACCATCGGTGATATTGTTGCCTGTACCGGAACCTACCTGGGAGTCAAATATCAGGGCGCCGCCTGCAGGCACAGTTACCTGGAACCAAACATCACCACCCTGGTAGTTGGCACAACCCGGTGCAGGAAAACCTGTAGAGGTGGTTGCATTTAAAGTAGTGAATGACTGGTAGGTACAGGTTGTTGCAGGAGTAAGGGTAATAGCTGCGCAGGGATCGTCATTTGTTGGCGCCTGGGCAAAGCTGCTGAAACCCGTAAGCATTAAAAGCAAGCAAGCCACAAAAAACTGGATGCCTTTTTTGCTGTGAAGAACTGAACTATTTTTAAGATTCATCTTGATTGAATTAAGTAATAGAAAAATTAGTTGATACTGCTGAAGATGGATTAATTAGCTGATTTTTTAAGATCAAACCTTAAACCCACTTCATGAGCACCGGAACCATTGGTGAAAACACTTATTGGTGTCTGATAGTAATCATAGCTATAAGTGAGTCCGACTCTCTGCAGGATTTTAATTCCGGCCTGTAGACTCCAGAATTGTTTTACCCTCCAGTTAAGGCCCCACCATAATTTTTCCTGATAATTAACCAGCATACCGAATTCATATTCGCTGGGAGAGTTTTCGATCACTCTTACCAGGGCATTCGGGATCAGGTAGATATTATCACCTGTCTGGATTTTGTAATTAGCATTGAAGTTGTAATGGCGGTACAGCTTACCACCCTGCGTTGAGTTGGGCACATCTGCCAGCTGCAGCTTTGATTGAACCAGTTGACTTACTGCTGCACCAACGCTTAATTTTCCGTTGGTGTAGTAGAGGCCTGCACCGGCATCAAAAGCAAGCTTGTTTTCAGCGCCCGCCAAAGCAGGATCACTGCCCAGGGCATCGCTCAGTTTACTTTTATCTATGGCATATTGCAATCCACGGATCTCGATGCCGATCCCAAACTTGTTTTTCTCATTCTGAGAAATAATGTGTTTGGAAAATGCCAGCTGGATACCCGTACGGCTTGTAGGACCGGTTTCATCCCGGTACAGGTAGGCGCCGATGCCCGACCTGAGTTTTGCAAGATTGGCATCGCCATATACCATATAGGTACGTGGATTGCCTGGAAACGACGACCACATACTCCTGAATGACAGGCCGATCATATCCTTGTTGGCAATACCGGCTGCGCCCGCATTGTACATAGCATTGTGCTGAAGATACTGGCTTGTGAAATGGAGTTGTTGTGCGTTTAAGCAGTTAATTGATACAATTAACAAAGAAAGGAGCGTAAATTTTTTCATGATAGCTTAATTGTATAAGTGGGCAATAAAAGTATAACAAAATGTTAAAACCTTAAAATTTAAGCTTCATAAAATCCTGTCTGTCACAATATTTTTTCGCATTGCACGTTGCGAATATTTTCTATCCGGTATAGAAATTCTTCTACCCTGTTCACGGGCACCCCTACTTCCATTGTACAGAAAAGCATCGCCTCCTGGCGGAGGATCTCTGCCTGCACCTGCCTTACAACTATCTGAATTTCATTCATTTGGGTATAGTCAAACTGGAGAGAATATTTTTTCAGAACCGGCTTTTGCACTATGGGCACCACCTGCAGGACGAGGGATGCTACTGTCTTATAAGCATTGATCAGGCCCGGCACCCCCAGCAAAGTGCCCCCGAAATATCTTATCACCACAATACTCACATCCGTCAATTGTTTACTGTCAATCTGCCCCAAAATGGGTTTTCCCGCCGTGCCGGAGGGTTCCCCGTCGTCGCTTACCCGGTATTGATTGCCATCCAGGCCCAGCCGGTAGGCAAAACAATGGTGCACGGCTTTGGGATGCTCTTTCTTCAGCTCTTTCAGGAACTCTTTACAATCCTCAACAGATTGCACCGGGGCCACACAGGCTATAAAGCGGCTACCCCTGTCCTTGAATTCGGCCTGCGCCTTTTGTTCTATCGTATTATAAAAGTCCACTGTTGCCCTGGTTTTTAAAAAATTGAATGGTATCGGTGCCCATATGCCGCTCACCGGTCAGGATGGCATCCGCAGTTATTTCCGGTGCAGGGATGCCTTTGCCCAGTTGCATACCGGTATTGGTAATGCGTACGGCTTCATCCCATAAACCGCCCCGGAAAAAAGATTGCAGTAATTGTGCGCCGCCTTCTACCAGCAGGGATTGTATATTTCTCTGGTAAAGCTTTTCCATCAGAACCGGCAGCATTTCTTCCCCGGCTACTATTTGCAGGTAATGGATATTACCTTCCTGCCCTTCCTTTAGCTGGTTGACAACAATCACCGGTGCATCATTATTGAATACAGCGGCGCCTGCCGGAAGCGAAAGTATTTTGTCAGTAACAATACGTACCGGGCTCTTACCGGGCCAGCTTCTTGCTGTAAGCGATGGGTTATCATGCAGGGCAGTGTTAAAACCAACCATGATGGCTGCTTCTTCGGTCCTCATTTTATGCACCAGCCGGTTGGTTATTTCATTGCTGATCTTTATGGCTTTGAAATTTTCTGCTGCAATGAACCCATCAGCAGTCTGCGCCCATTTAAGCAGGATGAATGGCCTTTTGCGCTGGTGAAAACAAAAGAATCTTTTATTCAGTTCCACGCATTCTTTTTCCAGCACACCTGTGATCACTTGTATACCTGCTTCTTCCAGCTTGCGGATGCCCAGCCCGTTTACCCTGGCAAAAATATCCCTGCACCCGATCACTACTTCGGGTATGCGTTGCTGTACGATCAGGTCGGCACAAGGCGGCGTTTTGCCATAATGAGCACAGGGCTCCAGGGAAACGTAGAGTGTAGAGGAAGCAATTAAAGGCCGGTCGGCTTCGGCAACGGATGCAATACAGTTTACCTCGGCATGCGGCCCACCATATTGCCTGTGATAACCTTCTCCTATTATCCTGTCATGATATACGAGCACAGCGCCTACCATGGGATTCGGCGCTACATTGCCTGCGCCCAATTTTGCCAGTTCAAGACATCGGTTCATATAAATGCTGTGCTCCTTCAAGGCCGCAAATTTAAGCAAGCAAAAATAAACTAGGTTTGCAGCATGCAGCTAAGGGCTTTTTACAATGTTTTCCTGGATGAACTGAAGCCGATGTACGGCTATGATGAAGCGGTGGCCATCAGCAATTTAATATTTGAAGAAACAGCCGCTATCAGCAGGGCGATGATCATTGCGGAGCCGGAAAAAATAATAGCAGATGAAAAATTAATTGAGCTGGAAGCCGCCCTGCTGCAGCTGAAAAAATACACGCCGCCGCAATATATTATTGGCCGAACCTGGTTTTACGGGTTGCGCTTCAAAGTGAGCCCCGCCGTGCTGATACCGAGGCCGGAAACAGAAGAACTGGTACAGGAGGTGATCCGTTTCATGCAGGCGGGCAGAAAAAAAACTTTTATAGATATCGGCACGGGCAGCGGCTGCATACCCATATCGGTGAAACGGCATATCCCCGAAGCTGAAGCATACGCCATTGATGTAAGCAGCGATGCGCTGGCGCTGGCCAAAGAAAATGCAACCGTCAATCATACCATGATCCGTTTTTCAGAAACCGATTTTTTGGATGAAACACAATGGAATCTATTGCCCAACGTGGATGTCATCATCAGCAATCCTCCTTATATTCCCCTGGCAGAAAAACAATTGCTGGAATCCAATGTAGCAGCGCATGAGCCCTCGCTGGCATTGTTTGTTCCCGATAATGATCCCTTATTATTTTATAAAAAGATTGCCGCCTTCGGCAAACTGCACCTGAATGCCGGTGGAAGTATTTTCATGGAAACCCATATGGAATATGCAGTGGAAACAGCCCGGCATTTTGAATCACAGGGATACCATGCCATTGTAAAGAAAGATATTTTTGAAAAGGGCAGGATGGTGATCGCTACTCTGTACCGGTAACGGTTGCAGAAGTAGTAGCACCCAGCTTGCGGGCCACCTTCATGACATTTACGATCTCGTTCCAGGGAGCAGTAGAATCTGCATTGATCACCACGGCAGGTTTGATGCTGTCTTTGTCATTGATATAGGTACGCAGCACAGATTCCAGTGAATCGTGCGGAATTCTTTTGGACCCGACAAACACTGTGCGGTTTTTATCTACACTCACCACCACGCTCTGCTTCTGCTTAGTATCGCTTTTGGCCCTGGGCACACTCATCTTGATCACATTGGGATTGGCCAGCGTGGATATCATGAGGAAGAACATCAGCAGTATGAACAATATATCGTTCAGCGGACCGGTATCCACATCGCTGTGCTCTTCTCTTAATTTATTTTTTCTTAAAGACATCTGAATGGATTAGAAAGTTCAACAGTTTTACAGTTTAAAAGTTCAACGGTTCGACAGTTCAATATTGTTGAGACCGTTATCTTGTTGGCTCCTGTAAAATATCAATAAACTCACTGCTGGCTGCTTCCATCTTATTGGCCGTACGGTTGATCTGCGTATCCAGGAAGCTGTATCCCAGGTAAGCCAGCATACCGATGATAAGGCCGGTGGCGGAAGTGATGAGCTTGATATACATCGCATCAGCGATCTGGCTGATGGACGGGTTGCTGATGGTGGCAAATTCTTTCAGCAGCAATACCAGCCCCACGATCGTACCCACGAAGCCGAACAATGGTGCAATGCGTGCAATCACCGAAAGCATCGTAAGATTTTTTTCAATTTTATACATTTCCAGCTTGCCCACATTTTCCATCGCATTTTCAATGGCATCGATCGGCTTGCCGATCCTTTGCAGCCCTTTGTCGATCATTTTCGCAACCGGGTTGTTGGTATTTTTTGCAAGGCTTCTTGCGGCGGTGATATTGCCATTGGTAACATTATCCCGGATGATGCTCATGAAATTTTCATCCAGCTGTCCTGCTTTTTTGATCACCAGGAAACGCTCAAAGAAAAAGAACACTGCCAGTGCAAACAGGATGAACAAAGGGATCATCAGCGGGCCGCCCTTGCTCAATAAACTCCATACCGATTCTGACTGTGCTGTAACAGCGGCTGCGGCGGCTGTACTATCTGCCTGTAAAAGGATATCAAACATAATTTATAGAATTGCCGGGTTGTTTAAGTGTGTCGTGTAAGTAACTTCTGCAAAAAACGAAACTATGTAAAAAATGCTGCACAATAAATTGTTAATCTTATTTTTTTACAATAAAAAAAGCCGGCTCATCGCCGGCTCTTAAAATTATTTTCTTGCTTCGGCCTGTTGCAAGGCCATCAGCTGCCGCATTGTTTTATCCATACCGTCGCTGCTGCCATCCAGGAAGATGACATTGCCTTTTCCATACTCTGCAAAATTTTTGATCGCTTCTGTCCACATGCTGAAAAGAATAACGTTGGTATCGAGGTTGGCCTGCTTCATTTCTGCCGCAGCCTGGCTCATACCCTTCGCCACTTCTTCCCTGAAGAGGGCAACACCCTGTCCACGCAATTGCGCAGCCTGCCTTTCTGCTTCTGCTGCGATCTTAATGGAATTACCTTCCGCTTCTGCAGCTTTTGTTTTAGTGATAAGCAAAGCCTGCCCTTCATTTTCGGCCGCAGCTTTCAGGTTATTACTTGCCACCACTTTGCTCATGCTGTCCATGATCGCCTGGTCGAAAGTGATATCGTTGATCTGCAGATCCTGCAGATGATACCCCCATTCTTCCAGCGAAGCATCCACATGCTCTTTTACGAACTCTACAATATCTCTTCTCAGTCCCAGTATCTCACTCTGACGTTTGGTAGCCACAAACGCACGGATATTACCTTCAATGGTACGCACCAACGCCTGCATGAGGTCCCTGTCGCTGATGAATTTGAACGCCACTTTCTGAATGGTTGCTTCATCAGAGTTCTGCACCGAATACAACAGCATCGATTTAAAATAAACGTTCGCCTGGTCAATCGTCACCGCCTGGAACTCCAGCTCCACCGAGCGGTTCTGAATGCTCACTCTTTTGTATACTTTATCAATAAAAGGAATTTTGAACCGAAGGCCCGGCGTGCGGGTGCCCACATATTTTCCGAAACGTGTTATGACAGCAATCGTACCCTGGTTAACGGTAAACAAACCACTGAATATAAGCAGTACCAACAATATCCAGTACCAGTAATCAATAAGGTTCATACGCTATTTTTTTGATGCAAGGTAACAGATTATTCAATTAGAAATAAAATATAATTTCTTCGCAGCAGGGGCTGTTTGTTCAAAAAAAATCGTCGTCAGCCCGTTTCCTAACGCACAATGCCGTACTTTTGGCGAAGTATCATCCTGATTGTCCAACGATCCTCTTAGCATTTACACTCCTCAAAGCAGACCTGGCACTAATGATACCATTATACTACCGAAAAGACCATCCCTGGAACTAAACTGTCGTTATCACTACTTTCAGTTTATTGTTATTGGCATGTTCAACCGTACCTGTATTGTATGAAAATGAGTGGACAAACATTTAACCTGATTGTAAAAGTTCAACCATAAGAAAAATGAAGTTTTTTTTGCACCTGTTCTCTCTCCTGCTATGCCTTTCTTCTGCGGCGCAAACGTTGCTGCTACGGCCCGGTTTCGGCAACAATGGCATTGTTCATACCAACCTCTCCAACGACGCTCCCTATTATGCTTTTGCCAGCGGCCAGCAATCCGATGGTAAACTGATCATTGGCGGCTCAACGCTGCTGCGCACATTTACCAACGGCAATATCGACAGCAGCTTCGGCAGCAACGGGTTGGCCCAGAAAGCAGATTACCTGCAGATCAATTCGCTGGCGGTACAGGCAGATGATAAAATAGTAGGTGTGCTCAATGATAATTCCCGGGTATTGCTAAAGCGCTTTACAGCATCAGGAAAAATTGACAGCAGCTTTAACGGTACAGGCATTGCGTCCATTGCCGAAGCCGGCAAAACAATTTATATCTCGAAAGTTCGCCTGCAACCCGACGGAAAAATATTACTGGCAGGCAGCAGCTTCTCTGCGGAAAAAACCAGTTTTTTCATTGCTCGTCTTTCTACAGATGGCACACCGGATATCTCTTTCCATTCCACAGGACGATTAACGCTTGATCTTTCAGGATGGGACAACGCTGCAGCCGACATTGCCACACAAAGCAATGGTAAGCTTATCGTGGCAGGCTTCACTAAAAATACAGTGGGCGATAATCCTTCGCTGGCGGTCATCAGACTCAATGCAGATGGCAGCCTCGATACAGACTTCAACAGCACCGGCATTGTGCAGTATGCCAATGCCAGCGCTTCGCTTGTAAAAATATATGCCGATGATAAAATACTGCTGGCAGGCACATCGCAAGACCAATTGCTGCTGGTACGCCTGCAGCAACACGGCGCTTTCGATACCGGTTTCAATGGCAATGGTATTCTTACCGAAGCCGGCCTGGGAATGACGCAGCCCAAACAACTGGAATTACTGGCCGGTAATAATATCCTGGTAACAGGAGAAAGTTCCGCATTGTCGCCTTTCAATTTTAATTATGCAGCCTTCAAATATGATGATGCAGGGAACCCGCTGCTGTCTTTTAACGGCACCGGGAAAACCTATCTCGATGCACCCGGCAATGAATACAGCGCAGGCAGCATTGTGCTCAATGATGAAAGTATTCTTGTAGCAGGTTATACAGACAACCAGCTCTATGCCAGCACAGCGCTTATAAGCAGTACCGGCATCTTTGACAATGCTTACGGCACAGGCGGCATTAAATATTTACAGGTAAACGGCACGGATGAAACAGGCTATTCGGTGCTTACACAGGCATCGGGTAAAATAATTGCGATCGGTAACAAAACAGATGCCATGGCCAGCGTGTACAATACCGTGGTCATCCGCTACAATACCGATGGCAGCATCGATAGCAGCTTCGCCACAGCAGGAGTGCTCAATATCACCGAACCCAATTTTGTTTTTCATTCCGCTATCCTTCAAAGCGATGATAAAATCATTCTTGTAGGCGACAAGCCGGGCGGCGATCCTGACTATATTCCCAATATTGCTGTGATCAGGTTGACGGCTGATGGCAGCCCTGATAACAGTTTTGGTGTGAATGGCGTGGTGCTGCTTCCCGCTACCAGTACATCAGGCTATGGAAAAGCCGCAGCGCTTACAAGTGACGGAACGATCATCGTTGGAGGCATTGATGCAACCAATTCAAATACCATGCTGGTATGGCGCCTGGAAGCAGACGGCTCTTTGTACAATGCTTTTGGCACAGCAGGGAAACGTACCATCTACCTGGGTTTTGAAACGATAGGATTGGGCACGGTTGCCATTCAACCCGATAATAAAGTTTTGCTGGGAGGTTATTTCGTGGAATCCAATAACGCTTCTTCTTTCTTTTGCCTGAGGTTAGAAACAAATGGCGATAACGACAATTCATTTGGAGGAAATGGCCTGTACAGAACGATCCCTTCCGATTACGACTTTATTGAACTGGCTAGCATACTTGCCGCTCCCGGCGACAAAATACTGCTGAGCGGTTATGTTACTAATCCTTCTGACCTGAGCGGATCGTTGTACGTTGGCAGGTTATTGTCAAATGGAAGTCCCGATAATAGCTTTAACGGCTTAGCCAGCGGCACTTATTACAAAGCGCTGAATAATGATTCTACTTTTTTGATCCCGAACGGCATGGCATTGCATCCCGACAGCAGCATTTATATTATAGGAGATGCTGTCAATATTTCATCGGAAACATCACCCTTCATTATCCGCATCAAACCGGGCGGCAGCATCGACAGCACTATCTCTGCTGATGGCACCGGCTGGTATATGAGCAAATATGGCGGCCTCGATTGCAGCCTGCAGGATATATCCATTCATTCAGACAGTACGATCTATATCACCGGCAGCCTTGATAATATCGGTACCAACAACGACCTTCTGCTGCTGGCGCATAAGCGCCTGCCCGATACGACAGGCTCCGTGTACATTTTTAACGGGGATGGCTTGTGGACCGATGCCGCCAACTGGCTCGATAATACGATTCCTCCGGTAAGCCTGCCCAATGGCGCTACCATCATCATCGATCCTGTTCCCGGTGGTACAAGCATCCTGAATATCCAGCAGAACATTGAACCCGGCGGTAAGATCATTGTGTACAGCAATGCACACCTGCTTATAGAAGGAGACCTCAACATCGGGAATTAAAATAACGCCCGGGATTTTGTACATTCATATATGTTCATGAAATGGAAGTATTATATCATAGCGGCAGGGGTGATCGTAGCGGCGGCTGTTTCAATAGCCGCTTTACAAAAAGGCCATCTATTTTCCAATAAGATTGCAGCACACAGAGACTCCACTATATGCGGCACAAAATTGCCGCAACCCAGGGGTTATGTAAATGATTATGTAAACCTTTTTACAGAAGACCAGGCAAAATATCTCGAAAGCATTATAGAGAATCATGAAGCCGAAACTACCAACCAGATCGTTATCGTCACATTCGACAGTGCGATGATGGGCCGGTGCAGGCTGGAGGAATATACACTGGCCATTGGCAGCAACTGGGGCGTTGGACAAAAAGAAAAGAACAACGGCGTGGTGATCGGTATTTCGCCTTCATTGAGGAAAATGCGCATCGAGAACGGCTATGGTATTCAGAAAATTTTATCAGACCAGCAAACCAAGCAGTTGATCGACAGTGTGTTTATTCCTTCTTTCCGTGAAGGAGCATATTTCGAAGGCACGAAGAACGGCCTGCTGGCGCTCATCGAAAAGATAAAATAAAAAGAGCTGCCTTTGCCGGGCAGCTCTTTTACTTAGTATTTTCTTCAGCTTTTTTCTTCCCAGACCGCTGCCAGCTGCGCCAGCGTTTCAACAGCCTTGGTCATGTCCTTCACGCCCACCCATTCCAGCTTGCTGTGAATATTCTGCATACCGGTAAAAATATTGGGGCAAGGCAAACCCATATAGCTTAAACGGCTGCCATCGGTACCGCCCCGGATGCTTTCTTTAAGCACTGTTAAACCTGCCCTGCGAATCGCTTCCGCTGCATATTCCACTACCTGCGGATGCTGCAGCAGAATATCTTTCATATTGCGGTATTGTTCCTGCGCTTTGTATTCCATCGTAGCGCCGGGATGTTTTGCCACTACATTTGCAGCGATCTGCTTCAGTCTTGCATGATGATTTTCCAGCTCAGCCGTTTTAAAATCCCGAACGATAAAACCGATGCTCGTTTTTTCGGCAATGCCATTGAGTGAAACAGGATGTACAAAGCCCTGCATGCCTTCAGTGGTTTCAGGACTCCATTCGTCTTTGGGCAGGGCAGCCAGTATTTCGCCGGCAATTTTCATAGCATTCACCAGCTTGTTCTTTGCATAACCGGGATGCGCTATTACACCATGTACGGTAATAGTAGCTGCATCAGCGCTGAAAGTTTCATCTTCCAGGCTGCCGGCTTCACCGCCATCCAGCGTATAGCCGAATTGTGCGCCTACTTTCTGCATATCGATCCGGGCGGTGCCCTTTCCTACTTCCTCGTCAGGTGTAAATACAATTTTAATATCGCCATGCTTAATGGATGGATTATCCAGCAAAGTCTGCACCGCCTGCATAATGATCGCCACTCCCGATTTATCATCGGCTCCCAGCAACGTGTTGCCGCTGGCGGTGATGATATCATGACCGATATGCTCTTTCAGGTAAACAGATTTTTGGGCAGACAAAACCTGCGTGGGATCATCGGGTAACACAATATCCTTTCCATCGTAATTTTTATGCAGGATCGGCCGAACATTGGTACCGCTGCAATCCGGCGCTGTGTCCACATGCGAGCAATAGCAGATTGCAGGAATATTCTTTTTATCACTGTTGGCCGGAAGCGTGGCATACACATAACCATACTCATCCGTTTCCACCTGCTGCAATCCCATCGCCTGCAGCTCTTCAAATAAAATTTTACTCAGGTTCTTTTGCTTTTCCGTTGTGGGATAGCTGTTGCTTTCAGGATCACTTTGTGTATCCACCTGTACATAACGCATAAAGCGTTCGGTCAATGCTGCTGAATCTATTTTCATTCGGTAAAATTAAGGCTTCGGCAGGTTTAAATAAAAGCGGGATCGGATTTCAGGTCGTGGCCTGTATTTGTATCACAGGTTTGACCTTCAGTATCGACCTTAATACGTTGTAAAAACTTACCGGGCTGACCAGGGTCGGCACCGAAGGTCAGACCCGCCCGCCTGCTTGTGCAAATAAAAAAAAGCAGCCTGCAAAAACAGGCTGCTCTATCAATATTTATTATGATCAGTTACACGATCTCTACCAGTTCAATATCAAATACCAGCTCCTGTCCCGCCAGGAAATGGTTGGCGTCCAGCACGATCACATCGTCCTGGATCTCTGATACCACTACAGGAAAAGGTTGTCCCTGCTCATTAGTAAGGGTGAGCTGCATACCAGGTTCCAGCTTCATGTCGGCAGGAACATTTTCTTTCGGGAAAGGAATGATCGCATTCGGATCTTTTTCACCGTATGCATCCGCTGCAGGAATATTAATTGTTTTTTTATCGCCTACTGCCATACCGGGCAGGGCTGCATCAAAACCGGGGATCATCATACCCGCACCTACTGTAAACTCCAGCGGTTCACGGCCTGCCGATGAATCAAATTGCTCGCCGTTTACCAGCTTGCCTGTATAATGTACTTTTACGGTATCTCCGTTTTTTACTTGTGCCATAATGGTTGTTTTTGTTTTCCGTTACACGAAAACAGTGATTGAATGCTGTTGTATGACCGCTTGCAGCGGGATTGCAAAGTAAATGATAAATGGTCAAAGCTTTTAAAAAGATTTTTGCAACTTTAGATATATGAAAAAACTGATTTGCCTTAGTATGCTGGCTATCAGCACGCTTGCTGCTATTGCACAACCTTTCCATCACAGAACAGGTAACAATAACGTCATTACCGGCGCCGACAGAACGGCTGTTTATCTTCCGCTGCTGCAACATAAAAAAATTGCGGTCTTTGCCAACCCCACCAGTGTTATCGGTAAAACGCACCTGGTAGATACACTGATCCGCAGCGGTATCAGCGTGGTGAAGATCTTCGGGCCGGAGCATGGCTTCAGGGGCACAGCAGATGCCGGCGAGCATGTGAGCGATGCAAAAGATGCGGCCACCGGCATCCCGGTGATCAGTCTCTACGGCAATCACAAAAAACCAACACCGGAAGACCTGAAAGATGTGGATATGGTACTGTTTGACATACAGGATGTGGGCGTTCGTTTCTACACCTATATTTCATCGCTGGAATATGTGCTGGAAGCCTGCCTGGAAAATCACAAACCGCTGATGATCCTTGACCGGCCGAACCCCAATGGTTTTTATGTGGATGGACCGGTGCTCGATAAAAAATTCAAAAGCTTTATCGGCATGCAACCGGTACCCGTAGTGTACGGCATGACCATCGGCGAATATGCGCTCATGCTGGCGGGCGAAAACTGGCTGAGCGAAAAAGCCAATGCTATCAATAGATACAATACCAGCACCGAGCCTTCGGTGGATACACCCTTTCATGTGACAGTGATCAAATGCAAAAATTATGATCACAAAACAAAGTATGTATTGCCGGTAATGCCTTCACCCAACCTCAAACAAATGCAGAGCATTTACCTGTACCCTTCCACCTGTTTTTTTGAAGGAACTGTTTTGAGTGAAGGCCGTGGCACCGATCATCCTTTCCAGGTATTTGGCCATCCCACGCTTCCGAAAAACCTGTACAGCTTTACACCCATGCCCAACGCCGGCGCCAAAAGCAGCAAGTGTTTCGGGCAAAAATGTTATGGCTGGAATATTTCAGGCACCGATGAAACGATATTGAAAATTGTCGACGGCAAATTGCAGCTGAAATACCTGCTGGAAGCTTATCGCCTGTTCCCGGGCAAAGACAGCTTTTTCTTAAAGAACAATTTTTTTGACAAGCTGGCCGGCAATGACGAGCTGCAGCAACAGGTAAAAAAAGGCATGAGCGAAACAGCCATCCGGGCCAGCTGGCAGCCGGCCCTGGATACATTCAAAGCCATCCGTAAAAAATACCTGTTGTACGAAGATTTTGAATAATCTTTTTAAATGCATTATAACCAGGCGGCTGCACCCAATGCAGCCGTTTTTATTTTTTTTCAAAAATCATATTAAAAGGGGATATTTTTTCCGGATGCTTTGTTGCTATTTTATAGCGCCAAAAACATCAACCATGAGAATATTCATTTGTATCTTTTGCGTATGCATCAGCATATCCTCTTTTGCCCAGTATGTGGGCATCGGTACTGCCAACCCCATTGCCCGGCTACATGTTGCAGACAGCAACGTACTTTTCAGCGGCCCTACCTACCTCACTTCTCCCGCTGCCAATCCGCCTGCGAGCAGCCCGGGGGTTAAGCTCCTCTGGTATACTGCCAAAGCAGCTTTCAGGGCCGGCGCTGTATACGATAATTCCTGGGATAAAGACAGCATCGGCTTTCTTTCATTGGGCTTCGGGTACAATCCAAAGGCAAAAGGAGACTATTCTATTGCCATGGGATTAGATGCTGTTGCAGACCAGACAGGTGTTGCTATTGGTATTCGGACTAAATCTTTCGGTGCTTTTGCAACAGCGATGGGCAATGATACCCGGGCCATGGGCTACCAGAGTACAGCGCTGGGTTACCAAACCACCGCCAGCGGCCATACCTCGCTTGCCACGGGCTACCTGAGCAGGGCCGGCGGTATTTATACCACTGCCATGGGCTTTAGCACCATTGCCAACAACGATATGGGAACAACCATCGGCAAGTTCAATGATACCAGCAATAACAGCACCCTTTTCGAAGTAGGAAATGGTACCGGTAACACGCAGCGGAAAAATGCGCTGGTTGTTTTGCAGAACAGCCGCACTGGTATAGGCACCAGCTTCCCTGCGGCAAGACTGCATGTGGCAGACAGCAATGTATTATTTTCAGGACCTGCTTTATACCCGCCTTCCAGCCCGACCAATCCACCGGCATCGGGCCCGGGAACAAGAATGATGTGGTATCCCGACAAAGCAGCTTTCCGCACAGGTACGGTCAGCAGCACCGAATGGGACAAGGATAATATCGGCGTATATTCTTTTGCCGCCGGCAGGGACAATATTGCTTCCGGATTTGGAGCGGTGACATTGGGCTTCGCCAACAAATCTGTTGCCGACTATACTTTTACTGCAGGTAATACTTCCATAGCAACCGGTTCAGGCGCTGTCGCCATTGGCAGCGGTGCGGTGGCTTCGGGTTTCGGCGCCACCAGCATCGGATATCAAACCGTAGCCAATGGTTTGATCGCTACTGCTTTGGGAAGAGAAACAGCAAGCAGGGCTTTCAGCTCCACCAGTATGGGCGGATACACGAAAGCAAAGTCAGACTATTCACTGGTGATCGGTAAATACAATGATACTACTGCTACCGACCGTTTGTTTGAGATCGGCTACGGTACTGCCGACAACGATCGCAGGAATGCGGTGACGGTTATCAATAACGGCAATGTAGGTATCGGCGCTACTTCCCCTTTGCGCCCATTATCATTCCCGGCAGTATTGGGTGAAAAAATATTGCTCTATCCCGGATCGGTGGGCGAAGTGGGTATCGGCGTATATGGCAATGAGCTGCGCCTGCATTCGGATAATGCCGGTGCCAGGGTAACATTCGGCACACAAACCAATGCAGGTGTATTTACCGAAGCCGGCAGGTTTGAGATCTCCGGCGGTTATGCATTAAGAGTGAACGGCAGCATATGGGCCAACGGCACTACCTATAGCAGCGATGCACGTTTCAAAAAAAATATTGCCACTTTACCTGGTGCGCTGCAAAAGATCATGCAGCTGAGAGGGGTGAGCTACGAGATGATGGCGGAAGAATATCCATCCCGCAATTTTACAGAAGGCCGGCAGATAGGCCTGCTGGCACAGGAAGTAGAAGCGGTGGTACCTGAAATTGTGAGTACGGGTGATGATGGCTACAAATCGGTGGATTATGCCAAGCTGGTGCCAGTGCTGATCGAAGCCATCAAAACACAGCAGGAGCAGATAGTAGAATTGCAAAAACAGGTAGAGCAGCTGAAAAAAAAGTAACCGGGGCGTTACTAAAATTCATGGTTTTAGGTGATGAAAAAAGCACGGGAATATAGAGTTCTTTATCCTGTGAATTAATCTTCCATCATTCAATCACCAAAACAATGAAAAAGATTTTACTATGCTGTGCGTACCTATGCTTGCACGTACTCGCAATAGCACAGCCAGCCAATGATGAACCCTGCAATGCCATTAATATCCCTTTACAAACCACGGGCTGCGAACCCACCACGGTTTATTCCTGGACAGGCGCCACGGAAAGCACCGCTTATGGCAATACCTATTGCAATGGTTCGGGTAAAAGAGATGTATGGTACAAACTCACTGTTCCGGCCAACGGCCGTATTACTGCCCGCATCGCCATGGCCACCACGTATGATATGGCGGCCGAGTTTTATACCAGTACTTCCTGTAACGTAGGCGGACTAACTATCTTCAACCAGTCAACCATTGGCTTTCCCTGCATGTATGCCAGCAGCTCTTCCGGCGGCGATGGCAACTTCATCAATCTCACACCCGGATCTACTGTGTATGTGCGGGTGTACCAGCTATACTACGGCGCTGCGAACGCCGATATTAAAATGTGTTTTTCTACTACCAATACACTGGCGGATGAACCCTGCAATGCAGGATTCTATGAAATTGAATCTGCCGATCCGCTCGGGCAAAGCTGCTATGCCGCCAGGGAGTTTACCTGGTCGGGCGCTACGCTTACCCCGGCTATTCCTAACCCCAGCTGCACAGGCAGCATGCCTGCTGCCAATATCAGGGATGTATGGTTTAAAGTGAAAGTGCCGGCATCCGGAAAGCTTACAATGAACTCCACCAGCATTCCCACCAATGAATATGTATGGAACCGGTTTGCCATGACAGTGTATACTGCCAGCTCCTGCAGCAGCGGCTTTACAGAGATCGGCTGCGGGCTCGATGGCACACCCATGTCGTGGAACAACCTCACTCCCAACAGCACCATCTATGTACGGCTCTTTAGCTGGAGCGGTGGCGTGGATGCTGACAATACGGTGAAGGTTTGCGTGGCGGCCAAGAACGATGTGCCTGCTATAGACAACAGCAAAAAAGTGGGCATCGGTATCGACTCTCCTTTCGCCAAGCTGGATGTAGTGGGTAATGCTATTGTGAGAGACAAGCTTACAGCCGGCAGCGACCTGGAAGTAAGAGGCAACCTGCTGCTGCAGGGTAACCTGGTGGGTAAATACGGGACGGCTGTATTGCAGGGCAATACTACCATACAGGGCGGTCCGCTAAAAATAGATTCCCTTGACCTGGGTTCAAGATTAGGCAACCGCATTGCATTGTACGGAGGCCTGGGTAATTCCGGCAAATACGGTTTCGGCATCCAGAGTGGCCTGATGCAACTGTACAGCGATGTACCCAGTTCCAACATTGCATTCGGTTATGGTAACAGCTACAGTTTTACCGAAAGAGCGAGGTTTGTCAACCAGGGTGAAGTGGGACTGAATCTTACCGGCAGGCTGCAACTGAGAACCGGCACCAATTCTGCCGGTGTATGGATGCTCAATACTGCCAACACCCAGAATGCAGCATTCATGGGCATGGCAGCTGATAATCTTACCGGCTTCTACTCTGCTGCGGGTGCAGGATGGGGTTTCACGATGAACACCAGCAATGCGAATGTAGGCATCGGTCTTAACGGCGGCTCACCCTTGCGGCCACTTTCTTTCCCGGCCACGCTCGGTGAAAAGATCCTGCTCTATCCCGGCTCCGCCGGTGAGGTAGGCATCGGTGTATATGGAAATGAATTGAGATTGCATTCAGATAATGCCAATGCCAAAGTGAGCTTCGGCACACAAACCAATGCAGGCGTATTCACCGAAAATGCAAAAGCAGAACGCAGTGGAGTGTATGCCTTCTCAGTATTCGGCAGCATCTGGGCCAATGGCACCACCTATGCAAGCGATGAACGCTTTAAAAAGAATATCAGTCCGATTGCTTCACCCTTGCAAAAATTATTACAGCTAAAAGGCGTGGAATATGAAATGGAAACAGAAAAATTCAGCAAAATGTTTTTCAGCAAAGGAAGACAAATGGGCCTGCTGGCGCAGAACGTAGAGCAGGTGGTGCCGGAAGCCGTGAATGAAATAGACGGTTACAAAGGCGTGGACTATGCGAGGCTAGTACCGCTGCTCATCGAAAGCATCAAAGAACTGAAGCAGGAAGTGGAAGAACTGAAAGCAAGGCTGAACAATCAGCCTTAAACGGTAGTGTCCCGGCTTGAATTTTATTATTCAAAAAAATGCCAGATTGTATGTCACACTGAGCCTGTCGAAGTATTGCCGAAACCGGGATAGCATAGTAATGACCACGCCTTCGACAAGCTCAGGCTGACAATATTTCAAACTGAGATACTACCCATTAAACACCTGCCGAACCAATCTTTTATAAAACAATATATTTGCGCTCATATTGAATAGTATGAGCGCAAATTCTTTCCAGCAACTCCGCATTGTTTTTATGGGCACGCCCGAATTTGCCGTAGCATCGCTGGATGCATTGGTAAAAGCAGGCTGTCATATCGTGGGTGTGATCACGGCACCGGATAAGCCCGGCGGCCGTGGGATGCAGCTGCAGCAAAGCGCTGTAAAAAAATATGCGGTAGAAAATAACCTGCATGTACTGCAGCCGGAAAAATTAAAAAACCCTGATTTTTTAGAAGCCTTGCGTTCCTTACAGGCCGATCTGCAGATCGTAGTGGCTTTTCGCATGCTGCCTGAAGTAGTATGGAATATGCCACCGATGGGCTCTGTGAATCTGCATGGAAGCCTGCTCCCTCAGTACCGTGGCGCTGCTCCTATTAACTGGGCGGTGATCAATGGTGAAACCGAAACCGGTGTTACCACTTTTAAATTGCAGCATGAAATAGATACCGGTAATATTTTATTGCAGGAAAGCTTCCCGATCGCAGAAGATGATACCGTGGGTGATGTGCACGACCGCATGAAAGAGATCGGTGCAGCTGTGTTGTTGAAAACCGTGAAAGGACTTGCTGATGGCAGCCTTGCAGAAATGCCGCAATCAGCAGCGGTCAGCGGGCAGGAAGATTTGCTAAAGCATGCCCCGAAAATATTTACAGAAACCTGCAAAATAGATTTCAATGAACCGGTAGCAACAGTGTACAATCTCATCAGGGGGCTTTCTCCTTATCCTGCTGCCTTTACATTCCTGGGAGAAAAAAAGCTGAAGATATTTAAAGCGGAAAAAAAGCAAACAGCAACCCAGCATGCTCCCGGCGCTGTTGATACCGACGGAAAGAATTTTCTCCGGTTCATTTGTACCGATGGGTATATCAGCGTAACAGATATTCAGCTCGAAGGAAAAAAAAGGATGCCGGTGGAAGATTTTTTAAGAGGTTACCGGTTTGAATAAAAAAAGCGCAGCAGTGCTGCGCTTTTTTTATTGATAGATTAACCTGTTAGTTTAATTTCAGTTTTGCTAGTAATTCTTTACCCAATGCTGCTTTGGGAACCACCAGGCTTACAGTGTTGATGCCAAAATAAGGTTCAGACACCATAATAAATCCTTTGTATGGCCCCTGCTCTCCCCATGAATTTTTAACGGTAAAAAACTCCCTGCCGTCTTTTGTTTTTACCAAACCGGCAGCCTGCATCAGGTGATCATCCTGTGTAATAAGCTCATCAAACAATTGCTGACGCCTGGCCGCATTGTACCCATCTTCTTTGTAAGCAGTGGTAAAGCTGTCTTTGGACACTTTCACGCCGGCCGCAATATTCAACGCCAGGCCATTTTCCTGGCGGAAGCCTGCATTGCTCACATCCGCATCCCACATAAAGGTGTACCCTTTTTTGATCACCTCTTTAGCTGTACTGACAAATTCATCCAGCGGGAGATTGTAATAGCTGCCGTTGCTGAAATTATCGGGAATATTAATGATATAAGCGCTGTAATATGGATGATCCGTAAAGGAAGTAAGATTCACATAGTCATCAGCTTTAAAATGCAGCACTTCATCGGCAAAAGTTTTTGCGGTGTAGGTTTTACCGTTGTAGTCAAATGATTCCGGTGTTTTCCCCAACTCTTTATCCAGGATTTCTTTATAGCCATCCAGCCAGTTCAAAGGCAATGGCTTTTTTTTCAGCATGCTGTCGAGATAAGTCTTCAGCTCTTTTGTAAGCCTTGCATGGTTGTGCATCTTTTTACCTTCGGCTAGACCACTGTAGGCCTGTTCAGGCATAGCGCCATAAGTGGCAATGGCCCTGATCACATCATGTCCGAGACCACCTTCACCAAACTGTGCGGCGCCCTGGCGCATGATATAGTTCTTCGCTTTCTCTACATAAATATTTTTTACAGTGAACATTTCGCTCAGGTCTATATTATCCGACTTACTGTTTTTAAGAAACTGGCTTTCTACTAAAGCCGTTGTGGAAAAGGACCAGCAGGTACCGGTCATCGCCTGGTTTTTCACCGACGTTGTCTTATTTTCCTTTTCAACGATAAAATCTTTTGTCAGCACATCGGCTGAATTTCCCTGCGCCATCACCAGCGCTGAGAACGATACTGCAAGGGATACAAAAAATACTTTTTTCATGTGCTCTGTTAATATTGAATGGTACAATCGAAATTACTGTTGCCTGCAATGCCAAGTTCGGCGGCTGCAGCATTGCTCACTCTTATAATGATATTGCTGTTCTGCTTCAGGTCGGGAATAAGGTCCAGCACTTTTGCATACACCGTTTTGTTATTGGCGGTATTGGTGATCTTCACCAGTGTACCTGCCGGCGCTGAATTGTGCAGGCAATAATATTTTCCGTCTTCCCAGCCGCTGGTGCTTTTGAAAATTCCGGCTACCCCTCTTTCGGTGCTTTCTTTACTGCCTTTGGCCTGCTGGTTATATGCCGCTTTAAAATAACCGCCATTGTAGTTAACAGCCCCTCTTTCCACTACTGCATCCCTTGAAACGGGAGCTGTTTCTACCGGTTGTCTTTCTTCACGGGGTGCAGGCGCCGGCCTGGTTTCCGTTACCCTGGGTTCTTCTTTTTTAACAACAACAGGCGGCGCTTCCGGCACTTCTTTCACTACCACGGGTTCCGCCGGGCGGCTGGCTGCGCTGCCTCCGTAGCCTACAATAAGATTGGAGCCGATGCTCAAACCATCCCCACTGAGGTTATTCCATTTTTTAATATCGGCAATGCTGACATTGTACTTTTTACTGATACCGTATAAACCTTCCTTGGGTGCCACCGTATGGTAAATAGGACTTCCTGTTTTGGCTGCAGGTACCGCTTTCACTGTTTCTGTTTTCACCGGCTCTGGTTTGACAGGTATGGAGGTGGTTGCTGCCGGTGCAGGAACATCCGGCATAGGCGATGCATTACGGGCATCAGGAATTTTGATCACCTGGCCGATGGACAGGCCTTTTTCAAACGGGATATTATTAAAAGACGCCAGGTCTTTGGGATGCACGTTGTACATTCTTCCTATGGAATAAAAACTTTCCTTCGCCGCCACGGTATGTGTCTTTTGCGCCCATGCAAATACAGGAACGCTCAACAATAAAAATCCAATAACTTTTTTCATTGATCAGAATTAAGGATGATGCTTACAAAGATGCAAAAATTAGTTGGTAGAAATGCAGGCTATTTGTTAAGAATCCGCCAGTCCCTGGGATAATAATTGTTCACCCTGTTGGGCAATAACTTGACCAGTCCCAGTGCAGTGCCCCCAAAGGTTACCACTGCCCATCCCCGGGTATTTGTTTCAAAACGTATATCGTTGCGGCGAAGATAATCCAGCGCTGTTTTTTCATCAGCTTCCAGTTCGGGGAGCGTATGCGCATAAGCAGCGCTTAGCACCAGTTCATGGGAAGGCAGCAATTCATCCCGGATAATGGCCCCCATATTGATACCTGCTTTTTTGATATAGAGATTTTGCTGCAGGAACAGCAGGTCTTCATAGATGGCGGCCGGAATTGCCAGCACCTCATCCTGCCATTTTATAAATTTAAAATGATCCGGGTTTTTAAGCCAGGGATATACAATGGCTGTTTCATTTTTCGACAAGACGCTGTTCTTCACCATTCTCCCTTCACTATGATTATACTGCAATGTTCCCTGCTTACGGAAAACAGTTATAAAAAATCCTTCTCCTTTTATCTTACCCGAATAAAAGCGATAGCCGTAACAATTATGTTTTGCCGAAACAGATTCCACAACACCCCACTCTTCCTTCAGTTGCAGGCGGATATTATTTGCTTCGTACTGATCCATCAACCAGTCTGCAATACCCTCATCCTCTTCCTGCGAATAGGAACAGGTTGAATAAATAAGTACTCCACCGGGTTGCAGTGCATTCCAGGTATCGGCTATAATGCGCTGCTGGCGCTGGCTGCAAAGCTCCACGTTGTTAAGACTCCATTCACCGATGGCGGCAGGATCTTTACGGAACATGCCGCTGCCGCTGCAGGGCGCATCAATCACCACGCAATCGAAAAAACCGGGCAGCCTCCAAAAATCTTTGGGATCATTATTGGTGACTACCACATTGGCAGCTCCCCATTTGCTGATATTTTCTGTGAGGATATTTGCACGGGTTTTAATGACCTCGTTGCTTACCAGTAAGCTATCGGCAGTTATCAGCGACTGCAGTAAAGTTGATTTTCCGCCGGGCGCTGCACAGAGATCCAGCACCTTTATAGGCTGCTGCAGGTCGCAGGATTGCTTCAGCGCTTGCTCCAGGAACATGCTGCTGGCTTCCTGCACATAATAGGTGCCGGCATGAAACTGCGGATCAATCGTAAACAGGGGCCGTTCTTCCAGGTAATAGCCCCTGCTACTCCAGGGCACCGGCTCCCCCAGTATTTTTTGTAAAAAACTGACCTGGGATGGTTCCTGCAGTTTCGCAGCATTGAAACGCACGGAAACGACCTGCTCGCCTGTATGATGCGCCTGCACAAAACTATCTTCATCAAAGCCTGCGACCGGTTGTAAAGAATTAATGAATGACCCTGGTAATTCTACTGCCAACTGATTAATTTTATGTTTCAAAATTAACCAGGATCAATGAATAAGATATTTTTTGTTTTCGCATTGCTTGTTACGAGTACGACTACGTTTGCTCAGCCATTTCCCGACAGTTGGACGGATGGAAAATATTATACCGTTAACGGCGCAAAATTATACACCGTTACCGTAGGCAAAGGCACACCGGTGTTCGTAATACCGGGTGGCCCGGGCGGCACGCATGTAAGCTATCGCATCATGGATTCGCTGACGATCAATAATAATATCCAGCTGATCTACCTCGATGCTTTCGGCCGGGGAAAATCGGATACGGCAAAGGATGTGAAGGAATATACGATTGACAGGGATATTGAAGATATAGAAGGCTTGCGCAAAGCGATGAAGCTGGACAAGATCGCTTTGTACGGGCATTCCTATGGCAGCGTGGTGGCCCAGGGATATGCCATCCGTTACCCGCAGCATACCAGTCATCTCATTATTGCCAATGGCTTTCACAGCTATGTAATGTGGCAGGCCAATGATGACAACAGCAACCATGAATTAAAAACAAATTATCCCGAAGTATGGGATACGCTTATGAAAGTGCGGGAGCAGGGCATTGTTTCCAGTGATGAAATCCACCAGGAAATTTACGGCAAGATGCCTTATGGTTTTTTGTATGCCTATAATCCTGATAAATTCAGGGGTGGCGGCAGCAAACCTTACCCGAATCCATTCAATTCAAAATTGTATTACCAGATGGTGGGCAAGGACGGTGACTTTATTGTAGGCAATGATATCGGCAATTTTGATTACCGCAGGCAATTAAAAGACCTGAAAATGCCGGTGCTGGCCCTGGCCGGCAGGTATGACCGGGTAGCCGTACCTTATATGCAGGTAAAATATAAAGAATATTGCCCGCAGGCAACCTTTGTCATGTTTGAAAGAAGCGGCCACAATCCCCAGGTGGAAGAACGGGCAAAGTTCTTTGGCATCCTCACTGAGTTTCTGAAAAAATAATTATCATCGCAATCATCTATCGCAAGACTATGAAAAAACAACTGATCTTTTTACTGATCGCATTCAGCACCTGCAGCATTGTATTCGCACAAAGTGTACAAGAACCCAAACACAGCAATCCCGACTGGGCAAAGCCGTATGAGCCGTTCAGGATTGCCGGCAACCTGTATTATGTGGGCACTTACGACCTGGCCTCCTACCTCATTACCACTTCAAAGGGAAATATTCTCATCAATACGGGCCTTGCTTCTTCTGCGGCACAGATAAGGGCGAATATTGAACAGCTTGGCTTTGATTTCAAGCATACAAAAATATTACTCACCACGCAGGCGCATTACGATCATATGGGCGCCATGGCCACCATCAAAAAACAAACCGGGGCTCAATTTTTTGTAGATAAGGGCGATGCGGAAGTAACGGCCAGCGGCGGCAAAACCGATTATGAGCTGGGAAAATATGGTGTAACGTTCAAACCCGTTGAGGCCGACCGCATTTTAAATAACGGCGATACTGTTACACTCGGAGAAGCACAGCTTATCCTATTGCATCATCCCGGCCACACCAAAGGCTCCTGCAGCTATATGCTGACGGTGAAGGACAGCAGCCGCTCTTACAGGGTGCTGATCGCCAATATTCCTACAATTATCAATGACAGAAAATTTGAGGAGATAAAGGATTACCCGGGTATTTCGAATGACTTCGCCAGCAGCATTGCTTCAATGAAAAAACTGGATTTTGATATTTGGGTTGCATCCCATGCCAGCCAGTTTGGCCTGCATGAAAAGCACAAACCCGGCGCCCCATATAATCCCTCCGCTTTTATGGATAGAAAAGGATACGATGAAGTAATGGAAGATATGCAAAAAGCCTACGAAGAAAAACTGAAAGAAGATACCGGGAAATAAAGCGCCTACTCTTTCTGAAAGTAGCTGATTATTATTTCCACTCTCCGGTTCTTTGTTCTTCCGGCTTCAGTTGCATTCTCTGCAACAGGTACGGTATCTGCTTTTCCAGAAGCAGTAATATTATCAACCGCAATTTTTGACAGGATATATTGCTTTACTGATTCAGCCCTGTTTTGTGATAGCAGCACATTGTTTTCATATTTGCCCCTGTTATCTGTATGACCGATGATCTGCATAGACTGTATGTCTTTTTTTGCCAGCTGGCTGATCACTGTATCGAGCAGGCCGGAAAATTTTTTTTCTATAAGGGCGCTGTTGGTTTTAAATAATACGGAAGGCAGCACCAGGGTATCAATAATGATCTTAGGGGTATCGGTTACCGGCTCGTTATCGACCAGTACATATTCGGTATGGCGCAGGTCCTGCGCATGCATCTTTATTTTATTGGCTTCAGCCTGTTTGCACAAAGGTTCTGCCACCAGGGGTCGCAAAACAATTTCATCAATAAAATAATATACCATGCCGGGCTTATTCATTCCATCCACGGCTGTATATTTCATATCGCTGAACGAATTGATGTTGCCGATCAGCATGAACTGCGCATCATGAGTGGCAGTAAAAATATACTCTACGGATTGCCAGCCTTTGATTTCAGCTACAATATCCGAAGCTGTTATTTTGATATCAGGAATGATTACGTATGGATCTACATCCCTGTAAGTAGGTTCTTTTTGCAGGAAAGCAATATCAATATTGTAAAATTTTCTGCGGCTGGTATTAAGATAAAAGCTCAGCTTGTACTGCTTACCTTTTTGGATGGGGCAGATCAGCATAGTATATACTAATGGTTTGATCTGCCTGCTGAGATCATACATGGGCAGCAACAGCAGTTGAGTACCTAATAATGCTTTAGGGGCGACCCGGCTGTTTACGAGCGGGTTGGTTGCAGGATGAATATAAAACCAACTTTCGGGAGCGCAGGTTGCATGGTATTCTGTACAGACATTCAGCTCTTCAAAGCCGTTATTATCCAGCAGGTTCTGGGCACCGGCTACAACGGGTATAAAAAACAGGCATATACAGTAAACGAAACGCATGGGCACTATAAAGATAGATTCAACGGGTTAAAAAAACTATATTCCTGCATCATGTTCATTCGAAAGCTTTTGCATCCGGTTCAAACTGGCGCAGGTCCGTAAAAAAATTGTACCTTGTATGTATGATCTATGTGAGAGAGCCTGCCGTGGCTTATGGTAAAAGCAAGTTTACGGCAGAAGAATACCTGGTAATGGAAAAAGAAGCTGATGTAAAATATGAGTTTTACAGAGGGGAGATTTTTGCCATGAGCGGAGCAAGTGTCAGGCACAACAAAATCTTCAGCAACCTATTTGGTCATTTGCATCATGCATTAAATGGCAAGCCCTGCCAGCCTTACGGCAGCGATATGCGTATCCATATCCCGGAAAATACTTTATACACTTACCCGGATATCAGCATCATCTGCGGCGATATTATTCCTGCCGATGTAGACGAAGACACTGCCACACAACCTGTAGCCATTGTTGAGATCTTATCCGGTTCCACCAAAACTTATGACAGGGGCGATAAATTTAAATTATACAGGGCGATCCCGGCATTGAAAGATTATATACTGGTTGACTCGGAAAGCATCAGCGTCGAAGCGTTCAGCCTGAATGATGAAATGTTATGGGAATTGAGAGAATATAAAAATGCGAATGACTCACTCAACATCAACAATCTCGCTATTGATATCGGCCTGAAAGCTATTTACAGGGACACAAAGCTATAATACTATACACTTTTTTCCAACGACAAGAAGCTGCATAAAGATTTACCGTACAAGTGTGCGACGCAACAATGCTGCACAAAGATGAGTGGCTGGTAACACAATATTAAATGGCTTTCACTTCGGCCACCAGGTCCTGCAATACTTTCTTGGCATCGCCGAACAGCATGGATGTTTTAGGCTGGAAGAACAAATCGTTCTCGATACCTGCATAGCCGGGCTTCATACTTCTTTTATTCACAATAACGGTTTTAGCCTGCTCCACTTCCAGGATAGGCATGCCATATATGGGTGAGGAAGGATCATTTTTCGCAGCAGGATTCACCACATCGTTAGCGCCGAGAATGAGCACCACATCGGTGGTTTTAAATTCATCATTGGCCTGCTCCATTTCCTGCAGCTTTTCATAAGGCACATCCGCTTCGGCGAGCAATACATTCATATGCCCCGGCATACGGCCGGCAACTGGATGTATGGCATAAGTAACTTCCACTCCTTTTTCATTCAATATTTTTTCCAGCTCATGGCAGGCATGCTGTGCCTGCGCTACGGCCAGCCCGTAACCGGGAACAATGATCACTTTATTGGCATAGCTCATGACCATAGCAGCATCGCTGAGCTGGATTTCTTTATAGCTACCCTGCTCTTTTGCAGCGCCACCCGCAGCTTTGCTGCCACCTCCGAAAGAACCGATGAGCACATTTTTAAGCGAACGGTTCATGGCTTTACACATCAATATGGTCAGCAATGTACCCGCAGCTCCCACCAGAATACCGCCGGTAAGCATCACTTTATTGTCATATAAAAAACCGCCGAAAGCCGCTGCCACGCCGGTAAAGCTGTTGAGCAGCGAAATCACCACGGGCATATCCGCACCACCGATAGGCATTACAAAGAGCACACCGTACAACAATGACAAAACGAAAATCACATAGAGCAGGTACGATTGTGACGGGTCAATAATAAGCCATACCGCACAGCCCAATGCAACCGCCAGGAAAACAAGATTTAAAATATTCTGACCGGCAAAGCTGAAGTCTTTTACTTTGCCGTTGAGCTTACCCCAGGCAATCATACTGCCGGAAAAAGACACTGAACCGATGATGAGTCCCAGCGCCATAATAAGCACTTTACCGGTATGGCCTTCCACAGTTCCTGTAACTTCAATTTCATGTGCCAGGTGATTGAATTCCACCAGAGAGATCAATGCTGCGCAGGCGCCTCCCATTCCATTGAACAGGCTCACCATTTCCGGCATCGCTGTCATCTTTACTCTTTTAGCGGCCAAGGTTCCTATTACTGTTCCTATTATCAGTCCGCCGAATATCCATGCATAATTACCCAGCTTCACTCCATCTTCCTCGTATAAAAATATTGTTCCGAATATGGCGATCGCCATACCTGCGGCCGCAACAAGATTACCTTTTCTTGCAGAGGCCGGGCTGGACAACATTTTCAGCCCGATGATAAACGTAACGGAAGCTATAAGATAACAAAGTGTAAGAATATTTTCAGCCATAAGAAATTGGTGTAATTAGTGTAATTCGTTTTATTCGTGTAATCACTTCTTGTTTTTGCCTTTGAACATCTCCAGCATCCTGTCAGTGACAACAAACCCACCCACTACATTGAGTGTTCCTAATATCACTGCGAGAAATCCAAGCCCCAATGCCAGGTAATTATCCGTTTCTGCCTTACCCATTACAATAATGGCGCCGATGATCACCACACCATGTATGGCATTGGCACCGCTCATCAATGGCGTATGCAAAACGCTGGGCACACGGCCGATGACTTCAATGCCTACAAATATCATAAGGATCACTATGTAGATGATCTGTTGGTTGGCTGAAATAAAATTGAGCATATTATCCATTGATAACGATTGATTATTTGTTATTGATTATTAATTGCCCAGTGCAGCCACTCTTTCATTGGTAACTGCTCCCCCATTTGCCACACAGGTTCCTTTCACCAGGTCATCTTCAAAATTCAGGTTCAGGTTACCCTCTTTATCAATGATGAGCTGCAAAAAGTTGAGCACATTTTTCCCATACAGCTTGCTGGCATCACTGGGCATTGCAGAGGGTAAAAAACTATTGCCTATAATGTTCACACCATTATATTGCACCGTCTCATTGTCCTTTGTCTGCGAAGTGTTGCCCCCGGTAGATGCCGCAATATCAATTATCACTGACCCGTTTTTCATGCTGGCCAGCATTTCATCTGTGATCAGCACGGGCGCCTTTTTCCCAGGTATCTGTGCAGTGGTGATCACAATATCAGCTTTGGCAACCGACTCTGCAATTTTAGCTTTTTGTCTTTGCATAAATTCTTCCGATTGCTCAACGGCATAACCACCGGCCTTGCTGGCATCAGCGGCACCTTCCACTTCCACAAATTTTGCACCCAGGCTCATCACTTCTTCTTTTACTGCAGGCCTTGTATCAAATACTTCAATAACAGCACCCAGCCTTTTGGCGGTGGCAATGGCCTGGAGTCCTGCCACACCCGCACCGAGGATCAGCATTTTTGCAGGAGCAATACTGCCCGCTGCAGTCATGAACATCGGAAAATAACGGGGGTAAGTTCCTGCCGCCAGCAATACAGCCTTATAGCCTGCGATATTGGCCTGGCTGCTCAATACATCCATGCTTTGTGCACGGGTGGTACGGGGCAGCATATCCATACTGAAAACAGTTTTGCCTTTGGCAGCCCAGTCTTTTATAATAGTTGCGTTGAATAAAGATTGAAAGAACCCAAGCAGCACCGTTGCTTTTGAAGCTGCGATATCTGCATCAGAAATCGGGTTGATGGAAAGAATAAGATCAGCCTGCTGCAACACTTCATTCCTTGATTGAATGGTGGCGCCCGCTTCCTTATACTTTTCATCTGTAGCAAAAGAAAGAATGCCTGCTCCCGTTTCCACCAGTACGGTACAATTCCATTTTTTTAAAGTTGCTAAATGCTCGGGCAAAAGTGATACCCGGGTCTCCGGTGTTGGTTCTTTTAGTAGGCCAATAATCATGGGTTCTAAGATAAGGAAGATTCAGCACAAAGGTTAAAAGGCCCCGTAAAACATCCGGAAAAATAACATGAATTTCTTTGTGAATCTTCGTGCCTTTGTGTCTTCGTGGCCAGGAGATTAAAAACGTATGCTATAATCCTGCTTTATTTTAAATTCTTTTTTAAAGAAAACGATCCCGATAAAAAAAAGATCCAGGCTTAATGTAACAGTTTCACTTTTTTTAATGATCTCCCAGGCTTCTTCCATTTCCCTGCTCCAGTGAATATCATCGAAAATAAGGATGGTATCGTTGTGCGATTTATGCAATAGTTGCTGAAAATAATCCAGTGTAGGTGCTTTACGGTGATTGCCATCCACAAAGGCCAGGTCGATGGCGGGCAGCGATTCCAGCAATGAAGAAAAAGTATTGGCGAAGTCACCTTCCAGCAGTTCAATATTATGAATGCCGAGCGACTGAAAATTTTGCCGGGCAATGGCTGCGATAGAAGGCGATCCTTCCAGCGTATATAATTTTCCTGCGGCATGACCACTGGCCAGGTATGCGCTGGTAATGCCAAAGGACGTACCCAGTTCCAATATGGTGGAAGGCTTGTATTGCTGTACGATCCGGAATAAAAGCTGTGCAAACTTCCTGGGTTTTAAAGAAGAGGCAGCCATCTTAGCCACTACCCTTTGGTTGGTTTTAATGACAGTAGAGCCGGCCCCGAAATCCTGCACTGCAATACTGCGCTGATCTTTCAGCAATGAAAGGCGCAATTTTTCTATGGGCTCATAGCATTCATATTTCCGCCGGTCATTTTTTACAAATTTGATAAAGTCAAAGACAAAGGGTGAATGCACCCCATGTCCTTTACCATTGGAAGCAGAGAGGTAATAGCGGATATATTTTTTTGCTAACTGAGGAGCTGAATACATTGACCCAAAAATAAGGAAGGGTAAGGCAACTTCTTCCTTTTGTAAGCGATATAATAAATAACAGCAATAAAAGTGAATAAAACAAAGTAAATGACCAGGTGATCCACATAGGATTTCCCGGAATGATATTCCCAGGAGGATGGCAGGTAATCTCTCGTAAAAGAAAGTATCCACCTATATATCAATGGTGCATTTATAAGCAGGTAATACAGGACAATAAAGACCCGGCTTACCCTTAATTTTCGCCAGTAAAACAACAGGGACAAGACCACGGGATAAAGCAAATAGAAAAGATACCAGAAATAGCTGTTTTCTTGCTGATCAGTAAAGACAAACATTTCATAGATATTTTGAGAATACCAGGTAGCTATGAACATTTCTCCTGCATACATAATAAACCCCAGCAATGTTCCCAGGAAAATGGCTGTGTTCATCACATACAGCAAATTCCGGATTTCATTCGAGAACCGGTTCTTAAAAAAGCTGCACACTAACAACACCGGTATTACCAGGAGATAGACAAAGTTATATTCCCCCAAAAAAATCTGGATAGTCCAGACAAAATCCCAGTGCATACGTTTACTATTTAAGATGTCATACCAATTCCTGCTGACAATACAATGACAAACCAAAAATACAATGGATATATTTCCTTATCTCGACAATTTTTTCCCTAAAACGACAATGAAGCAGGACTCATAAACCGACCTTTCGCCCCTTAATTTTTCATCCTTATTCAAGCTTACATGTCAGTTCATTTCAGCCGTATGCTGGCCCTTACACTCACCGCAACCATTTTTTCCTATTTATCCCAAGCCCAGGTTTTAACGGCAGAAGATTCCCTTACCGCCGGCCTCGTTGCCAGGGAAAGCGCCACCATCATTTCCGGTTATGGAGAAGCCCGGTATTCTGTCGATACCAGGCAAAAAAATGCAGAAGCTTCCCTGTCCCGTATAGTTCTTTTCGTGGGTCATAAATTCAACAGTAAAATTTCGCTCTTTACAGAAATGGAGCTGGAAGATGCGCTGGTGACCGGGCAGCTGGGTGATGAAGATGAAAGTGGCAAAGGCGGCATCAGTATGGAGCAGGCTTTTGTAAAGTTCAATATCAAGCCTAATCTTTATATAGTAGGCGGATTGTTTATCCCACGCCTGGGTATTATCAACGAGAATCATTTGCCCACTACGTTTAATGGGGTGGACCGGCCCTTCGTGGAAGAGCTCATCATTCCTTCTACCTGGCGGGAAGTGGGTGTTGGATTATACGGCAGTGTGAAATCCATTCCCGGCTTAAACTATAGTCTGGCACTTACCAACGGGCTTAATTCTTCTCTTTTCAAAAATGGTTCAGGCATCCGCAATGGCCGGCAGCTGGGTTCGGCGGCAAGTGGCCTGGGACTGGGTGTATCCGGTTCGGTATTATATTATGTAAACAATTTCCGCCTGCAGGCTTCTTTTTACAGCGGCGGATCCACCGCTGTTGAAAAAAGAGTGGCCGACAGTCTCCAGCTTGACAGCGGCCCCTTTGGCAACCCGGTTTTTTTAGGCGAAGTGAATGGACAGTATAGTAACAACGGGCTCAATGTGCGGCTGATCGCAGCAGGAATCAATATTCCCAATGCATCCAATATCAATAAAGCCTATGCGAATAATACGCCCAACAGCTTATACGGAGGTTATGCAGAAGTTGCGTATGACCTGCTGTACAAAAAATACAGCGGCCGTAAAGCGCTCAATGTTTTCAGCCGTTACGAGTACATGAACCTGAGCGCAAAAGTTCCTTCCAACGGCCTGGAGAACGATGCCAATACGCAGCAATACCTCGTGGTGGGACTTACTTTCAAACCCATTAAAGGCGTGGCAGTAAAAGCCGACTATGTGCACCGCACTACCGGGGAACCCAATCCTGCGTTAATCATTACACCGTTCCCGCAGGTGGTACCTTATTTTAAACAGAATGCGTTCATCAACCTGGGGATCGCTTATAATTTTTAGAATATGCAAAGAAGAGTATTTATTAAAAACGGTTGCCTTGCCTGCCTTGGCATCAGCATCACCGGCTCTTTACTGCAAAGCTGTGCTGCTACAGGATTACCTGTGGTGAAAACGGCGGCAAAAAACAATGTGCTGGAAATACCCCTGGAGAAATTTACAGCAAACGATCCTTTCCTGCTGGTTAGAGCGGAGAAGCTGGAAAATGATATCCTGCTGGTAAAAAAAGAAGATCATTATAAAGCGCTTTATATGCAATGCACGCATGAAGGAGTGGCGCTTACTGTAACCAAAAACAAACTGGTTTGCGCCGCACACGGCAGCACATTCGATTTTGACGGCAATGTATTACAGGAACCCGCACTGAAGCCGCTGAAAGAATTCAAGACCACAGTTCAGAACAAAAGCATACTTATTCAATTATCATAAATCTTACAATAATGAAAAAAACAGCACTACTTAAAAACACCCTGCTGATTACCGTACTCTCGGCAGCCCTGATCTCCTGTGATAAAAGCGATGATGATAACGTGGATGTGGCAACCTTAAAACAGGATATCTTAAATGATGCGTCCACAACTGTGATCACTGCCAGCTATGAAGATATGTATACAAAAGCTACAGCGCTGTCAACTGCTGTTGACAATCTCATTGCCACAACCAGCGATGCCAATCTTACCACTGCCCGCAATGCATGGAAAGATATCCGCACCACCTGGGAGCAAACAGAAAGCTGGTTATTCGGCCCTGTAAGCAGCGATGATATTGATCCCCGCATCGATACATGGCCCGTGGATTTTAATGCGCTGAATGCACAGCTGGCCAGCAGCAATACATTTAATGAAGCCTATATCGACGGGCTGGACGATGACCTGAAAGGATTTCACCCGATAGAATATTTATTATGGGGACAGAACGGCAATAAAACAGCCGCTTCTTTCACTACCAGGGAAAAAGAATATCTCAGCGGCCTTTCTGTTAATCTTAAAAAATTAACGCAGCAGGTACGTGACAGCTGGACCACCGGCGGTTATGCAAACATCCTTAAAACAGCAGGCCAGGCAGGCAACAGCACTTATCCTACCCTGCAATCCGCCTATGTTGAAATGGCCGATGCAATGGCAGGTATCTGCGACGAAGTAGCAAATGGTAAAATGCTGGATCCCTTTACCACGCAGGATCCCAGCCAGGAAGAAAGTCCTTTTGCGAAAAACTCCATCACCGATTTCACCAATAATATCCAGGGCATCCTGAAAATTTATCAGGGCAAGTTTACTGCCGATGGTAAAGGTATAGAAGACCTGGTGCGTCATTATAACCTGTCGCTCGACAACGAGATCAAAACCAAGCATGCCACCGCAATCGCTGCTTTGCAGGCTATTACAGTCCCATTCGGACAAGCCATTTCCACACAGCAATCGCAGGTGCAGTCTGCAATGGATAAAATAAACGATCTTGCCAGTACGCTGGAAAACAGCCTCAAGCCATTCCTGATCCAATACGTACAATAAATAAAATGATACGCATCCGAAAATCTTATATTATCTGCACTGCGCTGATCAGCATTATTGTAGCCTGCTCGAAATATGATGCAGGCTACAGTTCTGTCAATGATGAGCTGCTGAGCGGCGGGCAGCAGACCGTATTTGATGAAGGAAGCAATTCTTTCGGGCATGCATTCCCGGTATTGCCCGAAAACCTGGAAAGAGTGCATGAAATAGGCGATGTGCAGTTCGGCGCCACGTTCGTTTCCTCTCCTGCCCCCCTTAATCCCGGGCGGGGTCCTTTGTTCAATAATGTTTCCTGCGCTTCCTGTCATATTGCAGACGGCCGTGGTAAAGTGCCGGGTATCGGTGACACTTCGGTTTCCACATTGTTCAGAGTCAGCATTCCCGGCACAGATGCCCATGGCGGCCCGCTCGGTGTTCCCGGCTTCGGCGATCAGCTGCAGACCCGGGCTATTTTTAATGTGATCAGGGAGGCCGATGTATCCGTTACTTACACTGAACAATCTTCTGCATTCGATGACGGCACGCCTTACAGTCTTAGGGTGCCTGCCTATAATATCTACAATACTTATATCAGCCTGCCGGCTTCGGTAATGGTATCGCCAAGAGTGGCGGCACCGGTCTTTGGACTAGGGTTATTGGAAGCTATCGCAGAAGCTGATATCCTGAAGAATGCCGATGAAAATGATGCAGACGGTGATGGCATCAGCGGCAGGGCCAATTATGTATGGAATGTTGAGTACAATCGCAGCAGCATGGGCAGGTTCGGCTGGAAAGCCAACCAGCCATCTGTTTTCCAGCAGGTAGCAGCGGCTTATAACAATGATATCGGCATCACCAATTCTCTTTTTCCCATTGAGAACAGTTTTGGCCAGCCTCAGTACGATCACCTGAATGATGACATCGAACTTTCCGACAGCCTGCTGCATGCCACTACTTTTTATATCCGCACCCTCGCCGTTCCTGCCCGCAGGAATGTGACCAATGCTACCGTAAAGCAGGGCAAACAATTATTCATGAGCGCAGGATGTTATAAATGCCACCAGCCTGATTTTCGTACAGCCGTTGATGTTAGCTTCCCCGCCATCAGTAACCAGCTGATTCATCCCTACACCGACCTGCTGCTGCACGACATGGGTGATGGCCTTGCAGACAACCGGCCTGATTTCTTGGCAAACGGCCGGGAATGGCGCACCGCACCGCTTTGGGGTATTGGTCTGACCCAGCGGGTGAACGGTCACAATAATTTCCTGCACGACGGCAGGGCCCGCAGCCTCATGGAAGCCATCATGTGGCATGGAGGAGAAGCGCTCGCCGCCAGAAATTATGTAAAAGCATTGTCTGCCACAGAAAGAAATGCCCTGATCAGGTTCCTCGAATCCCTTTAATTTTTTAACATAGAATGATCCTGGGGTGACATCTTTTCCAAAGATGTCACCCCAGGATTTCTGTTAATATGCACACTTAACGGTGCTTTTTCAACATTTGCAAACGATTGCAGCGTTTTTTTGAAAAATTTTCACTATTTTAAATGCCCAACAAAGAATTGCTCTGCCATAAGTAATATTTTATCAAGCTATAAAATATACATTCTTATGTCGTGTAACCAGGGTTTATACCATCCTTCCTTTGAGCATGATGCCTGTGGAATTGGTTTTGTGGCCCATATCCAGGGCAATAAATCGCATGAATATATTTCTGATGCACTCACCATCCTGGAGAATATGGAGCACAGGGGTGCCTGCGGCTGTGAGAACAATACAGGTGACGGCGCCGGTATCATGATACAGATACCGCATGAATTTTTCATCAATGAATGTCTCTTTCTCGGCATTGATCTCCCCGCTTTTGGCAAATATGCAGCAGGCATGATCTTCTTTCCACGGGAAGCGAGCCTGAGAGAATCCTGCAGGGAAATTTTTAACCGCACAGCGGAAAAGCTGGGCCTTGAAATACTGGGCTATCGCAGGGTGCCGGTAAACACCACCGATATCGGTCTTACCGCCCTCAGCGTGGAGCCGGAAATAGAACAGGTATTCGTGGCTTGCCCGGAGCATATCAATAATACGGATGACTTTGAAAGAAAATTATTCATCCTGCGCAATCACAGCGCTCATATCATCAACAGCACCGTACGAAAAGACGCCATCGGGTTTTACATCGCTTCGCTTTCTTCCAAAGTGATCATATATAAAGGTCAGCTAACGAGCAAGCAGGTACGAAAATATTTTATCGATCTCAGTAATAAAACAATGGTGAGCGCATTCGGCCTGGTGCATTCCCGCTTCGCCACCAACACCTTTCCTTCCTGGAAGCTGGCGCAGCCCTTCCGTTATATGGCGCACAATGGAGAGATCAATACCCTGCAGGGTAACCTCAACTGGCTTCGTACCAGTGAAAAAGGATTTACTTCTCCTTATTTCTCCAAAGAAGAAATGGATATGCTGCTGCCCATTATATCGGAAGGACAAAGCGATTCTGCCTGCCTGGATAATATCATTGAGCTGCTTACGCTTACCGGCCGCTCCTTACCCCACGTGATGATGATGTTGATCCCGGAAGCATGGGATGGCGATGACCAGATGGATCCTGTAAAAAAGGCATTTTACGAATACCATTCTTCCTTTATGGAACCATGGGACGGGCCGGCCTCCATTTCTTTCACCGACGGCAACATCATCGGCGCTACACTGGATCGTAACGGCCTTCGTCCTTCAAGATACTGGATCACTTCCGACAACCGTGTGATCATGGGGTCGGAAGCAGGCGTACTGCCCGTTGATCCGGCCATCATCATTAAAAAAGGAAGGCTCCATCCCGGCAAAATGTTTTTGGTAGATATGCAGAAAGGCTGCATCATCAGCGATGATGAATTGAAAGCAGCCATCTGCTCACAAAAACCTTACGGTGAGTGGCTGAACAAATACAAAATTCGACTGGAAGAGCTGCCTGAACCAAGAGTGCAGTTCACGCCGCTGGAACAGGAGCAGGTATTCAAATACCAGAAGGCGTTTGGCTATACCACAGAAGATATCAGCGAAGTGATCACCGCCATGGCGAAGGATGGGAAAGAACCCATCGGCTCGATGGGTACAGATATTCCTCTAGCAGTGCTGAGTGACCAGGCGCAACACCTCAGCCATTATTTCAAACAGTTGTTTGCTCAGGTAACCAACCCGCCCATTGATCCCATCAGGGAAAAGCTGGTGATGTCGCTCGCCACTTTTGTAGGCAACAACGGCAACCTGTTAATTGAAGACCCGTTCACCTGCCACAGTGTAGGACTGAAGCATCCCATCCTCAGCAACCATGAACTGGAAAAGATCCGCAGCATTGATACGGGCCTTTTCCAGAGCAAGACCATCCAGTGCTATTTCAGGGCAGATGGCAAGAAAGGTTCGCTGAAAGCGGGACTGGACCGCATTTGCCGTTACGCTGCCGATGCCGTGGAAGACGGTTACAAAGTGCTGGTATTGCAGGACAGGGCCATCGACAGCAACCACGCTGCTGTGCCTTCGTTGCTGGCGACTGCCGCCGTGCATCACCATCTTATTAAAAAAGGAATGCGTGGCAATGTGGGCGTTATTGTGGAAGCAGGCGATGTGTGGGAAGTGCACCATTTTGCATGCCTGGCTTCATTTGGCGCAACTGCCATCAATCCTTACCTGGCGCTTTCTACGATCAGTGTGCTGAAGCAGCATAATAAATTTGATGCGTCGGAAACACTGGAAGCATTACAGAAAAATTACATCAAAGCGGTGAACGAAGGCCTGCTGAAAGTATTTTCCAAAATGGGTATATCCACCTTACAGGCTTATCAGGGTGCGCAGATATTCGAGATACTCGGCATCAATAAAGAAGTGGTAGACAAATATTTCACCGGCGCCGTTGCCCGCATCGAGGGCATGGGCCTTGATGAGCTGGCAGCAGAAGCGCTGGTAAAACATTATTATGCCTTCAGCAAAAAAGATGCGCCTGTTAACCGGCTGCCGGTAGGCGGCGTGTACCAGTGGAAGCAGAAAGGCGAATATCATTTATTCAACCCGCAAACCATTCACCTGCTGCAGCATGCTACCAAAACCAACGACCTCAATACTTTCAAAAAATATTCAAGGCTGGTGAATGAGCAAATCCAGAAAGCTGCAACGCTGCGGGGTTTGTTTGAATTTAAAAAGAACAGGCCTTCCATTGCCATTGAAGAAGTGGAGCCTGCCGAAAATATTTACCGGCGTTTTGCTACAGGCGCCATGAGCTTCGGCTCCATCTCCTGGGAAGCGCATACCACACTGGCGATTGCCATGAACCGTCTCGGCGGCAAAAGCAATACCGGCGAAGGCGGAGAAGATGAAAAACGTTATCAGCGTTTACCCAATGGCGATAGTATGCGCAGCGCCATCAAGCAGGTGGCTTCCGCAAGATTCGGCGTTACCAGCCTGTACCTCACCGAAGCCGATGAATTGCAGATCAAGATGGCGCAGGGCGCCAAACCCGGGGAAGGCGGCCAGCTACCTGGTCACAAAGTGGATGAATGGATCGGCAAAGTGCGTCACTCTACTCCCGGCGTGGGCCTGATCTCCCCGCCACCGCATCATGATATCTATTCCATCGAAGACCTGGCACAGCTCATCTTCGATCTTAAGAATGCCAACCGTGCGGCAAGGATCAGCGTGAAGCTGGTGAGCAAAGCAGGTGTTGGTACCATTGCCGCCGGTGTTACCAAGGCGAAGGCAGACGTGGTGCTGATTGCAGGCCATGACGGCGGTACAGGCGCATCACCCTTAAGCTCTATTCGTCATGCAGGACTGCCCTGGGAACTGGGACTGGCAGAAGCGCAACAGACGCTCGTGAAAAATAAACTACGCAGCCGTGTGGTGCTGCAGGCCGATGGCCAGATGAAAACCGGCAGGGATATTGCCATCGCCACTTTGCTTGGCGCAGAGGAATGGGGCATTGCCACTGCGGCGCTCGTGGTGGAGGGCTGCATCATGATGCGCAAATGCCATATGAACACCTGTCCCGTTGGCGTAGCCACGCAGGATCCTGAGCTGCGCAAAAGATTTACCGGCGACCCGGATCATGTGGTGAATTTTTTCAGGATGATCACTGAAGAGTTGCGGGAAATTATGGCAGAGCTGGGCTTCCGGACCATCGAAGAAATGGTGGGACAATCGGAATGCCTGCAAATGCGGGAAGGCATTGAGCACTGGAAATACAGGAAGCTCGATCTCTCCGCCATTTTATACAAAGCACCCGAAAGCAGCGAAACCGGCCTGTTCAACAGCGAAACACAGGATCATGAAATGAATGAGCTCCTCGACTGGAAATTATTACAGGCCGCTGCGCCGGCCATCGGGCAACAGCAAAGGGTCAGGGCCGAATTCCCGATCTTCAATACAGACAGGACTACGGGCACTATTCTATCCAACGAGATCACTAAACAATACCGTGCAGACGGATTGCCGGATAACAGCATTCATTTCAAATTTACCGGAACGGCGGGACAAAGCTTCGGCGCTTTTAATACCAAAGGCATTACACTGGAGCTGGAGGGTGACGCCAATGATTATTTCGGTAAAGGACTGAGCGGCGCACAGCTGATTGTGTACCCGCCTCAGAAAGCGGTATATTCTGCAGAAGACAATATCATTATCGGCAATGTTGCATTGTATGGCGCCACTTCAGGCGAAGCGTATATAAGAGGCAAAGCAGGTGAAAGATTTGCCGTACGCAATTCCGGCGCCAGCGTGGTGGTGGAAGCCGTGGGCGATCATGGCTGCGAATACATGACAGGTGGCCATGTGCTGATACTGGGCGAAACGGGACGCAATTTTGCGGCAGGCATGAGCGGCGGCATCGCTTATGTTTACGATATAAAAGATAAATTCCGGAGCAAATGCAATACAGAAATGGTTGACCTGGATGCCTGCAGCGAAGCGGACAAACAGCAGATACAGGCCATGCTGCAAAAACATGTACAGTATACCGGTAGCAGCGTGGGGAAATTTATAGCAGATGACCTGGATAACCAGCTTCACCGTTTTGTAAAAGTATTTCCGAAAGATTATAAGAAAGCATTGCAAACGAATGCCGTATTTGCAAAAGTCAATAATTGATAATTATTAATGAATAATTAAACTGAAATAATGGGCAAACCAACAGGCTTTATAGAATATACAAGAGAAACACCGGCAAAAGCACCCGTGCAGGAACGCTTGCAGCATTACAGGGAATTTGTGCAACCGTACACAGATGCAAAGCTGAATCAACAGGCGGCCCGCTGCATGAACTGCGGTGTTCCTTTTTGCCATAACGGTTGCCCCTTAGGCAATATCATTCCTGAATTCAATGATGCAGTATATAACAGTGACTGGGAAGAAGCGTATAATATTTTAAGCGCCACCAATAACTTTCCTGAATTCACCGGCCGCATCTGTCCTGCTCCATGTGAAAGCGCCTGTGTGCTCGGTATCAATCAACCGCCGGTCGCTATAGAAGAAATTGAAAAACATATCATTGAAAAAGCTTTCCAGAAAGGATTTGTGAAACCGCATGCCCCGTTGGTTCGCAGCGGTAAAAAGGTGGCTGTTATCGGTAGCGGTCCGGCAGGCCTCGCCGCAGCAGCACAGCTCAATTATGCAGGTCATTCGGTAACTGTTTTTGAAAGGGATGACGCTCCCGGTGGTTTGTTACGGTATGGCATACCCGATTTCAAGCTCGACAAATGGGTTGTGGACAGGAGGATACAGCTGATGGAACAAGAAGGCGTGGTATTCAGATGCCTGGCCAATGTAGGCGTGAATGTTCATATCAATGATATTTTAAGAGAATTCAATGCCGTGGTACTGGCAGGCGGCAGCACTACGCCCCGCAATCTTTTCATCAAAGGGCGGGAGCTCAGAGGTGTCCATTTTGCCATGGACTTCTTAAAGCAGAGCAATAAAAGAGCGGCGGGCAAAAACCCTTTGCAGTCGCCGGATGTTGAAAGCAATATTTTAAACGAGGATGTGCTGGCAACCGGGAAAAACGTACTGGTGATCGGCGGCGGCGATACCGGCAGCGATTGTGTGGGCACCAGTAACCGCCAGGGCGCTTTATCTGTTACACAATTTGAACTGATGCCGCAGCCTCCTCTGCAAAGAAATGAGTACATGCCCTGGCCTACCTACCCTATGCTGCTCAAAAATACCACGTCGCATGAAGAAGGCGCCGACAGGCACTGGGCTGTTGCCACCAAAGAATTCATCGGCGATGAAGAAGGGAATCTTACAGCGGTGAAAATGGTGGACCTGGAATGGAAGATCGTGGATGGAAGGCCGGCACAATTCGTGGAAGTGGCCGGCAGCGAAAGGGAAATGCCATGCGAACTGGCTTTGCTGGCGATGGGCTTCGTGCATCCGCAGCATGTAGGCTTCATTAATAACCTGGGCGTGCAGCTGGATGAAAGAGGCAATGTAAAAGCAGCCGAAAATAATTACAGGACAAACATAGCCAAAGTATTTGCCGCAGGCGACATGCGGCGTGGGCAGAGCCTGGTGGTATGGGCCATCAGCGAAGGGCGGGAATGCGCAAGGCAGGTTGACCTGTTTCTCAACAACGGCAGCAGCATCCTGGAATCAAAGACCAGCAGCTTTTATGCAGCCGGGTAAAGAATCTATATCTTCCAATAAATCACTCTGATAATGGAGAGCCGCTTCATTGTCTTCCTGCTATGTGTATCGATTAGTAATTATTAATTAATTATTCCTGTGTTTTTTTCGCAACAACTCAATTGCGACTGAGTGGTCGTTCGTCTACTCACAGCGTCATTCATCGATTTCTACTGCTTAAAAACGAAAATTCGGGATAGGTTTGAATACCCGCTTACACTAAGCGACCACTCTTGTACGTTATACCGAGCGATGAAACACACACCAACACTACTGCCGGCCTTGTTATGCGTATTATTGAGCTGTTTCTTTTCCAATGCCGCATCCGCACAGGCCAAACCAGCCTATAACCAGTATATTCTCAACAATTATATATTGAACCCCGCCATCAGCGGCATTGAGAATTACACTGATATAAAGTTCAGCTACCGCAACCAGTGGCAGCAGATACAGGGCGCTCCCACCACCTTATATTTTTCCGGTCACGGCTCGCTGGGCAAAAAAGATTACAATACCACGGCCACTTCTTTTGAGCCGCAGGGTTATAATCCCCGTGGATCGGCCTACTGGAATGATTATACAACGCCGGCAGCCCATCATGGCATCGGGCTGACAGCGGTGAACGATCGTGCAGGATATATCAACCGTTGGTCGGTGGCAGCCAGCTATGCCTATCACCAGCCACTCGGTGCAAAGACAAGCCTGGCCGGCGGGTTTTCCGCAGGCTTTTCGTCAGTGAATATTGCCACTTCCAAGATCAACTGGGGCAGCCTCGATCCCAACGATCCTGCAGTGGGTTACAGCAACGGCGCCCTGAAAAAAATGGTGCCAGAATTAGGAGCAGGTCTTTTCCTTTACAGCGACCGCTATTTTGCCGGTATTTCGGTTTTAAATATTGTACCGAATAAGGTTAAATTATCCGACCAGGATAATTACGGCACCTGGTACAGTCCCAATTATTTTTTCACCGCCGGTTACCGCATGCAGCTAAGTGAAGATGTATCGCTGCTGCCATCCATCATGCTGCAATACTGGAAGCCGCAGCTGCTGGGTGCACATTTTAATGCCAAGGCACAATACCGGGATCTGTTCTGGATCGGAGGCAGCTACCGTTACGCCGATGTATTGGGCGGTTACAGCGCCATGGCCGGCATGTATATAGGCAATGCCTTCAACATCAGCTATGCGTATGAAGTGGCCAACACCAGCCGCATGCGCACCTACGCAGGCAACACGCATGAACTGCTGGTAGGCTTTACGCTGGGTAACAGTTACAATGAAGGCTGCCCGAGAAATATCTGGTAACACCGTTTATACAACATGAAAAAACAGTACAACTATTATCTATCAAACAAAAATATCTCCGTATCCCTTTACATGTAAGTATAAGTGGCCGGTGAGTAATTACCGGCCGCTTACTGCTTTTCCAAAACTTTAGAAAACCAATGCAGATGAAACAGCACTACTTCGCCAACATCCTTTCTGCCATGAGTGTAAAGAAAATATTCATGCATGGAGGATTGTACGTTATCCTGACACTCCTGCTGATATCTAACAGCGTCAAAGCCCAGGTATCTGTAACCGCCACGGCCGGAACAACCGGCCCTACAGCCTATACCACGCTGGGGGCAGCTTTTGCAGCCCTCAATGCGGGCACACATAATGGGGCCATTACCGTTAGCATTACAGCCAGCACTACCGAAACGGCTCAATGTGTGCTCAATGCCAGCGGCAGCGGCGCAGCCAATTATACATCCGTCTTGATAAGACCGGCAGCAGGCACCACCCCGGTAATTGCAGGCACCATTGCCAGCGGGCCCGTTATCCGGTTGAACGGCGGCGCCAATATTACCATTGATGGTTCCAACAATGGTTCCACCAGCCGTGACCTGACCATAAGAAACAACAGCGCCACAAGTTCCAATGTATTACTGATCGGCTCCGTAGGAACAGTTCCCGTGAACAATATAACGGTAAGGAATTGTGTGATCATCAATGGCACCAATACTTCCACCGCAGTGCTGATAGGCGATGCCGCCGTTGTGGGCAGTCCCGGCTATTTCAGCAATATCAGCTTCACCAATAACGATGTAAGACGTGCCTATATCGGCCTGTATATCTATTCGGTGGTGAGTGCGCTGCTCAATAATGTAACGATAGCGGATAACGATATCAATACGCCGGGTACAGAAGCTATCCGGCTGGTAGGTGTATATGTGCAGGGTGCAAAAAATGTAAACATCCTTCGCAACAGGATCGGGAATTTTGAAACTGCCAGCGCCGAATTCGACAGGGCGATCTGGCTGGCCACAGCCACCACAGCTACCACTATTTCGCAGAATACTGTTTCCGGGCTTCGCTATAGCGGTACCAGCAGCTATGCGCCCATCGGCATCAACATTTCACCGGGTGTTGCCAACGCCAATATCACGGTAAGTGAAAATGAAGTGACCAATTTATCCAGCTCTGGTACAGGCAGTACAATGGGCATGTTTGTATACAGTGCACTGAGCGGCGTGGTAATTGAAAAAAATAAAGTCTACAATATCAAAAACAGCAATACTTCCGGATACGGTTCCTCAGGCATATTATGTGCCGCCACTGTTACTACAGCCAACGTAGCTATCCGCAACAATTTTGTATGGGATGTGGCTTCGTATGGCTACAACGGGTATGAGTCCGGTGATAATGGCAATGGCATTGTGCTGGATGGCGGCGGCGGGTATACTTTGGATAACAACACCGTGGTGCTGAATACGGAACAAACTTTAACCGGTGCTCACCGTGCTTCCGCATTGCTGATCACAGCAAACATCTCGGGCTCCGGCGTGGTTACTTTGCGCAACAATATTTTAGCCAACCTGCAAACAGTGGGTAATGCCAACAGCCGGCTGGCCATCAGTAACCTTGCAACCAACGGTACCGGGGTATTCAGCAGCATCAATTACAACGACTATTATTCCACCAGCACCAACCTGAGCTCAACAGGGACTAATGCTTCGATTACCAATACGCTGGCGCAACTGCAGACCAGCCTTGGGGGCAATGCGAACTCAGTGAACATACAGCCTGTTTTTGTAGGAGCGAATGACCTGCATCTTACACAGGCAAATAATCCCGGGCTCATCAATGCAGCACTGCCGCTTGCAGCAATCACTGATGATATAGACGGTGATGCCAGGAGCGCTACAGGACCGAGCATTGGTGCGGATGAGATAAGAATTACCCGTTTCTATGTAGATGCAACAGGCGGCAACGATAACAACAGCGGCGCTTCATGGGGTAGTGCATTGAGAACGGTTACAAAAGCATTGAACAGTGCCAACATTGTGAGCTATCCCGTAGAGATATGGGTGAAATCAGGCACCTATTACCCAATGGGTACACCAACAACTGTAATGGCAGCCAACAGGGATTCTTCCTTCAGGATAAAAAGAAGCGATATTACCATGTACGGCGGCTTTGCCGGAACTGAAACCGCTCCGGGCCAGAGAAATATTGCGGCCAACCCTACGATTCTTTCGGGTGATATAGGCACGCTGAACAATACTGCAGATAATGTTTACCATGTGCTCACTGCAACCTATACCGGCAGCGGATCGCAGGTGAATGGATTCATCATCGAAAAAGGAAATGCCGATGGCGCAGGCAGTTTTACAGTGAATGCCATGGCGCTCGCAAGAAATTCCGGGGGCGGTATCTACAACCGTTCTGTATTGACTTTATTGAATAGTACGGTACGGCAAAATAATGCAGCCGCTGATGCAGGAGGTATTTATAATGTGCAGGCTTCTTTTACAATGGACAGCTCTTTTGTTCAAAACAACAGCGCAACCGGCGCCACCAATAACAACGGCGGTGGCGGTATGAAAAACAGCAATGCACAGAATATTACTATCCGGAATACCATATTTACCAATAACTCTGCCATTATGGATGGAGGGGCCATTAATACACAGATCGCCGTTTCTGTAGATATCCGTAAATCGGTATTTACAGGCAACAGCGCCGGTGACGATGGCGCTGGTATTTATAATAACCGCACGGATAATTTCAGCATCAGCAACAGTGTGATTGCGTCCAATATAGCAACAGACCTGGGCGGCGGCGTTTATAATACAGATTATGTACGATCTGAAATCATCAACAGCACTTTATATGCCAACGTGGCGGCCAATGGCGGCGGATTGTTCAACCAGGGACTGGTGTACAACTCGTACGTTTATAATTCCATCATTTACGGCAACAGCAATGGCATCGGATCCAATACTACCGGCACCACCGAGCAGGTGAACAACTGTATCGTACAGGGCGGATACGCAGGTACCGCCAACCTGGATGTCGATCCGCAGTTCATGAACAGCGCCAACGCAGCCGGCGCTGATAATATATGGCGCACAGCAGATGATGGTCTGCAGCTGAGCCTTTGCAGCAAAGCATTGGATGCGGGCAACAACAGCTATATACCGGCTGGTGTTACCACTGATATCCTCGGCAATGCCCGTATTCAAAATGCCATTGTGGATGCAGGTGCATACGAAAAAAATTATGTGCCCTACGATGTAAGCATTGCAGCCAACCCGGATATGACGAGCACAGTATGCTCCGGCACTTCCATCCAGTTTACCGCTACTCCGGTGAACCAGGGAGCCAATACGCCGGCATATCAATGGCTGATCAACGGCAGTCCTGTTGCCGGCGCCAACTCATCTACTTACAGCAGCACTACGCTGGTGAATGGTGATGTGGTAAGCGTTGCCATGACACCCGACTTTGGTTGCACCGCTACAGCAGACACTTCCAATCTTATTAATATTGTACTCACTCCTTCGGTTACTCCTGCGGTAAGCATCATAGCCTCACAGGCAACGATCTGTACCGGCGGCTCAGTGACTTTTACAGCCACACCGGTAAACGGAGGCAGCACGCCTGCTTATCAATGGCTGGTCAACGGCGGCAATGCAGGCACCAACAGCAATACCTTCACCAGTACTACACTGAATGACAATGATGTGGTGGCTGTGGTATTGACAAGCAACGAAACATGCGTAACAGCCGCTACGGCGAACAGCAACAGTATTACAATGACAGTATCGGCGCCTGTAACAGCTTCGGTAAGCATCAGCGCTTCACAGAATAATATCTGTACCGGCAGCTCCGTAACCTTTACGGCTACACCGGTAAACGGGGGTACTGCTCCATCTTACCAGTGGCTGGTGAATGGGGGCAACGCCGGCACCAACAGCAATACTTTTACCAGCAATACTTTAAACAACAATGATGTGGTTTCGGTGGTGCTCACCAGCAATGCGTCCTGCCTGTCATCCAACAATGTAAGCAGCAACAGTGTGACCATGAGTGTGATCGCAGCTATCACCCCTTCAGTGTCCATCAGCGCATCGCAGAACAATATCTGCGCAGGCAGCTCTGTAACATTTACCGCCACACCGGTGAACGGAGGTACTGCGCCTTCTTATCAGTGGCTGGTAAATGGCGGCAATGCCGGCACCAACAGCAATACTTTCACCAGCACGACCTTAAACAATAATGACCAGGTTTCGGTTGTATTGACAAGCAGCGAAACCTGTGTGTCTGTCAATAACGTGGCCAGCAATACGGTTACGATGACGGTGAACAATAACCTTACGCCGGCGGTTTCTATCTCCGCATCGCAGACCAGCATCTGCGCAGGCAGTTCTGTAACATTTACCGCAACACCGGTAAACGGAGGGTCAGCCGCTTCTTATCAGTGGCTGGTCAACGGTGGCAATGCAGGCGCCAACAGCAATACTTTTACCAGCACAACTTTAAACAACAATGATGTAGTATCGGTTGTACTGACGAGCAGTGAAACATGCGTAACAGCCGCCACAGCAAGCAGTAACACAGTGACGATGAGTGTAGCGCCGGTGGTAACACCTTCGGTGAGCATTGCGGCTTCGCAAACAACTATCTGCGCAGGCAACTCCGTTAGTTTCACTGCCAGCCCGGTGAATGGTGGCACAACGCCTTCCTACCAATGGCAGGTCAATGGCGGCAATACAGGTACGAATAACGCAACATTTACCAGCAACACACTCAGCAACGGCGATGTAATAACAGTAATCCTCATAAGCAGCGAAACATGCCCGACAACCAACAATGTCAGCAGCAATGCGATCAGCATGACGGTGAATAATAATATCACTCCCACCGTAAGCATCGCAGCATCACAGAACAATATCTGTGCAGGCACCGCAGTAACTTTTACGGCCACCACTACCGGCCAGGGCAGCACCCCGGTTTACCAATGGATGGTCAACGGAGGCAATGCGGGCAGCAACAGCCCGACATTCACTTCCTCAACCCTTAACAATAACGATGTGGTAACGGTAAGGCTTACAAGCAGCGAGACCTGCCTGGCGGCCAACAATATTGTAAGCAATGGTATTACGATGCAGGTAAACCCGCTGCTGACACCATCGGCGAACATCACCGTATCGCAGCAGACCATCTGTGCAGGCAGTTCGGTTAACTTTACCGCAACAGCAGTGAACGGCGGCTCCAATCCTTCGTATCAATGGAAAGTAAACGGTGGCAATGTGGGTACCAACAGCAATATTTATACTTCGGCCACGCTGAACAATAGCGATGTGGTAACGGTTGTGCTTACCAGCAATGCAACCTGTCTTGCAACCAATAATGTATCCAGCAACGGCATTACAATGCAGGTGAATCCAAATCTTACTCCTTCGGTGAGCATCACTGCAAGCAAGACATTATTATGTGGAGGCGAAGCAGCTACTTTCAGCGCTACGCCTGTGAACGGAGGCAGCAATCCTTCGTACCAATGGCAGATCAATGGCGGCAATGCGGGTACCAACAGCAGCCAGTTTACTTATGCAGCTTTCAGCAACAATGATGTGGTAACAGTCATACTCACGAGCAGTGAAACTTGCCTTACCGGCAACAACGTAGTAAGCAATGGCATTACGATAACCATCGCACCGAACCCGGTACTTACTTTAACAGCTGACAACCCCGAAATACTGGCGGGAGGAACCACGCAGCTGCATACGGCCAGCACCGAAACAATTGCCACTTATGCGTGGCAGCCGGCTGCTTCGTTAAGCAGCGCCTCTGTAGCCGACCCGCTGGCTTCACCGCAAACGAATACGACCTATACGCTGAATGTCACTTCTACAGTAGGTTGCAGGGCTTCGGCCAGCATCCAGATCAAAGTGGTGCAGGGACCATTGATCGCCAATACTTTCTCACCGAATGGCGACGGCATCAATGAGCTATGGCTCATCAAGAACCTGGAAACCTATCCTAATTGCAAAGTACAGGTGTTTACCAGGACCGGACAGCTCGTTTTTGAAAGCAGGGGCTACCGCCAGCCATGGAATGGCACATTTAAAGGGAAATCCTTACCACTGGATACTTACTATTATATCATCGAGCTGAACAACAGGATCGACAGCAAACCGGTGACAGGGTATGTGACGATTATAAAATAAGAAACAGGAAAAGGAGAAATAAGAAATGAGAAAGTGAATAAGCAATTATTCAATTAAAAATAAAAGGCCCGGTTATCTGACCGGGCTTTGTTATGCATAGAAAGATCTTACACTTTTCGTTCCCAGCGCTCAAAGCTGTAATCATAGGCGTGCTTATCATCTTTTGATACATCGTCCCGGTGCCTGAGCTCCCATTCGGCAGGATGGATCTCGGGGAAAAATGTATCGGCGTCCGGGCTGGTATGCACTCTTGTCATATAGATGATATCGGCAAGGGGCATAGACTGCCTGTATATCTCGCCACCACCGATGATAAATATTTCTTTGAAATTTTCTGCTGTTGCAAGAGCAATGGCTTCTTCAAGACTAGCTGTTGTTTTTACCGTTTCGAAATGCCAGTCCTTGTTGGATGTTACAACTATATTCAACCTTCCTGGTAAAGGCTTGTTGACGCTTTCAAAAGTTTTACGGCCCATAATAACCACACCCGCCCAGGTAGTATTTTTAAAAAATTTAAGGTCATTGGGCAGGTGCCAGAGTAGCTGGTTGTTCTTGCCGATGGCATTGTTATCCGCCGCCGCAACGACAAGTGAAATGTTGTAATCCTTCATGGGTCAAAAATAAGGAAGGAAAAATAAGAAAGGGAGAATAAGGAAGGGAAAATGAGGAATGAAAAAGACAAAATAAGAAAGGAAGAATAAAGGAAGGAGAATGAGCCGGGTGATATTCTCCTGCTGAAGAGTGCGACGCCTGTGAAGCCGCATAAAGATATGCGGCCGGTTACATGATCCATGTATCCCCAGCGGTAAACCCTCAGCAAATAATATTTAGTTTTTCATGATCTTGAATTCCACCCTGCGGTTCAGCTGCCTACCCTCGGGGTTGTCGCTACCGTCGGCATTGCTGTTGGGAGCCACGGGCACTGTTTCGCCATAGCCTTTAAAGCTCACCCTGGATGCCGGTATCTTGCCCACATTAATGATATAATCCATACAGCTTTTTGCACGGTTATGGCTGAGCGTAAGATTGTATTCATCGCTGCCCTTGCTGTCGGTATGAGCGCCCAGCTCAATCTCAACATTCGGGTAATCGTTTAAGAACATAATAACACGATTGAGCTCTGTGGCGGATTCCGGCCGCAGGTCGTATTTATCAAAATCAAAGAACACATTATTGAGACGAAACACCTGCCCTATCTCGATCGGCGCCAGGTACAGGTCTTTATGAATTTCTTTGTAACCCACTTTGATGAGTGAATCGAGATTGAGGTTTTCAGAAATGGCAAAGAATTTTTCTGCGGATGCACGGATCAGGTAATTTTTATCATAAGGTAATACCATTTTAAAAGACCCATCCTGCGGGTTGGATGTGCCCCTCCCCGCTTCGGTTCCGGCAGGCAGAATTTCATAGATTAGATCAGCGCTCATCGGCTGTCTTGTTTTTTCATTATATACATTCCCGCTTACCACTACTACAGGATCGGGCTTCTCTCTTTCAAGCAGCTTGATGCGTACAATATCACTTGCGCCGAAAGCACCGTCGCTGCTGGTAAGATAAGCATACTCGCCTCCTGCATCCAGGGTAAAAAAAGCTTCGTCATTTTCGGTATTGATGGGCTTGCCTAGATTGACCGGTTCGCTCCATTTCGTCCAGCTGTCATCCAAACGCTTGCTCATCCAGATATCATTCATACCCAATCCGCCGGGCCGGTCACTGCTGAAATACAGCGTAACGCCATCGGCTGCAATAAAAGGGCTCATTTCATTGTAATCGGGCAGGTTGATCTTTTTACCAAGACTTTTAGGGGCGCTCCATATATCACCACCTTCCAGAAAGGAAACATAAATATCGTTATCGTAGCTGTTCTTTTTATCGCTCATGTACAGCAGCATGGTTTTGCCATCCTGGCCCATGCTCGCCCCAAATTGTTGTGTAAAACTGAACTTGTTGAAATTGCGGATACGCAGCATCTGAGGAGGGCTCCAGTCGCCGTCTTTCTGCAGCTTCGTCATGCTTACGCCCATCCCGTAGTACTGGCCTTCCACGTAAGCGCCTTTGATGAGCATCGTATTGAGATCGGGCGATATCCAGAAAACGGCATTATACTGTGATGCATTTACAGCGCCATTCAGGTGCTCGGCCGGACTCCAGCTACCATCATCCTCCCGCATGCTGTACCAGATATCCTGTGCATTGCGAACCGTGGCAATATGCTCATTGACAGGATGACCCATGCGGATAAAAAAAAGCAGGTTGCCGTCTGCTGAAATGGTAGGCCGCAGCTCCGGGTATTCGCTGTTGATGCGCCTGCCGAGGTTCTCTACTTTAACGATGGTATTTTCTGTAATGATATTTTCCTTTTGCTCAATGAGCTTGCCGGTAGTATCGGCCATTGGCTGAGCATGTACAGTCAATAATACAATTTTTGAAAGGAAAAAAGTGTAGCATTTTTTCATAAGCAGAGATTGGCTAAGCCTACAACGAAAAAATGCAGGAAATAATATGTGAAAAGGGTAAATAAGGAAGGTTAAATGAGGAATAAGAAATGAAAAAGGGTGCGGAGCTTAAAAAATGCGGGAAATCCCCTGATAAAAGTGACCAGATTGGCTATTTTGATCACAATACCCTTCTGTTATGAACACTAAGAAATACGACCTGGAAGACAGGCTGATACGGTTTGCCTGCTCATGCCTGCATATCTGTGACCTGCTGCCTTTTACGAAAACAGGGCAAAACTTAGCGTACCAGCTTTGTAAAAGCTGTTTGGCCCCGGCGCTCATTTATGGAGAAGCACAGGCTGCTGAATCACCGGCAGATTTTATACATAAGATGAAATTGGTATTGAAGGAGATAAGGGAAACGAGGGTCAATCTCAGGATAATCGATGAAAAGCCGGTACTCAAAAACGATATGGTAGCTGCAGCTCAAAAAGAATGCAATGAATTAATGGCGATTTTTCTTAAAAGTATCGATACGGCTAAAGCAAATGCTATTAAACGTTCCGGCAAAAAAATCTCTGGCTAAAATGAACCCTCCCACCTTTCTTATTCCTCATTCTCCCTTTCTTATTTTTCCTTCCTCTCCTACACCGCCACAGGCGCCTTTATACCGGGATGGCTCTGATAATTCAATAATTCAAAATCTTCAAAGGTAAAATCGAAAATATCTTTTACCGCAGGATTGATCTTCATCTGCGGCAAAGGGAAAGGCGTGCGGCCGAGCTGTAATTCAGCCTGCTCAAAATGGTTATTGTATAAATGTACATCTCCGAAGCTGTGCACAAAATCACCTAAGTCCATATCCACCACCTGTGCGATCATCATGGTGAACAATGCATAAGAAGCGATATTAAAAGGAACACCCAAAAATACATCAGCACTTCTCTGATATAGCTGGCAGCTTAATTTTCTGCGGCCATTGGCATCGGGTGCAGAAGTATAAAACTGGAACAGGCAGTGACAGGGCATCAGCTTCATTTTAGGAAGATCGGCCACATTCCATGCGCTGATGATCATACGCCGGCTGTCGGGATTTGTTTTTAGTGTATGGATCAGCTCTTTCACCTGGTCCACTTCCTGGCCGTCGGCTCCTTCCCAGCTGCGCCATTGCTTGCCATATACCGGTCCGAGATCCCCGTTGGCATCGGCCCATTCGTCCCAGATGCTCACTTTATTTTCTTTGAGATAGGCAATATTGGTATCGCCTTTTAGAAACCACAGCAGCTCATAAATGATACTTTTCAGGTGCGTCTTTTTGGTGGTCACCAGCGGAAAACCTTCCGCCAGGTTAAAACGCAATTGCCCGCCAAATACACTGCGGGTACCGGTTCCGGTACGGTCGCTTTTATCATCACCGGTTTCAATAATATGTCTGACAAGGTCCAGGTATTGCTGCATGGCTGCAAGTTAATAGAAAGGATTTTTGGAAAGAAAAAAGTTATTCCCAAAACGTGAAGAAACAGCCGGCTGAAGCAGGCAAAACCTTACCCCCGGCTTACAGGTCAAAATGCCCTGTTTGGCATACATTTCTTACCGCAAATATGCTATTATTATGTCATCAGAAGATGAAAGCACTGTTTTCATACCCGGCCCCTTTTAAGCAACATAGGTTTTTTGTTTTGATGCAGATATTGAATACCGGCCGCTGTATCTTCTTCGCTGTTGCCCGGGTATATTTTTAATAGCGTTCAGGAGCTCCCGTATTTTTCTCTTGTATTTTATAACGGCAATGAATATCTTTAAAATAAAAATCGTTATGGGAAAATTCGTAATCAGTACCCGCAGCAACGGGGAATACCAGTTCAACCTTAAAGCCGGCAACGGCCAAACCATTTTAAGCAGCGAAGGCTACAAGACCAAAGCTGCCTGTGACAACGGGATAGAATCTGTAAGGAAAAATTCGCAGGATGATTCCAAATATGATAAAAAGACGTCGACCAACGGCAAACATTATTTCAATTTAAAAGCCACCAACGGCCAGGTGATCGGCACCAGCGAAATGTATGAATCTGAAGGAGGCCGTGACAATGGCATTGCTTCCGTAAAGGAAAATGCACCCGGCGCTACCGTAGAATAATTGTTTATCCCGGTTCAACGATTGCTTGTTACAGTAAGAATACACAGCAGGCCATGATGAAGATCATGGCGCTACCCTGCCCGGCTTTCTTACCTTCGCAACATGAAAATTACTTTTTTCTCCGCCAAGAGATACGATCGTATCTCTTTTGAAAAAGCGAATACAAGCCACGGTTTTGAGCTGGAGTTTTTCGAAACGCATTTAGGTCCGCACAGCGTGGAAATGGTCCACACTGCGGATGTTGTTTGTGTATTCGTAAATGATAAGCTGGACAGGCAGGTGCTGGAAGGTCTTGCAGCAAGAAAAGTAAAAATAGTGGCCCTTCGCTGTGCGGGTTTCAACAATCTCGACGCCGAAGCCGCCAGGGAGCTGGGCATTGCCGTATGCCGGGTACCTGCCTATTCTCCCGAAGCCGTGGCAGAACATGCGCTGGCAATGATCATGACGCTCAACCGTAAAACGCACAAGGCTTACAACCGTGTAAGAGAGCAGAATTTTTCGCTTAGCGGCTTGCTGGGCTTTAACCTGCACGGCAAAACTGTGGGTGTGATTGGGACAGGCAATATCGGCAAAGCCTTTTGCCATATTATGCTGGGATTCGGTTGCAAAGTGATGGCTTTTGACCTGCTGGCCGACCGTTCACTGGAAGCGGCAGGCGTGAGTTATCATCCCTTGATTGAATTATTGCAGCAAAGCGATATCATTTCCCTGCATTGCCCGCTCAACGAGCAAACGAACCAGCTGTTTAATACAGAAACACTGGCCCTTACCAAGAAGGGCGTGATGATCATCAATACCGGCAGGGGCAAGCTCATTGATACAAAAGCAGCCATCGAAGCATTGAAGACCGGGCATATCGGTTACCTCGGCATCGATGTGTATGAACAGGAAGAAAAATTATTTTTTAAAGACCTCTCGGCTGATATTATCCAGGATGATACGATACAGCGCCTCATGAGTTTTCCCAATGTACTGGTAACCGCTCACCAGGCATTTTTTACAGATGAAGCGCTGGAACAGATCGCCTCCACCAGCCTGGAAAGCATCACAGCCATCAGCAATGGAGCACAGCCTTCCGTTAACGGTGCAAGAGTAGTGTGAGCAGCTACTACATTGATTTCGTAACAATACCCGCAACAGCGTTCCTTTCTCTCTGGCTTAATGCCTATTTTTAAAGCATGAAAAATTGGGTATTGCTTGCTTTCGTCCTTTGTGTTTCCTGCGCCTCTGCACAGCGTGTACAGCTGTCATTCAACAACGACTGGCAGTTTCTGCAAAACAAAACGATCAGCGAAACAATTGCTTCCCAATGGAAGCCAGTGACCTTACCACATACCTGGAACCTGGACGCTTATGAGCAAAAGGATTATACCCGTGATGCCTGCTGGTACCGTAAAATTTTCAGCATTCCCGCTGCGCTAAAAAACAAAACACTCTACCTGCGTTTTGAAGCGGTGAATTCTTATGCAGCCATATATCTTAACGGTCAGTTGCTGGCTACGCACAGCGGCGGCTATTCGGCTTTTCATGTACAGCTTCCGGCGGCTTTGCTCAAAGGCAATGATACATTGCAGGTCCTGGCCGACAACCGCAACAAAGATATTCCTCCCCTCTCCGGCGACTTTACCATTTTTGGTGGCATCTACCGCAATGTATGGCTGGTGGCAACTGATAAAACACATTTCGACTCAGACAACTACGGCTCGCCAGGTATCTTTATCAGCACACCGGTGGTCAGTAATACAAAAGCCCGCATCCGGGTAAAAGGAGCTGTTCGCAATGCAACAAAAGATTGTGCCGTACAGCTGAAGATCAGCCTGGGAGGCAAACATATTCTCACGAAAAAAATATCGCTTAAGGATAATGACAGTTTACAACCCTGGTATTTTACCGGACTGGAAATAAACAACCCGCAATTATGGTCGCCTGATTCGCCGAACCTGTACACTGCGACCCTACAACTGATCCGAAAAAAGAAAACGATTGATGAAGCCATTATTCCTTTCGGGTTACGCTGGTTTTCGGCAGACACCCGGAATGGCTTCCTGCTCAATGGGCGGCCTATCAAGCTGATGGGCACCAACCGTCACCAGGACAAAGCACCTTATGGCATTGCGGTGCCCGACAAAGTGCATCGGGAAGATATGCGCCTTATAAAATCGATGGGCGTCAATTTTGTACGGCTGGCACATTACCAGCAAAGCGACGAAGTGCTGAAATCCTGTGATTCGCTCGGGCTATTGGTGTGGGAGGAAATACCGGTAGTGGATATTATCGGCGACAATGATACTTTTAAAACCAATGCCAAAAGCCAGCTCACCGAAATGATCCGGCAGCATTACAATCATCCTTCGGTCATCTTCTGGGGATACATGAACGAGATACTGCTGCAGGTAGAACGCAGCGTTGCAAAAGAGCAGCGTGAAAATTTTTATACAAAGACGCTTGCCCTGGCCCGTGAGCTGGAACAGCTATTGAAAAGAGAAGACTCCTCCAGGCTCAGCATCATGGCCTACCATGGCACGGATCTTTACAACAGGATCGGTCTCAGCGATATCACCGATGTATCCGGCTGGAACCTTTACCAGGGCTGGTATGGCGGCGATTTTTCAGGCTTCGAAAAATTTGCGGACGAGCAGCATCGCAGGTACCCGCAGAAGCCTATTATCATCAGCGAGTTCGGAGCCGGTTCCGACAAACGCCTGCATTCCCTGCAACCGGAGACATTTGATTTTTCTATAGAATATCAGCAAAAATACCTGGAGCATTACCTGCCGCAGATCATGGCAAGGCCCTATATCATCGGCGCTACGGAATGGAATTTTATCGATTTCAACGTAGCTACCCGGCAGGAATCGATGCCCCGCACCAATAACAAAGGACTGGTCTACAATGACCGCAGCCCGAAAGATGTATTCTATTATTTCAAGGCTTTTTTAAGAAAAGACAGCCCTGTGATTCATATCGCCGTTGACGACTGGGCACAGCGCACGGCAGTAAGCGATACCGACACTGCCGCCTTTCCTATAAAAGTGTATGCCAACCTCCCGCAGCTGGCCCTCCGGGTGAACGGCGTTTTATTACCCACTCTTACATTGGATAATTTCACTGCGGTATGGAATGTTTACCTGCATAAGGGAAACAATATCATTGAAGCGATTGAGCCGGGAGAGACAACAAAGCTGCTGGATAAAAAAAATGTTCAGTTGCAGATCCTGCCTTTCACAACCGCTGGTAAAAAGCTGTCGCAAAATATCATCGCCGTAAATGCAGGCAGCAATTGCGATTTCATCACAGACAGCCTGACCTTTGTGGCAGACAGGCCTTACAAAGAAGGAAGCTGGGGTTATACGGATGGTACCATATTCCGGAAATCTCCCGGCCGCATCGGTACCACTGCAGAGATTATGAATACGGCTTACACGCCCTTGTTCCAGACAAAAAGAGAAGATATCAGCGCTTACAAAATAGATGTCCCGCCCGGCAGGTATGAAATAGAGCTGGGCTTTGCCGATCTCTACAATGCTCCGCAGAAGCAAGCCTACGACCTATCGGTCTCCGCAGCCGAACAGGCCGGGCTCAATGTATTTGATGTGCTCATCAATGACAGCCTCGTGCTGCAACGATTTTCGCCTTACCAGTTGGCCGGCAACAATGCGGCCGTCATTCGGAAATTTGTGATCGATCATACCACGAACAGCATCAGCATCCGTTTCCGGAAAATAAGCGGGCACACTTTTTTAAATTACCTGAAGCTGAGGCTGCCATCACCCAATTGATTTTGTAAGTAGCTTTACAATCATGAAACCAATTAAAATCATACTCACCGGCGCTACCGGTATGGTAGGCGAAGGTGTTTTGCTGCATTGCCTGCAGAGCAGCGAGATCAGCGAAGTGCTTATCATCAACCGCAGGCATTTCGATCTTCAGCATCCGAAGCTGAAAGAACTGCTTTTGCCTGACTTTAATAAACTGGAAGAAGCGGCAGATCAGCTGCAGGGATACGATGCCTGCTTTTACTGCGCCGGCGTGAGCTCGGTGGGTATGAATGAAGCAGACTATACCCGCATCACTTATGATACCACGCTTAATTTTGCCAAGGCGCTGCTGAAAGTGAACTCTGCGATGGTGTTTACATTCGTTTCCGGCGCTCATACCAATACCAACGGGAAGCAAATGTGGCAGCGGGTAAAAGGCCGCACAGAAGACGACCTTGCACAATTGGGTTTCAGGGGCGCATACAATTTCAGGCCGGGTTTTATGAAGCCGGTAAAAGGTCAAAAAAATGTACGCTGGTTTTTTAAACCTGTCATTGCGATATTCCCCTATCTTTTTCCAAAACAATCGCTTACCCTGCACCAGGTTGGACAGGCCATGATCCATGCGGTGACCAAAGGATACCCTCAACAGAGGCTTGAAATAAATGATATCAGGAAGCTGGCTGCAGAATGATCCCTTCTATTGCAGGCTCCTGTAATAGAAAAACATTTTGAGCTGCTCGTTGTTATACATGCCTTCAATAGTTGCGGGGAAATTATACCGGTTGTACGTGATGGTATTCGACACTTCGATATAGGTAGTAAAATAATCTATTTTTTGGTAGAGTATATTGTTACTGCCACTATACTTATGTGCAAGAGTGCCTACAATGCTTTTGGGAACCGCATTCCGCACATTGCATTTTGAAAAAATATGGTTGCCGTTATCAAACTGGAAATTACAATGCATGGTATAATCCTGCGAAGGACCGGAATAAAATTTTGCTTCCACCAGGTTATTGCCGGCATCTAATACAGAAGTATCCCTGTATAGGTATACGGTATTCGGATCTTCGTACCTGCCGACTGTCACGCTTTTGCCGGGCAGATAATAAAAATGATCCACCCAGCCCGAATGCTGCGGAGCTACGGTATTGATCTTATGCACAGAATCTTTGATTTTTCGGGTAAGATCATCATAGTAAAAATAATAATCCTGTATCACCGAATCCGCAGAACCTGTAGCCTTAGTGGTATAGCGGGCAGTAGAAGGCAGGGTATCGGTTCCTTTGTAACCATATTCCATACTTTCGGGGTATCCGTAGCCTGCAAGCACAGGATAATCACGCCAGCCCTTCATGCGTCTTAAGGAATCGTAAGTGAATTGGGTGATCATTACGGTATCGTAGTTGGTGCCGTTGTACTTTGTACGCACAATTCGTTCAATGTATATGGTGTCGGCAGAATTATTAGCTAAAACAGTTCCTCCCGGTGTATTGCCCGATTCAATCGAGAACTCTTTCTGGCAGGAAGAATTTGCAAGCAACAGCAGGGCGCTAAAAAGCAAGCAGGCAAAACGGATCAGCATATGCAACATTTTAATAAATCAGGTCAAGATTACGCAATAACCGAGCCTTTTCCATCAAAACCGGCCATTTTTTTGATCAGATCATATAATTCCCGTTAAAAAACGGGGCCGGAAGCCAAAAAGACCGGGTTGCCCAACCTTCATTTTCCGGGCATCTTTCATTTATGAAATAAGAAAAAAACAGCTCCCGGGCCGGCTCCGGTGGTCCTTAAAGACGCCCCGCCACACTTATTTATTATCTTTGCAGCATGAGCAAAAAAGGTAAAGTATTAGTGGCTATGAGCGGCGGTATTGACAGTACGGTCGCCTCGTTGATGCTCCATAACGAAGGATACGAAGTAGTGGGCATTACAATGAAAACCTGGGACTATGCTACCAGCGTAGGCACCAGCGGTAAAAAAGAAACAGGTTGCTGTAACCTGGACAGCTTTAACGATGCCCGCCTGGCGGCGGTGCAGCATGGTTTCCCGCATTTTATTTTAGATATCAGGGATGAGTTCGGCGATTTTGTGATTGAAAATTTCGTGGAGGAATATATTGCGGGCCGTACCCCCAACCCCTGTGTGATGTGCAATACGCATATCAAATGGCGTGCATTGCTGAAGCGTGCAGATGCGCTGGGCTGCGATTTTATCGCTACCGGCCATTATGCCCAGATTAACCGGCATAGCAACGGGAGGTATTATATCAGCAAGGGACTGGATGAAAGCAAAGACCAGAGCTATGCGCTCTGGGGCTTACAACAAGACCTGCTGAGCCGCACCATCCTGCCCCTGGGTACTTACCACAAGACCGAGATCCGCCAGATGGCGCATGATTTCGGCTATCCCGAACTGGCCAAAAAGAACGAGAGCTACGAGATATGTTTTGTTCCCGATAATGATTATCGTGGTTTCTTAAAACGCAAAGTGGAAGGATTGGAAGAGCAGGTGGCCGGCGGCAATTTTGTAGATCCTTCGGGCAAAGTGCTCGGTCAGCATAAAGGTTATCCTTTCTATACGGTAGGCCAGCGCAAAGGATTGGATATTGCCCTGGGCAAACCCGCTTTTGTGACCGAGATCATCCCTGAAACCAATACCGTAGTACTGGGCGATGAAGAGGATCTGAACCGGACCGAAATGACTGTAACCGGTATCAACTGGATGAAATATGATGGTATTACCGATGGTATGGAAGCCCTTACCAAGATCCGTTATAAAGATAAAGGCGCAGCCAGCCAGCTCTTTACATACGAAAACGGTATAAAAGTGCGTTTTTATGACAATGTGAAAGGCGTAGCGCCCGGGCAGAGTGCTGTATTTTATGAAGGCAATGATGTGATCGGCGGCGGTATCATTCAAAGATATCAGCCATCCGAATGGTAAGCAGCCATTTCTCAACAAAATCAGTCTATACCAAATAAGGTAGTATCTTGTATATATGAAAAATAGAATTTTCCTGCTGGCGTCTGTTGCTGTTGCGCTGTTCTTTGTTTCCTGCAAAAAAGAAACAGAACAAGTGGAAACGGCTGCTATTGAAGACTACAGCCCCTTTACGGTGGGCAAGTATATCACTTACCAGCTGGATTCTACAGTGACCACCAATTTCGGCGCATCCCTCACGGTTCGCAGCTACGTGGTGAAATATGTAGTGGATGCCGCCATCACTGATGCCGATAACAGGCCTTCCTTCCGCATTATACGTTTTATGCAGAACCCGCTCAACAGCACCTGGCACAGCGACGCCACTTTTATGGCAACGCCTACCACCAACGGACTTGAATTTGTAGAGAACAACATGCGTTATATAAAGCTCCGCACGCCTATCAAAAATGGTTATACCTGGAGCGGCAATTCTCATATTGATACCTATTCCCTTACTTCCGAAGTGAAATACCTGGATGACTGGGATTATACCTACGACAGCGTAGGCATAGCTACTACCGTTGGCACGTTCAACCTGGAAGATGTGATCAAAGTGGATCAAAGGGATGAGATCATCGGCAACCCTTCCGATCCCAACTCCTACAGCGAAATCAATTACGGCGTAGAAAAATATGCCCGTGGACTCGGCCTTGTTTACCGCAAATTCCTGCACACCGAATTTCAGCCGCCGGTTCCCGGCAGTGGTGGTCACTATGCAGATGGCACTTACGGTGTCACCTACACGATGATCGATCACAATTGATGCTATAAGGATTCCAGCAGTATTGCTATTTCTTCCTCATCTGTGAGGTGCAGCTTTTGTACCAGCGTCGCCCGCAGCTTTTGCAGCCCCTGCGTATCAGTTCCCAGCATGCTTTTGATATCCGTTTCCTGCGTACCGATTTTCAGCAGCATAAAATAACGCAGCTCATTTTCGTTCAGCTCCGGCAGCTTTCGCCTGAATTTTTCATGCAGCGACGGGAAGGCTTTGTCGAACATAATATAAAAATCGGCCCAGTCCTCATCCCGTAAAGCAGTCAGCTCTACCATGCTTGAGAATTCCTTTGCTCCCGCATCAGTTGTCTGCTGTTCTTCCAGGGTCTTCACTTCGGACTGGAGTTGCTCAATAGCTTTGTTCTTTTCACTGATATTGTGCGAAAATTCCTTGATCTCAAACAGCGCCAGGCTCAGTTCATTTTCTGCTTTCAGCTTTTCATTGCGCAGCTTTTCTTCGTTTAAAGAATGCCGCAGCTTTTGCCGCATCATAAACAAGGCGGCTGTTACTACGCACAGGAATAAGATGACGACGATCGCATACAGCACCAGGTTTTCTTTTTCTGCTTTTTCCTGCAGCACTTCATTTTCGATGAGCTGTTTTTCAAAAGCCAGCCGGCTTTCGGTCAGTGTTTTACCGCTCACTTCAAATTCCTTTGCCTCCAGCGTTTCATAATAGCCTGCAGAATCTACATATTCCATCGCTTTGGCATAATTGCCCTTTGCTTTCTCATACAGGCTTGCCACTTTAAAATACTGCAGCCGGTTATTCGGCTTATATATTTTTTCATTGGCTTCATGGCTTAACCGCAGCATTGCACCGGCTGTTTCAAAATTACTTTTAACACTGTAGATATGCGCCAGGCAGGCGCTGAAGGGAGCGATATTATCCCACAGCGAATCTTTATGGCAGTAGGCAATGCCTGTCTGCAGCAACGGGATCGCTTTATCATACAGTTCCTGCTTATAATACAGCCAGCCCAGGTTGCCCTTTGCAATCCCCATCCAGGCAGTATCAGCGGAAGCGATGGCAGCTTCATAGGTTTTGTTGAACCAGTAAGCGGCAGAATCGTAGCGGTTACTTTTAAAATAGGCCATGCCTATCAGGTCGTTGTTGTTGCAGGCAAACCATTGTTCATCCAGTCCGTAAGGACTGGGCAGTTTGGATAACTGATGGCTGATCTCGATCGTTTTATTATAATCCTTGAAAAAATAAAAGTTCATGGCAATATTATGCAGCGTCCATGTGGCACCGTAATATTTTTTCTCAGGATCTTTCTGCAATTGCTGGTAAGCGTATAAATAATTTTCAAACGCCTGGTTATAGCGGCCTGTGTAATAAAGCGCATCTGCTTTCAGGCTGAACAATACCGCTAATAAATACGAATCGCCTGTTTTTTTCACCGAAGGCATATAACGATCATAAATAGCGATACTGCTGTCGAGTCCGGATTTTGCCAGCGACCGGTCTTCTTTCAGCCAATTGATAAGCAATTTTTCTGATGCATTTCCTTTTGCCAGCACTTCCTGCCGGAAGCTATCCGCTTCCCTGCTTTGTATAGGAATGCGGTAATATTGATACGCTATGACGTCCAGGCGCACTTCTGGTTTTTTAATGGAAAAAGCACTGTCGGTGAGCCCTGCACGACAGGGCATGCAAAAGCAGGTAAGAAAAAAGGATAAGAGGTACAAACAGCAATGCTTGATCATAGAACAGATTAGGATTATAGAAGTTGTAATAGCAAAATGAAAATAGCACATTCTCTTTTACTGCACGCAAAATCAGCATTACGAAATGCAATTTTGTTTATAAGTTTTCTTTCCTTTGATAAAAAACAACGATATGAGTATTGAAATACGCCCTGCCCGCAAGGAAGACTGCGCTGCAATGATGGAGCTGATCCATGAGCTTGCCCTGTATGAAAAAGCGCCGGAGCAGGTAACTGTAGCCTTTGACCATTTCGTGGAAAGTGGTTTTGGAGATAAGCCTGTATGGTGGGCATTTGTTGCTGAAACAGGAGGCAAAGTGGTAGGCTTCGCCTTGTATTATATCCGTTACAGTACCTGGAAAGGACAACGCCTGTACCTCGAAGACCTGCTGGTTACAGAAAGCATGCGGGGCAAGGGTATCGGCCACCTGCTCTTTGACCGGCTGATCGAAGAATGTAAAGAGAAAAAATTCAGCGGCATGATGTGGCAGGTGCTCGACTGGAATGAGCCCGCCATTAATTTTTATAAGAAATACAATGCCAACCTCGATGGCGAGTGGATCAACGGGAGCCTTAATTTTTAATGGATCATATTATTGCTTGGCTTGTAGCAGGCTATAAAATAGCCCATAACTGAACTTTTTTTGCCAGGCACCCAACTTTTGCCCTTACCCTGCGGTATATACCTATAAGCAAATCATTCAACCACCTTTTATGCTTATGAAAAAGAATATTATCAAATCACTGCTGGCGATGGCCTTGCTGGTATCCGGCATGATCGCCTGTCAGAAAGAATTCAGCGGGCCAGTTAACAACCAGGGCCCTGCCACACCTGTTGACCTGGGCACCCGGGTAACCACTTCCGTATCGGGTTTTGTGACCGACGAAAATGATGCCCCGGCAGTCAATGCCACGGTAAAATTCGGTACGCAGCAAGTCGTTACCGATGAGTATGGTTTTTTTGAGCTGCAAAATATAAGTGTACCTAAAAATGCGGCAATGGTCTCTGTGAGCAAGGACGGCTATTTTCCCGGCATACGCACTTTCATTGCGAAAGAAAACAAATCGACTTTTGTAAAAATAAAATTACTGCCCAAGACCAATAACGGCACTATCAGCGCTGTGAATGGTGGCAATGTAACATTACCCAATGGTCTGAAGGTGGAGCTGCCTGCCAATGCAGTGGTGAACGCCGCCAGCGGCGCAGTGTACAGCGGCACCATTCATGTGGCGGCGCAATGGATCAATCCAACCGCAAGCGATCTCGACCGCATCATGCCCGGCGACCTCAGGGCTGTTGATGCCGATAATAATATGAAGCTGCTGGTTACCTACGGTATGGCCGCAGTGGAACTCACCGGGGGAAGCGGGGAAAAACTGCAGATAGCAACAGGCAAAAAGGCAACGCTTACCTGGCCTTTACCTGCCTCGCTTTCCGGGTCAGCGCCGGCCAGCATTCCGCTCTGGTATTTTGATGAAAGCATCGGCCTCTGGAAAGAAGAAGGCACGGCAACAAAAAGCGGCAGCAATTATATAGGAGAAGTAAGTCATTTCTCCTTCTGGAACTGCGATGTGCCGAACAATTATGTACAGCTGGACATGACGATCAAAGACCAGGCAGGCAATCCTGTACGGTATGCACAGGTAAAAGTGACCAATACAAGCGATAACTCCTGGGCCTATGGCTTTACCGATACGGCGGGTTATGTAAACGGCGCTGTACCCAGCAATGCCAACCTTACTGTTGAAGTGGCCTATTACTATTCCTGCAACAGCGCCCTGTATACACAGTCTGTGACCACTACCAGCAGCAATCTCTCTTTGGGAACGATCACCATCAACACGGCGGCTTACACGGCATACCTGGGAGGTACCGTAACCGATTGCAGCAATGCACCTGTAAATGATGGCGCCATCCTGCTGAAAATGGGCAATTCCTATATCAGGTACGCAGTGAGCAACGGCAGCTTTAATATCCCGCTCTATCTCTGCGGCGCCAGCAGCCAGGCAATAACGATCATTGCAGAAGATTATGTGGGCGGACAGCAAAGCAGTGTGATCAGCCATACCGCCGTAGTGGGCAGCAATGCGCTGGGCAATATACAGGCCTGCGGCATCAGCAGCGCACAATTCCTCAATATCGATATCAATGGTACGGCCAGCAGCTTTACCGCTCCTTCAGATAGCTTAACCTATTTCTATAATGGCCAGAACGGCTCCAGCGTAAGCGCCGCCAGCAGCACCGGTACGGGTACTGTTAACCAGGTAAATTTTTTCTTTACGCACAGCGGCATCACTGCAGGCAGCACCTACCCTATCAGTGATTTCAGTACGAGCCTGATCAGCGGCAACATTACGCTTAATACCTCGGCTTCTTCGGTGCAGATCACCGAGTACGGAGCCATCGGGGAATTTATATCCGGCACTTATACGATTACGGCAACGGGACCGGCGCCTGCCAGCACGCCTTATACCATTACCGGCAGTTTCAGAGTGAGGAGGTATAATTAGTTTATATAGCCTGTTATAAAGTGGACAAAAGCTTTCCGTGCAAACGGGAAGCTTTTTGTTTTATTAACCTTTTTACAGCTTTGGTTTCGTACTTTTGCGGCACTAAAATCACCCCGCCCGGGGTGCTTGCTGCTTACCGGTATGATGCACAAGTGTGCGACGCCGGTGAAGCTACACGAAGTTCCGGCCGCCGGGCTCATAAAAAATAAAATACAATGGCAGAAAAAATCAGCATGGGTGCCAATGGCAAACTGAATGTACCCGACCATCCGGTGATCCCGTTTATTGAAGGTGATGGTATTGGCCCTGAAATATGGACCGTTGCAGAAAAAGTATTCAACACAGCGGTGGAAAAAGCCTACGGCGGCAGCAGGAAAATTGAATGGAAGGAAATACTGGCCGGCGAAAAAGCTTTTAAGCAAACGGGCGAATGGCTGCCTGCCGAAACGCTGCAGATCGCAAAAGATTATATCGTTTCAATTAAAGGACCGCTCACTACTCCTATCGGCGGTGGTATCCGTTCGCTCAACGTGGCCATGCGCCAGGACCTTGACCTGTATGCCTGCGTTCGACCGGTAAAATGGTTCAAAGGCGTTCCTTCGCCTGTAGTGCATCCCGAGCAGGTGGATATGACGATCTTCAGGGAAAATACAGAAGACATCTATGCAGGTATAGAGTGGAAAGCCGGTTCGCCAGAAGCACAGAAATTTGAAAAATTCCTGGTCGAAGAAATGGGTGTGAAGAACATCCGGTTCCCGGGCGACAGCAGCTACGGCGTGAAGCCTGTATCGCAGGAAGGCTCCAAAAGGCTGGTACGTGCTGCCATTGAATATGCGCTGGAAAACAATTTACCTTCTGTGAGCCTGGTACATAAAGGCAACATCATGAAGTTCACCGAAGGTGGTTTTAAAAACTGGGGTTACGAAGTGGCCCGCCAGGAATTCGGCGACAGAACTTTCACCTGGGATGAGTGGGATGAGCTGAAAAAAGAGCAGGGTGAAGCATATGCCAACGAAGTGCAGCGCAAAGCCCTGCATGAAGGCAAGCTGCTGATCAAAGACATTATTGCTGATAATTTCCTGCAGCAGATACTCATCGCACCAAAAGATTTTTCTGTAGTGGCTACGCTCAACCTGAACGGCGATTATATTTCAGATGCGCTGGCTGCCGAAGTGGGTGGTATCGGTATTGCACCGGGCGCCAACATCAATTACAAAACCGGCTATGCGGTGTTTGAAGCTACGCATGGCACAGCTCCAAAATTTGCCGGTACCAACAGCATGAACCCATCTTCTGTGATCCTGAGCGGCTGTATGCTGCTGGATTATATCGGCTGGAAGGAAGCGGCAACGCTAATTACAGATGCGCTGCAGGCAACCATTATGCGCAAGACCGTTACCATTGATTTTTACAACCTGATGAGCGGGGCCACTCTTTTAAAAACAAGTGAGTTCGGCGATGCCATCATCGAAAATATGGGCACGGTTACGGGAGAGGGACAGCTGAAGAAGAGCAGTAGTTTATAATTGAAGGTTGAAAGTCGAAGGTCGGTGGCATCTGCATTCGTGTAATTGGTGATTGAAATTCGTGTTATAACTTAAAACTTTCCCCCTTAAATTTGTTGACCTAAAAATTAAAAGAAAGAGAAATATGGCAAAGATCAAAGTTGACAATCCGGTGGTAGAGCTGGATGGTGATGAGATGACAAGGATCATCTGGAAATTCATTAAAGACAAACTCATTCTTCCTTATATAGATGTGCCCATCCAGTACTTTGACCTGGGTATGGAATACAGGGATGAAACCAACGACCAGGTGACCATTGATGCAGCCAATGCCATCAAAGCCTGCGGCGTGGGTATCAAATGCGCTACCATTACTCCCGATGAGCAGAGAGTAGAGGAATTCAAGCTGAAACAAATGTGGAAGAGCCCCAACGGCACTATCCGTAATATCCTGGATGGTACGGTTTTCCGTGAACCTATCGTTATGCAGAATGTACCACGCCTGGTGACCAACTGGACAGCGCCTATCATTGTAGGCCGTCACGCTTTCGGCGACCAGTACCGTGCGACCGATACAGTGATCAAGGGAAAAGGAAAGCTGACTATGACCTTCACTCCCGAAGGCGGCGGCGAACCGCAAACTTTTGAAGTATTCAACTTTAAAGGGGACGGTGTGGCAATGACCATGTACAATACGGATGAAAGCATTTACGGTTTTGCCCGCAGCTGCTTCAATATGGCATTGAGCAAAAAATGGCCTTTATATCTTTCTACAAAAAATACCATCTTAAAAAAATACGATGGCCGCTTCAAGGATATTTTTGAAGAAGTGTACAAGAATGAATTCAAAGCGCAGTTTGACGAAGCAGGTATTGTGTACGAGCACCGCCTGATCGATGACATGGTGGCAAGCGCTCTTAAATGGAACGGTAATTTTGTATGGGCCTGTAAAAACTATGATGGCGACGTACAAAGCGATACCGTTGCCCAGGGTTTTGGCTCACTCGGCCTGATGACTTCTGTATTGGTTACACCGGATGGTAAAACCATGGAAGCCGAAGCAGCGCATGGTACCGTTACCCGTCACTACCGTGAACACCAGAAAGGCAAACCAACCAGCACCAACCCGATCGCTTCTATTTTTGCATGGACAAGAGGCCTGGCCTTCCGTGGCAAGCTGGACAACAACCAGCCGCTGATCGATTTCTGCAATGCCCTGGAAGCAGTTTGTATCGAAACTGTTGAAAGCGGTAAAATGACCAAGGACCTGGCGGTATGTATCCATGGCAATAAAGTGAACCACGGTGAACATTACCTGTACACAGAAGAGTTCCTCGATGCCATCGATGAAAACCTGAAAAAGAAAGTAGGATAATCAACCGATCTTTTACAATACAGCCCTGCACTCACACTGCAGGGCTTTTTTTAATAAGGTGGTCGACCTTCTGAACAGCATTCTCTATGTTTGATTATCTGTAAAAAGGTCGACCACCTTTACCTTTAAACTGAGACACTGCTTTTTTTGGCATATACTGTCAATATTAAAAAAAATGTTATTGTTCTCCTGAGGGCAGATTCACTTTTCGCAAAAAGAAGTTCTGTGCTTAACTTTAAAGCTGACCACTAATTGATCGACATGCTGAGAAAAATCTACCTTCTTCTTTTACTCCTCTCCTGCAGTATCGCAAAATTATCTGCCCAGGAATTATATGATTCGCTGCTGTACGAACTGAACAGCAAATACCCGCAGGAGAAAATCTATATACATACGGATAAGACCTATTACAATCCCGGTGAAACAGTCTGGTTCAAAGCCTATGTCAAATCAGATAATTTTTCAACAGCCATCAGCACCAATTTATATGCAGAGCTGATCGATGAAAAGAATAATGTGCTCAGCAAAAAGATCATGCCGATCATATTATCCGGCGCAGGCTCACAGTTTGAACTACCGGACAGTGTCAAAAAATCAAAGCTGTACATAAGAGCTTACACCCGGTGGATGCTCAACTTTGACAGTACGCTTATCTATACCAAAGCCATTAATATCAACCAGCCCAACCTGAAAAAAGCTCCGGCCGCTCCTGTGTATACCCTGAATTTTTTCCCGGAAGGAGGCGACCTGGTGGCAGGCATTGAAAGTAAGGTTGCTTTTAAGACCAATGATGCGGAAGGCCTTCCTTTTGATATCAAAGGCGATATTATTGGCGAGGACGGCGCTAAAATAACCAGCTTCAAAACTACGCATGATGGCATGGGTTATTTCCTGCTGAAGCCTGAAGCCCGTAAAAGATATAAGGCTGTATGGAAGGATGCTTCCGGCGCTCCGCACGAAACGCTGGTACCCAATGCCAAAGTACAATCTGCCACACTGAGCCTGGAACAACGCAACGGGGAGGTTTTCTTTACCATCAGAAGACCGGCAGATGCAACGGACCCATTCAAGGAATTTGTGATCATCGGGCAGATGCACCAGCAGATCGTATATGCGGCCCGCATCAACTTTAAAGTAAAAACAGAAGTGACCGCTCCTATTCCGGTCGACACGCTAAAGGATGGCATTCTACAGGTAACCCTTTTCAATGCGGCCGAACAACCGGTGGCCGAAAGGATCGCTTTTATCAACAATACCATGGACCAGTTCATCACTGATGTGCACATGATTGAAAAAAAGATCCAGCCCAAGGCAAAGAATGTACTGCAGCTGGATCTTTCCGGTGAGCTCAAATCGAATCTGTCGGTGTCCATTACCGATGATATACAAAGCCCGGGCCTTGCTTACGGGGAGAATATTTTATCACAGTTGCTGATGACCACCGACCTGAAAGGATATGTGCACAATCCCGGTTATTATTTTTCAAGTGATGCCGATTCCGTAAAGAATCATCTCGACCTTGTGATGATGACCAATGGCTGGAGGCGTTTTAAATGGGAAGATATACTGGCTGATAAATGGCCGCAGATCAGGTATGTTCCCGACAATTATTTATCGGTGGAAGGCAATGTATACGGCCTTTCACCCAACGATCTGAACGGTAAAATGATCACCGGTTTTTTACAGACGAATAACCTGGAATCAAAATCCCTGCTTACGTTCTCCACCAACAAGGATGGCAGCTTTATGGCAGATAAGCTCTATTTTTTTGATACGGCAAAAATTTATTACCAGATCAATAATGACAAGGATAAAAAGCTGACGAATAGAGCGACGTTTGCATTCCGCAATGGTTTTGTAAAACCACCGGTCGTTGCCAAACCTTCTTTCCTGATCTTTGCGCCGCCCATGCCGGTAAGCCTTGCTAATACCAGTGTAAAAAATTTCCAGCAGCAACAGGATTTTGAACAGCAGTCGAAGATCAAAGTGCTGCAGAACGTAACGGTGACGGGTAAGGTAAAATCTCCTGAAGACAAACTGAATGAGCAATATGCCTCGGGATTATTCAACTCCGGGTTTGCCCGAACGTTTGCAGTAGAGAATGATCCGCTGGCCAGCGCTTACCGCAGTGTATTCGATTACCTGCTGGGCAAAGTGGCCGGGCTGCAGATCAATGTAAGCGGCATGGATGCCACCGTCAGCAGAAGGGGAAGCGCCACTTCTCTTTTCCTGAATGAGATGCAGGCAGATGCAGATCTTTTAATGTCTACCTCGATGAGTGATGTGGCGATGATCAAAGTGTTCGATCCTCCTTTTATGGGCGCTGTGGGCGGAGGCGCCGGCGGTGCGGTAGCAGTGTACACCAAAAAAGGCGCTTCAGCCAATAAAAATGTACAGGGGCTTAATGTAGCGGTGATCCAGGGATATTCTACCTACAAGGAATTTTACGCTCCCGATTACGAAAAAACCGCTGACAGCAATCCTGATTACCGTACCACGCTGTACTGGAATCCCTTTGTGTTATTTGATGGTAAAAACAAGCGGGCTACCATTCCCTTCTTTAATAACAGCACATCTAAAAGAATACGGGTGATCATTGAGGGCATCAATGAGAAAGGAGAACTTACCCGTGAAGAAAAAATTTTCGAATAGTCTTTCTCATTTTCAAAAAAAATTAAAGCCGCTTTTTAAAGGCGGCTTTAAAATTATCAGCCGGTTTTATTTTGTAAAAACTATATTAGCGGCTAAAACAACACTCATGAAAAAAATTGTACTGAATATAATGGCACCCGTTGCCATTATATTAATGATGCTTGCCTGCAACAGCTCTTCCAAAGATGGTTACCTGCTCAAGATGCGGCTTGCCAAAGGCGATAAGTTCTCCAACAACATCCTGATGGATATGCAGGTAACCACTACGGTGATGGGCATGAGCCAGGAGGTGAAAATGAAAATGGATATGGGAAGCGATTTTGAAGTGCTGGACAGCAATGCCAGCGGCAAGCTGTTAAAGATGACCTACACCCGTATGAAAATGGGCATGAATATGGCCAATAATCCCGGCATCGATATGGACAGCATCATGAATGCCGCCACTGCAGGCATTATCGGTAAATCGATCACCATTACGCTGAAAGATAACAAAGTGGTGGATGTAACCGGCATGGATTCTATCCTCACACAGGCACATGATTCTTCTTCCAGGATGATGATCGAAAAAATGGTAGAGAAAGAAAACCTGAACCAGACATTCGGTATGATGTTTAATATTTACCCTGAGAAACCCGTGAAAGTGGGTGACAGCTGGGAAAAAGAAAATGAATTCCAGGCATCCATGATGAAAATGAAAGTGAAGACCACTTATACCCTTGCCGGCGTTAAAGATGGCATTGCAGAGCTGACCATCAACGGTAAGATCGACAGCAAGGGAAGCATGAACCAGGGCAATATGGAAATGACCATGGATATGAAGGGCACACAGAAAGGCCGCATGGGCGTTAAAACCGAAAGCGGGTATATAGACAAAGGAAATTATGATATGGATGTGGATGCAAATATGGAAATGATGGGACAGAAAGTGCCGATGAAGCTGCTGGCGAAATACAGCATTTCAGGCCAATAATAAGTTGTCTTTTAATAGTCGTTAGCTAAAGACATAAAAAAAGTTCCGTCGCAAAACGGAACTTTTTTTATTATCATCAGGATAGTATTAAGTCAATATCAGTAACAGCAGCAGGATCGCAATGATAATGGCGCCCACTGATATATACACTTTATTGTCCAGGCCTGCGGCATCTTTGTGCATTCCTTTGAGTTCTTTTCTCAATGCACGTTTTTCAGATGTGGTAAGACTGGTCTTATCCATTTTTTCAATTTCAGCTACTCTTGCGGTGATCCTCGCCAGCATTGCAGCAGGATCTTCAGGAGCTTTTGTGCTTACAACATGGTTGTTGGTAGCGTTGCTGTTGTATGGTGTTGCAACAGTAATGCACAATGCTACCATAGTAGCTTTAAATAAATTAGTAAGTTTCATACAATTGATTGTTTTTGCGAATTTATAGTTTTATTATATTAAACGGAAACTGACAGGCAATGTAAACCTTGTTTTAACATTTTTTCCTTTCAGGTTGCCGGGTGTCCATTTTGGCATTTTATTGAATACTCTTACGGCTTCTTCTTCAAGACCATATCCCAGCCTTGGGCCTATAGTAGACGGAGCGCTTACTTTACCGTTCTCATCCACCGTGAAGCCCAGGGTCACTGTTCCTTCCACGCCATTGTCTTCTGCATCGGCAGGATATTGAATATTGTCGCTGAAGAATTTACCGATGGCCCTGTCACCGCCGGGATACGATGGACTTACATTGGTATAGTAACCTTCCGCATCCGTTTCATCAGCATTTGAACCTGTTTTTTTAGGGGTGATGGTCACTTCTGCTGAGCCCTTTTTACCTTTCTTATCAGGGTTGGGTTTGGCAGTGGCTGCCGTATCAGCTGCGGCTGAACTTGTGGTTACACCTGTTGATACCGGGTTATCGCCGGGCATCAGCGAAGAGGAGGTATCTGTTATAGTAGTGGTAGTATCAGTTTCTTTTTTGTCTTTATTCATATTGCAGCTACTTATAAAAAGCGCTCCTGCAATAACGAATACCATGCTTAATGTCTTTTTCATAAAATAAAATTTTATAGTAATAAAACAAATAATATGCCTTTGACATAGCATTCCTGGAATACATTGAGAATCAGTATTTCAGACGAAGGTTATATGAGGAATTATCTCAACAGTCGCTGATCAGGCCGCATGGCCCGATAATTCTTTGAAGATGATAAATACCGCCATGACGAGGATGAACCAGCCAAAGGCCGGCTTGAGCTTATTGCCATCGATATTCCTGGAAAGGCGGATGCCTATAAAAATACCTGCGATCGCCAGTGCGGCAATGCTCATGAGCAGGTACCAGTTCAAAGCGCTGTGATTGTGAGAGCTTAAAAAGCCGATAAAGGAATTGGCTGCAATGATGGCCAGTGAATTGCCGATGGCTGCTTTCATGGGAACCTTCAGCAGCATGACCAATGCAGGAATGATCAGGAAACCGCCTCCTGCGCCCACCAGCCCCGTGATGATGCCGATGAGAAAACCATTCATGATAACAAGCGAAACTTTCAGGGAATCTTCTTCACCGCTGATAGGCACTATCTTTTGCCTGTTCCTGATCATGCTGTATGAAGCGCCTGCCATCAGCAATGCAAATAAGATGAGTAGCAAAAGACTACGGCTGATATGAATGCCGGCAACATAGCCCAGTGAATCAGGTATGGCCGGCACAATAAAATTACGGGTAAGCACTACTGATATAACCGAAGGGATGCCGAAGAGAGCGACCACTTTTTTGCTTACCATGCCTTTCCTGAAATAGCTGTAGCAACCTACGGCGCTGGTAAGCCCCACGATAAAGAGTGAATAGGAAGTAGCTGCCACCGGCTCTACAGAAAAAAGATACACAAGCACCGGCACGGTTAAAATGCTGCCGCCGCTTCCGATCAGTCCCAGCGAGATACCGATAAATATCGCTGCTATATACCCTACTATCTCCATCAGTTTTCTTTTGGTTCCCGGCTGCCTGCATACAGCTCATATTCGAAAAGCCTGCAGTCTATTTTGCTGGTAAAAAATTCAATCCTTCTTTTCGGCTTCAGGCCTATCTTTTTAGCCAGCTCAAGGTTGCCTGTAAAAATATAACCGAAATAGCCTTTGCATTTTTTCTTAAGAAAATCTCCCATACGTTTATAGGTGGCCTGCAAAGCTATCTCCTCTCCCAGCCTGTCGCCATACTCGGGATTGAAATATACCGCTCCTTCTTCAGTGGCCGGAACTGTAGTCTCTTCAAAATCGCATAGCTCAAAGTGAATGAGCTCTTCCACACCGGCAATGCCGGCATTTACTCTGGCTACATTCACTGCATCTTCGCTGATATCCGAAGCAATGATCTGTAATCCATGCGGCGCTGCAGTTACCTGTTCCTGCAGCTCTTTGTATGCTACTTCATACAGGCTATGCATATATCCTTTGGCATGCATAAATGAATAATTGCTGCGATAGAGGCCTGGCCTGCGGTTGGTAGCAATAAGAGCCGCTTCGATAACGAGTGTGCCGGAGCCGCACATAGGATTTACAAAAGGAGAAGCGCCGTTCCAGTTACCCGCAAGAATGGTAGCTGCTGCTAGCGATTCCAGCATGGGCGCTTTGCCGGGGATTTTCCGGTACCCATGCTTGGATAAGGTTTCGCCTGAAGTATCGAGGAATATTTCTGCCACATCATCCTTCCAGTAAAGATGGATCACCACACCGTTCAGCGCAGCGCCTGAATCGGGCCTTGCGCCTGTTTTATTCCTGAAACGATCGGCGATGGCATCCTTCACTTTCACATTGGCAAATAAATTATTGCTGATCGTGTCATTGCTTACATTGCTGCTGATGGAAAAATAACCATCGGCCGGTATAACATCTTCCCATGCAAAAGCATACAATGCATTGTATAGCTCATTGGCATCGGCAGCTCTCAATTCTTTCAGGGAAAACAATACCTGGCTGGCGCAGCGTAGATTAAGATTGAGCCGGATGCAATCGGAAAGCGTTCCTTTTAATTCCACCCCGGTTTTAAAAACACGCAAAGGCTTGTAACCGATCGCTTCCACATCTTTCTGCAACCAGGGACTCATACGGTTGCTGCAGGTTATGATTATACGGCTGGTACTCGAAAATAAGTTCAAAATAAAGAGAGTTGATATCGGCAAAGGTAATAAAGGAAAGCCGTTAAAGCCTGCCTGCAAAAACTTATTACATCAATTTCATACAACGCTCCAGGCTATCCTTCCACACGGGAATACGGATGCCGAATACGGACCTGATTTTTTCCGTATTAAGCGCTGAATAGGCCGGCCTTTTGGCTGGTGTGGGGTAGGCCGATGTTGGAATACCATTCACTATGCAGGGACTGGCGGCTATCTCTTTAATTGCAGTGGCAAATTCATACCAGTTGATGATGCCTTCATTGCAGTAATGATAAATACCGGGAACAGGATCAGCATGAGTGATGATCTGCATGCTGGCGGCAGCCAGGTCGGCAGCATAGGTAGGACAACCAAACTGGTCGTTCACCACACCGATGGATTTTTTTTCGCCCATCAGGCGCAGCATGGTCTTTACAAAATTCTTCCCGAAACTGCTGTATACCCACGAAGTACGTATGATAATACTTTTATCATTTTCTTTCAAGGCATTGAGCTCACCCTGCAGCTTGGTCTCGCCGTAAAAATTCACAGGAGAAGTTGCATCATCTGCCCGGTAAGGCTCACGGGATTCTCCGTTAAAAACATAATCAGTGGAAAAATGTATAAACCCCGCATTGTATTTTTTACAGATCGCTGCCAGGTTACCTACAGCAGCTGCATTGATCGCCAGCGCCAGGTCTTTTTCCGATTCGGCTTTATCCACCGCTGTATAGGCAGCGCAATTGACACAGTAATGAATGGTATTAGCGGCAAAGAAAAGTTCCAGCGCTTCCACATTGTCGATAGCCAGCTCCTCCCTGGTTACAAATAAAAATTCGTATGCGGGATAGCCGAAGGATAATTCCCTGAATTCACTGCCCAGTTGGCCTCCGGCTCCTGTAATCAATATCGTTTGTGTGCTGCTCAATGGATAGGCTATGGTTGAAACTCAAAATTATTTACGCAATTCTCAATGCCGGGATACAGCAGGTCCTTGTCAGAAATGATCATTTTATCTTCCGGGATCTGCCAGTCGATATTCAGGGCCGGGTCCTTGATGAAGATCCCGCCTTCCGCCTCCTTGTTCCAGAAAGCATCACATTTATAAAACACTTCCGCCGTTTCGCTCAGCACAGAATAGCCATGCGCAAATCCTTTCGGGATGAGCAATTGCCTTTTATTGTCTGCACTTAACTCGATGGAAAAAACCTTGCCGTATGTGGGAGAACCTTTGCGGATATCGACCACAACATCCAGAATAGTACCGCTGAGCACCCGTATGAATTTGGTTTGTGCATGGGGCGCCAGCTGGTAATGCAGGCCACGTACCACGCCATAGGAAGAGCGGGCCTGGTTGTCCTGCACAAAGCGGATATCAATTCCTTCCGCCCTGCAGCTGCTTTCGTTGTAGCTTTCAAAAAAATAACCACGGCTGTCCTCAAATACTTTAGGTTCAAAAATATACAGGCCGGGAAATGCTGTTTTTATAAAAGGCATTTTGATAATGATGTAATGGATAATGAAATAATTGAATGATCAGAAATCATTCACTAATAATCAGCTGTAAATTTCTTTAAAATATTCGATTGTTTCAACCAGGCCATCTTCAAACCGTTTGGATGGCTGGTAGCCGAGCAATTCTTTCGCCAGTGAAATATCAGCCAGTGAATGACGGATATCTCCTGCCCGTGGTTCCCGGTAAGTGGGTTCCCAGTCGCTGTGGAGCTGCTTTTTGCAGGCATTGTACAAATCATTCACGGTGAACCTTTCCCCCACTGCCACGTTATAGGCTTTTTTGAGCGCTGCATCATTATCGGTGAGCATGCCTTTGATATTCACCTGCACTGCATTTTCCACGAAAGTAAAATCACGGGTCTGTTCGCCATCGCCGTTAATGTACACCGGGGTCCTGTTCAAAATACCTTTCACAAATAAAGGGATCACTGCTGCATAAGGACCATCGGGGTCCTGCCTGGGACCGAAAATATTAAAGTAACGGAACCCCATTATACGCAGGCCATATACATCGGCAAATACCTGTGCATAGAGCTCATTCGTTTTTTTGGTAGCAGCATAGGGCGACAAACAATTACCTACCCTTTCTTCTTTTTTAGGCAGTGTGGGCTCATCACCATACACCGAAGAAGAGGAAGCATACACAAACTGTTTGATATTATTTTCTACCGCTGCATTGAGCATGTTGACAAAGCCGCCTACGTTCACTTCGTTAAAATAAAGCGGCTCTTTAATGCTGCGGGGAACTGAGCCAAGCGCTGCCTGGTGGCTTACATAATCAATAGCCTGGCATGCCTGGCGGCAGGTATCCGGGTTACGGATATCGCCTTCCATAAATTCAAATTGCGGGTATTGCTGCAGGATGGAGAGATTTTTTTCAAAGCCATTCACCATATTATCCAGCACCCGCACTTTTGCGGCGCCATGCTTCAGCAGGTATTCTGAAATATGCCCACCGATAAAACCGGCGCCACCGGTTACCAGGAAACTGCTGCCTGAAATATCTTTGGTATGAAATAAACTCATTAAATATTAAATAGACAAAATTCTAAATCCTAACATATCAGTGTAGAATTTAGAATTTCAATTTTTTACGTTAAATCAAAGGCTCCAGTATAACCTGCTGCTGATCCTGTTCCTGTAAATGCCTTTCAGATCGGCAATGATGGCTTTGTCTTTACTGATAGAGGTAAAATAAGTATCATCCAGGTTTTTATAATCGTTGTGCGGAACCGTTACAATGATTGCGTCATACTCGCTACCTGTTGTTTCCGTAAGTCCGAACCCATATTCATGCTTCAGCTCATCGCTGTCTGCATGCGGATCGGTAACATCCACATTGAGTGAAAAGCTTTGCAGCTCTTTCACCACATCAGCTACCTTGCTGTTGCGGATATCACTTACGTTCTCCTTGAAGGTAGCGCCCATCACCAGCACCCGTGCATCTTTAATATTGCCGTTGTTCTGGATAATATGCTGCAATACTTTTTTGGCTACATACCCTGCCATGCCATCATTGATTACACGGCCGGCCAGGATCACCTGGCTGTCGTAGCCCAGCTCTTTGGATTTGTAGGTAAGATAATAAGGATCTACACCGATGCAGTGGCCACCCACCAGTCCCGGCTGGAATTTCAGGAAGTTCCATTTGGTACCAGCAGCTTCCAGCACTTCAAACGTATTGATGTTCATCCGATCGAATATGATGGACAGTTCATTCATCAAAGCGATGTTGAGATCCCGTTGTGTATTCTCGATGATCTTGGCCGCTTCCGCTACTTTAATGGAAGAGGCCTTGTGCACACCGGCCTTCACTACCAGCTCATACACTTTGGCAATCACCTCCAGGCTTTCTTCGCAACAGCCGCTTACCACTTTTACGATAGAAGTGATGGTATGCTCTTTGTCACCGGGATTGATACGCTCGGGCGAATAACCGATCTTGTAATCGCTTACCATTTTGAGGCCCGATAATTTTTCGATCACCGGCACACAATCCTCTTCGGTACAACCGGGATAAACGGTGCTCTCATATACCACGTAATCTCCTTTCTTGATCACTTTACCAATCGTTTCGCTGGCCCTTAATACAGGTACCAGGTCGGGCACATTATGCTCATCCACCGGCGTAGGGACGGCTACAATATAAAAGTTAGCCTGCTTCAGCACTTCCAGGTCGTTGGTAAATTCAATATCGCAATTATCAAAAGCGCTCGATTCCAGCTCCTGGCTGGGATCAATTTTGTTCTGCATCATTTTTATGCGGTCTGCATTGATGTCAAAACCGATCACTTTTATTTTCTTGGCAAACTCCAGTGCGATCGGAAGCCCCACGTAACCTAAACCGATCACCGCTAATTTCTTTTTCTTATCTACAAGATCTTGATACATAAAAATTGAAAGTTGAAAATTGAAGGTGGAAAGTTATCAGGACTTTCCTTGCCAGTTTTTATTTATAAAATTCTTTGGGTTGTTTTATCAGTTCTTCTTTGGGAAGGCTTTTGAAATATTCATAAGTGATCTTCAACCCTTCTGCCCTGCTCACTTTGGGAGTCCAGTTAAGGATTTCTTTTGCACGGGTAATATCCGGCTGTCTTTGCTTCGGATCATCCACCGGCAAAGGTTTGTACGCAATTTTCTGGGTAGTTCCCGTGAGCTTTATGATCTCTTCTGCAAAATCCTTTAAAGAGATCTCGTCAGGATTGCCCACGTTCACCGGCTTTACATAATCGCTCATCAGCAGGCGGTAAATACCTTCCACAAGATCATCCACGTAACAGAAGCTTCTTGTCTGGCTGCCGTCGCCGAACACCGTAAGGTCTTCGCCTCTCAATGCCTGGCCGATAAATGCCGGCAATGCACGGCCATCATTGAGCCGCATGCGTGGACCATAGGTATTGAATATCCGCACGATCCTTGTTTGCACATTATGAAAGGTATGGTAGGCCATGGTGATGGCTTCCTGGAAACGCTTGGCTTCATCATAAACCCCTCTCGGGCCGATGGGGTTTACATTGCCCCAGTAATCCTCGTTCTGCGGATGCACGAGCGGGTCGCCGTACACTTCGCTGGTACTGGCTACCAGGATACGGGCATTCTTTGCTTTTGCTAACCCAAGACAGTTATGTGTACCCAGTGAACCCACTTTCAGGGTCTGGATAGGAATTTTCAGGTAATCGATCGGGCTGGCAGGCGATGCAAAGTGAAGAATATAATCCAGCTCACCCGGCACATGAATGAATTTGGAAACATCATGATGGTAGAAGGCAAACTGTTCCAGCGGGAATAGATGTTCAATGTTCCTAAGGTCGCCGGTAATAAGGTTATCCATACCTATTACATAGTAGCCTTCTTTTATAAAGCGGTCGCAGAGATGAGAGCCCAGGAAACCTGCGGCGCCCGTAACCAATACCCTGCCTTTGTATGTTTTTGTTTCGCTCATTGATCTGTGCTGATTAATTATTGGTGATTACTTTTCTTCCCACGCTTTCGTAATGGAAGCCATGCTGCTTCATCTGCTCCAGGTCAAACAGATTACGGCCGTCAAATACCACTTTGTTTTTGAGAGAAGATTTTATCCTGTCGAATTCCGGTGTACGGAACTCGTTCCATTCCGTTGCAATAATAAGCGCATCTGCATCCTGCAGCACTTCATATTGTCCTTCACCGTAAACAATGGGATATTGTTTCTGCTGCTTCACATTGGTCATCCCTTCGGGATCAAATGCGCTGATGGTAGCTCCTTCTTTCAGCAGCTCTTCGATCATATACAGGGCCGGCGCTTCACGGATATCATCCGTATTCGGTTTGAAAGCCAGTCCCCACAAAGCAAAATGTTTGCCTTTGAGATCATCGCCGAAATATTTCCTGATCTTCGGCATCAGGTGCAGCTTTTGTTTTTCGTTGACATCCATTACCGCATCCAGTATCTTGAAATCGTAGTTCACCTCATCGGATGATTTTGCCAGCGCCTGCACATCTTTAGGGAAACAACTGCCGCCATAACCAATACCGGGGAACAGGAATCTTTTACCGATGCGTTCATCGCTGCCGATGCCTTTACGCACCATATCCACATCTGCGCCCAGCTTTTCGCAAAGCTGCGCAATTTCATTCATGAAAGTAATTTTAACCGCCAGGAATGAGTTGGCTGCATACTTGGTAAGCTCCGCAGATTTTTCATCCATGAAAATAATAGGGTTACCCTGGCGTACATAAGGCAGGTAAAGATCGCTCATGATCTTTTTAGCCTTATCAGAATTAGTACCGATCACTACCCTGTCCGGTTTCATAAAATCATCTACGGCAACACCTTCCCTTAAGAATTCAGGATTGCTCACCACATCAAATGTATTGCTGATATCCTGTGTGGCGCTGGCCAATACGGCATTGCGCACTTTGTCGGCTGTGCCCACCGGTACGGTGCTTTTATCAACGATCACTTTGTAATCGCCGGGTTGCAATAATTTCCCGAGGTCGGACGCTACGCCTAAAATATATTTCAGATCGGCGCTGCCGTCCTCACCGGGAGGAGTGGGCAAGGCCAGGAAGATCACCTGCGCATCTTCAATGGCATCAGCCAGGGAAGTAGTGAAATGAAGACGTCCTTCTTTCTGGTTACGCAGGAATAATTTTTCCAGGCCGGGCTCGTAGATAGTGATCTGGCCTGAAGAAAGTTTGTCTACTTTAGTTTTGTCAATATCAACACAGGTTACCTGGTTGCCCGTTTCAGAAAAACAGGTGCCTGACACCAGGCCTACATACCCTGTACCTACTACTGCAATTTTCATAAGCTAAAAAATAGTTTTGTTATTTATTTACAAATTCAAGAACCTTATTTACAATAAACTGCTGCTGCTCTTCATCCAGCTCGGTGTGGATAGGCAGCGAGATCACTCTTTCTGTCAGCCAGTCTGTCAACTCCAGCTGATAATCGCTTCCGCCGAATGCTTCAAACATTTTCTGCCTGTGCGCCGGCACAGGATAATAGATCATGGATGGCACACCGTTATCCGCCAGGTATTGGTGAAGCGCATCCCTATCAACGCCGTTCAGAATTAAAGTATACTGGTGAAATACATGCCTGTTATTGGCTGCACGAAATGGAACAGCAATTTTATCATTGCCTGCGAAAGCAGCGTCATAAAAATCGGCAGCTTTACGGCGGGCATCAATGTATTCATCCAGGTGCTTTAATTTAATATCCAATATGGCGGCCTGCATGGCATCCAGCCTTGAGTTGCAGCCTACCACATCATGATAGTAACGTTTGCTCTGGCCATGTGATGCGATCATGCGCAGCTTTGCTGCCAGCTCGTCATCATTGGTAAACATCGCACCACCGTCTCCGTATGCTCCCAGGTTTTTGGAAGGATAGAAAGATGTGCAGCCGATATGGCCGATCGCCCCTGTTTTCTTGCGTGTTCCGTTGGAGAACTCATAAACGTTGCCGATAGCCTGCGCATTGTCTTCGATCACAAATAAATTATTTTTTGCAGCGATCGCCATTATCTTTTCCATATCCGCCGCATGGCCGTAAAGATGTACGGGCACAATGGCTTTGGTTTTAGGCGTAATGGCTTTTTCAATCACTTCGGGGTCCATGCAGAAGGTTTGTTTGTCCACCTCTATAAAAATAGGCTTGATGCCCAGCAATGCCGCCACTTCCACGGTAGCTATATAGGTAAACGAAGGAGTGATCACTTCATCGCCTGCCTTGAGGCCAAGGGCCATCATGGCTATCTGCAACGCATCGGTACCGTTGGCGCAGGGGATACAATGTTTTACCTCATGGTATTTAGCCAGGTTATCTGCAAAATCATTCACCACTTTTCCTCCTATGAACTGCGAGCTTTCCATCACCGCAATAACCGCCTCATCCACTTCTTTTTTGATCTTTTGATACTGGGTCTTTGTATCCACCATCTGCAATGGTCTCATATTAAAATTTTTATTGGGCGCAAAGATACAGCATTGAGCAGCAGAAACTGTCATATATGTATAATTACGTATAGCGGTTTTTTTGCTAAATATGGGGCCGCCGGGATCTTATAAAAAAGGGATGGAATCCCTGGAACCCGCTTCCCGCAAGCCCTGCCGGGGAGGTGGATACAGTTGTACACTTTGTGCTGATAATTTGAGCATTATAAAACCATTGAACCCGTTATTTTTGAGTAAAATTTTACGATTGGGCCTGTTCCTTTACAATATATTTCTCGCTCTTTACAGTGCGGGTATCCGTGTAGCAGCTTTATGGAACCCGAAAGCCCGCCTGTGGGTGAAAGGCAGGCGGCTGCAAACTGTTTCCACCCCGCCGGCAGGCAGGCCCGTAGTATGGATGCACTGCGCCAGCCTGGGAGAATTTGAACAGGGCCGTCCCCTCCTGGAAGCGGTCAAAAAAAACTACCCGCAGGTATATATTATACTTAGCTTTTTCTCCCCCAGCGGTTATGAAATAAGAAAGAATTATGCAGGCGCCGACCAGGTGCTTTACCTACCGATGGACAACCCGATCCGTTCCCGGCAATTTATAGATACGATCCAACCTTCGCTGGTGCTATGGGTAAAATATGAGTACTGGTATCATTACCTGTCGGCATTAAAGAGAAAGAATATCCCCGTGCTGCTGGTATCGGGCATATTCAGGCAGGATCAGCCTTTCTTTCAATGGTACGGCGGCTTCTGGAAAAATATACTGGGCAGCTTTGAGCACTTGTTTGTGCAGACGGAAGCATCCCGGCAGCTATTGCAAAATGCAGGGATCATGCAGAATATTACGGTAAGCGGGGACACCCGTTTTGACCGGGTGTCCGATATTGCCGCCCAATGGCAACCCCTGAGCGAAGCGGTGGCCAAATTCTGCGAAGGCCACCAGGTGATTGTAGCCGGCAGCACCTGGGAGGAAGATGAGGAAGTGCTTATTCATTACGCTAGGATCCACCCGCATATCCGTTTCATATTTGCACCGCACGAAGTGAGCAGGGAACGCATCCGGGATCTGAAAGAAGAATTCCCGGATGGTATTCTTTTTTCAGAATTGAATAACCGCCAGCTGAGCACTGTGATCCATTCCAATGTGCTCATCATTGATAATATCGGTATGCTGTCAAGATTGTATCATTATGCCGGTATTGCGTATATCGGCGGAGGCTTTAACCAAAGCGGCATTCATAATATCCTGGAAGCGGCTGTGTATGGCAAGCCTGTTGTATTTGGCCCGGTATACGAGAAATTTGCAGAAGCCAGGCAGCTCGTGGAGCTGGATGGCGCTTTTTCCATTGAAAATGCACTGGAGCTGGAAGCCTTGCTGGACAGGCTTTTTGCAGAAGAATCTTTTTTAAGGAAAGCAGGAGAAATATCAGGCAGCTATGTACAGCAGCAATGCGGCGCTACCCAAACGATCATGGATTATATTCAGAGAAAACGCCTTTTGACCAGCTGATCAAATTGTTTGACCACATCAGCCCTGTCGTCCCAGCCCAGCTTCAGTTTCAATTCTCTTTTGATCCAGTATTCGGCTTCGGGATAAATGGAGAAGCCGTTGATGGTCTTGATGCTGCGTTCGTACATGGTTTCGTCGCCCCGGAACAATTCATTCACAAATAAAAATTTGTCATTGATGCCAATGGCTTTCTTCAGGTCCCTGATAGGCGTATCTGCGAAAGAATCGAACAGCTCATTTTTATTTTCCTTCAACTTGTCGTTGAGCGAATCGGCTTTTTGTTCGTTGCGATGATTGATCTCCTGCTGTGGTGCGGGAGGTGGCGGCGCCTGCTGGTGCGTCAATGTGGGAATATCTTCAATGGGATCAAATACAACGGTAGGTTTGTTATGCGCCCCGATGCTTGATTTTTCTTTTGCAATACGTTTAATCTCTTCGAGCTCGGCTTCCACTTCGGCCTCATCCACCTGCAGCACTTCCACTATTTTCTCTTCAGGACCGGCTGCTTTCTCCACGGGTTTTGCCGCAGGCTTGTCTGCTGTAACCGGTGCAACGGCTACGGCCACAACAGGCCCGCCCTGCCTGGCAGGCTGTAACAGCTTCAGGTGTTCCAGCTCCGAACGAAGCATTTCCACGGTGGTCAACAACTGTTCAACGCCGGCATTTTGCTGCAGTTGTTCCTGCAATTTATCTGTAAGGGTTTTCACCCGTTCCATATCCAAAATTTAAGTTACTTAGCAATGAAAAGCGTGCCTGAAAAATTGTTTTGCCCTGTGGACCAAAACCTTAATCTTTGCACGAATGCCCTAAAGTTACTAACAGTATTTTAAAAAATTGACATAAAATGTTCATTGAACCCAATTTAAAAGGCGAGCGGCGTGGATGGATCGAAGTGATCTGCGGCAGCATGTTCAGCGGGAAAACAGAGGAGCTCATCCGCAGGCTGAAGCGTGTAAAGATCGCCAACCTTAAAGTAGAGATTTTCAAACCGGCCATCGATACCCGTTATGACGAGGTGAAAATCGTAAGCCACGATACCAACAGCATTCACAGCACGCCTGTGGAAAGTTCGCAGAGCATTTTATTGCTGAGCGAAGGGGTGGATGTGGTAGGTATTGATGAAGCGCAGTTCTTCGATGCCGAGGTCGGCAATGTATGTGAGCAGCTGGCATTAAAAGGTATCCGTGTTATTGTTGCGGGACTGGACATGGATTATCTCGGTAATCCTTTCGGGCAGATGCCTTCGCTGCTGGCCAGGGCCGATTATATTACGAAGCTCCATGCCATCTGTGTGAAGTGCGGCAATATCGCCAATATTTCCTATCGCAAAGTAGCGCTGGAAGGCCAGGTTTTATTGGGTGAAAAAGATGTGTATGAACCCCGGTGCAGGCATTGTGCAAAAGGAGATGAGGCTGTAAAGGGGGGATAGGGAATTGGGAAGGATGAATTAATAATGGTTAATGATGAATTAATAATGGTTAATGATAAAAAAGCCTCTTCAAAATGAAGAGGCTTTTTCTTTAGTTGTTACAGAATATCTGTTTTTATTGCTTCACAAATTTGGAAGTGATGATCTCGCTGCCGTTGTTGATGCGTACAATATAAGTACCGCCCGGTAAGGCTGATACATCTACTGTTTGGGTATTGCGTTTCATCAGTTGTTCTGAAACCACTTTACCCCTTACATCCAGGATCTGTAATACAGATTGTTTGGCAACTTCTGTACCCAGCAGGCTCACATTGAGCACATCCCTTGTTGGGTTAGGCGACATTTTCAGCAATGCTTCGCTTGATACGAAATCAGGTTTGGAAGCAGTGCCGGTCTGCACTTTCAATGTATAGCAGCTGCTGGCATTGTTGGCATTGTTGTAGCCATATACCCTTGCATAGTAAGTACCTGCTGTATAGGTTCTTGAAATGGATTCACTGGTTGTGCTTCCATTGGCAGAGCTTGCCAGCTGGGTAGTTCCGTTGCTGCTGTAAATCACCAGGTCGTAATCGGCCGGTAAGGTCGTAAGTGTAACGGTGGCTGTACCGCCGGTTGTGATCACAAATTTATAGTAATCATTATCACCGCTCGGGCTGATCAATCCTTTGATATCTGTATTCAAAGGAATTGCAGCAGCGCCGCTGGCAGTACCGTTGGTGCTTACATCATAGCTGCTTTGGCAACTTGTGCTCACCGCTGTTACTGTAGCGGTAATGGTGTAGCAGGTAGCGCTGTTGGCGCCGTTGTACCCGAACACACGGATATAATAAGTACCTGCAGCCTGGCTGTTCAGCGTCACTGTTTCGTTGGCTGTAGAAGAAGTGCCGGTACCGATAGAAGTACCTGCGCTGTTGTAGATCGTAAGATCATAGTCCACACCGCTTGGCCCTGCCAATGTAAATACATTGTTGCTGGTGCCGGTGGTCACAATTTTAAAGTAATCATTATCCGTAGAAGTAGTGATGGCTGCGCTGTTAGCTACGCCTGCGCTGATGGTAGCCGCTGCCGCAATACTTTCATTGGGTTCAAATGCAGTACCGCAACCGCTTTCGGCAGTGGTGGTAAACTGTGCCTGGGTATAGGCGCTGTTGCCGCTGCTGCAATTAGTACGCACTCTCCAGTCGTAGGTAGAACCTGCTGCCAGGCCGCTCAGTGCATCTGAAGTAGCAGTGGTGGCAGTTTCAGCAGATATCCATGTAGAAGAAGTGCTCAGTTTATAATCCACTGCATAAGAGCTGGCGCCGCTCACTGCTGTCCAGCTTACAGTAGCCGAAGAAGTGGTGATCGCCGATGATGTCAGTCCTGTTGGCGCATCACAGGTAGCTGCTGTGGAAGTGGTAAACTGTGCCTGGGTATAGGTACTGTTGCCGCTGCTGCAGTTGGTACGCACTCTCCAGTCGTAGGTAGAACCTGCTGTAAGGCCGCTCAGTGCATCTGAAGTGGCAGTGGTGGCAGTTTCGGCAGATATCCATGTGGAAGAAGTGCTCAGTTTATAATCCACCGCATAAGAGCTGGCGCCGCTCACTGCTGTCCAGCTTACAGTAGCCGAAGAAGTAGTGATCGCTGATGATGCCAGTCCTGTCGGCGCATCACAGGTAGTGCCGCCGGCGGTAATGGTAAAGTTGGTATTCGAAATATCGAAGAAGACATTACCTACCGCTTCCACTTTTATCCTTGCGGTAGTGGTGGGCGTATTCGGCACTGTAATGGCTTCGGTACCATCGTTGGCCGTGCTGGCCACCAGTACGGTCGGGAAGGTATAGCCGCCGTCTGTTGACAATGATATTTTCACATTGGCGCAGCTTACCGGTGATGCGGTGGTATTATTCACACTCCAGGTAACTGTTTGCGTGGAGTTACCTGCCCATGATACAGCCGTATTAGGCGCTGTTACGGCAAAAGGACCGGAAGCGCTGCTTACCGTTACCACCATGTCTTTAAAGTTGGTCTGCGCTCCTGTTACCGGAGCTGTAGAGCTGTAAGGCCTGTTATCTCTTACCGTAAGCCTGAAATTAAGCGTACGTGCAACAGAGCTTAATGCCTCAATGGTCATGCCGGCATCGCCGCCTGTCAAAGGACCTGTTGTAACACCTCCCGCAAGAATGGTTTCTATTTTAGGGAAATACCTTGTAGGCGAAGTGGTAGGTGCAAAGGAAAGGAAGTTGGGCCCGGATGTTTTTGTAGGGCTTGCCTTACTGCTGGACCCGGTGCTTGTTGTATTGTCATTCTGCTCCCAGCTATATGTCAATGCATCGCCGTCCGCATCTGTAGCAGATCCTGTCAGCGCAAAAGGCGTGCTGATCGGGATAGTATAATTAGTTAATGTACCTACTACCGGTGTTGCATTCACGCCGGACAGGCTTGTTGTAACAGGGCATGTTTTGGTTGCCAGGTTAGCCTGTATCTGTGCAATGGATGCTTCATGATAATAAGGAATAGAATGAGGAGCCACATCATAGGAAGTAATACCGGCATATCCCATAATGGTGATGCCTGATCCCACTTCCTTACTTACACCATAGCCTTCATTAGGGCTTGAAAATGTGAAAGTGTGGTTGGCGCCTAATTGGTGCCCCACTTCATGCACCACGTAATCAATGTCAAAATTGTCTCCCTGCGGAATACCATCTGCAGGTGAAGTATAGCCTTGCCCCTTGGTGCTGTTTACGCAAACACAACCAATACAGCCGGCATTACCGCCGCCGCCTGTTGCGCCAAACAAATGGCCTATATCGTAATTGGCCGCACCGATAACAGAAGTGAGGGTGGATTGCAATTCACTGTTCCAGGCGCCGGCGGCACCCGTAGAAGCATTGGAGTATGGATCAGTGGAAGCGTTGTAATAAAATACACTGGTAGAGGCCGATACCAGGTTAAGGTGCAATGCGATTTCTTTTTCATATACACCGTTGCAACGGGTAAGCGTCGCATTTACAGCTGCCAGTACGAGGCTTACCTGCGATGAGCTGGTAGCGCCGAAATAGTTAGAATATTCTGCCGTAACAGATTGTGCCAGGCGCATTGTTTTTACATCGCCTGTATTACGGGCTGCCAGGCCGCTGTTCTGTACCTGCTGATTAATAGCAGTCGCTGCATCCGCTTCCGGCGTAGAACATTTCCAGGGCAGCTGGCCTGCTTTGTTCTGCGATTGAAACACCGCATACACCCGGTGATCCTGTGAGTAGGGTTCAATGAATTCTCCGGGTTTGCCGTCAGCTCTCAGCACCATGCCCTGCACGCCCTGCGGAGAGTAGCTCAGCTTAAGCGTAGCAGAAGGGTCATTCAGGCTGCGGCCCGAGAATGCCCTGATCTGGGGAAAGCGGGCCTGTAATTCTGCATCGAAGTTGGATGCTTCAAAAATTTCGAAGGCTTCCATCTGCCCTTCGGCATTGGGCAGGTCGATCACTGTTGAATGACGGGAAGCATTGTTGACCACGGCAAACAATTGTTGCCGGATCTTTTCCTGATCAAGATTGTACAATTTGAATTCCTTTGGAAAGGATAACCTTGCAACAGCTTTGTCGGTAGCGATCTTACCGGCTGCATCTGTGTTGGCAGTCCAGTAGTCTTTTTGCGCAAAAGCGCCCGTCATTGCTGAAACGAAGGTAGCAAGCAGTAATAGTTTTTTCATATAAAATTTATTGGTGAAAAAATGTGCCGATGAATGTATAATTATTTTTAATACGAAAAACAAAAAGCCTATCAAAATAGTGGGTTATTTGGCGCACAAGTTTTCAACAGTATTTTTGCGTAGAATAAACCACTACAAAGCACTGCGTTCCTTTACTACAGGAAGGGTTCCGGCAGCTGTATGATTTACGACACAGGGGTTTTAGTTGATGAGAATATGTAGAAGATACATGAAGGGGTGAAGGATTGTAAGGTTCAAGGTTGAAGGTTCAAAGTTGAAGATTGAAGGTTGAAGGGCGGCGTTCGGTGGTTCTTCTTACTTTTGCAGCATGGTCACAAGGGTATGGAGCCTTCTTAAAAAAGATATATTGCTGGAGCTGCGGCAGAAGCACAGCTTTTACGGCATATTGCTGTATGTGGCTTCCACCATTTTTGTTTTATACCTCAGCATGCCCGATAAACCGGATGCCAATATCTGGAACAGCCTATTCTGGGTAATCCAGCTTTTTGTTTGTGTAAATACAGTGGCCAAAAGTTTCCTCCAGGAAAGCCGTGGCCGTATGCTGTATTTTTATTCCATTACCTCACCGGTGGAATTCATTGTTGCCAAACTGCTCTTTAATATTATACTGATGGCGTTGATGAGCATCATCAGCCTGCTGCTTTTTTATATGTTCCTCAGCAACCCGGTAGCCGACGGTTTTAAGTTTTTGGGTATTGTGCTGCTCGGCGGCACCAGCCTCAGCCTGGTGTTTACGCTCATGAGCGCTATTGCCGCCAAAGCGCAGCAGAATGCAGCGCTGATGGCTATCCTTGGGTTCCCCGTTATCCTTCCCCTCCTGCTCTTATTAATGAGGCTGAGCAAAGCGGCTTTCGGCGAAGTATTTAAAGAAGGCGCTGTGCTGCAGTTGGCAGCGCTGGTGTCGGGACTTGACCTGCTGGTGGTAGTGCTGGCCGTAATATTGTTTCCTTTTTTGTGGAAGGATTAATAAGTCTTATTGTGCGCCGCTGTTCTTAAAAAGATTACTGAAGCCGAAATTAAATCCCGCCACGGCAAACATTTTTTTAGGGTCGCTGTAAGTGGTGGAATTACCATCAAAATTAGTCCCGAATGACGCCTGGAAAGTAATGATATCATTTACTTTATACCCCAGTACAAATGCGCTCCTGAATGTATGGCCCTTTTGCAGGTTTGCAGGCTTCTTGCTGAGACTGCGATAAATCCCTTCGAAAGAAAAGCTGATGCGGTTGTGTATCCATTGCAGCTTTCCGCCCACATCAACATAGTCAGTGGTATCCACTTTGCTGGAATTAAACGTACATCTCGCCACCGCCATAATATCTATAAAGTCGGCCATCTCTTTATCCTTATTAATATTGAACCGGAAGGAAGGGGTGATCCACAAAGATGTTTTAGCGTTTACCCAGTCATTCCATACATTGCCGGGGGCAACACATGCGTTGGCGAAAGCCAGCTCAAGCATAAAGCCTTCTCTTGTTAGCGGGAACTTATATTCATTCACCGCTGCGAGGGCATTTTCCGAGTTTTCAGAAATTTTATTTTGCTTTTCCTGTATCTCCGGCAAATCGGCGGGAGTAATTGTTTTCTTACCCAGGAGCTTCATCAGCATATCCGCCATGATCTGCTTCTCTCCATGCGGAATATCTTTGCTGCTGCCGATATTCATTACTTCATCCAGCCAGGCATCCGTATTCTCAATTTCTTTGTCTGCTTCCAGCACCTGTATCACCTGGTTCAGAATATTTTCCATATGATGGGCAGTGTACCACTCATACAAACGTTCCCTTGTTTTACGGCTGGGCTTACCCGGCACCAGCTGCATGTGCAGGCCCGCTCCTATGCCCGTACCCGGCTTAAGCTTGCCGAAGATAGTGGAGTCACTCTCGGAAGTGGCAAAAGAAAAAGTAAGGCTCCGCAGCAGGTTGTCGCCGAAATTATTGCTGAATAAAAAATCGGCCGCATTAAATCGTTTGGAGTCCGGCTTCTTTTTCCCCCAATAATATGGAGTGGTTTCCATTGCAAAATTGGGTTGCAGCTTTTCATTGACAATAGCCGATTGCACACCCGCCAGGAATTCTGAAGGTGAATTAGGCCGCTGGATATTTTCAGGCTCCACACCCAGCATCACGTACGCCGGCGAGCTCTTCAATTGGAGGGAACTGACCTGGTCATTAACAGTCTGGCTCTGCGCCATCAGCGCCCAAGACTGTAGGAGGAATAGCAATACTATAATTGATTTTTTCATTATTGTACTTTTAAAGTAATTTTTGTGAACAGGGTTACAGGATTTTTTTCTGTGGTAGTCACTTCAAATTCTTCATCCAGCAGCTCATCCCCTGCTTCCAGTTTCAAAATGTATTTGACTTTTGAAGGCTTGCCATCAGCGCCATCCCTTATCCGTGAAGCGATGGATGCCAGAGCCAGCTTCAGGCCATCCAGCTTTTTAATGAGGCCCAGGTCTTTTCTTTCAATATCAGGCGTGGGATCAAAATCAACCGGTTTTCCATCCAGCGTAAAAGCATGGAGCAGGTCCAGCTTCCAGCCATCGGTTATCAATGTTGTTTTGGTGGTGAGAAACAGGCGTTTGTTTTTATGCTCGGCAGCAATGATAAATTCAGGGTATTGCCCGTTATTGGTTGTTTTTACAGGGTTACTGTTTGCCATAGTACTTTAGTTTATATGTTATCAATATAATGAATGGTTCGTATTATTTTATCATTCTGCATTTTTTGAGCCCGGGAATTTGTAACGATTCATACAATCGCAGGACTAAATTAATCCGGACTGCATGTATATCCTGGGGTTATTTCACCTGAGATAAATTGTATTACCACGCTTCCATGCTACAATCAACATAAACAGTTTTTCAATAAAAATATAATCCTGGTAATGTCTCGGTTTAAAGATGGTCAGCCTGAGCTTGTCGAAGGCGACAGCTATTATTATACTATGCCGGTTTCGACCACACTTCGACAAGCTCAGTGTGACATACAACCTTACAGTTTTTTGAGTAATAAAATTCAAACTGACACACTAACCTTAACCACCGGGTTTTCTTTTCTGTAAATACTGTTCTACCTTTGCCGCCTTGGTTTTATTTGTTTTCAAAAAAGAAAATCATTTGCTATGAGAAAGCTTTTTTTACAGGTCACCATTTTTTTACTCCTTGCCTTCGCAGCGCTGGCCTTGTTTGTATGGCAGGGTTTCTGGTGGTTTTTCGGGGTCATGGTTATTGTCACTGCGTGGGGCGTGTATGATATGCTGCAGACCAGGCATTCTCTCATCCGCAATTTTCCTTTATTCGGCCGTGCCCGCTGGGTAATGGAAGCCCTTCGGCCGAAGCTTTACCAGTATTTTGTTGAAAGCGATACAGACGGGCGGCCCATCAACCGCATCGACAGGAGCACCGTTTACCAGCGTGCCAAGCTGGAAACCGATACCATGCCCTTCGGTACGCAGCTCAATGTGTACGCCGAAGGCTACGAATGGATGACGCATAGCATTGTACCGGTCGATCACAATGAAGTAATACACGATCCCCGTGTGCTCATCGGCAACAAAGATTGCAAACAGCCTTACAATTGCAGTGTGCTTAATGTAAGCGCCATGAGCTATGGTTCTCTGAGTAAGAATGCCATTGAGGCTTTGAACGGCGGGGCCAGGATCGGCGGCTTCGCCCACAATACCGGCGAAGGCGGTTTAAGTCCCTACCATTTAAAACAGGGCGGCGACCTGATATGGCAGATAGGCACGGGTTATTTTTCCACCCGTTACCCCGACGGAAAATTCAGTCCCGAAGCATTTGTAAAAAATGCGGCCCGTCCCGAAGTGAAGATGATCGAGATCAAATTATCGCAGGGCGCCAAGCCCGGTCATGGCGGCATTCTCCCGGCACAGAAAGTAACCGCAGAAGTAGCGGCCATCCGCCTCGTAACCCAGGGGCAAACGGTTTTTTCACCACCTTACCATTCTGCATTCAATACTCCCAAGGGACTGGTAGAATTTATCCGCCAGCTCCGGGAGCTCAGCAACGGCAAACCCGTAGGCTTTAAATTATGCATTGGACATAAAAGCGAATTCATTGCCATCTGCAAAGCGATGATCGAGCTGGATACCTATCCCGATTTCATTACAGTGGATGGCGGCGAAGGCGGCACCGGCGCAGCCCCGCAGGAATTCAGCAATTATGTGGGCGCTCCCCTGCTCGACGGGCTGGCATTTGTACACAATATTCTCCTGGGTTTTGATATCAGGCAGCATATCAGGATCATCGCTTCTGGCAAAGTGCTCAGCGGCTTTCATATTGTAAGGGCTATTGCCCTGGGCGCAGATGCCTGCAACAGCGCCCGTGCCATGATGATGGCCCTGGGTTGCATACAGGCCCTCGCCTGCAACAACAACACCTGTCCTACCGGCGTAGCCACACAAGATCCGCAGCTGGTAGCCGGCCTGGTGGTGGAAGATAAAAAAGTGAGGGTGGCCAATTACCACCGGGAAACCGTAAAATCCTTCACCGAACTGCTCGGCGCTGCCGGTATCAAAGAACCTTCGCAGATCAGGCGTTCGCATATTTACCGCCGGGTATTCATGAACCAGGTCACCACCTTCGAAGATATTTTTCCACCGGTGGAAAAAGGTTGTTTCCTGAACGGAGAAGTGCCCGAGCGCTACCGCAGGGATTTTAACAGGGCTAATGCCGAAAGCTGGTCCATTATCTGACCTTTAGCGGCCGGTAATGACCCGCCGGCTATCCACCAATTGTTAATTGAGAATTGCCTTCAAACTCTTGTTGGTTTGAACCCTTTTCCCCTAACTTTGCGCCCTAATCAAATAGTTGCCCCTATCGTGCACAAAAGTTGGTGGAAAATAGCGTCGTTCATCTTACTGGTTTATACCATCGTGGGCGGCTTCTTACTGGATGTTCCCCATCTTCATATTCTCAACGAAACCATCCGCAATCTTTATTTCCATGTGTGCATGTGGTTTGCCATGATGATCCTCTTCATTGTAAGCTTTGTGTACAGCGTTAAATACCTTTCTTCCGGCAATTACCGCCATGATATTTATGCCAAAAATTATGCGGTTACCGGCATGGTGCTGGGTGTGCTCGGCTACAGCACCGGCGCCATCTGGGCCAATTATACCTGGGTGACCGACCAGAGCCAGAGCCTCGGCTCCATCCTGAAAGAGCCCAAGCTCATCGGTGCAGCTATTGCTATTTTAATTTACGGTGCCTATTTTGTATTGCGTGGCTCCTTTACCGATATGGATAAAAGGGCCAGGGTGAGCGCCGTGTACAATATTTTCGCTTTTGCCATGCTGTTCCCCAGCATCTGGATCATTCCCCGGATGGTGGGCAGCCTGCATCCCGGCGCACCGGGCAGCGACAGTGGCAACCCGGCATTATCGTTCAACGATATTGACAGCAGGCTCCGCATGGTGTTTTATCCTGCAGTGATCGGCTGGACCTTACTGGCAGTATGGATCACCACGATAAAGATCAGGCTGGAGCTGATAAAAGATAAGGATCTTTTGCATCAGCCCTAATGATGAATAACTCATTAATGAATGATACCATTATGAATAAACATTCTTTCATAAAAAAAGCAGGCCTCGCTGTGGCAGCCATGCTGTTCTCGATGTTCTCCTTTGCCCAGGATAAAGTAGAAATGGCCGATACCATGCGCAGCAACGGCAAGATCTACGTAGTAGTAGCCGTGTGTCTCACTATTCTTATCGGTCTCTTTATTTATGTAGCCAGCGTAGACCGTAAAGTGCGCCGGCTGGAAAAAGGCCAGTAAACCAAACCGTTGAACGTTTGAACCATTGAAGCGTTCAACCCTATTCATTGATTGCCGGGTTGCGAACCAACCCATTTAATAAACAAAAACATAAACCATATGTCATCACAACAACCGTATAGCTTTTTTGAGAGCGTAGAAAAAAGCTTTGACAAAGCGGCCAGTTTCACTACCTGGGATAAAGGTATCCTGGAACAGATAAAAGCATGTAACAGTATTTACAGCATGCGCTTCCCTGTAAAATTAGACGACGGATCAATAGAAGTAATTGAAGCCTACCGTGTGCAGCACAGCCAGCACAAATCGCCCTGCAAAGGTGGAATCCGCTTCAGCGACGAGGTAAACCAGGACGAAGTAATGGCCCTCGCTTCTCTCATGACCTACAAATGTGCCATCGTAAACGTACCCTTCGGCGGCGGTAAAGGCGGCATTAAAATAAACCCCCGCAAGTACAGCGTGTACGAGCTGGAAAAGATCACCCGCCGTTACACCAGCGAGCTGGTGAAGAAAAACTTTATCGGCCCCGGCATTGATGTGCCCGCTCCCGATTACGGAACCGGCGAAAGAGAAATGGCCTGGATCGTGGATACCTATTCATCTCTCAAGCCGGGCGAAATTGACGCCGCAGGCTGTGTAACCGGTAAGCCGGTAACACAGGGCGGTGTGCGTGGCCGTAAAGAAGCCACCGGTCTTGGTGTGTTCTACGGCATCCGTGAAGTATGTAACATGCCCGATGTAATGGCAAGACAAGGTCTCACCGTAGGGGTGGAAGGAAAAACAGTGGTGGTGCAGGGCCTCGGTAACGTGGGCTACCACTCTGCCAAATTCTTCCGTGAAGCAGGCGCCAAAGTTGTGGGCCTGGCTGAATATGAAGGCGCTATCTACAATGCCGATGGACTGAATGAAGAAGAAGTATTCCAGCACAGGAAAGCCACCGGCTCTATCCTCAATTTCCCCGGCGCTACCAACCTGGCTAAAAATACCGATGCGCTCGAACTGGAATGTGATATCCTCATCCCTGCTGCGCTGGAAAATGTAATCAATGGTGATAATGCCCCAAGGGTAAAAGCAAAGATCATCGGCGAAGCCGCCAATGGTCCATGTACGCCTGAAGCGGATGAAGAATTTGCACGCCGTGGCATCCTTTGCGTTCCTGATATGTACCTGAATGCAGGCGGTGTAACCGTGAGCTATTTCGAATGGCTGAAAAACCTCAGCCACGTTCGTTACGGCCGTATGGAAAAACGCTTTACCGAAAATATGAACTCACATATCCTGGGCCAGATCGAAGAGCTCAGCGGCAAACAGGTAAGTGAAAAAGAACGCAAGTTCATCATGCACGGACCTGAGGAGCAGGACCTGGTGCACAGCGGCCTCGAAGAAACAATGATCACCGCAACCAGAGAGATCATGGATATCTGGAAAAACAACCCGGCTATTCCTGATATGCGTACAGCAGCTTACATCAGCGCCATTAACAAAGTGGCTACGAGCTATGCGGAACTGGGTATTTTCCCTTAATCGTTATTATCTTTTTATAGTGAATCCCTGCAGTGTGAGCTGCGGGGATTTTTATTATAAACAAAATACCGTTTTTTTCACGTTTTTATTCTTTTTATTCAATAATACATTCACTTATCCTTTTTGGCACTAAAATACTATTTATGGAAAAAGATGTTATTGTTGAAGTAAGACAAATTATGCCCGAAGAAAAACAACAAAAGAAAACAGTAGATTATTTAAGAATTTTTGAAATAGCACCTAAATTTTTTTGGATATTATTTGGGATTGTTATCTTTTATATGTTTTATCCGCAAATAAAGTATGACATTTTGCCCAATGTTGCCTCTTTCAATGTTGCAGGCTTTGGTGTGACCATGAAAGAAGATTTATCAAAATTATCTCAAAATAAAGCTGACATATCATTTTATAATTATATCAGCCCCGTTCAACAGGAATTAATAATTGCAAGAGCAAATAGGTTATATAAAAAATTAAATGGTACAAAAATACTTTGGGCAGACATAAATATTGATAGCAATAAGGATTTGAGGAGAATCCTTAAAAAATGGGGAGTCGAAATTGATTGTAGTTTATCAGATAATGAGACATTTGCTTACCTGAATAATGCTGAAATAGATTCAGAATATTATGATATATTAATAACCAACAATTCAAATGACACTCATGTTATAGACGGAACAGCTTTTGCAAAAAAAGTTCGAGAAATGTATGCCGCAGATATACCTATAATTTTGTTCTCAGCATCTCGGGGCAATCAAAATATTGTAAAAGAACTTGGAGTACCTGAAAATATTTTTGCTGCGACAAATCGCTATGATTATTTATTTCATTTCATATTTGATGCTTTAGAAAGAGGAAATACTCCATATCCAGCAAGTATTCAAAGATATTTGCCAGGAACAGATAATTTTTAATATTAAATTAATTGTTTTTGTCCTAGTTATTACTTTTTCTATAGTCTCGGCTTCGAGAAAAAAGCCACCTCTAAAAAGGGGGTTTTAATTTCTTAATCAAAAAAATCACTTCTTCCTCGCTATGCCCTTCAACAACTCTATCTGTTCATCTTTTCCTTCTAAAAGCGCTCCATTCAGTCGTTTAAATTCTTCTAATTCTTACAATCATTTTTCAAAAGCATTTTGGCCACACCAAATCTTTTCACAGATTTCACTGAATATTTCATAAACATCACTTATGTTTTCACAATCCTTATTTAAGTTTTTCACAACCTAATACTGAATCTACTTAAGCTCTGGGAACTTGCCGACTATACTCAAACATCGGAACTAGCTTCGGTAGAACCAATTACAGGCGAAGCTACCTACCAGCTATACATTGAACAGATTTTGCCATTTTTGAAAAAGAGGCGAAGACGTCCTGTTCTTAGGTAAAGGCGGATTATTTTTAATCGGGCAGGAGACCGAACAATGGGACTTTGTCATGCTTATCCGGCAGAATAATGTAAACGATTTTCTGACATTTGCTTCCGATAGCGAATATTTAAAAACACTCGAGCACGAGACATCAGTGCTCGAAGACTCCCGGCTTTTACCAATTACCAAACAATTTTTATACATTCAGACAAAATAAACCTGGCTTTTTCTATAAGCACCCTGAAAAGAATTAAACGATCATCTTAAAAAAACAGTATATCAACCTTGCCAAACAAACTTGAGCAATATTATCATGAAGCCAGGACTAACAAATGGTATCACTACTTTGCCGTTTTCTGCCGGCTGGCTTTGGCTGTTGCATGGTCCATTTCAGGGTATGTCAAAATATCCGGCGAACGCTTTGCCGCAGGCCTGTCCCACAACCATCCGTTGGGACAATATTTTGATGCGCTGCTCCATACAGGTTACTATTATACATTTATCGGGATCGGGCAAATAATCATTGCGCTACTGTTACTCATTCCCCGGACTGCTCTTCTGGGCGCTATTAGCAGCTTCCCGGTCAGCCTCAATATTTGTGTGCTCACCTATTCGGTCCGCTTTGAAGGCACCCGCATGGCCACATTCCTGCTATTAGCCAATTTATTTTTATTGTGCTGGGATTATGAACGGCTAAAATCCATCCTACCATCCAGGCAGGTAACACAAGAGGTTAACGTTGTCAAAGCAAAGCCCTTACAAAGCAAATTTCCGTTTGTATTTTTTGGAGCGGTAGTTGCAACACTTGCAGCGGTTATATTTTTAAACAATATCATATACGATATCAGGCCGGGCAATTCACCGGAAGAATGCTGGAATAGTTGCCCCGGCAACAGCGATCCCAAAGCCTGTGAAACATTTTGTGATTGTATCCATAACAAAGGGAAGCCGCTGAATGAGTGCCTGGAAACGTACAGGAAGGCAAAAGAAAAAAATAAGAAGGATAGCCTGAAGCTGGTATACAACAAATAAATGATCGCTTATACACAATATATCTGTTCGAAATTGTATGAACCTTGAATTTTTCATACCCGCCAACAAGGCCCTGCAAAAATATATAGAGGGCTATTATTTTATTGCCGCCAATAATGAAGCGGGTTTATTAAATTACTGGACATTCCCCAATAATTTTTTCATTCTTTCCATTAGTCAGAATATTGATATTGTAATTGAAGAAAAGAAACTGGTAGTAAAGCCCGGTTCACAGGAAAACATAGTCGTAAACTATGTGGCCAGCTATACAAAACCCATAGAAGTCGTGTATGAAGAGCCTGTAAACGAAATTACCATTTACTTTAAACCCTTAGGCATTAATCAATTCATTGAAAATACAGAACCTCTTTTTAAAGATAAAAATGCAGCCAACTTTATCCCTTTCCCTGACTTTACCGCCCAAATGAAACAGATCTTTTCATTGGAAAACAGAACGGCGCAAACGGAGGCATTAGAAAAATACTGGCTGTCTAAATTATTGGATAAGCAACCATCCATACTGGAAAATGTATTGGCAGATGTAGAAGCAGATTTACGCATTGATGATATTGCCACTAAATACAATTTTTCAAGGCAGTATTTACACAAATTGTTCATTAAAAATATCGGGAAGTCGCCTGTTGAATACCGAAAAATTCACCGGTTCAGGAATTCTATCATTACTCAAAAAAGAGCGGCGAGTTTAACCCAGGTAACATATGACAATTCATTTTACGACCAGTCTCATTTCATTAAAGATTTTAAGCAGTTTACCAATATCAATCCCCATTCCTTCTTTCGAAAAGTAGACACTGCCAAAGAAAATGTCTGGCTCTTTATTTAGCCATGGTTTACATTAATACAATTTCACTATTGGCCTGTCAAATATTTTTGCAATAAAAGTTGTAAAAATTGATCATTATGAAATTGTTCCTTTATCTCCTTTCCTTTCTATTTGCCAATGCGGCGTTTTCGCAGCAGTCCAATTGCAATTGCAGCCAGGCGCTTCAAAATTTGATTATTAAAGTAGAAACCGAGTACCCGGGATTTGCAGAAAAAACCAAAGACAGCTTATTCTACAATAGCTTTAAAACAAGCCTGGAAAAAGAAATTGCCCATACGAGTACTTTGGGCTGTTTCTCAATTTTAAAAAAATACGTATCCTATTTCAAAGACAGGCACCTGTGGGTTTCACCAAACGATCAGCAACCAACAGGCGCTACAGCAGTAAATACAGCAAGTGAAATTTTTACACTTGACATAAAGAAATTCAAAAAAGAAATTGTAAAATCCAAAGATGCACTGGAAGGTATCTGGAAAAACGATGCTTATGAAATCGGGATTAAAAAAAGAGGCCCGGATGAATATGTAGGTTTTATTATTTCAGCAGACCCGAAATATTGGAAGCCCAATGAAATTAAATTCAGGCTATTCAGCAATGGCAGGTTTGAATATAAAATGCAGGATCATTCTGTGCAAAAAGGCAACTATACCCTGGAAGCACAAACACTTTTATATTTTAAAGAAATACTGACGGAATTGGTCAAGCAAACACCGGAACCAACGTTGAGTGCAGAAGATATTACCAATAAAATCAACGAGCTGAACGGTTTTTATTGCAAGCGGTTAACCGCCAAAACCACGATTTTAAAATTGTCAAATTTCAGCTACCCCTTTGTAGACCCTATTGAAAAATTAATAGAAAAGCACAAAGACATTTTGCAGACAAGCGAGAATTTAATTATTGATATAAGAGGAAATGGTGGTGGCACGGATGATGCCTATCAAAAAATATTACCCTACATATTAACCAATCCTACCCGGTATATCCGCACGGAGCATTTATCAACCCCCGCATTTATCAGCAATCTTAAAAACTACAACGCTTCTCTTACTGATAAAGAAAAATACCAGGAACAGATTGCAGAGAATGAAAAAAAAATCAGGCTGCTGGAAGCCAACCCGGGCAGATTTGTAAATTTTTCAGGCAATGCAGTTGTTATTGATACTATCAATGTAGAACCCAAAAGCCCCAAGCAAATTGTTTTCCTAACCAATAATAAGGTAGCAAGTGCAGCGGAGAATTTTTTACTGGCAGCCAAACAAAGCCGGAAAGTGAAAGTGATGGGTACACCCACATCTGGTGTCCTGGACTATGCGAATGTTTACCGATTTAACGACTTTGCCTGCCTGAATTATCAACTGTATATGCCCACTTATCGTTCGCTTCGTTTACCCGATTATCCTATTGACAATATAGGTATTCAGCCCGACGTGTATTTGGATAAAACTGTGGAGAACTGGGAAAAATTCACCGTTGAATATTTAGAGTACGGTAAATGAGTAACAGTTTACAGGTTATTGCCAAAAGCGGGATTGAGGCAATTTATCCTATCAGCATTGGTATCAAATATCCGCCGTTTCAAACCATGGTTCGTGAAGACACGAACCATTTTTACCATACCCCTTTCCAAACCGTGGCCCGTGTCCTCACAAGCCATTCTTTACTATAATCCCTCCAAACCGTGGTTCGTGTCCTCACGAACCATTTTTCTTTTGCCCCCATCTCCCTCCACTTATTCTTCCATTTTAACAATTGAACTAAACATATTATCTTTCAAATACTGGTGATTTAAGGCATCGATACCAGACAAGGATTTCTTATTATATTTATAATTGCGTACTCAAATATAAAATTCCAGCACACTAACAAACCCAGACTTTGTAAGCATCTATCTATATGAAACTCTCTATTTTTTTGATAACATTATTTTTGATAACCCTGGTTCATGGACAGCCAGTAAAGAAAATAGAGCAGTTATTGAAAGACAAAAATTTGTTTGCCTTAAATAGTTACATTGAAAAACCTCAAAAAAGCAATGTTACCTTTAGTTGGGAAACATTAAGAACAATAGTCGAAGATTACCAGGAAGGCATAATTAAGATCGAAGAGCATCTTCCTGTAAATGACGAAACCGGGGGAAGTACAATTAACAACTACAGGATTTATCTGTTGGCAGACAAAAACAAAATTTTTTATTACAGGTTTATAAATACTGCATGTAAAAATATTCATTCAGGTCAGCTGGAAGAAAATGTGGAAATAATTGACAGTTTAAAGGATGGCATAGAATATTCTTCACTCGAAAATATCTTCAAACAAACATATAACGCCGACTTAAATAGTGATGATCTTTTTTTAACATCTATCGTTTATGGGGCTCATTGTGGGATCGCTGGGGTAAATCCTGTATATATGGAACAATTAAATATGCTTCTTCAAAATGAAGATATTGACATTATAAGACAATGGCTAAAATCAGCCAATGCAGAAAAACAACTTTATGCTCTTAAAGGCTATAGAATATTAGTTAATCTAGGTTATAAACTAACAGATGAAGAAAGAACAATAATACCTATTGTTGAACAAAAGAAAGGCTCTGTATCAACCTGTAGTGGCTGTATTTATCAGGATGAAACGTTTCAAAGCGTTGTAGCTGAAATAAATTCGATACCTTCTGAATATTTGAGACCGGAAAGAATCAATTCTTCAGGTATTTTTTTTAAAAAGAAAAAAGATATGATTACAAGACATTCATCTTTCTCCTGGATATTTGTTTTGATCATTATTGCGGTCTTATCAATTTTATATTTATTCTGGAGAATAAGAAAAGACAGAATTCAACTTTAAACAGACAATTGCCAACCATCCGTAACTTCATCAACTTTTCTCTATACATTTAACTTCACAATCCACCAGAACCTTTGCAGAAATGAATAAGACTACCATATTTATTGCAGGCCTTGCCACTTCATTCTGCCTGGGTTTTTCATTTAAATAAATATTCGATCATCCACATCATTCAAACAATACAACAATGAAAAAAGTAACAGGCATCGGCGGCATTTTCTTCAAATGCAAAGACCCGAAAAAGATAACCGAATGGTACCAGAAACATCTCGGCTTAAATACCAATCCATATGGCGCCACTTTTGAATGGTACGAAGGTTCAGACAGTACCAAAAAAGCTCAAACCCAGTGGAGTCCCTTTTCTGAAACCACAAAATATTTTGAGCCTTCTGCCAAAGAGTTCATGATCAATTACCGGGTAGAGAACCTGGAAGCATTGGTAGAGCAGCTAAAAGAAGAAGGCGTAACGATTGTAGACAAAATCGAAACCTACGAGTACGGCAAATTCATTCACATTGTTGACATAGAAGGCAACAAGATTGAATTGTGGGAGCCCACGGATTCAGAATAGTCCAATTGATCAATATAAAAAATGGTTCGTTTCCACGAACCATTTTTTATGCTTTACATTCAACGAGCAATCAACATGCTATGGCATTCTTTGCCAGCCATCCTTGCAAAAACCTTGGCAGCACGTCATTTTACCGGTCGGCAATATCTTCCTTATTTCGGCATATCAATTATTTAATTTCGGATCAACATTTCCTTCGCCATTTATTTATACTGTATGAAGATGAAAAAAACTGCAAAGCTGTTTTCATGTATGCTCTTTGTATTAACCGTTAATGTTGCATTCCCGCAAACAGATGAAGAGGTTGCCGCCCGTAAAGTAGATTCCCTCTTCACCTCCTACAATGCTCAGACACCCGGCGCTGCCATTGCTATCATAAAAGAAGGAAAGATTGTCCTTACAAAAGGATATGGAATGGCCGACCTGGACCATGATATCCCCATCACTCCGCAAACGGTTTTTAACATCGCATCGGTATCAAAGCAGTTTACTGCATTTGCGGTATATCTCCTGGAAAGCGAAGGCAAGCTTTCCTTTGACGACAATATCCGTAAGTATATACCAGAGCTACCGAGATATGCTGAAGATATCAGGATCAGACACCTGCTTGCACATACAAGCGGCTTAAGAGACCAGTGGGCGCTCCTTTCACTGGCGGGCTGGCGTATGGACGATGTGATAACAACCCCACAGATATTGAAGTTGCTGGCCCGGCAGAAAAATACAAATTTCCGTCCCGGTACTCGGTTCAATTATAACAATACCGGTTATACGCTTCTTGCAGAAATTGTGGCACGCATCAGCGGAAAAGATTTTGCAACATTCTGCCAGGAAAAGATTTTCCAGCCGCTTGGAATGACCAGCACACAGTTTTATGATGATTACGAAAAAATTGTAAAAAATAAAGCCGAATCCTATGAACGCATCAATAATACATTTCATCACCGTTCATTAAATGTTTCCAACACAGGTCCTTCCAATTTGCTCACAACGGTGGAAGACCTTGCTAAATGGGTTTTGAATTTTGAGAACCCGGTAGTAGGCAACAGCAGGCTTATCCAGGCATTCAATGAGCCTTCCTACCTGGACAATGGCAATAAAGTGGTACTGCGTATTTTTGGCAAAGGCGACACTATCTTTCATGCCAAGGGACAAAACCTCAGTAGCTACAAAGGCGCACGCATGATCACACATGGCGGCCACACCGCAGCATTTCGCACTTTTCTGGGCCGCTTTCCCGATCAGCATTTTGCCATCATCGCATTAAGCAATGATGAGCACAACGAAACCCTGAGAGCCAGATGGCAGATAGCAGATTTTTATATAAAGGAGGCGTTGAAAGATGAGCCACAATCCATTAGCGCTGCTCCACAAAATAAAATGTCAGACCCCTCCCCGGTCTATGCCGACAATTTAAAAAATTTTACAGGCGAATATTACAATGATGAAGTAAAGACCGCTTATACCATCGAAAACCGTGCAGGCAAGCTCGTTATGACCCATATACGATTGGCCGACATGGAGCTGAAGCGCACCGGGGAAAATAAATTTACCGGATCCGGCGAGCAGGTATTCTCTTTTGAAACAGAATTTGTAAAAGATAAGAATGGAATGGCCACCGCTTTCCTCATTTCCAACTTTGGAGTAACCAATCTCAGGTTTGAAAAAGTAAAATAATATGCCCTTGCTATGCCGGGCATGGCACCATGTTTGTAACTGGCTTTATATGCAGATAGCTTACGATACAGAAACGCTGATAAAAAATTTAATGGAAACAGAAGCGGCATACGCTGAAATATTTTTATCCATTGATCCCGGCAAAATAAACAGCATACCCTCCTATGGCGGATGGACACCCGGCGAACTGCTGAATCATGTAACAAAAGCGACCAACGGCATGCCGCATATCCTTCATAAAAAAGGCAAAACCGCCGAAAGAGAAGTTGACCAGAAAGTGGAAGGGTTCAGGAAGATCATGACAGATTTCCATCACAAGTTTGAATCACCCGATTTTATTGTACCTGATAAAAGAGCGTATGATAAAGCCGAAAGCCTGCAGGCTTTTCAAAGGAATTTTGTGAGTATGCCTGAAGCGATCAGGACCGCCAGGCCGGATGAAATCGTAGAAGGCCTGCCCATGGGAGAAGTGACCAAACTGGAGCTCATGCATTTTACGTTGTTTCATCTACAGCGGCATTTACAGCAATTAAAAAATATCAAAGCCGCTCTCGGCTGAATACCGGTAATCCTCCTTTAAAGCAGCGCTTATCTCCTGCCATTATAACATCTTTTTATAACTGGCAGGAAGATTGATTTTATATGCTGATCATTTAATTATACCGTTATGACCTTCCGTGAAGCCATTCATTCAGACAAACCTGTGCTGGTTGATTTTTTTGCAGAGTGGTGAGGCCCCTGTAAAATGATGAGCCCTGTTTTAAAAGAGCTCAAAGAAAAACTGCAGGACAGTATCATGATCATTAAAGTAGATGTCGACAAAAACCAGGCTGCCGCTGCTGCTTACCAGGTGCAAGGCGTACCTACCCTCATCCTTTTCAGGCAGGGAAAAATATTATGGCGTCAGTCGGGTGTAGTCCCTGCTCATCAGTTGGAGAAGATCATTGCGCAATATAATTAACAGTCGTTTGCCTGCCTTTATGTAATTGCACAGCATTATTTAAAACAATAAAACCCATCGTATGGATTTACAATTAAAAGGCAAAAAAGCATTTATCAGCGGATCCACCGCAGGCATCGGGTTTGCCACTGCCGCCCGTTTGCTGGCCGAAGGCGCCGAAGTCATTATCAATGGCAGGAGCAACGAAAGTGTTGACAAAGCTGTGGCTGAATTAAAAGCCACCGGCAGCCATTACAATATTTCCGGTATTGCTGCCGATTTCTCCAAAGCGGAAGACGTCAACCGGTTAATAGCAGCTCTTCCCGATATCGATATCCTCATCAACAACGCCGGTATATTTGAGCCCAAAGCTTTTGCCGAAATTCCCGACGAAGACTGGTTCCGTTTTTTTGAGATCAATGTCATGAGCGGCATCCGTCTTTCAAGACATTTCTTTCCAAAAATGCTCGAAAAGAATTGGGGCCGTATCATTTTTATCTCCAGCGAATCCGGCGTATTCATTCCCGATGAAATGATCCATTATGGCATGACCAAAACTGCACAAATTGCAGTAAGCCGGGGCATGGCCGAGCTTACCAAAGGATCCGGCGTTACGGTGAACGCTATCTTACCCGGACCTACCAGATCAAAAGGTGTAGGTGGCTTTATCGAAGACCTGGCAAAAGCAGGCAATGTTTCCACGGATAAAGTGGAAGAGGATTTCTTTAAGAATATGAGGCCCACTTCGCTCATCCAGCGCTTTGCATCGGTGGAAGAAGTGGCGGATACCATTGCATTTTATGTAAGCCCGCTTGCATCGGCCACCAACGGTGCTGCCATAAGAGTGGAAGGAGGATTAATCAGGTCTATCATTTAAAAATCAGCAAGACAATGAAAGCAATAGGATTTACAAAATCGTTACCACTTACCGAAGCCGACAGCTTTATAGAATTTGAAACAGCCACTCCTGTTCCTGCAGGACATGAGCTGCTTATAAAAGTAAAAGCCGCAGGCATTAACCCTGTAGATTTTAAGGTAAGGCAGAACAGCGCAAAAGATAAAGTGCTGGAGACGCCTAAGATCATTGGCTGGGATGCGGTGGGTGTGGTAGAGGCGATAGGAGAAAATGTACGTCTTTTTAAAAAAGGCGATGAAGTGTATTATGCCGGTGACATTACAAAACCCGGCAGCTATGCCCGATACCAGTTGGTTGATGAAAGAATCGCAGGCAGGAAACCGTCCAACCTCAGCGATGCCGAAGCTGCAGCCATCCCGCTCACCGCATTAACAGCATGGGAGATCATGTTCGATCGCATGCGTATCGGCGAAAAAGATAAAGGCAAAACGATTCTTATCATAGGCGGAGCCGGCGGCGTAGGTTCCATTGCCATACAGATCGCAAAAAAAGTAGCAGGTCTGCAGGTCATTACAACCGCCAGCCGCCCTGAAAGCATTCAATGGTGCCTTGAGCAGGGAGCCGATACAGTGGTAAATCACAAAGACCTGGTGAATGAAGTGCGCAATGCCGGCTTTCAGCAGGTAGATTTTATTCTCGACTTCGTGGATGTTAACCAGTATTGGGATGCATTTGCCGAGCTCATCAAACCGCAGGGAAGCATCGGTTCTATCAGCGACCCCGCACAGCCTGTCAATCTTCGCCAGCTCAAGTCCAAAAGCGTCAGTTTTCACTGGGAGCTCATGTTTACACGAAGTATGTTTGGTACGGAAGATATAGAAGAGCAGCACAACATCCTAACCAAAGTGGCAAAGCTGCTCGAAGAAGGAGTGCTCACCTCCACCCTTCGCACTACTCTCCACGGGTTCAGTGTTGATAATTTCAAAAAAGCACAGCAGCGGCAGGAAAGCGGCAGCACGATTGGTAAAACAGTGGTCGTATTTGAATAATTGTACACACTATTTATCCAAAGGCACTTCGATCAGCACCGAAGTGCCTTTGTCTTTTTCAGACTGCACATCCAGCGTACCGTTGAGCAGGGAAACCCTGTTTTGAATATTGGCCCAGCCAATCCCTTTGGCTGCCTGCAGGATAGCTGTATCAAAGCCCTTGCCGTCATCTTCCACCGTGAGTGAAAAATGATCCTTATTCCTGCTCAGCTGCACAATGGCATTTTTAGCCACCGCATGCTTCATGGTATTATTGATCAGCTCCTGCACGATCCTGTAAATGCTGATCGCAACCGATTGATCAATCGGTTCATTATCCACCCCTATAGACTGGTAGCTGATGTTCAGGGCGCCGGTTTGGTTCACATCATTTACAAAATCTTTCAATGCCGCATCCAGGCCGAATTTCACCAGCGCCTCCGGCATCATATTATGCGCTACCCTGCGCATTTCTTTAATAGAAGTGTCCAGCATCTGCAGGCTCCGGTCAAATGCCTGCTGGTTATCCGGTGTCATGACCATATTGCCCTTCATATTTTGGAAAGAATGTTTGATACCGCTCAGCATACCTCCAAGGCCATCATGCAGTTCTTTTGCTAACCTGCTGCGCTCCTGCTCCTCGCCTTTCAGTACGGCTTCGGTATCGGATAAACGCTGTGCCGTTTCCAGCTCCGATATGCGTTGCTGCTGCAGCTTTTGCTTTTGAGTATAGGTTCTGTACATCAGCAGCAATATGATGAGCAGGGCGGCCGCCCCACCGATAAGCATATAGTTGAGGATATTTTTTTGCTTTAGCTGCGACTGCTGCAGCTGTATCTGGTTTTCCTTTTTTTCTGTTTCATATTTTTTCTCCAGCTCGGCCGATTGTTCCGATAACATGCTCTTATTATACTCTTCCATATAATCCTCCGCTTCCAGGTGCAGCTTATATGCCGTTACCGGCTCGCCGAGAGCAAAGTAGGCATTCGAAAGGGAATTCTTAAGTCCTGCCAGCCCGTGCGCATCATCTCTCGGCTCCTTGATGGCAATGGCCTGCTCATAGTAAGACCTGGCCTGCACATAGTCCTTCTTCAGCAGGTAGCAAAGACCAATGGCCGACATGGCATTCGATTCCATATCCTTGTCGTTGTTGCTTTTACTTAGCGCCAGCACCTGCAGTGCATAAGGCAATGCCGCATTGTAATCGCCGCTGCGCAAACTGATAGAAGCCAGGTTGTAAGTAGCAAATGTTTCAATCTGCTGATCATCTATTTGCTTTGCTATCCCGATCACTTCCCTGCAGATGCTTGCAGATGAATCAAATTTCTTCAACATATTGTAAGTGAATGCCAGGTTGTACATGCATTTGGCAAGACGTTTTTTATCATTCATATCCCTCGCCACTGACACTGCTTTTTTCCCGTACACAACTGATTTTTCAAACTCCTCCCTGAAAGCATAGAGGCGTTGCAGGCTGGCATAAGCATCCTGCTGCAGCGCTTTGTTTGGTGAATTTTCCAGCAGCTGAAAACCTTTCAGGCAATACGCCAGCGCTTTTTCGTTATCGCCGGTATTGTTATATGCTTCGCCCACATTCAGGTTCCCGATACCCATTTTATCCTTATCCTGCAGCGACTCAGCAAGTGCCAGGTAATCCTGGTGCTTTTTAAGCGCCGAATCCGGTTTACCTTTCAGCCTGAATAAAATTGCCTGCATCCGCAGTGCACTGAACTTCCCGGCCGTATATTTTATTTTTTCACTCAGCTGCAATGCTTCCCCGGCATAAGCATCCGATCGCAGCGTATCCTGCGAACCATAAGCCTCCGCCAGCTTCACCAGTGTTTTCACCCGGTTACTGTCCTGCCCCGCAGCAGCCAGCACTTTCTGAAGGCTGTCCTTATTGATCCCCTGCGCACCGGCCCTGTTAAAAAGAACCAGCAATACCATTGCTGCTGTTACAATCCTTATCATATAAATCGTTTAAAAAATGCTGTATTAAAAATAATTGGGAAATCTACATTCAAAATACCGGTTTACGGTGATTTTTGGCAGTGTTATTGTTTTTATTTCAGAACATTTGATCATCATTAAAAACACAACGACATGAAAAAATTGATTGCCTTTGCCGCATTCAGCATCAGCTTGGTTGCCTGTAACGAATCAGGTAAAAAAACCGAAACCATTACTACCAGTGATACCACTACCATTCCTACGGATACCGGCGCTGTAACCAGCGTTACCACTACCACCACAACCACTACGGTGTACAACGCAGGCGAAGGAGATGTATCATGGAGAGAAGGTAAGCTGCAGGTGTACAGGAACGGCGCATGGACGGTTGCCGAAAAAGATATCACACTGGATGACGGTACCATAGTGACCGCTAAAGGAGAAGCGATGGATAAGAATGGTAATAAAGTAACGGTTACCGAAGGCGCTGTTATCAATAAAAGCGGCAAATGGTACGATAAAGCCGGTAACGCCATTGAAAATGCCTGGAAAAGTACCAAAGACGCTGTAAAAGAAGGCGCTAAAGAAGTGAAGGAAGGCACTAAAAAAGCAGCAGATAAAGTAAAAGACGCTGTGAACTAAGCAATTAATTACCTGTGAAACTGAAGGATTTTGGAAAAAGAGCATCCACGGATGCTCTTTTTGTTGTATCAAGACCACACAGACAAACAACTGTACGCATTATTACCTGCAACGACTGCCGGTAATTTTACTGCAGCGCCTGCAGTATGTAAGAATTGATGTAGCCAAAGCAGCCCTGCAGCCTTGGCTGTAGTAGTATTGTAGTATGCATTTTCTTGCAATCGCTTCTTTCATAAAGCAACTTAGCGATACATTTTATCACTAAAACTTGCCATTATGAAAAAACTCTTTTACGGGTTAGCGCTTGCTGCGCTCCCGGTCCTTTCCCTTCCCGTTTTTGTAAAAGCACAGATCGTCACTGTAGGCAGTGGCAGCTATACCACTACCTTTCCCGGTACGGATGCCGCCGGCAGGAATACTTATCCTTCCGGGTTACCCATCACATCCGGCACCGCAGCATCCAAACCCGTGCCTACCAACGACTGGTGGAGCTGCCTGATTAAAGACCAGGCCAATAAACGCACTTATAATTACCCGCTCTCCTTCCGGCCGCTGGCATCAGGACTGGGGGTGAATTATACAGTACCGCACAACAGCGGCCCTAATGAATACCGGGAACCCATGAGCGATGTAAATGCGATTGTGATAGGCGTGGATGCTTTGAACGCTACGCAGCCAACTGTAAGCAATTACAGCGACTGGACAGTAACGGCTAACTGGACTTCTTCCGACAAAAATTTTAATGCTACCCTGGGACTTGGCATGCCCTTTATGTATTTCACCAAAGCCACCGGCAACCTGGCGAAGATCACCGTCAATCACAATCCCGGCGGTGTAACCATCAGCGGCAATAAGCTGCTTATCCAGAATAATTACGAGGGTTCCAATTACGTGGTATATGCGCCTGCAGGCAGCACCTGGAGCGGCAGCGGCGGCATTTATACTTCTACTTTGAATGGAAAAAATTACTGGAGCATGGCCATGCTGCCTCCCGGCGCCGATGTGAGCGCCACTGCCACCGCCTATGAACAGTATGCCTTTGTGTTTCCCGGTAATACAGCCGTAAGCTGGAACTACGCCGCTTCTACCGGCATAGTGCGTACAACCTTTACCGTTACACCCGATGTAAAAGAAGGTTCCAATACAACAGTTTTGCAGGGATTGCTGCCACACCAGTGGGCCCGGCTGGCTGCAGGAGCGCCGGCATTCACCAGCTACATTTATCCTACCGTAAGAGGCCAGCTTAAAATGATGGCCAGCAATACTTTTAATGTCGATAATAAATTCAGCGGCATCATTTCCAATATGCCGGATATTGCGAAGTACAGCGATAGTTTCGATCCGGGTGCACTCGCAACGAAGATCAATTCTATAAAAAACGACCAGCTATCCGACTGGACAGATTCCTACAATGAAGGACAGGTAATGAACCGCCTTATACAAACCGCACACCTGGCCAACCAGATGGGCAATACCGCTGCTAGAGACCAGATGATCAATACTGTAAAGGAAAGGCTGGAAGACTGGCTGAAAGCAGAAGGTGGCGAAGTGGCTTTTCTGTTTTATTACCAGCCTGCATGGAAATCGCTCATAGGCTACCCTGCCGGGCATCGACAGGATGAGAACCTAAACGATCACCATTTTCACTGGGGCTATTTCATTCATGCAGCAGCAGCCGTTGAACAATACCAACCCGGCTGGGCCGCACAATGGGGCGGCATGATCAACCTGCTGGTAAGGGATGCCGCCAGCCCCGACAGGAACGATACCATGTTCCCCTTCCTCCGCAATTTCAGTCCCTTTGCAGGCCATTGCTGGGCCAATGGTTTTGCATCCGAGCCTCTCGGCAATGACCAGGAATCTACCAGTGAATCCATGCAGTTTAATTCTGCGCTGATTCACTGGGGCAGCATTACCGGCAATACCCAGATCAGGGACCTCGGCATCTATTTATATACAACCGAACAGTCTGCCATAGACGAATATTGGTTTGATAAATATGACCGCACTTTCCAGCCCGAATATTCGCATGAAATGATGGCCCGCATCTGGGGCGCAGGCTATGACAACGGCACCTGGTGGACAAGTGATATTGCTGCATCCTACGGCATACAGCTGTATCCTATTCACGGGGGTTCTTTGTATCTCGGTCATGACACTGCTTATGTAAGAAAAGTATGGAATGGCATGACAGCAAAAACACAGGTGCTCAGCAATGTTTCCAATGATAATTTATGGTACGATGTGTACTGGGAATTTTTAGCCTTTATTGATCCGCAGCAGGCCATCAACCGCTACAATTCCTATCCCACCCGTAATATCAAATTCGGTGTATCCGATGCACATACCTATCACTGGCTTCACAGCATGAATGCGCTGGGTTATGTAAAAAAAGATATTACTGCAAATCATCCCACTGCAGTCGTTTTTGAAAAGGCAGGCGTAAAAACATATGTGGCACAGAACTATGGCAGCAGCGCTATCACCGTTACTTTCAGTGATGGCTATACGCTGGCCGTGCCTGCCAGGAAAATTGTCACCAGCAGGGATATTACCGCTACAGCCGCATTGAGCGCAAACACTACTCAGGTAAGCATTGGCGGCAGCGTGAACCTTACAGCCGCTACTACAGGCAGCGGCATCAGTAAAGTGGATTTCTTCAGGGATGGCGTGCTCATCGCTTCCGATAACAGCGCTCCTTATACGGCTACTGCATCCGGCTTATCCGGCGGCCTGAGAAATTTTGTAGCCAAAGTATATGTGGGTAGCAATCTCAATGTAAGCAATGTAGTTACCGTGCAGGTAGGTAACCAGTTACCGTATGGCGGTACGGCTGCGGCCATACCCGGCACCATCGTAGCCGGCAATTACGACGTATTTGAAGGCGGCAATGGACAGGATGTTGCTTACAGCGATAATGATGCAGTCAACCAGGGCAACTTCCGCCCGACCGAAGGCGTGGATGCAGCAGGCACTCCGGGCGAAGGCAATACGGTTGGCTGGACGGGTCCGGGCGAATGGCTGGAATATACAGTGAATGTAGCCACCACGGGTAATTACAATGTGGACATCCGGTATACATCAGGCAATACTGCCGGCGGCGGACCTTTCTGGTTTGAAAATGCAGCCGGTACAAAGATCAGTCCCGATATCAGCGTAGCTTTCACCGATAATAACTGGAGCACTTACCAAACCAAAACAGTCAACGGTGTGCAGCTGCAGGCAGGCACGCAGGTCATTAGGGTGAAGATGGGCAATGGCGGCTTCAACCTGGGCAATATGACCTTCAGCTTTGCAGGTGGTACGCCTCCTTCGGCCAGCATTACTTCACCTGCCAACAACAGCAGCTTTGCAGCCGGTTCCAATATTACCATCAATGCCAATGCAAGCGATGCAGATGGTACTATCAGCAAAGTGGAGTTCTTCAATGGCAGCACCAAGCTGGGTGAAGATCTCACCAGTCCTTACAGCTATACCTGGAACGGCGTGGCCGCAGGTACTTATGCACTTACGGCAAAAGCCACTGACAATGCAGGCCTCACAGGCAATTCAACGGTGGTGAATATAACTGTGCTGACCAATACAGCACCTGCCGTAAGCATTACTTCACCTGCAAACGGCGCCAGCTTTACAGCGCCGGCCAGTATCAGTATCAATGCCAATGCCAGTGATGCTGATGGTACCGTAAGTAAAGTGGAATTTTATAACGGGGCCACCAAGCTCGGCGAAGACCTTAGCAGTCCTTACAGCTATACCTGGAGCAGTGTTGCGGCCGGCACATATACCCTCACAGCGGTAGCCACCGATAACCAGGGCGCCACCGCCACCTCATCGCAGGTAAGCGTTACCGTTAGTAGCGGTACCGGCAGCAGTTGCGGTGGCAACGGACCTGTAGCAGCGGGTGAAACATTACCTGATTACAGCTGGCAGGCGACCAATACCGCCAACCCCACCATTACATTTATCCCGGGCACGCCCATCAGCGGCAGCAATTTCTGTATCCTATATTATAAGATCGGTTCGGGAGGATATATCGGCGAAGTAATGACACAGTCCGGCGCCAATTTCACCAAATCCATCACGGCTGCCAGCGGCTCCGCAGTAAGTATTTATTTCACCTACCGGGTGGGCACCAGCGGACTGGAAAGAAATTCCAGCGCCACACCGCACAGCTTTACAGTAGCTCAATGCGGTGGCACCACCAATACAGCACCCACCGTGAGTGTTACCGCTCCAGCCAATAATGCCAGCTATACAGCGCCGGCCAGCATTACCATTGATGCTGCTGCCAGCGATGCCGATGGCACCGTAAGCAAAGTGGAATTTTTCAATGGCAGCACCAAGCTCGGCGAAGATCTTACCAGTCCTTACAGCTATGCCTGGACCAATGTTGCGGCCGGTACATACAGCATTACTGCAAAAGCAACCGATAACAGCAATGCTGTTACAACCTCTGCTGCAACAACAGTCACCGTTACAGCCGGCAGCGGCGGTACCTGCAGCGGTACGGCCAGCAATGGTGACTACAGCTATAATGTGGCAACCAGCGGCAGCAATGTAAGCTGGATCTTTATCCCTGGCACGCCCATCAGCGGCAGCACGCTTTGCATTATCTACATCAAAGTGAACAGCGGGGGCTATGCAGGCTATACCATGAATACATCCGGCAGTAATTTTATATGGACGCAGAACATTGCCAGCGGCAGTACAGTCACCTTCTACTTTACTTATCGGGTAGGCAATACCACTACAGAGCGCTCATCCATCAACAACCCGCATACCTATGTAGCAGGCGCTACCTGCGGAGGATTATGGGCAGGCGGCAATACGATACCTTCTGTAGCAGATGATGACATGGATGCATCCGGGCAGTTGCTCTTGTATCCCAACCCGGCACATTCACAGCTGTTTGTAAAAGGGGCATCAGCAGGCAGTCAATACAAATTGTATGATGTGCACGGTAGAGTCCTGCTCAACGGCACTTTCAGCGGCCGGACCATCAGCCTGCAAAAGCTCAAAGCAGGTGTATATGTGCTAGAAATGACCGATGCAAAAGGCGTAACAAGGCAACGGTTCATTAAGGAATAACAGGTTTATAATCGACATAAAGAGGCCGCAATATTGCGGCCTCTTTGTATTTCATCTGAAAAAAGGAATGCAGATTCTCATGATCATGATGATTTTACTGATCAGTTAAATCGTATCATAATCAATCATAGCCATCAGCGTCATCAGCGTTCATTTTTATGATCCAGTGGAAGCAGCATCATGAAAGCACACTCCAACTGTAACTCAAGAGACTTTATAAAACGATATTATTTTTTGGTATGATCGCTTCCGGCAGATTTACTTCATCCAGCATATCCCTCATATCAATTTCAATGGTACGGCTGATCTGTGTGATAGGCACATCATTCGCACTGCCTTCAAAAGGATTCACCGAACTCTCTCCCACCGTATCCAGTGTATGAAATGCCCAGGTAATAGCAGCCGAAAAAATGATGTTCAGCCAGATGGAATATCCCTGGATAAAAGTGCCATCCCCGAGTTTTTCAAATTCTCTCAGCAAGCCAAAAGGCACAAGGATGATAAAAATAAAAAGCAGGTAAGTGGCGATAGAAGCAAAATTCCTCGGGTAAGGAAAATTCTTGATCCTTTCTGCACGACCCTGGCTATCCGTTAATCTCACCAGGCTTTGCTGCAATTGCGTCCATTGAAAGTCATTGATAATGCCTTCCCTTCGCAGCGCAGCAATTTCTTCCGACTGGATAGCGGTGAGCTGCGTGGCCCGGTTCTTTTTTGAAAGCACATACTGTAATTCTTCAGGTGAAAGATAACCCGCCAGTATATCCTCCAGCTTTGTTGCCTTTTCCGGTATTTCGTAATGATTTTTCCTGAACTCCTCGTTATTGCGGCTGTTCATATTTTCCCAGGTACGGGTCTCCCGCAACTGGAACCTTAAAGCGGTCAGCCATGCAAAATGCCGGTAAAATATTTTTTGCACGATGGCCGCATGCTTTCCGCCGGCTACATCCCTGATGGTATAGGCAAAGCTCCGGCTGTCGTTGATGATGGCCCCATAAATTTGCCGGGCTTCCCATATCCGGGAATAGCTGGCATTGTTTTTAAAACCTACTACGAATGCAACGGCTGTGCCCACGATGGCAATGGGCTGCCAGGGCAATGCCAGGAATTTCCATCCGCAGGCATACAGGGCCGTAGGCACTGCTGCCATCAGCAGCATCCAGTAAGTATCTCTGATGGTCCACTTAAAAAATTCATAAGGGGTATATCTCCTGCCGGTATGCATATCAGTATGGTTTAAATCAAAAATAATAAAATCAAACAATAGTAACTTTGGGAGGCTGTACAATGCAATGCAAATGATTGTAAAAACTCATTGTCGCACCTGTTTGAAACGCAGGCAGGAATAAATCTTTTGGCAGAATACAACCTCCTCTGAATTATTTTTCAAACCTGTTAAACTTTTTAACAAACTTCCGGTCGTACAGCTTATGAAAAAAATGCTGGCTGCTATTTTGATATTCCTTTCCGTCACTACCTATTCCCAATCCCTTTATTTTCCACCGCTTACGGGCAATACCTGGGAAACCACTTCCCCCGCAAGCCTGGGCTGGTGCGCTGATCGTATTGACTCCCTCTACCAGTTCCTGGAAGAAAAGAACAGCAAGGCCTTCATTGTTTTAAAAGATGGTAAAATTGTGCTGGAACATTATTTCGGCAGCTTTACGCAGGACAGTATCTGGTACTGGGCATCTGCAGGTAAAACCATTACGGGCTTCCTGGTGGGCAAGGCAAAGGAACAGGGTTATCTTTCGCTGTCGGACTCCACTTCAAAATACCTCGGTACCGGCTGGACAAGCTGTACGCCGGAACAGGAAGGCAGGATCACCATCCGCCACCAGCTCACTATGACAACAGGGCTAGACGATGGTACCGGTGATGTGTATTGCACACTTCCCTCCTGCCTGCTCTATAAAGCGCCGGCAGGCACCAGGTGGGCCTATCACAATGCGCCTTACACTTTGCTGGAAGAGGTGCTTACCAACGCCACTTCGCAGAACATCAACATTTACACCAATGCAGTATTAAAATCGCAGACGGGTATGAACGGGATCTGGCTCACGGTTGACTACAACAATGTGTACTACAGCAATACCCGCAGCATGGCAAGATATGGCCTGCTGCTGCAGAATAAATTCAAATGGAATACCAACAGCCTGCTTACCGACACAGGTTATATCAACGAGATGCTCAACACTTCGCAGGGATTGAATTATGCATACGGTTATCTCACCTGGCTCAATGGCAAAGGCTCGTTTATGACACCGCAGGTACAAATGGTATTCCCCGGATCTTATGCGCCGGCCGCACCGGCTGATATGTATGCAGCGCTGGGCAAGAACGGGCAGATCGTTTCTGTAGCGCCATCGAAAGGCATGGTAATGGTGCGCATAGGTGACGACCCATCCTCAGGTGATGTTGCCTTCACTTTATGCGACAGCATCTGGCAGCACCTCAATTATGTGATGTGCACCAGCAGCATCCCGCCCAGGACATACACATTTATAGGCAACGGCAACTGGACGAATGCGATCAACTGGAGCAATGGCACTATACCGCCGGCGGTATTGCCTGCTGGCGACCAGATTGTGATTTATCCTTTGGGCAACAATGGCGAATGCATACTTAATACTACACAAACCATCGCCGCTGGTGCGAAAATTCACGTGGTTGCTAATAAGAAGATGACGGTCACGGGAAACCTTGTCTTACAATAACCACAACTAATGAAGCACGGTGAGATTTTTTCCCGGGGCAATATTTAGTGCGGCGCCTGGTAATATGGTCAGTGTCCTGATAGTGACATCAGTATTCAGCAGAATGGTGCCCGACCGGATCACTACATCGGTATGGCTGTCCGGAAGAATGCCGCAACTCCAGTTAGTCACATCTTCCCAGTTTCCCGTAGCAGGACTGCTGCAATAATTTACAAACCTTATTTTAAAATAGGTCCGGGTAGACACTCCGTTGCTCAGCACCCTGTACCTGTACCCATTCCAGGAAGAAGGAATATTATTCAGGTGAAGCGATGCGGTATTGCTGCCGGTATAATAGCTGTTGTCGCTGATATTACTGTAATTGATTTCATCTGTGCTCACCTGCCACTGCACGGCTCCCGCATAATCTGTCTGAAATTCGGCAGACGCAGCAGATGGACAAACCTCGATGGTTTCCATATAATCCAGGCATGGATAACTAAGCCACATCAATGGCATGGGTAAATTCTGTATCGAAATATAATCTACGTTACATCCGCTACCTGTATGAACAGCAAATTTCCATATACGCCAGATGGTACAGCCGGAAGGGCAATCGCCGCAGCCATACATATATGACAGGTAAATAATTCCTGCAGCATATTCTGCACGGATGATCTTATTACCGCCAGGCGTTGGTGTAATTTCATTGGCATAACCTGTGCCTACACCGGAAAATTTTTCAAACATTTTTGCCAGCGCTCCCGCATTTATTGCAACAGGGGAGCTGATAAGATATACTGTTCTGCCCGGTGAAGGCTGCGAAGTATATAAACTAACGCTAAGTTGATAATGATTAATGAGATAATTGACTGAATCATTGCTTCCCGCAGTATAATTACCGGTAGCCCAATCCGCCGCCCAGGAAACATCGTTTCTGACAGCTACTCTTACCTGCTTCAGGCCATACGCATCGGAGTAGCTATTGCCTGCAGAAAAAATATGGGTGGAATCCGAACCGGCTGTAAAGTCAGTGTTCCCAAAGAATCCCCTGATCGTATCCGCCACCGTTGCATTTTGTATATTATGAATCGCAAAAAGCGCTTTTTCTATTGAATCAATAAAAACCCCGGGAATACTGATGCTGTCAGCAAAAGGAGATTGAATTTCCTTTAAGCGTTTTATGGTTAACCGGCAGGCATCATTGTGATAAGTTGAGTGCATCGAAGCATCGGAGGTACAGGAACTCGGGTAAGTCTGTGCCTTAGCAAGATAAAATGAAGCAATTAAAAGCAGGGCTAAAAACAGAGATTTCATACCGCATTTACATTATACTTTAAAGCTACTGCATAAATTCTGTTCTTTTCTAAAAACAGGCCCTTTATAAATATACCACATACTGTGCAGCTGTAGTAAAAGCAGCCATCAGGCACAATAGACCCAGGAATGTTTTTTACTGATACCTAAGGCAAAAAAAATGCATAACCTTTTGAAAGGTTATGCATGCTGTAATATCAAACAATAGTTATTTCTTCATCAAAGCCTCGATCTCTTCCACGGTGATCGGGATATTTTTCATCAGGTCCTTGTTACCATTCCTGGTGACCCAGAAATTATTTTCAATACGGATGCCTATCTGCTCCTCTTCTATATAAATACCCGGCTCAATGGTAAATACCATGCCCGCTTTGATGGGTTCTGTACGGGTGCCCAGGTCATGCACATCAATGCCCAGGTGATGCGAAATACCATGATAAAGATATTTACGGTAAGCCCTGTTTTCGGGGTCTTCATTTTTAATATCAGATTTTTTCAGCAGCCCTATTTTCTGGAAAATCACAGTGGCTTCATCGCCCACTTTTTCGGTATAGTCTATAATGCTGATACCCGGCTTTAAAATGCTTGCCGCATAATGATGCAGGTGCAGGCAGGCGTTGTACACCGTTTTCTGCCTGCGGGTAAATTTACCGCTTACAGGAACCGTACGGGTAAGGTCTGCACAATAGTTGCCGTATTCAGCGCCAAAGTCCATGAGGATCAGTTCGCCTTCTTTGCACTCACGGCTGTTTTCCACGTAATGCAATACCCTGGCCCTGTCGCCGCTGGCGATGATGGAACCATAGGCAGGACCTGTGGCCCTTTGCGATAAAAAAGAATGGAATATTTCTGCTTCAATTTCATATTCCATTACGCCCGGCCGGATGAATTGCAATAAACGACGGAATGTAGTATCCGTAATATCGATCGCTTTTTGTATCACTTCTACTTCCAATGCCGTTTTAATGGCACGCAGGTCCTTCAATATCCTTGCGCTGCGTTTAAACTGGTGTAGCGGGTAGCGTTGCTTCATCATTTCAGCATAACGGTAATCCCTCACAGGCACCAGGTTGGCCTTGCGGTCGTTTTCATTGCTGTTAAGATAAATGGTATCTGCCAGGTGAATCCAGGGCTGCAATAAACCGTCCAGTGAATCGAGCCATACAATCGTTTGTATACCGGAGATCGCCTGCGCTTCGTTTACCCGTAACCGGTGGCCATCCCATTTTTCCTTTAATTCATTCGGACGCACCAGCACCAGCACTTCCCTGAACTTGGGATCAGGGTTATCCGGGAAAAGGATCAGCATGCTGTCTTCCTGCTCAATACCGGTGAGCCAGATCAGGTCGGAGTTTTGTTTGAATTTATGCAGCGCATCCCCATTCGAAGGCAATTCATCATTGCTGTTGAAAATAGCGATCGCATTTTTATCCATCCTGTCAACAAATCTTTTCCGGTTCTGAACAAAGATCTCCGGGTTGAGTGGCAAATATTTCATGTGTATCAATTTAAGTATCGCAATTTACCATAAAATCATCCTCAAAAACATAGGCGGGAAATAAAAAGAACACTGATGTTGCTGATTATTACGATGAAAAGACACGGTAAAATCTGCGAAATCTTCGGGTCAATCTGCGCCGATTTGCAGGAAATAAAATAAAAAATAATCCCTCCTGAATTACAGCGCCCTATTCAAAAAAATTAAAAAGCCTCAAACTATTATCCTGTTTATCCGGCAATCTTTTAGATTTTATCAAAAAAACATGACCAGAATCAGTCGTTTTGCAATGTGTATATTTTACCCTTTGGGTTTTTTATCACAAATGCAAGCACTACCTTTGTGGCTAAACAAAAACGCTTGCTATGTCAGTATCAACCATGCTGGGTGCGCCATTGAGTGCCCTGGCAGAAATGGGTTTGCATACCAGCCAACCCGTGCATTATCAACTCACTCCATCCGAACTCACCGAACAAACCGTACAAAGAGGCGAAGGCGTATTAAACGATACCGGAGCGCTCATTATCAAAACCGGGAAATTCACCGGCCGCAGCCCAAAAGACAAATTCACCGTAAAAGACGAGATCACTGCCGATAAAGTAGACTGGAACGATTTTAACATTGCTATCGAAGAAAAATTTTTCTTCCAGCTCAAAGAAAAAATGATGCAGTACCTCTCTGATAAAGAATTGTGGGTAAGAGACTGCTATGCATGTGCCGATGAAAATTACCGCCTTCACCTGAGAGTGATCAACGAAAGCCCTGCCAATAATTTATTTGCCTACAATATGTTCATCAGGCCGACTGAAAATGAACTTGATCATTTTAAGCCTCACTGGAACATTATACAGGCGCCCGGTTTTAAAGCCGACCCGGCCGTAGACGGCACCCGTTCTGAGAACTTCGCTATCCTCAGCTTTAAACATAAAACCATCCTCATTGGTGGTACAGGTTATACCGGTGAAATGAAGAAAGGCATTTTCACCATGCTCAATTTTGTATTACCGGTGCGTGCCAATGTATTGAGCATGCATTGCAGCGCCAATATGGGTAAGGATGGTGATACCGCCATCTTCTTCGGCTTAAGCGGAACCGGTAAAACCACGCTGAGCGCCGATCCGAACCGCCTGCTGATCGGCGATGATGAGCATGGCTGGACCGATAACGGCGTATTTAATTTTGAAGGTGGCTGTTATGCCAAAACCATCGACCTCAGCGAAGAAAAAGAGCCGGAAATTTTCCGTGCTATCAAACCGGGGGCCCTGGTGGAGAATACCACTTTTATTGAAGGAACCAATACCATCGATTTTGCCAGTAAAATCATTACTGAAAATACAAGGGTAAGCTACCCGTTAAGCTTTATCAGCAATGCCCTGGAACCTTCCATTGGCAAAACGCCCAAAAATATTTTCTTTCTTACCTGCGATGCGTATGGCATATTGCCTCCCATCAGCAAGCTGACGCCGGGCCAGGCTATGTACCAGTTCATCAGCGGCTATACCGCTAAAGTGGCAGGTACGGAAGCAGGTGTTACTGAACCCAAAGCAACTTTCAGCGCCTGCTTCGGCGCTCCATTCCTGCCCCTGCATCCCGGTAAATATGCGGAAATGCTGGGCGAAAAAATGAGGAAGCATAATGTAAGTATCTGGCTCATCAATACCGGCTGGAGCGGCGGGCCTTATGGCGTGGGACAAAGAATGAAGCTATCTTATACCAGGGCGATGATCACAGCGGCGCTGGAAGGAAAGCTGGATAATGTGGACTATGTGGCGCACCGCACATTTGGTGTAATGATGCCTAAAGAATGCCCGGGCGTGCCTTCTGAACTGCTTAGTCCACGCTACGCCTGGACCAGCGAGGAAGAATATGATAAAAAAGCAAAAGAGCTGGCCGCCATGTTCATTAAGAACTTTGAAAAATATGCTGCAGGCGTGAACGAGGAAATTCTGGCCGCAGCCCCAACCATCTGACATTCGATTCACTAATAAAAAGGCCCCGCCAAATGGTGGGGCTTTTTTTTGAGTTGAAGTTGAAGCTGTGTTCAACTGCTACCCTATAATGCTATTTCAGGGATATCACCCTCCACGATAAGTCTTCCTGCTGTTTTTTCTCTGATCTCTTCCACTGTTACAGCAGGCGCTCTTTCAAGCAGGCGGAAACCTTCACCGGTTACTTCCAGCACTGCCAGGTCCGACACAATTTTTTTAACGCAACGGGTACCCGTCAGTGGTAAGCTGCATTGCGAAAGCAGCTTGCTTTCTCCTTTCGGGTTGGTATGCATCATGGCTACAATGATATTTTTAGCGCTCGCCACCAGGTCCATGGCGCCGCCCATTCCCTTTACCATTTTACCGGGAATCTTCCAGTTGGCAATATCACCGGTATCGCTCACTTCCATTGCACCCAGCACTGTAAGATCTACCTTGCCCGAACGGATCATACCAAAGCTCATGGCGCTGTCGAAAAAAGCAGAGCCGGGCAATGTCGTGATCGTTTGTTTACCGGCATTGATGAGATCCGCATCCTCTTTCCCTTCCTCGGGAAAAGGTCCCATGCCCAGCAGACCGTTTTCGCTCTGCAGCACCACATCCATGCCTTCAGGAATATAATTGGCCACCAGCGTAGGAATACCAATTCCCAGGTTAACGTAAAAACCATCCTGCAATTCCTTTGCAATGCGTTGTGCGATCTGGTATTTATCTAAAGCCATAATAGTAATTTGATAATTGGGTAATGAGCTGCTGCAATACTGAACAACCAGCTGATCAATTCGTTTTCCTCACAGTGCGTTGCTCTATTCGTTTTTCATAATCCACTCCCTGGAAAATGCGATGCACATAAATGCCGGGTGTATGCACCTGGTCCGGATCCAATTCTCCGGGCGCTACCAGCTCTTCCACTTCAGCAATGGTGATCTTACCCGCCATCGCCATCAAAGGGTTAAAATTGCGGGCCGTTGCTTTATAAACAAGATTGCCCTGCGTATCGCCCTTCCATGCTTTTACAATAGCATAGTCTGCATCGAAAGCTTCTTCCAGCAGGTAATCTTTGCCTTTAAAATTCCTTGTCTCTTTTCCGACCGCCACTTCTGTGCCCACACCGGCAGGCGTATAGATGGCAGGCATGCCATAGCCGGCGGCCATACAGCGTGTAGCCAGCGTACCCTGTGGTATCAGCTCCACTTCCAGCTCTCCACTCAGCAATTGCCTTTCAAACTCTGCATTTTCGCCTACATAAGAGGAGATCATTTTTTTCACCTGCTTCTGCTGCAGCATCAGGCCGATACCGAAATCATCTACACCGGCATTATTGGAAATGCAGGTAAGATCTTTTACACCTTTTTTCACGAGGGCAGCAATACAGTTTTCCGGAATGCCACATAAACCAAAGCCTCCCAGCATGATCACAGCACCGCTTTGTATATCCTGTATGGCTTCCTCTGCGTTTTTAAAAACTTTATTCATTCGATTTTTTTATAGAGTCCAGCTTGTTCACATTGAAAGGCAGTTTTTTCTTACCGGAGTCTTTTTTAAGTATGCCGGTATCAGGCCGGTGCCTGGTCAGCATTGAATCGCTGCCCGGTGGTGGTGCATTCGCTATCCGGTCCTGCCGTATCAGCATGGTGTCCAGCACTTCCTTCAGCATATCCCTGTGCTGAAGGTAATAGTTGAGGCTGTTGTAAAATTCATCCTTCGTCACTTTATGGGCGGCAAACAGCTGCTGCTGAAGGCGGGCACTTTCCAGGTCAATATTTTTAACGGTAGAATCGATGCGCAGGTTTTCATTCGCATAAATATCGGCACGCATATAATCCCACAGCACCGCCTGCATTTTTTCAGGCTCAATAATACCCCTTGGTGTTTTAGGGTGAGAGCAGGAAACAAGCAAAACGGTTATGATCAGGAAAAGAAAACGCATTATTTCAATTGGTCTTTATAAGCCAGCGCATTGGTGAGGTCAAGCTTGGCAAGTATTTCTCTCGCCTGCGCCTTGTCCTGCTGGCTGGCTTTACTGAATATTTTTATAAGCTCCCCCGATTTACCCTGGAAGAAGAACTGGTTGATCATCGTATTGGGATTATCGGCATTGAAAGTATTGAGCAGGTTTAGCACATTGAGCATTTCCTTGCGGGCGGCATTTTCATCATCATACATTTTATCCATACCATTGCGGTAATAGTTATAATATACATCGTGCATGATATTGTAGCGGCTGTTGATCATATTTTCTACGAGCCAGTAGCGGTTGCGGATGCCATCAAAAGGTTTCCAACCGCTGATACCCCTGCCGTCAGGTGCATTGTTTACAATGTTCTGTGCTTTCTGAAAAAAAGCGTCCCCGCCTCTTGGTGAATAAGAAAGATTATCGAATGCAAGGATCAGGTCGGCATAATACGCAAAGATGGCCGTAAGATTCGACACCAGCGCATCTGAGCCCGATACCCTGTTATCATTGAATTCCAGTATCTGGAATTCTACATATTTGAAGATGACATTATCATCCTTGTAGTTGATGATCGGTGACAGGTAAGAAGTGTTGAACGCCGGACGGGCAGCCTGTACCGTAAGCGAAGCGCTGTACACATTTGTTTCCGAAGTCTGCTCCAGGTTCAGGAAAAAATTACAGTCGATCTTTTCGTTGGCGGCGTAAGGCTCGCTCGACCATTTACGGTTATTCAGGAAATTGGCAAGCGCTGTCTGCAGCGTGGTGAAAGTGCTCCTGTTCACTGTGCTGCTCACCCTGTTGGCCGCCACCGTCACTTTTGCATTCAGCTCCTGCGCCTCTGTGCCAACTGCAATGCAAAGCATTGCGATGGAGAAAAATAATTTATTCATTACAATAAGCGATAATAGTATTTATAATATCGGCGGCCACTTCTTTTTTCGATTTTGTATCAAAATGCCGCTCGCCTCCTTTCTTATCAAAAATAGTGATTTTGTTACTGTCATGCCCGAATCCTGCACCCGCATCATTCAGTGAGTTCAGCACAATCAGGTCGGCATTTTTAGAAGCCAGCTTTTTCAGCGCATTGTCTTTTTCATCGTTTGTTTCCAATGCAAAGCCAACCAGGCATTGCCCTTCTTTTTTCTGCGATCCCAACTGCTTTAATATATCCGGGTTCTTTACCAGCTCAATTGTCAGCCTGTCCTCTTTCTTTTTAATTTTCTGCGGAGCTTTTTCCACCGGCCTGTAATCGGCTACAGCAGCGCTCATGATGGCCCAGTCTGCTTTATCGAAATCACTTACACAGGCATCATACATTTCCTGTGCAGACTCAACCCTGCTCACTCTCATACCAGCCGGTGTTGGTTGAGAGGAAGGTCCCAGTACCAGGTGCACATCAGCGCCCCTGCTTTGAAGCTCTTCTGCCAGGGCTATGCCCATTTTGCCCGAAGAGGCATTGCCTACAAAACGAACCGGGTCAATCGCTTCATGTGTAGGGCCTGCGGTGATCAGTATTTTTTTGCCGGAGAGGCTGTTGCGCTTAAAAAAAAAATGTTCCAGGTAGCTCAATATTTCTTCCGGCTCCGCCATTCTTCCGTCGCCGAAAAGGCCGCTCGCCAGCTCTCCTTTATTTACGGGAATAATATGATTGCCATATGTACGGATCGTCTCCAGGTTTCTTTTTGTAGCAGGATGATGCCACATGTCCTCATCCATGGCTGGCGCTGCAATCACCGGGCAGGTGGCAGAAAGATACACGGCCAGCAGTAAATTATCACAGGTACCTGACGCCATTTTGCTCAGGGTATTGCAGCTTAACGGCGCCAGCAGCATTACATCTGCCCAGCGGCCCAGCATCACATGGTTGGCCCAGGAATCATTTTCCGCAAGCTGGTGCAACACTTCCTGTTTGGATAATGTGCTCAGCGTAAGCGGCGAAATAAACTGTGTGGCCGATGGCGTCATCACCAGTTTCACTTCAGCGCCGGCTTTTACCAGCAGCCTCACAAGGTTCGCAATCTTGTAGGCGGCAATGCTTCCCGTAACGCCAATCAATATTTTTTTCCCTTTCAGCATAAATAGAAAACGGCGGTTAAAAACCGCCGTTAAAAATATAACTTCTTCAGTAAATGAAGCCCGATTCAACAAATTATTAACTGAACAGGTCTTCCTCGTTTCTGCGATAGTACACTTTATCTTCCAGGAACTCCGCTGTTGCCAGCAAAGCCGGATTAGGCATACGTTCATAAGCACGGGAGATCTCGATCTGCTCTTTGTTTTCATGAATTTCTTCAAGGCTGTCTGTATGGCTGGCAAACTCTTCCAGCTTATTGTGCAATTCTTCCTTGATAGAAATATTGATCTGGTTGGCACGTTTTGCAATGATGTTGATGGACTCATACAGGTTACCTGTCCTGTCTTTCAGGTCTGATAACTTTTTTGGTTCAACAACGCTGCTGGTGTTAACGCTTAGCTGACGACGCAGTTTGCTCATTTTGTATTTCTTTTATTTTATTATTACTTAGTGTTACGTATTCCTGGGCATCTTTCAACTTAGGACTTTCGGGGTACCTGTCCACAAAATCCTGGTACTCGGTGCTCACTCTTTCGTAGCGCTCAATCTGCTTATCAATGATGCTCATTTTTGCAAAGCGATAGTATGATTTCACTACCATCAGCTTATAATCCTCTCCGCTCGCCGATTCGGGATATTTATCCAGCATCGTTTCAAAAGCAATCGCTGCAGCTCTGTATTTTTCCAGGTTATAGTACAATTGCGCTGTTCTGAATTCTTTCAGCTCCAGTTTTTTCCTGCTCGCTTCAATAATATCCGTCGCTTCCTTATTTCTTGCAGAACCCGGGTGCGTATTGATAAAGGTCTGCATCATGTTCATTGCCTTTATTGTATTCACCTGCTCCAGCTCCAGCTTGGGACTTTGCTTGTAAAAAGAATAAGCCCTCATATAATCGATCTCCTCAGCCTTCGGACTATTTGGAAATACCTCCAGGTAACCCTTGAACATATTTTCCGCATCCCTGTACAGGCCCTGATAGTAAAAAGTATAAGCATACTTATAATACAACGACTCAAACTTTTCACTTCCCTTAAAAGCAGGAAATAAACTTTCGTATAGCTGCTGCGCTATGCGGTATTTTTTCTTTTCGTAAAACTCATCGGCCTTGGCCAGTTTGTAATTATCGTCCTTGCTCTTTTCTATTTTAGAATATTTCCCGCAGGAAACAAGCGCAAAACAAATTAAAAAAATACCTGCTACAATTTTCGCTGACTTCATAAAGGATGGCAAAATTAACTGATTTTGGCCAAAAATGAACGTATTTTTCAGATTTGCCAAAATTGAACTGTTAAGGCTTTTATAAAGCCTTGCAGCGGGTTTTTAATGCTGCAGGGAAGCATCCAGCCGGTAACGGACGCTTGCATAGTCTTTACCCAAAAACTGGCCCGGCGTTTTGTCAACCCATTCAATACCAACAATATATAACCCTGCAGCCACAGGCTTATAAATCGCTTTGCCCGTTTCATCCGTTTCTACGGGTACTTCTTCCCCATCCGGCTGGCTGATGAAAAATTTGGTCTTACCTGCCGGCTTCCCGTTTTTAAACACCTGGAGGACATAGTCTTTGTGCTCTTTTGCAACCGTAATGTCCAGGAAAGCTGCTGAGCTTTGAGCCGTAGCCCCTGCTCCTACCTGGTACAATTGCTTTAAATACTGCACCGGCCGCACAATGCCAAAGCCATGTTTGGTCCAGTCCTGCACCTCCCTGGTATCGTTAATGCCAATGATCTCATAAGTGCCTTCCTTCAACGGCGTAAAGCTGCCCTTCCAGTAGCCGGTATCCTGTGTCATTACAATTGCCATATCTGGTGAGCCTGCCAGCCGAACCCACACTTTAATATCCTTCATCTTATCCAGCGATTTGCCACTCATTAATTCGCCGGTCACATATTCGCCAAAATATATTTTCACCTGCACAGGCTCATTTACCTTGTGCGAACCCTCGGTTACAAACCAGTAAGTATGCGCTTGCGACATTAAAGGTGCAGCTATCCATGCCAACAGGGCCAGTATAAATGTTTTCATTCTATTCTATTTTAAGCTGCGAAAATAGAAGAAGAATAAAAGGTGCTTTTACAGAAAGAGGAAATATGGTTACGAATGTTGGAAATTGACAGGATGTTCCAGGATGATATAATGAAGCCTCACAAATTATTTTTTTTCTTCCACCTGGCCTTTACCTTATTTATCAAAATCAATGATTTCTTTTCGACCAGCAGGTATAGCAGCCAGCACACCGGCAAAGCAACCAGCACTCCTATATAATAAGGATAGCGCTGGAAAATGATCAGGGTGCCAAAATACTGGACAGCAACACAATAGCAGATAAGCAATACCCATAGATGATTCAGGTAAAGACTGAAACTCATATCAGCCAGCCCTATAAAAAATTTATTAATCTTTTGTTTGCCGCTAAGCAGATAATCAAAGGCGAGCACTGCAAGAATCAGCGCTGCTACATTGGCAACATGCTGCAGGGAGAATTTGATAAGCAGGTTAATACCACAATAAAGCATTAATATCAATGGCAGGTACAACCGTGTATTTTTCAAAAAGAGTTCCCTGCTCTTTGAATAGTAATCATATAAAAACATACCGCAGAGAAAGAACAACTGGAAATAAAAAAACGGGCTTTTTAGAATCACATAAGCCAGCAGGTACAACAGCAATAATACCAGCCGGTACCGTTTGCCGGCATAGAAATACAATGGGAACAAAATGTAGAAAATGGCTTCATGTAATAAAGACCAGTACACAAAATTCAAGCCAGCATATTCATTTCCTTTGATGAAGAAAATGGTTTTCAGAATATTAGGCCACCCTATCTCATTATAGGCCGTTAATAGCCTGGTATTATATTCTCTTACACCACTTACAGCAATACCGCTGTTAAGCTTCACTGCATAATACAATACCAGCAAGGCAATAATAAGCGAAACGATGTAAGGTATATAGATACGTAAGCCTCGTATTATAAAGAAGTGTTTGAGCGACCTATCTGAATGCTGAAAGCTGTGATAGATTACGAACCCGGATAACAGGAAGAATACCAGCACGCATTGTTCTCCGCAGGAGCTCAACATATCAATCCCAAACAAAATATAGTCGGTAAAAGAATGAAAGCCTACTTCAGTTTTCCACAAGGTTCCCCCCGCCCAAGAATAAATTTGGCATGATAGACCACCACGATAAGTGCAGCCAGTCCACGAATAATATGCAGGGAATGAATGTTCTTATTGGATGCCTGCATGAAGAATAGTAGTTTTTGGGGTTAAAATAAATATTAAACGTATACCGGCATCAAAGAATTGTATTGCTGATATATTATTTCAGGTAGCCAGACTGATTTAGCAGCTTATTCTGTTTCTACGCTTACCCTGCTAAAGATAAGAATTCTTCCCCCTCTTGTAAAGAAGTAAAAATGGATCAGATCCCGAAAGAGGTAATTGTATAAAGCTATTGCAAACCTTTAAGTTTAAAAGCCACATATTTTGGCTTAACATAAAAATAAAGCCACTCCGAAAAGATTTGCCCGGTTATTTTGTTTGATTGATCAAATTGCTGAAAGCTGAATCTTACCCGGTATTTTCCTTTGCCAAACCAATAATATCCATTGATATTAAATTCCTGCAATAGTTTTTGTCCGGCTTGCAAGCTGTCATACATTTCATCGTATGCATTCCCCAGGCTGTCAAAGAGGGGGATTTGTTGAATAGATGCGTTTTCAGGTATTGCAGAAAATTTTCCATCAGTATATTTTTCCACTTCAAAACAAAAGTCGTCCATGCACATAGATTGATAACCGAAATCGAGGTGTTGATGGATCAATACATTTTCAGTTGTTTCATTAAACAGCATTAACCTGATTCGCAAGTCGTCATGTTTATATACAACAGTTTTCTTTATTGAACAAACCAGCTTCAGTCCCTTCTGCTGCCCAGATGCATCTGAACTATAAAAGTTTAGAAAAAATACAGTCAGTAATGTAATTAGCCTCATACTAAATAGCTTTTGGGCCGGGATAAGCATTTCATCGCTTTCATTTTAGCCTTTCCAATATCAAAGTAGCAAAAGCCCGGACCCCGATCCTTATACATTCCTCGTCCACTTTAAAATCGGGGGCGTGATTCATTGCTACAACCCCTTGCTCAAAGTTTGAGCCTCCCAGAAGAAAATAAACTCCCCGGATCTTCTGTTGAAAATATGCAAAATCATCATTAAAAAAAGGCACTTGTCCATAATCGGCTGTAACAAACTTTTTTCCAAAAGCACTGTCCAGTATCTGCACCGAAATATTGGTCAGCTTTGGGTCATTCATTACCGTCGGGTTTTCCCTTATCATCGAAACCGAAAGCAATTGATCTTTATAGCCGTTGCTATTGATAACCTGCCTAATGGCAGGAATAATATTTTTAAGATATTCCAGGTTTGTTTCATACAAATTCGCTTCTATAAAAAGCGTATCATTTTTTGAATAATGATCAAAGTTTTCATTTATCCGGTAGTCCTTAAAAATTGTATTCGGGTTCGCAAGCCCAGTGGCAGGGTCAACAATCGATCGAATTTCCCAGGGCTTACTATTGGGCTGGGTCCTAAACAGTGAGTGTTCAATCTTTTTTGTCAGCGTTGCTATTTCGTCATTCGGTAAGGTATTCGTCAATGCTATTTGCACTCTCCTTTGATAAGCAAATATTTCATTGCGCTTCACCATTATTTCACCAACCGGCAATGCAGTAACGTGCAGGCCATACATTTCGTCGGGCTTTATTGTTGAAAAAAGATCGCTTTCAATAATCCCTTTTGCTCCTTTAAAAGTTTCCTCTTCCGGCTGAAAAATAAAATAGGCTGTTCCATGTAAAGATTTTTTTTGCTTTGCAAGCACTTCTGCAATCCCCAAAGCAATGGCCATATGAACATCATGCCCGCAGCCATGCTGTACACCCTTTATTGTCGACTTAAAAGCTACATTGTCGGCAAAATCACTGGCAAGCGCATCCATATCTGCACGCCATGCAATTTTTTTCCCTTTCTTACTCCCTTTTAAAATACCAACAACCCCATAGCCATAGATATCAGTTTTAACCTCAAGACCTAAGTCGAGTAAGTACCTTTTTATAAATTCCTGTGTCTGTCTTTCTTTTCCTGCCAGTTCGGGGTTCTCATGAAGACGCCTTCTGGCTTGTATCAGCTTTTCAAAAATACTATCCGTCTCCTGCTTAATCAGTTCGCTGACATTTATTTTGTCACTTTTCAATTGTCCATAAGCCGGGTTGCGAACACAACCAAGGGATAGTATAAAAAATGATAGTACTGATATTAGTTTTTTCATCTGAAATATCTGTTTAAATGCCGGTGCTTCGTTGAAGCATTGATAAAGTTAGCTACTGCACTTTGTTATTGTAGTTTTCCCTTTTTAAAAATTTCTTTTGCTGTCAAATATTAATTTAAGAACAAATGACGATGATAATTCGTCTGAAAATGCACTTTTTTATCAAATTAATGCTAACTTCAATCTGAATCGTTCTTTGAATACATTGTCTGTATTGAGTTTCCGGGTTATGACTATTATCCGTTTGGGATGCAAATGCCGGGCAGGAAATATTCTTCAGGTTCATATCGCTTTGGATTTAACAGCAAAGAAAATGATAATGAGGTAAAAGGAAATGGAAACCAGATAGACTATGGCAATCGTATCTATGACTCACGAATAGGACGCTTTACAAGCGTTGACCCATTACAGAAAAAATATCCCTATTATACACCGTATCAGTTTTCTGGGAACAAACCAATATGGGCAATGGATTTAGACGGTCTTGAAGAATATTACTATACAGCATCTTGGGACAGCAAAACCAGTACTGTTGCTATTAAGCTTGATAGGGTTGTTACAAAAAAATCCTTTTTAGGTTATAGCTGAACGCCAAGCTATGAAGTCAATCTTACCTGGAAGGGTTCAGATGGAGATGAGACAGATTTTACTTTTAGTAACCAAGGTCGGATGGTCAGAGGTTCAGGGCCCGGAGGAATAGACCTTTACCAAAACAAAGCGGCAAGTTTTGACGCTTACAAAAGCGCTGCATCATCTACTAATTACGCAAACGAAGAAGAGGCATACAAAGCACTTGATAAGCAGTTTTATAGTGATGGAGCTGTTGCTTTAAACTTCTTTGGAAGCATGGCTAAAGACTTTCATGATCACGGAGGAGCCTATACCCTCAATGCAAAAATCAACAATACTGCCACTGCGGCCAACAATGGAAATACAAATGCAGCAAAGTCAAATACAGCAACGTCTACTGCAACTGCTCCGAAAGCAACAGTCACTCGATACAGGGGGGTGAACGAGGAAAATGTGGCTTATCAACAAGCCGTAAAAGGTACAGTAAGTGCAAATGGTGGAACAGCTACACCTTTAGAGCACAACACTAGCTCTACCTTGAACAGTCCATATACATCGTGGACTACAAATCCAGAGGTTGCTAAAAACTATGCATTGCGCCCAGCGGGATCAGGAGTTGTTTTGACAGCTCAAATTCCCATATCACAAACTGTTGTAAGCCCCAACACAAAGAGGGTGAATTTAGCTCAATCGCCGGGAACAGTTGTTAGCGAGTCCGAAGTATTGGTTACGGGGACTGTAACAGGCGCAAGTGTCCAGAAGGTAAAAAACTAAAAATAGTTTTATGAATATACCAGAACTTAAGAATAATCAACTTGCCGTTTTAATGGCTGACGGTGCGACAGGTCATGTTCTGAATCTTGATGCACAGATATCTTTTAACGAAGAAGAAAATATTTTTTTAATTTTTGAATCTATTGATGAAGTCTACTCATTTATCAGGAAAAAAAGTGCTATAAATGATACAATTGAATTTTGCATCTATAATAGTAAGCGAGAAATGATAGAGTACATAAAAGCTACCCGTTACAATGATACTTCCGATGAGAAGAAACCATTATGACTTAAATTATAAAAAAAGTTGAAAAAAATGCTGAAAGTTCAACATCTTTCAGCATTTGTCCAAGATCCTACGACTGTTGTTTTTGGTCGAACTAAGGAATTGGGCAATACTCAAAACAATAAAATTGAACTTGTTGTAGCAGATGAGGTTTCCTTTAAAACACCAACAGGCAAGTATAGCTCTCCTAATCTACTTGGAGAAATTTCTGCGACCTTAGCGGAGGAAATAGGCCATTCAGGATCGTTGGGCCATACAGGCACTAAAGGCCAATTAGGTTTTAAGCCGGATGAAACCGATGCAAATATATTAAAATTCACTCCTGGATTGGACGGAAAAACCAATGTTATGATTCAAGGATCTTCAAATGGTACAGAGTCTACAATGAATTTATTTCAGTTTATAAAAATTTACAAAGAAGTTGTAAATGACACAAAAAAACAATGATAATGAAATTTATATCATACAGTTGTAACAGCAAATTTTACTTTGTTTTTTTTATAATAAACATATTTATTTTGTATAGTTGCACGAGCAAAAAAAATAATAGAGAAGGAATTGTTGAGCAAATCACATATCCTCAAACCCAACTTCCAACTCTTAATGAAGAGGCCGTTAAAGTAACGGATTCAGTATATTTACGTTTTTTTTCTGAATTTGAAAATAATAAGGTTATTGTTCTCATACAAAATAGTGATTTTATTATGAATTTGGATTCTGTAACAACTGATAAGTCACTAGCTTCTGCAAATATTGCTTTGCCTATTCCTAAAAACAAGGGCAAGTTTCTATTAATTCAAATTGATAGTTTTGATTATAAAATTAAAATTCCTAATAAATTTGCTTACATTGATATTTATTATGATAAAAGCAAGAGGAAGATTTCAGTAGCTTTTACAAATGCTATTTTAATTTTGAGTTGACTCCATTTATTGCTGCGTGACTGATTCAAATGTTGGCTTTAGCAAAATCATTTGTGCAAATTCAATTTGCTTTTTCGTCAATAGTCTACACTGTGAGTTATTTTTGCCACAATTATACGCATTAAAAATATTGTGCTCGTATTTTATAAACTAAATGCGCACTGATATTATGATATTGGTTGAAAACATTTCTTGTCGATGCAGGCTTTTTCACCTGGATGACAACTATATAATCCTTAAATTGGTCATAATATTTCCTATTTTAAAATCCCCAGATAACCATTCAGGCGCCGGAACGGTGGTTATACTAAAACTCAGAACTACATATAAAATTACATTCTTGTTCTAAACTAAAATCATTAAAACAATCTTCATCATTATTCAAGTAATATGTCCGTTTACTCCATGACATCAAGATAAAATATCTGAATATTCTATCCCAATATATTTTATCTAGCGTAAATCTTAGATTACCTTCATGTAATTAAATCTTGTGAAAAGGAAAAACCGTCTCTATTTTATTTTTATCATAGGCGCACTCATACAAACCCATTAAATTCCCCCATTCATTATTACCATATTTGCTTGAATAAAATCTTATAAAATACTTTGTTGTTGAACCCGAATTATATGTTCTTTCCAGCACATTTCCTTTTATGGAGAATGCACCGCTGCTTTTAAATTGCTTTTTCTTAATTAAGTCATAATAATAATCATACCCCACCGTATAAGAAGATTGCGTTAGCACATAATATTTCCCTTCTGTGGTATAACTGGTAACAGCCGTCAAACTATTACCATATAATCCACTGTTTGCAGCCCATGTGCCTATTAGCTGACTTTTATAATCGATATTTTTATCGGTAACACCATTTATCTTTAAATTGAACAAAAGAAAATTTAAAGCCATCCCCGTTTCGCTACCCAATATGTTATCAGTGGAATTAATTATTGCTACGTTTGTTCCTACCTGTATAAGCAGCACGGTCCCTTTTATAACATCACCATTGCCAGCGCCGCTTTTAATAATGCTATTACTTAACATATAATAAGGGAGGCCTTGGCAGGTAAATCCTTTTTCATGATCCCCTTTTTCAAATAAAAGGCTGTTGGGGCTGTTATGCAGGTTCCAGCCATCAAAAACCTCAAAGAAAATGTGTTCCATATCCTTTTCTAAACTGCCTGATGATTTTATCATACTCATGAATTCAACAACTCTTTTTCCTGCGGTTGTATTTTTTTCAATCATTAAGCTATTTCCCCCGTTATTTAAACTCCATGTAGGAGGTACAGTGATTGAATATATATCTTTGCTTGCTGAACCGGTTGTATAGTTTGTCGGTGAGACCGGGTTTTCATTAAGAGATTTTTCATCTGCTTTTATATTATTTTTCTTGGCATTTTTAGATTGCGTAATATCTTTCGTTACATCTACCGAGGCAATAAAGCTTTCGATGTCGGCTTGATAAATATCTGCATTGGATTGAATGATGATATTCTGCATGATGTTGTCACCGCTAAAATTACTGGCGACCAGCATTGTCTGGACGCCATTGTCGTTATACATTTTTGTGCCCATTAGCAGGTTCCATCCTTTTAGCGTTGCCGGTGGTTGCATATCGGCAGTCTCGGTTATATTATAGGAAGGTTTCACCAGGTTGTTCCAGAAGAAATCAAAGTTTTGTTGTGCTGAACCTCTGTCGGGAAGAGTTTTGTAGATCACCAATTTACAATATGCGCCGGTTTTACCATCCTGTTTATGGTAGGTTAAAAGATTGTCGTTCTTTATCAGTTGGTACCCTTCAGGAACTGTATAACTTACAATGCCGAAATCATTTTTTTGAGCAGTACAAAACATAACAGAGGTTGATAGAATGAAAGAAAGTAATGACCTGTACATTAATAGGTATTTTATTGGTGATGGTATTATTTGCTTTTTATTTCCGAAATCATACGGGACTTTTTTTGAACTGCTCCACGTCTGACCGGTAATTAGATCCCAGCCAGGGTGAATTAAAGAATGGACACCCTAAAAATCAGAACTGTGTTGTAAACACCCTCCCGGAAAATATACATGCAAATAAAACCGTTATATATAGATATGCTGTTTCTATGGAGTAAAAATAAGTGTGACTAAGAGGAGGGACAATCATTAAAAAAGGTGATTTTTTTTAATCAGGAATACTTAATTATTTAAAATACCCAGAGCCGTAGTATAAGTCACTTACTTACGGCGCAGAGCATTTAATAGTTGTTTATATGCGTTATATGCGCTAAAATATTCTGATTTATGAATGTAAAAGCAACAATTTATGTTGCTTTTACATTTAATTATTTGTGAAGAGAACATACAGGGTTTATTTTTTCATGAACAGCTTTTCAAATGAAGCCCAAAATCCAACTATCCCTATTAGTATTGCAATTACATCAAAAATTAATACTCCTCCTCTTGGATTTTTTATGCCCTCAATATATACTTGATTAAACCATTTAGTATAAAATATTTTAATTGATGGGGAGTTAAAAATAGCATTATTTCTATAGCCTTGAGGGATATTCATTTCCTTAATGAATATCTTTTTTGTGTATTCATTATAATATTCTATAGAGATCTTTTTTTTACTGTTTTTTGCCGAAGCAATCTGTGTGCCATATGTATTGGTTCGGGTACAAAAAAAATCTATGTGCATTACAAAAATGCATAAATATCCAAGTATTATTAATGTGCAAACCATTAAAATTATCCAATTGACTATTAATTTTTCAGTCATTTATTATATTTTATTTTGTAGTTTGAACTTGAAGATAATCAAGGACACGTTCAATAGTTTTTTGAACAGCGATTTTATTTAGTTTAGTTTGCTCTAAGATTAATCGTCGGGATTCAGCGATTCTTTTATTTATTTCCTTTTTTAATAAAGTTGGCCCAATTCTAGGTGTTTCTTCTTTTATTGTTTTAGAAATCAAGTCTCGATATGATTTTGTCATAGTCGCTGCCAAATATTTTGCACTCGTTTTGTCAATCAATGCTTCAGTCTTTTTTATTATTGCTGGAGCAATTACATTAGCTACACCGCCAATGCCAGCACTTAGAAAAATTTTTTGTAAATCGACTCCTTTTGAATCTTCCCCAAAAGTAAGATCAAATACCTGATTTGTAATTTCACCTGCTGCTCCTGATATTGCTCCTGATATAGCTTGGTTTACAGCAGGGAAATTTTTAATAAATGAAATTTTTCCTAAACCTCCTAATAATGATCCGCTAACAAAACCTGAAATTCCAGATTTGACAATTTCATAACCGTTCCCACCTTCAACCCATGAAATCAACATGTTAACACTTGCTCCGGTAACTCCGGCTGCAGCCATTGTTTTTAAGACAGTAATTCCTGTTCCTACATTGGAACTACCTCCAGTAAGTATTCCTGGAATAGAGCTCGCAACAGCTAAGCCCATTGTCTTAGAATTTTCGTAAACAGCTTTACAAGCTTCTTCATGCGACACTCCACTTCCTGTCAAAATTTCATACTGCAATTTCGTTCTTTCCCCAATGATTCGCTCTTCCATTCCATCAAAATCAATATCCCATGTAGGCTTATTTCCTGCAAATTGATATGGAGTATACCAAGGATAATTTTTCGTCAACGGATCAATACTTAAAAACTTTCCTAGCCTTATATCATAAATCCTCATCCCATAATCTTGTTGGTTTCCTTCTCCCTTTCCTTCACTATCATTCTCTTTACCGTTAAATCCAAAGCGATATATACTTGAAGAGTATTTCCTGCCCGGCATTTGCATCCCAAACGGATAAAACAATTGAGTTAAATCAAAGAACTTTTAATGGAATAAATATAGCGATTTGAATGCTAAACGTTGGCGTTGGTCAAAAGACCAAACTGCGGCGATCTTCAAATACAAGAGAACACCAACAACGGCTGAAAGGGTTAACTAACATGGCTTGTCGAAGCTAAAGCTATGGCAGTTAGAGAATGCCAACCAAGGCAAACAACTATATATAATTTACATACCGGATATAATCCGGGTCTTTTAATCGTCACAAGTCATCCTGTGGAAGATTTACGAGTTGCGCCAATAAGGGTCTTTATTATCAATTATTGGAAGAAGCTGAGCTGTAGTTAATTATTCATTCCTTTTTAAACTTGTCAGCCCCGTATGAAATGTCATTTTATTTGTTAATGAGTCGTACTGCTTTCCACTAAACTGAATATATGCAAATTCATCAGATCTTATCTTACGATAAAAAAAATGCCTGTTTTCTATTTGTATTTTTTCCAATATTTTTTTATCATCCTGTAATAAATAAATATCTAAAAGTGTTTTTACATTAGGAGGATTCGAAATAATAACGATTATGTCATAATTATATCTATTTCGAATCTCTGACTTTTCAATTCTAACAGAATCAAAATAGATCAATTTCTGCTCTTTACTTTTAATTTTCCCATTTTCCCAGACAACCATGTTCCGTACATTTTCTCTAAAATCCCAAAAATAGTAGTGTTCAATCCTGCCCGATGAATCATAGCCGTATTCATCTCCGTATGTATTATTTTGATAAAATAAATTTTTTAATATCAATTTATTATTTTGATATCTAGAAACAAAACCAAAATCCGAGTTTTCAAAATATTTTTGTGTGTATAAAAAAACACCATTAGTATCATAATTTAGAACTTCCCCAATTTTCCAGCCTTTTTTATTATGAGGAACAATCTGTTCAATATTTCCATTCTCATAATAATAAAAAATCGTATCTGAGGGTATAGTATCATTTGTATACCACCCTTTGCTTTTCACTCGCCCATTTTTATAGTGCTGTTCCAAATAGAAATTATCTTTTTTTTCATTACAACCATAAAAAAATAAAAAAAATACTGATAGGAAATAGATTTTCATAGTTTATATATATTTAATCCTTTACGGGAACTTCAATTGTCTCAGAATGTGAAGAATCTCTTCCATCTGCAGTTTTCCCTGTCCAAGTAGAATCTTTATACTTTGTTGTTTGTTTTGACTGAGTATTAAATTTTTTCACTTTAAATTTATCCTCATATTCCTCCTTAGCTTTCTGAGTCTTTTTAGAATTTTCAGAAGGATCATCTGGCGCCATTTTTTTTAATATTTGTAATACTAAGTCTAAATTATCAGCTGGCTTTGGAGTTCCTGCACTTCCTAATGGAGATTCTGATTGCTTTATCGCTTCAATGATTTTTGCTGTTACTTCATCTAATACATCAGATTTTATTCCATAATTACTTATTTCCTCAAATTTTTCCGTCATTTCTACCCAATCATCAATGTTCTCAATATTACTGGGATTACCGGCTATTCCGGGACCTTGATATCCTCCTTTTTTGGAAGTTGTCCACATCATGCCCCCTCTATCTACATCATCTTCCTTCGCTTTTAAAAGCGCATACCATTCTCCACTAAATAATCCTTCATGATCAGTTGTTGCCTTCACATTTCCGACAAAAATATCTGCAACACTAAATTGATAATTTCCTTCCCCATTAATAGCAGATATCTCAAAAGTGATATAATCCCTCCACTCATCTTGATATACTAAAGAACTGCCACAACTACTACAAGCTTGTTCTTTTTTCTCTATAGTTGAAGCTTTTAGCCCCTTTTCTTTTCTGATTCCTATTAATGTATACCTTCCTGTATTTACATCGTAATCCAATATTACGACATACTTGTATTTACCTCCAATATCTATAACGCCTATAGGACTATTCCCTGCAAAAATGTATGGTGATTCACTTGGATATTTTTTCTGTAAGGGATCTACACTTAAAAACTTTGAAATTCTGGGATCATAAATTCTTGCGCCAAAATCCAAGCTATTGCCCATTCCTTTACTTTCATTGTCATTTTCTTTCCCGTTAAATCCATATCTATAGCTATTTCCGACCGAAAAACTTCTCCCTGGCATTTGCATCCCAAACGGATAATAGTCATTCGCACTCACCACATCTGTCAGGTAATTGTCCACCATTCCGTCACTATCATTATCTACACCAAATTTCCGGTCGCTCACCGTAGTTAACACATTGCCTAAATGATTGCTCAGCTCAAAGATCTTCTTACCCCTCGTAAAGCTACTTAAATACGGTGTGGTTATAGCCAGCGTGGTTAAGTTTTTCGCATCTTTCGTTTCACTCAGTATACCCAGCCTGCTGCTGCCGTATAAATGCCGCTCTGTTACATCCACTGTACTGGGTAAGGTAGTTCCACTGCCCGTGCTGCTGTACACTGCCATCACATTACCGCTCGCATCCCGGCTGTACCAGGTATAGGTGCTGCTGGTAGTGGCGCCTGAAGTAGCCCCGTATTGTTCTACAATTTTGCTGATCCGGTTACCGGCCGCATCGTAAGCATAGGTAATTTTCTTCACCTTATTGGCTACAAACGTAAAATTGATGTCATTTATTTTACCATATACATTCCAGTTTATACTGCTTATGTTTTCTTTGGTGTCTTTTATAAGGTTACCAATGCTGTCGTACGCATAATTATTGGCGGCCTGGTTCTCTATATCGCTCACCCCGCTGGCCGCATCGCTTTCGTCGTAAGCTGCTGTATTGGTCACCGCATCCGTTACCTGCTTCAGTTGGTTGCTCTTCAGCTTGCCGGTTAGAGCGCCGGTGGTATGGTAGGTATATACATACCCCAGGTCGTCCATCAACTGCTGGCTGGTTTTGTTGCCGTTGCGTTTATAGGTCAATATATTGCCGTTGCCGTCATAGGTAACCCTTTCCTGGTAATGCGGCAGGGGTATAATATCGGCCCAGCTGTTATTGGACTTGGTAAGACCTTTGTAGGCATCCATTTTTACCAGACGGTTCAGCTGATCGTACCCATAATTATACAGGATGGCGCCTTCTGTAGTGCCCGTACCGGTAGCATCGGGCACTGCCAGCTTGCCAATATTAAGGGCTATGCTGCTGATATTGCCATTGTACAATGGCCGGTATTCACTGTTATCCACCCCACCCCTTATTCCTCCCGCCTCTGTATGTTCAGGAAATGCCGCCACGCCGGCGCCGGCACCAATGCTGCTATAGTCGCCATTAAAATAGTTAAGGTTAAAGCCCAGCACATCGGCAGGAAGGTCGCTGCCCGGCAGGCCATCGTTACCCATATCTTTGGTAGAGTCCAGACTTGTGCTGTTAATGCCTTTCAGCCAGCCCTGTATGGTATAGGCATAGTCGATACCCTGCACCCGTTGCTGCCCCAGCACGGTGCGGGCCAGCGGGCCATGTTTATAGTAGTTATAGGCAGCATCCTGCTCCCAGGTAATGCTGTCGGTGCTCACCTGTACGGCTGTGAGTCGGTTCTCTGCATCATATTCATATTTGTGATACAACGCATCAGCCGGTATGTACAGGTTGGCCCCCTTGCGGTACTGCGGTTGAAAGGCTACATGATTCACCTTACCACTTATAAGGTCGTACTGGTACACTGTTTTTTTAATCCGGTTGTGCAGGCCATTCGCATTCATAATATTGCGGTAAGCGCTATAATTGTAGCTGCCGTAATCCTGTATAAGCGTATCTACGTTGCCATGTATATCGTAGCTGTAGGTAGTGGCCTGGCCGTAGTTAAGGCCGTTGGGCGCCCCTTGCGGGTAGTATTGCACATACGATACCCGGTTGCGTAGGTTCTGCGCATTTACAGGCACATCGGCAGCGGCTATATTGGCCCAGTTGGGGTTGGCTATATCGTATACCGTGCGGATTACTTCTTTCCTGTTATTAGTGGTACTCAGCCAGCTGCTAAGGGCGGCCACGTCCCGGCTCAGCTGCTGTGTCATGGTAGTGCTGCCCGGGTTCTGGTATTCACCCACTTCGGTAATACGGCCTATTTCATCGTAGAGTGTATAGCTGTATTTACGGTTAATCTCGGCGCTGACGTTGACAGTTCGCTGCTTCGCATTCTGCGAAATGGCCAGCCTGCCCAGCCGGTCGTACCAGAACCTGCTGATGCCGGCATCCGGGGTATTTTGTGCCAGCACCTGATTTAGTGTATTGTACCGGTATAGCGTAGGCAGGGCATGCTCTACGCCCAGCATTGTTTTGGCCAACCTGGCAGCTTTTACCGAGTCGCTCCAGGTGGTTTTGTGATCCATTTTGGAGAGGTTAACCCCCGCAGGCGGGATTGTTTTAACAAGGTTGCCGGCCTGGTCGTAATAATAAAGGGTGTAGTGGAATTCACTGCTGCTATCGGATACCGTAAAGGTTTCCCTTGACGCAATATTCAAACAACGGCTCAGGTACTTGTCTTCAAAATAGTTGCGGATAGAATCCTGGTAGTTATTGAAAAGTATAGTACCCAGGTCTGTTGCCCCGTTTACTGCCAGCTCACACCTGTCGGGCGGGTTGTAAGCAGGGAAACTGTCCGGCGTAGCGCAAAGCATAGGCTTTGGCGTTGGCGGGCAAAGGCCGATATCTTTTTTACAGATGGATTTATACAATGCCGCAATCTGTCCATAGCTGTAGCTGGTACCATACTGCTCGTTAAAGAAACTGGTAAAACCTGTTTCGCAGGCAGGTTTGCTGCATATCCATTCATAAGGTGTTTTTTCAAAGTTGGCAGAGTTGGTAAACTCTTCGTGGTATTTTACCTCCCCTGCACTATTATACATTTTTACCCAATCTACCTCCACTGGGTTGTTGTTCCAGCCTGCGATGGAGAAGTTTACAGGCGTCATAAAATAAGGCAGGGTAATGCTGCCCACCCATACATTATCTACATAACAGTTAATCAGACCGCTTTTCTTAAAAGTGAGCTTCACATTTTTCCACACATCAAATAAAGTGTGCATGGTAGAATCGGGCCATGCTGAATAACTGCCCACCGGCGCCCAAACAGAATCATAGTAAGTACCCTGGAAACCGGTAACAGTCGAATTGCCGGTAAATACAGTCTGCAGCCAGCCCCTTGGTAGTGTTGCAGGGCCGCTGTAATTACCAAATAAAAGCGTCACCTGGGCAGTATTATAATCAAACCCGGGCTTAATACGCATGCGTGATTCAAAACTGTATTCTTCATCGATGCAGAACTGCAGCTGGCTGGCAAAACCAAAATCGCCGGGCACTGTCACAACACTGTCAGGCACCGATATCATTCCGGTTCTTATAAAATCCTTCATATTATAATCATCCGGATCGTGCATGGTGGAGTAATGATTAGGTGCTAAAGTCCAGGTATTTTCATACCCCGTGCTGTCATGCGTGATATTCAGTAAGCTATTGTTGTAATCTTTTAATGTTTGCTGAAGCTCTGTGCAGGACAATTTATCGGGACCGCATACCGGGTCGAATATTCCGCAATCTTCGTAAAGTTCCAGTATCTGCTCATAGGTATAGCTATGGCCGGTAAGCTGGTTAAAGTATGCGGTAAAGGCCTTTTTACAATCAGGGTTGTAAATGCTGGTATCAACTGTTTCCTTCCATTTTACGTACAGGTTATCTTCATAGCCTGCCCGTACATGCAGTGTATCTGTTTGCCCGTTCATCATCTCAGCATAAACCTTAATATGCACCGCAGAAAAATAATCACTTTCTGAAGCATAATTGGCCGGCATAAACCTGGTATCAAAACCAAAGCCATGCAATCTTCTTATACTGTCTAAAGGAATAAGTGGCAAAATGGGACGAACAATACTGAACTGAGCAGATGTAAGAACCGTATCAGGTATTTTAATCAACTCCATTCCGTACACATGGTTTTGCAATGCAGTACTATCAGGCAGGTATTTTTTAATAGGTGAATAGGTTGAATAGTATGCATAAGCACCATCATCTTTATCAGACCAGATCACACGAAGCTGGTCAGGACTGTTAAAAGCTGCTACCGCAAAATATTTTTTACTCAACTGGGCCGGCGATGCATAATTAGTGCAAAAATCCTGCGGCAAAACCGTGTTACCCCATAGCTCAGTAAGAGGTTCTCCAAATTGCACATTGCAATCCAATGCCAGCGGTATAGCCATTTGAAAAACAGAATCTGCCAGCGGATCCATGCTGCGTCTTACTGCATGCAGCCTTGTATCATGTGTACTTGTATCAGTATCTAGGCAATACCCTGCCGGCAACGATGGGTTCGCAGGGTTATGTTGTATTTCCAGCAATGCATTATAAGCTCCTATCAATTCTTCTGCGCACTGTGTGAGCTTTTTACTCCCGTTAATATGATTGAAATCTATGTTGTAGTAAAAAGATTTAAAATCATTCAATATCAGGCTGAGGGAATCACAATGTGCATTGGGTAATGTATTGATATCGCAGGTATCTATAAATGCAATGTATTCGTACAGGGTTTTGTTTAATCCTGTACGGTTATTCATAAAGCTTGTAAACAATTTGTTGATGGCATCCTGCTCTTCATCGGTACTATCCGGGATATTTACCGATAGCCCGGGATAGGTTGCCTTAAAGGCATCCAGATGAACTTTCATCTGGTCACAGTCAATGCAGGAACTGGTGCCACATTGTAAAGCAGGTGGCAATGCAATAACAGAGTCAAGATTGTTACATTCGCCGTTTACAGAGGTAGTGCAGATGCTACGCAGCTTTTGCAGATCGGTTTCTTTCATATCGGCACCGGTCATATACTTTACATAGGCTGAGAAATTTGCATACCCTGATGGTGTTTGCTGATAGTTGGTATACAAACTGCTTATTTTGGAACATACACAGGAATCGGGTGTGCCTGATATATACTCATTACCAGTATTGATGCTGCTTTGCACATCATACGGCAACGGAACCGTAATAAGATTTCCATTGCAGGTAATACTGGTCGTAATACCATTCTGCAGGTTAAAAGCGCTTACTACATCTATAAAACTCCTGGGTACAAAATTACTGGTCGGTGAAACGGTGCTTGCGCCAAAAGGGTGATTAAGATCCCCCCCTGCCACGCAAACGGCTACCAGTTGCTGCACCAGGATTGTTTTTTGTTCGGCAGTATAGCCGCAGGCGCCAAGATCTTCCAGCCATTGTTCAGCATAGCTGTTACAGTTATCAGGCAGCATTGCAAGGATTTCTGCACCCGAGTTTTGCTGATACCCAGGACCGTCAGAAGCGCCGTTTCCTAAATCGCCGGCATCCAACTCATCCGCATTAAATATTCTTAACGTATGGGCCATATCATCTCCTGCAATAGCAGGATTAGGCACTGCCGGTGTTATAACGGCATCGGCAGATTGTAGCACCAGGCCATACAACAATCTCGTTTTTTTAGCAAGGTACATATCCCGGAAAGATCTCCAGGCAGCATCCAGGTCTCCCTGGCAAAGCAAAGATTCCTTGAAAGCATTTGCAGCCGCCTGGTAAGTTGCATAACAAGCCGCATCATTTTCATTTAAACATTTGGCATTAATAGTGGCGGCGTTCCATATTCTCAGCGACATTCCAGAACTACCTACATTCATCATGTAAGACTCCATGCTGGTTTTGATGCTACTGTTACTGAACGAGTCCACACAAATGGTATAAAAAGGATCCCTCGAAATATTTGTAGGAACGGCTGGATCAAAAACCGTATAGGCGGAAGTATTATTATTGGTTGGGTTCAGGTAACCTCTTGATTTTGCAGTTGCATAATCGTTTGTAGATTCAAATGCCCTGTCCCAGGCAAAGCTGTTTTTAAATTTGAGCAAACGAAGGTAGCGGGGATATTCAGGATGTTTTGAGATCAGTGATTTAGCCCAGGAATCTTTAAAGTTAGCGGCAAAGTCTGCGGGACTTAATTGTTCTGGCCTTAATCCATCCACCAGGCTTGAGTTGCCATCCTCATCCAGGTAATCGCTCAATGGCAATTGATATTTCAGCTTGGCAGGATTAAGCGGATCTTTCTTAAAGACAGACCATGCATATCTTTCATTTTCACCCATCAGATAATCATTGGCATACTGCCCGGCCGGCGCACTTACATCCATAAGCAAGCCTTCTTTTATTTCAGCCAGCAGGTCGGTGCCTGTAGTGCAGATTGCATCACAAATAGCCAGTTCGGTGTTATAGCTTTTCCATGCAGCATCCCTGTAAGAAGCTGTATCAGCAACTGCAATCCCCAGCTTGGTCATAAACTTCTCGTGATAACTTTCCCAGGTTCCTACACTATCTGCACATTGTTCGCAGGTAGTTTCACAACTGATGTTGGATAAGATAGCTGTTTTAACGGAATCAATAAATTGCTGAAGTGTCTTACAGGTATTATGTTTCAGGAATACGGAATCCCTGTAAAAATCCATGGCAGGTTTGCTCACAGAAAGTTTTTTGGTAACCATATACACACCTTCCTCCAGGAAAATATTTTTGGTCCAGCTCAGGTTAGTAAGCGCATTGCAGCTGGTATCGGGATTGGAAAGAAATTCTGTAAGATTAAAATTACTTTGCCTGAATACAAGGCCTGTATCTCCCGGCAGCTTCTGGTTATTACAATCGTCTGTTATGCTTATTTCTAAATCATACAAACAGTCATAGCATATATTAAGCTCCTGGCAATCTTTAATGGTAAGACTATCTCCCAGCAATGAATAATTAAAGCTGTGATAGCTCGCTTTTGTAACAACAAGCGATTTGCGGCTTTCTATGGTATACTTATCTGTTTTTACGTTAGCTCCACCGCTTAAAAGATTCTTTGTTTCGTAGCGGGATATATTGGAAGAAATTTTATCAAGCTTTGTAGTAGACGGCGTGCCTGCCAATGCAGTCGCAATTGTTCTTCCGTGCATATCCACATATGAAACACTGAACTGCCCATTGGCATCTCTTACCATATTTTTAAAGTAGTGGGACGCCTCTCCTGCCTCTGTTCCAAACAATGCATCCAGGTCTTCCTGGTCAGCGGTACCATAATAATATTTGGTTTGATGCCCTTCAGCCAATGGACCGTCGGCAACAGTACCCACCTGGTGATAGGCGCCCACTCCGCCCTGTTCTGCCACTCTGCCTGTTCCATCCTGGGTATATTTCGTTTCCGTAAAAGGATAACCAAACGCATTGGGAATAAACCTGTTTATTCCATTATCTTTTGAAGGGTTATTAGACGAATAATATCTGGATGCCCCGGTAGTAGTATCCATTTTTGGAGCTCCGCTTTCGCAATAAAGTGATGAAGAGAAATCATAAAGATCTTTATAGTACTCGCTTCCGTTTACAGGCGAATTAAAATTGGGCGTATATTTAATAAGACTGCTGAGAGAAGGTGAAGGCAAAACCTGTATCTGCGGGCGCCCTTCGTAATCATACAGGGTTTCTGCTATAATCGTAGTATCGGTAACATTGTCTTTTGTGACTGTTTGTCTTACTCTTAAAGATCCATCATAAAACTGAACCACAGATTTTCGTTTGCCTTCTTCAGCATAACTGGTGGTGGCCTGCCAATCGATGGTTGGTTCAAGACCATCCCATATATAATAATCCTGTAAGCCTCCACTATAATCGGAGCTCCAGTTGGCCTCTTTTCGCAAACCCCTGGTAAGCACCTGCACAGATCTTATTCTTACATACACCCGCTTACCTCTTTCATAAAGCAAGGGTATTTTATACTCGATCTTTTCAGCATTTAGCGTGACTCTTGTAGCGTTGTTGTCGAATATTTTTTCCGGATCAATGATAGACGTGTTGTATTTGTAATAATCAGCAATGGCCGATTCATCAATAACAGCCCATTCAAGATCGTATTCATCCGCTTCCAGTACTGCAGGCCAGGAAACAGATAATTCTCTTTTGCTTTCAATATACTGTGTATCCTGGCTCAGCGTTTGTATTGCATTATTATTACAATCAAACGCACTGTAATCCCTGCTGCTCTGAATTTCATTTTCGAGCATTACCGAACCGATAAATGTCTCTATGGTAGCGTATTGAGCAGTTACAGAAATAATTTTAGCGCTTGAATAATATACTCCCGGGTTAACAGACATAGAGGCTTTTCCGAAAGCTTTATTTTTATAATAAGTAACCGATAATGTATCGTTCTTTGTTTGTAGTGTAGTCGACGGCCATACCTTATAGCTCAACTCATATATAACAGTAATCTTAAAAGAATCCGGCAATATCTTGCCACTGTATTCATCCAGTTTCAATGAAACAATATTCCTTATATTCCTTACACTCCAGCCTGAGGAACTTACCAGTACATCGTCATATACGGTCGCAACACTGTCCGTGGCAATACTACCGTTGCTTCCGTATAAAGGACGTGCTTTTATATTAATATCAACAGCACTTGCAGGCTTAATGAAAAACAAGACTGCGATTGTTAACATAATGCGGGTTAAAGTAATAAATTTCATAAACAAGATTTGGATGGTAGCTGTATAGGAATATTTATTGTTATGCTTTTATTGATTTTCAAAAAGATTGATCAGTTCATAATCATTATAAGCCAACTGTTTTTCAAACTGATTTCCTCCGGTCGGATAGATATACTGCCCCGTATCAAACGATATACTACCACTGATAGGCTGAAAGTTGGAGAACCTTATGCGCAGCGTACTAAAAACACCCGGAACAAAGGCGCCGGTTTCATCTGTTGTTTTTATTTTGATATAAGTTTCCGATACTCTGTAACTGGAAGGATTGTAGGTAATAGTATAAGTGTCATATTCCGATGTTGGCAGAAAGTTAAAATGCAACGTCTTATTACCACCTGATGAAGTAATATTAATAGAATCTACATTCATCTGCGAAAAAAGCCCTTCCTCAATATTGCCCTGCAGGAATTTCTTACTGAAAGGAAGAGGTTTGCTTACGATCAGCATTTTGCCATCTTCATGTACTTCCAGATTGACGTATTGATTTTGAATATTTACCACGCTGTCAAATACAGCTTTAAAGAACTCACCCTGCATAGCATATACCGCATTCAATGTATCTGAAAATCCGTTTTCCGAAGCAATAGCTTCCATATCGAATTCTGTGCTATCATAAGCCTCCATTGCGTTTTGGATCCTTATAAGATCCATTGATGCGGCTGTGGAAGCGCTATCCATCTCATTTGTTTGTGCAATTACGTTATGACTCATTACAATGAGAAGTAATAATGATATCGTATGCTTGATTACCTTATTCATATTTAGCTTTTGAGAGATTATTTTTATAACTGTTCCTGTATAAGTGCGCTCCTTGTTTCCTGTATTGTTTTAATACCATTGATAGTTTCTTTTTTAACACGGATCAAAGTACCGTCATCGTCGTATTCATAGAAACTTGCATAGTTATTTTCATCCAGCTCTGCCATTAATCTCAGGTTCCATGGATTATACACAAAAGATTTTAACGTAGCATTGAATGGAGATACCCTTATATCATCAAAATATACAGTAGCATCATCCAGCGCTCTTAGCCCGATATTTACCGAAGTAGCGCCGGATGGAATAGTAAGCACCCCTTCAATACGTTGCCAGCCTTCAATGATATTTCCTGCGGGTCTGAGTTTGAAGAATTCCGATGAATTACCAAAGTTGACATCGATACCGCTTTTTGTATAACTACCGGTATTACATGGTATAGATTCTTTTACCCATGCACTCACTACTATTTTGGTACCCGCAATTGGTGAAAAGTAAGGATTGTAAATATTCTGCGCTTTAACTGTATTTAATTTTACGGAGTTCTTTACACTGACACAGGTTCCTGTAGTATCAGATGAAGACAATCCAGGCTTATAAAAGTTAGCGACCGGAACAGCGGCAGGTTCAGGGCTCTGGGGGTTTGACCATAATAAGATACATTTAGCGCTGCCTGTTTTATGCGTATATTTCAACCTGAAGTCATATAATACACAGGATTGCAATGATACCGAATCTGTTAACCATTCTCCGTTGACCAGCCGGAACAGAACAGGCGTACCATTGATATACATGGAAGCTTCATCATTGTTTCCTTTCAGCAATCTGAATACATATTTACTATTGAGCTGGGGTTGCAGGTTGCCTGTCCATTCTACGCCAAAATAATCGGCAGCACAATACTGCAGGGATGAGAACTGTTGTGGAGAGCCATTTCCCCAATCTTTATTGATGGGAGAATATTCTGTATTGGCGTTATATAATGGGCTTGACGGATCAATATTCCTGTTCATACATGCATTTATAGCCAAAGCCGGGAACAGATTTTTCTTCGCATAATAAACATTATACCGGGTCAGCAGCCCTGCTCCCCTGGGTGTCACAGCATATACTCCACTTTGTATAACAGTATCCACTTTGATTGAAATGGAAGAAGACACCTGGTCCTGTGCAGCTGTAACAACAGGAAAAATGTTGGCAGCAGTTTTATTGGGCGCTACACTTAAACTGAATTTACCGGTATGCTTCTGAGTGCTTACCCTCACACCTCCTCCTTTTGTAAAGTCGGCAAACCTGTCGAAACCGGCTGTTCTTGTAACAACTGTATCGTAATTCTGACATGTGGGAATGGAATCTCCGCATGGTGTAGTGTAAATAGAACAGTTCCGGTACAATGTACCTATCTGGGGCAAAGTAAATGAGGATTTAAAATAGTTATTGAAAAAATTGGTAAATGCCATCGCACAATCCGGAATTGTCTGGCAGTTATAATCAGGCTTCGGCAAAGCATGATCGCTGCAATTATTAAACTGCTCATCCAACATTAATTTTCCATTGGCATCTTTAAAGGTTATCCAGTCTACTTTTGCATTACACCTGTTAAATTGCAGCGCAGGAATTGTTTTAATTAAAGTATTACCCGGATAATACGAGCCGACTTTACCCAGCAATGTATCATTGACGTAGATAGCCAGGCTATCATCTGCACCGTAATGTATTTTTAATATATTGTATTTATCCCTGAAGTCGTATTTAAGATCGGTTCTTGTTATTGTGGAAAGACCCGTCGGTGTTGAACTACCATTGGTAGGCGATTGGCCTATTCTCACATCATGCAGATAACTACCCCAGTATGTTAAGAAGATCAATGAAGAAGGCGGTGCAATAGGCGTGTTAAATAACTTAAACTTAATTTCATAGGTTGCGGCATTGGTTGGATTACATATATTTCTTTTGTATTGAATTGTCAGGTTTTGATTAACTGTACCACTATCCGGGATACCCAGCATTCCATCAAAATATACTGCAGATACAGGATATGTTTTGCCGGAGCCGATGTTACTTTGCCCATAGCCCCAGGTAGATATATCACAGCCCGCTGAATCTCTTGTAATAACCGGCGAAGGAACGTTGAATACCTTGATGAAGGAATCAGCAACTTTCCTGAGCGTATCGCAATTGTTCATCCTGGTATCATATACAGGCGGAAGGCAATTGTAACTCGTACACTCTGTTTCGCAATAACTGGTTTTATAATCGTAATCTTCAAACCCGTCAAATACCATATTCCTTGCCTTGCTGTTTTGCGCAACTGCTATAGGCAGGTTCTTATTGTAACCATATTGCACACTGTTATAACGCTCCAGTGGGTCCCTGTTCTCCAGCTCCGCACCTTTACGGTTCACCATGGTCATCTCATTGTTCCATACCCATCTGTCAATCGTATCTGCATTAGAATTATCAAGATAAGTACTTGCAAAATCCCAGAAAGGCATAAAAGTTTTGATCGTTCCGTCCTGCCGTATATTGGTTGCAGTAGTTGCATCCGTTTCTTTCCTGTCATTGTAATATGTATACGCCCTATACATACGCCAGTTACCCAGTATCCCGAATTTATACGGATTGGTTCCATCAGGTCTTACGCTTGGCGTACAGCTCAGATGACAGGTATCTTTAAAATATTTGTAATTTACCTGCACAAACGGGCCGCCGGATTTTATGCCAACGCAATCATAGTTCAATAATGAATAATCAAATCCTGAAAAATAACTGCGTGATCTCCTTTCTGTTTGCCGGGTAGGGCCCGGATTCACAGAATAACTGTTCATTGCCATTACAGCACCAAAGCTTGTGTTCCTGTTATCACTTAACGCCTGGATAAGATTGGTAATATTAAAGAAACTTAGATCCTGGCAGCTTGCATCACCGGTAGTGAATGATGAGCTTACTGACGATAAATCTGCAGCAGGCACAGCAATCAGGTCATTATACCTGCTTTGTGAAGTCCAGTTGCTAAGCACACGAGAGAAAATTACTTTGTTACCAAGGTCATTACTGACATGAACACCGTTGTCATAATGTGCTTTTTCATTGTCAGTAGCAGCCGGTCCGTTACCGTTATTGTATATCCATGTTTTAGGTGTTGTCATGCCAGTTGTTGTATCTCTCAATGGTATTGCAGCCATACTCAAATAGGCGTTGGTAACTATGGCGCCTTCCGGAAGCGTACTTAAATCAAACTTGAATGAAGTTTTTGTTTGAAGAGAATTAGTTCTACCCTTGTTACCACTTACCTGCACATGCTGCATCATTGCAGAGATATTTGCCGGCTTATAAACGGGACTCAAATCTTTATGATCCGTACCGTATACTTTCTGTTTTACGGTAAGCGCATCCTGCAAATACAGGTATGTTGTTGCTGAATCTATTTTTTTATAGCAGGTGTCTTTAGGTGTAACCGTACTGTCTATACGCCAGGTTTCTTTAAATTTCATTGCGCTCACATTCACCACCCTGCTATTAGAATCAAATGCTACTTTGTATTTGCTAAGGAAAGGCCTAAGCGGATTCTCCAGGCTTGTTACAGCGCCTACCGATGCGCTCATCAGGTTTCTTTTCCCTGATCGTATAATCAGAAGAGTACTATACAAATTATCAACCGTAGTCACCGGTTTACCATTGGCATCAATAAAATAAATACCCTGATGGTTTTCTGCACCTTTAGCAGCACTGATGGCCCATATTTTCCGGCTGATAGTGCGATAGGTAAGTGTCACTACAGATCCAAGCGTATTTTTCACCGGTTCCTTTTCAGTCAGAATAATTTCATCCCCGCTTTCGAACATATTTTCTCTCGATCTGTCATACAGTACACCATCTGTTATTTTCTGATCCTTCAACAGTTTCTGTATGTTTTTATATGCCCCACCCATTTCCCGGTAAGCCCAGTGCGCCGGATAATTAAAATTATATACCGGGTCGTCAAACTCATTATTGGTGCGGGATAAAAGAACATCACCTGTTTCAGCATCAAATACTATATTTTTTGTAGAAACCTTGCTTCCTTTTTCTACCACCACCATACTGTCCATTATGCCATGTATATTAACAACCTTAGTAACAGCCGCAGATCTATACCGGTTAATTTCGGATTTCTGATATGTTAATGGTATGAAAATGGGGAAGAAATATGGAATCGCAGCAATCCGCTGAACAAGCAGATTTTTTTGTTTATTGGAATTTCTTGTAACAGACAACTGCTCTCTTAAATCCACCATCATCTCTATATCTTTACCCATATCCACTTCTTTATCCACTATTCCATTGGCGCCTCTTATTACATCAACTTTTGTTGAAAGACGACTGGCAAGATTGTCATTTTCTAATCTGAAATAATTACGACTATAGCTTACCGGTCTGACAGAATCGTTTTCAGCATAACTGGCCGTTGATTTCACCTTACCGTTCATATCATTCAACTCTACCTTAAAGCCCTGGGAAATCGTTACATAGGATTTTACATTGAAATTGAAAAAGCTAAGCGCTGAAGATTTCGGATTTTGAAAACTATACTTATTCACTCCTTCCACAAGCGGTGTATAGCTTGACCGTGTAGGAAAATCTTTGGTAGTAAAGAACTCCGTTTCCTGGAAGCCACTGCTTGATTTTTTTAATTTATTTATACTACGCACCCGCACCTTGCTGTATCCCACCATAGCGGAGGGGTAAAAAGATTCCATCAAAGGTTCATCTACATAGAAATAATTGGTGGGGCCTAATAAACCGACCTGTTGCTTATAGGGATCAGAGGGAATGGTAAACGGATTTTCCTCTTTACCTATCATAGGTTCGTAAGACGCCACGCCACTGCTTATCAGGATTTCTTTACCGCCAGCGTCTTGTATTTTTGTAGAATATTCATACTCCTTTCCATATACAGATTGCCCCTGAGCGCCATCAGTCATTTTTTTCCAGTTATCAAATAGCTCCACTTTCTTCACCCGGTGGCCGCCCCCCAGCTTCTTATAAGAAGGACTATTCAACCTCACAAAAGATTTTGAGCTGATGATTTCCTTGCAACGCCCTTCTGCAATGGTATAATTATAAAATCCTGCAGTCGCATTTTTTATATTACTGAATACACTTCCCAGCGCAAGTAAGAATGACCGTACCGTCATATTATCGCCAGGTTCTGAATAGGGGTACGCTTTTGAATAAAGATTCATCCGTAAAAACTGGGTAGCAGCCAGGAGGAAAGGATTTTTGCCTCCTACAAGCTTGGGTTTTATCCATATCATCTTCTCTGAAGGGGCGCCTTTCACACCAAAATCATCAATTTCCATGTAGCAGGAAACCATTTCGCTTCCTCCTCCCCATACATCCGTCTTAACCTTCATATTAAATTTGACAAATAACTTTTCAATACCCGATAAGTATTTGTCCAGGATCATTTGCTTTGAAGTAACTTCTTCCGGAACTTTTACGAATATATAATTGCTGGTGATCTGCATCGTTGCAGCAGAATGATTATACAGAAAATTGCCGGGAGCATCGGTCGCTTCTTTTCCGAAGCCGGCAACTACCATCATTTGGGCAGCTCTTCTATTTTGAACATATCCATAGTCATCGGATTCATATGTAATTTTCATCCGCCCGCCTGAAGGCAACATAATTTCATTGAGACTCCATGCTGCTGCATTTGTATTGGCTTCTGTAGTATTTTGAGTAGCATAAGGAAAATCCAGGTTTGAAAGCTTGTCTCCCGTCGTCCCGGGATTATTGTCGGTTTCTTTATAGTTTCCCCAACGGTCATACGATTTATTATTATACCCGGGACTATTGTTGCCAGTAAGATTTCCATTTACATCAACGATATCTTTATCATATCTGAAGAGGTAAGGATTCTTCACACCCTTATCATTCCTATTATAGGTAAACCATATTTTCCTTAATGTCAGTTTACCCGTTTCCGCATTTATTGCTCCCGGATGATTTTTACACAATGAATAATCATACTCAAAATGTACTGTTTTAACAGGCTTTGCCCCGTTATTACCATTTTTAATCAAATCGGCTTTTGCATAAAGATTGATCTCTTTTAAATAGTACATTTTTTGATTATAGTCGGCACCGCCATTTCTACCGGAAACGCCATACATATCTTTTCTTACTTTGTCTACATCCGTTTCCAGTTTAAATACGGCGATCATATTTTTGGATTCCACTGAATTAAGATACCATACCTCTTTTTCACCGTAAGTATAGCTACCTCTGTCGTCTCTTCTGTCGGACTTCAGCCCTTCCCCATAAGAAGCTTTATTTAAGTAATAAGGCGCCCTCCACCTGTAATAATTATTTGAGCCTCCATAAACACGGGAGTAATTGAATTTGATAGCATCACCCTGATCATCTTCTGAAATACCATTGCCAGTCACATCCACATAATCTGCAGACAGGATAGAACTGAGCATAAAAGACTGAGCATAAGCAGGCGTAACTTCTTTATTAAAAAACTGGTCTGTTTTATCCGTATTATTATTCACTGAATTAGAAACTCCCGGTACATATCCTACCAAGCCCGTTGCCAGATCAGCATTGTCTTTATTCACAGCAAAAGCCACTTCTTCCTGCACGATATTATATGTTGGAATACCATATACATATCTTTTGCCTTCCTTATTTAAGACAGTGATTTCGGATAGGTGATTTTCTTTTCTCTTATCATCCAATCTTTTGATAGTTTGATAATTGGAATTGCATCCTAAACTGGGAATTGCATTCAGATCATATACTTTAATCAGGGTATCCAGTGCATACTTTGAGGCAAGCCCTGCATTGAGATAGCTTATCACCTGTGTTCGTTTTTCCCTGCTTTTACGATAGCTATCAAGGTTAACTGGCACCACGCCGTCTTTTACCTGGTTTTTATATTTCACCAGCCGATTGTTCAATACCGGGTCCGAAGTATTAGGGCCGCTCACACCTACCAGCTCCAGGTTTACAAGATTGGTGTCGCCCAGTGCATTGTAAAATGAATTGTCGGAAGCAGTAAATTCTCCGGGGTTTTTAAAATATACAGGTTCCGCAAAAGAGCTATCCTCATCCCTGAATTCAATTTGAGAAGCTGCAAGATTATTCCCTGTTTTCCACGGGCCGGCGCTTGTTGTATTGTTGGTACGATCAACATCAAATCCCACCTGCGCCCATTGCCCCCAGCCCGCTTCCAGGGAGAAGCTGCCGGATTTTGATTTAGACCTGTTGTTATGATCAAATACATACCCTATATCACTCCTGTAAGGCCGGAAGCTTCCACCGATTCCTTCACCGGCTATTGAAAAAAGATCATAAGTATAATATGGTACAGCTATATGAGGCGTTGTACTGGTAAAAGCAACTTCTTTATCCCTGTTAAAATCAAGCAAGACTTTATCCCCGCTGCTTTTGGCTTTCTGAAGATTCAGATATCCGAAAGCTGGCATTTTTTGTACCCTGTCTGCAGGTTCTATACTATTCACCGATGTATACCCGCTTATAGTACCATACGATTTAAAATTAAATCTCTTGTAGGTACCTGGTGAAAGTGAAAAAGTATAACTCTCCGTAGTAAAAGGCATACTTATACCCGGCGTAAAAGATGGCTTTTCAAAACTTATGCTTCCTACCGGAAAACTTCCTGTATTACCACCACCCGACCCGGATAGCTCACCATCTTTTTGATCTACATATACACCTTCTTTCATAAATTTTCCTGACAAACCCATTTGCAGTCCGGCAATACCCGTACGGGAGTTATAGTTAGAACCAACTTTATAATCCAGCCCAACGCCTTCCAATAATTTTGTTTTAAGTCCTACACTGAATGAAGGAGAAACATCCAGGCCGGTTTGATTATTATTGGAAATTGATAATCCTGCATTAAGTTCTCCACCTGAAAAAAGATGTATGCTCGTACCAGGGGTGATGCCATATTCGACTCCCCACCCTTTATAGCTATTGTGAAAAACACCTGCTTTTACTCCTACATCGCCGAATTTTTTACCAAACAATTCAAAGCTTTTATTTAGTGTACCCCCAATAGTTCTGTTGGGTTTAATATTTTGTTCTTTAACAATGCTGTCTCCGGCGCTAAAATCATCAGGCAGGCCTCTGACATTTCTATTGATTGCTCCCGGGTTAATATTCCATCCCAGGCCTACCCAGCTTGCTTCTGCATCCATAGTGATGCCGCTGTTATAGTGAATACCAATAGGGTATCCTCCCACATCAAGCAGCGGGATATTGTAGGAAAAATCACCAGTAAAAAGATCTACCAGGTTATCTGTGTTAACACTCTTGAATGATTGCATTTCAGGCTGTGAGGGTCCGGGGCCATCAAAATTCAACCCACCGCCGGACACTGCAACTAAATCATCAGCTGCGTGAATATTCTCCGATGCCAATACTGTGGCTGTATCAGCCAGCTGCGACTTCGCCTCAGGGAGTGCCGTAATATTTTTAACACTGCTGATAGTTTTTGAAGAAGATCCTGCATATTCTTTTACTTCCGGGTATTTTGAAAATGCATAACCTGCCATCAAGGTTTCCAGGTAAAAAAGAAAGAATAAACTAAAAGCAATGGGCTTTTGATATTTTGAAAATGTGACAATCATCATCAGAAATCTTTTGTAGGTTTTACTATTCAGGGTTTTGATAAATAAATTTTAAGGCAAATGATTGCCTGCTTTTTGAGGTTGCAGTAAAAAGGTAAATATGATTGCTTACCATTCCCTGCAGCATCGTCAGATCCAGCTCGTTAAAATTCTGGCCTGGTTTTACAGGCAGCAAAGGATTAGGTAATGATATTTTCTTCGTGACTGCGTTGGTTATATCCTCTAATTGAAGTGTAATCGAATCGGTATTATCCATATTCGTATACTCGTAAAAAAGTTTACCCCTGCTTACTGCAAATTTGATCTCACCTGGCTTTTTTAAAACTGTATATAAAGAAGAATGCAGCTTTAAGCTATCTTTTGCTGTATACAACCGGAATGAAAAAACTTCGCTGTTGCTTACAGGCAAACCATTATTGTTCGCTGTAATTCTCCAGGCATATAATTTTCCAGTATCCAAAGCATTCAAATTAGAGGGATAAGGCAAGAAAGTCTGCGCTACATTATTCTGCTGAAGCAAGGGCAGGTTAAACTGAACGGCTTCTGATGGCTGTTGGTTGTTTAATACTTCTACCAGGATTAGCTCATAACTCAAATTGGAAAAAAGAAATGAGGGAGCGGGTGGAATCCAGGTAAATACAGGTCTGTTTTCATCAATGATTCCATCATCTTCAGGGAATACGAGTAAGGGAGGACTGGCAGGTTCTACAAGAATTGTTTCACAATCTTCAGCTACTTTTTCATATTCTTCTGAATTCCTCTGGAAGATGCTGTAGCAAACCACGAAATTTCCAATTGGTAAAAACCCATCCGCAGTTGCACTTGCGCCATATTGATAGTTCAGGAGATTGTATTGAATAGGTATAAGGTCAGTTAATTGTATTTGTTTTGTACCGGTAGCAAGCACAAATTCCCTGGAGGCGCCGGAAAGGATCATGTCACCATTTTGAGCATCAGACAAGATCATATCTATCCTTATATTGGTAGCAGTGGTGCCCGCATTCGTAAGTGACATATTCCATAATTGACTATTCAGATAAAGACCTACCTGTGGTAACTGGATGTTCACAATAACCTGCGACTTCACCGTTTCAAAGAGCGTGAGTATTAAAAAAGAGAGGAATATTTTTTTCATAAAATTCTTAAATATGATTCGTTTCATTTTTTTTATGTTCTAGTTTCTGGCATTTAGGGTACGGCTCAGGTTAAGCTGCATCATATTGTTTTTAATAAACTGATAATTATTAGCCGGCAAATACCCTTTTTCATAAACAAAACTTAATCGCCCGATTCGTTTAATATCATAATCAAAATTTGCATAAATACCTGTTGAAGCAGTTGACCTGTTATAACTGTTACCCTTAGCACCAAATCCGACAGTACCTTTTTTCAAAATGTGAAAATTAAGTCCGCCATCTAAAACAAGCAGCCGAAAGGCCGGACTGTTGCTGGAAGAAATGTTCAATTTAAAAACCCATACATCCATATCTATAGTGTTGCTCAAAAAGATATTTTCGGCATTATAGTATGGAATAGTTGAATCTCCTTTACCATTGTAAAACCTGTTGTAAACAACACTTATATTAGCTTTAAAACCCAGCACTTTATATTGGTGGATAAGGCTGGCATTTAAACTCTGAAAATGGTTTTCAGTTAAAATACTGTCAACATATGTCAATTGGTTTACAGGTACATATCCTGCTGAAATAATAGGCAAGCCTTTTACCCTCAGGCTTGCCTGTATACTTTTGAATACTGTATTGCTCTGGTAACGCTGGGCTATGAAATCATTATAAAAATCATTGGATCTTACTGATGCGGCTATTTTCAACTTGCTTTTAAACAGATATTGATCTGCCTTGATATTCCATGCTTTTGTGCTGGCATTCGTCTGAAAACTGCTGAATGACTGAAAGTTGATTCCTGTGAATTTATAACTGCCTTCTATCTTCGATTTTGTAGAAGGAAAATAAGAGTACAGCTTTAATAGGTAGGCTATGTTTGACTGATCTTTGAGCCCCAGCTTTGTTAAAGTCGCCGGATTTTTCCTGAAATCCTGAGATAAAGACTGAGCTACCTCACCCAGAAAATAGGTTGAAGGGTTTAACCTAAATTTGGCTTCCAATGACAATCCATTAGCTTCAATTCCTTTTAATCCCGTATTACCAGTTGAATGAACAAACAGTTGTTTCCTCCCTTTATAAGCACTTAGTATCACATAATTTTTTTCTATTTTACCCAGGCCGATCCTGGCCATATACAAAAACTGGCTGGTTCTGCTAAAAGGCTTTACGGCAAAGTCTCTGAAACGGAAATCGACAGTACCGGCAGTTACAGCGAAATAATACCATGAGTTGTACTCAAAATTCAGCCCTGTAACACTAATATTTTTACTGGTCAGTTCAGAATAATTGATTTGATTTCTTCCAATACCCGCTTTCCTTATATTACTGAGAAAATAATAATAACGTGGCAGTTGTATTCCCGGCACTCCATAATTCCGCAGCGAATCTCCAAGCGCTTTACTATTGTTTAATCCTCCTGTTGCCTTTTGTACAAATGCTTTATAAGATTGAATTTTTTCCAGCATTGCCTTATACTTTGCTTCAACCGAGTCTTTTTTATTTGTAAGTCTTTTAAATTCGACTTCCTGCCTCTCATATTGCTGGACAAATGATCTGGCGTTTTGTTTCAATAAAGTTATTCTTGCATTCTCAGCACTGTCCACACTATTCCCCAGCTCAGGCAGGTTAAGGATTTCCTTATACTCTATCAATTGCTGGAACCTGAATGGATCATTTATTTTTTTCTCCTGTAAATTAAATTCGCTTAAACTAACTTTATAATCTGTAGCAAGTAATGTATCCCATATCTTACTGCTGTAGTTTAAAAGCTTGCTTTTAATACGGGAGTCGATATTAGTTTTAAAACTATTTCGGTCATATTCAACCTGTACATTATTAATGTCAACAAAATAATCAGAGCTCGATCTTCTGAAAAGGAAGTTTACTCTTAACGGAATGGCCTTTACAAAAAAGTTTAAGTTCCCGGTCATTAAGTGCTGTGATATATTCTGATCTTTAAATGGGGTATCTACCATTGACCGGTAATTGAAACTATAGGACAGCAGTCCTGATCTGAATTTTATCAGAGAATTTTTATCCTGGCTTAATTGGCTGAATAGTTTGACTGGGCGTTTTAATAAGCCACTGTCGTTTTTTACTTCTTTTGTGTGTTTGAAAAAATTTTTTACAGGATTAAAACCGGATGAGCTTAATTTATTTACTGCATTATTTCCGATGCTATCCTTATTAATAAGAGGAGGATTTACATTTAAATATGCCGGTATAGTATCGGTCAACAATCTCAGTGAATTACTGAATGCCGTATTTTCTTCATTTGTTATCTTACAAAAAATAGGAGTCCCTGCTCTGGTTGAAAGCGCATGGAGGAACAGTATCAATAAGTAAGTGAGCCGGGAGTAGCTCATGGATGAAGGTTAAAAGAGTTTTGGGATAGAGTAAGAACCAAACCTATGGAAAGCAGTACGAAAAAAAAACAGGGAGAATCTAGAAGACAGATTGGTCAATATACTACAAAACTCATATTGACATGATTATGAATCATTTAAGATATAGAAGGAAATACTATAGCGGAAATTAAGTTCAGGTATTTATACGATTGGTAGTTAGTAAATTTACTAGTATGCATAAAAATCACTAACCTTATGGTTTTGATTTGTACTGTAAATACAAATCAAAACACAAATTAATAAATAACATTAAAAATATATCTACACCACTTTTTAAGTACAGGTACATTTGTACAAAACAAAAGAGCCTGTAAAACAAATTATTTTACAGGCTCTTTTGTTCTATTAAAAATCAATTTTGCGGACTGGACGGGACTCGAACCCGCGACCTCCGCCGTGACAGGGCGGCATTCTAACCAACTGAACTACCAATCCTTCAATCCCAACCAGGTAACCGGAGCTACCTTGTTTTTCGGGACGGCAAAGATAAGGTATTTATTTCCTGACAAACAAAACTTTTTAAAAAAAAATCTATCCGCTATTTTTACAAATTAACTTGCACATTATTTCAATATTAATTCTACATCAATAGTATGCCACAGTTAGCAAACAGGCAATTTCTTGATTTTGAAAAGCCAATAAAAGATCTTTATGATCAGATAGAACAAGCCAAAGTAGCACAGGAAAAATCTAAAGTGGATCATAGTTCCATTATAACGGGATTAGAAGAAAAGATCGTTGAAACCAAAAAGAACCTTACCGAACATCTCACCCCCTGGCAAAGGGTTCAGCTCAGCCGCCACCCCGACAGACCATATACTTTAAAATATATCGAAAATATGTGCAGCAATTTCATTGAGCTGCACGGCGACAGGAATGTAAGAGACGATAAAGCCATGGTAGGCGGCTTTGCCCAGTTAGGAGAAGAAACGGTGATGATCATCGGCCAGCAAAAGGGAAACAATACTAAAACAAGGCAGCTCCGCAATTTCGGCATGGCCAATCCCGAAGGATACCGAAAAGCGCTTCGCCTTATGAAGCTGGCAGAAAAATTCAATAAACCTATTATTACTTTAATTGATACTCCCGGCGCTTACCCCGGCCTGGAAGCCGAAGAGCGTGGGCAGGGCGAAGCTATTGCCCGCAATATTTTTGAAATGATCAGCCTTAAAGTTCCTGTTATATGTGTCATCATCGGCGAAGGCGCCAGTGGCGGCGCACTGGGAATCGGCGTGGGCGATAAAGTGGTCATGATGGAAAATACCTGGTACACTGTTATCTCACCCGAAAGCTGCAGCAGTATCTTATGGCGCAGCTGGGATAAAAAGGAAGTAGCAGCCGAGCAGCTAAGGCTCACCGGGAAGGATATGTCGCAGTTTGGCCTGGTAGATGATGTGATCCCCGAACCACTGGGCGGCGCTCATTGGGATTATGAGGAAGCGGCCAGGTTATTAAAAAATTACCTGCTGCCTACCATCAAAGCTCTCAAAGAAATTCCCGCTGAAGAAAGGGTGAACCAGCGCATTGAAAAATTCGGGAAAATGGGCTTCTGGGAAGAAGTGGCTGAAGAAGGTTCTTCTGCCGTTTAATTACTTATTCTACTTAACTTATTTATATGCTCAATGTTGGCATTTTTGGTGTTGGCCATTTAGGGAAATTTCATTTGAATAACTGGAAAGAGATCGCCGATGTAAACCTGGTCGGCTTTTTTGACCCGGATGATAAAAATGCCGCTACTGTTTCAGAAAAATATGGCCTCAAAAGATACACCGATCCTGCCGAGCTGATGGATGCCTGCGAAGCAGTGGATATAGTAGCTCCCACCATCTTCCATTATAATCTCTGCGAAATGGCCTTAAAAAAAGGGCGCCATGTTTTCGTGGAAAAACCCCTGGCCAATACAATGGATGAGGCCCGGGCACTGGTAAAACTGGCAAAAGAATCCAATGTAAAATTCCAGGTAGGTCATGTGGAAAGGTTCAACCCGGCTTTTCTTGCACTGGGAGAGCATGACCTCAATCCGATGTTCATAGAAGTGCATCGCCTGGCACAATTCAATCCGAGAGGAACAGATGTAAGTGTGATCCTCGACCTGATGATACACGACATCGACATCATCCTGCATATTGTAAAAAGCAATGTAAGCTATATCTCAGCCAATGGTGTGGCGGTAATGAGCGATACACCCGATATCGCCAACGTTCGCATTGAATTTGATAATGGCTGTGTAGCCAACTTAACCAGCAGCCGGATTTCCATGAAAAAAATGCGGAAGATCCGCCTGTTCCAGAAAGATGCCTACATTGGTATCGATTTCCTGGATAAGAAAGCGGAAGTTATCCGCATTGATTCTCCCGGTGATAAAAGCGTATTTACATTTGATATCGAAACCAATCATGGCAAAAAAACGATTGCAATTGCAAATCCCGAAGTGAAAGATGGCAATGCCATTTTAATGGAGTTGCAGGCTTTTAAAAATGCCATCGTTGATAATACGGAAACCCCGGTAACGATCATTGACGGTTTCAGGGCTATGGAAGTGGCTCATAAGATTCTGGAAAAGATCAACGACCGGCAGTCGTAACCAAACTGTACACTCACTGCAATTTTGAAACAACCCCGTTTACATATCACCTGGTTAATATTGGCTGATATTGTTGTTTCAATTATTACCTGGTTATCGTTCTACTATTTACGCACGGTTATTTACCATTATGACTTTACCGTTCCGCCCGGTTTTTATATCGGGCTGTTCCTATATATGATCGGATGGTTAAGCCTGCATTTCATGAGTGGCGCTTACAATGATATTTATAACAAATCAGGTTTTACAGAGCTGGCCCGCACTTCAGTAGTAAGCATTTTCGGCTGCCTGGGATTACTGTTCTTTTTCATCCTGAAGAATCCGCAATCCAATAATATGATCTATTATGCAGAATTCTTCAGCCTGCTGATACCTGTTTTTGTGGTCACCATTATCTGCAGGATTATTTTCCTGCGTATCATCCGCTCACAACTGAAAAAAGGAAAAGTATTCTTTAATGTATTGCTATTGGGGAGCGAAAAAAAAGCTTTCGAAATTTTTACTGCTTTTAACCGAAACAATGAGAACAAAGGTTATCAGCTCACCGCATTTGTAAATACCAATGGCAGCATGCAGGGTTTGTTTCCGAAAAATTTTCCCGTATATGGTTTTGGCGAAGATCTGGGTACCATACTGCAGAAAGAGCATGCGGAAGAGATCATCATTACCGTCAATAAAAACGAGCGGGAGCATATCACTAATATTCTCCGTTACCTCAGCGACAAAGATGTAAATATCAAAATCACTCCCGATACGGTGGATATCATCAGCGGCTCCCTGCAAACAAACAATGTACTGGGCCTGCCGCTCATTGATGTACACTCCGGCATTTTACCCGGCTGGCAGCAAAACCTCAAACGCTTTATTGATATTTTTGTATCGGTGGTGGCTACCATCCTGCTGTCACCGCTGTTTCTTTATACCATTATCCGTCTCGTTATTTCATCCCGTGGTCCTGTATTTTTTAAGCAGGAAAGAATCGGTTACAAAGGCAAGCCCTTTACGATGTATAAGCTGCGGTCAATGGTAGTGGATGCCGAGGCTAACGGCCCGCAGTTAAGCAGCGAGGAAGACAGTCGTATTACCCGCTGGGGCAAAACAATGCGCAAATGGCGGCTGGATGAATTGCCGCAGCTCTGGAATATCCTGAAAGGAGAAATGAGCCTCGTTGGGCCAAGGCCTGAAAGAAAATTTTATATCGATCAGCTGGTAGCCCATAACCCCGAATACAAATACCTGTTTAAAGTCAAGCCCGGACTGACCAGCTGGGGCATGGTAAAATTTGGCTATGCTTCCAGTGTGGAAGAAATGATTGAAAGAATGCCTTATGACCTGCTTTATGTAGAAAATGCCAGCCTCGCTCTCGATTTCAAGATCATGATCCATACGCTCCAGATCATTATTGATGGTAAAGGGAAATAATAGACACCTCCATTTTGAGTAGGATTACACTGTTCTGCATCCGTATTAATTGTTATTTTTGGAGAAACCGACAAGTTTTGAAAAAACTATTGCTACTCATTGCCCTGTTCAGTTTCTGCAAAGCCTTTGCCCAGACAAATACTTACTGGCAGCAAAAAGTGGATGTGGATATAAACGCTACACTGAATGATACAGCCAATACATTAACAGGCAATATCAGCATGTTTTACAGCAACAATTCTCCCGATACGTTGCATTTTATATGGATACATTTATGGCCCAATGCTTATAAAAATGACCGCACTGCATTCAGCGATCAGCTGCTCGAAAACGGGCGCACCGATTTTTATTTTAGCAAGGAAGAGAACAGGGGCTATATCAACCGGCTCAATTTTGAAGCCGATGGTGAAGTGGCCGTAATAAAGGATCATCCGCAGCACCAGGATATTATCCAATTGGTATTGCCTCATCCACTGGCGCCCGGTGGTAAAGTGAAAATACAAACGCCTTTCAACATAAAGATTCCCTTTATATTTTCAAGATCAGGTCATGTTGGGCAATCCTACCAGATGACACAATGGTTCCCCAAACCTGCTGTGTACGACCGGAAAGGATGGCATCCCATTCCTTATCTTGACCAGGGAGAATTTTACAGTGAATTCGGTGATTACAGTGTAACCCTCACCCTGCCTGAATCATATAAAGTAGCTGCAACAGGAAAGCTGGTTTCAAAAGAAATAACAGATACCATGCAGACCCTGCTGTACAGGCAAAATAATGTGCATGATTTTGCCTGGTTTGCTGACAAACGCTATATCGTACAACACGATACCCTGCAACTGGCATCAAAAACAGTGGATGTATTCGCTTATTATTTTCCTGAAAATGAAAAGAACTGGACCAATGGACTGGATTATATAAAGGCATCTGTGAGAACAAAAAGCGAATGGGTGGGCGAATATCCATACCCCATCGTATCTGTAGTGGAAGAAGCTGCGGGTGCCGCTGCCGGCTACGGAGGCATGGAGTATCCTACTATCACCATTATATCGGCTGCCAGCAAAGGTAAAACGCTCGATTTCTTAATTAATCATGAAGTGGGTCATAACTGGTTTTATGGCATACTCGCCAGCAATGAACGCATCCATCCGTGGATGGATGAAGGCATGAACAGCTATTACGACAAGCGTTATGGCGTGTACAGGTACAATACGGAAGGCGTGGAATTACTGGATACAAAATCTGCCTTTATAAAAAACAAGGAACCGGAAGATATCCAGAAAACAGTGCTGGCTACTATTACCGGCTATAAGCTCGATCAGCCTATTGAAACAGCGGCTAATAAATTTTCCCTGCTGAACTATAATGCTGTTGCTTATGAAAAAACAGCGCAGTGGATGCAGCTGCTGGAAAAAGAACTGGGCACTCCTCTTTTTGATTCAGTGATGAAAGCTTATTATACCCGCTGGCAGTTCAGACATCCTTATCCCGAAGATTTTAAGCAGGTGGCGGAAGAGGTCAGCGGAAAAGACCTTGGACATGTATTTTCTATGCTCAATAAAAAAGGGCCTGTATTTGCTCCGCAAAAGAAAAAAATAAAATTGACCACTTTTTTCAGCCTTAAAGAAACAGGTCAATATCATTATATCTCTGTTGCGCCTGCTATCGGCTACAACTTTTATGATAAACTGATGGCGGGAATTTTTATTCATAATTATAATCTTCCCCGTTCCCGTTTTGAGTTCTTTGCGGCACCGATGTACGCAACCGGTTCAAAGCAATTAAATGGACTTGGGGTCCTATCGTATAATTTCTTTCCTGGCGACAAGGGCCAGCGCCTGAAGATCGGTATCGCCGGGGCACGTTTCACCGGGGATCATTATATTGACTCAACAGGCAAAAAGAATTTTCAGCCTTTCACTAAGATTGTCCCCACTGCAAAATTCACATTTGCCAATAAAAACCCACGCAGCACACTCACAAAATATATTGAGTGGAAAACTTTCCTGATCACTGAAACGGGCCTGCTCTTTCAAAGAGATCCTGTAACACAGGAAGATGTGATCAGCTATCCTAAGGAAAGCAGGTATGTTAACCAGTTGAACCTGGTGGCTGAGAACAGCCGCAAGCTGTATCCTTACAAAGCGGTGCTGAATATGGCGCAAGGCAAAAATTTTGTCCGCACAGATCTTACACTTAATTATTTCTTCAATTATGCAACAGAAGGCGGCATGAATGTAAGATTCTATGCAGGGAAATTTTTCTATACGAGCAGCAAAACTTTTCTTACCCAATTTGAAACAGACCGCTATCACCTCAACATGACCGGCCCTAAAGGCTATGAAGATTATAATTACCAGAATTATTTCTATGGACGCAATGAATTCGACGGCGGCGCCAACCAGCAGATCATGATAAGAGATGGGGCATTTAAAGTAAGAACAGACCTGCTGAGCAATAAGATCGGTAAAACCGATGACTGGCTGAGCGCCATAAATTTCACCACAACCATTCCTAAAAATTTAAACCCGCTGGAATTGCTGCCCTTTAAGTTGCCTGTAAAGGTTTTTGCTGACATCGGCACGTATTCCGATGCATGGAAAAATAATTCCGGCAGCCCCAGGCTTTTGTACGATGCAGGTTTACAGCTATCGATGATCGGGAATATCATTAACATATACGTGCCGCTGATCTACAGTAAAGTGTATGCGGATTATTTTAAGAGCACCATTCCTGAAAAAAGATTCTGGAAAACGATCTCGTTCAGTATAGATGTTCAGAATATTTCTTTAAAGAAAATTGTTCCACAAATACCTTTTTAAGCATTGCCTGTTTCTTATACATCATATCCTGGTATTGATAAACAAAAATGGGATGCGCTTATTCACCGTTCTTCCAACGGTTTGATATACGCCCATTCATTCTACCTGGATAGCATGGCTGAAACCTGGGACGCATTGATCCTCGATGACTATGCAGCAGTCATGCCATTGGTTTACCGGAAGAAATGGGGCATCCGGTATCTGTACCAGCCGGCTTTTACACAGCAGTTGGGGATTTTTTCAGAAGCAGCGCTAACGGATGAACTCATCAGCGAATTTCTATCTGTAATGAGCGGTCAATTCCGGTTTGCCGAAATTGCTCTTAATTACCGGAACTTTTCTGCCTATCCCGGTATTGCAACCACCACCCGTAACAATTATATACTGAAGCTTTCGCAGCCCTATGCTGAAGTATATGCCGGCTTCCCCCACTCCATTACAAAGAATATTAACCGGGCTAAAAAATTTAACCTGCAGTACCAAAAGGTAAACGAATACAGGCATATCATAGCGCTATATAAAGAACTGTATCAGCAAAAGATGCATGGGCTGCGGGAAGATGATTATATAAAATTTGAAAAGCTGTGTTTCCGGCTGGCAGCCGATGACAGGCTGATTGTACGGGAAGTATATTACAATGATGAATTGGTAGCTGCAGCAATTTTGCCCAGGGATGAAAGAAGAATATACAACGTCGTTTCCTGCACTACCACCCGGGGCCGGAATGTAGAGGCCAATTATTTCCTATTCAACGAGCTGATACGAGAATTTGCCGGAACCGGCACTATTCTTGACTTTGAAGGTTCCGATGTAAAAAGTATCGGTGAGTTTTATAACAGGTTCACGCCGGAAAACCAGCCATACCCGTTTATCAGCTTCAATTCATTGCCCACTTTGATCAAATTGTTGAAACGGCTAAAATCAGGATAACCGGCTCTCCAGGATATTCAATGCTATCATCATATCGGCAGGCGTGGTGATCTTAATATTATTCTCATCGCCTTCAATCAGCTTTACCTTCATTCCAAAAGCTTCCACGACGGTGGCTTCATCCGTAAACCTGTCTTTGTAATCAATGGTATAAGCCGGGATTAATATGGTACTCAGGAAAGCCTGCGGTGTTTGCACCAATCTCACATTTTTTCTTTCCACTGACTCATTGCCTTCTTCTGTGATGATACGTACGCTATCTTTGGAAGCAATGGCCGGCACCACAGCGCCGAAATCATAGGCAGCTTCGTAGCAACGGTGAATCAATGATACATCCAGCATACATCTTACCGCATCGTGCACCAGCACAATACCTTCCTCTTCCACCAGCTTCAAACCATTTTGCACGGAATGGAAACGGGTGCGCCCTCCCACGGTGATCCTGATCCTTTCATAATTGAAATACGCATCAATGATCTCCTGGCCGGTACCGATAAATTCTTCCGGTAATACCAGGATGATATTCATATCCGCATAAGATTGTAAAAAAGCATCGATCGTGTAATACAGTACAGGCTTATCTTTCAGCATCATAAACTGCTTGGGAATATTGCTGTTCATCCGGGTGCCGTTGCCGCCTGCAACTATGATGGCATATTTTTTCATAAAGTCAATGAGTATTTGTCCATAACAAGCATCACAAAATGTAAGCTTATTTGTATATAGCAATCAGTTTTTCGCCGTTATTTTTCTGCATGGCCCTGTACATGCCTGCGCTGTTGAACTGCATGGAAATATTACCCTGTGCATCCACACCGATCATGCCTCCCTCACCCTGCAGGTCAATGAGCTTTTTATGTACCACTTCCTGCATGGCCTGCTCCAGTGTATAATATTTATATTCCATCAGGCAGCTCACGCTATGTGCCGCTACCGCTTTAATAAATGGTTCGCCATGCCCCGTACAGCTAATGGCACAGGTAGCATTGTTCGCATAAGTGCCGGCGCCTATTACCGGGCTGTCGCCTATGCGGCCGTATTTTTTATTTGTCATTCCGCCGGTGCTGGTGGCAGCCGCTATATTGCCCTCGGCATCGCAAGCCACAGCGCCAACCGTTCCAAACTTTTTATCTTTCATCAGCTGTTCTACATTCTGCTGTGAATGATCCAGCGAGTAGCTGTCATTGTCTCTCATGGCTTTCCACTGATCATACCTGAACTGTGAAAAGAAATAATCATCCCCCTGCAGCGATATGCCTCGTTTTAGGGCAAATTCAACAGCACCTTCCCCGCATAAAAAAACATGGTCGCTGTGGAGCATCACTTCCTTTGCCAGCAAAACCGGGTTGGTAATATTTTTCACTCCCGCCACAGCGCCTGCACCCAAATTTTTGCCATCCATTACAGAAGCATCCATTTCATGTACGCCCTTTTTTGTGAACACCGATCCACGACCTGCATTGAATAAAATATTATTCTCCAGGCTTACCGTTGAAGCCGTTACTGCATTTACCGCATTGCCCCCGCTTTGGAGAACATCGTACCCTGACTTCAATGCCTCTTCCAGCGCATTGATATAAGCAGCTTCCAACTCGGGCGTCATATCTTCTTTCAGGATAGTGCCAGCCCCGCCATGTATCGCTATTGCAAAAGAATTCATACACTATTGATTGACGGCAAAATTATTCAAATTAGTTCCATAAAGCTCAATGGATATTGAATCTTACGGATATTTTTTGATCAATTGAAAAATGCAGCCGGAAGTTATACCGGGCAGTTGCCAGACAATAAAAAGCCGGAATAAAATTCCGGCTTTCCTATCTTATGAAGATGAAGATTTTTTATTCGCTAATGCTATATAATAGATCGGGATGCCTGCCAGTACAATACCGAGTCCTATCAGTGCATAAGTCGGCTTAAATGAAATCACAAAAATACAGAACGTAATAGCCATAATAATATAAATGGCGGGTAGCACCGGGTAACCAAACGCTTTATAGGGCCTGTCAATATCAGGTCGTTTTTTACGGAGAATGAATATCCCCAGGATGGTAAGCGCATAGAATAACACCACTACAAAAGAGATCATATCCAGCAGGTCGTTGTATTTGCCGCTCAGGCAAAGCAACGCAGCGATCATACATTGGGCCCACATGGCCGCTTCAGGCACCGCATTTTTATTTAATACACCTGTCTGCTTAAAAAACAGGCCGTCTTTTGCCATAGTATAGTACACCCTTGCCCCGGCGAGAATGAGACCATTGTTACAACCAAAGGTGGAGATCATGATCATTACAGCGATAATGATAGAGCCGTTGGTGCCGAAAATTGCATTTGAAGCTGCCACTGCCACCCTCTCCCCTTCAGGAAAGGCGATACTGTTCTCTCCTTTCAAAGGCAGCACATGCAGGTACATTAAATTGGCCGCTACATAAATAAGCGTAACGATGAGGGTACCCATAAAAAGACTGAGGCCGATATTACGTTTGGGATTTTTGATCTCTCCCGCAATAAAGGTCACATTGTTCCATGCATCACTGCTGAATATAGAACCTGTCATCGCAGCGGCTATCGCTCCTATTAAAACAGCTCCTGAAATGGGACCCCAGGAGCCTCCCTTAATAAAATTACCGGCATTGTCTTTCTCCAATTGAGTGGCCTCAAATCCTGTTGCCCAGTTTTCGCTCCAGTGACTGTTATGCACCAGCAGGAAACCTAAAATGATAAGGCCAAATAAGGAAACCAGCTTGGTGGTGGTGAAAGTTGTCTGGATAATTTTACCGCCCTGTATACCCTTGGTATTGGTATAGGTAAGAAAAACGATCAGGCCTATGGCAAGCAGTTGTGCGGCGCTGATGGAAAAAGAATATTGCATCACACCGGCTTCATTCAGCCCCTTTTCAATGCCCCAGATAATATTATTCTCTCCCAGTTGCGGGATCAGAAAAGCTGTAAATCGGCTGAAAGCCACTCCCACAGCGGCTATCGTCGCCGTCTGTATCACTGCGAAAAAACTCCATCCGTATAAGAACCCGGCCAAAGGATTGAATGCTTCCTTGAGATACACATATTGTCCGCCGGCTTTGGGATACATCGAGCTCAGCTCGCCATAGCTCAGTGCGGCAGTAAGGGTCATAAAGCCGGTGATCAGCCATACGGCGATGAGCCAGCCAGCGCTGCCTACCTGCCGGGTGATATCGGCGCTTACAATAAAAATACCTGAACCAATCATGGAGCCTGCAACGATCATCGTTGCGTCCATAAGCCCTAAGGAAGGTTTGAAACCCTGGGTAGTTTCTGCCATAAGAATCGGCGGTTAAGTTTTAGCAATAAAAAATCCCGGCATAGAGCCGGGATTGAAGATAACTATTTCTTTCAGTAATTATTTATTTCCTTCCGCCAGTTTTTTATTCATTCCCTCGATCACATCAGAAGTAATGTTGAGTGAAGAATCCTTGTAAGCAATATAATCCATGCCAGTGCCAATCGTAAGGATATAGAGATACTTCTTTTCCTGGTTATACTGGATCAGAAAGTCTCTCAATTTTTTTTGAATGTCTTCCATTACTGTAAAACTTTTCTCACTGAGCTTTTGAGTCTGGCTTTGCTTTTTACCTTCAATCTCCTGTTGCTGGCTGTACAGTTTCATCTGGAATTCTTCAGCCATTTGCTGGGTAATTGCATCTCCTTTTTTACGGAAATTTGCAGCCTGGTTTTCCAGATTGCGCATTCCGCTTGTCCATTCAGTTTCTATAGCTTTTTGTTCCCCTTCCAATTCCTTTCTTTTATTTTTTATGAAAACAATCTTATCATATAAAGAATCCAGGTCAACATATGCAATGGGGGCATTGCCGGCCTGTGAAACTGAATTGGATCCTACAACCGTTTTTACAACAGGGGCATTATTCTTTTTTCCCGAAAAAACATAGTAATACAAAAATCCTACTGCGGCAAGCAGAACGACATTTAAAATGGTAGAAAAATTCTTCATTAAGGTATATTTAGTACGGCAGCAAGATAAGCCCTTTGACCAAATGAACCATCGCCGGTAACTAAATTTTTGAAAGGCTTAACGGATGCATCCGGCTACAGGATTGTATTGTATTAACGGTTTTTCTTTAACTTGTTCATCTAAAATAATATCATCATGGATTTATCAAAAGTTTTTAATAATAACAGCAGGTGGATCACTGAAAAGCTGGAAAAATCACCTGACTATTTTGAAAATTTAAGCAAGGGACAGAATCCCGACATTTTATACATCGGCTGCTCAGACAGCCGGGTTACTGCCGAAGACCTGATGGGACTTGAACCGGGGGAAGCATTTATTCACCGCAATATTGCCAATATGGTGATCAGCATCGATATGAATGTGATGAGTGTGCTGAATTATGCGGTACGCCACCTTAAAGTGAATCATGTGGTGGTATGTGGTCACTATTTCTGTGGTGGTGTGAAAGCGGCTATGCAGGCGCAGGATATGGGCATACTAAATCCCTGGCTGAGGAATATCAGGGATGTGTATCGCCTGCATAAAAAAGAGCTGAACGCCATTGAAGATGAGAACAACCGCTACAACCGGCTGGTAGAGCTGAATGTGCAGGAGCAATGCGTTAATCTTTTAAAAACAGCTGCCGTACAGGATGCCATCAAGCACAGGGGGTTACAGGTGCATGGATGGGTATTTGATATCAAAACAGGAAAGCTGATCGACCTGAAACTGGATACGGATCATCTGTTAAAAGATATCATGGAGATCTATGACCTGGGAGATTAACAGAAATTTGGCATCATTTTCAATACGCTCTTAACAGAATCAAAGAGATTTGAAAAATGAAAAAGCTACCAATATTTTTACTGGCCGTATGCATCATGATTGGCACGGCCGTATCTGCACAGGTGACCAAAGTTCCGCAGACCGCTAAGGATAATTTTGAAAAACAATATCCCGCTGCGCAGAACGTGGAATGGAGCAATGATGTACTAAGCGCCAGCGTAACCTTTACTTTGAATGATGAAAAAATGAATGCCGAGTACAGCAATAAAGGCATCTGGAAAAGTACATACAAGGAGACCAGCTTTGAAAACCTGCCCGATGCAGTGAAGAACGGTTTCAGGCTCAGTAAATATTCCGACAGGGAAGTGTCGGATGTAAAAACAGTTTACTATCCCGGTGATGTTATTCAATACAGGGTTAAAGTAGACAAAAACGATGTGCAGAAAAAATACCTGTTCTTTAATACAGAAGGAAAATTGCTGAGAGACGCAATCACATTATAAAATAAAGGGAGCATTCAGCTCCCTTTATCATTTCCGTACATTATCACGCAAATATGCGGCTGTATCTTCTTCTCATCCAATCATATCCTGGTAAAAACAAAAAGGAGCAAGACTTTCATCTTACTCCTTATACTATCATTAGTAAATTAGCACATCAGTTAATTATCAAACTGACCTATTCTTCTTCATCGAAACTCATTGCTTCTTTGGTAGTCATCAGCAATTCGTATTCTTCTTTGCTACCTACGATCATGTTATCAAACTCACGCAAACCTGTACCTGCAGGAATATGGTGACCGGTGATAACGTTCTCTTTCAGGCCAAGCATTTCATCTGTTTTGCCCTGGATGGCAGCAGACGACAATACTTTGGTTGTTTCCTGGAACGAAGCAGCAGAGATCCAGCTGTGTGTACCCAGTGAAGCTTTAGTGATACCCAGCAACAACGGTGAAGAAGTTGCAGGTTTCGCATCACGGAACTCAACCAGCTTTTTATCGGCACGGCGCAGGATAGAGTTTTCTTCTCTTACTTCACGCAGTGTAACGATCTGGCCGGTACGCAGCTTGCTGCTTTCGCCATGCTCAGTAACGACTTTTTTATCGAAGATATAATCGTTCTCATTGTTGAAGTCCATACGGTCTTCTGTATCTCCTTCCAGGAATTTGGTATCACCTGCATCCTCGATGGTTACTTTACGCATCATTTGGCGAACGATCACTTCAATATGCTTGTCGTTGATCTTCACACCCTGTAAGCGGTAAACTTCCTGAATCTCGTTCACAACATATTCCTGTACTGCAAACGGACCTTTGATCGCCAGGATATCTGCCGGAGCTGTCTGGCCATCTGATAAGGAAGAACCGGCTTTCACAAAGTCTCCATCCTGTACCAGGATCTGACGACTCAATGGAACCAGGTATTTACGAATTACGCCATCTTTCGCTTCCACGATGATCTCCCTGTTACCACGTTTGATAGCACCGAAAGCAACCACACCGTCAATTTCACAAACTACTGCAGGGTTACTTGGGTTACGTGCCTCAAACAATTCAGTTACACGAGGCAGACCACCCGTAATATCCTTCAGCTTGCTCAATACCCTTGGGATTTTCACCAGTACCTGGCCACTCTTCACGTCTTCACCTTCATCCACCACGATGTGTGAACCCACCGGTAAGTTGTATGCTTTTCTTTCTTTGCCTTCTACAATGATAGCAGGCAGCTTGTTTTTATCTTTTGTTTCGATAACCACTTTTTCACGGTGACCTGTTTGCTCATCCGCTTCGTCACGGTAAGTCACACCTTCAATCACACTTTCAAAGCTAATGCTACCGTTCTGTTCTGCAACGATTACGTTGTTGAACGGATCCCATGTGCAGATCACATCACCTTTTGCTACTTTCTGACCATCTTTCACATTCAGGATTGAACCATAAGGAATGTGCATGCTGTTCAGCAAACGATCAGATTTCACATCGATGTTCCTGATCTCACCGGTACGGCCGATAACCACCTGAACTTTTTTGCCTTCGTTGTTTTCTGTACTTACTGTACGTAAACCATCGAACTGCAGTGTACCGTCGAATTTGGCTTGTAATGAAGATTCTACTGTAGAAGAACCGGCCACACCACCCACGTGGAAGGTACGCAATGTCAGCTGTGTACCAGGCTCACCGATCGACTGGGCTGCAATGATACCTACTGCATCACCACGCTGCGCCATTATACCGCTGGCAAGGTTTTTACCATAACATCTTACACATACGCCACGTTTGCTTTCGCAGGTGAGTACAGAACGGATCTCAACAGTTTCGATACCGCTTTCTTCCACTTTCTTCGCATCGTCAGCGCTGATCTCTTCACCGGCTTTGATGAGGAGCTCTTCCGTTACAGGATGGAACACATCATGCAGTGAAGTACGGCCTTCGATCCTGTCGCTCAATGGTTCGATAATATCTTCATTATCTTTTAATGCAGAAGTTGCAATACCACGTAATGTGCCGCAATCTTCTTCATTAATAACAACATCCTGTGCAACGTCCACCAGCCTACGTGTTAAGTAACCCGCATCCGCTGTTTTTAACGCCGTATCTGCCAGACCTTTACGGGCACCGTGGGTAGAGATAAAGTACTCTAATACACTCAGGCCGTCTTTAAAGTTTGCAAGGATCGGGTTCTCGATGATCTCAGAACCTGATGAACCACTCTTACGTGGTTTCGCCATCAGACCCCTCATACCACCCAGCTGTTTAATTTGCTGTTTGGAACCACGGGCACCTGAATCCAGCATCATGTACACTGAGTTGAAGCCCTGCTTGTCAGCAGCAAGATCCCTGATCAACGTTTCTGTAACCCTTGTATCCACACGGCTCCAGATATCGATGATCTGGTTGTAACGTTCGTTATTGGTGATCAGACCCATGTTATAGCTTTCCATTACTTCTGCAACTTCAGCCTGGGCATCATTCACCAGTTCTTCTTTGATTTCAGGGATGATCAGGTCATTGATGTTGAACGACAGACCACCACGGAATGCCATGCGGTAACCCAGTGTTTTAATATCATCCAGGAATTTCGCTGTTACAGGAACGCTTGTCCATTTGATGATATCACCGATGATCTCACGCAGGTTCTTTTTAGTAAGCAATGCGTTCACATAACCTACTTCTTTAGGTACAAACTGGTTGAACAATACACGACCCACAGTAGTGTCGATCAGCTTGTTTACCAATGTACCATCGTTATTACGCCAGTTGGCTTTTACTTTAATGTTCGCATGAAGATCGATCTGCTTTTCATTGTAAGCAATGATCACTTCTTCTGCAGAATAAAACACTTTGCCTTCTCCCCTTACCTTTTCGGTATCGGTTGATTTTTTACCCTTGGTGATATAGTACAGACCCAACACCATGTCCTGGGAAGGAAGGGTGATCGGCGTACCATTCTGCGGGTTCAGAATGTTGTGAGAAGACAGCATCAGTAACTGGGCTTCCAGGATTGCGGCGTTGCTCAAAGGCACGTGAACCGCCATCTGGTCACCATCGAAATCGGCGTTGAAGGCCGTAGTTACCAATGGGTGTAATTGAATCGCTTTACCTTCGATCAGTTTAGGCTGGAAGGCCTGGATTGACAGACGGTGAAGGGTTGGGGCCCTGTTCAGCAGAACCGGGTGACCTTTCAATATATTTTCAAGAATATCCCAGATGATCGCTTCTTTTTTATCAACAAGCTTACGGGCACTCTTTACTGTTTTTACAATACCTCTTTCGATGAGCTTGCGGATAATAAACGGCTTGAACAATTCAGCCGCCATATCTTTTGGCAAACCACATTCGTGCATTTTCATTTCAGGACCTACCACGATCACCGAACGACCGGAATAGTCGACACGTTTACCCAACAGGTTCTGACGGAAACGACCTTGCTTACCTTTCAGCACATCACTCAAAGATTTCAACGCACGGCCACCTTCTGCTTTCACCGCATTTGATTTACGGCTGTTATCGAACAGGGAGTCGATCGCTTCCTGCAGCATACGTTTTTCGTTACGCAGGATCACTTCCGGCGCTTTGATCTCCAGCAAACGTTTCAAACGGTTGTTACGGATGATCACACGACGATACAGGTCATTCAGATCTGATGAGGCGAAACGACCGCCATCCAATGGAACCAGCGGACGCAGTTCCGGTGGAATGACAGGAATATATTGCATTACCATCCACTCAGGACGGTTGTTGATACGGGTGTTGGCATCACGGAAGCTTTCCACCACGCTCAGACGTTTTAAGGCGTCTGCTTTACGTTGCTGGGAAGTTTCGTTGGCTGCAGCATTACGCAGATCGAAGCTCAGCTGATCCAGGTCCAGTTTTTCGAGCATGGCGTGCACGGCTTCGGCACCCATTTTTGCCACGAATTTTTCCGGATCCTCATCAGGCAGCATCTGGTTTTCTTTTGGCAATGCATCCAGGATATCCAGGTATTCTTCTTCTGTCAGCAGATCGCCATAGTTCTGGCCTTTATCTGCACGGATACCCGGGTTGATCACCACGAAACGTTCGTAGTAAACGATGGTCTCTAATTTTTTAGAGCTCATACCCAACAGGTAACCGATCTTGTTAGGCAATGATTTGAAATACCAGATATGCACCACAGGAACCACCAGCTTGATGTGGCCCATTCTTTCACGACGTACTTTCTTTTCTGTTACTTCCACACCACAACGGTCACACACAATGCCTTTGTAACGGATACGCTTGTATTTACCACAAGCACATTCGTAATCTTTTACGGGACCAAAGATCCTTTCGCAGAACAAACCATCTCTTTCAGGTTTGTACGTACGGTAGTTGATTGTTTCCGGCTTTAACACTTCACCGTAGCTTCTTTCCAGGATGGTATCCGGAGAAGCCAGACCAATAGTGATCTGAGAAAACGACGACTTGGGACGATTTTCTTTTTTGAATGCCATATTGTATTTAGCTTTTAGCTGTTAGCCTTTAGCGGTTGGCTGAAGGCAATTGTTTTTAATAATTATTTTTCGATCTCGGTTGCTGCGGCTAATAGCTGGTAGCTAATAGCTAACACTAACAGCTTCTCTTAATCGAATTTCAGATCCAGACCTAAACCTCTCAGTTCATGCACCAGTACATTGAATGATTCAGGTATACCGGCTCTTGGTATGTTGTCACCTTTAACAATGGCTTCATACGTTTTAGCCCTACCGATGATATCATCCGATTTAAGGGTCAACAATTCCTGCAGGATGTTGGATGCGCCGTATGCTTCCAGTGCCCAAACCTCCATCTCACCGAAACGCTGGCCACCGAACTGAGCTTTACCACCCAATGGTTGCTGCGTGATGAGAGAGTATGGCCCGATAGAACGTGCGTGCATTTTATCATCCACCATGTGGTGCAGCTTGATCATATAGATGATACCCACGGTTGCTCTCTGATCGAAACGCTCACCGGTTTCACCATCATATAAGTAAGTGTGACCAAACTTAGGCAGACCTGCATTGTTGATGTTCTCATCAATTTCTTCTACGGTAGCACCATCGAAGATTGGTGTAGCGAACTTCACACCCAATTTTTCGCCAGCCCAGCCCAGTACGGTTTCATAGATCTGTCCGAGGTTCATCCTTGAAGGTACACCCAGCGGGTTCAGTACGATATCCACCGGTGTTCCGTCTTCGAGGAACGGCATATCTTCCTGGCGAACGATTTTCGCTACAATACCTTTGTTACCGTGACGACCCGCCATTTTATCACCTACTTTCAGCTTACGTTTTACAGCCATGTACACTTTCGCCAGTTTCAATACACCTGCAGGTAATTCATCACCAATGCTGATGTTGAATTTTTCCCTTTTGTAACGGCCCAGCTCTTCATTGTATTTAATGTTGTAGTTGTGCAGCAGGGTGTTGATCAGGTCATCGGTTTTTTCATCGCCGCTCCATCCCAATGGGTTAACGTTGATGAAATCGATGTTCGAAAGGTTTTTAGCATTGAACTTAACGCCTTTACCGATCAGCACTTCACCGAAGTTGTTGGTAACGCCCTGGCTGGCTTTATCTTTCAGCAGGGTTTGCAGTTTGCTCTGCAATTGTTCCATCAGCACAGCTTCGTTTTGTTCGTGCGTTTTTTCAATTTTTTCCAGCAGCGCTTTCTCTCTCACTTTTGCATTCTTATCTTTCTTCGCTCTCTGGAACAGTTTTTTATCGATCACCACACCTTCTGTACCGCTTGGCGCTTTCAGTGAAGCATCTTTTGCATCACCGGCTTTATCACCAAAGATGGCACGCAACAACTTCTCTTCAGGAGTTGGATCACTTTCACCTTTTGGTGTGATCTTACCGATAATGATATCGCCTTCCTTGATAGAAGCACCGATACGGATGATACCATTCTGATCCAGGTCTTTGGTAGCTTCTTCACTTACGTTCGGAATATCCGGCGTCAGTTCTTCTTCACCCAGCTTGGTATCACGCACTTCGGTTTCAAATTCACTGATGTGGATAGAAGTGAACCAGTCGTCTTTCACCACTTTCTCAGAAATTACGATCGCATCCTCGAAGTTGTACCCTTTCCATGGCATGAACGCCACTTTCAGGTTACGACCCAGGGCCAGTTCACCACCTTTGGTTGCATACCCTTCGGTTAAGAAATCGCCTTCAGAAACTTTTTGTCCTTTTACTACAGCAGGACGAAGATTGATCGTTGTTTCCTGGTTGGTACGAACGAACTTGGTTAATTTATACACCGTAAGATCATCTTCGAAGCTAACCAGTTGCTGGTTTTCGCTTCTCTTATATCTTACATGAATTTCATTGGCATCCACATATTCAACCACACCATCACCATCCGCATGAACCTGGATCCTTGCATCACGGGCAGCTTTTGCTTCCAGGCCGGTACCTACAATAGGAACTTCAGGACGCAATAACGGAACTGCCTGGCGTTGCATGTTTGATCCCATCAGCGCACGGTTGGCATCATCATGCTCCAGGAACGGAATCAGGGAGGCGCTCAAACCAACGATCTGGTTAGGAGCAACGTCCATGTATTCCACTTCATCTTTCGGAAGGATCGGGAAGTCACCGGTTTGACGGGACTTGATCATATCTTCCACGAAGTTTCCTTTTTCATCCAGGTCGATATTCGCCTGCGCAATCTTAGCAGTGTCTTCTTCTTCCGCACTCAGGAAAGTGATCTTCTTCAGATCCACCTTACCTGCTTCCACTTTACGGTAAGGTGTTTCGATAAAGCCCATTTCATTGATCTTGGCGTGTACGCAAAGCGTAGAGATCAGACCAATGTTCGGACCTTCCGGGGTTTCGATCGTACAAAGACGACCATAGTGCGAATAGTGTACGTCACGCACCTCGAAGCCGGCCCTTTCACGACTCAGACCACCGGGCCCGAGCGCTGAAATACGGCGTTTGTGAGTGATCTCAGATAATGGATTGGTTTGATCCAGGAACTGAGACAATTGTGAGGTACCAAAGAATGAGTTGATAACAGAAGACAATGTACGTGCATTGATCAGGTCAACAGGTGTAAATACCTCGTTGTCCCTTACGTTCATTCTTTCACGGATGGTACGGGCCATACGGGCCAGACCAACACCGAACTGGGCATACAATTGTTCACCCACCGTACGTACACGACGGTTGCTTAAGTGATCAATATCATCCACCTCAGATTTACCGTTGGTCAGTTGAACCAGGGTTTTAATGATAGCGATGATATCGTCTTTCGTCAATACTTTTTTCTCGATAGGGAAATTCAATCCAAGGCGACGGTTGATCTTATAACGACCAACTTCACCCAGGTCATAACGCTTATCGGAGAAGAATAATTTATCAATGATACCACGGGCAGTTTCATCATCCGGGGCATCTGCACCACGCAGTTGCTTGTAGATATGCTGAACCGCTTCCAGTTCACTGTTAGAAGTATCTTTATTTAATGTGTTGTAGATAATAGCGTAGTCACCACTCACTTCTTCTTTCTGGATAAATACAGACTTTACATCCATATCCAGGATCATGGTGATGTTGCTGTCATCCAGGACAGTATCCCTTTCCAGGATCACTTCATTTCTTTCGATAGAAACCACTTCACCGGTATCCTCATCCACGAAATCTTCTACCCATGTACGCAGTACACGTGCAGCCAGGCGTTTGCCGATGTGTTTTTCTAAAGTTTTACGATCTGCTTTTACTTCATCAGCCATACCGAACAGTTCAAGAATATCTTTATCTGTTTCGTAACCGATAGAACGCAATAAAGTAGTTACCGGGAATTTTTTCTTACGATCGATGTAAGCAAACATCACGTTATTGATATCCGTTGCAAACTCCATCCAGGCACCTTTAAACGGAATTACCCTTGCAGAGTAAATCTTTGTACCGTTGGGGTGAATGCTCTGGCCGAAGAATACGCCCGGAGAACGGTGCAGCTGGCTAACCACTACCCTTTCTGCACCATTGATAACAAAAGTACCACGTGGTGTCATGTAAGGAATATTGCCCAGGAACACATCCTGAACGATGGTCTGGAAATCCACGTGCTCTTCATCATTACAGCTCAGGCGCAGTTTTGCTTTCAAAGGAACTGCATAGGTAAGACCTCTTTCAATACACTCATCCAGCGAATAGCGTGGAGGATCTACAAAGTAATCCAGGAATTCCAGTACGAAAATGTTACGTGTATCGGTAATAGGAAAATTTTCCTTGAATACACGGAACAAACCCTCATTGTTACGCTTGTCGGGTGTGGTCTCTAACTGGAAGAAATCTTTAAACGATTGAATCTGGATACCGAGTAAATCGGGTTGCTCTGCTATCAGTTCAACTTTACCGAAGTTGATACGTTTAGCAGCGGTTGTTTTTGTTGCAGACATATTGTAATTAAAACGTTTTAATGTGCGTGAGTCCTTAGTTTTTGGGCAGGCAGGAATACAACTAATGCCACTAACCCGAAATTAAAGGACGGCAAAGGTAGTAAATAAATTTCAGAAACAAAGTCCCGAAAATAGATTTTTGGGGCAATTGGTAGGATTTTTGCTAAAAACGCAAAAACATCACATATCAAATTATTATAAATTATAAGGGCGGCCAAAATAGCCGCCCTTTTATTATCCCGTTATTACCAGATCTTAGCCCTGTTTTCCGGTTTGAGGTACATTTTATCGCCTTCTTTGAGATCGAAAGCCTTATAAAAAGGATCAAAATTGACCAGCGGTCCGTTCACCCTGAATTGGGTGGGTGAATGAGGATCAACATTGATAAGGGTTCTCAGCAGTTCATCCCTGTATTTGGTTCTCCAGAGTTGCCCGAAGCTGATGAAAAAACGCTGATCCGGGGTTAAACCGTCAATTTTATCCCCGCTTTTGCCCTGGGGGGTCATTTTGAAGGCATCATAAGCAATGGCCAGGCCGCCCAGGTCGGCAATATTCTCACCGAGGGTAAGCGACCCGTTCACGTGCACACTGTCCAGCACCACATACCGGTTATACTGATCTGCCAGGACTTTGGTTTTAGCCCTGAATTTTTCGCCGTCAGCAGCGGTCCACCAGTTTTTCAGGTTTCCGTCTGCATCGTACTTGCTTCCTTCATCATCGAAGCCATGGGTCATTTCATGGCCGATGGCAAGGCCGATCGCCCCGTAATTGATCGCATCATCGGCAGTTAAGGAAAAGAAAGGCCTTTCCAGCACCCCGGCAGGGAAAACGATCTCGTTGAAAGAAGGATTGTAGTAAGCGTTTACAGTGGGCGGGCTCATATCCCACTCTGATTTATCTACAGGCTTGCCGATCTTACCGATCATTTCTTTCTGGTTGTGCGCCTGTATACTTTTGGCATTGGCAAAGAAATTATTGCGGTCGATGGTCACATCATCATAATTCTTCCATTTATCTGGGTAACCTATTTTTTTCAGGAAAGCGTTGAGCTTGGCAGTTGCTTTCAGCTTGGTGCTGTCGCTCATCCAGTCCAGCGCATTGATCCGTACTTCAAAAGCTTTCTGCAGGTTATCCACCAGCTCTCCCATTTTCTTTTTGGCTTCAGGCGTAAAATATTTCTGAACAAACAATTGGCCCAGCAATTCAGGCAATCCTGCATCTACCCTGCTTACCATTGTTTTCCAGCGGTCCTGTTGTTTTTTGGCGCCGCTGAAAACCTTGTTGTATTCAAAATCGGCATCCCTGAATGCTTTTGTAAGGAGCCTGGCATTGGCCGCAATGTAGTCATATTGCAGTTTGGCTTTCCATAAAGCTACCGGCTGCGAAACCAGCAATTGGTTGAGTGTGGTAAAATATTCAGGTTGTCTCAAGTCCACACTGTCGGTGCTTACCTGCAGCTTGCTGAAAAACCCGGGCCATGCTAAGGCCGGCATCTGTTTGCTGAGATCCTGCACGCTTATTTTATGATAGTTCTTTTCTGCATCACGCAGTTCAACCGGTGTTCGGTGCGAACGGGCCAGTTCGGTTTCCAGCGCAAGAATATCATGCGCATTCTTGCCGGCAGTAATACTGTCTGTACCCGTCATCATGAACATCTTTTTGATATAAGCCTGGAAGGAGTTGCGGATATTGACAGAAGCAGCATCGTTATTAAGATAATATTCTTTGGAAGGCAATGAAAGACCGGATTGTGATAAATGCACAATATTCTGCCGGCTGTTCTTATCATCTGTACTTACAGAGAAGCCAAGTAAACTTCCGTCGCCGCTGAGATAATTTTCCTGTACCAGGCTGATGAGCTGTGCAGCATCCTGCACGGCATTGATCTTTGCCAGCATAGGCTGCAGGGGCTGTATACCTGCTTTTTCTATGGCAACGGTATCCATGCCCGACATATAGTAATCACCTACCTTTTGCTCCAGGCTTCCTTTGGCGGCTCCTGCTTTTGCAGCATCTTCGAGGATGCCTTTTAATTTTTTCTGGTTTTCTTCATACACAATATGAAAGGTTCCCCAGGCCGATTGGTCATCAGGTATAGCCGTGCTTTTCACCCGGCCTCCGTTTACATAAGTATAAAAATCATCACCGGGTGAAACCGACCGGTCCATTCCGGCTGAATCTATATAGGAAACAGGCTCGCTCGTTTTTTGGGATTTATTGTTACAGGATACAGTTAACAGGACAGCGCCGTAAAGGACGGCAGTGGAAAGCAATCTCATATTTATATTTTTTGTAAATATTGAAAAAAAATACTCCACAGACAAATGTTATGGACAGGTGGCAAACAAGCGACCCCGGCTATGAACCGGGATCGCTTACATTTCAAAAACAGACAACCTATTTAATGTACTGGCGCAGCTTCCATGCATTTTTTTCATGTTCACGGATAAGGTCCGTTAATAAATCTGCGGTACCTACATCACCATACTCATCATCACATTTGGTAATGGCTTCCCTCAGGGAACGTATCATGGTTTCATGATCTGTTACCAGCTCTTTCAGCATCTGGCCTTCGGTGGGCACTTTACCGGCAGATTCCCTGAGCTGGCTGAGCCTGGCAAATTCTTCCGTAGTACCTACGGCCACGCCACCTAATGAGGTAATTCTTTCGGCCACTTCATCAATGGCTTTTTCCACGCCCTCATACTGGTTTTCAAACAATAAATGGTATTCCATGAAATCAGGCCCTTTCAGGTTCCAGTGAAATTTACGGAGCTTGATATAAAAGATGTTGGCATCAGCCAGTGTTTTGTTGAGCACTGCGTAGATCTTTTTAAGATGGGCATCTGAGATCCCGATATTGACTTTCATGATATGTATATTAAAGGTTTAATAATTTAATTACTGTCCTGTTGAATTTAATCAGGCAGTGAATTACTAATCGGTTGCAATTTTCATACCTCGCCGAAAAGCTGTGAAAAAGCAATGAATGCATACCAAAAGAAAGGAGATTGTAGAAAGCTTTGCTCAAATGGATAGAAATGCAAAGGCCGGGAAGTTATCCCGGCCTTTAAAGCTATATTTCAAAAGAAATTAAGCGATTTCAACTTCAGCGCCTGCTTCAGTTAATTTAGCTTTCAGATCTTCTGCAGTTGCTTTATCAACACCTTCTTTCACTGATTTTGGAGCACCGTCAACCAGGTCTTTTGCTTCTTTCAAACCTAAGCCAGTCAGATCTTTAACGATCTTAACTACTGCCAGTTTGTTAGCGCCACCGCTTTTCAGGATAACGTTGAAAGATGTTTTTTCTTCTGCCGCTGCTGCACCACCACCGTCACCGGCGCTAACTACAACTGCTGCTGCAGCTGGTTCGATACCATAATCTGCTTTCAGAACTTCAGCTAATTCCTGAACTTCTTTTACTGTCAAGCTTACTAAGCTTTCTGCTAATGATTTTACGTCTGCCATTTTAGTTTAATTTTTTCCCCCTTCACACCCAATGGTTGGATCCGGAGGATGGTTTTAAAAAAATTATTATTTAGTTGCCCAATTGTAACAGGGCATGGTTTCAAAAAATTACTCAGCTTTAGGAGCTTCTTCTGCACCTGCATCAGCAGCCGGTGCTTCAGGAGCCGCAGCAGGAGCTTCAGCAACCGGTGCAACTGCTTCTTCAGCAGGCGCAGCGCCGGTAGCAGCTTCTTTGTTCTGCAAAGCACCCAGTACACGCTGGATAGGTGATTGCAGCAAGCCGATGATTTCGCCGATAAGCTCGTTCTTGGTTTTGATCTGGGTAAGCGCTTTCAGTTGATTGTCGCCTACAAATACATCCCCATTGATGAACGCAGCTTTCAATACCGGTTTTTCAGCATTGTTGTCTTTACGGAAACCGCTCAGGATCACAGCCGGATCTTTAGGGTTTTCGCTGAACATCAGCGCAGTTACTTTATGTAAAGAATCATATACGCCTGCATATTTTTCAGCGTCGATGCTTTCCAGCGCTTTTTTGATCAAAGTGTTTTTAGCCACTTTCATTTCAACCTGCTTGTTGAAGCAATGCCTGCGCAGGCTGCTCACCTGCTCTACAGTTAAGCTTTCTGTATCGGTGATATAAAAATTACTGTATTGAGCGAACTTGCCTTTCAGCACCTCAATTACTTCATTTTTTTCTTGTTTAGTCATAACAAATATTTTTATGTAATAAGACCGGAGTCGTTATTACTAGTTTTGAACAGATTTAGTGTCGATCATGATACCCGGGCTCATTGTGCTGGCCATGCTCAGACCTTTCAGGTAAGTACCTTTGGCTGTAGATGGTTTCAGCTTGATAAGCGCATTGATTAATTCCTGGCAGTTTTCAGCAATTTTTTCGGGTGCAAAACTTACACGGCCGATAGATGCGTGAATGATACCAACTTTATCAACTTTAAAGGCGATTTTACCACCTTTCAGGTCTTTTACCGCATTTGCCACATCATTGGTAACCGTACCGGTTTTAGGGTTTGGCATCAGGTTACGTGGACCTAACACTTTACCCAGTTTACCCAGTTTAGGCATTACGGATGGAGTAGCTACGATAACATCGATATCTGTCCAGCCACCTTCAATTTTTTGTATGAACTCATCCAGGCCAACGAAGTCGGCGCCGGCTGCATTTGCTTCCGCCTCTTTATCAGGCGTGCAAAGTACCAGCACTTTTTTGGTTTTACCTGTACCGTGCGGTAATGAAACCGTGCCACGGATAGCCTGGTCAGCTTTCTTTGGATCAACGCCCAAACGAACGTGGATATCCACTGAGCTGTCAAATTTTGTTGTATTGATTTCTTTAACTAATGCTGAAGCTTCTTTAAGCGAATAAGCTTTGTTGGCGTCAACCTTAGTATTTGCTACTTTTCTTTTTTTAGTAATCATTGTAATAAATATTATTGAGGTTGACGATTAGTTTTTTTCCCATGGAGCTTGTCCTTCCACAGTTAAGCCCATACTGCGTGCAGTACCGGCCACCATGCTCATTGCGCTTTCTAATGTGAAGGCGTTCAGATCGGCCATTTTATCTTTGGCGATCTCTTCTACCTGGGCCCAGGTAACTTTACCCACTTTGGCACGGTTAGGTTCTTTACTGCCTTTCTGAATTTTAGCAGCTTCCATTAATTGTACAGGAGCCGGCGCAGTTTTGATGATGAAGTCGAAAGATTTGTCAGCGTACACAGTGATCAGCACTGGTAATACTTTTCCGGGTTTATCCTGGGTCCTTGCATTGAATTGCTTACAGAACTCCATGATGTTGATACCCTTGGAACCCAATGCAGGCCCGATTGGCGGTGCAGGGTTGGCTTGTCCTCCTTTACACTGGAGCTTAACATAGCCGGTGATTTCTTTTGCCATTTTTTAAATGTTTTTTGGTGATAACGTTCCGGCATTCTACCGAAACTCCCAGTTGGCTCTTTGCAGAGCAAATTCCTAAAAGAACTATTTGGGGCGGCAAAGGTAAGGCCTTTTTCGATATAAGCAAGCCGGAATGGTAAATATTCTTCCCAGATCAACCAACACGTAAAAATACGTGTACAGCAGTATTTTCCTCATTTTTTCGCCACCCAAGACAAGAAAAAATTCAGAATTGTGTTAACAAATTCTAAAAAAATTATGACTGGTAACCAAATAGTTATGAGCGTTTACCGCTCATCCAGATGTGCATTTTTTGTGCAGCAATCTTTATGAGCGCTTTGTCACCCAATCAAATGCCTTCCCCAATGAAAGGCATAAGTATAGTCACAATTTTTTTAATTAAAACTGACATTTATGAAAAAATTACTCCTTCTGCTCACTCTTAGCATCAGTTCTTTCCTTTGTTATGCGCAACGCAGCATAACAGGAACGGTTACGGATGCCAGGACCGGAACTCCCTTATCAGGAGTCAGCGTAACGATCAATGGCAGTAGCAGGGGTTCTTCTACCGATGCTACAGGCAGGTATTCTGTAGAAACTCCCCCCAATGCCACCCTCCTGTTTTCCATTATTGGTTATACCAGCCAGACGATCAACAGCGGTAACAACACACAGGTAAATGTATCGATGGTGCCTGCCGAACAAAACCTGCAGGAAGTGATCGTTTCCACTGGTTATACCAGCCAGACGAGGCGCCAGGCCACTTCTTCCATTGCAAAGGTTTCGGGAGATGAGGTAAAGTCACAACCCATCGGATCTTTTGAACAACTGCTGCAGGGAAAAGCGCCGGGTATCCTGATCCAGTCGCAAAGCGGCCAGCCGGGTTCTTCCGCCACAGTCACCATCAGGGGCAAAGGCTCTGTATTGGGCACAACAGAACCCCTTTACATCCTGGATGGGGTACAGATCACTGCGGCCGACTTTCAGAGCATCAACCCTTCGGATATTGAAACATACAATGTGCTGAAAGATGCCATGGGCACAGCACAATATGGCTCAAGAGGCGCCAATGGCGTGATTGTGATCACTACAAAAAGAGGGGCCAATCAAAAAACAAAAGTGAACTATGATGTTCAGTACGGCGCTTCGCAGCTGCCGGAAAATAAACTGGAGCTTATGAGCAGTGCCGACAAAATCAATTATGAATACAATTACGACAGGCCACTGTACGGCACCAATCCATTTGGCTGGAGCGATGAGGAAGCAGATAGTTTGTCGAATGTAAAAAGCAACCTGAAAGATGTGTTGTTCCGCAAGGGAAGAACCATACAGCACCAGCTGAGCCTGGCAGGCGGCAATGATAAAACAAAGTTTTTTGCTTCCGGCTCCATCTTCGATCAGCAGGGTATTGTTATTTCAACAGGCCTGAGAAGACTGACAGGCCGTATTAACCTGGATCATAACGTAGGCAATTTCAAAGTTGGCATGAATGGTTTTGTAGGTAGCTCAAAATTCACCAATACCAACGAAAATGACCAGTACATTGGTTCACCACTAAATGCCATTCGCTGGACCAATCCTTATGTAACGCCTTACCTGCCTGATGGCTCGTACAATGATTTTGATTTCGACCTGCAGGGTCAACCCAATCCCGTGAAGGAGTTGCTGGAAAACCCTGCAAGCAACAGGCAATTAAAAATGATTGGCAGCATTAACCTGGAGTACAGGTTTCCTTTCTTAAGAGGATTGGTTGCCCGTACCAACTGGGGCCTGGATTACACCCAGAATGATAACCAGCAGTATTTTGACCGCAACACTTACCAGGGTAGCCAGCAAACCGGCGCCCAGGGGTCGTTTGGACAGAATACTACCCGAACAAACAGGCAAACCATTACCACTTCGCTGGGTTACACCAAATCTGTAAGAGATCATGCCTTTGGCTTAACCTTGTTTAACGAATACATCAAAACAAAATTTAACGGGTTTGGTTACACCGGGTTCGGACTGGTGGGTCCTTTTAAAAACGGTGCAGGCATTACACCGGGTACCTCTTCCAACGGCTTTATACCGGTGGTGCAAAGCAATGCTACCGAAAATTCTATCCTCTCCTATTTTGCGATCGGCGATTATGCGTATAAAAAAAGGTACTTCATAAATGGTACAGTTCGCCGTGATGGTTCTTCCCGCCTGGCAGAAGGCAACAAATGGACAACCTTCGGAGCGATAGGCGCAGGATGGCTGGTGTCTGCAGAAAATTTCATGCGCAATTCCAGCATCATTAATGAATTAAAGCTGAAGGCGAGCTATGGCTCATCTGCCAACCAGGGCGTAGGCGATTCTTATGAAGCACTGGAACAATTTGGTCCGGCAGTATACAACGGTGTGGGCGGTTTGATTTTAACCAATTTGAAAAAGGGAAATCTTACCTGGGAGGTTCGTCGCTCATTAAATATAGGAGCCGACTTCAGCATTTTGAAAAACCGCATTTCGGGTTCAGTTGAATATTACGATTCAAAAACCAATGGCCTTTACCTGAACAGGCAGCTATCGGGCACTAACGGTGTGTACTCCATTCTTACCAATCTTGGTAAAATGCAGAACAAAGGCATTGAGCTGGCATTGAATATTGCCGTGGTGCAAACAAAAGATTTCGGATGGAATATTGGCGGAAACTTTACATACAACAAAAACACCATTCTGCAGCTGGATGGAACAAATGAGATCGTGGATGGTTTTGCTATCAATAAAGTAGGGCAAAGCGCCAACTCTGTTTTCCTGGTAAAATATGCAGGAGTAGATCCTGAAACAGGCGAAGCATTGTACTATCAAAGAGATGGCAAAACAACCACCAATCAGTATGATCCCAATGACAAAGTGATCGTCGGAAAATTTGATCCGCCTTATTTCGGAGGACTTACCACGAGTGTGCGTTTCAAAGCGCTGGAAGCTTCTGTGCTGTTTACATATAGTTTTGGAAACAAGGTATTCAATGGCGACAGGGTGAATGTTGAAAATCCAGGATATTGGTATTCAGGTCTCAGCAAGGATATGCTGAATGAATGGCGCAACCCGGGTGACGTTACCAATGTTCCCAGCTCATTCAACGATTTTCAACCTAACACTACCCGGTTCCTGGAAGATGGAAAATACCTCCGCCTGCGCAATGTGACTTTATCTTACAACATTCCGACAGAAGTATTAAGCAAGGCAAAAATAAACAGTGCACGTTTTTTTGTACAGGGACAAAACCTGTTTGTATGGAGCAAGTTTAAAGGATATGATCCTGAAATTGCTTCGGGTGTGCTGACAGGCGCACAATACCCTGCATTAAAAGCAATTACTGTAGGACTGAATCTTGGTTTTTAATTTTTAAAATGAACAGTTATGAAAAGTATATATAAAGTATGTCTTGCTTTCCTGCTTTGTGGTGGATTTGCTGCATGCAAAAAAGCAATAGACATTGAACCGACGCATACCGCCAACGGGGAAACGATCTTCAAAAATATCTCCGATTATGAAGCTGCTCTTACAGCAGCCTATTCAAGACTACTGTCTGTTAATTATTACGGCAGCACCAACTCATCTAACGCCTTTGTTACTTTATCGGATATGATGACCGATAATATTTACGAAACAGGTGAATCGCTTGGGAACTATACCAATTTCAGCAGGTGGACCTACACTGCTGATGATGCTAATATCGAAGCTACCTGGCCGGCGGCCTACCTGGTCATCCAGCAGTGCAATCTTACGTTGCGGGGCATTGATAAATTTGCAGCAACTGATCCGGGCGCTGTAAACAGGATCAAAGCACAGGCGATCGCATTGCGGGCTTTTGTCCATTTTGATATTCTGCGTTACTGGGGAGAAGGCACTGATCGTAATTCAACACTCAAGGGCATTCCTTATGTAGGCAAATTTGATATTGAGCTCAAGCCTTCCAGATCAACAGTGAAAGAAACATACGATTCCATCATAAAAGATCTCGATGCTGCAAGAGTGATGATGCAGGATATGGATGATGATATCCAGTCGCCCACCAGCACAGCAGGAACTGCAAGAGCCTATATTGATGAAATGGGCGTAAACGCCATTCTTGCCAGGGTGTACAATTATGCAGGGGTGAACGATAGTGCAATTAAATACGCCACACTGGCCATTGATGCAAGACCGCTTGCCAGCAGAACCAATTTCCCGCTTATCTGGCAGGATGCCAGCACTTCGGAAGTTATCTGGTCGGTAAAATTCACGCCGCTCAACTCCGGTGTGGGTGATAACGTGTATTATGCCATTGGCAACAGGGCTTCGTACAGGCCTACTGCTAATCTTATTGCATTGTACGACCAGGCCAATGACATCAGGTACAGTTCCTATTTTGCATTGCGACCCCTACGTGGAGTAAACAGGCTGGTACTTACCAAGTATCTTGCAAAGCAGGCCCAACTGGCTACCCCGGATGGTATTGTTGATTTTAAAGCCATCCGCACCGGCGAAATGTACCTGATAAGAGCGGAAGCATATGCCAATAAATCGCAGGATGTTCCGGCGCTTGCCGATCTTAATACCCTGAGGGCAGCCCGCATCAGTGGATTTGTGGCAGGTACTGAAACAGGCGCAGCATTAACAACAGCCATTTTTAATGAAAGAAGAAAAGAGCTGGTATGTGAAGGACAACGCTGGTTCGATCTTAAAAGAACCAGCCGCTTGATCAACCGGACTACCAATTGTGCTGATTTCTGCACATTACCTGCTGATGCAAGGGAATGGGCCTGGCCGGTTCCTCAAAAAGAAATCCTTGCTAATGGCAATCTGCTGCAAACGGAAGGATATTAATAATTGAAAGTACAATGCAAATCAAAAAGCCATCCTGTGCGGATGGCTTTTTGATTTATGATAATGCTTTATTATAAATGGTATATTTTAATTCATCTTCTTAACAGGTTTGAGAGGGGCCAGCAGAAAATAAAAGATCCATGCAAACCAAGATATAAAAACTACTGCCAGTATCCAGGCAATTTTTTCATTTTTACCGGTTCTTTCAGATCGCAAAATGCTTATGATGGGCAATAGCCAGATACCGACTACTGATAAAATTATTATTACGGCAGGATCAAAATTATTCATCGAGCTATGTTTACAATTACAGGTAACATTAAAGTTAGCTATCAGTACAGCAATTGTATTGCTTTATTTAATTGCTGAAAGAAATTAAAAACTTCCGTAGCGTACTCAGCTATCTTCTCAAATAATCACCGAAGCTTTCCTGGAGCATTGCCTGCCCGGCTTTTTTCAACCCAACTGTATCGCTGCCATTGGATGCTATAGGTCTGCGTCCCACATTGTCAAACACATAATAGCCGCTGTCGGTTACAAAGCCGAAACCATTATTGAAGGCAAAATAGGCCCAGCCTCTCACACTGCTGTCTAAAATATTTTTACTCCAGCTGAATTGCCGGTAAGACAGGCCTGCTTTCCAGGAGAGGATCGCTGCCAGGTCATTCTGCGAGCCGGTCTTGGTTATTACTGCAGGCTGAACAGCGCCGCCGAGCAGCAGCATCGGGATGCGGAAGTTCTTTTCCTTGCTGCCGAGATCAGGCAGGTGATGGCCATGATCAGCCACAATAGCGACAATGGTATTGTTCCACCAGGGCTGTTGTTTGCATTGCTCAATAAAGCTGAACAGCACTTCGTCTGTATAATGCAATGAGTTTAAAAACTTACTTTCTTCATCTTTTCCTTCGATCACTTTTTTTACGGGTGTTTCAAAAGGTTCATGACTGCTTAAGGTAAGCCATGTGTAAAAGAAAGGCTGTTTTGCGACAGACAGGTCTTTGACAAAGCGGCTCATCACCACTCCATCATGTGTCCCCCATTTGGAATTCTGGTCTTTTTTATCGAAATCAATGATGGAGGTAAACCGGCTGAAACCACAGCTGAGCAGATAAGCTTTCATATTGGCAAACTCCAGTTCGCCGCCGTAATAGAATGCAGTCTGGTAACCGTTCTCTTTAAAGCTGTAAGGCAGCATCGGCAGCGTTGCTGCTTTGGTCGGCTGCTTTACAATAGAAGTGAGCGGCTGCGCAGGATAACCGCTTAAAACGCCTACAATGCCTTTATCAGTCCGGTCACCGGTAGCATAGATATTCGAAAAATAAATACCTTCTTTCCGCAGCCGGTTAAATCCCGGAGTGATTTCCATGCCATTGTTTTTGGTGTGGATGGCTTTTTCTGTAAAGCTTTCCCATACGATCACAATGACATTCGGCTTACCTGAAGAAACGGCAGGCATGGGTATGCTGTCATGTGCAAACAAAGCGCTCAGCTCACTTTTAGCTTCTGGTTCACTCATTGCCACAAAAGGATTCTTATCGCCTTTGGTACGAAAAGTAAGCGAACGCATGAAATTCCATACAGGATTAATGGCAGCCAGGTTGGAATAATTGTTCTGCGAAAAATACACGCTGCTCTGGTTCAGCGGCGCCAGCTGGAAGCCACCCCGTATAGGAATAATGAATGCACCCATCAGGAGCAATACAATGACTTCTGACCATCCGGGAACATTGTCAAAGACAGGAAATATTTTATTGAGCCAGCGTTTGAGCACAAACAACAGCAATGCATATAAAACAATAAACAGCAGGATGATGGCAAATACCGGCAGATGCGAAACAGAGGCCCATGCTTCCTTAGGGCTGGCCAGGTATTTGAGAAAGCTGTCATCCACTCGTATGCCCCAGGCTTTGAATAAGCCGGTATCGGCGAACAGCAGCATCAGGATGGGCAGGATCACTATAGCCGAATAAGTGAAATAGAGTGACTTTTTACGGAATGCTTTGATAAATATAGCCGCTGCAACAAAAAAGCATATGGGCAGACTGATATAGGCTGCCATCGACATATCCATACGGCAGCCGTAAAAAAGGGAACCGAGAAAATTCCTGACGCCTGCATCGGATGTTTCTTTGAAATTGGTCAATAGGAAGAGCAGCCGGGCGATTTCAAAAAAGATCACCCAGCCCAACCAATATTTTATAATGAACCAGACAGATTTCAGCATTACCCGATTGCTTCTATAAAAAAACCTCATCACTAGTGATGAGGTTTAGCATTTTAAAATATTGCCTTACGCAAGTTTCTCTACCTGCATGTAGCTCAGCTCCACAGGAGTAGCTCTTCCGAATATTTTTACCTGAACTTTCAGCTTCTTTTTTTCGTCGCTTACTTCTTCAATCACACCGTTAAAGTCGTTGAACGGACCATCAATGATCTTAATGGTTTCGCCGATGATGAATGGCTCGCTCATGGTTACACCACCAACATCGCTCATTTCATCCACTTTACCCAGCATTTTATTTACCTCGGCTTTACGCAGGGAAATGATATTTCCTTTAGAGCCTTTACCATCGGTAAGGAAGTGCATTACATTGCTGATATTGCTTACGTGCTGAATAATATCATCGCTCAGCTTGCCTTCAGCCACTTCTATCATAATATAACCGGGATAGAAGTTCCTTTCTCTCATCACTTTTTTACCATTCACCACCTTATACACTTTTTCCACCGGCAGAAATACCTGCTGAATGATCTTATCCCAGCCATTTCTCACAATATCCTTATCAAGATATTCCTTGATCTTACGTTCTTTACCACTTACTACCCTGAGCACATACCATCTTGTTTCTTTCTCCGCTTTGGGTGATGCAGCGCCTGTTATTTCTTCTGTCATGATTAACCTGCAAATAAAGAGTAAATAAATTTCATGGAGTTGCTGGCAACAAAGTCCATCAGGGCAACAATACCCGTGATAACCAGCGTAGCACCCAGCACAATCATGGTTGACTGTTGCAGTTGCTCCCACTTTGGCCAGCTAACTTTTTCAGTGAGCTCTTTGTAAGACTCGTTTACAAAAGTTGTGAATTTGTTCATTTTGTCAATTTGAAAATTTGGGGATTTGAAAATTTGATAGTTGTGTCAATTGATACATCAGCAAATTTCCAAATCTTCAAATTAATTAGCACGGGCACTAGGATTCGAACCCAGATCAAAGGTTTTGGAGACCCGTATGCTACCGTTGCACCATGCCCGTATTAAAGCTAAAAGCTATCGGCTGTGGGCCAATAGCTTTTAGAATATTTCAAAGATAGTGTATTTCTGGTAGTTTTTGAGCTTTTGGCTAAAAGCTAACAGCTAAAAGCTAACAGCTATCTTACTTTTTGGATTACTTGATGATTTCAGTAACCTGACCTGCACCTACTGTACGACCACCTTCACGGATCGCAAATTTCAAACCTTTTTCCATTGCGATTGGAGCGATCAGTTTAACAGTAAGGTTGGTGTTATCACCAGGCATCACCATTTCAGTACCTGCATTCAGGGTAACTTCACCAGTTACGTCTGTAGTACGGAAATAGAACTGAGGACGGTATTTGTTGAAGAAAGGAGTGTGACGACCACCTTCTTCTTTGCTCAATACGTAAACCTCGCCTTTGAATTCGGTATGCGGAGTGATAGAACCTGGTTTGCAAAGTACCATACCACGACGGATCTGAGTTTTCTCAATACCACGTAACAGCAGACCTGCGTTATCACCAGCTTCACCTTCGTCCAGTAATTTTTTGAACATCTCAACACCGGTACAAGTAGTAGTCAATGGTTTTTCCATCAGACCAACGATTTCCATCGCTTCACCTACTTTAATTTTACCTCTTTCGATACGGCCTGTAGCAACAGTACCACGACCAGTGATAGAGAATACGTCTTCCACACTCATCAGGAATGGTTGATCAACCAGACGTGGAGGCAGAGGAATGTACTCATCAACTGCAGCCATCAGCTCGTCGATTTTAGCAACCCATTTTTCGTCGCCAGCCAAAGCGCCGGTAGCAGAACCCTGGATAATAGGAGTGTTGTCGCCATCGAAACCATAAGAGCTCAGCAGCTCACGGATTTCCATTTCAACCAGTTCCAGTAATTCAGGATCGTCAACCAGGTCAACTTTGTTCATGAATACAACGATACGAGGTACACCTACCTGGCGGGCCAGGAGGATGTGCTCTTTGGTTTGTGGCATCGGACCATCAGTAGCAGCAACTACCAGGATAGCACCGTCCATCTGAGCAGCACCTGTAATCATATTTTTTACGTAGTCAGCGTGACCCGGGCAATCTACGTGAGCGTAGTGACGGCTGGCCGTTTGATATTCTACGTGTGCAGTATTGATAGTGATACCCCTTTCTTTTTCTTCAGGAGCGCCATCGATATCATCGTAATTTTTTTTCTCCGCCAAACCTTTTTTAGACAAAACATCGGTTATAGCGGCGGTTAATGTGGTTTTACCATGATCCACGTGACCAATGGTACCAACGTTCAAGTGGGGTTTATCCCTTTTGAATGATTCTTTTGCCATTTTTCTACTTTTTAAAAGTTTGTTTTAATATTTTGGATGCATTTATGTCGGCATACCAACGACAATTTTTTTGAGCCATAGGTGAGAATCGAACTCACGACCCCTTCCCTACCAAGGAAGTGCTCTACCCCTGAGCTACCACGGCCTGCAGAGCAAAACCTGAACAGTTTTACAATGAACTTAAGAGCGGAAGACCGGGCTCGAACCGGCCACCTGAAGCTTGGAAGGCTACCGCTCTACCAAATGAGCTACTTCCGCTGGTTAATTTGAAAATCTGAGGATTTGAAAATGCGTCAATTGTACCTTCGGATCGGTACAGTTTCAAATTTTCAAATTGATTCATTTTCAAATTGATCTGGTGGGCAGTGGTGGATTCGAACCACCGAAGTCGAAAGACAGCGGATTTACAGTCCGCCCCATTTGGCCACTCTGGTAACTGCCCTAAAAAAAGAACTTATGAAGCCGGAGACATCCCGAAGAGGGTTCGGAAAACCTGCCAGCTACTGAGAGCCGAAGACGGGAGTCGAACCTGCGACCTACTGATTACAAATCAGTTGCTCTACCAACTGAGCTACTTCGGCTTATAAAATCTTAAAGAACTTCCTCAAAATCACAGGCATACCGGTATACCCTGTTTTTTGGGAAGGCAAAGGTAAGAGAAATTGATTAATAGCAAAACTTTGTAAAAAGTTTTTTTTACAGCTTTTCCACTTTATCCTCACATACAAAAAATCCTGCCTATGAAAAGCAGGATTTTTTATCATAAAAACTCAATTATATCAGGGCTTTCAGGCAGCCTGTCTTTCTTTTTTCTTCTTGATCTGGTTGATGACCGCATTCACCGCTTCATCGAAACTTTCCTCGAAGGATTTGGAGGAATGTTTCACAAAGAACTCGTGGCGGGGTATCATTACCTTGATTTCGGCGATTTTATCTTTGATATTATGTACAATATTATCCAGCTTCAAATACACATCTACATTGGTTATCCTGTCGTGGTATTGGGTTAATTTACTGATTTTTTTTTCTACATGTGATAACAACTTGGAATCTGCATCAAAATGCACGGTTTGGATGTTTACATTCATAACACGCAATTTTTTAAATGTGAAAGAATAAAATTTATCGGGTAAAAATTTAAAGCATAGGCACTTTTGAGTTGCGTTAAAAAAAAGTTGCTTGGGATGATGAAGTTAGCTTACTCCACCTGTTTTTCAAAATAAATTCTATAGAATTTTTACGCAAAAATCAGGCTTTGGGATGGGCCTTTTTATAGGCTTCTTTCAGCTTTTCTATGCTGTTATGAGTATATACCTGCGTGGCCGCCAGGCTGCTGTGCCCCAGCAGCTCTTTTACGGCATTGAGGTCGGCACCGTTGTTGGTAAGGTGGGTGGCAAAACTATGCCGCAGTATGTGGGGGCTCTTTTTATCGATGGTGGTAACCAGGGACAGGTATTTTTTGACGATATCGTATACCTGCCTGGGATACAGCTTGTTTCCTTTTTTACTGACGAGCAGGAAATGATGAATAATTCCCGGGAATTCGGCTTTCTTATCCCTTATATACGCTTCAATGGAAGCTACCAGTTCCCGGCTGATGGGGATCACCCGCTCCTTGCTCCCTTTTCCAAGCACTTTAATGTTGCTGTTGTACTTGTCAAACTGGTGGTCCTGCAACTGGATCAGCTCTGCCTGGCGTATGCCGGCATTATAAAAAATCTCCAGGGTAAGGCGTTCCGTTCTGCCCTGCCAGCCTTCCGGGAATTCCACATGCTCAAAAAGGGTGTCGATATCCTTTTTATCAACGAATTGCGGGAGCTTTTTAGAGACTTTGGGATTAGATATGACCGCCATGGGGCTCGACTGGAGCGTTCCTTGCCGGATGTTGTATTTGAAGAAAGATTTCAGGGTAGAGATTTTGCGGTTGATGGTGCGGCTGCTGTTATCCTTTTCCTTGAGATCGGCCAGCCAGCTACGGATGAACCCGGCCTTGATATCGGCAATATCCGTTTCGCCATAGGCAGCGGTAAGAAATTCTTCGAAATCCCGCAAATCCGTCTGGTAAGAGACAACGGTATGCCTGCTGTATCTTTTCTGAAACTGCAGGTACTGCAGGAAACCGGTAATATGCGTTTGCAAACCCTGGGGCATAAAAAAACTGATAACCAAAGTTAATACTATTGGTTATCAGTTCAATATATTGCTGGCTTAAATATCGTATCGATTAATCGAATTTGCCTGCAGCCATTTGTTGCTTGTAAACAGCTTTCAGTACCTGCGTTCTGCGTCGAACAGAAGGCTTGGTATAAGACTGTCTTTCTCTTAATTGCAACAAAGTGCGGCTTTTTTCAAATTTCTTCTTGTACTTTTTGAGCGCCTTGTCAATGTTTTCGCAATCTTTAGAATCGATAATAAGCATAAATTATATACCTCCTTTTGTGAAAAAATACCTGCTTTATTCCATGCAGGGCCGCAAAGATATATGTTTTATTTATAAAAAACACAATCTTGGAGGTTTTTGTCGAAATTTGGACAATGTTTACAGGTATTATTGAACAAACCGGCACCGTAAGCGCTTTGGAGACCAACGGCACCAATATCAGCTTCTGGATTGAATCGGTGCTGGCTCCAGAATTGAAAGTTGACCAGAGCCTCAGCCACAACGGCGTATGCCTTACAGTAGAAAGTATTGAAAATCAAAAATATAAAGTTACAGCCATTGAAGAAACCCTGCTAAAGACCAACCTGGGAGGTCTGAAAACCGGCGACAAGGTAAACCTTGAGCGCTGCATGCAGCTGAACGGGCGGCTGGATGGCCATATCGTACAGGGACATGTGGATACAACAGCCCTCTGCATTGCACGGGTTGAAAAAGAAGGCAGCACGGAATTCAGCTTTAGCATGGATAAGAAATTTGCAGCCCTGATCATTGAAAAAGGATCTATCTCCCTCAACGGCATTAGTCTCACTATTTTCAATGTAACCGAAACAGGTTTTACGGTGGCCATCATTCCTTACACGATCGAGCACACCAACCTCGATCAATTAAAAACCGGCAACAGCGTAAATATTGAATTTGATATGATCGGCAAATATGTGAACCGTATACAAAGCCTTCGAGATAATGCCTCAGTTTGAATCCGCCAAAGCGATGATCGACCTTATAAATATAGCATCTACAAAAAAATTGGCCACCATTAAACTGAGGTACTGCTGCCTTCGCAGCTGATTTATTATATTCAGCGAAATTCATTTATTTTTAACCCGATATATCAAAACTTACTACTTTGCTCAGCATCATCATCCCTGTTTACAATGAACAAGATAATATTCAGCCACTGCTGGATGAGTTGAATAAGTATGTAAAGGAAGATGCTGAGTTTATTTTCGTGGATGACGGCAGCAAAGACAATACCCTTGCTAATATAGCCGCCATTGCCGCCTTAGACAGCAGGATAAAATGTATTTCCCTGAGCAGGAATTTCGGGCACCAGAACGCCCTGATGGCCGGTCTGCAATATGCCAAAGGCGATATCATTATTTTAATGGACGGCGACTTGCAGCACCCCCCCGCCCTTATTCCCGCCATGCTGGAAAAAATAAAGGAAGGATTTGACGTGGTGCAGACCAGGAGGGTAAGCACCCAGAATATCGGTGCCGGGAAAAAACTATTCTCCTCCTTTTTTTACAAGTTCATCAACAGTATGTCCGACACCCGTATCGAACCCAATGTGGCCGACTTCAGGGCTTTTACCCGGAAAGTGCTGGAGAGCATTCTGCAGTTTGAAGAAAGAGAACTTTTTTTAAGAGGTATATTCAGCTGGATAGGCTACAGCACTACCACTATTGATTTTACCGCGCCGGAAAGAAAGTACGGCAGCACCAAATATTCATCAGGCAAGATGCTGCTGCTGGCGCTGAGGGGCATTACCTCCTTCAGCTACAAGCCACTGCGGCTTTCCTTCCTGATCGGGCTGGTGATCTCTTTTATTGCCCTGGTAGCAGGCATATTCTATATCATTGCTTATTTCCAGGGCAAAACAGTACCCGGCTGGACTTCCCTGATCACTGCAGTACTGTTCCTGGGCGGCGTGCAATTGCTGGCCATTGGTTTATTGGGAGAATATATTGCGAGCATTTTTGCCGAATCCAAAAAAAGACCGCTTTACCTGGTAAAGCATACGATCAATATCAGGTCATAATCCTTTTTTCTCTGCACGAATAAAATACTGACCGCCGAGCGGCAACCACGTGAGGTATTTTTCCAGGAAAATAAAACGGGCCAGCATTCCTTTTCTTGGAAAGAAAATAATAAACCGCTGATTGATATTTTTAAAGCCCGCAAGCCGGAACAATTTCTTCGCATACAAAGGCCACAGCAGCTTTGCATCGTTATCAAAAACACAGGTATTCACCAGGTGCCTGGTCACCGGGTTCAAAGGATTGTGTTCAAAAAGATATAACCTGCCCCCGGGCTTTAGCACCCGGTACATTTCTTTCATCAGGCCTGCATGCAGGCTGAAGTCTACATGGTGCAGCACGCCGGCGATAAAAACAATATCAAAGCCTGCATCGGCAGCCGGGATATGCCTGCCGTCATAATGCTGAAACCTGGCGGAGGGGATATTTTTTGCCTGTGCTTCTTCAATGCTTTTTTGTGACACATCGATGCCTGTGAGCTGCCATGACGGAAAGTATTGCTGAAAATAGGACTCGGTCACGCCATCGCCGCATCCCATATCCAGTACAGCAAGATGCTTATCCTGTTCAGATCCGAGTAACAGCTTCACTTTCATCTCTGCAAAATAAAAGCTGTCGGCACCTGATAATTTTACATTGCCGGTATGAACGGACCGGTAATCTTTTGCAAACTCATCAAAGTTGTCGAAAGTTCTGTTACTCATCTTAGGCGAAAATCTTATTTTTAACCGATGCAATTTTACAAAAAAAATAACTGGGCTCCCGCAAGGATTCTGTTGCTTTTTATAATTGTATTCTTTATTGCCTATTTACCGGTGAGCTCTTTTCTTTTCTTTTTAAAGAATGATGCATTCACCGGCTATTTTCCGCCAAAATTTTTCCTGGGCGAAAGCCTTCACAGCGGCACCATCCCTTTCTGGAATCCTTATATCAATTTCGGGTATCCGCTGTACGGCGATATGAGTTCAGGCATCATGAGCCCTGTTACCTGGCTGATTGCTGCTGTATTTGGCTACAATGCATACAGCTTCACCATCGAAACATTATTGTACATCCTGGCAGGCGGTATCGGCATGTACAAGCTTACAGGCCATTGGAAACTGCAGGGCTCCATCCGCATTATAGCCGGCATAACATTTATGTGCTGCGGGTTCCAGACCGGGCACCTGCAGCATTTTAACTGGCTGAGCGGCGCAGCTTTTATACCCTGGTGCCTGTGGAGCTATCTCCTGCTGTTTGAACGACCCTCTGCAAAAAACATATTGGCTTCAGTGTTGTTTTTCTATTTGCTGATTTCATCTGCGCATCCCGGCATTACCATCGGCGCTTTCTACTTTTTTGCTGCCGTCACTTTTTTTATACTGTTAAATAAAAAGGAGCAACGCTATGCCCTAAACAAAAAAAAGGCAGGCGCTATAATTATCTTTTTCCTGCTACTGATGCTGGTTGCAGCCGGGCTCATTGTATGCTATTCGGATATTATTCCACATTTTATAAGAGGGGAGAAAAACAGTTTTATTGTTTCTCCTTCGGACAGCAGCAGCCTGCCAACCTGGATAAGTCTTTTGCTGCCGCTGTCGGTAGTGAAAAATGAGGCTTTTTTTCAATCTGATTTATCATTGCGGAACAGTTACATCGGGCTGACCAGTTTACTGTTTTTTATCCTGGCGCTTACCGGCAAAAAAGATCGCTGGCAGAAATTCTTCCTGTATACAGGCCTGTTCTTCTTTATACTGTCCATTGGAGGACCGGGTAAAGCATTATTGTACAAAATCATTCCGCTTACCGGGTATGTAAGGCTGAATGGCGAGTACAGGATATTTACATTGTGCTGCCTTATTATTGTGGCTGCCATGCAAGCGGATAAATATTTTCAAAGACCGGATGATTTCAAAAAGAGCAGGAAAAGAATATTGTATGTTCTCGGTACGCTATTAATACTGTCGGCCTTATGGAGCATTTACAAAATCATATTATCGCAGGACAGTATTCTATTCCGGTTGGGATCGCAATTGCCTGCACAGAGTATTACCGGTTCTTTAAAATTCATCCTGGACAATACCAGCTTCTATGATTGCATGCTTTTACAGGCGTTGATACAGCTGGTATTGCTTTGGCAGCTTACCATCTGCCTGCAGAAAAATAACCCGCAGCGTTTGATAAAGCTGGTCGCTGTTGATATGATCATTGCTTCGCTGCTGATCATTCCATTTACTGGAGCAGGTAAAGCCTCTGTGGAAGATGTACAGGCCGTGTTGAACAGATCGCCGAAAGGCATCCCTCTTCCGCCCCTGCAGCCCATTAAAGACAATAGCAAAATTTCCAACATTGAGAATGATTATATCGGCAGCTGGAGCATGTATAGTAAGGAGATCGGCACTACTGAAGAAGTGCCCTACCCCATCGTGCTGAAAAATATGCGGCAGTTTTTCAGCGATTCGCTTCGATTAAATGACACGGTGTATTTCACGAAGGCGTTTGTTTTTTTTAAGAATGGTCAAGGCCGCAGCATGGTAAAGCTGACTTCTTTTAACGCCAATAAAATAACGGTCCTGGCTGAATCTTTTGCAGAAGATACACTGGTATTGCAGCAAAATAATTATCCATACTGGAAAGCAATCCTGAACGGAAAGGAAGTACCTCTTATCGCAGAAGGCGCCAGCTTCATGAGCATACCGGTCGGCCCGGGAAAAAATGAAGTGCAGTTTATTTTCAATCCGCCGGCAAAGATCAAAGGATCGTTGTTGTTTTCTGCTGTACTATTCAGCATTCTTTTATTTGCATGGATGATCTTGTGCATCTTCCCTAGATCGTCTTCCCTTTCATCGCTTTAGCAATGGCTTCATCCATTACCCTTTCTGCATAGGGCCTCGATATTTCATTCAGCTCTTCGATCTTGGTATGAATGAGGTCTTTGTCTTCCATAGTGAGCGATAGCTGCAGCGCCTGCATGGCCGCCGCCGTCTGCACCATTTCCTCACGGGAAAGCAGCTCAGTATTTTTCTGTAAGAATCTTTCAGTAGTCTTCAGCAGTTGCTCGCCTTCGCTTCTTGCTTCTGCCAATGCTCTTGCGGCAATATCATCTTTTGCATGCGTGATAGAATCCATGAGCATTTTTTCTACATCGGCATCTGTAATACCATATTGAGGCTTTACTTCAATGCTTTGCTCCACGCCGCTGCGCAACTCTTTTGCCGAAACATTGAGAATGCCATCAGCATTGATCAGAAAAGCCACTTCCACTTTGGGCAAGCCCGCAGGCATGCCCGGTATTCCTGTGAGATTAAATTCTGCAAGCTTACGGTTATCCGCCACCAGGTCTCTCTCTCCCTGGTAAACGCTGATGCGCATTCCCGGCTGACCATCCACCTGCGTGGTATATTGTCTCGCTGCTTTGGAAGGAATCTTTGCATTCCTGGGAATGAGCACATCCATCAAACCGCCGGATGTTTCAATACCAAGGCTCAGCGGTGTAATGTCCAGCAGCAGGGTTTGCTTGTTGTTACCGGCCAGTATATCCGCCTGGATCGCAGCGCCCAGCGCCACCACTTCATCAGGATTCACCGAATCATTCACTTGTTTTCCAAAAAATGTACTTACCGATTCTTTTACCAGCGGCACCCTGGTGCTTCCGCCCACCCATCACAATAGTGTCGATATCTTTAGATGTAAGGCCTGCATCCTTCAATGCCGATTTACAGCTTTGCAGGGTTCTGTCTACAAGCGGTTGAATAAGCGCTTCAAATTCTTTCCTGGAAATGGATAGCTCGTCTCCATTAAGATTGGTTTGAAAATGATCATGGGTACCAAGATGTTTTTTAGCCTGCTCTGCAGCGAGCCTCACCGATTGTGCCAGGCTTTTATCCTGCTTCAATTCATCAGCAGTGATCCCTTTCCGGCTGATCCAGAAATCTACAATGGCATTATCCATATCATCGCCACCGAGGTAAGTATCGCCGTTGGTAGACAATACTTCGAATATTCCGCCGGCAAGCCGCAGGATGGATACATCAAAAGTGCCGCCTCCCAGGTCGTACACAGCAATGATCTTTTGCTCCGACTGATCCACACCCAGCCCGTACGCAAGGCTGGCAGCTGTAGGTTCATTGATGATCCTCAGCACATCGAGGCCGGCAAGCCGGCCCGCATCACGGGTAGCCTGTCGCTGTGCATCATTAAAATAAGCAGGCACAGTAATCACCGCTTTATTAACCGGGGTTTTTAAAATATGCTCGGCCCTTTGTTTTAATTCTTTTAAGATGAATGAAGACAGATCTATGGGAGAATAAAATTTATCGCCTACCTGCACTTTCACCAGGCTCTCGGTATTATCATCAATAATTTTATAGGTATAGAAGTCTGCATGTGTTTTGAGATCGCTGTAGCTTTTCCCCATTAATCTTTTGGCAGAAAAAATCGTTTGCTGCGGCGCCGTTACCAGGAACTGTTTGGCCGCATCGCCCACCACTACATTGGATTTATCATCAAAATGAACCACGGAAGGAACAAGCGAGCTGCTGTCGTGCTCTTTCAATGCCACCGGCTTGCCTGTTTCGGGATGAATAATGGCAACAAGGCTGTTGGTAGTGCCTAAATCGATCCCTACAATAATTTCCTCCTGCTGCAGGCTGCCGGTCGCTATATTGATTGCTATTTTAGCCATATTAAAAGTTCTTGGATAGTAAACCGCAAAATTATGTCAATTAAAAATGACTATGCCCGGAGAAGGCATATATTTCCTTTTGCGAAAGCGGATAGGCTGCATTATAGCAGGATGTACCGGGTTATGGTAATATTTATATATTTACATTCAATCATTTTAGCTGAAACGGCATGCTTTTCAATTCCATTGAATTTTTATTGTTTTTCCCTATCGCCACGCTCAGCTATTATCTTATACCGTACCGTTTTCGCTGGATTCAGCTTTTATTGCTGAGCTGTGTATTCTATGCCGCCTTTATCCCTTCATACCTGCTAATATTATTCTTACTGATACTGATCGATTACAGCGCAGGCATCCTGATCGAAAAAAGTGCACATAAAAAAAGATGGCTTATCCTGAGCATTCTCAGCAATATCGGCTTACTGGCTGTTTTCAAATACTATGATTTTTTTATAACGAATATCAATGAATGGAGCGGCTCACAATTAACCTTGCTGCATTGGGCATTACCGATCGGTTTATCATTTCATACTTTTCAATCCCTGAGCTATACCATAGAAGTGTACAGGGGTAAACAAAAAGCGGTAACGCACCTGGGTTATTACTCTTTGTATGTTTTATTTTACCCACAGCTGGTCGCAGGACCAATAGAAAGGCCGCAGCATTTATTACCGCAGTTGTTTGCACATCACCGTTTCTCCTGGCAGAATATTTATGAAGGATTACGGCTGATGGCCTGGGGCTTTTTTAAGAAAGTAGTGATCGCCGACAGGATAGGCATGTATGCAGACAGTGTATTCAATGCCCCGCAGGATATCACAGGCATTTCTGGTATACTGGCAATCTTCTTTTTCAGCATACAGATCTATGCCGATTTTTCCGGTTACAGCGATATTGCGTTGGGCGCTGCAAGATGCATGGGTATTAATCTCTGCATCAATTTCAACCGGCCATATGAATCTGTCAACATCAAGGAATTTTGGAAGCGATGGCATATTTCACTTTCATCCTGGTTCAGGGAATATGTTTATATCCCGTTGGGGGGCAACCGTGTTTCCGCATGGCGGCACAAGCTGAACCTGATGATCACTTTTGCGCTGAGCGGTTTCTGGCATGGCGCTTCCTGGAATTTTATGATCTGGGGTTTGCTGCATGGTGGCTATACTCTAACATTTGAAAGTTATCACAAAAGATTTTCAAAAGCCTTCTTACCAAAGATTGCCACATGGTTTATTACCATGCTGGCCGTGGGCTTTGCCTGGATCTTTTTCCGTGTAGATGGCTGGAATAATGCTCTGGTCTTTATCAGGAACTGCTTTGCATTTACAACAAATCATACCGGTTTTTGGTTGGGAACCGCAGAAATGAACTTTGGCCAGTTTAACCTGGCGCTTTCATTGGTGCTTATATTGTATATGCTGCTAGTGGAAAAACTGACAGATCCAGTACTGTTCAGGCTGAACCGGGTAAGGGTGATGGATATAGCTTTTTTTGTTGCAGCCATCTGGCTCATCATTTTCCTGGGCGTTTTTAACAGATCAAGCTTTATATACTTTCAATTTTAAAAATGTACACAAAGAGGTTTATCATAGTGCTGATCGTTTCACTGGCTGTTTGTTATACCAGCAGCCGCATTTTTGATGCACGCTATAAAAAGAACTTTGCAACATTGTATTTTAATTCACTGGACAGCATCACCGATAAGAGCAAACAATACGATATTATTTTCCTGGGAGATTCCCGCATCCATTTCGGTCTCAATCCTTACTATACCGATTCTGTTACAGCGCTCTCTGCTTACAACTTCGGCGTGGGTGGTTCCGATGCAGCCATGCTGCAATTAATGGGTAAGCTGTACCTGCAAAATCATGAACCGCCGGGTTATGTTGTTATTGGCGCCGGTAACAGTATGGTCAACCCGGTTTTAGCAGAAGATATTCAATATCACCTGCTGTATTATTTAAAGAACCCGTTGGTATATGATTATTACAGCAAAATGAACCGGTCGGTTGTGATGGCGAAGTACCTGCCTTTTTTGAAGTATTGCTTTTTCAACGAGTACAACCGTGCTTTTTTGTTCAAAAAAATGCGTTCCTTCAACAATTTCAATCACAATGTGTACAAGGGTTTCATAAATGATACTGAAACAAACAACTCGATGCACCGGTTCGCAGCGCCAGTTGTAAAACCTATAGATACAACAAGCATAGCAATGGTAAAAGCATTGGTGCTACAGTATAAAAGTGCCGGATCAAAAGTTATTATCGTTTCGCCTCCCCGGAGAGATCATATATCCGAGGTTTTAAAAAATGTGTATGACCGCACCGATTCCATCTTCAGCGCTGTTGCCACTCAATGCGGCGTGTATTATTACAAAGCCGGCATTCATCAGAAATACGATGATATATACTTCACGGATGAAGGCCATCTGAATGAACCGGGCACAAGGATCTTTTCTACAGAGACCGGGATCTTTCTCCGGGATTCTATCATAAAAAAACAGCCTCATTTCTGAGGCTGTTTTTTTATACTTTTTATTCTATCGCATCAGGTACATTTTGCCGTACCCTTTGTTGAAGTACTTATCGGTATTGTCTCCTTCTGCACGGTATTTTTCCAGCGACTTACCATTGAGATTGGTAAGCACCCTGTAGAGATAAACACCGTTCGCCAGTTTTTGTCCATACATATCGGTACCATCCCATTTGAACTCGGTGATATTTCTACCCACATGTATCGGTCCCAGCTCACTCATGGTGATCTCCCTGACCACCTTACCCGTTATCGTCAGTATCTGTATCCTCATATTCTGCGGCGGCTGGCTGCCCGTCACTGTAAATACAAATGCAGTGGAAGTGGTGAACGGGTTCGGGTAGTTGAGCAGGTTTGATATCATCGGCTTGTTGATAACGGTAAAGCCTATACGATAATCCAGGTCGCCTGCCCTGTTGCCATTCATATCTTTTCCTGATACCAGGAGCTCATATTCGCCGTCGTCGGCAAAATAAGGCTTAAAGTCAATGGTGGCGGTATTTTCACCGGTTGTAAGATTAGCCGGTGTAAATATCATGCTGTCGCCGAAGTGGAAATCCCGCAACGACTGATCTGGATAACGCACCTGCACTTTCAGCAATGCCGTATCGCTTAATGCCAGGTATTTGCTTTCGTCTTTCAGCTTAACCAATATATTAGGTTTAGATGAAACGATATCATTGTTGAGGATATGCACTCCATCGAATGTAACATCCAGCAGCGGGTTATAATTATCTGCCCTTACATAGAAATCCTTGTACAATACGTTGTTGTAATGTAACTGCTCAGGCTGGTCAAAATCAGGGTTGAAATCGATCAGCAGGGTATTGTGCCCAGAATAATTCCTCGTATCAATCGTGTACTTGGCTATAATGGTATCACCGGCCACCAGTATCTTACGTTTGGGAAGCACAATTTCATGATTAACGTACTGGTTGTCGGTAATCACCAGTTTTATCTTCAGCAAACTGTCAAAAGGAATATTGCTGATATTTTTAAATGCCAGGGAAACATCTATCTGCTGACCCTGGTCTACCGTGTCGGCGCTTATAGAATACAGCAGGTTTGGCGCTACGGCACCTTCCGGCGCCAGCTGTGCATTGATTCTCCAATAGCGCAACTGGTGCGGTGTATTAAATTTATCATCCTTATTGATCATACGCAGCTTAACATAAGGATATGTTTCGGCATCGATAAAAGTGAGCGAAGTATCCTGCGAAGGTGCCACTGTTGCCAATAAAGTTGAGTTACCATTATTCTGCACCCCTACCACCTGTATCTTCACTGAATCGCCTTCAGCAGCATCGAGGCTGGTACCACGCCAGTGTAAAGCTGTCCATTCCCTTGCAGGACCGAATGCAGGAGATTCAATCGTTCCTTCAGGCTTTAAGCTCTGCAGGTTGACCACCTGGTCAATATAACTTGAATCATAGTCGCCCATTACCTGTATCGGTGTAAATGAAGGGACTCCTTTCTGGTACATGAACATGAAAGGAAGGTTGCGTGTAAAGCTGTCAATTTTTGTAAAGCCAAGATTCTTGAGGGTATGATACAAGCTGTTGCCTGTGCCATACAAAGCCTGGTCGGCCTGCCACTGGCTGATGAAAGAGGTATTGTTGAGTGAATTACCAAGGTTGGTGATGATCACATACTTACCGTTTGGAATATCGGTTCCGTTGAGCAGATCCATCGCACGTTTCCTGTAAGGCACCCCTCCCGGGTTGGCATACGGATACTCAAAGAAATACCTGGCAGTATCGGTAGCACTACAATTAGGCGGTGCGCTGCCATAGCGGCCTGTAGTCGCATTCACCCTGTAATTTTCCCAGAACTGCAGAGAGCTGCTATCCACTACATATACCTGCAACGAGCTGAATACACAACCATAGTCCTCCAGCTTGGTAAAGTCAACGCTCACGTTGATCTTATCATAGGGTACATATGGGTGCAGGCCTGTTCTTACGACCAGGTTCCTGGGTATGCGTGGATAATAGAATCGCCTGTCTTCCTTCAGCTGTATATTGTCATACGTCGATTTAAGATGCTGGTAATAATGCGACTGGTTAAAGCCGGTGCTGCTGTTCACCAGGTATACAAAAGAGAAAGTATTCCAGATCACCGGTGAATTATCAACCGGCTGCAATGATACTCTCCAGTAATATACAGTGCTGTCGGTAAATGTCAGATTGGTTGGCGTGAATTCCACAATACCACCGGGCCCGGTCGTGTTGTACGTCTTTTTGAAAGCAGAGTTAAACAGTTCTGTCGTATCAATTTCCATCGTGTACTGCCTGGTGGCCCCCAGCGGGTTAGCTGTATTGGCCACATAGGTAATATTCTGCTGGTTAATGATCGAGAAGTTATACGGATAGGTTGGCCTTAGCTCATCTTCAAAAATGTAAAAGTCTTTTGTAACCTTATTATTGGTTTCGTAGAGTTCATTCACTTCATGTTTGTAATCCAGCTCTACAATGATCTGGTTGAGACCTTTATCTGTAGTCGGGCTGATAGGAATGGTAAATTCCAGTGAATCGGTATTCCTGATCGCCCTGATCTTTTCATCATAAATAGTGCGGATACTATCGTTTGGCAATTTTCTTTTTACATATACCCAGATCGAATCATTGGTAGCTTTTCCAAGATTCTGCATTTTCACTTTTAAATTAAAGTTCACGTTGGCCACAGAAACAATGGTAGGACTGATCCTCACCATAGATTCTTCGATCGCATAATCAGGCTGAGCGAATGTATTTATTTTAATAGCGGGGTCTCCATGGATAGTGATCTCTTCAAGATGGATCCTGTCAAAGAAGTTAAGCCCTGGGTTCGGGTTTTCTCCGCCGATCTGCCTGATCACATCCTGCAGCTGCACACCACAGCTTTGACCATACATTGTTTTACTAAAACGGTTGTAGAAACCGGTATTGTAATTATCCAGGTAATAAGGAATACCAAAGTGAGTGCTGGCCAGGAAAACGATGCTGCCTCTCTGCGGAGTCAATATATAGTTCTCCGATATAGACCGGCTGCCGGCGGGCCTTAATGGATCATAAAAATAAAAGTTACCTGCGCTGCAACCGCTGGCATTAAAGAAAGGATACTTTCCCGGGTTGGTATATTCATTCGGATTGCTCAGGTTAAATTCCAGCACGTTTGCAGAAGAGTGGCCAAAATAACCGATGTATCCAAGACCATTATTAATGAGCTCTACGATCCTGTTGCTGTAGCTTTGCTCAATAACACCTGCCGTTGTCTTTTTAAAGGTTTCCACTTTACCGCCATATAAAGTATCTTCTGCAATTGTTTTGTAACGGTTCATGTAAAATTCAAAACCGTTGCTTTCCAGGCTGTCTTTACCGCCGATTACATGCATGATATTTTTCATCCAGCCTTTGTCGGCTACATAAGGACTTTGTGTACGTTGTACCTGCTCATACTCGATCACTTTCTGAAGGTAGCTATTGATCTCGGAGCCATTCACTGCACTCAGACGGCCGATCGGTACCAGCGGGAATGTAGTGCCCGGGTTTGCTGCCAATAAATTATCCGAAGCCGGCCAGCCGAAGGTGGGCACAAAATTCTGGTTGGCCAGCACAGGCGCTGACGCAGAGCTGGCCTGGTAAGTAAGCACATCAGTATATGATACGCCACGGCCTACCAGTAATACATATTTCGGTGCCACCGTAAACTGCTGCCTTGCATACCGTATAAAATCCCGTACAGAAGCCGGGTGGCCTTTTATACCGAATGCAAACTGCTCAGCCAATTCATCAATATTGTAAATTTTGGCATTAAAAGAGCCGCCGTTGGCGCTGGCCCTGTAAGCCCTGTATTGTTCCACATAGTTGTTGCCGTTGCCATCATTGTATAATTGCGGATGGCTGATAAACAGGTAGTCACCCTGCTGCGCTGCATTGCCGTAATTAACAAATGTTTTGGGTGCAGAAAGAGCGCTGATATTATTGGGTGCGGTCACTGCCATCAATATAAGCCGATGCGGGGCCGTAGAAGGTGGCAGCACAAATTTTACTCTTCCGGGTGTTGAACTGATCTCCCCTACATAACGGGTATTGGCAGTAAGGTCATATAAAACCGGAGCCGCTGAACCATAGTTAAAATTGCTGATGTCGAGGTAATTGCCTGTGGCCGACGCTACTACTTCAAAAGTATGGGCAATCTTGTTGTTAAAATTAAAAGTGGCCGGGTAGGTAATGCTTATTTTGGCAACCACAATTCTTGCCACCACTGTATCCGATTGTGAACCCACTCTTATTAATACTGTATTTGCATTGGGAAGAACTGTTGATAATGCCTGATTGGTAAGGTTCACTTTTTTATATTCAAAATAAGGCATGCCCTCATTGAATATGGTGGTATTATAAGACTGAATAAAAAGATTCCGGGGAAATGGCGAATTACCCGCTGCATTCACACTTACGCTTACATTATTGGTAGGACCTCCTGTATACACATTCAGGTTAGTGAATGTACAGGCAAGCGCATACGCTGTTGATGGAGAGATATCTCCTGATGTCCAGCCTTCACCCATATCATAGGAAGATGAATATACATATTCACCGGCGGGGTTTGCCAGTCCCCGGTTGACACGGTTTTTGTAAAAAGTGTCCACCGTGTTCATGTAATAAGCATCCGGTGTAGCTGCACTAGGCGCCGTGTTGGTTTGCTGTGCATAGCGGAGGTTATTCCCTGCTGTATTGACCGTGAGGTAATAAGTGGCTGTATCCGTTTCCAGGCTGTATTTTTCATTGAGCTGGTAATCGGTATTGCGGTACAGATTTTTATCGGGCAGCCCATCGTTCATTTTACCCCAGAATTCAATATAATCCGAAGCGCCCAGCACCGCATTGCTAACGGAAGTGTATAAACGAACCTGCTCACCATTTCTCCAAAGCTGGAAATGATCGGCATTCACCGATGCCAGCCCTGCAGCAGCAAGCGTTGATTGCGGTATGCGTGTGTAGGAATCCCTGTACACAGTGAATTTATAGTAGGTCTTGCTGTAATCGATCCAACTGTTATTCAGCTGCGCACTGGCTTGCATAGCAATAAATACAGTAAGGGCAAATAGTATTTTTTTCATCATAACCGATGTTAGCTTTTATTAATAGTCCTCTTTTTTGGCAAAATTTACTTTTATAGAAAATACATGCGTAAACAATGGATTGTTCTGGTTGGCAAGATTGCTGAACGCATAATCAATGCTCACATTATTGATCCTGAAACCTGCGCCCACACTTGGCTGGTAGATCCATACTTTTTTCTGGTTGGTTGTATCACCATCTTTCAGCGCCCGCTGAAAATTGGTAATGCCCCCTCTTACAAAAAAAACATCTTTGATGCCTACCTCCATACCCAGATGCGGATCGGCGCTCACCGGGTTGCTGCTGAGCACTGTGTTTCTTTTACCATCAAAAGTTACATCCACGTTGGCTTCGGCCAGCAGGCTGACATTGCTGCTGATATCAAATTTATAGCCGCCACCCAAAACCAGCCTGGGAGCTGTAAGCTCCGTTGATTTCACCGGGATCTCGTTATTGGTAAGGTACAGCACTTCTTTTTCCCTTTCTGTAAATTTAAATGACCATGCATTGAATGTAGTGGTGATATCTCTTGCAGTAATACCCCATCTCCATTTTTCACCTACCATCTGGATACCGGCATCCAGGCCAAAGCCCCAGGCATTGGCAAAGCTGCCCACTTTACGGTAAATCACTTTGGCATTTGCGCCAAAACTCAAGCGGCTGGTTTCTGTTTCCTTCAGGCTTTGCGCAAAGGAAAAAAGAAACGCATAATCGGCCGATGAAAAGGTCTGGATATTATTGTAGTTGATGCTTCCATCAGGCTCCACGAGATAAAGTGTATTCGGGATATCATCCACTGCAAAGCGCAGCAATGAAAAACCAATCGTACGTTTATTATCCTGCACAGGAATGGCCAGCGCCCCGTAATCATATTTACCGATACCGGCAAAATATTCAGCATGCATGACAGTGGCTACCGGGTTGTCTTTTACTCCGGCCAGGCCTGCGGGATTCCAATATCCTGCAGTGGCATCATCCACGGATGCAACCTGTGAATTACCCATCGCAAGCCCTCTTGCACCGGCGCCAATATTTAAAAATTCGTTGGAGTATTTTCGGAATTGTGCATAGACGGAAACCTGGAGAACAAGCATCCCTATCAGTAAAGCAGTAAGCCTTCGAGTCATGGTTTTTGTATGTTTGTTTGGATTAATACCGTACGAATATTAGTGGGTAAACGTATTTATACGATATAAATTGCCTATCATCAGCTAGTTTCAGCTTACGAATGTACATTTTTAGCCTCATTCAGCCGATTTTTCGGGTGTTATCCTTCTGTAAGGCGGCTTTGAGGTATAAAAAGTTGCTTTGGCCATAAAAGATCCCGGCTCTATAAAGGTGAAAGCCTGCATCTTACCCGTGGTTTTTTGAGAATTTAGCTGCACTTTTGCAATCCGGTTAAAAAACCGGTAACCCACTATCAAAATGAGCAATCCATTAATAGAAGAATTACGCTGGAGGGGCATGCTGCAGGACATTATGCCCGGCACGGAAGAACAACTGAATAAAGAAGTTACCTCGGCTTATATTGGCTTTGACCCAACGGCCGACAGCCTGCATATCGGCAGCCTGGTGCCTATTTTACTGCTGGTACACCTGCAGAAAGCCGGCCACAAGCCCTACGCACTCGTAGGCGGCGCCACCGGCATGGTGGGAGACCCTACCGGCAAAAGTGAAGAAAGGGTGATGCTGAGCAACGATGTGCTCCTGCAAAACCAGGCCGGCATCAAGGCCCAGTTGGAAAAGTTCCTGGATTTTGATGAAAGCAAGCCCAATGCCGCCGTAATGGTCAATAACTACGACTGGTTCAAAGATATCAGCTTCCTCGATTTTATCCGGGAAGCAGGCAAGCATATCACCGTCAATTACATGATGGCGAAAGACAGCGTGAAAAAACGCCTGGAAAGTGAGAATGGAATGTCTTTTACCGAATTTACCTACCAGCTCATACAGGGCTACGATTTTTACTGGTTGTACAAAAACCGCAATTGCAAACTGCAGATGGGCGGCAGCGATCAGTGGGGTAATATTGTGACCGGTACCGAGTTGATCCGCCGCAAGGAAAGCGGGACTGCCTTTGCCTTCACCTGTCCGCTCATTAAAAAAGCCGACGGTGGTAAATTCGGTAAATCAGAGCAGGGCAATGTATGGCTCGATGCCGGCAAAACCACGCCTTACCAGTTTTACCAGTTCTGGCTCAATGCTTCTGATGCGGATGCTGAAGGCTGGATCAAAATTTTCACTTTCTTATCCAAAGAGATTATTGATGCGCTCATCTCCAGGCACCAATCAGACCCTGCTGCCCGTGAGCTGCAAAAAACACTGGCAAAAGAACTGACCATTTTTGTGCATGGCGAAGAAGAATACAACAAAGCTATTGAGACCACTGCTAAATTATTTGCCAACCAGAGCGCTCCGGCCGAAAGTCTCAGTGAAGAAGATCTCAATAACATGGATGGTATTGTAAAAGTGGATTACGATGCTGAAAAAATTAACGCAGGTATAGATGTGGTAAGCTTTTTAGCAGAGACCAATATTTTTGCGAGCAAAGGCGAAGCAAGAAAAATGGTACAGGGCGGTGGTGTGAGTATCAACCGTAAAAAAGTAGAAGTGGTGGACGCAAAAATTGAATCATCGCAATTATTGCACGGCAAATATTTATTAGTGCAGAAAGGAAAGAAAAATTATTACCTGGTAAGCGCTGTATAATGTCTTTTAAAATAATCAGTAATTAATAATCAATCGCTATTATTAATTACTGATTATTATTCCACATGCACCCGCTTCACTATCACCGCACCTTCGCTCACTTCAGGAATGAATTTCCTTTCGGTTAAAGAATAACCATTCCCTTTTTCGCAGAAATGCACTTTTAAATTTTCTATGCTGATGGGGTTGCCATCGGGTATATCGGCAATATTGCTGTGCCTGATATCATGCCCGTCCACAATGATCACCAGCCCGCTGCCAATGGCTTCCATGGTAGCGCCGGTAATGAGCATGCCGGTATCTTCCCCCAGGCCGATGCCGATGCAGGAAGGATTGGAGGCTACTGCCTGCGCCAGCCTGCCGAAACGACCACGCTTTTCAAAATGCGAATCAATGATCACATCATCAATAAAACCCAGGCCCGTAGTGATCTTTACCTCTCCTTTCAGGTGAGCCCTTGTGGCATTGCCCTCATAGATCATGGTATTGCTCATGGCCATTGCTCCCGCAGAAGTGCCGGCCACTACAAATGTTTCTTCCGCCGCCAGCCTGTCCTGCAACACCTGCAGGAATTCGGTGCCACCGAAAATGCTGGACAACCGCAACTGGTTGCCACCGCTGAACATTACGGCATCGCAGGTTTTTATACGTTCCATGTATTCCGCATTGCTCACATCACCCCTGTTGCGGATATGCATCACACCGATATTGGTGCAGCCTATCTTACCAAAAGCATCCAGGTAATTATCTCCTACTTCATAAGGGATCATGCTGGCAGTGGTGATCACTTCAATGCGCTGTGACAGGCCGCCGGCCTCATCCATGATGCGCTTTAAAATACCCAATTCAAAAAAGTTGAGATTGTTGCGTTGTATTTGTCCTTTCTCCAGGTCGGTGCCCTTGTCCTCGGCGCCGCCTATTGCGATCAGTTTTCCTTTAGCAAATTGCATCTACACAAATTTGTTCTGTACAAAAATAAGGGAATTCAATTTTTATAAACGGCCGTTGCTTTTCAACTCCTGTGAATATCCCTTTTGTAAGACCATTTTATTGTGTTTTGGTTGCGGGTCATGGTTTTTCATAGCAACATCGTCCCCGCAGAATGCGTGGGCTTCATTCAACACCATCCCCTTTGCCGGCGCTTAGATTATATCCATCACATAGCCTGTCTTTAAATTTTGTAAACCAATCGCTTTTACTTAATTTCCACTTCCTTCACAACAAAACAAAAACGTTTATGAGAATAGAAGAAATCAAAGTTTTACGAGGTCCTAACTATTGGAGTGTTCGCCGGCCAAAGCTCATCCAGATGAAGCTGCAGCTGGAAGATATGGAGCAACGGCCCACCAACAGTATTCCTGGTTTCCGGGAAAGGCTGGAAAAAATGTTCCCCTCCATGTATGAGCATCGTTGCAGTGAAGGCGTTCCCGGCGGTTTTTTTCACCGGGTGGATGAAGGCACCTGGATGGGGCATGTGATCGAGCATATTGCCCTGGAACTCCAGACCCTCTCCGGCATGGATACCGGTTTCGGCCGCACGAGGGGCACCGGCGTGGATGGAGAATATTTTGTATGCTTCAGCTATATGGAAGAAGATGCCGGCGTATACGCTGCCAAAGCAGCGGTACGTATTGCACAGGCGCTGACAGACGGTGTTGAATACAACCTGGAAGAAGATATCATGAACCTGCGTGAAATAAGGGAAGATACCCGGCTGGGACCGAGCACCGGCTGTATTGTGGATGAAGCGGCCAAAAGAGGCATCCCTTATATCCGGCTCAACAAGCATTCGCTGGTGCAGCTGGGTTACGGTGTACACCAGAAAAGAATAAGAGCCACCATTGCCAGCACCACCGGCAATATTGCGGTGGATATTGCCTGCGATAAAGAAGAAACCAAGGCCCTGCTGGAAGCTGCTGAGATCCCCGTTCCTCGTGGTACAGTGATCCGCACCGAAGAAGGACTGAAAGATGCGGTGGAACGTTATGGCTACCCGTTGGTGATAAAGCCCATCGACGGCAACCACGGCAAGGGCAACACCACTAATATCACTACCTGGGAACAGGCCCTGACCGCATTTGCTGCTGCCAAGCAATATGGCCGCAGTGTGATCATTGAAAAATTCATCACAGGCTTTGACTTCCGCTGCCTGGTTATCAATTACAAATTTGTATGTGCGGCCCTGCGTACGCCTGCCGCTGTGACCGGCGATGGCAGCAGCACTATCCAGCAGCTCATCGATGAGACCAATAAAGATCCCCGCAGGGGCTATGGTCATGAAAAAGTGCTGACACAGATCACTATCGACCAGTTCACACAAAAAATGCTGGACGAAAAAAATTATACGCTGGAAACCGTGCCGCCCAAAGGTGAGCTGGTATTGCTTAAACCTACCGCTAATCTTTCTACCGGCGGTACTTCCACCGATGTTACCGATGAAGTGCATCCTGAAAATATTTTCATGTGCGAACGCATTGCCAAGATCATCGGGCTGGATATCTGCGGCATCGACATCATGGCCAGCGACCTCCGTACGCCGGTAAGTGAAAACGGCGGCGCTATCCTGGAAGTGAATGCAGCGCCCGGCTTCCGCATGCACATTGAACCGGCCGAAGGACTTCCCCGCAATGTGGCGGAACCGGTGGTGGATATGCTCTTCCCAAAAGGCAGCGCAGGACGCATCCCGATCATTGCCATCACGGGTACGAATGGTAAAACCACCACTACCCGCATCACTGCCCATATTGCCAAAAGCGCCGGCAAAAAAGTGGGCTATACCACCAGCGATGGGGTGTATATACAAAACCAGCTGATGATGAAAGGCGATTGTACCGGCCCCATCAGCTCGCAGTTTGTGCTCAAAGATCCTACCGTCGATTTTGCCGTGCTGGAATGCGCCCGTGGCGGTATCCTTAAAAATGGCCTGGCTTTCCAGAACTGCGAAGTGGCGATTGTAACCAATGTGGCGGCCGATCATATGGGACTGGGCGGCATCAATACCCTGGAGCAGATGGCCAAGGTAAAAGCCGTGGTGCCTGAAACAGTGTTCCCGCATGGCTACGCAGTGCTCAATGCAGATGACGACCTTGTATACGCCATGAAGGATGAGCTGAAATGCAACGTGGCCCTGTTCAGCATGGATGAAAAAAATCCACGCATTAAAAAACATTGCGAAAAAGGCGGCCTGGCTACTGTTTTTGAGAACGGCTTCATCAGCATTTTAAAAGGCACCTGGAAAATAAGGGTGATCAATGTGAAAGATGTGCCCGTAACATTTGAAGGCAAGGCCATGCACAATATTGCCAACTGCCTGCCTTCTGTAATGGCCTCCTATTTATACCGGGATATCAGCATTGAGGACATCCGTTCGGCGCTGAGCAGCTTTGTGCCCTCCGCCAGCCAGACGCCGGGCAGGCTCAATTTTTTCAATTTCAAACATTTTACCATACTCGCCGATTTTGCCCACAACCCGCATGGCCTGCAGCTGCTCTGTGATTTTGTAAGCAAGCTGGATTATCCCAAACGCATCGGTATCATCAGCGGTACAGGCGACAGAAGAGATGAAGATATCAAAGAGCTGGGCGCCATTTCGGCCCGCTATTTCGACGAGATCATTATCCGTTGCGATAAAAACCTCCGGGGCCGAAGCGCCGACGAGATCATCGCCTTATTAAAAGATGGCATCAATGAAGTGAACAGCAGCATCCCGGTAATGGTAATCGCCAATGAAGACCAGGCCCTTGAGTATATTTATGCCAACCCTCAGCAGGGAGCTTTGTATACGATGATGTGCGACGTGGTAACAGGCGCACTGGCCAAGATCAAAGAGTTAAAAGCCAGGGAAAGCAGCGAGTAATAGCTGTTAGCCTTTAGCTATTAGCTGTTAGTATGAAAATTTTAATCCGTAAACCTTACCCATGCGAAATTTTAAAGAACTTAAAATCTGGCAGAAAGGTTTTGAGATAGCCATCCGGTCATTTGATCTTACAAACCATTTTCCTGTAGAGGAAAAGTTCGGGCTTGTATCGCAGATCAACAGGTGTGCTGTTTCAATTCCTTCCAATATTGCCGAAGGCAGCAGCAGGAGCAGCAGTAAAGACTATAAAAGATTTATTGAAATATCGCTTGGCTCCTGTTTTGAGCTGGAAACACAGTTACTGATTGGCCGACAATTAAATTATGGCAATAGTCAAATGATCGCAGGTTTGCTTGATTTATTGACGGAAGAGGAGAAAATGCTGACGGCCTTTAGCAAATCCCTGGCTAACAGCTAATAGCTAAAGACCATCGGCTCTCTTCCAAACGCTATTTTAAGATTTTTGAATTTTTAATTTTGAATTTTTGATTCTCCCCCTTATTTTTGCACTCCCAATTCAAAAAAGGGTGGAAGATTGGGTTATGGTGTAACGGTAGCACTACAGATTTTGATTCTGTCTGTCTTGGTTCGAATCCAGGTAACCCAACAAAAAAAGTCTACGGATAATCTCTGTAGACTTTTTTTATGATCATAATTATTCATATGAAGTTCTATGCCGGTTTCAGGGGCTGGAATCACCGGTCTCTTTCGCCTGCGGAACAGGCCTGGAAGCGATGGCCTTGCCAAAGCTGTTGCGGGTATTTTCAGTAACGGCTCCTGCATCCACCTGTATGAAATTCCTGTTCACTTTGTCCAGTATATTACCAATGAGCTTCACTTTCAACTTGGCGCCCCTTATATAAATACCATCCTGGCCCGGACTTGTAGCGGTTCCCTTGGCAATATTGTTCCGGAAAATAATAGTGCCTGCGCCTAACGCATTCAATGCGGAGCCGGTTCCTGTTTCCAGGTAATTGCCTTCCACCACACCGCTGCTGTAGTTGCCCAATAAAATGCCGCATTGCTGGAAGCGGATATTGTGAAAGCCATAATTTTTGATACTGTTGTTTTTCACTTTTACATCAACCGCACAGGTGATCTGGATGCCGTCGCCACCAATATTCTCCAGCGCATTATTTTCAATACGCAGGTTTTTAAAAGAGGTCTGCTCTGTACTCGCATTCACATCACTGGGACCAATGTAAAATCCTTCCGAATAGGTATTTTTTGCAGTGGATGAGATATTGCGGATGATATTATCATGGATATAAATATCCGTATAATGTCCTGTGGAAAGGTTGGAAAAAAATCCCACTTTGGCATTTTGGATAATACAGTTACGCACTTCAAATTTTTCCGCCCCGGGAAAATTAAACGAGTTCTCGGTGTAAACTGTTGGATTGACATTGCCGATCACCAGCCCGTCTACAATAAAATACTTACAGTAATCCATCACCATCGAGTAGCCGTTGTGGTTAGTACCCACCCTCACCGTAGTTAAAGGATTTCTTTTCCTGAAAGTGACATAGCCGCCTGGGTTCCAGCCGATAATTTTTATATAGGCATAGTCTCCGTCCATCAGCACCACATCCCCTGCCTTTGCAGGAAAATTACCATCAGGATAGTACCAGCCGCCATCCGGGTTTTTAGGTACGGTGATCTCTTTTGCTTCAGCTGTAAAACCTGCCAACAAAAACAGGATGAACATTATTTTTTTTATGGGATGCATTGCGCTGTAAAAATAGGGGCATTTGTGCATTGGCAACTGTTACAGGTTACAATATTACGCCAAAATAAAAGGCTGCCTTTTACCGGGCAGCCTGGGTATAAAATATTGTCAGCAACCTATTTTGCCAGTTCTGTCAATGCCTTGCCCACATTACCATTAGGCATCTGGATATTCAGCAATGCCGCTACAGTGGGAGCAATATCCGTCATATATACTTCCCTGTTGGTTTCGCCGGGCTTGATGTTCCACCCGAACCACAACAAAGGAATATGTGCATCATAAGGATTCCAGGCGCCATGCGTAGTCCCTTTGGTGCCATGATCAAAATACTGCGGCTTTACCGTGAACTGTATATCACCGGAGCGTTTGGGATTATAGCCATTACTCATCATTTTTTTCTGTGTTTCATTCATGGTGGTCGATGCCAGCTTTTCCAGCTCAAAAGCATACACTACATACGGATAGGCTTTCAGTTTTGCCACAATAAATTCTTTCACAGCACTGATATCTTTACCGCTATTTTTTAAAATGGTATCGTTTAAATAGAACTGGTAATTATATGCTCTTTTAATAGCCCCTTTGATCGCAAATTCAGTTTCCACTGCTGCATTGATCTCCCGCAGCATCGTATTATCGTCATAAAAGCCGCCGGGGATATTGTGCTGTTTTAAAAAACCCGGCGCATGCGCTGCGGCATGATCGGCCGTAAGGAACAGCAGGTAATTGCCTTTACCGATGCGCATGTCCAGGTAATTCAGGAAATCGCCGAGATCCTTATCCAACCTTGCATAAGTATCTTCTATCTCCAGCGAATTGGGACCGAAGGTATGCCCGATATAATCGGTGGAAGATATGCTCAGCGCCAGGAAATCAGTGTATGAACCCCTGCCCAGCTGCTCATTTTCCAGGGCAGCTTTTGCAAGGTCAAAGCTCATGGAAGCGCCATAAGGGGTATACCTTACTGCTGCATATTTTGTTTTATCCAGCTGTGATAGTTTATGCGGGAAGCTGGCTGTTTTTTCACCGGGAATGGTGCCTTCATTTTCATTCTCATCGTTTTCAGCCTGTGTATAATAAGATTTATTCTCCAGCAGCTCCCAGTCTTTCGCCATGTATTTCGATACCGGGTCGGTGGCATTGAAATCATTCACCCATTTGGGCAGCCCCCCGTTTTTAAAATAGTAAGTGCTGCTGATCCATTTTCCTTCCGCATCATCGTACCAGTAAGCCGCATTGGCGCTATGTCCTGCAGGCAATATCGCTCCCCTGTCCTTTAAGGAAATACCGATCACTTTGCTTTTAAAATTATTGCTCAGTCGCAGCTCATCAGTGATGGTGGTTGCCCAGAGATTCCGGGGGCTCATTTTACCTGCCGTGCTCTTGCTGCCCACAGTTTCCACCGTTGAATCTGCTGCACAATACATGCCTTTGTCAATCGTCTTCTCAAACCAGTCGTTGCCGATGATACCCGTCGTGGAAGGAACACCACCTGTGTACACGCAGGTATGCCCCACCGCCGTATAGGTTGGCGTATAAGGTACCAGCGTATTTTCAAAGCTGTAGCCCTGTGACAGGAGCCTTTTAAAGCCATTGGCGCTGTACAGCTTCTCAAAACGGTAGAGGTAATCCCAGCGCATCTGGTCAATAACGATACCCACCACCAGTTTAGGTTTCTGTGAAGAGGTAATTGGTCTGGGCTGGGCGGAAATGCTGCCAGCGATCAGTAAACTGAGGAGCCATGTGAAGCAACTTTTTCTAAGCATATCGATCATGAATTTGTGCAAATATACTTGATGCAGACGGGTTGTTAACTTTCGATCCATGCTACATTACTGTTATGTATTTGCCTCCAAAACCTTAATTTTGCGCCTGTTTACAGGCACTCGCCCTAATATGAATTAAAAACAATATACAACATGGATGTTTTTGAAAAACTGGTGAAAGATGGCGGCCCTATAGGCCAGCATATGGACAGAGCCCACGGCTATTTTGCATTCCCGAAATTAGAAGGAGAATTAGGACCACGTATGAAGTTTCGTGGTAAGGAAATGATTGTATGGAGCCTTAATAATTACCTGGGACTGGTAAACCATCCCGAGGTTAGAAAAATAGATACGGAAGCAGCTGCCATGTATGGCATGGGCAACCCGATGGGTGCAAGGATGATGAGCGGCAACACCGAAAAACATGATGAGCTGGAAAGAGTGATCAGCAAATTTGTGAACCGTGAAGATACCATGCTGCTCAACTTCGGCTACCAGGGTATCATGAGCTGTATTGATGCGCTGGTGAACAGAAGGGATGTGATCGTATATGATGCTGAATCGCATGCCTGTATCGTGGATGGGGTTCGTTTGCACATGGGCCATCGTTATGCGTTCAAGCACAATGATGTGGAAGATTGTGAAAAGCAATTGCAGCGTGCCACTGAAATGGCCAACAAACAGGGCGGCGGTATCCTGGTGATCACCGAAGGGGTATTTGGCATGGATGGCGAGCAAGGCATTCTCAAAGAAATTGTTGAGCTGAAGAAAAAATATGAATTCCGTATACTGATTGATGATGCGCATGGCTTCGGCTACATGGGCCCCACCGGCGGTGGCGCCGACCAGGCACAGGGTTGCCAGGATGGTATCGATCTTTACTTCTCCACTTTTGTGAAAAGCATGGGCAGCATCGGCGCTTTTATCAGCGGACCTAAAAATGTGCTGAAATACTTACGCTACAATGTGCGTTCACAGATATTTGCGAAAAGCCTTCCTTTGCTCATCGTTGAAGGTATGCTCAAACGCATGGATATGACGATCAACATGCCTGAGCTGCGGGATAATTTATGGGCCAATGTGGAGCGCCTGCAATCGGGCCTGAAAGAAAGAGGCTTTGATATTGGCAATACCAACTCACCGGTGACGCCTATCTATATGAAAGGGGATGTGCCGGAAGCTACACAGATGGTGATGGACCTGAGGGAGAATTATCATATTTTCTGCAGCATCGTGGTATACCCGGTTATTCCGAAAGGAGATATCATTTACCGTCTTATTCCTACCGCAGCGCACAGCTTTGAGGATATTGACGAAACGCTGAAAGCATTTGAAGAAACGAAGAAGAAGCTGGATGCCGGCCTGTACAAAGCGGCTGATATCCCGGATATGGCTGAAGTTTCCAAATAATATTTACATCCCGCCGGTGGCGGGATTTTTTTTGAACACAGATAAAGCTGATGGTCATGATTTATACAGATGGCGGGCATTTTATGTGAAAGCAATTGCTAACTTTGAAAACAACACAATCAACTATTATGAAACAGCTACTTTCCTTTTTACTGCTTCTCTTCATAGCCACAGGCGTCAAAGCACAGGCAGCAGACAGCACTCAAATCGTAGAAGCCAGTTGCGGACAATGCAAATTCGGCATGAAAGATAAGAAGGGCTGCGACCTCGCCGTGCGTATCAACGGTGTGCCTTATTTTGTTACAGGCACCAGCATCGACAAGCATGGCGATGCGCATGCAGACGATGGTTTCTGCAATGCCATCCGCAAAGCAAGGGTGAGCGGTAAGATCATTGATAAAAATTTTGTGGCTACCAGCTTTGTATTGCTGCCGGAAGAAAAAACAAAACCTTAGTACGGATGCAGCATACATCCTTCATCATTCACTATACCGACGGACATGCCATGCCTGTTTATGGCTGGCTGCCGGATGCTGTACCGGATGCGATCCTGCATATCTCCCATGGCATGGCCGAATATGCGGAAAGGTATCATGACATTGCCGCTTTTTTTGTAGCCCGCAATATCGCAGTGTATGCACATGATCAGCGGGGGCATGGCAAGGCCGTAGCATCGGTAAAAGAACAGGGCATTACGCCCCCGGACTGGTTTGCACTGCAGGTGAATGATATGGATCTCTGCATCAGCCATCACCAGCAATCCTGGCCGGGTAAAAAAATATTCCTGCTGGGACACAGCATGGGCTCTTTTCTCTCGCAACGCTATTTTCAATTGTACGGAAGCAATATTGACGGGTTGATCCTTTCAGCGTCTAATGGTAAGCAAGACCCTTTGATGGGCTTCGGCATACTGGTAGCGGATATGCAGCGAAAGTTATTCGGCGAAAAGTACCGGAGCCGGTTGATTGACAGCCTGTCTTTTGGCCAGTATAATAAAAAATTTAAACCCACCCGCACCAAGGCCGACTGGCTGAGCCGCAATGAAACGGAAGTAGATAAATATGTGGCCGATGAGCAATGCGGCTTTGTGTGCACCGCTTCTTTCTACTATTATTTTTTCAAAGGGATCAGGGAAGCTTTTCAGCAAAAAAATATACAGCGTATACCGAGGCATATTCCCGTGTATGCATTTTCGGGCGATAAAGATCCTGTGGGGCTTGAGGGCAAAGGTTTTTTAAAGCTGGTAGAAAACTGGAAAGCAGCAGGTGTGGAGGATATGAGCTACGACCTCTATAAAGGAGGCCGGCACGAAATGATGAATGAAATAAACAGGGAAGAAGTGATCGGGAATATCATTGCATTTATTAAAAGCAACAGCTGAGCGAAGTAATACTGTACAAGTGTGCGACGCCTGTGAAGCCGGGATATGGTACAACTGTTCGTTAACCTATGATTGATTGCGAAGCGATCACCAGCCCTTCTTCATTTTCTGGTGAAATTCCACGAAGGTTTCATCTTCTTTTTTTTCCACGAAATAACGCAGCGGACCTTCCATCTCCTTTGGTTTCATGTAGCCGGACAAAGGCGCCGGGCGGGCATCGATGGTTTCGAGGAAAATAGTATTGGGATAGCTCCTGTCGCCGAAGCTGAGACTGAGCGCCAGCTCATTCGTTTTCATAGCATGGTTAAAGCCATACTTCACTTTATTGAACCAGATGCTGTCAGTCGATTCCGCATTGTACTTCACCGCATAATAATGTTCGTTGATATAGGAAGCCACTTTGCTGTTGCTGTAAGTGGTCCTGTCCATTTCCCTGCACCATCCGCACCAGTCTGTATACAGATCAATAATGATCGGTTTCGGCTGCTGCGCATATAGCTTTTCCATTTCTTCAAAGCTGATCCATTTTACTTTTTCCTTTGGCGCATTACTGAAAGAAAGCGCCAGCATAGAGCAGGTGAACAATAATAAAAGCGCTGTAAGCCTTTTCATACATGAATTGTTTAATAACTTCGGGAAGTATAAACGGAAAATTAATGCAAAAAATTGTAGTAGCGGTCACAGGGGCCAGCGGTTCTATTTATGCCAGGCAATTATTGACCCGGCTGTCGCAGCTAAACGAACAGGTGAGTGAGCTGTCGCTGGTGATGACCGATAATGCCCGGCAGGTATGGCAGACAGAGCTGGGCGATGAAAGCTACCATGAACTGCCGGTAAAGCAGTTTGCCAAAAATGATTTTACAGCGCCTTTTGCATCGGGTTCCGCACAATACAATACCATGATCATTGTTCCCTGCAGCATGGGCACATTGGGGCGCATTGCACAGGGTATTTCCGATGACCTGATCACCAGGGCTGCCGATGTGATGCTGAAAGAAAGGCGCAGGCTTATCTGCGTGGCAAGGGAAACGCCTTATAACCTGGTTCACATCCGTAATATGGAAACCATTACACTTGCCGGCGGCATCATCTGCCCGGCCACTCCTTCCTTTTACAGCAGGCCGCAAACCATTGAAGCGCTGGCCGCTACCGTAACCGACCGGGTGATAGACCTGGCCGGCCTGAAAAATGAAACTTACCGTTGGGGAAAATAAAAAATCCCGGGGACTGCCCCGGGATTTTTGTAATCGGTTTATATCCTTTTATCGCAGATCCACCACTTCCACGCCGGGGTATTTCTTAGCGTCAAATACAAACATTGCATCTGCCACTGCCGTGTTAGGCGTAAGCGATGTAGTGCTGTAAGTATAGCGGTTGCCTGTTTTTTCAAATATTTTGGTGCTGTTGATAGCATTATTGTCTACATACAGCAATACTTTATGAAAAGGCTTGGTTTTGTCGATCGGTGTCAGCTCCACTTCTTTCAAAGTCTTGGCGCCTACTTTCACGGGGCCGTTGAGCTTGTATAAAAAATCTTTTTCGTAAAAGTTGGTAAACAATTTTTGTGGCGTCAATGAATTGGCATTGGGATCAATTTTCGTAATAGTCACTTCATTGGCCGCTTTGTCATAAGTCCATACATTGCTGCCATCGCTGAATATTTCCTGTCCTGTTACGCTGATCCTGTACTTAACACCTTTCATGTACACGGTGCCTGTTTTAACGCCAAGGCTTTTGCCCGCAGCATTTTCAATTTTCAGGGAAAACTTTGCCGTTACTGTTTTGTAGGTCTTGAATTTTGCGCTCACAGCGTCCAGTACTTTCTTTCCTTCCGGATCGCTTTTACCCATACCGGCCGGCTGGGCGATTACAAGGGCAGTTGAGAACACCGCCAGCGCAAGGGTTGTAAAAATTTTTTTCATCAGTTGTTCTTTTTTTGATTTAAGCTAAACAAATAGCCTACCATTAAGGTCGGCAAAGATAAGTAATAGACCATTTTGAAAGCCAGGCGTTTAAATTGCTGCTATAACAAACTGTTAATGTATAACAGGCATGGAAATAAATGCCCAAAATAACCGTTCCGATATAAAAGATTGGCTATTTTGCAGTACTTCAACTCCACTATTGATCGCTCTTACCGGTTCGGGCGGCAGCCTGTTCAGGTGAGAACAGTTAACAAGGTTTTACCATTTTTAATTAATCACCAATCCTGATTATCGGTATTAATTTTTACGTAAACAATCAATAGTGTAACCATGAGCCAAAAGCATATCCCGCTTTCCCAGAGGGAATCGTATGAACCTTCGCAATTCACAGAGTTTTTATGGTGGCTTTCCACGGCAGAAAAAGAGCTGCTGATCGATTCAGTGGTCGACAGGAACCGGTACCGCATCATCGGGATGAGCGTGCTGGCCACCTGGATATTTGCCTGCTTTGCCTGGACCTACTTTTTCAGCACCATTGTAAGCTCCATCGTGATGGCAGTAGCCCTGGGACTTTTTATGGGCTTTATTATCTTAACCATTGACCGGGCGCTCATCAAGGGCATCAATAAATTCAATAAACGCAAATTCACTCCGCTGCTTTTTCGTGGGCTGCTGGCGCTTACCATTGGTACTTTTATGGCCCAGCCGGCAGTGCTGTATATGTTTGACAAGGAAATAAAACTGCAGACCTCACTCGACAACGAGAAAAAGAAAATGCTGAAACGTGCTGAGCTGGATTCGCTTTACAAAGGACAGAAAACAGAGCTGGCACTCGCCAAAACCAATATACAGAAGGAGCTTACCGCCAAATATGACGGCGTAACGCAGGCCCGCAATAATTTTCTGGCAGAAACCGACGGCAGCGGCGGTACCGGTAAAGTGGGCATTAAAGATATTGCCATCGCCAAAAGAAATGAATACCAGAAGCTGGATGCAGAATACCAGGCGCTGCTGAAAACAGAGCAGCCGAGGCTGGACAGTCTTGACAGGGTTTCCACAGAACTGGACAGCAAGATAAAAGCGGAGGAAACCACTTTTGCCGCTCTTTTCAATGATGGCTTTTTGACCCGCATAGAAGCGCTGAACAATCTCATCAAAAACAACAGCGCCCTGCAGTTCCGCTACTACCTCATTGTTTTTATCCTGATGCTGATAGAGCTGATGCCGGTGATCGCCAAAACATTGCTGCCTTCCGGCAGCTATGATGAAAAGGTTCTGTTGCGGGAAGAAATGGAAATTGATATGGCCGGCAGCAATATGCGCAAAGAGCAGCAGCTGAAAGAGCTATATAACCAGATGGCATTCGATAACGACAAGGAAGCGCTGACAGCATTCTTCACCTTAACAAAGGATGACCGAACGGAAAAAATGAAAGCCTTCAGTAAAAAATGGAAAGAAGAAAATCACCAGACCTTTGACGGGCTCTGGGAAAAAATGAAGAAGGAAATTTTTACCAAACAGGAAAATTAAAAATAAAGCCCCGTAATACACGGGGCATTTTTTTGATTATTTTCAATCCGGCAGCTGCCCATCGCAATGGAAAAAGACAATAAAAAAAAGAAGCGGTTCCGGAACAGGTTAATTTTCCTGGTCTTCTTCCTCTCCTGCATTTACCTGTTCTTTACATGGAGCACACCGGTCACCGGCAATATCGATGAGTATGTGTATGACCTCCCTTTCGAAAGCGGTCAGTCATTCAGGGTAGTACAGGGCTATGGCGGGTTGTTCTCACATAAAAATACGGCGGCGATTGATTTTGCCATGCCTGTAGGCACCCCTGTTCTTGCAGCAAGAGGCGGCACCATCTATGCGTACAAAGATGAATTTGAAGAAGGCGGTCCATTGCCGGGCTACAGGAATAAAGCAAATTTTATTATGATCCGGCACGATGACGGCAGCTATGGCTGCTACTGGCATCTTAAAAAAAATGGTGTATTGGTGAAGTCGGGTCGGGTTGAAAAAGGCCAGCTGATCGGTTTGAGCGGCGCTACAGGTTTTGTACTGAGACCTCACCTGCATTTTTCCGTAAAGAGAAAACTGGATTATGAAATGAATTCATTTGTGCAGACAAAATTCAATACCTCAGAAGGAATCACTATCTTAAAAGTCACCAGGTTTTACCGGAAATAAATAATGCGACAACCATCCTGTTCTTAAAAGCTGATCGTACTGCGGTCGCTTCTTGAATTGAACTGGCCTACACCTATCAGCTGATCGGCACGGTCGGTGAAAGATTTATAATAGATAAGCACCGTGTACATATTCTCTGTTTCAAAATAATTTCCCTCCAGACTGATCTTATCCGTAGGATCATTTTTATTCACCAGCATATACGCATAGTTATAATAACCCTGCTTCAAAAATGTATTGAGCTCATACAATTTACGGGCTTCATTGAACTGGAGCTTCCATTGATCGGTGTACTGGTAATCGGTAAAGCCGCCAATCATATACAGATCGTAGCCTTCATAGGGCTTGCCATCGGGTGGTAAAAAAGTAAAATAAGTGGTGGCATAATCCCCCTGCCAGAAAGGATTGACGCTTTCATAAGTGGCGATCTGGTAAGTGCCATCGAGGTCAGCAAAATATACATAGCGCTGTGATCGCCTGTCCACATCCGGCTTTACAAAAATATCAGTAGTGTTCTTGTTGTAATGTGCACTGTCTACCCTGTCGCTTTGCAGGCGGAAGCTCCTGATGTCGAGCCAGCGCCATTCTTTTCCGCCGGGGAAAATGCCGATATTCTCAGAATTATATTCCAGTGTAGTACCTCTCGTAAAAGTGGGCGGAATATCTTTTTCAGCATTGTCAGGCCTGTTGTTCTGCAGTATCACCACTTTAACCTGTTGTGCTGCGCTGAAGCTGTTGAGGTCTTTTACGCTGATGGAAAAGCGAAGCTTCTGGTGCGTGGTATAATAATTCGGATTCAGGGGCTGAATCACTGCTCCCGAAATGCTGGCTTTGTTATCCACCACAAACATGCGTTTGGTAAAAACAGTCTTCGAAGTATCACCATCCAAAAAAACTTTTAACAAATAATTTCCGGACTTTGAGGGGGTAGAATTGTTTTCCGGAAGGATGGCCTGGTAATGTGTGTACCTTGTATAGGCAATGGATGAATAACGATAGGTGCTGATGCGGTTCTGCGTAAAACCTTTTATATAATCAAAAGGATTGATGTTGAGCGGGGTCCAGTTGTAATCGCAAAGCACATAAGTGTAATAATAATTTTTCAGACTGCCTTCCATATCGTCAAAGTCAAGCTCAATGCGGCTTGAGCCGTTCAGCTGCAGGATGGGCAATGATTGCTGGCTGCCGTACTGGTACAGCTGCGCTGTTTTTATATAAGGCTGGTATATCCTGTCGGGCTGCTGGCTGTAAGCGATCGAACCAACGAATAAAAAAAACAAAAAAACACAGCTACGGACAAAATTCATCGAATACTTATTTGATTTACTTTTGAAAGATACCAAAAATATCCCTTTTGAACTTATCGTGGTTTATAGCAAAACGAATCGGCTCTGTCAGGCAAAAAACATTCAGCCGGTTCATCATCGGCCTCGCAATCGGCGCTACCACGCTCAGCGTGGCAGTTATGATCGTGGCGCTGAGCTTTGCCAACGGTTTCCAGCAGGTGATCAGCAATAAAGTATTCAGCTTCCTCGGGCATATCCGGGTGCAGCAGACCTTACAGGATAATTCCAATATCACACAGGAGGTGCCTATTGAGCAAAGCGATTCCATTGAACATTTCCTGAAGAGTTTCCCGCAGGTAAAAACAGTGGAGAAATATGCTACCAAATCAGCGATACTGAAATACGGAAGCGATATCGAGAGTGTGATATTAAAAGGAGTAGACAGGAATTTTGATTTCAGCCGGCTGCAAAGCTTTTTGCAAAAAGGAAGCTGGTTCTCTTTTCCCGACAGCGGTTACAGCTTACAGGTAAATATCAGCAGCTATACTGCCAACCAGCTAAAGATCGGCGTGAATGATACACTGCTGGTTTTATTTGTACGACCTGATGGTTCCCGCACTGCAAGAAAATTATCGGTAAGCGGTATTTTTAAAACAGGCATTGAAAAGTATGATAACTTTTTCGCCATCTGCGATATCAATCTTATCCGCAAGCTCAACCTCTGGGATTCCACGCAGATCGGCGGTTATGAGCTTTTTCTTAAAAATTATAAGGAAACAGATTCTGTCACCAGCCTTATCTACGATGAGCTGCCCGATAACTGGTATGCCAGGAGCATTAAAGAAATTTCGCCTGATATTTTCGATTGGCTGAACCTGCAGGGACAGACAAAAGATATACTCATCGGTATTATGATTGTTGTAGCAGCAGTGAACCTGATTACCTGTCTTATTATCCTGGTGCTGGAACGCACCCGTATGACGGGTATTCTCAAAGCGCTCGGCAGCACCAATTGGGGGATACAAAAAATATTCCTGTACAATACACTGAAGATCGCCGGTATCGGCATCATTGCCGGCACTATACTGGGCCTCGGTATCTGTTACCTGCAACAGGCCACGGGCTTTATTAAGCTGAACGAAGAAGCATATTATATGAGCAAGGCCGAAGCCAGCATCAACTGGCTGCAGGTGCTGGGCATAGACGCCATCACTTTTCTCATCTGTGCGCTCACACTGATCATCCCTACCCTGCTGATCAAAAAAGTGAACCCGGTAAGAGCTATCCAGTTCCGGTAGATCAGGGTTTTACCATTTCATACAATAGTACACCGGTAGCCACGGCAGCATTCAGCGATTCGGCTTCACCGATCCGGGGAATGGTGACTTTTTCATCCGCCATATTTAATACAGCATCGCTGATCCCTTTTGATTCGTTGCCTATAATAAGAATACCTTCTTTCAATGCGCTGAAATGATTCAAAGGTTTGCCATGCAAGGCGGCGGCATATTTTTTTATGCCGGTTGCCTGCCGTAGCCATTGCTCCACATCGGCATAGAGCAGGTTTACCCGTTGCAGGCTGGCCATAGTGCTCTGCACCACTTTGGTATTGTACATGTCTGCAGTTTGCAGGGAACATACCACGTTCTCAATCCCAAACCAATCGGCAATGCGGATGATGGTGCCCAGGTTGCCCGGGTCCTGTATATCGTCCAGTACCAGGGTTATCCTGCCTTTCAGTTCAGGGGAAGGATTAACGGTCTTTTTATCAAATACGGCCAATACCAGGTTGGCCCTGGTAAGCGCAGATATTTTATCGAGCTCAAAATCCCTGATAACGGTAAGCTTTCCTTCAACGTTCTTACGCAACGCAGGAGATAGTTCATCAGCCCAGTCTTGCAGGCAATACACATGACGGCAGGTGAATATCCTGCCTTCCAGTAATTCCTTCACCAGCTTTGGTCCTTCTGCAATAAATGCCCCCTCCTGGTCCCTGAATTTTTTGTGCTGTAAACTTTGAATATATTTGATGGTGGTTTTGCTAAACATCTACTAATATTTATGCTCTTGTCTTCTCTGAAAAATACTGTTTATTTTAAAAACCCTCTCACCGTTTTTATCCTGTGCCTGCTGGTTTCTTCCTGCAATATTACAAGAAAAGCCCCCAGCGGCTTATACCTTGCCAAAAATACATTTGAAATAAAAGGCGGTCATTTTTCCAAACCGGAAAAAGAAGCCGTGCTGGAAAGGTTGCAAAATCAATTGGACGACAGCTCGAAGCTACGCAGCGCTACCAGTTTTTTTATTCTCAACATACTGAAGAGTCCGCCCCGTTACGATTCTTTTTACAGCAACCGTTCTGCCGAAAACATGCGCACTTCCATGTACCATATCGGCTACTTTAATTCAAGGGTGGAATACAAGGCAGATACATCGGGAAAAAAAGTTACGGTGAACTATGTGCTGATACCCGGCAATGCCACCCGCATCGATACTTTTTATTACAGGCTGGCCAAGCCCGATCTACAGCAGCTGGCTGTACAATCTATTGACAAAACAGTGCTGCTTAAAGGGGATCCTGTAAGCAAGGGAGCCATCCTCAACGAGATGAGCCGTATCGTGGATACCTTCCGGAACAATGGCTATTATAAGTTCACTGCATCGGAGCTGCGGATGAGGGGCGATACTACGATCGAAGCGCTGACCACCATCAGCGATGATCCTTTTGAGCAATTACAGATACTGGCTGAAGCACAGGCAAAAAGAGATTCTCCTGAAATAAAGCTGCAGATGGTGCTGGACAAACCGGAGGATTCCACCCGGCTGAATAAGTATACGATCCGCAAAGTGTATATTTTGATGGATCATTATCCCAATGATGATATCAACGACACGTTACGCATCACGCAGCGCACTACCCGGAATTTTATACTGCGCTATCATGAGGCATTGTTCAGAACAGGATTTTTATCGAGGAATATTTTAATGCGCCCGGGACAGGTGTACCGGCAGGAAGATTACAATAATACACTGAGCCTTCTTTCGAAAACCAACCAGTGGCAAAGCATCAATATACAGGTGAAGGAAATACGGGACAGCAATATGGTAGATCTCATTCTTGAGCTGATTCCTGAAAAGAAATTTGCTTTTGAAGCCGCTGCCGAGGCAAGCTATTCTGCCACCACGAGCAACTCGAATGCCCTGGCTGGAAACCTGATCGGGCTTTCGCTCAACCTTTCGTTGGCCAACAGGAATATCAACCGGGAGGGTATAAAAATGACGCATCGCCTGCGTGCAGGTCTTGAGCTGAATAACAACAGCAAGATCACCAACGGTAGTTTTGTAAATTCCAATGAGCTCAGCTATGGTATCGGGATCAGCATACCACGCTTATATAATTTCTTTGGCAAAAAAGAAGCGGTGGGACCTAATGGGCGGCGGAGAATTGTATATAAGCCGGGCGAATCATTCATCAATGCCAATATTGCGACCACCAACCGGGTGAATTTATTCAATCTGCAAACCTTTAATCTCAACCTGGGGCAAACTGCCAACTTCCAGAAAGGCATGCTGAAGAACTGGAAATGGATCTTCAAGCCGGTGAACCTGGAGTTTAATTACCTGTACAATAAATCCAATTTATTTGACAGCATCGTGGGAGCGAATCCTTTCCTGCGCTATTCCTATAATACCTCTTTTGTGATCGGTATTGCAGGCGGTATTTCCAATGTGAAAACATTTACCCGCAATATCCGCAGCCTATCGAAAGAACGTTCTATAAAGTTAAACGGCGAAGAGTCCGGACTCACCTGGGGGTTGATCCCGCTGTTTGATAAATATAAAGCGAGGTATGTTAAAATGGATGGTGAATACAAGTACACGATCTCGTACCCGAAAACTACATTGGTAATGCGTGGCTTCCTGGGAGTGGGTGTACCGCTGGGAAGAGATACAAGCCTGCCTTTCTTTAAACAATATTTTGGCGGCGGTACCAGCAGTATGCGGGGATGGCCCATCCGTGGTATAGGTGCGGGCTCGCAGCCGCTGGCTCCCTATACCCGAACCCTGTTCAACGACCGCAGGGGTGATATGCAGATAGAGATGAACCTCGAGTATCGCTACAATATCGCACGCATCATTCCCAATGTGCTTACACTGAAAGGCGCTGTATTTGTAGATGCAGGCAACGTGTGGAATATCAGGAGTTCAAAAACAGACGGGACTATCGACAGCACGCAATTCAAATTTGCCAACCTCTATAAACAGATGGGACTCTCTGCCGGCACAGGCTTCCGGCTCGATTTCAATTATGTAATCATCCGCCTCGATCTCGGCTTCCGCTTCAAGCGCCCCGAAACAAGCTATGTGAATGATGGCTGGAAAGCGCCGTCTATTTCAGGTCCGGGCGATCTTATCCGCAAAATATTCACCCGGGGTGCAAATGATGAATATCGTCAATGGCGGTATGAAAATTTCAACTTTACATTCGGGATAGGCTTCCCGTTTTAGATCACTCGCTTTCAGTATTATCCTCTGCCGGAGCAGCAAGCGATGTAATGAAGCCGTCGATGCTCACAGCCTCTTTTACTTCAAAAGAACCGATGCGGGTCCTGCGCAATTCGCTGAGATAAGCGCCGCAGCCAAGCGCTTTGCCGAAGTCATGCGCCAGGCTGCGGATATAGGTGCCGGTAGAACATACTACCCTGAAATGAACAACGGGTTTCTGTATGGCAGTGATCTCAAATTCCCTGATGAATATCGGCCTGGGCTCCAGCTCCACGTCTTTACCACGCCGGGCCAGCTCATATAAGGCAACGCCTTCTTTTTTAATGGCCGAATAAAGCGGCGGCAGTTGCATGATGCTGCCGATAAAAGGCTGGCAGGCAGCTTTTACCTGCTCTCCGGTGATATGCTCAGTAGGCTGATCGTTTTCCGGGTTGGATTCCAGGTCGTAGGTAGGCGTGGTTGCGCCCAGCGTAAAAGAACCGGTATATTCTTTTTCCGCCGCCATATATTCATTGATCTTTTTAGTAAATCGGCCCGTACAGATAATGAGCAGCCCAGACGCCAATGGGTCAAGGGTGCCGGCATGGCCCACTTTTTTGATGCGGATGGCATTGCGGATCTTTCTCACTGCATCAAAAGAAGTCCAGTGCAGCGGCTTGTCGAGCAGGATCACCTGTCCTTCTTCGAAAGCAAGTTTTTTTTCCTCGCTGATCGGATCAGGTCTTTTTCTTTCCACCGGCTGCCCTTCCGTTCCGGTACGTTTTTTATGATTTGCCCAGTATGATCCTTTTTTGCCCACGGGAATTAAAATAATTAATGATGGAGTAAATAATAGCAGCTTGTTTTTACACTGCCTGTCTTGCTTTCAGCTCAAGATATTTATTGATCGCACTGATGGTGAGCTCTTCGGGTTTTGCCAGCACGGAAAGAATGCCATATTTCTGCAGTTCTTTCACCACCAGCTTCTTTTCAAAGACCAGCTTTTCTGCCACCGTCTTCAAATAAACATCTTCCACACTGTATGCATCGGCATGGGCCAGCTTGTTGAGCTCTGTATTTTCAAAAAAGACCACCATCAGCAAATGGTGTCTTGCGATGGAACGCAGGTAACCCAACTGGCGTTTTAAACCGGTGAGTGATTCAAAATTAGTAAACAGCACCAGCAGGCTGCGTTGTTTGATCTTATGCCTCACCTGCATATACAGCATTTCATAATCGCTTTCCTGGAAAGCCGTCTGCTCTTTGTACAGGGCTTCCAGAATATTTTCCCGCTGCACAGGCTTCCTGTCTGCAGCGATGAGTGTTGACAATTTGGTAGAGAACCCCATCAGCCCTATCCTGTCCTGCTTCTGCAGGCATACATTGCTTAATGCAAGCACAGCGTTGATGGCATAATCAAGCAGGCTGAGACCATTGAAAGGCATCTTCATCAAACGGCCTTTATCTACAATGCAATACACCTGCTGCGATTTTTCATCCACATAATTGTTCACCATCAGCTGTCCACGTCTTGCAGTCGCTTTCCAGTTGAGTGTGCGGATATCATCGCCGATCACATACTCTTTGATCTGCTCAAATTCCATGCTCTGCCCGATTTTTCTTAAGCGCTGGCTGCCCTGCTCATGCATATAAGCTGTCTGCGAAACCAGCTGGTATTTTTTCATCTGCACAAAGGAAGGATACACGCTTACCGTTTGCTCAAGCGGCATACTGAACCTGCGGCTCAGCAGGCCAATGGCGGTGGTGAAAAAAAGATGCAATTGCCCGAAGCGGTATTCGCCCCGTTGTGTAGGCGTAAGCTGGTAACCAAATGATTTCTGCGCTTTGGCAGGTATCTTTCTTTTGATTCTGAATTTTCTTTCCTGGAATTGTTCCGGCAGTTCATCCACCACCGTCACCATACTGGCAAAGGAATAGTAAGTATTCACTTCGATCATCACTTCATTCTTATCGCCGTTGCTCAGCCTGTTGGCAATGATGCGGCGGGCTTTGGGCGGCCTGGAAGTGAAGAACAGCATCACATAATCCAGCAGGATGGCAAAGCCCCATACCATCAGGTACAAAAAAGCAATGCTGAGCATTGGCTTAAAAACAAATGCAAATACAAAAAGCGCCACGGCCAGTCCGCCGGTCCAGAAGAAGAGCCGGTTAAGAAAAAGGTCGCCGATATATTTTTTTACAATACTCAATGAAAACGGTTAACGGGGAACTTCAATGTTTTTAATCATGTTAGAGATCAGCTCATCCGGTGTGAGGCCTTCCATTTCTTTTTCCGGCGTGAGCATGATACGGTGACGAAGCACATGCGGCGCCATTTCGATGACATCATCAGGAATCACAAAATCTCTTCCTTTCAGCGCTGCGGCAGCTTTGGATGCTTTGAGTATAGCCAGCGAAGCCCTGGTACTGGCGCCTAAGTAGAGCGACGCATTATTACGGGTTTCGTATACAATGCCGGCAATATATTCTACCAGCTTGGGATCAATGGCCACCTGCTGAACGATATCCCTGTAATGGCTGATATCGGCTGCGCTGATCACTTTGTTCACCACATTCAGCAATTCCACCTGGTTCTTGCCCTGCTGGTTGTTGAGGATGGCCACTTCTTCCTGGAGACTGGGATAATCAATTTCTATTTTGAATAAAAAACGGTCGAGCTGCGCTTCGGGCAGGCGGTAAGTACCTTCCTGCTCAATGGGGTTTTGCGTTGCCAGCACCAGGAAAGGCACCTGCATGCGATGAGAGAACCCATCCACGGTGATCTGCCTTTCTTCCATCACTTCAAATAAAGCGGCCTGGGTTTTAGCCGGGGCCCTGTTGATCTCATCAATGAGCACAATATTGCTGAACACCGGGCCGGGCTTAAAGTAGAAGCTGCCTTCCTTGGGATTAAATACAGAAGTTCCGATCACATCGCCGGGCATCAGGTCGGGCGTGAACTGCAGCCTGCTGAAACCCACATCGATCATTTTTGCCATGAGCTTTGCAGTGAGCGTTTTAGCCACACCGGGCACGCCTTCCAGCAACAGGTGACCGTCGCAAAGGATACCGATGAGCAGGAGATCAACCATCTGGTGCTGACCCACGATCACTTTTGCCAACTCATTCCTTACTTCACCGAGCTTGGCATTCAATTCCGATACCGGCGTACGTTCCTGAAACAATTGTTCTTCCATTAGTTTCTGTTTTTATAAAAATATTGTATTTGTTCGTTTAAAGTTAAGAGTTCAAAATCACTTACATCTTCCGTCAGCTGCACCTGCTCCATCGTATTATACAGCGCCTGTATCTTTTCGAGCGCTATACCGCTTTTTTTACTGAGCGAATGCGACAGATCTTTATTATTGTGAATGCTGAGGAAATAATGGCTGCGTACAAAATCATTAAAATAAGTGATCATTTTTTCGGCGATCGTTTTGTTATTTTTTTCAGCCAGGTATAAACCTGCAATGGCCTGCGTGTAAGCGATGGATGTATTTTCAACCGGCGGAACATCGTTGATAATACGTTGCCTGCGCTTACCGTTGAAGAAGATATACAGCAGCAGCAGCAGCATTAATATCCAAAACGCAATGGTGAGCTCCCTATACTGGAAAAGCACAGACAGCGCCGAGCCTCCGTCTGAACGGCCATCCCCGTCATTGTCATTCTTATAATTGATCTTATTGTAATAATCATCCCAGAAAACATTACCGGGCTTTGACTTAAATATTTGCATCACCTGCTTCATGTACAGGTAATTATCATTCTTAAGCAGGAAGTAATTGCTGAAAGCCCGGGGATCGCAATGCAGGTACAGTCGGCCTTTCCCCAGGAACAGCACAATAAAATTGGGCGCTCCCTGCTGGTTGTAGCCCAGCACCCTGGCATGGCTGCTATCGAAGGAAACAAATGAATTATTGAAATGAAAATAGTAATAGCTGAAAGTATTTTTGGTCATTCCTTCCAGCGGAGCCAGCGACAAGCTACCTACATCATACTTTGATTCATTGACCATGTTTGTCCATTCCTTGTAGGATTGCCTGCAGGATATTTTTTCAAGCAGCAGTGTATCAATATAAGCGGCGCCCAGGAAAAAACTATGGCCGTCTTTCACAAATTCAAGAATATCGCTGGCCTCTTCCCTGCTGCAATAAAACTTTTTGCTGATGCTCATATACAGAGATCCGTCATCGGCATAAGTATCATCCCTGAACTGGTCGAATGGTTTTTTATTGATGTTGATGATCTTGTCCTGGTACACTTCCTTGAAAATAGCATGCGCCACATAACCACCAAAAGGATTCGTGTCCTTCATGCTGTAGGTTTCCCTCAGCTCAGGCATATTGCTGCGCATGCAGCCGCCAAGACCAATCGCCAGGAAAAAAATAATATAGTAATAGTATGCTTTCAACGCTGCTCTTTAAATAAGTGGGTAGAATTTATTGAATCCATCCCTCACCCTGTAATATTGTTCCTGGTTAATATCGAAATGGCCATACCACACATATTCGTATTGAAAAATCAACCGGGAGAAATCGTTTCTTAAATGCTGCGGCACTTCATATACATAGCGGTTATTGGTTTTATCTGCTTCGTATACGATATGATTTTTGTCCCGCAGCTGCTGCAGGGTTTTTATAAAATGAAATCTCACTGCAGAGCGGTAATCCTGTTCAGCCAGCGCTTTACTGATCAGCGAATCAAAATCGTTCTGCTCCATCAGCTCTTCTTCCACCAGGTCATTTTCTTTCACCTTCCTGCTGACGGTCTTTTTCTGGAACAATCCATTTCCCTTGAGCAGCTGATAAATAATAATGGCTACAAAACACAGCGCCAGCGTCCACAATATAAAGCGGAAGACAGGGCCTCCCAGCACGCCGTCCATAAACGAGGGGCCTTTTGGAGTATTGACCTTCTGTTGCTTCTGTTGTTTTTCCTGCGAAGCTTTTAAAAGACTGTCGAGGTTCCTGACATAACCAAACTGTTTTTTATCCCTGATGTTGGTAAGGGTATCGGCGCCCAGCGATACCGGGTGGAGATATACAAAAGTATCTGCCGGCAGCTTATCTTCTTCCACAGCCCCTTCTTCATAATCCTGCGCAGGCTCTACCTTTACATCCTCTTCGGGTGCAACAATAACCGTATCCACAGCATAGTTCTCCTGCGCATTTACAGCGCCTCCTGCCAGAAAGCAGCATACCAGAAGAAAAATATATTTACCCATTAGTGTTATGCAGCCGTTGAACAATATTATCCTGTTTTACCATCAGCCCTCTTTTCTTTAAGATGATGGGCCAGATCACAAAATACCAGACCATGAGAGAAAATGAGCCGGCCAATATCAGTATGCTCACCCAAACCGGCAGGCCATCGCTTGCCTGCTTGTCGTAAGTGCGGCTCATGAGATGGGTGATGTAGCTTTCAAAGAATGACGCCAGTATGATGAAAGGAATGGTGCATATCAGCAGCTTGGCTGCATCCTTGCCCCCTCTTTTAAATGATTCCTTGCGGGAATAAGTACCCGGAAAGATGATGCCATTGGCGAGGATAAAACCTGCAGTGGCTTCAATCACCATCGACATGATCTCGATGGTACCATGTATCCAGATGGTGAGAATGGATTGCATGCCCAACCCATGTGAAAAAAAGATATATTCAAAACAGCCGAGCATGATGCAGTTGCTCCATAAGATCTTCAATGTGAAAAAACCAAGCGAAAAGCCGCCGATGAAAAAGAAGAAAGCCACTCTTACATTGTTCATGCCGATATGCACAAACATGCTGAAAGGGTTATTGTCCTTATACACACCGAAAGGGTCACCCTTGGCAATATTCTCTTCCGTCATGGCCACATAGCCCGGCCCCATCACTGCGGATACAAATTCTTCATTGTTGGCAGCAGCCCATATTCCTATGCCGAGAAAAATACAGAAGGCAATAAAGGTGAATAATAAGATCCGGTGATGCCTGGCAAAAGTGAGGGGCAGCTCGTATTTCCAGAAATCGAAAATGCGGCTGAATTTTTCCTTTTTGTTGCGATAGATATCCTGGTAAATCTCTGCGGCCAGCCCGTTGATCCAGCGGGTCACTTTGCTGCGGGGATAATATGTTTTAGCATAAGACAGGTCGTCCACCAGCGTGGTAAAACGCTCGGCGGTTTCATCGGGGTTGGCGGATTTTTCCTGCTGGTAACGGGTCCACTTCTCCACATTCTTTTTAATAAACATCGCTTCTCTCATCCTGCTAAGCCTGTATTGGTTGCGTAATACTTATTTCGGTTTTCAATTTGCTTCTTTTTTCTAAAATAAAAAAATATTGGTTTATGGCGGCAATAGGGATAACCATTGTAAATTCGTTTTAATGGCAGTCATTCAGATTAATACCGTTTTTAATATAGACCTGGAATTTGAAAGCGCCGCTTTCCACAAAAGACTGCTGGCTTATGCCATCGATTTCGGCATACTAATCATCTACCTGTATAGTATGAAGACCCTGCTCTACAGCGGTTTCGATATCAGCTTCCGGGAATACCTGGGCCTGGACCTGCTGGTGGTGTCATTGCCCATGTTCCTGTACTCCCTGTTTTCTGAAATATTAATGAATGGCCAGACGATCGGCAAGCGCATTACCGGTATCAGGGTCATCAGCCTGGATGGCGGCAAGCCAACCGTAGGGCAGTTTATCCTTCGCTGGGTGACCAAATTTTTCGAATGGCCTTTTTTGTTCGGTTTTATTGTGAGCGCTACTGAATACATGATCTTTTATGTATTTGTTACCGGGTTGCTGGGCATAGGTGTGCTCATTGTTATCTCGCTTACTTCCAAAAATCAACGCCTGGGCGACCTGATCGCCAACACGGTGGTAATAGATGCCAAAAGTAACCTGAATGTGCACGACACGGTATTCATGCAGATAGACAACAGCAACTATGTGCCGATGTTCCCGCAGGTGATGCGACTTTCGGATAATGATATCAATACCATTAAGACCGTATTGACCCAGGCCCAGAAAAAGCAGGAACTACGATATTATTTACCGGGTGGAGACCAAAATTAAAAATGTGCTCCAGATACAGTCTGACCTTTATACAGAAGACTTTTTAAGAAAGCTGCTGGAAGATTACAATTACCTCGCAACAAGAGAGTGATATTTCTAAAACATTGCCGCCGCTAAAATCACCAGCAGGATAAACGATAACAAAACAATGATCACAATACCCATGATCCGGTAAGCGAGCCTGAGGTGATGCCATGCATCATCGCAATCCTCCTGGCTGGTATGCTGCAGGCCGGAAGCCATTTTATTGCTGAAACGGATGGTGTACAATCCTATAAAAAAGTAGATCACAAGGAATACTATAAAGGTTGCCAGGTTGATAAAGCCGAACAGGCTATCAAACATATAGCCTATTCCCACCAGCTTGGAATACTTGATGATCTTAGAAACAAAATTAATCAATGATAATACCCCCAGTGATATGGTAAAAATGCCCACTGCTTTTGCCCACTTGCCGGTAACCAACAGGTCATCTTTCACCTCTTCTTCAATCAGCATATCATCAAACAGCTCTATCGATATTTTTTCTTCTTCCATTTTTACAATACAGTTACAATCGTTGAATAAATTGAATACAACAGATACAGGCCGAGCATGATGCCTGATAAGATATAAGTATTCTTTAAGTTCTTCACCGCCCTTGCCAGTTCGAATGTATCGAAGGATTGTATTGCCTGTTTAACCTGCAGGGCAAAACGGTATAAGAAATAAGAGATGGCAAAAAAAGCAGCGGCAGCCAGCAGAACAGGCAGCAGCACCAGGAAACCATCGCTTCCTGAAGAGATGTAATCATTGTTCAGTGCCTCTTCGATTTTACCGCCAATGGCAAATACCATTACAACCACAATACTGGTGAGGATCATGCCCGTAATGCCGATAAATTTGCTCCAGCGGCTGATCTCCTGTATCGCCTGTGCACTTCTCTCACTGATGCGGACATCTGTATGCAGCAGGTCTTCCGATAATAAATCTGTGCGTTCTTCCATTCAGAAAAATATTAGTTTGAAACCAGGCTTGCACCTACTATTGCTATCACAAGCAACACCATCAATGCCAGGTAAATAATAGTGATGATGCCCATCACCCGATAGGCAAGCTTAAGGTTATTTAAAGAATCATTGAATGTGTGCTGATCTGCCGAAAGCAATGCCCGCTTCATCCTGGCAGCGAAGCGGAAAAGAAAAAAGCTCAGGAAAAAATAAACTGCGGCGACCACGAAATAAAAAATCTTAACTACTGTGCTATTCTCTATAGAATAGTTAATCTCACCATTTCGGTTAAGAATTGTATCCAGGAAGAAAGCCAAAATAGCGATGAATACTGATCCTGCAAAACCTACGATCGCTAAGAACTTGGCCCACATGGCCGTTTCCTTTAAATGAGTGGTAGCAACATTGTCTACCTGTATCTCTGTATTCAGCAGATTCTGGCTGGTATCCATCTTAGTTGTTTTGGTCAGACGAATATTGCATTTTTTTACTAAGGTGCAAAAAAAAGTAGTACTTCAGTTTGAAAGATTGTCAGCCTGAGCTTGTCGAAGGCGGGGCCTGTATTATACTATCCCAGTTTTGATAAGCTTCACCTGACAGTTTTTTGAATAGTAAAATTCAAACTGAGACGCTATATAAAAAAAGAGCGTTGAAAATTTTCAACGCTCTTTTCTATGAATGCAGCCTATCAATAGGCCCTTGCAAATAACACTCTTTGCGTGCTGGCATTCCCGGTGAGGATACAGCTGCCTGCTTCCTGCTTATTGTTGAGCGGAATGCAGCGGATGGTAGCCTTCGTAAGCTCCTTGATCTTCTCCTCTGTTTCGGGCGTGCCATCCCAATGCGCAGAAATAAAGCCGGGTTGTTCATCCAGCATTTTAACAAACTCATCCCATGTATTGGCTTCTCTTGTATTTTCATTGCGGAATGCAAGCGCTTTGTTGAAAATATTCCGCTGAATTTCTTCCAGCAGGTTTTTGATATAAACGCCGAGACCGTCAATGGAAACAGGTTGTTTCTCTTTGGTATCCCTGCGGGCCAGCTCCACCACGTTGTTTTCCATATCACGCAGCCCCATGGCAATGCGCACAGGCACGCCCTTGAGCTCGTGCTCGGCAAATTTCCAGCCCGGCCTCGTGGTATCGTTGTCATCGTATTTTACACGAATACCCAATGCTTTCAGCTCATCCATGATCTGCTTTACTTTGGCGTCGATCACCGGCTTGCTTTCTTCTCCTTTGTAAATAGGTACGATCACCACCTGCAAAGGCGCAATGCGTGGAGGCATTACCAAGCCACTATCGTCGCTGTGTGCCATAATAAGGGCGCCGATCAGCCTTGTGCTCACCCCCCAGCTGGTTGCCCATACATATTCCTGCTTATTTTCTTTATTGAGGAACTGCACATTAAATGCTTTCGCAAAATTCTGTCCCAGGAAATGAGAAGTGCCCGCCTGCAGCGCTTTGCCATCCTGCATGAGCGCTTCGATGCAATAGGTATCTTCAGCACCGGCAAATCTTTCATTCGCCGTCTTCACGCCTTTTACCACCGGAACGGCCATGTATTCTTCCACGAATTGTGCATATACCTCCAGCATCTTCACGGTTTCTTCCACTGCTTCCTCTTTAGTAGCATGCGCCGTATGCCCTTCCTGCCATAAAAATTCTGCTGTACGCAAAAAGAGACGGGTACGCATTTCCCAGCGCACCACGTTCGCCCATTGGTTAATGAGGATCGGCAGATCCCTGTAAGACTGGATCCAGTCTTTGTAGGTATTCCAGATAATGGCTTCGCTGGTGGGTCTTACCACCAGCTCTTCTTCCAGTTTAGCTTCCGGGTCCACCATCAGCTTTCCTTTTTTATCAGGATCGTTCTTTAAACGATAGTGGGTTACCACGGCACATTCCTTCGCAAATCCTTCCGCATTTTTTTCCTCGGCTTCAAACAGGCTTTTGGGAACAAATAAAGGGAAGTAAGCATTTACGTGGCCGGTTTCCTTGAACATGCGGTCCAGCTGGTCACGCATATTTTCCCACAGCGCATAGCCATAGGGCTTGATCACCATGCAGCCTTTTACGGCAGAATAATCTGCCAGTCCGCCTTTCAGCACCAGGTCATTGTACCACTGGCTGTAATTTTCACTACGGGAAGTCAATTCTTTACTCATATACTTTTCTGATTATACAGGGGGCACGAAGGTAACAACTTTGAGAGATTTTCTGAAGCCTGAATTATGGATAACAACATCTGCCGAAGACCTGTTTTTAGAAATTATTTACCGGCTCTGGGCGCCTCTTTCATATGGCAAAAAACGATGCAGCATCATTTTATAATGCTTTATGAGATTATTAACATCAAAAGCTTCACCTTGTACGTCCTTAGTAAAGAGGGCCCGAATTTTAACCTTTCAAAACCCTCATTTAATTGTAACTTTATCACCTATTAAACCGAGAGCGCCATGAACCTTAAAATTTTACTTATTTCTGCCGTTGCAACCGCTTCTTTTGCAAGTTGCAGCACCGCCTACAAAAGCGGACAAACACCGGATGACGTTTACTATTCTCCCACCAGGGTCATTGAAGAGGATCAGCAGGTAAAAAAACAACAGGATGAGCCACGTATCGATCCCGAAGAAAGGGAAATCCGCATGGCCACCCGTGACAGACGCTGGCGTGACTGGGATTATGACTGCAACTGTGATTGCAATTATGATCCGTATCGTTACGGGTATACTTATGGCTACTATTACAATCCATACTATTACCCCTACCCGGTATATTCAGGTTATACCTATTATAACCCGAAAAATACCACTCCCAGGATGACCAACCTGAGCAGCTATAACAGTACTTCCCTGACAACGATCAGTAATCCTAAAACGGGTTCCACTTCGGTAGTAAGCTCCCGTAATACCTATAACAACAGTAATAACAGCGGCAGCGGGTATCAAAGAAGAATACTGGTGCCTAACAGCAACAATTCTACCTACAGTGCGCCATCGAATAATAACAGCACCCGTACTTATTCACCTCCTGCCAGAAGTTCCAGCAGCTCCGGTTCTTCTTCGTCAGGAAGCAGCAGCAGTTCCGGCACATCTGTATCAAGGCCGGCTCGTGGTAATTAAAATATTGGCCGGTTGAATTATTTCAGCCGGCTTTTTTTAAAGCTATACCATTTACCAGCAACTGCTTCTCACTACAATAAACAATTAAACCATGAAAAAATTTCTATACATTTTTTTATTGCTTCCTGCTACGCAGACATTTGCCCAGATCCCTGAAGATGCGCTTCGTTACAGCTATTACCCGCAGAACGGATCTGCCCGGAGCCTGGCTACCGGCGGTGCCATGGGTTCGCTGGGAGGTGATATCACAGCCAACTATGTAAACCCGGCTGGCCTGGGCTTTTATAAAACAAGGGAAATAGTGCTTACGCCCGGCTTCACTTTCGGCGACCAGAAAGCGAATTACCGGGAGACCAGCACCAACACCAAAAGGAATGCTTTCCTGCTGGGCACTTCCGGTGTCATCATCGGGCAGGGAAATGCCAATAGCAAAAACAGCTCGGCGTTCAGCGCAGCCATTACACAAACAGCCAATTTCAATAATACGATACGTTACAAGGGACTGAACAATTACAGTTCCTTCAGCGAAATGTTTGCCGAAGAATTTGCAAAAAGCGGCTACAGCATCGACCAGGTGCTGAATACCATGTCGCCGCTGCCTTACACTTCAGCCGTGGGCTTATATACTTACCTGATCGATACCGTAACCATAAACGGCACTACGGTAGTGCGTGGCGCCCCTGAAAATATACTGGATGCCGGCGGCGCTGTCATGCAGGATATGCTGCGCAAAACCAGCGGCGGCATGTATGAGCTTGCATTGAGCGGTGCGTACAACGAAGGCGGCAAATGGTTCTTCGGCGGTAGCCTGGGCATTCCTATTATTGACTACAAAAGCCATACTAGCTATACCGAATCGGATACCAGCAGCAGCACTTCCAACGGTTTCAGGTCGTTTACGTACGAAGATGATTTCACCACCCGTGGTGTAGGCGCCAATTTAAAGGTCGGTGTGATTTACCGCCCGCAGGACTACCTCCGTTTCGGCCTGGCGATCCATACACCCAGCTTCATGTTTGTAAGGGATGAACGCAACAGTTCCCTGGTGACCAATCTTGAAACGCCCAGCGGTCAGCCGGAAAGCTTCAGCGTAAGCTCGAGGCAGTTTACCAACGGGCAGGACGGGATAGCAAAATATATGCAGAATACAGCCTGGAGAGCGATCCTCAGCGGTTCTTATGTGTTCAGGGAAGTAGAGAATGTAAAGAACCAGAAAGGATTTATCTCAGCTGATATTGAATATGTAAATCATAAAGGCAACCGTTTCAACAGCGATGCCGAGTCGCCCACAGAAGATGAAAAAGCTTATTACAAAGCATTGAACAGTGTGATAAAAGACCTATATAAAGGCGCTTTCAATTTCAGGGTGGGTGGTGAGCTCAAATTCAATATCCTTATGGCAAGACTTGGCTTTGGCTACTACGGCAATCCTTACAGGGACCTTGGTTATAAAGCCAATAAAATGGTACTGAGCGGCGGACTGGGTTACAGGCACAAGGGTGTGTTTGTAGATGTAACCTACGCATACCAGATGAACAAAGACGCCGATTTTCCTTACAGGCTTTCTGACCGCCTGAATACTTTTGCGAGCACCCGCCAGAACCTGGGTGGTGTGGTTGCAACAGTGGGATGGAAATTCTGATGCGTAAAACTTTAATATAAAAAGCGATGCTCAGGCATCGCTTTTTTTGTCTCTTTCCAGGATGGAATCAGCCTGTCACAGACGTTGTAAAATACAAGCCCCGTTTTCTTTTAAAAGCTGTTTGCGTTTTTTACTTTAGTATGCTCACCATAGGTGAAACATATTTTTAATCATCTAAATTTTCAGCAATGAAAAAACTAACAGCAGACGAAATGAAAAAAATTTCGGGAGGCAAAAAAGATGATGGTTGCGTGGAAGATGGTATCTGTCATTTCAGCAACCAATGCAATAACCCTCCTCCCGGTGCCGTGGATTGGTTTTGCCATCCCGTATCGCATGTTTGCATCTATTGTTTCTAAAAAATCCGGACAGGTTGAGATCGCTCAACCTGTTTTTTGTTGTATCAGCTGCTCCCAGGAAGTTTTACCCGTTGAAGGATCTAACCATTGTATGGCGGCATCTCTTTTAAACCATGTCAGCTGGCGCTTGGCATAATGCCTCGTATTTTGTTTGATAAGCTCCACGGCTCTTTCGAAAGAAATATGGCCTTCAAAATGATCGAAAAGTTCCCGGTATCCAACCGTCTGCAACGCATTCAGATGCCTGTACGGGAACAATGCCCTGGCTTCTTCCACCAACCCTTCCTGTATCATGGTATCTACCCGCTGGTTGATGCGGTCATACAAAATATCTCTCGGCAGCTCCAGCCCGATTTTCACTACATTAAAAGGCCGCTGCTTTTTATTTTCCGAGCGGAACTCAAGAATGGATCGCCCTGTAGTACGGATCACTTCCAACGCTCGCATCATTCGCTGCGGGTTCTGCATTTCACCCCGGACAAAAAAAACAGGGTCCTCTTTTTCTATAACAGATTGCAGCCAGCCGATACCATTGGCTTCATAGGCGGCTGTTATTTCCTGCCGTAAGGCAGTTGTTGCGGCGGGAATATCATCCAGTCCCTCGCAAAAAGCTTTGATATAAAGACCGGTACCTCCTACCATGACCACATGATCATGTTGCTGAAAAACAGTACCGGTGCATTGCAGGGCATATTTTTCAAAATCAGCCGCATTGATATTTTCATGAATGGAATGAGAAGCAATAAAGTGGTGCGGTACTGCAGCCAGCTCCTCCGGGGAAGGGCGGGCAACGCCGGTATTCATTTCCCTGTAACACTGCCGGCTGTCGGCCGAAATAATTTCTGTGGAAAAATGCCTGGCAGCTTCAATGGCGAAAGCGGTCTTTCCCACTGCCGTTGGCCCGGCTATTATAATGCAGGTCTTATTCATATCATACAGGCTTGTAAAGAGCCGTAGTTAATGGATAATTTGATAGCTGAATAAACTAATTACAGCTTCTACAACAAGAGTTCCAATAATTAACCACTAATCATTAACAATTAATAATTATTAATTGTTAATGATCATCTAGTACCCATCATTCGAATCCTCTCCGCTGTCGGCAAATTCATCGCTGTCGGATACGCTTTCGCCATTCTCATCCTCTTCTCCAAAACCGTCCTTGATAGCATCTGGCTGCAGATCATATTTTTCTTCCATTTCAGCCAGCCGTTTATCTACCAGGCCTTTGGTGCCATACTGTGAAGGCGCCAGTCCCTCGGTACGTACGCAGGCAGGATATACCAGCTTTACATTTTCCTCCTTATCCACGTTGATGAGCTCCAGCATAAAATGCCAGTTCTTATTGAAATCGTATTCGTAAATAAATTTCTGGTTGGGTGATTTTACTTCACTGGCAATCGTCACTTCCGCCATGATCAACGGCTCGGCTTTATATGGCTTATCATATTTTTCCAGGGAGATCTCACGCCCCTGCTGCCAGTTATCATTGCTGCGGTAAAAAGTGGCTTTATGCTTATTGTCAAACTCGTATCCTTTTAATATTGCCTCGTGCAGCTCCAGGAAATATTGCGTATGCCTGATTGCTATATCTCTGTAGACACTTTCATCTTCTTCCCAGTAAACTCTAAATTTTAAAATTGCCATTTAGTAAAAGTACGATTTTTGGTGAAGGATTTACGATTTAAATATATGATTTTTGTTATCCGTTGAACAATCTGCTGCCTTATTTGGCAGCTGACAATCGTTTTTAATCATCCAACAAGAATCGTGCAAATAAGGCTGCCCGAAACAGCCTGAAGAGCAAAACAGAAGCGGCTGTTACTGATGGAGCACTTCCCTGGCCTTCTCATGCATAAAAGCGATGGCCGCATCATAATCGTTGGGAATAACACCGTCCAGTATGGCGTTACGGATGGCATCCTTGATCAATCCCACCTGCCTTGAGGGTTGCAGGTTGAAGGTCTGCATGATAATTTCTCCTGTCACCGGCGGCTGCCAGTTGCGGATATGATCTTTTTCCTCCACTTCGGCACAGCGTTCCTGCACCATTTCGAAATTTTCTATAAAGCGTTTTACCTTCTGCCTGTTCTTGGAAGTGATGTCGGCTTTGCATAATGTCATGAGCGCCTCAAAATCATCTCCTGCATCAAACAGTAATCTGCGTATAGCCGAATCCGTTATATTTTCTTTCGTAAGACTAATAGGACGCAGGTGCAGCTCCACCAGCTTTTTCACAAACTGCATCTTTTCATTCTGCGGTAGTTTCAGCTGCGAAAATATTTTAGGCACCATCCTTCCTCCCACTACCTCATGCCCGTGGAAAGTCCAGCCATGGTCTTCTTCAAATCGTTTGGTAGGTGGCTTGCCTATATCGTGCAATACCGCTGCCCAGCGCAGCCAGAGATCATCGGTATGCGCTGCTATATTATCCACCACCTGCAATGTGTGGTAAAAATTATCCTTATGCCCCTTGCCATCGATATATTCTGCGCCGGCCAGCGCCACCATTTGCGGGAAGATGATCTGCAGCAACCCGCATTGATACAGCAGGTCAAAACCGATAGAAGGTTTTTTGCTGAGCAATATTTTATTCAGCTCGTCCGCAATCCTTTCCTTGCTGATTATTTTAATACGTTCGGCATTTGCCTTAATGGAAGCAAAGGTTTCGGGCGCAATGGTAAAATCAAGCTGTGTGGCAAAACGGATGGCCCGCATCATACGCAACGGGTCATCGCTGAAAGTTTTACCCGGTTCCAGCGGGGTGATGATCCTTTGCTCTTCCAGGTCTTTCAACCCGTTGAACGGATCGATCAATGCGCCATAATCATCCATATTAAGACTAACAGCCATTGCATTGATGGTAAAATCACGGCGGTCCTGGTCATCCTTGATAGTGCCAGCGCTCACCGCAGGCTTGCGGCTGTCGCTGCGATAGCTTTCCTTGCGTGCCCCCACAAATTCAAGCTCCATATCTTCTGTCTTGATCTGTGCCGTACCAAAATTCTTGAACACATTCACATTGGGCACCGGGTTGAAGCTCTCCGCCACTTTTTCCGCCAGCGCAATACCATCTCCCACACAAACGATATCCATATCTTTTGTAGGACGGCCCAGCAGCTTGTCTCTCACAAAACCGCCGATGGCATAGCACGGCACTCCCAGCTCTTCTGCTGCTTTGGCTATTTTTTTAAAAATAAAAAGTTCCTTCGGAGTGCAATTGATATCCATCGGGGCAAAATTAGTCGATTCGCATTAATGCAGCGCCATCCTGCCGGCACCATAGATGCTGCAGGTAACCGGATTTTTAGTTTTCTTTTTAGTTATCCTACATTTACCGCTCATAAACCAGTTATGATGGAATTTTTAGAGAACGGGCTGATCAGCATACGCATCAATCCCAAAGGCGCAGAGCTTACAAGCCTGTATGATAAAACATCGGGCACAGAATATATGTGGAGCGGCGATCCTGCTTTCTGGGGCAAACATTCTCCGGTGCTTTTCCCGATCGTAGGTACATTGAAAGAAGACCGCTATTTTTTTGAAGGCAGATCATACCAGCTCGGCAGGCATGGTTTTGCAAGAGATATGACCTTTTCCATCAGCAGCCGGACCAATAACAAAATTGTTTTTTCTATAGCTACCGATGCAGCCACGCTGCAGCATTTTCCATTTGATTTCCGGCTGGAAATCGGGTATGAGCTGGAAGAAAAAAAATTAACGGTCAGCTATCGTATCAGCAATGCAGGGAACGGCCCCATGTATTTTTCCATCGGCGGTCATCCTGCATTTGCATTGCCAATTGAACCCGGCACCCGTTACGAAGATTATTACCTGGCATTTGAAAAAGAAGAGCAGGCCGGCCGGTGGCCGATCTCTAAAGACGGGCTGATTGAAACAACGCCGTTACCACTTTTAGCAGGAACGAAACTGGAGCTCAGTAAAGAGCTGTTCAGCAAAGATGCGCTGGTGTTCAAACATCTTCATTCTTCTTCCGTTCAGCTGGCATCTGGCAAAACAAGCAAAGGCTTCCGCTTTGATTTTCCCGGGTTTCCCTACCTCGGCATCTGGGCCGCCAAGGGCGCCGATTTTGTATGCATAGAACCCTGGTGCGGCATTGCCGACAGCGTGAACAGCAACCAGGACCTCACAGAAAAAGAAGGCATTAACCGCCTCGATGCCGGGGCCCTTTTTGAAAGGAGCTGGTGCATCGAATTATTTTAATATCATATAACCGAAAAGCGGATCTGCCAGACAGACCCCTTCACTGTTGCCCAATCCGGCATTAATATTGACTACTTAATAATCCCCTGTAAAATACCCTTATTACAGAGTACATTTGCCATATTGGCTATCAGAACAGAATAATTATGACCGATAAATTTTATTTGAACAACCAGGAAGATGAAATGGAGTTCATGCCCATGATCCCCCTGAATGAAGAGGATGGCTCAGATGCAGACGGGACAACGTTTCCGGGCGAATTGCCCTTGCTTCCTTTAAGAAATACCGTATTGTTTCCCGGCGTGGTAATTCCTATTACCGTAGGCAGGGATAAAAGCATAAAGGCAGTAAATGATGCCTACAAGGCTGACAAATTGATAGGCGTTGTAGCGCAAAAAGACAGTAACGTGGAAGAGCCCACCGTAAGCGACCTGGAAGATATTGGTACGGTGGCCAAAATTGTGAAACTGATCAAAATGCCCGACGGCGGCACCACCATTATCATACAGGGCCGCAAGCGTTTTAAGATCGATGAGATCACGGCAGAAGAGCCATATTTCAAAGCGACGATTAAAGTGCTGGATGAGGAAGGCAGCAAAACCGACCCTGATTTCGATGCCATGGTGAGCAGCATCAAGGACCTGGCGGCGCAGATCATCGGCCTTTCGCCGAACCTTCCCAGCGAGGCCGGCATCATATTAAAGAATATTGAGAACCCGTCTTTCCTTATTCACTTTGTAAGCAGCAACCTCAACAGCGATATCCGCCAGAAACAGCAGCTGCTGGAAATAAGCAACCTGAAAGCAAGGGCCGAATTGCTGATGAACCTGATGCATACCGAACTGCAGTATGCCGAGCTGAAAAATAAAGTGACCAATAAAACGAGGGCTGAGCTCGACAAACAGCAACGTGAATATTTCCTGCAGCAGCAGATGAAAGCCATCAAGGATGAGTTGGGTGGTGAAAATTTTGCGGAGCAGAAAGAAATGCAGAAAAAAGCCGAAGGAAAAAAATGGACAGATGCTGCAAAAGATATGTTCAATAAGGGAGTGGAAAAGCTGGAAAGAATGCATCCTTCCACACCCGATTATTCGGTGGTGTACAATCACCTGGACCTGATGCTGGACCTGCCCTGGGCTGAATATACCGAAGACCAGTACGATCTTAAGAAAGCAAAAAAAGTGCTCGATCATGATCATTACGGGATGGATAAAATCAAGGAAAGGATACTGGAATACCTGGCCGTGCTGAAACTGAAAGGGGATATGAAAAGCCCTATCCTTTGTTTCCTGGGCCCTCCGGGCATCGGTAAAACAAGCCTGGGCAAAAGTATTGCAGCAGCCATCAACCGTAAGTATGTGCGGGTGAGCCTGGGCGGCCTCCACGATGAAAGTGAAATAAGAGGACACCGCAAAACCTATATCGGCGCTATGCCCGGCCGGATCATACAATCCATCCGCAAAATAAAATCGGGCAACCCGGTAATGATCCTTGATGAAATTGATAAAGTAGGCGCCGATCACCGGGGCGATCCTTCTTCCGCTTTACTGGAAGTGCTGGATCCCGAGCAAAACAATACTTTCTACGACAATTACCTGGAGCTGGAATATGACCTCAGCAAAGTGCTGTTCATTGCCACCGCCAATAATATCAATACCATTCAGCCGGCGCTGAGAGACAGGCTGGAGATCATCGACCTGAGCGGTTATGCCGTAGAAGAAAAAATTGAGATCGCTAAAAGACACCTGCTGCCCAAGCAGAAAGAAATGCACGGTCTGAAGCCCAATTCATTCAAAATAAGCGATGCCGTGCTGGAAAAAGTGATCGAGGATTATACCCGTGAGAGCGGGGTGCGTGAGCTGGACCGGCAGATCGCCAGCATCATGCGGAGCCAGGCCAAGGAAATAGTGATGAAGGGAAAGCTGAAGCCCACGATTACCGCAAAGGATATTGAAAAAATTCTCGGTAAGCCGAGATACAGCAACGAGCTGTACAAAATGGCCAACATGCCCGGTGTGGCTGTAGGCCTTGCCTGGACCTATGTGGGCGGCGATATACTCTTTATTGAAACGCAGCTCAGCGAAGGCAAGGGCGAGCTGAAGCTCACCGGCAACCTGGGCAATGTAATGAAGGAAAGCGCTACCACTGCTCATACCTGGCTGGAAGCAAATGCCAAAAAGCTCGGACTGGGCATTGCAGACTTCAATAAAAAAGATGCGCATATCCATATTCCCGAAGGCGCCACTCCAAAAGATGGCCCGAGCGCTGGCGTTACGATGATGACGGCGCTGGCAAGCGCCTATACCGGCCGGAAGGTGAAGCCTTATCTTGCCATGACAGGTGAGATCACATTAAGAGGCCAGGTGCTGCCCGTAGGAGGCATCAAGGAAAAAGTGCTGGCGGCAAAACGTTCCGGCATAAAAGAAATAGTGATGTGCTGGCAAAACGAAAAAGATGTAGCAGATATCAACCCTCATTTCATAAAAGGCATTCATTTCCATTATGTGAAAACAATGCAGCAGGTGCTGGATATTGCTTTAACATAAATTTTGCAGCGAATGGACAACTTAAATTGCCTTATTAACGTAATTAGTGTATTCAACTAATTTCATGTTGGTTGTTTTAAGGGTTAAAAAAAATTCCCCCTGAGTCTTCAGGGGGAATTTTTTTATTATCACATTCTATCAGGCGCTCCTTCTTCCAAATAACAGTGAAAGAACAAATATTACTAGAAATATAAAGAAACAGATTTTGGCGATGCCCGCAGAAGCTCCGGCGATTCCTCCAAAACCCAGTATGGCTGCTATAATAGCAATGACCAGGAAAATGATGCTGTAACGTAACATAGAATAATATTTTTAAAAGTTAATAATAACAGTTCTTATTCTATGTATTGAAACTTCCATGCCAGTAATGCCTGCACTCAAAAAGCTACCTATAATGGTATTCACAGGAGCCTGTTGATGTAAAAATTCCACATTTTTTCCTCCCAACACCCGATCCATTCATCAGATGGTGGTTGCTGCCATGGTACCGGCGCTGGCCGCCGCCTGCTGGGCAAATGCTGCCTGGGCGCCGGCGCTTTCATTGGCCATGCTTATGAAATGATACCCCCAGCCTTTCAGCGGGTTGGTCCATACCAGCGAGCCATCTTTGGCATTCAGGCAGAAAAGCACCCCCGAAACGCCTACATACAGTTTATCGCCCTCCAGCTGTATCTGCCCGATCGCATAGCTGAATGAGCCTGAAGCATATTCCTTCAGCTTCACTTCCCATGCAATATTGCCATTGCTTTTGTCGATGGCAGCTACCCTGCCATTGGATAATATAAAAAGCAGATTTTTCTTTTTCATATGATGCCCGTTTATTTTTTACTTTAAATGAGGTATTGCATTTAACTGATAACTGCACTACTTTTAATATAACCAAACTCTACTTTGTGAAATCTTCCTTTCTTTTTCTCCTCTCCGCATGTTTGCTATGCTCCTGCAGCAATAAGAAGCAAGATAAAATAATTCATCCTGCAAAAGATACCGCTGCTGTAAAAGACAGCATCCCTGCAGTACCGGTAGTAGCTGTTGACAGCACATTCACCGGGAATGAAATGACCGATTCAATTGCACGGGTACTTGCTCCTGTCAGGGAGAATTTTAAACGGATCAACGCCATAAAAGAATGGACAAAAATTGATACGGCCGAACTTTCCGGCAGCACCGAAGGCGGCGAGCTGCGCTATTACTATATGTACGACCGGCTGCAAAAAATTGTCAGGATAGAATATGGTGAAACCTACCAGGAGAGCAGCGAATATTACCTGCTGGGAAATGAGCCCTCTTTTATACTGGAACGTTCATTGCGCTATAACCGGCCCATGCATTACGATTCGGCGGCTATGAAAGAAAACAAAGACACGGAATCATTCAATATAGATAAATCAACCGTACAGGAAACCCGGAGCTATTTTATAAAGGATGCATTGGTATATCAGCTGTACTCAGGAGCAGAGGCAAAAAAGAAGAATTATGCTTCGGAAGAAAAAAGGTTGAAGGAAAGCCTGGAAAAATTATTGAAACGGGTAAAGAAAAAATAACCGGATCATCTTTTCAAAAACTTTCCTTTCAGCAGCTTCTCCATAACGTCCTCCCTCAGGTTACGACTGACAGGAATATGGTGATCCCCTACCTTTATATCGTTACCATCCACCGATTCAATTTTATCGGCCGCCACTATAAAGGATTTATGCGTTTTGATGAAAGCACCGGCAGGAAGATATTCCTCCACCGATTTGAAGGTAAGGTAGCTGATGTATTTTTTCTTTGCAGTGACAATGCTCACATAATTCTGCAATGCTTCCACATACAGGATCTCGTTGTAATGGATCTTTACCAGCAAATTATCCGCTTTTATAAAAAAATAATCCGATGCGGCTCCCTGCTCATTTTGCAACGCACGGTTCGACTCCCGCAGATCGTAATAATCTTTCGCTTTGAGCGCTGCTTTTAAAAACCGGTCAAACGAAACGGGCTTTACCAGGTAATCCAATGCATTCACTTCAAAACCTTCCAGTGCATACTGCGGGTAGGCTGTAATAAAAATAACGGGCGGTGCATGCTGCAATGTTCTGAAAAAATCAAGCCCGGTAATTTTTGGCATTTCTATATCCATGAACAAAAGTGCAACCCTTCCATCTGTAATGGTCTGCGCTGCTTTCAGCGGGTTGTCATACGCCCCTTCCAGCGCCAGAAAATCCACCTCTTCTATATATTCCTGCAGGCCCCTTCGTGCCAGCGGCTCATCATCCACGATGATGCAGGATATTTTTTTGGCAGCTGTTGTATTATTTTCCATCGGTATGTAATTTGAGCTGTACAACAAAATTATTACCTGTAGCCGCAGCCTGCAGGCTGTACCGGCCGGGGTACAGCAACGCCAGCCTTCTCTGCACATTCTCCAGCCCTATTCCTTTTTGCCCGGAAGCCGCCGTCGTTTCGAAACTGTTCTCCGCATGAAAAACAAAATGAGCGCCTTCCATGGAAAGGCTGATATCAATGTTGTTCTCCTTTTCTATGAAATGAGAAACATGCTTGAAACAATTTTCCACGAAAGGCAACAGCAGGAAAGGTTCTATACGAAAGCCCCGCACATTTTCACCTGTTGAAAAATGAATATGGTAGCGTTCATCCTTCCGGATACGCTGCATACGGATATAATCTTTGAGGTATTGGATTTCCTTTTCAATCGCAATCTGCCCGTCTTTTGCTTCATACAGCTGGTACCGCAGCATTTCGCTAAAAGTGTGAAGGCTCTCCCTGGCTTCGGTATTTTTTTTATCGATCTGGAAATACACATTGTTCAGTGCATTGAATAAAAAATGCGGGTTGATCTGCTGTTTCAAAAAGTTCAGCTCTGCTTCCGCTTTTTCTTTGGCAATGACCGACATTCTTTTCTGCAAAGCAATTGAATCGATCATCAGCTTTATGGCGGCGCCCGCTGTTACCAGGAAAAAGTGTGGGATGATATTGTCATAGATCTTCTGCCGCCAGCCTGCAGACCAGTCCAGCAGGAATGCATTGTTCATTACCCTTCCCAATAGCTGCATTTTGATAAGGCTGCTGGCAATGATCATAAGCACAAACAAAAGCACAAATAAAAAATAGCGTTTCCGGTAAAAGAACCGGGGAATGAGGATATAGTTGCAGATGCAGACCATGAGCGCCAGGTCTGCCACTTTGATCAATGTAACGGTAAAGGCCGTGCGGCTGCTCGCAAAATCATCTGCCCGTAAAAAATACCAGGCTGCAAACAGCAATGCCCAGAACAGCAGCAGGTGCAGGCGATATGTATAGATGAAGCCTTTCATTGTACAAATTAAAGCAGCATTCTAAAAAACAGCAACCGGATTACAGCAATGGCAGCAAATACATGACCATGTGCAGGAATTACCTGCTATCAAGTTAATACATCTATTTTTTGAATCAAATGAAAATTGACAATATGGGAGGGGAAAGAACCTTTACACGACTTCCTGCAGCAAACCGAACTGCTGCCCCAGTGAAAGAGAATGGCTGTACAACATTTCAATAAACCCGGGACCGTACACGGCGTACCAGGGCAACAGGTTATCTACCCGTTCCTGCAGGTTGCCTTCCGGGTACAGCGAAGCCCGGATCGTTTCTATCCTGCGCTGCTGCGCTTCAAAACGTTTTTTTTCTGCGCTGTATATTTTCTTTTCCAGCCGGCCGATCTTTTTTGCTGCGCCCAGTTGCAATGCCGTTACATGCTTTTCCAGCGTGGGGTCTGCAGCGCCGGCAACGGCGCTGATCTGTGCATACAATGCTGCCAGTTTTTCCTTTTCCGCCGTAAGCTCAAGCTGTACTTTGGAATGCTTGCGGATGATCCTGTCGAGCAATGCCGCAGCAGGCTGAAAAAAATCTTCAGCGGTCATATCAAGGGAGGCGATTTTCTCAGCGGTCTTTTTATTAACGATGCCAAAGGAGTTGCGCAGCAGCAGCACCGGGTAAGGAACACCTGCGGCGGCAAATACATTTTTTAATTCCAGCCAGTAGGCCAGCTCGCCGCCGCCGCCTATAAAAGCTACATTGGGCAGTATCCATTCCTGGAAAACAGGGCGCAGGATCACATTGGGACTAAAGGCCCGGGGATTATCTTTCAGTTCCTTCAACAGGCTGTTATTGCTCCATTCCCTGCTATGATCTGCCAGCACCCATTTATCATCACCGATTCTTTCAATTCTTTCTCTTTTGCCTTCTTCGAGATAAAACAAGTTGATCTCCCTGCCAGCAGCCTGTATCTTGTATTGCTCGGGAAATTGCGACATGGTTTCCTCCACAGCTTTGGCGGAGAATTGTTCTGCCAGTTCTTTTTCAATCACCGGTATAAAAGAAGCCTTCAGCTTTTGGGCATCCGGGAGCAGGATGAGCAAGCCATAGGTTTTAAACAACTCATGTACGAATTCGAAAGTGGCCTGTTCAATGGTTTTATCCAGTGTATAGGCTGCTTTTACCTTCTGCAGTATTTCATCGCCATGCGGATCCACACCCAGCTGCGCATGAATGCCTTCTATCAGCTCAATGAAAGCCTTGTCTATTTTCATTCGTCCCACAGCGCCGCCCTGGCTGGTTTCCCAGCGGTAATATTTGCCATTGATGTACACTTCCCCCAGCTCTTCCAGGTCGGCATCTTCACTGCCCATATAATAAACCGGGACGAAGTTATTGCCGGGCATTCGCTGTTTTAGTTCATCCGCCAGCTTGATGGCATGAAGTATCTTATAAATAAAATATAAATGACCGGTAAAAATATTGGGCTGGTGAGCAGTGGTAACGGTAAAGGTATTGTCCAGCAGCAGGCTATTGATATTGTCCTCTACTTTTCCGGTAATTGCCAGGTTGCGGTATTGCTCCCTGAGATGATCTACCAGCAGCTGCCTGTCGGTATCAAACTGCTTTCTTGCATCGATGGCTTTTTTAATGCCTTCTATCGTAGGAGCGTAAGTATAAAAAGGTTTAAGAGCTTCCGCTCCTTCCACATAGTCGATGGCTATGGCAGAAAAACTATGTACGCTGCGATAGGGAAAATATGAAGAAGTGAATGGCATGAAGTTCTTGAATTATCTTCTGTGGATGCAATTAGTGTCAAAAATCCGGTGTTTCCAAAAATCAACGTTCAAAAATCGTATCTCGTAAATTATACCACTTCGCCTTCAAGGTCGTAGTCGTATGCCTTGGTGATCTTCACCTGCACAAATTCACCCACTGGTAATTTTTTATGACTGTTAATGATCACTTCATTGTCTACCTCCACGCTGTCAAATTCGGTGCGGCCGAGATAACGTCCGGCTTCTTTTTTATCAACAAGCACTTTGAATGTCTTACCTACTTTTTCCTCATTTTTCTCCAGGGAAATCTCCTGCTGCACTTCCATAATTTCCTGCGCCCTTTCTTCTTTTTCCTCTGCAGGGATATCGTCTTCCAATTTATAGGCGCTGGTATCTTCCTCGTGGCTGTAAGTGAAAGTGCCGACCCTGTCGAAACGCATTTTTTGCAGGAAGGTCTTCAATTCTTCCACATCATCCCTTGTTTCGCCCGGGAAACCTGCAATGAGCGTGGTACGCAGGCAGATATCGGGTATGCGTTCCCGTATCTGGTATACCAGGTCTTCCATTTCTTCACGGGTGATCTGGCGTTTCATTGCTTTGAGCATATTGTTGCTGGCATGCTGCAACGGCATATCCAGGTAATTGCAGATATTATCCCGCTCTTTCATCACATCAATAATGTCCAGCGGAAATTTGGATGGATAGGCATAATGCAGCCGGATCCATTCGAGCCCTTTTACATCGGCCAGCGCATGCATGAGCTTTGGCAGCTCCCGTTTTTTATAAATATCCAGTCCGTAGTAGGTCAGTTCCTGGGCGATGAGCATCACTTCTTTCACGCCACGGTCAACCAGCCTTTTCGCTTCATCCACCAGTGATTCAATGGGCCGGCTCACATGGTTGCCCCGCATCAGCGGGATGGCGCAGAATGAACAGGTACGGTTACAGCCTTCGCTTATTTTCATATAAGCATAATGCTGCGGCGTAGCCAGAAGGCGTTCGCCCACGAGCTCTCCTTTATAATCTGCTTCAAACTTTTTGAGGATCATCGGCAGCTCCATGGTACCGAAAAAAGCATCCACTTCGGGGATCTCTGCCTCCAGGTTATTTTTGTAGCGTTCGCTGAGGCAACCGGTTACATATACTTTATCCAGCTTGCCTCTTTTTTTCAGCTCCACATTGTCCAGGATGGTATTGATGCTCTCTTCTTTGGCTTTTTCAATGAAGCCACAGGTATTTATGATGACGATATTATGATCTTTTTTGGCGTTTTCATGCACCGTATCAATATCATTGGCCAACAGTTGCCCGCTCAGCACTTCGCTGTCCACCATGTTTTTGCTGCAACCAAGGGTTATAATATTGACCTTGTCTTTTTTGATCGTTTTCGTCTTCATAATTAATGGCGCAAAGGTAGTGAATATATCGCAGTAGCCGGTTTTGCAGCAGGTAGTCAATGGTTGTTATATAACATAATTTAAACATTTTTCCGGGTATGCCGTTCACAGGCTATCCACGTTTTATTCACTACCCGTTAAATTATCTGAATCCTTCTACGATCTGTTTTTTAAAAAATTGTTATGTTTGGCGCATGAATTGGAATGAAAAACCAATGTTAAGAGTAGCTATACTGGATCTGTATGAAGGATTTGAAAACCAGGGCATGCGTTGTATACGGGAGATCCTCAACCAGTTTGCAGAGTTCAATCATATCGAAATAGAAAAGCAGGAGTTTGATGTGCGCCTTAAAAAAGAGGTGCCAGACATGAGCTTTGATGTATATATCAGCACCGGCGGCCCCGGTTCACCGTTGGACAGTGAGGGAAGCGAATGGGAAGCCGCTTATTTTGGCTGGCTTAAAAAGCTGGAAGAGTTCAACCGCAACGAAGCAAATGTTGTAAAGAAACAGGTATTTTTTATCTGCCACAGCTTTCAGCTGGTGTGCAGGCATTATAAGCTGGCCACTGTCAGCAAAAGAAAAAGCACTTCCTTTGGCGTGTTCCCCATGCATTACCTGCACAATGCCGAAAACGAGCCTGTTTTCGCCGGTTTGCAGGATCCCTTCTACGCAGTGGACAGCCGGGATTACCAGGTAACGCAGCCCGATCATAACCGCCTCCGTGAAATGGGCGCTTCGATACTGGCCATTGAAAAGAACCGGCCGCATGTGCCCCTCGAAAGAGCGATCATGTCGATCCGCTTCAATGAAAATATGATCGGCACCCAGTTTCATCCCGAAGCGGATGCTGTGGGTATGAGCCTGCACCTGCAAACCCCGGAACGTAAAAAAACGGTGATCGAAAACCACGGCGAAGCCAAATGGGCATCGATGATAGAGCAGCTCAATGACCCCGATAAGATCCTCCACACCTATGCGCATATCCTGCCCAATTTTTTACAGCAGGCGGTGGAACGTATGCAGGAAGTGGAAGTGTAAATAATTAGAAAGCCAACATTAAGAATTTAAAAGCCGTTGCCGTATCCTACAGCAACGGCTTCTTGTTTTGGGTCATTGTAGAATTTTTACTTTTTAATTTTTCTTTATTAATTCGCTATTTTTAAGGACTACAACAAAAAGTTATTTTCTATGCAACAACAAATGCGGGAGCAGTTCAATAAAAATTTTACAAAAGAGAAATACGAGGCTTATATGCAGGAGATAGAAGCGCTGGAACCGGGAGCCCTCGACTTCAGGAATGCTGAAACGCCTGTTTTTGTGCCAAAGGAATTTACCCAAAAAATGCTGGGCGCCTGTGAAGATATTATTGATGTGATCACTGCAGATAATTTCAAGCAGCTGACGGACCGCAGCATTCCCGCAGACCTGCATGTGCCGGGAGAAGATGCACATCCTCAATGCCTCGTATTTGATTTTGGCGTATGCGAAAATGAGAAGGGTGAGCTGGAACCGCAGCTGATAGAAATGCAGGGTTTTCCCACCCTCTTTGCTTTCCAGGCTTATCACAGTGAGCTCACCGCTAAATATGCCGACCTTCCACCCAACTATTCGCCTTACCTCAACGGCTATAACAAAGAGTCGTACATCGCATTGCTGAAAGATATTTTTGTAGGCGATCACAATCCTGAAAATGTGATATTGCTGGAGATATATCCTGAACAGCAAAAAACCCGTATCGACTTTTACTGCACTAAAAAATTGCTGGGCATCAATATGGTTTGCCTCACGGAGCTCATTGCAGAAGGCAACCAGTTATTTTATATGAACGATGGCGTTAAAACGCCGGTACACCGCATCTACAACCGGGTAATCTTCGATGACCTGCAGCAACAGGAAAACCTGGGCCCGATCGTGGATCTTTCCAAACCTTACGACGTGGAGTGGGTACCGCATCCCAACTGGTTTTACCGCATCAGTAAATTCACCCTGCCGTTTATTGACAATGAATATGTTCCTGAAACTTTTTTCCTGAATGAAATGAAGCAACCGGTCAACCTGGATGAATATGTGCTGAAGCCTTTATTTTCTTTTGCAGGTATGGGTGTAGTGATCGATGTAACGCAGGAAGACATTGATAAAATTAAAGATCCTGAAAACTGGATATTGCAGAAGAAAGTAAATTATGCCCCGGTAATCATCACACCGGATGAGCCGGCCAAAGCGGAGATACGCCTGTTCTTTTTCTGGAAAGATGGATGGAAAAGACCGGTAGCTGTACATAACCTGGCAAGACTGAGCAAGGGTAAGATGATCGGCACCCGTTACAACAAGGATAAAGAATGGGTTGGCGGCGGCGTTGCTTTCTTTGAGCAATAAACATTCGCACGCCAGGGCAACAGGAATTCCTTTTACAATAAAAGAATAAATAAATGAAAAACGGACGGGCAAGATTCGATTTTTATATAGACAAGCTGGATACATTGCTTCAATCGGCATCCACCGATCACAATCCTGCATTGTACCTGTATAAAAATGATGCACGGACGCCGCTCTTCATGCTGGAAGCGCTGAGCCGCCTGTATGAGAAGCTGCATAACAAAAAGAAGTTTTACAAACTGAGAGCTCATTTCAAGTTACTTGAAGACAGCCTGGGCATCATCGATTATTACGACAATTATGCCAACAGCTTTCTGGCGCACCCGCTTATCCCTGTATACATAAGAGAATATATGCAGGCGCAGGCAAGGGAAAAAATACAGGGGCTGAATGAAATATTGTATGAAGAAAACTGGATTGGGCCCAATGCAAAACGTGTAAAAAAGATACGCAGCATTCTCAAAGAAGCCGACTGGCTGCAGTCAAAGGAAGAGATGAAAGCCATCAGGGATTTTTACGAGGATGAAATTGAGAGCATTAAAAAATTCACCGGCAGGTACCGGGATGGTTTTACAGAAATGGAAAACCAGGTTCATGAATACAGGCGGGAACTGCGCTGGCTGAGTATTTACCCGCAGGCATTGAGAGGCTGCGTACAAACGCTGGACAGCGGCCTGAGCGAAGATGCCACGAAAGAATACCTGCTGCCGGAAATAGTTCAATCAAAATTCAATGTAATGCCCGATGCAGGCGACAACAAATGGTTCCTGCTGCTGGAAAAAAATTATTTTTATGCGTTGAGCTGGATGATCGCCGAGCTGGGAAAAATAAAGGACGAAGGCCTGCAATTCTACGCCATTGCAGAAGCCTTACAGCAAACAGAGGGAATGGATCATGACGCAGCTTTGCAAAAAGCAGTCGAGATCACCGGGTCGGAGGCGAACAGCATTCAGCAATTGCTGAGCCGGGCCACCCTGATCTGTAAAAGATATATGGAGCAGGAAAACCTGGACCGCCTGGTGATCGGCCTGGCAAAAACACAGAAATCTTCGGAAGAGTAATTGATCAACTCAAAAGATAAAATAAAAGCCGTTGCTATGATGCAACGGCTTTTGTATCTCAGTTGTATTATTCTTTATTTGCAGCAATCCTTCTCTCTCACAAAAATTGCCTTAAACGTTTTTTTTATAAAATTGGCGATGGCCATTAATGTAGCTCCCATGGTATATTAGAATGCATTAAAGATATTGTATTCCAGTCTTAATAAAAACCCATTTTTACTGGTACGGTACAGGTCGTCGGCTATTGCAAACCGGTAACCGGCGTCCACCCGCATCCTGCTTTTAATAATGAACTGTACCGAAGGGGCCAGGTCGGCAAATGTTTTGCCGCTATGCAGGTTGGTCTGTCCCAGCAGCTCCAGCATCAGGTTTACATTCGTCTGGTCATAGCTGGTATATTCCCCTGGCAGCATCAGCCGGCCAACAGAGACCGTATAGCCTGCAGCGTGACGGCTTTTATCGCCGAAAGAAAATTTATTTCCGTTCGTATTATCCGCTGCATACAAATGTGCCACCGATGCGGAAAGAGCCACACGCTTATTAAGCTTCGTAGCCACAATGCCTGTTTCAGTGCCGCTGTTCATGAGCAGCAGGTCAATGGCGGGTTGATGAATATGCAGGTTACTGAGACTACCCCGCAGGTAAGCAGCCATGCGAAAATGGCTGTGTACTTCATCGCTGCTGTGAAAACGGTATTTGGCATAGAGGCTGCCCCCGTTGAGCTTCATGTTGCCGCTCATATTACTGAAAGCCGCTTCAGCCTTTACCATCACCGTTTTGGATATGCCGAGCATCAGTTCCGGCGCTGTGACAAACCGGTACCGGTCGCTATTGTTCACCTGCATAAAATTATTGGTTAGCCTGAAGCCCAGCGACTTTGCCGGCAGGTTGCTGGCAGGATCGGTGTACACATATAATTCCTGTGCCGTACTGCCGCCTGCAATGAGCAGCAGTAAAGCCGTTATGATTGGTTTCATACAAAAAATAAGTGGCCTGCTTTCGCAAGCCACTTCCTTGTTTTTAAATGGTTACATGAAAGATCCTGCTTCCTTCTGCAAGACCGGTTCTTCTGCAACAGTTGCCGGCTACGCCGGTTTTGTAACACTCCATCTGGGTGTACAGCTGGTTTTTGCGGAATGCCTTCGCCGATACATAGCCTTTATCCACTACCTGTATGGTTTGCACACCGTTCAGCTTTTGCCCCGAAGCATTGAGGAAATGCATGGTGAGTCCGCCTACATTGTAATGCTGGTCTTTCTCCACCGTAAGATCGTTGAACTGCACATCGGCTTTCAGGCTGGCCACAAAGAAGCCAGCATCTTCCACCTTCTTTTTAAGCTGGTCGAAGTTTACAGCAGCGCCGGGCTTAAAGCTGATCTCGAAAGTGGAGGTCTTGATGTTCGACATCACTTTCTCCACGTAATCCAGCGATTGCAGGGATTTATTGATAGAATTGCTGCACATGCTACAGGTAAGACCGCTGGCCTGCAAGCTCACTTTTGTCACCTGTGCCTGTACGTTAACAGCAAACAATACGGCTGCTATGAACAATATTTTTTTCATTGTACAATGGTTTTAAAGTGAATAATTATTTGCAGCAGACAGCATCTTTGCAGCATGCTTCTTTTTTACAGTCGGCCATATCCTTAACGCCTTTGCTACATTTTCCGTCTTTGCAGCAGTTCATGCTGCTGTCGCCTTTTTGTGTATCGGCTTTACGGTCGTATTTGCAGCAGCCGTGCAGTGCATTGTACGCTTTGTCGGGCGCTACAAAATCCTGGGTATCGTAACCAGACCTGGCAATGCGTTTCTGTATTTTTTCGGAAGATGTTTTTTTAGCGTCGAAAGAAACTTTAAGCTCCTTGCTTTCTTCGCTCCAGTCGGCGGTGGCAGCGCCTGCCTTCAGGGCCGATTTTTCAATGGTTTCCTTGCACATGCCGCAGTTGCCCCATACTTTGATGGTTTTGTAGGCCAGTTCCTGTGCAGATGATTGGGTGAAAATGCCGAAGCATAAAACGGCTATGATTGATAATACTTTCATGATTGATAAAATTTGAGTTTTAATGATGTTTTATTTTCCCTGATACGTTGCGTGCAGGTATGCCGCTGAAGGGATTGCGACGCAACGATACTGCTATGAAAAACAAATGCCGGTATTGCCTTGTTTTTGATGCATAGCAAAAACCTGCAGCAGCTATCGCTGTTACAGCGTGAAAACCATTAAAAATCAAATTCTGTAAACCCCGTGAAGGATACGGGCGGGACGGGGAAGATAACCCGGCGGGGAATTGTTGTGCACACTGCTTTTCGCAATGCTTACAGGAAGGTTCCAGTTGTACAGGGAATATTCATTGATGACAATGGCTTCTCCCGTTTCAAAAGAAAGATCGTTGACAGCTTTTTTATGGCTGTCTTCTAATTTGTAAAATTTGTGGTCATCCTCGCAGCAGCCGCCTTTCTTTTCCTTCATGCCACAACGGCCACATTTACCAGTGGTATCGCCATAAAGATCGGCGCCTGCGTATTGCCCCATGCAATAGTGAATTTCCATGGCAATGCCCGAAGACACCGACAGGTAAAGAAAGGTCAATATGCTCAGCAGGATTTTTTTCACCGGGACAAAAGTAAAAAAATAATTGAAATACCGGCAACAGGGATTGTTAAAAGGAGTATGAGATAGATCAGTTTACGAACCACCATCTTACGCCAAAGCGGATGATCATACCAGGTGTAGGGATATGCGGCGTGGCATAATTGTTATTGACAAAACGGAAGCCGTCCTTCAGGTAGAGGGTATTAAGATTTTCTGTACGCAGGAAGCCGGTAAAGGTTTTAATGCGGAAATGCAAAAAGGCATGCACATCGGGCAGGTTCTTCAGCCTGAAAGTATCCTGCGGTACGAACTGGCCCATAAGCGGTGAATAGTTATAGGCATCAAACGGTGTAAAATATCTTATTTCAAGACCGGTGCTCAGGTTAAGATTTTTATAATACACCCCTTCAAAAGCCAGTCGGGTACGGGTGTACAGCAGCGGCACTTTAATGGGCGCAGCAGCATCTGTTTGTTGCAGCACCGCATCCACGTACAGGTTCCATTTTTTGGCCAGCGGGAATTTCTTGGAAGCCGCCGCCTGTAATAAATTGATGACTTTACCGGTTTGCGCCGGTGTATAATAATCGGAGAAATAGCTGTAATTGGTGATGATGCTGTTGGTAAAGCTCAGCTGCACAAAAGGATTGTTAGCGCTGGCGCCGAAAGAAATAATATTCTCTTTCTTAAATTCTCCCGGGTTGGTATAGCTGAAAGACGAACGCTTGTCGAATATGAACGAAGGCGTGCGGTTGGTATTGATGAAAAACAGTTTCACTTCGCCCCATTTTTTATTCAGGAAACGGCCAAGGTTGGCGGATGCGCTGTAATCACCGGCATTGAGTCCGCTGGCATAAAACTCTCCTTTGAGATTGATATCCCATTTGCGGTTGCGGGTCTTGTTACGATATTCGCCATGCAATTTGATATTGAAAAAATTCTCCAGCCCGTCTTTCAGGTAGCCGCCGATGTTCTGCATCGCCACGCCTGCTTCAATGAACTGTGCAGGATTTTTTGCGTCGGGAAACTGGATGAGCGAAAAGTCATTCTCCACTATTTTCCATTTTTCATTGACCTCCAGCGTATCGGCGCCCTGTAGCAACGTTATATTATACCAGGTCCTGTACACTGCCGAATCGGGCACAGCATCCTTAAACAGGTAGCTGGAAGACTTATAGCTAAAACTGTGTTGCAGGCGCAGGCGTGGATAGAACAGGTATTCTGTGGTAGAATCATTAATGGCGACAGAATCCTTCTGACCTATATCATAGCTCTGACGCAGAAAGAAGGTAAAATCCTTGTAAACATTACCGGTATTAATGGTAGTAGAGAAAGGGTTCTGGCTGAATTTATTGGCGTTACCTAAAAAAACATCCACGCCGAAACGGTCTTTAAAATTGGGATTGAGCAAAAAAGAATCGTTGCGGATGCCGCCGTTCTCAGAAGCCCTGATGGTATTGTTCACCAGCACCAGGAACGCATTGTATCTTTTCTTCTTTCCCTGGTAATTGGAGAAGAAGCGTACGTTGTTGTGATTGTTATTCTGGTTGGTAAAAAAACCGGGTGCATTGATGAGCCGGTAATCAAAGCCGGCATTGAACCGGGGATTGATATTCTGCGTATGCTGCGCCATTACCATCTGTTCCTTACCCGATGCCAGCTGGTAGCCGAGCAGGGAGAAAGGCCGGGTGGTTTTATAAAATTTTGTGTCTTCTACTTTAAAGCGGTATACATCGTAGGCATGAAAGCCTGCATCCCAGCCTGCTTTGGTGAAAGGAGTAAATACCAGCGGGTAAGCGGCGGCGCCGTTATTACCCAGCAGCATATAATTCGATGGGACGGGGAAATATTTATCAAAATCGTTGACGGTAGAATCAATGGTATACCGTTTCAGGTCGTTCATATAACGATAGCTGATGGTAATGCTGTCCTTGAGATCGTTCCGTTGCTCAAAAGCAGGCTTCTGTGTGGTATCACTCCCCTGCTGCGTATTGCTGCCCGACTTGTTATTAAGGCCGGAAGATTGTATGAGCTCGCCAAACCTCCTCTTCACCTGTCCGAAGGATTGGGCGCCTATTAGCAATACCAGGAATGTGAAAAAGATTTTACGCATGCGCTATTACAATGCTGCAATCATTTCTTTAAAAATATGTGTAAGCTTTGGTTCGGCGGCATGTGCAGCCTCCAGCACTTCTTCATGAGTGATCACATTGTCTTCTTCCCGTAAACCCAGGTCGGTGATAACGCTTACTGCAAATACAGGCAATCCCATGTGCACGGCAGCTATGGTTTCCTGCACGGTGCTCATGCCTACCGCATCAGCGCCCAGTGTATGTATCAGCCTGTATTCGGCCTTGGTCTCAAAAGTAGGACCGGTCACTGAAATATATACGCCTTCTTTAAGATCGATGTTTGCATCGGCAGCGATCTGTTTTGCTTTGGCAATAAGCGCCTTGCTGTAAGGCTCTGTCATGTCGGGAAAACGGGTGCCGAATTCCTTTTCATTTTTACCGATGAGCGGATTGGGTGTAAAGAAACTGATATGATCTTTGATCAGCATGAGGTCACCCACTTTGAAAGCAGCATTGGTGCCGCCGGCCGCATTGCTGAGGAACAGTGTTTTAATACCGAGGTATTTCATTACCCTGATAGGAAACACTACCTGGTGCGGGTGATACCCTTCATAATAATGAAAGCGGCCACTCATGGCAATGATCTTTTTGCCGCCCAGTTCACCAAACAACAGCTTGCCGCTATGACCTTCCACGGTGCTTACCGGGAAATTGGGAATATCTGCATATGGGATCTCTTTTTCCACTTTTATCTGCTGACCGAAATTGCCGAGACCGCTGCCCAGCACTACGCCGGCAACAGGCTCTTCTCCTATAATAGATTTGATATAAGCGGTGGCTTCCTGAATTTTCTCAAGCATTCTGTATCTTTTATTTGTAATCTACAAAAATAAGGGGTTTGCAGGATAGTTAACTGCTCCCGGCACATAGTTGACTGGCCGGATAAAGAAGCTTTAACGATATGATAGGAATGGTCAACTATATGCCCTGTTTTTACTTATCTTCGCCAAAATTTTTAACGTATATGAATCTTCACGAATACCAGGCTAAAGAGCTGTTGAAAAAATACAATGTGCCCGTACAGGAAGGCATTGCTTGCAGTACTCCTGCTGAAGCGGAGGAAGCTTACAGACAAATTCATACTCAATACGGCAGCAAGTTTGCCGTAGTAAAAGCACAAATTCATGCCGGTGGCCGTGGTAAGGGCACCATCCAGGGAAAAGACCAGCGTGGTGTTGCCGTGGGTAAAAGCGCCGAGGACGTGGTGAATATTGCTAAAAATATTTTAGGCGGTACGCTGGTGACCATCCAGACAGGACCTGCCGGTAAAGTGGTTAGCAAAGTGCTGGTGGCGCAGGATGTATATTATGAAGGACCTAACCCGGTTAAAGAATTTTACCTGTCTATTTTACTGGACAGGACCAAAGGCGAAAATGTGATCATGTACAGTACCGAAGGCGGTATGAACATTGAAGATGTGGCGCACGATACTCCTGAAAAAATATTCAAAGAATGGGTGCATCCTGGCGGACCGTTACAGGCTTTCCAGGCACGCAAAATTGCTTTCAACCTTGGCCTGAGCGGCGAAGCGATGAAGAACTGCGTGAAATTTGTAACCAACCTCTACAACGCATATATCGGTCTCGATTGCGGTATGCTCGAGATCAACCCGCTGTTCAAAACCAGCGATGACAAGATCATTGCAGTGGATTGTAAAATGAACGTGGATGACAATGCGCTGATGCGTCACCCTGATGTGGCTGCACTGCGTGATATCACTGAAGAAGATCCTACAGAAGTAGAAGCAGGTCAGTATCACCTGAACTTTGTTAAGCTCGACGGTAACGTGGGCTGCATGGTAAATGGCGCAGGCCTGGCAATGGCTACGATGGATATGATCAAGCTGAGCGGCGGTGAACCCGCCAACTTCCTGGATGTGGGCGGTACTGCCAATGCACAAACGGTGGAAGCCGGTTTCCGCATCATTTTAAAAGATCCTAAAGTAAAAGCGATCCTCATTAATATCTTCGGCGGTATCGTTCGCTGCGACCGTGTGGCGCAAGGTGTAATTGATGCCTACCAAAGCATCGGTAATATCAATATCCCGATCATTGTGCGCCTGCAGGGCACCAATGCCGACGTTGCCAAAAAACTGATCGACGAAAGCGGTCTCCAGGTTCAAAGCGCTATCCTGCTCAGCGAAGCAGCAGCGCTGGTGAATAAAGCGGTGGCTTAATTTTAAAAGATTAAAATAAAAAAATCCTGTCTCTGAGAGACAGGATTTTTTTATTGCCTGCATACCAACTTCTTTTGTTCATTGCTTAAATAGTTGCAATATTGCAATCGTATGCAATACAGGAATGCAACCATAGACGATCTTCCGCTGATAGTGGAGATATACAACAGCACCATTCCATCGAGGCTGGCCACTGCAGATACGGAACCGGTGCCGGTAGAAAGCCGGGTGGGCTGGTTCCATGCGCACAACCCGGAAACAAGGCCATTGTGGATGATCGAAGCGGATGGCGAAATCATCGGCTGGGTGAGCTTTAATAATTTTTATGGCAGGCCTGCATACGACGGCACGGCCGAACTGAGCATCTACCTCTCCCCGCTTGCAAGAGGCAAAGGCTATGGAAAAAAAATATTGCAGTATTGCATTGAACAATGCCCTGCTCTGCAGATAGAGAACCTGCTTGGATTTATCTTCAGCCACAACCAGCCCAGCATTACTTTGTTTGAGCAGGCCGGATTTACATTGTGGGGATTGCTGAAAGAAATAGCTGTAATGGACGGCAATAAATACAGCCTTAGTATTTACGGTATAAAAATCAACTGATATGCTGGAAGTAAATTTTCAACCTTTCCCTGAACTTGTCACCGAGCGTTTAATATTGCGGCAACTGATGAATGAAGATGCGCATGAAGTATTTGTGATGCGAAGCAATCGGGTGTCCATGCAATACATTGCAAAACCGGTCATGCAGGAAGAAGCTGAAGCGCTGGTCTGGATACAACGCATCACAGACGGTCTTAACAACAACGAAGGCATTACCTGGTGCATCGCTTTAAAAGACTGTCCTGAGAAACTGATCGGCACCATTGGTTTCTGGCGTCTTATAAAAGAACATTACCGTGCAGAGATCGGCTATATGCTGATGCCTGAATATTTCAACAAGGGTTATATTACGGAAGCGGTCCGTTGCGTGAATGAATATGCTTTCGCACAAACGCAGCTGCACAGCATTGAAGCGCATATTGATCCCAATAACAAAGGGTCTGAATCGGTCCTGCTTAAAACAGGTTTTATACCCGAAGGCTATTTTAAAGAAAGCTATTACGTCAACGGGAAATTTGAAGACACCGCTATATATTCCCTTATCAGGAAATGACCCGGTAAATACCCAGAATCACATTACAGCATCTTCAGAAAAATCGGCAATATGGCTGTGGAAAGAATAGGGAACAATACAGGCCGGTTCGGGGGCACCGGCGTGGGACTCTTCAATTGTTAAAAGAATACTGTAAAAGCACAATGCCAGGATCCGGTACAAAAGCGTAACCGGAAATGGTACAGTTTTTTATGTACTTTATTAAAAAGAACAGCATGCAGAATAATGACCATAATGTGGATCTGCTGTACATTGAAGACAACGAGGACTTTATAGCGTTTGTAGGAATGGCCCTCAGGAAACTGGATAGCAATATCGTATACGATTATGTGACAGATGGCCAGAAAGCGAAAGAAATGTTGGAAAATAATAAAGCCGATAACCCATATAAGAAGGCAAAGCTGATTTTAATGGATTATAACCTGCCGGGACTCAGCGGAGTGCAGCTGCTGCAGAAGATACGTTCCAATGCGGAAATAAAGCATATCCCTGTAGTGGTATTCTCGTCCTCGGATGACCCGCAGGACATTAAAAATGCCTATAAATCAGGGGCAAATGCCTACCTCGTGAAACCGATCGGAATGGCAGGCCTGAGGGATACCATGCAAACCGTCTATGATTTCTGGATCAATAAGAATCTGCGGACCAACTAAATTCTTCAAACATTTGTAAAAAAATTTTCGCCCGGATGATAACGAAAAGCTCGTGGAGAGCGCAGGCATGATCCGGGGAGAGGGTTTTAGTTCAGGAGGAGTTCAACTGTAGAAAATCTTGCAGGGGAATTGCGGAATTTCAGCCCCGATTTTATCTTCTTTGATCATTTATTGGCACAGGAAATCGGAAACCTGTTAAAAGATATCAACCATTCTATTCCTGGTTTTTCCATTCCTTTTTTCCTGCATCCGGCTCCGCAGCTATTTCCCTGAGATCATTTTTACCGGGGTGCCGCCGGTTATATCAAAAATATATCCGCAATTTTTCAGACAGTAAAAAGAGTCTTACAGTAACACTGCAAGGCCCTTCTTTTTTGTAAACAACCAACTTATGCTTACATCTTCGGTATCAGTACACGGTTGACTACATGTATGACGCCATTACTTTGATTGACATCGCTGATAGTGATCCATGATTTCCCGCCTGCTTCATCCTTCAGCACAATTTTATTGCCGTCCATCATGGCCCATAATTTTCCTCCTGCCACTGTGCTCAGCTCAGCCGTGCCGTTTCCTTTTTTGATCAGCTTTTCAATGTCTTTTGCATTCCATTTTCCCGCTACCACATGATAGGTGAGTATACCGGTGAGCGCCGCTTTGTTCTCCGGCTTCAAAAGATTGGCTACCGTTCCTTCAGGCAACATACCGAACGCTTCATTAGTGGGAGCAAAGACAGTGAAAGGTCCGGCCGATTGCAATGTCTCTACCAGTCCTGCTGCTTTTACTGCTGCCACTAGCGTAGTATGGTCTTTACTGTTCATGGCATTTTCCACGATGTTTTTAGATGGATACATGGCTGCACCTCCTACCATTACTTTTTTTTCTGTCTGTGCAAAGGCAGCCGTCGTCAACAATGCCGCTAATGCAAGCATCGTTATTTTCTTAATACTTTTCATAATTGAATGCTTTGTGTTTTTGTAAAATGTTTGATTCAATTACGAAGCATTATTTATTACGGATTGAAAGAATGAAAAGTTTTTACAACAATAAAAAAGCAGCAATAAAAATTGCTGCCTTACTATTAATAGTCATTATTATTCTGCGGTTTGCGCTTGGGCTGATTTTTTTTATCATCCGCCGGCTTCAGCTGCGCCTTGGGAGGAGCGGTTTCTTTTTTCTCCTCGGGCTTTTTATTTTTTGGAGTATCCACCGGCACCGGGTCCGAATAGCCGGATGAATTATCATCGAAATAATCAGTACCGTCACCATTGCCCTGGTCTTCGTTGAGGCTGTCGCCTTTAGCTGCCAGCTCTGCAAGAGTTACATCCGCATAGATCGGGTTGTTCTTTAATTCTGCAGGCGCATCAAATTCCTTCTGGCGGTTGAATGCAATTTTATTATCCGCATACACTCTACTCATAAAGATGCCCCATCTTGGAGCGCCCATTTCGGCGCCACCGGCGTTGTTCTGGTAAATAGGAATGAACGGGTCACCGCAACCTACCCAGGTACCCGCCAGCAGGTCGGGCGTATAGCCGATGAACCAGCCATCGGCGTAATCATTGGTAGTACCGGTTTTACCGGCTTTCTGCGCAGGAATATTGTAACTGTTCAGCCTTTTTGCAGTACCTATCTGCACAACGCCCTGCATTATTTTTACCATAGTGTACGCATCGGCTTCGCCGATCACCTGCTTGCTTTGCGCCAGCGGAAATTCATGCACCAGGTTGCCGTTCTTATCTTCAATCCTCGTTACATATACCGGCTCGGTATTGTAGCCTTTGTTGGGGAACATCGTATAAGCCTGCAGCATCTGCATCAAAGGAATATCGGCCGAACCCAGCGCAATGGAAGGGTAAGGCGGGATCTTTGCCGTGATGCCGCATTGTTTTGCAAATTCTATTGTCCTGCTCACCCCTACAATTTTCATGAGGTACCAGGCAATATAGTTCTTGGAAAAAGCCAGACCGTTGGCCAGCGTTCCGCCACCACCGCTGATCGTTTTGCCCGACATGGTAACAGCGCCACCGGGTATGTAAGTCTCCGGCGTATAGCCTGCATCCGTCACCGACAGCGTGTACAGCAATGGCTTAAAAGTAGAACCTACCTGCCTGAAAGCCGTTACGTGGTCGTACTTGAACCATTTATAATTGATACCGCCCACCCAGGCTTTTACTTCACCGGTTTTGGGGTCCATCGCTGCAAAAGAGGTTTGCAGCAATTGCTTATGATACTTGATGGAATCATAAGGCGTCATCACCGTGTCTTTTTCATGATTGGTATCGCCTTTCCAGGAAAATATTTTCATTTTGGTGGGCACCATAAATGTTTTGCGGATATCCTCATCGCTCATCTCATCTTCTTTCAGCACTTTCCAGCGGGGAGAGTGCAGCATAGCTGCTTCAATGATATTATCCCTGCCCTTCCACAGGTCTTTTTTCAGCCTTAAAAAAGCATCTGTCTTTCTCTGCAGCTCAGGCATATGTTTTTCCACCGCTTCTTCGGCATAGGCCTGCATACGGCTGTCGATGGTAGTATATATTTTTAAACCGTCTTTTTTAAGATCATAAGGTTCACCGGTACGGGGATTGGTATTTTTATTACACCAGTCGCTTAAAATTCCCAGCAGCGCCCTGCGGTAATATGGTGCAATACCAATGGCTTCATCTAATGGCTTATAATTGGTCACCAACGGCTTTGCCTTGTATTTGGCGCCATCGGCAGCGCTTAAAAATCCCTGGTGCGCTTTTACCATCTGGTCGATAACCGTGTTACGCCTGTCGATAGATCTTTTGGGGTAACGCACCGGATCATAAATGAATCCTTTCAGCATACCCACGAGCACTGCGGCTTCTTCCACTTTAAGGTCGATGGGCTCTTTCTGAAAGTAGGTACGGGAAGCATTCCTGATACCATATATATTGCCCCAGGGCGCCCTGTTGAGGTAAAGGGTGATAATTTCTTCTTTTGTGAAATTGCGTTCCAGCTTTACGGCCACGATCCATTCCTTGATCTTATCAATACCACGCCTGAAAATATTTCCCTTGCCCTGGCCCAGCATCATTTTGGCCAGCTGCTGGGTGATGGTGCTGCCGCCGCCCTGCGAACCCAGCGTAGCTACCGCACGGGCTACCGCCTGCGCATCCACGCCGGAGTGATCGTAAAATCTTTCGTCTTCCGTTGCCACCAGGGCATTGATCACATTTTTGGATATCTGGTGATACTTCACCTCGCTGCGGTTTTCGCTGTAATATTTACCCATCAGCTTGCCATCGGCGCTGATCACCTCGCTGGCCAGGTCGGCCTCGGGGTTCTCCAATTCCTGCAGGGAAGGCATTTTACCGAAGAGACCGAAATTGGCCCCCGCAAAAATGAAAATAATAAACAGCAGCCCGAAAAGGAACAGGCGCCATAGAATTTTTACTGAACGTTTCATTAGATTATTTTAAAATCGACGATCCTTATCAAAATCTGTTCCCAAAACTCTCGTTCAGGATTTTTTTATAGCCGTCGAGATCTTTATTGGTCTTTAGCAGCTCCAGGTTTTTATCCGAAATAATGATAAAAGAGTATTTATTGGCAGGCAACCAGGATACTTCTGCCGGAGCCGCTTTCCTAATCTTGTCAAAATAGGTCAACGCAGTTTCGGCATCGGCAAATTTCGAGAACAGCAGGATCGACCGGTCGGCATCAATGGCATCCCTGGTCACATTGATGTTCTGGTACAGGTAATTTCCCTTGTTGAAGCGGGTAAAGGCATTTTTGGCTTCGTTCACATATACATAATCCACTTTATTGAGCACCATCATCACATACTGCTCTTTTTCCGGCTGAATAAGGAAACCGCTGTATTCTGCGATCGGCTTCACCGCCATGGAGCTGTCTCTTTTAATGGACGATACGACCGTTGGTTTGGATGACTCCACTTTTACAGGAGCAGGCGCCACCGGTACGGCTTGGGTTACCGGCTTCTCATCTGCTACGATGATCTGCTCCTCTTCCGCACGGGTCACTTCAAGCTTTGTGAGATATTCTTCTATTTCTTTCCTGCGGCCCAGCACATCGATCATGGTCACAGCTTTGGGCTTGAGCGAAGATTCAGGATACAGGGTAATTAAATTCTGCAGTGAGCTGATGGCGCTGCTATCCTGGTTTACTTTGATGTAGTGCACCGCTTCAATATAAAGGAGCTGCGGTGTCCAGTAGTTGCTGCCGTAAATACTGTCTGCTTTTTTCTTGGCATCGATCGCTTCTGCAAATTTTCCTTCTATAAACATCTGGTAAATGCCTTCATAGCGTGCAGTAGCTTCAGGCGATTTGATATTCGGGTTGAGCAGAGACGGGTTGGTCACCAGCTTGCCTGCATCGCTGTTGGCATAGCCGGTAGTCAGCAGGTTTTTGTAATAATTGGCTTTGGCAGTATTGCCCAGCTTGGAGTAGCAATAGAATAATCCGAGCAATGCTTCCGGTTCGCCTTCTGCTTTAGGGAACGATTCCCTGTATTCATCATATGCTTTTATGGCCAGCCAGTATTCTTCCATATCGTTCTGGAATACTTTGGCCATTTCCAGTTGATTCACTTCAATGATCTTATTGCTGCTGTCCAGCTTCTCGGGGGTAAGCGGCAGGTTCTGCAGCAATGAAGCTACGGAAAGCTCGGCTACCTGCGGACCGGCGGTACCATCCGGATTTTTGCCCATCGGGTCATCAGGACTTGCACCTGGGCTGGTGCCTGCAGTGGCAATTCCTTTCACCCTTCTCCAGTTATCAATATTGGCTCTCTTACCCCATTTGCTGATAAATTCGTTGTATCCCTTACCTCTTGCACTGCTGTTATAAAAATACCATTCGCCCTTGCTGCTACTGAAGAGGTCGGTCTGTTCCTGCTTGCCGGTATTGAATGTAATTGGCGCCGTTCCTGCAGAAGCATCTTCTTCTTTGAGGCCTTGTTCCTTGCGTAATTTCTTCAGGATCTTTTTTACAAATGCATCCCTTTCAGCTTCGGGCATGGCGGCGATCCGCTGCAGGCTGTCTTCCCTCTCTATCGCATCAATATGCTTCACCAGCTTTGAAAGCGCTTCTTTTCTTTCCAGGAAATCCTGGTTGCTGGCGGTATCTTTCCGCTGGTCTACCTGTATGCTGTCGTAGTAGGAATAAGCAGCTTTGAAACGCTGCTGGTTATAGGCAATATCACCCAGGTCAGAAAAAGATTTCACTTTGTATTCGCTGCCTGGTGTAATGCTGTACTTCAGGGATCTTTCCAGGAACACAATACCATTGCTGGTATCAGGTCTTTGCAGGCTCAGCTGCGCTGCTGAATAATAAATGATATCCCTGTAGGCATCGTATTTATCTTTCCTGGCCATGCGCAGCAGGCGGGCAATGCTGGCATCCATCTGTGCCGTATCGCCTTTGTCACGCATCATTTTGGCTTCATTGAGATTGGCGTAGATCTCCATCACAGGATCAACCGTATGCTTCGCCACTTTCTGGTAATAATCGGAGGCCGTTTCATAATTGCCGTTCATTTCATTCATCTGCGCCAGCAAAAATTCCCAGCGGCTGCGGTCCTGCATAGTAGGAGCAGAAGATAAGCCCCTGGCTAGGTAATGCGCCGCACTATCGTAATTGCTTTGTGCAAAGAACCAGTAGCCTACCACTTCGGCCAGGTCATTCTGCAGTCTGTCCGGCAGGTTGGGATCATTGCGCAAAATATTGATGAGCCCCGCCGCATCGCCGTATTCACCCTGCGCTGTAAAAGTGCGGGCCAGCCATACCAGCGCATCGTTGCGGCTGGGCGGACGTGAGGTCACTTTCTTTAATAAATTCCTGTTCTCTTTATTGGCAATGGACAGGTACCCTGTACCCGGTGCATTATTGGTGCCCACTACCCTGCTGTCGTCGTCGTTCTTTTTGCGGGGAAATAAATTGTAGTTGATGAACTGGAAGGTCATAGCCGCAGAATCCAGCTCATTGCGGAGATAATAAGCCCGGCCTATCAGCAGGTACATATTATCCACCCAGTCGCTCCTGAGGTCATGCAGCAATATGCCGGCAGTGGCTTTGTATATCACCGAGTCCAGCTCTGTTTTTTGCGTGGCTGTACTTTCCAGTGAATAAGGATAATAGCTGAGCAATTGTGTATAGTCATCTTTCTGCGCCGTCTTCGCTCTTTCCTCTACAGCTTTCAGTTTGTTGTTGGCGTTGAAAAAATAATTGTAATGAGTGGTAGTGTTGTGAGTGAACCTGCGAATCGTGGTAAACTTTTTTTCACCGGTCTTTTCCGAAGCCAGCTTTTTTTCTTCATACTGTTCCGGTTTTTTTTCTTTTCCAAAGGGTTCCAGCGTCCAGGTGGGCTGGGCAAAAACAGCTGTTACGGATACGGTAAAACCCAATGACAGCAATAAAAATAAAAATCTCGTTTTCAGCATGTAGACTGCGGTAATTTAATGCGGTTAAATATCGGTTATTTTTCGCAATACGGCCCCAAATTTAACCGCCCCGGTGTGAAAATGAAGGCTTTACCAGATGTATTTATGTTAAAACTAATCTATGGCACAGGTTATTGTTTGCCTGGTAAAGTTTATTGAAGGGCCTTTGCCCGGTCTTTGCTAATTTTAACCCTTAAATATTGATAATGACCAAAGAAAAAACAGAAGCAGTAAATCCCCTGAAAAGATTGCGCAACCATTACCGGCTGGTGATCATGAACGAGGATACGTATGAAGAAGTTGTAAAGTTTAAGCTCAATAGAATGAGCGTATATATTGCTTTCTGTACCCTTTTCATTCTCATGATCGCCCTTACAGCCTCGCTGATCATTTTCACTCCCTTAAAATATTACCTGCCGGGGGTAGGCTACGGCGATGCCCGCCAGATGAAGGAATACCGTACGCTTAAAATGCGGACGGATTCCATGGAGCAGGCCCTGAAATATCACCAGCAGTACTTTGATAATATCAATAAAGTGCTTACCGGCAAAGTGTCCAAGCTGGACACCACCACATTAAATCTCCCCAAAGTGGAGGAAAGCGATGATTAATCGCAAAAAATGACCTAACTTTCCTTCCTTCCTATTTCCAAAACAAAACACCTCGAAAAACCATGTTCAAGCCAAAACAACAAAAAGAAAAAACAGCCTCCCTGTTTTCAGCCAGCATTATTGCAGGCGGTACCATCATCAACGGCAATATTTCTGCCGACGGTGATATCAGGATCGACGGCTCCATTAAAGGCAATGTATATTGCAAATCCAAAATACTCATTGGCGCCGAGGGCCTCATTGAAGGCGATATCCATTGCAGGGAAGCAGATGTTTCCGGCAGTATATCGGGCAATATCAAAACGCAGGAAATGCTGCACCTGAAAGGAAATGCCAAAGTGAGCGGCGATATCCATACACCCAAATTGCTTATTGAGCCTTCCGTTAGCTTTAACGGGCAGTGCCATATGGGGGCCAATATCGTGGAGCTGAAACCCGAAATGAGCGCCGTTGTAAATGAATAAAAGCAATAAGACACTTATACAATATGCAGGCATGGCCACCCAGTTCCTGGTGGCCATTGCTGTTTCGGTATATATCGGGAAGAAGATAGATGAATGGCAGAAATTTGAAAAGCCGTTAGCCATCTGGTTATTACCTTTGCTTTTCATCATCGGTATGATGATGAAAATAATAAGAGACACTTCGGTAAAAAATAAAAAATGAGCGCATCCCGTTTTCTTTATCCCTTTATAATCATATTCATTGTTATTTCGGCAGCCATCTTTGCATTGAAAAATACATTACTGCAGCAGGGCTTTAATATAGATGTGCTGCTCGTAGCCAATGCGCTTTTCTTTGTATTAACGCTCATTGTTTTCCTGCTCCAGAAAAAATCGCTTAACAGTAAAAATCCTAACAGGCTGGTACAGGCTGTAATGGGCAGTATGCTTATAAAAATGATCGTGGTGGCTACGGCAGTATTGGTATATGCACGTATGGCCGGCAAGGAGCTCAGCAAAATATCCGTTATAACCGGCCTGGGTTTTTATATCATTTACCTGGTGGCCGAAGTTTTCATTATTAACCGGTTGAATAAACGTCCCGATGCCTAAGGAGAAAGTTCCGCTACTGCAGCTGAAAGAATATATTCCCGACGGCAGCTTTGAAGGCGTAATGGAATATCTTACCCGCTATAAGGTGCAGCTCACCGTTACCAGGCAGCGGGAAAGCATCCTGGGCGATTACCGCCATGCACATGCCGGGCAGAATCACCGCATCAGCGTTAACGGCAACCTCAATCAATACGCTTTTCTCATCACCCTTTTGCATGAGCTGGCACACCTGTTCACCTATGAACGGTATGGCCACCGGGTCCAGGCACACGGGGCAGAATGGAAAGCCTCTTTCGGTGCTGTGCTCGCCCGGTTTCTGAGCCATAATATTTTCCCGGATGATATCGCCGCTGCGCTGGGTAAATCATTGCACAATCCTGCTGCCAGCAGCTGTGCCGATGAGCATTTACTGCGGGTACTGAAAAAATACGACCCGGTGAAAGAAGGATTTTTTTTACTGGAACAGCTGCCGCCCAAAAGCATCTTCATGATAAAAGGCCAGCGGGTATTTGAAAAAGGAGAAAGGGTGCGCAAACGCTACAAATGCAAAGAAATAGCCACGGGTAAATTATACCTCTTCAGTCCCGTGTATGAAGTGAAATTATTATCCTCTTAAAAAATTACGGCCCATACAATCCGGCTGGCTGCGCTTTTCGTAATTTCCTGCATATTTATTGACGGATTACCGCTTATATTTAGCAATCATTACAACAACCAACTTTGCAGGAGATTCCAAAATATAGCGAAGAAGAGCTTATTGCCGCTTTACAGATGCGGAGCGAAGCTGCTTTTTCTTTGCTGTATGATAACTATTCAGGTGCGCTGAATGGTGTGATCATGCGCATGGTGAATGATATGCAGCTGGCGGAAGATATCCTGCAGGAAGCTTTTATAAAAATCTGGAATAACTTTAAACAATATGATGCAGGCAAAGGCAGGCTGTTTACCTGGATGGTGAATATTGCCCGCAATCTTACCATCGATACTTTGCGCAGCAAAGGCTACAGGAAACAGCAGAAAGTATCCGGCGATGAGTATGCCGTTACCAATTACGGGGAACAGGACAATACCGGGAAGATCGATGGCATAGGCATGGACAAAAGATTAAGCGCATTGAAACCCGAATATAAAAAGCTGGTTGATCTTGCCTATTATTCAGGCTTTACGCAGGAAGAAATATCGAAGCAGCTGGATATTCCTTTGGGTACTGTAAAAACAAGGCTGCGTTCAGCCATTATGGAATTAAGAAAAATGATGACAGAACCGTGAAAGCAGAAGAGATCATATCATCAGGCATACTGGAAACGTATGTAATGGGTCTGGCAACAGAGGCCGAAGCAGCGCTTGTGCAGGCGTGGGCAGAAGAGCACCCTTCAGTGAAAGCAGAGCTGGAAGCCATTGAACGCAGCATGGAGCGGTATGCCTTTGATCATGCAGTGAAGCCTGCGGAGCATGTAAAGGAAAACATCATGGAACAGCTTCCTGCACCTGCTGTTCAACCAACCACTGCGCCGGTGCGTGCCTTATTTCCCTGGAAATATATTGCTGCAGCATCCATTGTTCTTTTAGCAGGCAGCCTGTATTTTTCCTGGTTCTATTATAATAAATCGAATGAAGCAGATCAGGCGCTGGCCACCACCCATGCAGCGCTGGAGGCAGCCAACCGTAAGCTCGATACAATGGATAACGATATGGCCGTGGTGAAAAATAAATACAGCCGTACGGTATCGCTGGACGGCATGGAAGCAGCCCCGGACGCCACTGCTAAAATATTCTGGATGAAAAATACAGGCGAAGTATATGTGGACGGCAGTAATCTCCCTGCAACCCCTGCGGGTATGCAATACCAGCTCTGGGGCATCGTGGATGGCAAGCCGGTGGATGGCGGCATGCTCGTCACTTCTGCGTCAGGCAGCCAGTATCATATCCAGAAAATGAAAACCTTTGGCAAAGCCGAAGCATTTGCCATTACACTGGAGAAAGAAGGCGGCAATCCCGAGCCGGAGGGAAAAATGTATGTGATGGGTAAATTGTAAATATCTATTTATACTTTTCAAGACTAAACGTCATTTACCATACCCAACTTTTATTATTTTCAGTCTTCTTTACATTTTACTCAACTGTTTATAATGAATGAACCAAGACTTTCTACAGGCACAAGACTTGCCTCTATGTTTCTCGACCATATAATCATGTCAATAATAGCTGTCTTTTTTTTCCTTCCCAGAATGATTCAGTTTTTTATCACAACCATTTCCTATGAGCCTGATTTAATCATAAACCCTCGTAGACCCTTGTTATATATTTCCTTTTTAGGACTTTCTCTTTATTTCTGCAAAGACATTGTAAACGGAAGAAGTTTAGGAAAACGAATTTTAAAGCTGCAGGTTGTAGACAACAGTACCGGTCAGGTGGCGTCCCCTTTACAATATTTTGTAAGAAACCTGTTTTGCATTATCTGGCCGATTGAAGTGCTGGTGACGCTCAATAATCCCAACCGGAGGATTGGAGACAGGGTAGCAGGAACCAAGGTGATTGTTTATGATCCAAAGCTTACGCCGCAATCTACTTTTAGTATTTCAAAAGCTGTTTTACCGTTAATACTCTCTTTCGCCTTTGTATGGATTGTAACATGGTCCATCTCACGATTGCAAGAATCAGTATTTCAACCCGATTATACCGAAAGCAGTTATAATGATGCGGAAAGTACAGCCCTGGAAAAAGCTCTAAATGATAGCTTGTCCAGATATTTATCGGCCAGTGTTAAAATGTATCACCGCACAAATAAACCTGATACCTGGTTTGTATCTATCGTATACGACTTGAAAGAGAATTATTTACAAATGCCCGCAGAATTGGATCAAATTAAAAGAAACACATTGGCCATATTGGATTCCAGGTACTCTGAAGGCAGCTATACCGGGCGACTCAGATATTTTTACAGAAGCGGGGCTGGTATCCGTTCGGTTTATGAACAGATTGGAAGAATTCCTAAATAATTAAATAAACAATGATTAAAGTAATCACAAATAAAAAGCGGCTTAATGCCGCTTTTTATTTGTGCCCCGGAACGGAGTTGAACCGTTACTCCCATTGCTGAGAACAGGATTTTAAGTCCTGCGTGTCTACCAATTTCACCACCGGGGCAACATTGTCTTGATCACTTCCATAAAGTGAAAAAAAATCCCGAACAATGTCGGGATCAATTTTGAGCGGAAGACCGGGCTCGAACCGGCCACCCCGACCTTGGCAAGGTCGTGCTCTACCAAATGAGCTACTTCCGCAATAATAAAAGAACTTTTATTTCCCCTGCCATCATTGCTGATTTTTTGGGACTGCAAAAATAAGGTATGAAAACTAACTACAAAATTTTTTTCCTTATTTCTGCAAAAAAATTACGACTTGTATTTAGGATTGTATAATGTGTTCTCAGGAACAGTAACATCAGGCTTGCCTTTGTAACGGTGTGTGTAAAGATTATAGCAGCCGCCCAATACGAAGGCCAGCACTAAAAACACCTGGCAAAACCAGATAAAGCGTGAAGTAGAAACCCAGCTTTGAGCAACATCCTTTTGTGTGTTATCAATGATTTCCTGTTCCATTGTTGTTGTTTGCTGCAAAAATAGGTGCTTATTCATTTGTTTCCAACAATTTCTGAAAAGGTTTTTTTCTTTTTGATAAAATAATCCCACACGATACTTCCCCTGTATACAGCACCCGAAACCTCACCGGTACGGGTTGGAAATACAGATTGTTTCTGCTCGAAAAAAAGCCACCATAAAAAATGCAGGTGGGCTTTGATGATCATAATGAATGTAGTAGCATCGCCGCTGAATAATGCCTTCCAGCCTGCAATGCCATCCAGTACAAAACGGAAAGGAATTTTTTTAAGGGCTTCACCTGCCGATAAATTTTTATACAGCATGATCAGGTTGTTGCGGAAGTTCAGGAAGGTTTTCCGTTTGTTGCCTTGTGGTAATGTACCGCCACCTACATGGTACACAACAGATGCAGGTTGCACCATCACTTTATAGCCGGCCAGCTGCAAGCGCCAGCAGAAATCGATCTCTTCCTGGTGGGCAAAAAAATATTCGTCCAGCCCTTTCATTTCGTGGTAAACAGCAGCCCTTACAAACATAGCGGCGCCTGTGGCCCAGAAACAATCTGCGGCGTTATCATATTGTCCCGCATCGGCTTCACAATCCTCAAATATTCTTCCCCTTGCAAAAGGATAGCCCAGGTGATCCAGCCATCCGCCCGCTGCGCCGGCGTATTCAAAATGATCTTTCCGGTGATAAGCCAGCAGCTTGGGCTGGCAGCAGGCAATATGCCAATCGCTTTCCATCAGCTCAATAACAGGCTCTATCCAGCCCGGTGTTACTTCCACATCGCTGTTGAGCAGCACATAATAATCCGATGTTACCTGTTTCAGTGCAGTGTTATATCCCTTCGCAAACCCTTCGTTTGTTGGATTGATGAGCAGCTCAACCTGGGGATAGTTTTGTTTGAGAAAAGAAACGGAATCATCTGTGGAAGCATTATCCGCCACGATCACCCGTTTGTTTGCATAGGTACTGCTCATTACCGAAGGTAAAAACTGCTCCAGGTATTTTCGCCCGTTCCAGTTGAGGATCACTATCGCAACTTCCGGCAGGGATATACTATAGTTGGCAGCGTTCTGCATGTAAATACTTTAAGCAAACATAGTTTATTTATGCATGCTCCTCACGGGCAGGCCGCTTTAACTTTCCCGTTTTAAAAGACATTTGCTATTTTTAAACATGCTTTCTTCATTATTCAACTGGCGGGTATTGCTGGCGCTTGCGGCCATCATCATTGTATCGGCCACCATTTTTTATTCTGATTTCCTGGCAAAAAAGATTGCTGCGGAAGAAAAGCAAAAAATTGAGCAGTGGGTGGAAGCCGTAAAAGAAGTGAACAACAGCTCCGCAACGCAGAACATTCTATCCTCCAGGATCCTCACCGAAAACAGCAAGGACATTCCTATGATCGCTGTCACTGAAAAAGGACAGATCCTGGATCACTATAATATTGATACCACCGATGTGAGAGACGCCAATGAGCACCTGCAGAAAATGCTGGAGCAGTTCAAAAGTAAAAACGATCCCATTGTCTGGAAAAACCCCCTTGACAGTACGCAGACCAACCTTGTATATTACGGGGAATCTTCGCTCTTAAAACAGATCCGGTACTTTCCTCTTATACAATTGCTCGTGGCAGCGCTCTTTATTATTGTAACGCTGGTGACGGTGTCTACCCGCAATAAAAGCACACAAAACCAGGTTTGGGCCGGCATGGCGAAAGAAACTGCTCACCAGCTGGGCACTCCCCTTTCGAGCCTGCAGGGCTGGGTGGAAATGCTGAAAGAGCAGGAAGGTTCAGAAAAAATAGCCGTTGAAATGAGCAAGGATGTGGACAGGCTGAAGCTGGTAAGCGACCGCTTCGGCAAGATCGGCAGCACTCCACAGCTGGAAGAAGCCGATGTAGTGGCGCAGGTATCACAAATGGTATCTTATATTAAAAGACGGGCGCCGGAAAAAGTAGTGTTTTCGGTAGACTCCAATGCAGAAAAAGAAATTCCTGTACTGATGAATGCACCGCTTTTTGACTGGGTGATCGAGAACCTTCTCAAAAATGCGCTGGATGCCATGGATGGCAAAGGCAATATAGACATCCGCATTAAAAATGAAACCACGCAGGTCAACATCGATGTAAGCGATACCGGCAAAGGAATCAGCGCAAAAAATATTGCCAATGTTTTTAAACCGGGCTTCACTACCAAGAAGCGGGGCTGGGGACTCGGTCTCTCACTCAGCAAGCGTATTATCAACCAATACCATAAAGGCGACCTGTTTGTAAAGAGCAGCGAGCCCGGCAAAGGCACTACTTTCCGGATAATCTTAAGAAAATGATGTTTCATTTTTTTATGAAACAGGATGTTTTTACATTTGCAGTTCTCAAACAAGATGCGGCGATGGCGAAATTGGTAGACGCACTACTTTGAGGTGGTAGCGCCCGAAAGGGTGTGGCGGTTCGAATCCGCTTTGCCGCACCTCTTAAGGGACAAATTGTTTAACACAGTTTGTCCCTTTTTCTTTGCCGGTATCACCGGGACTATGATGGAACGGTAATAAAAAAGCGCCGTTGAAACGGCGCTACTTAAGTTATGGCTTAATTAAAAATCATTATTTAACAGCTACTACAGAAGTTTCATTGATCACACGGCTCGTGTTGTTCACTTCGTAGGTAATTTTTTTGTTGCTCGTTCTGCCGATGATCTCAAAGCGGATGGTATTATCCAGGCTGATCTCATCTGCATTCAGCATGAATTTTTTAGAACCTGCATTGGTTTTCAGCGCTGATTTATACAGGGTGTTTCCGTATTCATCCACGATGTTGATGATGAATTCTTTTTCGGTGCCCTTGTTAAGGATATCCAGCTGGAATACAGGACTGTTCTCAATTTTGCCGATGAATTTCAGGTTAACAGTCAGTTCATTTTTACCGGTTGTTTTTTCATCATTGTTGGCAAATGCTGAAGTTGATACCAGTGTTGCTGTGATGAACAGGAACGAGAAAAACAGTTTGCGGAAAGAAATTTGTGCGTTCATAGTTGTAAAATTTAATGGTTTTAAAAATTATTTAAATTTTACTATGACGGGAATCGAAAGGAATTACTACAAAAGGCGGGAACCGAAAAGAAGCGATTGCTTTATTTTAGATTGATAACACAAAACTAACCCTGTAATTGTGTTGCTGCAAGTCAATATTAACGCATAAATAGGATGAGCAATGCATGCAATCCAGCTGTTATTCATTGATTTTCATGCAATTATTTTTTTTGAATAAATGATGCCCAACTAATTTTGCAGCCGGATATTTTTTTATAATACCTGTATGAAAGGCCAATTTAATCAACTGAGTTTTTAATTACCTTGTAAAAAAATAAGGATATGGCAAGTGAAATAAAGTGTCCCAACTGCGGCCACCAGTTTGAACCGAATGAAGCGATCAGGGAAGAAGTGCAGAATGAGCTGCGCCAGAAGATGAAAGAATGGAGCGCTAAAAAAAATGAAGAATTTGAAAAGAAAATAGAGGACGAGAAAAAGCTGTTCAGGGAAAGCATGGAAGACAATATGCGTAAATCCATTGCGGCTGATTTTGAGAACCAGCTGCAATTACTGAAAACAGCTAACAGCGATAACGAAGAAAAGCTGAAAGAAGCCCGCAAAAAAGAGCTGGAGTTCTTGCAAAAAGAACAACAGCTGAAGAACAAGGAAGAAGAGCTGGAAATACAGCTGCAGAAAAAATTACAGGAAGAACGCAGCAATCTTTCCGAACAGATTAAAAAGCAGGAAGCCGAACGGTCTGCGCTGAAGGAAACCGAGTACCAGCTTAAGATGAAGGAACTGGAAAAGCAGCTGGATGAACAGAAAAAGCTGGCGGATGAAATGAAGCGCAAAGCCGAGCAGAGCAGCATGCAGCGCCAGGGTGAAGTGCAGGAGCTCCTGCTGGAATCTATTTTAAGAGAAAACTTTCCTTTCGACCTGGTCGAAGAAGTGGGCAAAGGTGTGGAAGGCGCCGATTGTATACAAACCGTACGCAACAGCAGCGGGAAAGAATGCGGGAAAATTATTTATGAAAGCAAACGTACCAAGGGCTGGAGCAGCAACTGGATAGACAAGCTGAAATCGGATATGCGAAGCCGGGGTGCCGATGTAGCCATACTGGTCACACAAACTTTTCCGAAAGATATGGAACGCTTCGGCGAAAAAGACGGTATATGGGTTTGTAGCTTTACAGAAGTGAGTAGTGTGGCAGCCATCATCCGCAATAGTGTAATCAAAGTGTACGAGATACAACGGAGCGAAGAAAACAAAGGCGATAAGATGCAGCTCCTGTATAATTATCTCACCGGCGTGGAGTTCAAAGGACAGGTGGAAGCTATTGCCGAAGGTTTTCTTTCTATGAAAAACAGCATCACCCGGGAACGGATGCAGATGGAAAAAATATGGAAAGAAAGAGAGAAGCAGCTCGAAAAAGTGTTGCTGAGCACCAGCGGGCTGTATGGTTCGGTAAAAGGTATTGCCGGTGCATCAGTAAGCGATATCCCTTTGCTGGATGGTGGTGAAACGATCAATGAAATTGAGTACTGACGGGTATTAAACGGAAACTCCGCTTAGGTGCTCAGCCAGGTCAGGCAATTCTCATTAAAGAAAATACCGTGCACCTTCAATGCAACAGGCGCTTCTTTCCGGAAGCTGCAGCTGAATAAAAACTGGTTATCATTTACCTGGGCAGCATGAATATGCATATGCTCTTTAAAATCAACATTGCCCAGCGCATACCATTTAAACATGCTTTCTTTTACGCTCCATGCCATGGTAAGCGCCCGGAGCGTACTGATGTTTAGCTGTTCCAGCATTTCCTGTTCATCTGCCTTCAGGTATTTATTTTTTATCAGCCCGATTTTCGGCTGTGGTGTTTCTATATCCACCCCTACCCTGTTTTGCCGACTTACAATAGCGGCTGCATAATCGCCGCAGTGCGAAATGGAAAAATGAAAAGCTTCATCCGGCAAGAATGGTTTTTTGGTATCTGCCACCTGTATCAGCCTGATGGGAAAATCTTCGTACAGCTCACTCAGCACCAGTCTTCCCGCAAGGTGCTGCAGCCGCTTATGCGGATGCGTGATCTCTTTCTGCAGCGGAACTTTTTCCAGGAAAAAAGATTCTTCCTCTGCAATATGCCATACGCCCAGCTTTTGTGTGTGCGTTGATATTTTGTTGATAAACGAGCGGCATACGAAAGAATAAAGCGGGGATTAAAAAACTGAAAAAAATTACTTTTACAAATAAACAAATAAACGATGATATTGAGCGATAAGCGCATACTGGAAGAAATAGAAAAAGGAACTATAAAGATTGAGCCCTACGACCGTGAATGCCTGGGCAGCAACAGCTACGATGTTCACCTGGGCGCCCACCTTGCTACTTATGAAAATGAGGTGCTGGATGCAAAAAAACACAATACTATCACGCATTTTGATATTCCCGATGATGGGTATGTATTGTTGCCCCATGTATTTTACCTGGGGGTAACAGAAGAATATACAGAAACCCATGCACATGTTCCTTTCCTGGAAGGTAAATCATCCACGGGGCGCCTGGGCATTGATATCCATGCCACCGCAGGTAAGGGTGATGTAGGATTTTGCGGCAACTGGACACTCGAAATTTCAGTAAAGCAACCCGTAAGAGTGTACAAAGGCATGCCCATCGGGCAGCTCATTTACTTCCCGGTGGAAGGTGAGATTGAAGTAAAATATAACCAGAAGAAAAATGCAAAATACAGCGGTCAGCCCAACCGGCCGGTGGAAAGCATGATGTGGAAGAACCAATTTTGATGGCTGATTTCTGGAGGGTGATTTTTGATTTGATCAGTACGCATGATCATTCACCATTCATACATCATACTTCAACCATCCATTATATTTTTCTGTATTTCCTGTAATATGCGATCAAAAATCCCGTTACTTCATCATAGCTGCTGATGCCATTAGGTTGCTGGTTGCTTTGCAGGTATTTGCCGTAAGCCCATCTCACCAGTGGTTCCAGCTTGCCCACATGCGCCATGTTGAATTTTCGCCACTCAATAATGTCGGCTTTCACGGCGCTGTCCAACTCTTTCCTGTACAGCAGGGCCGAGGAGGAATCGTTCATATATAAATTACGGTTCGCATAAGTAAACAGGTCCAGGTAAACAGAATAATGAAACAACGGCTCCGGGGATGCTTTTGCCGCCAGGTAGCCGACAAAATTGGCCTCCATCTCTTTGGCATACCCGATCTGGTGCGCCACTTCGTGGCAGGAAGTAAAAGGCTGCAAAAATTTTGGAATAGTGGTATTTACCTGTGATTCGCCGGTAAAAGGATTATAATAACCCGTGAACCCGGCATAATTGCCAAACCATCCCCACATCGACGATTTGATGGAGGGGATTTTATATTGCAAAAACGGGTATTCCTTTTCCAGGCTATCGTAAGCCACCGCCACTTTCGCAAACAATTCGTTATTGGACGGATAGGCGGCCCCGTTTTCCAGCAGCACCCTCTTGCTTTGGTTGATTTTACCGATCAGCCGGCAATTCATATCCCTCAGCTCGTCCGTGGTATATTTTTGTTCGGGCAGCCCCAGTTGAGAAGCTATGCCTTCCCGGTTATAATTGATGCCCCAGAAAATATTGAATACAATATAGATGAGGCAGCCGATGAATACAGCCCTGTACAAAAACAGCTTTAGCCGCTGCAGGTACAGTTGCCTGCTCCTATTCCGGTACACAAAACGGATGAGCCTGGCGAGCTTGTAGGACAGGTAAACAATCGCAGCGCTATACAGCAGGTCGCCCACGCTGAAGGGGATTTTTCCAAACAGGAAACGCAGTATTTTACTTATAAACGGGTAAAAAACATCGCTGTAAACTGCCTCCACCCGGCCGGAATCTGCACTGAAAAGCCTTATCAGCACACAAAACAGGAGCAAAACAAGCAGGACAAGCGCCCTTTTTCCGGGTTTCATGGGCTAAAATTAAGAAAATAGGCCTGCTTTAAAGGAGAAAGACCAAAAACCTTCTGTTATATTGATAAATTTGCCTTACCTTTGCCGTCCTTTAAACTGAACGCTATGGCAAGTAAGAGGGCATTTGAAATAGCATTTGTAGGGTTGAAGCCCGGTTTGCACGAGTTCAACTATGAGTTAGACGATAAGTTCTTTGCTGAAAAAGGGGCCGAAGATGTAAGCAATATCAAGGCAAATGTGAAGCTCATATTAGAAAAAAATATGGGTTTTATGCGCCTTACTTTCGAAGTGGGTGGCAAGGCCGATGTGGTGTGCGATCGCTGCGGTAATCCGCTAACGATGGACCTCTGGGACGATTTCAAAATGCTGGTAAAGCTGGTGGACAATCCCGATGAGATGAACGAACAGGAAGAAGACCCAGATGTGTTCTACATTTCAAGAACGGAAAGCCATATCGATATCAGCGATTGGTTATACGAATTTGTAATGCTGAGCGTTCCTATGCAGCGGATGTGCGGGGAAGACGAAAAAGGCGGTTCAAAATGTAACCCGGAAGTGCTGGAAAAGCTGAAAGAGATGGAAGCCCGTACAGCCGAGAACAATGCCAATAACCTGTGGAAGGGATTGGATAAGTTCAAAAACAATTAAAGATTTTTAAGAACATACATAGTAAATTTTAAAATAAACAGTCATGCCAAATCCAAAGAGGCGCCATAGTCAACAACGCAGTGCAAAGAGAAGGACGCATTATAAAGCTGAAGCTACTACTTTAAGCGTTGATTCTACAACAGGCGAAACTCATGTGCGTCATCGTGCGCATGTAAGCGAAGGAAAATTGTACTACAAAGGAAAATTAGTAGCTGAGAAAGCTCCTTTGAAAGCATAATATTTTTTTGCTGTTAAGAAATTGATTCCAAGGTCAGGATTAAGTAACTTCAATCCTGGTTTTGGAATTTTTAATTTACCGTAATTTACCAGGTATGATCAAAGTTGGACTGGATATGATGGGTGGTGATTTTGCGCCGCTCGAAGCTGTAAAAGGCGCAGGCCTTTTTTTAGGAGAGCACACTAACAGTAACGTCCACCTGATCTTAATCGGTGATGAAGCACAGATAAAAGCACAGCCGGATTTTTCACAGTTACCCGAAGGCGCTTACAGCATTGTACATGCTCCCGAGGTAATTGAAATGCACGAGCATCCCACCAAGGCTTTAAAAGAAAAACAACAATCATCCATTGCTATAGGTTTTCACCTGCTTGCTACCGGCAAGGCAGACGCATTCATCAGCGCAGGTAATACCGGCGCCATGATGGTGGGCGCTTTGTTCAGCATAAAAGCAATTGAAGGGGTGACCCGTCCCACTATCGGCGCTTATATGCCCCGGGAAAACGGTAAGCTGGGCCTGCTGCTGGATGTTGGTCTCAATGCAGATTGCAAACCCGAAAACCTCAACCAGTTTGCGGTACTCGGTTCCCTGTATGCAGAGCATATCTTAAAGATCGACAACCCTACCACGGGTCTTGTAAACTTAGGTGAGGAAGAAGGCAAGGGAAACTTATTGGCGCAAGCAGCTTACCCTTTACTGAAAGAAAACAAGCTGCTGAATTTTACAGGCAATATCGAAGGGCGTGACATCCTGCTGGATAAAGCAGATGTGATGGTTTGTGAAGGCTTTACGGGTAATGTAGTACTGAAGCTGGCGGAAAGCATTTATGATATTACACAACGCAGGAATATAAAAGACGAACATTTCGATCGTTTCAATTTTGAAATGTACGGTGGCGTACCGGTACTGGGCGTTGCAAAACCTGTGATCATTGGTCATGGCATTTCCCATGCCACCGCTTTTAAAAACATGATCAGCATTGCCTGCAGGATGAAGGAAACGGATCTTACCGGAAAAATAAAGCAGGCCTTTGCCGGCTGATGCAATAAAATATTTTTTTAAATAAAAAAGGGTTGGCATTCACCAACCCTTTTTTATTTGTTATGATGCATGATCACTTCGTAAGATATTTTCGTTGTGTTGCATACAATGCCACAAATGCAACTGCAATCGCCAGGAAAAAAATATTCCCGATTTCTTTAAACTGTCCGGCGCCCAGAATTACAGCGGAGGAAATGAAAGGGATCGCCTGGCCCGCTACATATAACCAGAAACCATCTTTCTTTAGTTTGCGCATCATGATAGCGCCCACCAGGCATAATGCAATACCTGCAAGGCCTATTACGATCAGGGGGATCATGTTTGCCTGGAAAACATCGATCTGCTCCATTGCTTTCTGCATCTTTTCGGCTTCCTTGGCGGTCATTTCCTGGCCTGAAGCACTTGCTTTCTGCATCATTTCTTTTGAAAACGACATTAATTTGGGAGTGGCAAGCGTAAAAAGTAAACCAATGCCACAACCTATAAAAGTGAGTATGGTAAGCACATTCAGCATACCCGGCAACTTTTTACCGTCAAAGTCATTTGTCTGGAAATCTGTAGTTGAGTTTTGATCGTTCATGGTTGGTTGAGTTTTTTGCCAAATTACACCAACCTGCTTTAGATTCCAATACCATTTGTAAAAAAGCAAATATTAACTTTACAGCATGACGACTTTTGCGGTGCATGAAATCTTTGGCCATCATTTTATCCTTTCCCACGACAGAACCGTTTTCTGGGAAGAAGAAAGAGCCTTAATTATCAGCGATCTTCATTTGGGCAAGAGCGGGCATTTCCGCAAGCACGGCATCGGCATTCCACAGAATATTTTTAAGGAAGACATGCAGCGGCTGATAGCTGCCATACAGTTATACAAACCACTACAGGTGATCATTGTAGGCGACATGTTTCACAGCCACGACAACAGCGAGCATGCACTGTTCCTGAAATGGCGCAACGACTTCCCGCAGCTGCCTATTCATTTGGTAATGGGCAATCATGATATTCTCGACAGCAGGTGGTATGAGGAGGCAAGCCTTACCTGCCACGAAGAACAGCTGGCTGTGGGAAAATTTATCTTCACACATGATATCAATGATATTGAGCTGGCAGAAGATCTTTTTTATTTCAGCGGGCATATTCATCCCGGTGTTCGCATGGAAGGAATAGGAAAACAGGCATTGCAGTTACCCTGCTTTTATTTTGGTGAACAGTATGCAGTACTTCCCGCTTTTGGAAGGTTTACCGGCACCATTGCTTTAAAGATAAACAAGACGGATAATGTATATGCGCTCACCGGCAACCGGGTGATGCAGGTGCAATAATTATTTTTTCCTCCGCTCCAGTTCTTTTTTGATGAGACTGAGCTCACGGCCCGTCTGGCCTGCAACAGAGCTGTTCTCCTGTGCCCTGCGCATCAGGTAAGGCACCACGTCTTTGATAGGGCCAAAGGGCAAATACTTGCTTACGCTGCAACCCGACTTTGCCAGGTTGAAAGTAATATTATCGCTCATACCATAAAGCTGTGAGAAGTGAACATGCGGATGGTTATGCGGCAGTTGCTTGCGATCGAGCAATTGCGTTGCCAGCAGGTTGCTTTGTTCATTATGCGACGCCACTATTACAGCAATCCTGTCCAGGTGATCGATGCAGAATTCAACTGCTGCATTATAGTCCTTATCACTGCTGGCTTTATCCGGCTGTATCGGTGAAGGATAACTCATTTCCGCAGCACGCTTTCTTTCTTTTTCCATGTAAGCGCCTCTTACGATCTTAACAGCCAGGATAAAATTTCTTTCCACTGCTGCCTCATAGCTTGCTTTCAAAAAAGCCAGCCGGTCGTGACGATATAATTGCACGGTATTATAAATAACGATCTGCTCTTTGTTATACTGATCCATCATTAGCATGGTAATGGCATCCACCGGGTCCTGGATCCAGGTTTCTTCTGCATCCACCAGCACAGCTACTTTTTTATCCTTTGCAGCAACACATATTTTTTCGAGGCGTGCAACCACTTTGCTCCATTCTTCTTTTTCCTGCTCCGATAATTCGCTCACTACTCTGTTGTATCGTTTGATAAGCGTGCCTTCGGCTTTGCTCATTGCCGCATCAATTTTCTCAAGCAGCGTAAAGCGGCTGAAGCCGGTTACCTTAATGCTCATATAAGGTATGTTGGGCTGGGTAGCAGCATAATTGATCACACGGATAAACTCTTCGGTAGAATGTTCAAAACCTGCTTCGCCGTCGTCTCCGCCTTCCACACCATAATCCAGTATCACCTGTACATTGTACTGCTCCAGCTTATCGGCCACGAGCGCCGTTTGCTCCAGTGTTTCACCACCCACAAATTGCTGAAAGATTGTATTGCGGAGAATGGATTTTGTAAAAGGCAGGTTCCACTTTACAGCGGCAGGCATCACAGCCAGCCCTGTTTTTAAAAGAAAGGAATTGCCCATGGAAGAAAAAAGAAAATGTGCTTTTTTTAATTCAGCTGTACTCTTATAAGCAAAGGCATATTCGGTATTATCGAATGAAATCATGTTCTGGCAATTTGGAGCCCGAAATTCCAACATCTGCAATGAACTACCAAATTATTGATCGCCCGTTTGCGCATATGGTAAATGTTTTGTTTCCCGCAAAACTTGATGAGCGCTTCACTTATCTTTGCGAAAATTTTTTGTTATGGACAAAAAAGCAAGTGAATCACTGGTGGTGATGACGGAGCTGGTTTTACCGAATGACACCAATAATTTCGGCAATCTGATGGGCGGCCGGCTGATGTACTGGATGGATATTGCGGCCGCACTGGCTGCCATGAAGCATTGTGCAGCCCCGGTTGTAACGGCTTCAGTTGACAATATCTCTTTTGAAACACCCATTAAGATAGGCAACGTAGTACATATAGAAGCTAAAGTGACCCGTGCGTTCAACAGCAGCATGGAAGTGCATATGAAAGTTTTTGGTGAAGATGCTATCCAGCAATACAAATACAAAAGCAATGAAGCGTACTATACTTTCGTTGCATTGGACCCTAACGGTAAACCCCGGTCGGTAAACAAGCTGATCCCTGAAACGGAAGAAGAAAAAACATTGTTCGACGGCGCTCTCAGGAGAAGGCAGCTCCGGCTGGTACTGGGTGGAAAAATGAAACCCGACGAAGCGCAGGAGCTGAAAGCCTTGTTTATTCAGTAAGATAATTTATACAGCCGCTACGGCTTCGGCATGCCCGTGCGGCATGAATTTTTTACTTTGTTCAATGGCATCCATTACCTGTGCCAGGATGTTTTCGGTTGTATCCTCAAAATCTATGGCAAGCGGCGCTTTGAAGGTCACCGATAATTTTGTGCCCTTACGCACCAGCTTCAATCCTTTTTTATCGAAGGCCCTTGAGTAGCCGTTGATGACAACAGGTATAACAATGGGCCTGGTTTGCCTTATGATATAAGCGGTACCCTTTCTTCCCGGTGCAAACGCCTTGGTGGTACCCTGCGGGAAAGTGATCACCCAATTATTGTTGAGAGCCTCGGTGATTTTCCGGGTGTCCGAAGGATCGAGCCCTTTTCTTACCTGGCTATTCTGGGGTGCCCATGTACGTTTTACAGTGAGCGCCCCGGCAAGCGTAAAAAACCGGGCCAGCCAGGTAGCCTTCATTGTTTCTTCTGCGGCTACATATTTAATACGGGTAAAGGGCCACAGCAGGTAATAAGGAACGCCCAGCTTATTTTTTTTACCCCAGGAATTGGCACAGAATATATGTATAAAAGTTATTACATCTGCGAAATAGGTCTGGTGATTGCTTACAAACAGCACATTTCCCTTCGGCAGCCCCTTTAAATGCTCCATTCCATTAATAGTCAGCCTGTTAACGATATTTATACCGGGATAGGTAAATATTCCTACAAATGCGTACACCAGTCCTTTTACGAAGCGGGATTGTTTAAATCGGGAGAGCCAACTTTTCATCAGAATTTACATTTTTATCACCGGCAACGATATCGAAACCATTTTTTCCTCAGGCGTTGTGGGCCTTGAATGTCAATTATTTCCGGCGCTTTAAAACCAGTTTAAACAGCACTAATATAAATGGATTTTATTTTGATCGTTTGAATTTTTTCAATCCAATATAAGTATATTTGAATCTAATCTTTAACTTAAAATTATATTAAAATGAAAAAGTTCCTTTTTTTAGTATGTTTTACTGTTTGCGCCGGCACGGTGGTGATGGCCCAGGACGGTAAGGCAGCAAAGAAAAAATCAGTGCTTAAATCATCAGAGAATAAAAGAAAAGCAGCTTCGCTCCAGAGACTGGAAGAAAAGAAAAAAAAGGATGCGGAAAGCGTTCAGAATAATGCAGTAGTTGCTCCGCAAGCAAAATCAGAAACTGCGGTTGGGCAAAGACAACAAAACTAATTACAGAGAAGATAGTATTACCAATACTCCTCTTGAAAAACTAACTGCAATCAAACAATTTTAATTAATCAATTTTCACACATGAAACAATTTTTTACGCAAAAAAATTGTGTGTCTGTACTTATTGCGCTGTTCCTTTTTTCTGGGATCAGTACGTTTGCACAAACATACACGAATGCTGTTTTGAGCTCGGGAGCTACGGCAAACAATGGTACAGCCGCCCCAGCCGGCTATACATGGAGCGAATGTCAGAATGTTACCGGTAACACTACAGTTGCCAACCAGCTCGCCGGTTCTTCTGCTTCTATTGCCGGTGGTTTTAGTCTTGCTGACGATTTCATTGTTCCGGCCGGGCCATCATGGGGCGTTTCCAAAGTAACTGTATATGCTTATTCTACTGGCTATACCGGTACTACCAGCCCTTTCACTGATATGAGATTACAGATCAGGAGCGGCGCAAGTATTGCCACTTCTACTGTAGTATGGGGTAACTTAACTACTAACGTACTGTCTGCTTCAAGTGAAGTAAATGTGTACAGGATCTTCAATACACTGGTTCCTCCTACTGCTACCGGTACTACCAGGAAAGTCTGGAAGCTGGAAGCAAACCTGAGCACTACACTGGCTCCGGGCACTTACTGGATCCAGTTCCAGACAGGTACGTCTTTAACCAGCAACTTTGTTCCGGTGAGCGCTGATCCCGGTGTAAGAACTGTTGCGGGATACAATGCACAACAATATAACGGCACTGCCTGGGCAGCTGTAGTAGATGATGGTATTACTCAATCTGGTACTACCGCAGGACAAAGCGTGCCTCTGGATATTCCATTCCAGATCAACTATGCTACATCCGGCTGTAGCGGTACCCCCACTCCGGGCAATACCATTACTTCAGCAACAGCTGTTTGCCCTGGCACTGCATTTAACCTGTCACTGCAAAACAGTACTTCGGGTACCGGCGTAACTTATCAGTGGCAATCAGGTGCTTCCGCTACCGGTCCATGGAGCAATATCACCGGCGCTACCAACAGCACTTATTCTGTTAGCACCTTAGCTGCAAGCACATATTACCAGGCTGTTGTAACCTGCGGTGCAAGTACCGGTACATCTACTCCTGTACTGGTGTCTTTAAACCCTGCATCAGCATGTTATTGCACTCCGTCACCTGCATCTGATTGTTCAGATGATGATGTGATTGAAAATGTAACCGTTGGCGGTATGAGCAAAAACTCTACCTGCGCTGGCGGCTATTCAAATTATACTGCTACCGATACTGCTACTATCATCATCGGCGCAACCAATCCTATTACAGTTACTACCGGTGACTCATGGACTGAGCAGGTAGGCGTTTGGATCGATTACGACAGAAGCGGTTCTTTTGAAACTTCAGAATTTGTGAACCTTGGTTCTACTGCATCTGGCAGCGGCGGTCTTCACAGTGGTAACATTGTTGTTCCAAGTACTGTAACTGCCGGATATACCAGGATGAGAGTAAGGGTACGTTTCTCTACTGCTCTTACCGGTACAGGTGCCTGCTTAAGCTATACTTATGGCGAGACAGAAGATTATACAGTTAGACTGGCACCATGTGTTGCTGCTTCTATCACTACTCAGCCTGTTAACAGGACCATCAACTGTGGTGACAACACTACCTTTAGCGTTGTAACTGCAGGTTCTCTCCCTGTTGTTTACTGGGAATACAGGACCAGCGCTACAGGTACATGGCAGAACGTAACAGCTGCGGCTCCGTTCACTTATACCGGCGCTAACACCAACACACTGTCTCTCACCAATGCTTCAGGCTCTCTGAACGGATACCAGTTCAGGGCTGTTTACTCCGGTGCATGTACAGCAGTTGACTTCAGTAACACTGTTACTTTAACGGTGAACCCGCTGATAGCTACCATCTCTCCGGTGAACCCTACTGTTTGTACTGGTTCTACCACGGCTATCAACATCACCAATACTTCAGTGTCTACTACCTCTGCTTATATCAGCTCCGGTACATTGAACACTGTGATTCCTGATAACAACGTGTATGGCAATGGCGATAACGTAGGTATCAACAATACCATCAACGTTACCACTTTACCTACAGGCGCTATCATCACAGGTTTGAGTGTAAGACTCAATATCGTTCACTCATGGGTGGGTGACCTGATCATTGTTTTAAAATCTCCTAACGGTAAAATCTACAACCTGGATTATGCATTGACTGCTACAGGCGGTACCGGTGCTACCACAGGTTTCACCAACACGATCATCAGCTCTGGACTAAATCTTAGTGCCCTTAGCTCCGGCGCTAACCCATGGACCGGTACTTTCCGTCCTGACAACCAGGATCCGGCTGCCGGCGATCCTGATGTTCCATTGGGTCCTGCAGGTTTCATTCCTGACACAAGAACCATTACCGACCTGTATGCAGGTGCCGGTAACGGCGGATGGACACTGGCTCTTTATGACTACTACGATGATCTGACTGTTACAAACAGGCTGGTTGACTGGGCTATCAGCTTCACTTACGGTGCTCCACAAACCGGTGTGTTCTCTCCTACTACTGGATTGTACACCAATGCTGCGGGTACCATTGCTTACACAGGTACTGCTGTGAGCACTGTATATGCTGCACCTGCTGCAAGCACTACTTATACACTGGTGGTAACCAACCCAACCTGTACTTCTTCTCCGCTGAGCATCCCTGTTACAGTGAGCGCTCCGCTGAGCACCGTGACTGTACCTGCCGCTACTGCGGCTTGTATCGGTACTCCGAAAACCATCTCCTCTACCCTGGGTAGCGGACTGGCGTCGGTTGTTACTTATGCTTGGCAGGTGAGTACTGATGGCGGTACTTCTTACACTGCCGTGGCCAATGGCACTGCTTACAGCGGCGCTACCACTGCAAACCTGACCATCACTTCGCCTACAGCGGCTATGACTGGTTACAGGTACCGAGTGATCGCTTCTATTGCTACCTGCGGTTCTTCGGTAACTTCAACGCCTACCGTGCTGACTGTAAATGCAAGACCGGTGCTGACCGTTTCTGCTAACCCTTACACGGCTATCTATCCAGGTCAAACTACTACACTGGCAGTTGCCTCTTCTACTACAGCGCCTGCAGCCGGTTACCAATGGTACAGGAATGGCGTAGCGGTTAGCGGCGCTACTGCTAACACACTGGTAGTGGATATCGACGGACTGGGTGAATACACTGTGGACGTGGTGGATGCAAATGGCTGTGGTAACGCAGTAACGCCTTCTATCACCATCAGTGAAGCGCAGAACGATATACTGTTCATCTACCCAAGCCCTAACAGCGGACAGTTCCAGGTAAGGTATTACAGCCAGGCTGGGAACACTGCTTTGCCAAGGGTATTGAATGTATACGACAGCAAAGGTGCAAGAGTGTACAGCAAACAATACAGCATCACTGTTCCTTACACCAGGATGGATGTGGATATGTCTAACTTCAGCGCTGGTATTTACCTCGTTGAGCTGATCGACAGAACAGGGGCAAGAATTAAAACCGGAAGGGTACTTATACAGAAATAAGCCCGGCTACAATAATAGTCCTTTAATTAAAAGGCAGCTAAGTTTCACTTAGCTGCCTTTTTTGTTTTCATTTATTAACGAAATTTTGTATATTCGGTTTGTCTACTCCTCCTCGTTTTTTAATTTAAACTTTCTGCACATGAAACACTATTACAACAAACTTTGTTTAACGGTAGTACTGGCCCTCATGCTGGGACTATTTAATTCAAACCTCAAAGCTCAATTATTAATCAATGAAGGTTTCACCACCGTTCTCCCAACGGGATGGGCCCAACAAAACCTGAGTACTCCTGCCGGTACCAACCCCGTATGGTTCCAGGGCAATACTGCTGTGTTTGATGCTTTCAGCGGTGCTGCTACTTCCTATGCGGCCTGTAACTACAACAGCGTGGCAGGCGCCAATACCATCAGTAACTGGCTTTTTACTCCAGAGGTAGCGCTGGCTAATGGAAATATTATTTCTTTTTACACAAGAGCCACCACTGGCGGGGGAGTATTTCCCGACAGGCTGGAACTGAGAATGAGCACCAGTGGCGCCAGTGTGAATGTAGGCGCCACCAACACAAGCGTAGGAGATTTTTCAACAGTGCTGGTTACGGTAAACCCTTCGCTTACCACAACCGGTTATCCTGAAGTATGGACGAAGTATACGGTTACCATCTCAGGCTTACCTGCAGCTACTACGGGTCGCTTTGCCTTCAGGTATTTTGTAACGGATGGCGGTCCTTTAGGAAACAATTCAAATTTTATTGGTGTGGATGATGTGCAATATGGTCCTCCATGCAGCGGTGCACCGGCTCCCGGTAACACTGTTTCCAGCGTTGCTTCAGTTTGTTCGGGCGTAGCTTTCACCCTTTCACTTCAGAATCCGCCCAATTCCATGGGCATAACTTATCAGTGGCAATCAGGTGCTTCCGCTACCGGTCCATGGACCAGTATCACCGGCGCTACCAATCCTACTTATTCTACCAGCATTACTACTGCTACTTATTTCCAATGTGTAGTTTCATGCGGCGCCAGCAGCACAGCGTCGACCCCGGTACAGGTAACAATGAATGCTCCGCTTGCCTGTTATTGTATACCCGGCGCAACCAACTGCACACTGGATGATGAGATACTGAATGTGAAATTCGGAACATTAGATAACAGCTCTTCCGGCTGTACCGGCAGCGGCTATACAGATTACACCACTACCGTAGCACCGGGCACAAACGTATTCATCGGCGCCCCTAACCCAATGACCGTTACCATCGGTCCCGGTGGCAATGATAATGTGGGTGTATGGATCGACTATAATGTAAACGGCCAGTATGAAGCCACCGAATTTACATTGCTGGGTAATGCTGCAACCGGCGCAATCAGCGGTACCATTGCAGTGCCTTCTACTGTTGCAGCCGGTACTTACAGGATGAGGGTGAGGGTTAAATTTACAACCCCCGTACTCAATGGCAGCCAGGCATGCTCTGCATATACTTATGGTGAAACGGAAGATTACAGGATCACTCTGGTACCATGCGTTGCAGCTTCTATCACTACACAACCTGTTAACAGGACCATCAACTGTGGTGACAACACTACCTTCAGCGTTGTAACTGCAGGTTCTCTCCCTGTTGTTTACTGGGAATACAGGACCAGCGCTACAGGTACATGGCAGAACGTAACAGCTGCGGCTCCGTTCACCTACACCGGCGCCAACACCAACACACTGTCTCTCACCAATGCTTCAGGCTCTCTGAACGGATACCAGTTCAGGGCTGTTTACTCCGGTGCATGCGCAGGGGTTGACTTCAGCACTGCTGCCACTTTAACGGTGAACCCGCTGATAGCTACCATCTCTCCGGTGAACCCTACTGTTTGTACTGGTTCTACCACGGCTATCAACATCACCAATACTTCAGTGTCTACTACCTCTGCTTATATCAGCTCCGGTACATTGAACACTGTTATTCCTGATAACAACGTGTATGGCAATGGCGATAACGTAGGTATCAATAATACCATCAACGTTACCACTTTACCTACAGGCGCTATCATCACAGGTTTGAGTGTAAGACTCAATATCGTTCACTCATGGGTGGGTGACCTGATCATTGTTTTAAAATCTCCTAACGGTAAAATCTACAACCTGGATTATGCATTGACTGCTACAGGGGGTACCGGTGCTACCACAGGTTTCACTAACACGATCATCAGCTCTGGACTAAATCTTAGTGCCCTTAGCTCCGGCGCTAACCCATGGACCGGTACTTTCCGTCCTGACAACCAGGATCCGGCTGCCGGCGATCCTGATGTTCCATTGGGTCCTGCAGGTTTCATTCCTGACACAAGAACCATTACCGACCTGTATGCAGGTGCCGGTAACGGCGGATGGACACTGGCTCTTTATGACTACTACGATGATCTGACTGTTACAAACAGGCTGGTTGACTGGGCTATCAGCTTCACTTACGGTGCTCCACAAACCGGTGTGTTCTCTCCTACTACTGGATTGTACACCAATGCTGCGGGTACCATTGCTTACACAGGTACTGCTGTGAGCACTGTATATGCTGCACCTGCTGCAAGCACTACTTATACACTGGTGGTAACCAACCCAACCTGTACTTCTTCTCCGCTGAGCATCCCTGTTACAGTGAGCGCTCCGCTGAGCACCGTGACTGTACCTGCCGCTACTGCGGCTTGTATCGGTACTCCGAAAACCATCTCCTCTACCCTGGGTAGCGGACTGGCGTCGGTTGTTACTTATGCTTGGCAGGTGAGTACTGATGGCGGTACTTCTTACACTGCCGTGGCCAATGGCACTGCTTACAGCGGCGCTACCACTGCAAACCTGACCATCACTTCGCCTACAGCGGCTATGACTGGTTACAGGTACCGAGTGATCGCTTCTATTGCTACCTGCGGTTCTTCGGTAACTTCAACGCCTACCGTGCTGACTGTAAATGCAAGACCGGTGCTGACCGTTTCTGCTAACCCTTACACGGCTATTTATCCAGGTCAAACTACCACGCTTACGGTAAATTCCACCACCACTGCTCCGGCAGCCGGCTACCAATGGTACAGGAATGGCGTAGCGGTTAGCGGCGCTACCAGCAACACACTGGTAGTGGATATCGACGGACTGGGTGAATACACGGTGGACGTGGTGGATGCAAATGGCTGTGGAAACGCAGTAACGCCTTCTATCACCATCAGTGAAGCGCAGAACGATATACTGTTCATCTACCCAAGCCCTAACAGCGGACAGTTTCAGGTAAGGTATTACAGCCAGGCCGGAAACACTGCTTTGCCAAGGGTATTGAATGTATACGACAGCAAAGGTGCCAGAGTGTACAGCAAACAATACAGCATCACTGTTCCTTACACCAGGATGGATGTGGATATGTCTAACTTCAGCGCTGGTATTTACCTCGTTGAGCTGATCGACAGAACAGGGGCAAGAATTAAAACCGGAAGGGTACTTATACAGAAATAATGCTCTAACTGGTTTATAATCAAAGCCCTCCCCGTTCGGGGAGGGCTTTTTTAATGAAAATCCTTGCTGCATGCGGATTTTACTGGCTGCAATGGCTCAAAAACAGGCAAAATTGCCTAACTTCGCCACCCCGTTCAAAAAACCGGGGTTATATTATGTCTTTCAATATTAACAAACAACTAAACGCAGAAGAACTGGAGCCAAAAGCTGCTGAAGTAGCTGAAGCTGCTGCGACAACAAATGTACCAGCTCAGCCTGCCGTTGAAACGGCTCACGACGATTTCGACTGGAGCAGGGACAAACGCAATGTATCGGCTTATTCAAAAGATGAAAAAGCAAAATACGATGCAGTGTATGATGCCACTTTCAAACAAATCAATGATGGTGAAATGATCCAGGCAACTGTTGAATCACTGACCAAAACTGATGCAGTGGTAAACATCGGATTTAAAAGTGACGGCCTGATCTCTCTGAATGAATTCAGGGATATTCCGGGTGGCGTTAAAGTGGGGGATGTTGTTGAAGTAATGGTAGTAGAAAAAGAAGACAGAGACGGTAATCTTCACCTGAGCCGTAAATCTGCCCGTATTACCAGAGCATGGGAAAAAATTGTGGAGGTTAACAAAACCGGCGAAATCGTTACAGGTTTGGTTACCAGCAAAACTAAAGGCGGCCTGATCGTGGATGTATTTGGTATGGAGACCTTCCTGCCAGGTTCACAGATCGACGTAAAACCTGTAACTGACTACGATCAGTTTGTAGGTAAAACAATGGAATTTAAAGTGGTGAAGATCAACGAAGCCATTAAAAATGCCGTTGTATCTCACAAAGCGCTTATTGAAAGCGATATCGAAGCTCAAAGAGCTGAGATCATCGGTAAACTGGAAAAAGGCCAGGTACTGGAAGGAACGATCAAAAACATCACTGACTTTGGTGCATTCCTTGACCTGGGCGGCTTAGACGGTTTACTGTATATCACCGATATTTCATGGGGTCGTATCAACCATCCTAGCGAAGTGTTGAAAATGGATCAGAAAATCAACGTCGTGGTACTTGACTTCGATGATGATAAAAAACGTATCAGCCTTGGTCTGAAACAACTGACTCCTCATCCATGGGATACCTTAACTGAAAACCTGAAAGAAGGTGATGTAGTGAAAGGTAAAGTGGTGAACATTGAAGATTACGGTGCATTCCTTGAAATTATGCCTGGTGTGGAAGGCCTGGTTCACGTAAGTGAAATTACATGGGCTAACACGCCGATCAACGCCAAAGAATTCTTTAAACTGGGCGATGAATACGAAGCTAAAGTGGTAACACTGGATAAAGAAACCCGCAAAATGAGTCTTTCTATCAAACAACTGACTGAAGACCCATGGGCTACTATTGAAACAAGATTCCCTGAAGGAAGCAAACACAAAGGTGTGGTTAAAAACATCACTCCTTACGGTGTGTTCGTGGAACTGGCTACCGGTATCGGCGGCATGATCCACATCAGCGACCTGAGCTGGTTGAAACGTTTCAACAATCCGAACGAATACACTAAAGTAGGCAACGAAATAGATGTGATCATTCTTAGCATCGACAAAGAAGGACGCAAACTTCAGTTGGGTCACAAACAAATTGAAGAAGATCCATGGAACAGCCTGGAAGAAACTTTCTCTATCGGTTCTATCCACGAAGGAACTGTTGTGAAGAAAGATGATAAAGGCGCTGTTGTTCAGCTGCCTTACGGCCTGGAAGGATTTGCTCCTGCCCGTCATTTAGGTAAGGAAGATGGTAAAACAATCGTTGCGGATGAAACTGCACAATTCATGGTTATTGAATTTGACCGCAGCGACAAACGCATTGTATTGAGCCATGCCCGCATCTGGGAACAGGAAAAAGAAGAAGAAAAACAGGCACACATAAAAGAGAAGAAAGCGGAAGCTGAATCAACCAAGAAAGCTGTGAAGAATATTCAGAGCAAGGTTGAAAAAGCTACCCTGGGCGATCTGAGTGCACTGGCTGATCTGAAAGCAAAATTGGATGGTAATTCATCTGACGATGCCAAAGCTGAGTAATTGTAAACGCTTTTCATAAAAAAAATCCCCGCAGCTGCGGGGATTTTTTTTATGAGATGCAAAATAAAAGTTTCATTCTATTTGTATTTACACCCGGTTTATTTTACATTGTAAAACAAATAACTCATTTATGCGCAATTTGTTAAAAATTTTTATACTGATTGTTGTTCCGTACCTACTAAAAAATGAAGCCCAATCGCAGATCCAATTAAAAAAATTCACCATTCTGAATTTTACAACCCCTATCAGGTCATTTCCTTTACAGGTTTTTGATATTTGCCAGGCAGGCCAGGGTAAGATACTTTACTACCAGATTGTGATCAACCAAATACGTTGCCTAGGCTTTATATGGTTAGACCAGTTTTCTAATGTTGTTGTGCATAAAGTATATGCCGATCCCTATGGTCGGGATATTTATTGTACCCGGTTAATGCCAACATCAAATAATTCATATTCCGTTGCATTAGCTGCCGTAAGATCTCCAACTACTTCTCCAGATCACCCGCTCGTTATAACACTCGACAATAGCTCAGGAAACTTATTGTCTTGCGAAGAGCTGACGAATGCACCGGGATATTATCAGGAATCAGCGTTCATTCCTACTGATATTGTGAGGAAGGGTAACAAGTATAAAATTTTAGCGACCGGAGCAACACCTGTGTGTTATGATTTTGATCCTGCTACTAATATTTATTCATACACTATCTATACCGATTCAGACATAAACAGACCACAGCCTATCCAGCTCGTTGATGCACATTTTGTGAAAAGCTACCATAATAGTGAAGCCCTTCTTACCGGAGATGTCACTTTTTTTGGTATACTCCATGAATGGGATAATGCTAATCTTATTACAGATCGGGCTTTTGTTTATAAAGAAGCGGGCAACACTACAGGTGTATATTATGATCTCGGATTAAATAATTCCAACATTTCAGCCATCCATATCAATGGAGAGGATGCAGGTCCTACTTATAATATTGCGTTACAAAATCAGGCAAACCTGTACGTTTTCGAATCAAATAACAATCTTTCTACTGTCAACTGGACAAGATTTTACAGCCCCTCTTCCAATGTTACAGTGGGACTTTACCCGGAAAACAACCATGGAACAAAAGCAGGATTTGCAGGTGGGGTAAGTCCGAGTGTTGATTATTTTCCCAGCAGGATAGTACAACCTTTTACAGGTCCAGGCTATATAAGGGTAGACCTTAATAATGGCAATCTCCTCAATGCAAATTATTATGACCTAAATATAGCTAACCATCTGTTAGATTTTATGCGTTCCTATACTTATGACCCTAACATGGATTTCACTGCAATTGCAGGATGTGCCACTGTTATGAATAATACCGATCAATCATTTTACTATATGGTTGATAATAGCCTAACGCCATCCACTTGCCCTACATCAATTAATTTTACTGAAACGTCAGGATCCTTTACAAAAACACCCCGTACATTATTACGCACCGCTTCTCCTACTTATACTAGTGTCGCCGTTCCGTTGTCTTCAGTTACTCCTAACCCGATCACTGTTCAGAATCTCTGTTTTGATGTTGGTGGCCGTATATCAAATTCTAGTGTTTTGACTACAGAAAAAACGGATAATAGTGAACTGAAAATCATACCGACCAATGCACAATTAAATATCCAATCTGAAAAAAATATTATTGCAGTGAATGTCTTTAATAACATCGGCCAATTAATCCATCAGGAAAAAAATATCAAAACAAAAAATATCAAAACAAAAAAATTAAATCACGGTCTCGAAAAAATCGTCATTGTAGAATTGTTCTTTTCAGATCAGACTTCGATTACCAGAAAAATAATTTTATTATAAGGTAAAATGATATTTAAACCCATTCATTAATCGAAAGATTCATCATTCAGGTGAACCTTGGTCATTTCATAAAAATGATTTTGCAGCACATGCAGGGGGATCGGCTGGAGGATATGCCGCTTCTCATCCCTGTACCATATTTCCATTTTAGAAAAATCTCCTTCCGCTGGAATCACCATACGGAAAGCTCCTTTGGAATATTTTACCTGGCCATTGTCCAGAATTTCCTTGTGAAACTTAAGCGCTGCCAGCTCACTGTCTGAAATAGCCAGTGGGCTCAGCTGCTCCGTCTCATACCAGAATTCCTGGACGCCATTGTCTACGCAAACCTGCTTCTCATCGCCGTTCAATGCGGTTACTTCCCCTCTCCGGCCGTCTCCCTCATTTTCTGCGTATAGGTAATCTCCTACTTTGATTTCATGAAATTTGATCATAGCTGAATAATTTTTGTAAAACAATTTATGAAAAAGTTTCACAGGTGCCAAAAGGTTTTGAGAGGCATGAAAGGTTTAAGGGTTTTAGAGGTTTAAAAGGTTTCAGCCGTTTTTGAAGGCTACTATTAACCTCCGGAGCTCCTTGAACTTTTGAAACCTTTGCAACTTTCAGAACCTTTTAAATCCCTTATTCTGCCCAGCTCATCACATAACCCTCATTCTCAATTTCCAGCGCTGTTTGGGTGAGCTGCAACGGGCGGAAAGTGTCTACCATTACAGCCAGCTCCCTGGTTTCTTTTGCACCAATGCTTTTTTCGGCCAGCCCGGGATGCGGTCCATGCGGAATGCCCGCAGGATGCAGGGTGATCATACCTTTGGTAACATGCTTGCGGCTCATGAAATCGCCATCCACATAATACAGCAGCTCATCACTATCGATATTACTGTGGTTATAAGGCGCCGGGATCGCCAGCGGATGATAATCAAATAACCTGGGTACAAAAGAGCATACTACAAAAGCGTCCGTTTCGAATGTCTGGTGCACCGGTGGCGGCTGATGCACCCTGCCGGTAATGGGTTCAAAGTCGTGGATGCTGAAAGCATAGGGATAGCAGCAGCCATCCCATCCTATTACATCAAAAGGATGCGTACCGTAATGAATGCCGTATAAAAATCCCTGCTTCTTCGTTTTAATAGTGAAGTCACCTTTTTCATCAAAGGTCTGCAGGTTCTCCGGCACCCGGATATCTCTTTCACAGTAGGGCGCATGCTCCATCAGTTGGCCATATTTGCTCAGGTAACGCTTGGGATACCTGAAAGGTGAATGTGATTCTACGATAAACAGCCTGTTCTGCTCTGTATCAAAATGGATTTGGTAAATGCAGCCCCGTGGAATAACCAGGTAATCGCCACAACCGAATGTCAGCTCGCCGTAACAGGTTTTTAAAACGCCGCTGCCTTCGTGAATAAAGATCATTTCATCGCTGTCGGCATTTTTATAAAAATAATCCGTCATGCTTTTCTGCGGCGCTGCCAACACTATATGGCAGTCCTTATTTACCAGCACCGCTTTGCGGCTGTCGAGAAAATCTGCTTCCGGCTTTACTCTAAAGCCTTCCAGGCTCCGATGCTTCAGCATTTTTTCTTCTGCCACTTTTGGTGAAACATCCACGGGCTCATCGCAGCGAACAATTAAAGTAGGCGCATAAGTATGGTAGAGCAGCGAATAATCATTGGAGAACCCTTCCGTTGAAAACAATTGTTCCGAATAGAGGCTTCCATCCGGTTTGCGGAACTGGGTATGACGTTTGTGCGGAATATTTCCGGCTTTATGATAATGAGGCATTGTTTGAATTTGAAGATGATAAAATTTGGAGATGATGAAATTTGAAGATTTGAAAATGATAGAAACATTCACTCGCCGGGAATCACCCCATTATCAAATTTCCAAATTGACTAATCAACTCCCCTTGCACAAAGCCAGCATCAGGAAATAATATTTCCAGTTGCGCTTATCAATATAATATGTAAAGTTCCTGTGAAATGGCAAAGCTTACGATATTGGTGAATAGGTAATATCTTCACTTCAAATTTACGTTTTTTAAATAAAATGCCTTGACAAGAATTGGCCTGATATCGGATACACACAGCTGGCTGGACCCGGCCGTTTTTCAGTATTTCAGTGAATGCGATGAACTATGGCATGGAGGCGATTTCGGCTCAATGGAAGTGGTGGAAGCCCTGCAGCAGTTCAAACCATTAAAAGGCGTTTTCGGCAATATTGATGATGGCCCCATTAGACAGCTGTTTCCCGAAGACAATTTTTTCCGCTGTGAAGATGTGAATGTGTACATGCGGCATATAGGCGGTTACCCAGGCAGGTATGCCCCCGGCGTAAAAGACAAGATAAAAGCAAACCAGTCCGGCTTATTCATCAGCGGGCATTCGCATATTCTTAAAGTCATGTACGACGACAAGCTCGGTTGCCTGCATATGAATCCCGGAGCGGCTGGCAACCAGGGCTGGCACCAGGTGCGGACATTACTGCGTTTTTGCATCGACGGAAAAAATATTGCACAATGTGAAGTGATTGAGCTGGGTAAAAGAGGATCCATTTCCTGATCATGGTAATAAGCCGACAAATCCATATATCAAACCTGCAGCAAAGGTCCGCTTAACCTCAAATTAGCCCGGACAGCCATTTTAGCTTTTTGATACCTGCTTCTTACTGTAGCTTTCTTTTATAAATTCATCAGTATGAAAAAAATATTGCTTTTAATGACCGTATGTATCATGGGCATTTCCGCAATGGCGCAAACCGCAGATGAAACCGCCGCCAGGGCATGCCTGGAAGACTACATGAGCGGGGATGGCAATCGCATGGAAAAAGCCTTTCATCCTTCAGCCACTATGAAATACATTCATCCAAAAACCGGGGAGCTGGTAGATGTGCCCATTGCAGATTTTATTGCAAGAGTAAAAGCCAATACTGCCAAAGAAGACAGAAAAATAGAGATCGTTTCCCTGAATATGGAAGGAACTGCAGCCAATGCAAAAATAAAAATAGAGGCGGCCAACGCTACTTTATACGATTATATGAACATGCTTAAAATAAACGGGGAGTGGAAAATTGTAAGCAAAATTTTTAGCCGTGAAGCAAAATAAAAAAGAGCGAAGGATGACTTCGCTCTTTTTTTAAAAGTATCGTTTTTACATACCGGGAAACCAGGGCCTGCCTATCACTTCCCTGAAAGGCCACGGCACTACTGCCAGGATAATGATCAATGCCAGGATATACAACAGCGCAGGATATCCGCCACGTTTTGCTTTACCCCTTGCGATAGTAATTAATATGATAGCGATCAGCATACCTGTAATATGCTCTACCGCCCAGAAACGAAGGGCGCTGTCTTTCATCACTCCTCCAAAACCATATTGCTGGATAAGCTTGAAGCCGAAGGCTGAAGTAAAATACTGGTACAACCCGATCAGCAGCGTTGTATGTGCCGCTATCAGCAGCCAGAGACTTGTTTTTTGCAAGCCTGCTTTTTTACCCAGGGCCTGTAGAATGGCGATCAGTAAAAAAAATAAAATAACCCAGCGGAGAAAATTATGCAAATGAAGCAATCCCTGTTCCATGATAATAGTTTTTTGGTTAGGCAAAGCTACAGCATGATTGTCATAAAACCGTAAGTTGATACGATTGATAATGTCTCAGTTTGAAAAAAACTGTCAGCCTGAGCTTGTCGAAGGCGGAGTAGTTTAGCAGGAACTAGCACAATGAAAAAGCCGGCTTTTAGCCGGCTTCTGAAATATCATTCAATTATTATTTCGCATCCCCTATCCAATCTGCAATAAAAATATTGGTATCCCTGGTACCGCCGTTATTACGGTTGCTACAGAACACTATTTTCTTCCCGTCGGGGCTGAACATCGGGAATGCATCAAAACCTTTGTCCCTCGATATCTTGCGGATATTGCTGCCTTCTGCGTTCATCAGGTACATATTGAAAGGGAAGCCTCTTTTATACTCGTGGTTGCTGCAGAAAACCACATTACCATCTGGTGTAAAATTAGGCGCCCAGTTGGCCTGCCCAAGATCGGTGATCTGTTTTGCATCGCTTCCGTCGGCATTCGCCACCCACACTTCCATATTGGTGGGAGCCACTAAATTCTGTGCCAGCAACTCTTTGTATTCTTTTATCTCAGCTTCCGTTTTTGGCCTCGACGCTCTCCAGATGATCTTTTTTCCATCCGGGCTGAACCATGCGCCGCCGTCATATCCCAATGTCCTGGTAATGCGTTTTACTTTTTTACCATTAAGATCCATGGTGTACAGATCCAGGTCGCCATCCCTCATGGAAGTGAATACCATGATATCACCTTTGGGAGAAAGAGTAGCTTCTGCATCATAGCCCTTTGTTTTGGTCAGGCGCTTTACAATTTTACCGCTGGTATCTGCTTTGAAAATATCGAAGCTCTCGTAAATAGGCCAGATATACTTGTTGCCGTATTTCTTCCTGTCGGGAACCAGTGGACAATCTTTACTACCCAGGTGTGTGGAGCCATAAAGAATATGTTTGCCATCCGGGTAAAAATAAGCGCAGGTAGTGCGCCCGGTCCCGGTACTTACCAGTTTGGGTACAAAAGGTTCATCGGATGAGCTGGGAATTTTACCCATCCATATCTGGTCGCAGGGAATTCCGTTTTTAGGATCGGTTCGCTGGTAAATAATATATTTTCCGTCGAAGCTGAAATAAGCTTCTGCATTATCGCCTCCAAAAGTGAGCTGCCGTACATTTTTAAAATGCGTTTCTCCTTCAAAATGAATGGTATCGTTCTGCGGCTGTGAGGCGCTGATAGCTTTTACCGGAGGATTGACAAGGCTGTTGAGCGCCAGTAAGCTTACAATAGGAAAAGCAATTAATAATTTCATGTATTGCGTGAGTTTTTACGTTTGTGCAGCTGTTTAAAAGCTGCCCGCAAAGGTACAAAAGCTCTCCCGGAGATCGCCAGGAAAATGTGAGGATACATTTGTTGCAGAAAGGATTAATTTTGTACCGATGAGAAATTTATTATACGTTCTGATCCTCGTATTATTTGCCTGCAATAATGCTGAAAAAGGCACTGCAGCTGCGGCTGAAATTCCCGGTAAGGAAAAAGAGCTGATAAAATTGTCTGAACAATATCCCGATTCAGCAGTTTTACTGGAAACCCTTGTACAGTACTACCGGGAAAACGGTAATTATACCAGCGCCCTCACCCGCATGAACAATGCGCTGAAAAAAGACAGCAACAATGCCCGTTTCTGGGATATAAAGGCCAACCTGCTTTTTGAGAACGGCGATACGCTGGGCAGCATACATGCTTTTGAAAAATCGGTCGACCTGTATCCGAAGCCTGATATCATTATTTCGCTCGGTGTTTTATACGCACAGACAAAAAATCCGAAAGCGCTGGCATTTGCAGACGGGCTTATCCTGGCAGACAAAGCCGCCGCAGAAAAAGAGGCCCTTTTCATAAAAGGATTGTACTACAGCTATACCGGGGATAAGAACAAAGCCATCAGCTTTTTTGATACCTGCATCAAACTGGATTATACTTTTATGAATGCCTACCAGGAAAAGGCTGTTGCGCTATACGAAATGGGCAAATACAGCGAATCGCTGGCGACGCTGGAAAGGGCCACCACCCTGCAGAATAATTTTGAAACGGGTTACTATTGGATGGGGCGCAATTACGAAAAGCTCAATAAAATTCCCGATGCGATTGAAGCCTACCAGGCAGCAGTGATGTACGATCCCGGTTATATTGAGGCCAAAGATGCCCTTGGCAGATTGGGCGTAAAAAACTAATTTTTTGCAGGATCGATTTGTAATATTTTTTCCGAACACTGAATAATTAAATTATGGCGCTCATAGCACCTTCCCTTTTATCGGCCAATTTTTTACAGCTGCAGCAGGAATGCGAGATGCTCAATGCCAGTGAAGCAGACTGGTTCCACCTGGATGTAATGGATGGACGTTTTGTGCCCAATATCAGCTTCGGGCCCATGCTGGTGGAATTTTTCAGAAAAACGACCAAAAAAATATGCGATGTGCATTTAATGATCGTAGAACCCGAAAAATATACGGAAGCCTTTCAAAAAGCCGGGGCCGATAACCTGACAGTTCATATTGAAGCCTGCACACACCTGCACAGGAATATCCAGCAGATAAAATCATTGGGCATGAATGCCGGCGTTGCCATTAACCCGCATACACCTGTAAGCGCCCTCAAAGACATAATCGCAGATATTGACCTCGTTTGCATGATGAGCGTAAATCCCGGTTTTGGTGGCCAGACATTTATCCCTCACACCCTACAAAAGATAAAAGAGCTGCGTACGATGATTGACGAGAACGGGCTCTCTGTAAAGATTGAAGTGGACGGCGGTGTTACGCTTGAAAATGCAAAATCGATCATTGATGCCGGGGCCGACGTGCTGGTAGCCGGTAATACAGTTTTCAAATCTGCCGATCCTGCAGCTACCATTGCTGCACTGAAAGCAATCAGCAGGTAATATTAAATCAACAATATCATTTTCCGGATTTTTAAGCAACCCTGCCGTTTTTATACACCACATCAGGAAAATATTTATCTTCAATGCATGAGAATTTTTGCTGTATTACTATTCAGCTTCACCTGCCTTGCTGCTGCTGCCCAGAATAAAACTGCTACCATCAGCGGATCAGTGATCGATGAGGATGATAAACCACTGCAGGGCATTTCTGTTGTTATCCTTGGAAAAAACTCCGGCGTTACTACCAACGACAGCGGCCGCTTTGAAATAAAAGTTGCGGCGGAAAAATCTTTAGCGCTTCTCTTCAGCCATACCGGCTATACCAATACACAAAAGAATTTTTACCTGAGCCCTGGCGAAACGGAAATGGTAGTTGTAAAAATGAACCGTTCCGGCAAAACACTGGATGAAGTAGTGATCACCGATGATAAGGAAAGAGAAGAAACCGGCCTGGTGAAAGTAAACCCTAAAACAGCCATCACGCTTCCGAGTACCACCGGTGGTGTGGAAGCTCTGATCAAAACACTGGTAGGCAGCAACAACGAGCTCAGCTCGCAGTACAATGTTCGTGGCGGTAACTATGATGAGAACCTGGTGTACATTAATGACTTTGAAGTGTACCGTCCTTACCTGGTGAGCAGCGGGCAGCAGGAAGGGCTCAGTTTGATCAATCCTGAAATGACCCGCAATATCAGTTTTTACACAGGTGGCTTCCAGGCAAGGTATGGTGATAAAATGAGCAGCGTGCTGGATATTCAATATAAGCAGCCGAAGAAATTCGGTGGTAGCGCTTATGTAAGCCTGCTGGAGCAGGGCCTCGCTGTGGAAGGCACCGCTAAAAAAGGAAAAGTTACTTACCTGGCAGCAGTGCGCAATAAAAATAACCGCAACCTCCTGAGCAATCAGCCCACGCAGGGCGCTTATATTCCTTCGGCTTCAGATGCACAGGCTTATATCACTTACCAGGTCAATTCAAAATGGCAGCTGGAGCTGCTGGGCATTTACTCTTCTTCCCGTTTTACATTTTATCCTGAGTCGGTAAAAAAAACAAGTTCGGTTTTTTCGCCTTTGTTCTCGGCTAACCTCGGCCTGGATATTTATTTTGAAGGACAGGAAAGAGACCAGTATAAAACCAACCTGATCGGCGCCAGCATTGTGCATACTCCTACCAAAAAACTAAAGCTGAAGTGGATGGTAAGCCGCTTTAACGATAAAGAGGAAGAGAATTTTGATATTGGCGGCGCTTATATTTTTGGCACAAGGGATTTTGATAACAGCAGCAGCACTTACGGAGAGATCGTGAATCCTCTCGGCGCCGGCTATTACCAGAATTATGCACGCAACAAGCTGAATATAGAAGTATGGAATGCAAGTCACAAGGGATCGTATAATATGGGAAAACATTTCCTGCAATGGGGCAATACCATTGAGCAGGCAAAGATCAAAGATGAGCTGCGCCAATGGGAATACCAGGATTCAGCAGGCTACTCTCTACCCTATACACCCGGGCCGCTTACTTTATTCAATTCCTTAAACAGCACAGCTGATCTTTCTGTACTGAAGTTCAGCGGGTATATACAGGACAATATTCATTTCCAGTCAAAAAATGATCTTTCTCTGCAGGTAGGGGTTCGTTATAATTATAATGACCTCAATAAAGAATTTTTGATAAGCCCGAGAGCGCAGCTGAGCTGGAAACCCAACTGGAAAAAAGATATTGTATTCAAGGCCGCAGCAGGCGTTTACAACCAGCCTCCTTTTTACCGGGAGCTGCGCAGGTACGACGGTAGTCTGAATACCGGCATGAAAGCGCAGAAGAGCACACAGTTTGTAGCAGGATTCGATTACAGCTTTAAAGGTCCCGGTGAAAGAGCGTACAGGTTTACCACTGAAGCGTATTATAAGAATATGACGGATGTGGCCGTATATGATATCGATAATGTGAAAATAAGGTACCTCGGCAACAATGATGCAAAAGCGTATGCCACCGGCCTGGAGATGCGACTGTTCGGCGAATTCACCGAAGGAGCACAAAGCTGGCTGAGCATTGGCGTAATGCGCACCAAAGAAAATCTCAATAATGATTTTTACCAGCAGTACCTCAATGCTGCGGGAGAGATCATAACACCGCAGACGCAGGATAAGGTTGTCACCGACAGCATACAGACTGCGGGCGGCTGGTTCCGCCGGCCCAGTGACAGGTTGTTCACTGTTGGACTTTACATGGAAGATTATCTTGCCACTAACAGGAATTTTAAAATGCACCTGAATATGCTGTACGGCAGCAATATGACCTACAATATTCCCGGCAGCGTTCGTTACCGGAACGGGCTTATCATCAATCCATACATGCGGGTGGATATAGGTTTCAGCGCATTGCTGTTATCAGAGAAATCAATGCGTCGCAGCCATAATCCTTTTAAAGGATTTGAAAATATATGGCTGAGCTTTTGAAGTGTTCAACTTAATCAACAGGGACAACACCATCTCCTACCAGCTCATCAAAGATTTCAGCAATTATACCTATGCCATTCCCAACAGGCTTACACCAAGGCTGGTGAACCTGAAACTGCTCGCAAGATTTTAAGAATTATTTCACTGATCTTTTTCGATTCGTTGATGAAATCATAAAGTCATTCATGGTTGGTCAATTTTAACTTTTCCACGCCCTTATTCCGAATGTGAATAAGTAAATTAGTACTGTATTTTTTGACAATATAAATTTGGTAGCAATGAATTCATTACTGCTTTAACAACATTGTTTTACCCAACCTGCTTTTTTCTCAAGGAGACAGAGGCATTAAAAACAGAAAGCATTGACAGACACTATCATTAACCTTGAAACCGTAAATCCTATTGAGTTCTTCGGAGTTAACAACGGTAAACTTGACATTCTTAAAAAGAAATTTCCCCTCCTCAAAATTTTAAGTCGTGGCACACAAATAAAGCTCAGCGGAGCGCCTGAGCAGATTGAAGAAGCAAAAGAAAAAATAGAATTGCTTATTCAATACCTGCAGCGCAACGGGCATATGAGCGAAAATTATTTTGAGCAGATACTGGGAGGAGATGATGAAAAAACAGTCGACAACTTTTTGGACCGCAACCCCAACGATGTGCTGGTATTCGGGCCAAACGGTAAGACGGTAAGGGCACGCACACAGAACCAGAAATTGATGGTGCAGGCCTGCGATAAAAATGATATTTTATTTGCCATCGGCCCGGCAGGTACCGGTAAAACCTATACGGCGGTGGCGCTGGCTGTAAGAGCTTTGAAAAACAAGCTGGTTAAAAAGATCATCCTCACCCGCCCTGCTGTGGAAGCAGGTGAAAGCCTGGGTTTTTTACCCGGTGATCTTAAGGAGAAGATTGATCCATACTTACGTCCATTGTATGATGCGCTGGATGATATGATCCCTGCCGATAAGCTGGGTTATTACATGAGCACCCGCACCATTGAAATTGCGCCCCTGGCGTATATGCGTGGCCGTACGCTGGATAATGCCTTCATCATTCTCGATGAAGCGCAGAACACCAACGACCTGCAGATAAAAATGTTCCTAACCCGTATTGGTCCAAATGCCAAAGCCATTATCACCGGCGATCCTACGCAGATAGATCTTCCAAAAAACCAGCAGAGCGGTTTATTTAAGGCCACCCGTATTCTCCGCAATATCGACGGCATTTCTTATATCGAGCTGGATGAAGAAGATGTGGTAAGGCACAGGCTGGTGAAATCCATCATCAAAGCTTACAACAAAGATGATGAAGCCAAAGCCAAAGACCTGGAAAGACATACACAGCGTTGATCTGAATGAAACTATACATACAAACAGCAATAAGGTGGCCGGCAGGTTGCCTTATTTTTTTTATTTGCCTGCTGGGCTCCTGCGAACAGCAGCCAACAATTGCGCCGCTCATTGAAACACATGAAGATTCGGTGCAGCGGGAAAAAGTAATACGGAAAGCTTTGGCAGCAATTTACCGGGAAGAAAAAAATATCAGGACCGGCGACCTTGTTACCAGGGCAGGCGCCGATTTTACCAGCGAGAGCCTGCGCAATCTTTGCCGCAGGGATCAAACCTATTCGCATTGCGGTATCGCCAGCTGGGAAAATGACAGCCTTTTCATTTATCATGCGATGGGTGGCGAATGGAACCCCGATGAAAAATTGCGGCGTGACAGCTGGGTGCAGTTTGCAGAACCTTATACCAATAAATCAAGTGGTCATTACCGTTTTGAAATAGCAGACAGCAGCATCAGTAATCTTGTCCGCATTGTGCATGATTATTACAAAGCCGGGCTCAGCTTTGATATGAAGTTTGACCTGACTACCAATGATAAAATGTATTGCGCAGAATTTGTGGCCAAATCCTATGAGGCTGCCGGGCAAAAAGAGCAATTGCATTTTAACCGGAGCCATATCCGGGATTTCGAGTTTATTGGTCCCGATGATATATTCCTGCATCCGCTGTGCAAAAGAATCGTGCAAATTGTATATAAATAAAATAGAGAATATAGAATATTCTTTTATTTTTGAGCCCATAACCAAAAAACAATTACAATGAAAAGAATTCTTTTGGCTGCTTTTGCCGGTGTGGCCCTTTTAATGACCAGCTGTAACAAAGGAGGCGATCCTAAAGCAGTGTTAGGACAATTTTTCAGTGCTTTAGAGAAAAAAGATATTGCCGCTGCCCGTAAACTGGCAACTACAGAAAGTAAAAGTATGCTCGATATGATGGAGCTCGGCATGAAAACCGATACTAAAGAGAGCGAAAAATATAAAGCAGCCAACATGGAAATAGGCGAGCCTAAAATTGAAGGTGACAAAGCTACCGTTCCTGTTAAAGAAAAAGAAAGCGGCGAAACCATGAATTACAGCCTCAAAAAAGAAGGCGGTTCATGGAAAGTTGCTTTTGATAAAGCTTCTATCATGAATATGGCCACCGAAAAAATGGGCGAAAAAGGTATCAATATTAATGATAGTATTCAGAATGCTATTGATGAAGTTCAGAAATTAGATACTGACTCCCTGGCTAATGCTATGAAAGAAGGCGCAAAAGCCCTTGACTCTGCAGGTAAAGCCCTGGAAGAACTCCAGAAAAAATAACTTATCCCTTTTTTATAGAAAAGCACCGATGAGGTGCTTTTTTTATGCCCCTGTAAAATGCCTAACTTTATGGGGCAAAAAATTAAGAATGAAAAAGATACTCGTTTTTTTTAGCCTTTGTGTTTTTATGGCCTGTAGTCCCAAAAAGGATGCGGAACCACAAACCGCTATGGACGCAGGAAGGGCTTTTATAAGGGCAAGTCTCGATGGTGATTTCAAGGCTGCCGAACCCCTGCTGCTGAAAGATGCAGAAAATGAACAGTTGTTTGAATCGTACAAACGTTCCTATTCGCACCTGGAAGATGCTAAAAAGCAGGAATATAAAGCTGCTTCTTACAACATTAATAAATTTGAGGACCTGAATGATAGCACAACCATTGTCAACTACAGCAATTCTTACATGAATAAGCCCATGGAGATTAAACTCGTAAGAACAGGCGGTAAATGGATGGTTGATTTTAAATACACTTTTGCCGGCAACCTGCCGATCGATTAACCATGCTGAAAAATATTTTATTAGTAGCGTTGGGGGGAAGCGCAGGGTCGGTGCTCCGGTATCTCTGCAATATTGCGGTGAAGAATCATCCCTTTCCCTATGCCACCCTTGCCATTAATATTATTGGCAGCTTCCTCATAGGCATTATACTTGCCTGGGCAAGCCGTAATGAGGATACGGAAGCAATGAGACTGTTATTCGCCACCGGCATCTGTGGCGGCTTTACTACTTTTTCTGCATTCAGTTATGAAAATATTATGCTCATCCAGGCTGGCAAATTAAATCTCGCCCTGCTGTACATCCTGTTAAGTGTAACGGCAGGCATTGCCGCTGCATGGCTGGGCTACAAATTGATAAACACTTAAACAAATAAGGTATGAACGTTTTACATCCCTGGCATGGCGCCAATTACGGCAGCAAAGCGCCGCAACAGGTAAAAGCATTGATCGAAATATCACAGGGCAGCAGGGCTAAATATGAAATTGACAAAACAACCGGCCTGCTAAAGCTCGACAGGGTGATCTACTCCTCTTTTCATTACCCGGTAAATTATGGCTTCATTCCAAAAACACTGGGTGAAGACGGTGATCCGCTGGATATCCTGGTTATCTGCAGCGAAAGCATCCAGCCTTTATGTCTTGTGGAAGCAACGGTTATCGGTAATATGCAGATGATCGACAATGGCGAAAAAGATGATAAGATCATTGCAGTTGCTACCAATGACCCATCCGTCAATCATTATACCGATATTGACTCTCTCCCCTCTCATTTCATTGCAGTGCTCAAAAATTATTTCGAGCAATATAAAGTGCTCGAAAATAAAGTGGTACTGATAGATAATTTCCAGAACAAGGAAACAGCCTATAGTGTGATAGAAGATGCGATCAATTTATACAGCAAAACCTTTCCCCAGTACATGCAATAACGCTGGTATTAAAACTCATAGGTTGATACAACATGTGCCAATTTTATGCAAAAGGGTGGCCCTTTTCATCTAAGCTTAAAGAACGCCGGATATTTTGAAGGATCGCTGGAATCATATAAACGATAACGACTTACTGCAGCGCTACTACAGCGATGGCAATAATGAATGGCTGGGCATATTATTGCAGCGATACACCATGCTGCTCCTGGGTGTTTGCATGAAGTATTTAAAGAATGAAGAAGATGCAAGGGACAGCGTACAGCAGGTCTTCCTGAAAGTGATCAACGATCTGCCAAAATACAAGGTGGAATATTTCAAGAGCTGGCTGTATATGGTGGCAAAAAATCATTGCCTTATGAAACTGCGGGACAAGGGTAAACATACTGCCGAACTAAACGAGCAGCTGACATCAAAGCCGGATGATACGCCGGAAAAAAATATTGCAGTAGAAAAGGAAAGCTCGCTCACCAATATGGAATATGCCCTCACCCAATTAAATAACGAGCAAAAGCTTTGCGTAACTTTGTTCTATCTTGAAAAGCAGAGCTACCAGCAGATAGCAGATGCTACAGGATTCAGCATTATGCAGGTTAAAAGCCATATACAGAATGGCAAAAGAAACTTAAAAATAATCATGCTAAGAATGCAACCCGATGAGTGATGAATTGAAGAACATATTATCCAATCTCAATAATGATATCGAGCAGGAAAAGCTGCTGGAATATCTTAACCGCAACCTGTCTCCCGAAGCGCAGCATGAGCTGGAAATGCATATGCAGGACGATCCTTTTATAAGTGATGCAATGGAAGGCCTGTCCGAAATGCCCTCATCAAACAATATCAATGTGCTGGTTCAGCAGTTAAATAAAGATCTTAAAAAGCAGCTCGATAAAAAGAAAAGAAAAAAAAGGCGCACTATTTCAGAAGCGCCCTGGCTGTATTACACTATTATCATTTTACTGTTACTGGCCGTTCTGGGTTATATCATTATCAAAAAACATTTGGGATAATTTTTTCTGCACTCTTCTCTAAACTTAGATTTTACATTACTGGCAATAAAAAAACTGCTCCCTTTTGGGAGCAGTTTAATTTGGTTGTTGGTTGGTTTATTCAATAGTGATAAATTCTATTGTTTTACAAACTTAATAGTTTGTACAGAACCATTAGGAGTCAGGCCGCTTACAGTATAAGTTCCTGCAGCAATTTTGCCCAATTCCAAAGGCACCTGGTTGCTTCCTGCGATCAGGGTTACTTTTTGTTTGTTAACCTGTTTACCATTGATATCAATGATTACAATCTCCATGCTGGTAGTTTCAGCGCTGGTTACAGTAAGAACAGCTTTGTCTTTAACAGGGTTTGGCGCCAAGTTCACTAATGCGAAGCCTTTGTTTTCACCCAGTAGTACAACTGTATTACTATATGCGATTTTACCATCCACATCAATTGTTTTTAAACGGTAGTAATTAAGCCCTGGTAATGGCTGTAGGTCATTTTCTGTAAATGGCTGCAGGCAGCGGGCAGCAGTTTCTGTAGCGATGTAAATAGCTTTATAGCTTCGTCCATCGGCGCTACGTTCCAGCTGCAGGTTCACTGATGGCGAACCAATGCAGGTTACTTTCCAATCCAACACATTGCGTGAACTTTGTTTTGTACCACGGAAGTATTCGATAGTAATTGGTAATGCGACAAGTTCTTCTCCTCCAATTGCAAATTCAGAGAAACCTGTCATACCGGTTCTTCGAACCACTGGCGCTGTATTAGATCCTGTAGTGGTTACATGTGTACCATCAAGAGTCCAGTCACCGCCGGCTGTCGGACGTTTAATCAATACCGTTTTTGTATAATCGATAATGTCGCTTGCACCATTTCCTGTAAATGTTGCAGTATAAGTACCACCTGTTAATCCGTCTCCGGCTTCCAGGAACCATGATCCCTGATTGCTTGCTTTATTAACGATTAATGTACCCTCGGTTAAAGGAGCAGTATTCGGGAAGTTCGGTGCAGCTGCTGAGAAAGTGGCAGTGATTGTACCTGCGGTACCCGGAGCCGCAGTAAACTGCAATACAGCGGGTTTATATAATGATGCAGTACCTACTGTCAATGTATCAGAACCAGCCGTTGACCCGATCCATTTCTTCAGAGGGCCTTGCACCCAACCCTGTCCCTGGAATACGGTACCTTTTGAAGTACCGCTTGTGCCTACGGTAAGCAGGTTGGTTGTGGTAGTGTGGATAATACCTTTTGCAGGCACAAAAGATAAAGCAACCTGGATAGGAGCTGATAAAGTTACACCAGCCGCATTTCCATTCTGCACTGTAAGATTACGGATACTGGCTGTAGGGGAAGTAGCGGCATTCCTAAATGTACCTGCACCACCTACTATCTGCGCATCCGGTGCATCAGTGATCAGGAAGTTACCTGATGTTGTGGTTGAATAGGTCACATTGGCCAGTAATACAGTAGGGATGGTTGAAGTACCGGTAGTGGTAATTGTCCCGCCGCTATTGGCAATAAAGTTACCACCCATATATACATTACCTGTTCTCAATTCACCTCCACTATTTACAGTAATGTTTTTCAACACTGCCAATTGGTAAGTGGAAGACACAAACCTGTTGGTACCGGTAGGACCTTCAATGATCATATTACCAATAGGTAACCCTGACTCATTTACCCACCAGTTGCCTCTGAAGCCATAATCGCTTCCGCCTGGATCAGTAGATACACCGTCACCAAACCTGAATGTATGGGCAGCAGTAGCATTTAAAGGACCTATCACACTACCGTTAACTGAAATGGTTTCGGTAGAGGTTGAAGAAGCATGCGGATCAACAATGGTAAATGTACCCCCTGTTAAATTCACTGAATTGAGTGCATTTGACTGGAAGCTTACGATAGGTGTACTTGCCGCCACTGAGGTAGCAGCAACACCAGCATCATTACCATCTACAATTATATCACCACCGCTTTGGTTGAAGAACGATCCTGTATTTGCAAGAATATTACCATTTACTTTTAAAGTACCAGCAGAAACTGTTACGGTACCATTATTCAGAAGGGTATTATTTTTAGCGGTACAGCCTACAGTAACATCTCCACCAGTTACAGACAAGGCACCTGTTGGCCTTATCGTTAAGGTTTTACTTACGTTATTTGCTGTGCTTGATGTTACAGTGTGTCCATTATTAATTACCACATTATCATCACAATCCGGCACCCTGTTATTCACCCATGTCGCAGCTGCATTCCAGTCTCCTGAAGCTGCAGATACAAATATTGCAGGAGCTACGTCAACCAAAATATCATCCACCACCAGGTAATATTGATTTGTTGCGCTGTACCCCTGGAAGCCGATATAATATACACCGGTAGAAGCGGGCGTAAAGTCCACGGTTTGCGTTGCAAAGCTTGTATTTGTCAAAGAACTCAAATCCAATAAAGGCTCAGTCATACCTGCAACAGTATTGGAACTGCCATACATTACTTTTAGTTTTTCTGTATAGCCACCACCGGTATTTTCTTTGAAAGTCAGCCTGTAAGTAACATTGCCTGTAAGTTCAAGACCTGGTGTATAGAACCAGTCATTCATAGCAGCTGATGCATTCCAGCGAATATACATAGCGTTTGGAGCCGAAGCGGCAGATGTTGCACTTGTTACCCACTGATAAGCATCAGCGTTGCTGTTAACAACTGCCATACATGCTGGTACAGCAGGTACTGTTACCCCATCAAAATTTTGAGTATAGGGAATAGGAACAGAAGCACATGATACAGTCAAAACGCCGTTAACATTACTTGTTCCATCCCAGAAGCCGCCTGAAAAACCACCATACATGTAAGGTCCGCCGTTCAATCTCCAACGGGAAGCGTAGTAGAAAGTACCTTCAGGAAGATTGCTTCCGATTGAAGCCATATATTCATCATTATTTCCAGCCTGTACGTTGAAAGTAGCAGGTATCCAGGTAGTCCATGTTGAAGGATCTGTATTGGTTGTACTCACACCTATCCAAACCGAAATTCCTGCTCCTGCACCCGCAGCTTCAGTTACACCTAGTTCATATCCCTGAGTGTAAATAGCAACGCTTCCTCCTCCATTTATATTAGCAGTTGCCGGAAATTGAAGGTTAACCCAATCCATAGCATCAGTTGGTGGAGGAACTACTGTTAATTTATAATCTTCAGCTTCCAATCTCGCATTGGAAGCACAGGCGTCAGCAGGATTGCTCGCATTATAATGAATTAAAACACGCATTCTATAATCGCCGGCTGTTGTACCTGCCGGTATTGTAATAGTTCCCGTTACTGGACCGTTCGTGTAACTGGTAGTATTGAACAATCTTTCACCACTTTCAAATTGCAGGTTGTTATTAAAATCAACCCATATAGCAACTCCAACCGATCCTCCCACCAATGCAAGATTAAAGTTTAAGGCATTACCCGAAGCAGCAGAAGCACTCATGGTTGCATAATTATCCTGGTATCCACCAGTGGTATAGCCGCTCGCCAGATTTGAAATATTGGTTACACCTTCAGTTGTTGAGAAGTTATTAATGTAGGTATCCGCAGCTGTGGAACTTGGAATACAATAACCTGTTCTGAAAGTTAACGGTCCTACCCATGCACTGAAATCAGTACCTATGCAAGCTGATCTAACCCAGATATAATGCGTAGTATTTGCGGGAAGAGAAGACAGATTTACTGAAGTAGTTCCATTAGGTGTACCAGCTCCGGTTGGGGCTGTATTAGTAGTGCTCAGATAGTATTGATAACCATTTTCCGGAGTATTTGCCGGAGCAGTCCATGAGATGGTAGCAGAACTTGTTGTTAAAGCAGATGCTGTTAATCCGCTTGGCACAAAACAGGTTGGCGGGCTCCATATAAATGTCAACCCGCTTGCAGGATTAATGGCATCTGTCCTTGTAACTGTAGCTGCATTTGAAGATCCTGCAATGGTTGCAGACCATGTAGTAGAGGAACTACGGTTATTATAGTCTGTATTGGCTGTTCCCCTCAAGCCCACCTGGCTGGTACGGGCTGTTGTAACAAACTGTGAATTTGTTCCGTAAACAACACTTATTTTATTGGTAGTTTCTTCTAATTGTACCTGGAAGTTCAGTAACGAACGGCTATTTACAGTTGTAGTATAATCGGTAAAATCTTTCCATTCCACAATAAATATCCTATTAGGAGCGGACCCTGTAGTAGTTGTTCTCACTTCTGCATTACACCATCCAATTGCTGCTGTAGCAGAAGTAGAGGTAGCATTTGCAGACATAGTAATAGTACCAGCTCCGGCATCAAATGCTGTAACCGTAGTACCTGTAGGTATACCAGTTGCATTACCCAATACCTTACCCACTTCTATCCCATAAAAGTCTGTAACGCTGGTAATAATATTTGAACCTGTGGTTATAGAACCCTGGCTAATAAAGGCTCCCCACAAATCTCTGTTCATTGCAGCAATAGCTGCACCGTAACCACCGGTACTGCTTATAACAGTATAGTTGGTTGTACTAACCTGGGTAGTACCGAAAGAAATAGCACCATTACTTGAGGCAGTTAATGAGGAATAGCTACTACCTGCAATAGTGAAAGAAAAAGGCAAGCTAATACTCCATATTTTGGAGTCTATGGTATTAGCAGTAGCCCCATAATAAGCGGAGTCAACAACAGTTCCTGTACCTTCAGGTATAGAAGCATAGGAGCCATTGCTTTGAGAAAAACTGTAAGTATTTACTTGTTGAGCATTCGTCCGGAATGGGTTTAGGAATAGGCTCACAAAAGCAAATAGCATGAGGTAGATCTTCTTCATGAAATCTTTGTTTTGTTGAAAAATAAGGTTTGAAAAAAGGTGTAATGCTAGGTTTGGTTTTTAAAGGGGAGTCAGAACTTAGAATTTCTAAAATAGCGTTTTAATTTGATAATTATTCTAAAAATCAGAAAATAAATCAGGGAACATTTATAAATGCTCCCTGATTCATTATTTTATTATTGTTTCACAAACTTCAACGTTCGCATGCTGCCATCGGCTGTTAAACCGCTTACTTGGTAGGTACCGGCGGCAATATGGCCGAGATTCAGCGAAACCTGGTTATTGCCTGCCACCAGGCTTACTCTTTGTTTGCTTATCTGCTTGCCGTTAATATCTGTGATCACAATTTCCATAATATCCCTCTGTGCGCTGGTAACATTCAGCACCGCTGCATCTCTTACAGGATTTGGAGCAATGCTGACAATTTCAAAGCCTTTGTCTTTGTTCAGCAGGGCCACCGTATTGCTGTAGCTTATTTTGCCATCAACATCTATTGTTTTGAGACGATAATAGTTGATACCTGGCAAAGGCTGCAGATCATTCTGTGCAAAAGGCTGTAGGCAGCGTGTTGCCGTTTCAGTTGCAGTATAGATTGATTCAAAATGACGTGCATCCGAGCTGCGTTCCAGCACCATTGTAACAGAAGGTGAACCGGTACAGCTTACTTTCCAATCCAGCACATTCCTGCTGTTTTGTTTAGTGCCACGGAAATATTCGATGGTAACCGGCATGGCGGCACCTGATACAGAAATATCAAATGTTGCCTGGTCTTCTTCATAGCCATACACTCTCACATAAACTGTCTGGCCTGCTGTAAGGCCCGTTAGTGTAAGATTCTCTGTAGCAAAAGAATTATCAGCACAACCAATGCTGGTAAGTGTACCGCCACATGTACCTGTAAAGGCTTCTACTACTACATCGCCAGTGGTGTTGGCTACAGTTATAATTGCATCTCCTGCACTTATAGTAGTGAATTGGTACCACACATCATTTGGACTCTGCGTATCAGTGTCGCAGGTACCGGCCGGTAAGCTTTCTGTACCATTAACAGTAGTACCACCTATAGGCGCTATTCCGATTGGAACGGCCGCTCCGCATTCGTCATTAGCCGGAGGAGTAACACAACCAGACACAGTAATATCAAAAGGCCCTTCAGGACTATCTGTCGTTCCTGAATAATAACCAATATTGATATAATACACGGTTCCTGCTGCTGCATTAAATGTAATGGTTTCCGCACCGCCGCTACCACCGTCATCTGCGAAATCTACGCAGGTAAATGCGCCACAGGTGCCGGTATAAATACCCAGCTCAGGATCCCATGAAGTCGTAGGATCAATGGTAACGGTGATATTACAGCCTGTTCCGGTAAGGCTGTACCATACACCGTCGTTCATTCCCGAGCCACATGCAGATACAAAGGCTGTTTGTGTTGCACCACTGCCATCTGCCTGACTAAAGCTGTAAGGCAATGTATTGATAACTGTTGCAGTTGCACAGTTATCATTAGCCGGTGCAGGCGACAGGGTAGTAAAGCTCACAACACTTGAGTTGGCGCTATAGCCTGCACCAGTTCCTGTACAATCTTGACGAATATACACGTCATACCCTGTAGACGCTGTAAGGCTACCGATGGCCTGCGCTGATGTTGCAGGATTAATAACCGTTCCTCCGCCCGCTGTGGTTCCTGTACCAGGAGTAAAGCCTGCAGGGCCGTATTCAAGAATAAAGGTTCCTGTACCGCTCCATGTTACGCTGGCGCCTGATGAAGTGATTGAACCAACCGATACACCAGTAGCACCTGGGCAGGCCGCAGGGCAGGTAGCGCTGATCGTAAATGTGCCAAAATCATCCGTATTGTCATATCCACCCAGAAGAATATAATAAGTGGTACCGGCTGTAGCGGTAAAGGTCAACTGGGAAAGCCCGTATGTACTTTCGCTGCAACCATCGTCATCCGAACCTGCGCAAGCTGTGAAAGAACCGCAGCTGCCGGTGTATGCTCTAAGGTAAGTATCCCATTGTGTGCCACCTGTACAGGTACTGATGGTAAGAGAGCCGGAATTAGCGGGTGTGATCGTATACCACAATCCACGATTGGTACCAGTAGTTGTGGTGGTGCTTCCGCAGGTTACGCCTGGCAAAGCATCGGCGCTGGCATTGGTATTGTCTCCGCTAACGCTTCCTCCGCAGGGAATAGCAATAGCGCCGCTGCAAACATCATTTGCAATGGAAGGATTTATTGTTAACACCCCGCTCACATTGGCAGTTCCATCCCAGAATCCGCCACCACCGGCATTATAGCCTCCATACCTGAATTCACCGCCATTTACCTGCCAGCGACTCGCATAATAATAAGTTCCTGCGCCCAATGTTCTTCCGATACTGGTTGAATCTTCATCATTATTTCCATCATCTACATTATATGCCGCCGCTTTCCATGCAGAAGCAGGCCAGGTTGCAGGATTTGTATTCTGATCGTACACACCAATCCAGGCTAGCAGGTTTGCACCTGCACCGGGAGCATCCGTTACACCGGGTTCCCAGGCCCTGGCATACACCAGCACACTATTTCCTGAACTAATGGTAGCTGTTGGCGGCCACTGGAGATTACACCAATCTACCGCAGCTGTATTGGGAGCCCATGCAAAAGTCTGTCCGCTTGCAGGAAAGACAGTAGACGATAATGTGTTTGTAGCTGAATTACTGGCACCTGCTGTTGTTGCCGCCCAGTTAGTAGAAGTTGTACGAATATTATAATCGCTGTTACCATTACCTTTTAAACCCACCTGTGCTTCATAGCTGGTAGCTGTTGTCATTGTACCGTATACAATCTGCACCTCGTTGGAGGTCTCAGACAGCCGTATTTGAAAATTAAAATTCATAGTACCAGAACCATTGTAACGCTTATAGTTTTTCCATTGGATAACCATCACACGACTGGGAGAGCTACCAGTCAGCAGGTAACTTAATTCAGAACCAGTCTGCCCGGTGAGATCCTGATTAAAGCCGCTGATAACTTTTGTAAGATCAGCACTTGTGCTGGAAATAACCGATGTAGTCGTTCCGCCGATACTAAAAGTTCCGGTTCCCAAAACGATAAAACCATTTGTATTAACCGCAAAACGGTCATACGATACACCTGCATAAGTAATATTAAATCCGATTGGGAAACCAGTGGAGCTAACCGGCGATGAAGCTCCTGTAGTAGAATTATTAAAAACCTCATCGTCGTTGGATGTGGTTCCTAAAACTGTGCCCCCACTTATTTCTGAATAAGTGCCTGATGAGGAATTGAAAGTATAACCATTCACCTGGGCATTTGTTTCCAGCATCGTGCAGGATAAGGCTACGATGGTAAGCAGCATAAGGTAGATCTTCTTCATAAAAATCTTTTTGATAAAAAATACTTGTTAAGTACAGCGCAAGGAATAGCAGAGGAAAAAATCCGGTTATTCAGGAGGATGTTGGAAAGGACAATGAAAGTATAAAAAAAACCGTATTAATAAAAATAATGTTAAAATAATTTTCAAAAAAAAAGCCGGTCAGGAATATTCCTAACCGGCTTAAAATCTGTGTTTTATACTAAATAAGCTATTTTTTCCTGAAAAACAGTCTTACAGATACTCCGCTGAAATCAAAGGCTTCCCTGAGCTTGTTCTCCAGGTAATTGCGATAAGGCGCCTTTATATCATCGGGATAGTTGCAGAAGAATGCAAAACTGGGGGTATGGGTAGGGAGCTGGGTCACATATTTTATCTTCACCACGTTGCCCCTTACTACCGGCGGGTGATAGGCGGCCACCGCTCCGAGCATAATCTCGTTCAGCTGTGAAGTGGGCACTTTACGCTGCCTGTTATCATATACCTTCAATGCCAGCTCAATTGCCTGGAATATGCGTTGTTTTTCTTTTACAGAAATGAAAAGAATGGGTACATCAGAAAAAGGCGCCAGCCTGGTCTTCAATTCCTTTTCATAATCACGGGCAGTATTGGTCTGCTTTTCTACCAGGTCCCACTTGTTTACGAGCACCACCAATCCCTTGCCTTTTTTGGCAGCGAGAGAAAATATGGCCAGATCCTGGGCGGTAATCCCTTTTTCAGCATCCAGCACCAGCATACATACATCTGCTTCATCCATGGCTTTAATAGCCCTGATCACCGAATAAAACTCGAGATCTTCATGCACTTTTGTTTTGCGGCGGATACCAGCGGTATCTATGAGCATGAAGTCTTTATTGAACAGATTATAGTGCGTGTGAATGGTATCCCTGGTAGTGCCGGCTATATCGCTTACTATGGTACGCTCCTTCCCTACCAATGCATTGAGCAGGGATGACTTACCGACATTCGGCTGACCAATGATGGCGAATTTGGGTAAAGCATCTTCCTCTTTTGTCTCATCTGAAGCCTTATCGCTGATCAAGTCTGTTACGGCATCCAGCAACTCTCCTGTACCACTGCCACTGATTGAGGATACAAAAAAGATATGTTCAAAACCCAGGCTGTAAAATTCACTCGCCTCCAGCATTCGCTGGTGGTTATCCACTTTATTCACCACAAGGAAAACAGGCTTGGTGCTACGACGCAATACATCGGCCATACTTTCATCGAGATTGGTGATGCCAGTGGCAACATCCACCATAAACACTATGGCGTTGGCTTCTTCAATGGCAATATGTACCTGCTTGCGAATCTCGGTTTCAAAAATATCATCGCTGCCTGATACAAAACCACCCGTATCAATGACGTTGAAAGATTTGCCGGCCCATTCAGCCACTCCATACTGGCGGTCCCGGGTAACGCCGCTTACATCATCCACGATCGCTTTGCGTTGCTCCAGCAAACGATTGAAAAATGTGCTTTTCCCTACATTGGGCCTTCCGGTTATTGCTAATGTAAAACTCATAATAATTGATAATTGTGTTAATGGATAATGGATGATATGGTAAAGTTGAAAAATTATTAATTGCCCAATTCTCCATTTTCTAATATCCGTATTCTTTTAAAAACAGGTCACTGTCTCTCCACTTTGGCCGCACTTTTACGTACAGCTCCAGGAAAACTTTACTTCCCAAAAATTCTTCAATGTCTTTCCTAGCAAGGGTTCCCAGCTTTTTGATCATATTGCCTCCTTCTCCTAATATTATTCCTTTCTGTGTATCCCGCTGCACAATGATATCTGCTGAGATTTTAATGAGCGTAGTCTTTTCTTTGAACTCCTGTACCAGTACTGTTGTATGATATGGTAACTCTTCCTGGTACAATTGGAAGATTTTTTCTCTTATAAGCTCTCCTACAAAAAATTTGGTGGGCAGATCACTGATATCATCGCTGTCATAAAAAGGTTCTCCTTCCGGCAGGTAAAATAAAATACGCTGCAGCAATTCATCTACACCTTTGTTTTTTAACGCAGAAATAGTTACCACTTCTTTGCAATAAGGTTGTGCTTCAAAAAAAGCCTTTGCTTTTTCGATCTCAGCCTCATCTTTTATGGTATCTGCTTTATTTAATATTACAATAGCAGGTGCTTTCAGCCGGAGACTTTGAAAAATTTCATGGCTTTCTTCTGCCTTCCAGGCATCGGCAATCAATAGTGCGACGTCCGCATCTTCAAGACTGCCCTTTACAGCCTGCATCATTTTTTCATGCAGCTTGTATTTGGGATCTATAATGCCGGGTGTATCAGAAAAAATAACCTGGTAATCTTTTTCCGTGAGAATGGCTTTGATACGGTGCCGGGTTGTTTGCACCTTGTGCGAAACAATGGCCATTTTTTCACCCATCAGCGCATTGAGCAATGTGCTTTTACCTGCATTGGGCTTACCAAAAATATTTACGAAACCAACTTTCATTATAAAGACCGTTTATATGCAAAAGACCGATCATCACGAAAGCTGTCAACAAAGAGGAGATAATCAATTCCATTGCATTTGTACAAGGAAAAACAAAAAATGAAAAAGCCCGGCTAACCAGGCTTTTTCAACTTTATTAGTTGCGAAGACAAGGATCGAACTTGTGTCCGCCGGCTGGCGGATATGAGCCCTTACCTCTTCTCCAGTATTAATCTGATTTGCCTTCTTCCGGCGGCCGATTTAAGTTCTTTCTCTCTTCTCATGGCATCTGATTTATTTTCCCATTCTTCTTTATAAATCACCCGCCAGGGCCTGAACTTTATCGTCCATCCCTTTACACCCAGTTCATTGTGCGACTTCAGTCTTTCGACAAGATCAGAAGTGTAGCCAATATAGATCTTGTTATATTGATCACTGTACAACACATACACTGTAAACATCATCGCCGGATACAGGTTTTATTTCAAATGAAAAAGCCCGGCTAACCAGGCTTTTTCAACTTTATTAGTTGCGAAGACAAGGATCGAACTTGTGACCTTCGGGTTATGAGCCCGACGAGCTACCGCTGCTCTACTTCGCACCGCAAAGATAAGAGCAAACAGCTTCGCTGCCAAATCAAATTCAATTTTTGTTTAAAAGAAATATTAATCTTCTCTTTTTACGCTACTTGCACCGCTTGTTTTAATGTTAGTAATACTTGCAGTTCCTTTATAATGTATGCTGCTGGCACCGGAGGCATCCACACGCAATTCCTTCATAACGGTGAGATCCATGCTGGATGCACCGGACGCTTCAAGATTGGCATTATCAATAGACAAACTGTAAGCCCTCAGATCGCTGGCGCCGCTGCATTCAATTTTGGAATCGGTGGTCTTACCGCTGAGCACCGCCTTGCTGGCGCCGCTCAGTTCTATATTCAGGAAATCTACCTTCAGGCCTGCTTTTAACGTGCTGGCCCCGGAAAGTTCCAGTTTTAAAGAAGGTTGTTCAATAGCACCCACTGCCATTACATCCGTAGCGCCTGAAGCATCCAGGTATTCCAGCTTTGTAAAGGAAACATACACGGTAAGCCTCCTGTTGCGCCGGTTGGATAAAACATTGTTGTTATTCTTTGAATATACTTTAAGCGTATTGCCATCGATCTCGGTAACAATATCTTCTTTAAATTTTTCTTCATCAGCGCTCACCGCAATGCTTTGTTCCGTACCCTGCGAAATGATGAGCTTAATAGCATGCGACACTTTGATCTGGGTAAAGGTTTTGCCCCGCAGCTCCCGTATGGATGCATTGGGATCCACAATGGTTTTGTCCTGCGAAAAAACCATCAATGCACTCAGCAATAAAACCGCTAGGGAAATAATTCTTTTCATCTTTCTTATGATTTTTTAACTGAACCGCCGCTGTGCACATCTGTTTTTGTAATCACTGCACTGCCTGTATATTTTACTTCGCCGCCGCTGTGTGCAGATGCTGTCAACTCTTTCTGCACTTCTATTTTAACTGCAGCGCCGCTGTGTGCAGTAGCCGTGCAATAATTGGTCACCAGATTGGCGCCTTTAAAAGAGGAGCCACTTGATGCAGTCACCGTTAATTTATCAGCAGTGCCTGAAACAGTTGCTTCTGCGCCGCTGCTGGCATCGGCAGTAATACTTTCCGCTTTTACAGTGCCTTTGAACTGACTGCCGCTGGAGAAAGATAAGTTAAGGCTGCCGGCATTCAGCGTATTGGTCAGTACCGTGTTGGAACCTGCTGCACAGGTGATTCCGTCCAGCTTTTTGTAGGTTACATATGCCTTCAGGTTAATGTTTTTTAAATTGAATTTCCCGTTTTTGATTTTAAAATAGATCTTAAGGGTGCCATTTTCCACCTCGGTAATGAAATTCTCTTCAAATTTACTGTCTGATACGCTTACTGAAACTGCTTCCGTATTTCCTTCGGTGAGATACAATTGTATACCCGTACTTATGGAAACTTTTGAGAATGAGCCGGAAAGCGTTCTCGCTTTGGCATTGGGATCAGTGGTTTGGGCTGTGGCAAATAATGCAAAACACAGCAAAAGGTTGGTTAATAAAATTTTCATGACTATACTTTTTTATGATACGAACAGGTATTCTAAAAAGTTACAGGAAAAAATAATTTTTTTTGAGAGGATACCTGTAGCTTTGTGCTCTGATCTTTTAAACTCGACTGAATTACCGGGGTGCTTCTTCCAAGAGGCTGAGATTATACCCGATAACCTGCACAGGATAATGCCTGCGAAGGGAGATTAATTGTACGTCACAGGTGGGCAACCACGGTTCTTCAGCAAAATAACTCAGATATGAAAAAACTATTGACAGGATTGATCCTGGCGCTGACCGCTGCAAGTCACTCTTTTGCCCAGAATGAACCCGCTTTTAACGACACCAGCCTGTTGCAGCCCGTGGAAATCAATGCAGTACGTGCAACAGAGAAAACGCCGATTGCCAAAACCAACCTTAGCAAAAAGGAAATAGAGGACCGGAATATCGGCCAGGATCTGCCCTTTATTTTAAACAGCACTCCTTCTGTGGTAGCCAATTCGGATGCCGGCAATGGCATCGGCTATACGGGCATGCGTATCAGGGGCACGGATGCCACCCGTATCAATATCACCCTGAACGGTATTCCCTTCAACGATGCGGAAAGCCAGGGCAGCTTCCTGGTGAATGTACCCGATATTTCCAGCAGCGCCGGCAGCATACAGGTGCAGCGGGGGGTGGGCACCAGCACGAATGGTGTAGGCGCTTTCGGCGGCAGCATTAACCTCGGCACCAATGATATCAATACAAAAAAATACCTGGAGCTCAACAGTACGGCAGGCAGCTTTTACAGTTTTAAGAACACATTGAAGTTTGGTACCGGGCTGTTGGGAAAACATTTTACTTTCGACGGCCGGCTGAGCCAGGTACAAAGTGAAGGCTATGTTGACCGGGCAGACAGCAGGCTGCAGTCTTACTATGGAAGTGCCGCCTACATCTCCTCCAAAAGTTCTCTAAGGCTGAATATCTTCAATGGCCGTGAAAAAACTTACCAGGCCTGGAATGGTGTGGATGAAGCCACCTTGAAAACGAACCGCCGCTATAACAGCGCCGGAACAGAAGCGCCGGGAGAGCCCTACAGCAACGAAACAGACAACTATATTCAAACACATTACCAGCTGTTTTATAACCAGAAGCTAAGCCGGCGCTGGCAAGGCAATATCGCAGCTTTTCTCACCAGGGGCAAGGGTTATTACGAACAATACAAAGCCGGTGAAAGCCTTGCAGATTACGGCATTCCACCTTACAATGACAATGGCAATATCATCACTGAAATGGATATTGTACGGCAGCTGCACCTTGATAATTACTTTTACGGAAGCATTTTTTCTGCCCAGTACAACAGCAGCAAACGACAGCTTGTATTCGGCGGCAGCGCCATGATATATGATGGTGATCATTTTGGCCGTGTGGTAAACGGCACTTATCCTGCTGCCATACCTGCCGGACTCAAATACTATAATAATACTGCGCTTAAAAAGGATTATGCTGTATATGGTAAATGGACCGAAACGCTGGCGAAAGGCCTCTTCAGTTTTGTAGACCTCCAGGTTCGCAATGTAGATTATAGCATCAATGGTTTCAGGAAAAATCCCGGCATTGACGTCGATAAAAACTATACATTCTTCAATCCGAAAGCCGGTCTTACCTACAGCTGGAGCAAAATAAAAGTCTATGCTTCTTATGGCCGTGCAGCCAAAGAGCCCAACAGGGACGATTTTGAAGAAAGCAATACTGCCAACATCGCCCGGCCTGAAAAGCTGGATGATTATGAAGCAGGTATTGAATACAACAGCAGTAAGTTAAACCTTGGCGCCAATTTGTATTTTATGAATTATAAAGATCAGCTGGTGCTTACCGGCAAGATCAATGATGTAGGCGCTTATACCCGCAGCAACATCAGCAAAAGTTACCGTGCAGGTATTGAGCTTACCGGCACAGCGGTTTTCAGCAAATGGATCCATGCAGCCGCCAATCTTACGTTGAGCCGCAATAAAGTAAAAGATTTTACAGAATACATTGATGATTATGATAACGGTGGCCAGCAGACGAAGTTTTATAAAAACCCGGATATCGCATTTTCACCTTCAGTGATTGCCGGTTACAGCATCAATATATTCCCGGTAAAAAATATTGAGCTGGACCTGATGGGTAAATATGTAAGCAGGCAATACCTTGACAATACGCAGCAAAAAAGCCGCAGCCTGGATGGTTTTTATACGCAGGATGTACGGTTGAATTATGATTACGGCAGCCATGCAAAATTTTTCCTGCAGGTAAACAATGTTTTCTCAAAGCTGTATGAACCCAACGGGTATACTTTCAGCTATATCGCCGGCGGGCAGCTGACCACAGAAAATTATTATTTCCCTATGGCACCTGTTAACTGGGTGATCGGCCTCAATGTGAAGTTATAAGAGCCTGTACAAAACGAACAAGGCCATTAAGCAACAGATGCTTAATGGCCTTGCTATTTCAACAAAAAAATTATAATCCTTTTGCCTGCCAGTCGTTCATTCCGCCTACCAGGTTCTTTACATTGGTGAAACCCATGGTTTCCAGGATAAGACAGGCCTGCCCGCTACGATTACCACTGCGGCAGTAAAAAATCACTTCCTGGTCTTTCAGCTCATCCAGCTCTTCGGTCTGCATGGTCTGTATCTTCCCCAGGGGTATAAACAAGCCGCCTATATTGAAAGCCGCACGTTCATCCGGCTCACGAACATCAACAAGATTAATGGTTTCGCCGGCATCCAGGCGTTGTTTTACTTCTTCTGCAGTAATATTTGTCATAGTCTGATAGTTTATTCGTTATCGTTGGTTGATGTTTTTTTAACTGTGGAATCTTTAAGCACTTTCATTTCTTTAGAAATCCATACATCCATAACCTGCCCCGATTGCACAAATACGGCTTGCTTATCTTCCGTAAAGCGTGGCGGGTTCTGCTTATACACATATGCATTCAATGTATCCGTTATGCCAGCGTCTGCTACGATAGCAGCCAGGGTAATACCATTTTGCTCCAGTATAAGCTTCGCTTCTCCCAATGGCATTCCAACCAGGTCTGGTACCAGGAAACGTTCCTGCGAAAGGCCGCTGCCGATCACTAAGTCGATCCTGCTGCCCCAAGGTAGCTTGGCGCCTGATGCTATGGCATTGCCCTTGTAATTCTGTTCCAGCACAGAGCCCATCATAAAATCAGGACGGAAAGTGGTATCACCCAGTGTAAGATGGCTGCGTTTTAAAATTTCCAGCGCATAGCCCATAGTTTTGCCCTGCAGCGACGGCATGTCTACCAACGGGAGCGTAACCCGGTTTACTGTAAGGTAAACGGTACGGTTGATCTTCACTGTACTGTTGGGATCGGGCAATTGTTTCAGCACTATACCCATCTTGGCAGTGTCTACATATACTGAATCCTGTATGGATACTTCAAAACCTTTGGCTTCTAAGAACTTTACGGCATCTTCCGTTTTCTTACCCACTACGGAAGGCACTTCAAGGAACTGCCCGTGCTTGGTAATAATGCCCAGCAGCTTCAAGCTCAGGAAAACGAGCAGGAATGCCAGCAAGAGCACTATCAGCAGGTTTACCCAAAACGGGCGGTTAGTGATGAATTTAAACATCCTGAATTGATTGTTTTAAAGTTGACTGCTGCTTATTAAAAACACTCTTCAATAAGTGCAGTATAAAATTCTTTTAAGCTCCATCCCATGGCAGCTACCTGCTGTGGCACCAGGCTGGCAGCGCTTTGCCCCGGCACGGTATTGATCTCCAGCAGGCAGGGTTTGCCTTTTTCTTCATCATAAATAAAATCCATACGCACCACGCCCCTGCAGTTAAAAATAGCATAGGCTTTTTTTGCGTTCTCCCTTACTTTTTCAGCAATGACCTCTTCCACCTGCGCCGGTGTAATTTCTTCGCTGGCCCCTTCATATTTTGCTTCGAAATCAAAAAACTCGTTCTTGGAAATAATTTCGGTGATGGGCAAAGCAATAATCCTGCCTTTTGTTTGAAAAACACCGATAGTGAACTCTCTTCCTTTAATAAATTCTTCCACCAGCACCTGGTTATCCTCTTTAAAGGCCTTTTCAATAGCGGCATCCAGGTCGGTTGCCTCGTTCACTTTGCTCATACCAATGCTGCTGCCACCATTGTTGGGTTTTACAAAAACGGGGAGCTTCAGCTGTGAAGCCACCATTGCTCCGGTTGTACCATCGTCTTTGAACAGGTGCATGCTTTTGGCAACATGGATGCCGGCAAAAGCGGCAACCGCAACAGTATATCTTTTATTGAAGGTAAGTGCAGAAGTAGCGGCATCGCAGGAAGTATAAGGAATACCAATGCAATCAAAATATCCCTGCAGCTTTCCATCTTCACCCGGAGTGCCATGCAGGCCAACCAGCACGGCATCGAAATTTATTTTACTGCCGTTAACAGTTGTGCTGAAATCATTTTTATCAATAGGAAATTCGGCGCCATCGTCTGTCCGGTAAAACCAGCCATCCGGGCGGATGTCAACAAGGAAAACATTCCATTTAGCCCTGTCAACATTGTTATAGATCGTTTCAGCGCTTTTGTAGGATATTACCGATTCGCCTGAATAGCCACCGGTGATAAGCGCAATATTTTTCTGCATGAGTGTTCTACAAATTTATTTGCCAAAGAAACAAAAAAGCTTTGAAGCAAGTATTATAAAAAACCTAATATTCTCAATTCCTTTTCTTTTAGATAGCAGACTGGCAACTGGTCAGTAAGTGAAATCGGTGGAATCAATTCCTTCATTACCGCTATCCAGCACAAATTTCCATTTACCGTTCTGCTGCTTTTTCCAGATGCTTACATAGGTTCCGTATAAGACGGTATCTATAGATGAGGGATGCACAGCGTAAATGCCATATACATATCCAAGATCGGCCGAAGCGGCTACTACGGCATTTTCAGGCCGCCAGTTGAGCGTATAGCCTGTATCATTCTGTGCTATCAGAAAATCTATCGCATTGGCGCCGATGATCGGCATATGATCTGCTCTTAACAATACACCGTTGCTATCAATATATTCAATAAAAGCAGTTTTCATTCCCTTTGCCACGCTCATTTCACTGAATTCCCGGTCGGTTTGCATCAAAGCCATTTTTTCGCTTACCAGGTCCAATTGTTTAGGCTCTTTCGGCTGCCTGCAGGAAACGGCTGCCAGCGCCGCCGCAGACACTAAAACACTGAATATTCTCATAGCGGCAAGTTAAGCAAATAATCTTTCGTTAAAAACTGCAACAAAAAGGCGAAAGTCTCGAATACTTTCGCCTGTGTACGGGAAATATCACCCGCCTAATGAAACCGCTCTAGCGGTTGTATAAAAAATTTACAAATGCATTTTTTCTTTCTTCGCCATCAGCTCTTCCACAGTTTCCTGGTAATCCTCGTCAGGCACACAGCAATCTACCGGGCAAACTGCGGCACATTGCGGCTCCTCGTGGAATCCCTGGCATTCTGTACACTTATTGGGAACAATATAATAAGTATCTACTGAAATGGGTTCACTCCTTTTATCGGAATCAATAACCGTACCATCCATCAGCGTAAATGATCCTTTTACGGAAGTCCCGTCAGACATGGCCCATTCCACACCGCCTTCGTAAATGGCATTGTTCGGACACTCGGGTTCACAGGCACCGCAGTTAATACATTCGTCTGTTATCTTTATAGCCATCTGTCGTAATTTTGTAGCAAAATTAATAAGTTATACATGAATTTGCAAGGAAGAATTGATTTAATGCAATGGCTGGGGGAATACATCCAAACGAATGATGAAGAGTGGCAGGATGTTAAAAACAGGGCTTACCAGAACAACGCATGGTTTATACCCGAATTCACTGACCTTGCCAGCAATGCCATTGCTGCTCAGTTTCTTCAGAAAGAGCTGTTGGAAAAATGGATACAACACTATCATGTAGACGATAATATTGACTCCAAAAATGTCGGTATTGTAATGGCAGGCAATATCCCGCTCGTGGGCTTTCATGATTTTTTAGCAGTGTTTATTTCAGGGCACAGGCAAACCATCAAGCTCTCTTCCAAAGATGACATATTGCTCAGGCACCTGGTGAAAAAAATGTACGAGCAGGACAATACCGTGCAGAACTACATTTCATTTGCAGAAACATTGAAAGGCTGCAATGCATACATAGCGACCGGCAGCAACAATTCTGCCCGTTATTTTGAACTGTATTTTTCAAAGTATCCTCATATCATCCGCCGTAACAGGACTTCTGCCGCCGTATTAACAGGCAATGAAACCACTGAAGAACTGGACAAGCTCAGCGATGATATTCACCTCTACTTTGGGCTCGGCTGCAGGAATGTGAGCAAACTATTTGTACCACGTCAATACGATTTTATACCGCTGCTCAACAGCTTTAAAAAATACAGCTATTTCGCTGAGCATAACAAGTATAAGAACAACTACGATTACCAGCTCTCCATCATCCTGCTGAACAATATTTATTACATGACGGATGGCACTACGCTGCTTACCGAGAATGAGGCCTTGTTCTCCCCTATCAGCCATGTTTATTATGAATATTATGACGATGCGGATGCCATAAAGACCAAAGTGAACCAGGATGACCTGCAATGCCTCGTCGGCCAAGGTTTCACCCCATTCGGAGCGGCGCAGCAGCCGGGCCTTTTTGATTATGCAGACGGCGTGGATACAATGGCGTTCCTGCTGGGTATCTGACCTGGGACCACTTCTTTTTTATAGATTAAATACCTCCCTTAAAATGCTTTTGGAAGCCATTTTGGCCATCTACGAAAGTCTTACTAATTTAATGTTAAAGATGACAGCAGGGTTATTACATTCTGTCAGGCTATCGTTACTTTGTAAGGCGGGCATAAAAATTGAGCCCGTAAGAAGTGAAGAGTTAAAATATAAAACCATTGACCATGAAATTGAAACAAGTTCTGTTAACAGCCCTCATCAGCGCATTTACTACCGTGGGATTGATCTGGGGCTACAGCAAATTCTCTACTACAAAAGATACATATGGTGGCCAGTCTGTAATAACGTTGCCATCCAATTACAAATACACGGGATTCGGTGATGGTAGTGGCCCGGGCGGCGCTCCTGATTTTGTGCAGGCGGCCAACGCTGCAATCCCGACCGTGGTGCATATCAAAACAAAAACAAACGCCAAGCAGGTAAGTAATGGTTTGCCCCGCAGCAACCAGCAGCAGCAACGCCAGAACCCATTCAGCGATTTGTTCGGCGATGATATGTTTGAAGAATTTTTCGGCAGAAGAAGCAATGTGATCCCTGAACAAAGAGCTTCCGGCTCCGGTGTGTTAATTGCTGATAACGGTTACATCGTTACCAACAACCACGTTGTGCAGGGTGCAGATGAAATTACCGTTACACTAAGCAACAAGAAAACATATACTGCCAAAGTGATCGGTACGGAACCTGCCTACGACCTGGCTGTGATCAAAATTGAAGCAGCTGGTTTACCTTACCTGGTGTATGGTAACTCTGATGATGTGAAGATAGGTCAGTGGGTATTGGCGCTCGGTTATCCTTTAAATCTTGAAACCACTGTTACTGCAGGTATTGTAAGCGCAAAAGCAAGAAGCCTTGGCCTTAACAGGGACCGGGACGGCGACAAGAAAAATGCAGTGGAATCGTATATTCAAACCGATGCTGCAGTGAACCAGGGTAATAGCGGTGGTGCTTTGATCAATGCCGACGGCAGGCTGATCGGTATCAACTCTGCGATCGCCTCCCCTACAGGTTTTTATTCCGGTTATTCTTATGCAATACCTGTGAATATTGCAAAAAAAGTAGTGGATGATATTATCAAATTCGGCACGGTTCAAAGAGCTTACTTAGGTGTGCAATATGCCAATGCAAGTGATATGAGCAGCGCAGAGAAAAAACAGGCTGGCATTCCTGAAAATGCATGGGGCATTTATGTGGAAGAAGCCACCAAAGACGGCGGTGCAGCAGCAGCCGGTATCCGTAAAGGTGATATTATTAAAAGCATCAACGGTATTGAAGTAAGCAGTGGCGCTGAAATGCAGGAACAGGTAAGCCGTTACAAACCCGGCGATAAAATATCGTTGGTCTATCTGAGAAACGATAAAGAAGCAACTGCACAGGTAACCCTGAAAAATAAAGCGGGCAACTATGATGTGGTTAAAGCAGAAACCTCTACCGATATGCTGGGTGCCGACCTGGTATCACTGGACAGTAAAAAGGCAAAAGATTTCGGAATAGCAGGCGGTGTAGTTGTGAAAAAAGTAAATGAGGGCGGCGCCATCTTTAATCAGACCCGTATGAAAGATGGTTTTGTTATCCTGAAAGCAAATAATAAAGATGTGAAAACAGTGGATGAGCTGAAAGCCATTGTAGGCACCAGCAAAACTGTTACTATCAGTGGTTTTTATCCCGGCTACGACGGCTTATATGAATATCCTTTAAGCCTTGATGGCGGTGGGGGAGAATAATATACAAGTATGAAGAAGAAGAAAAAGCCCGGAATTCCGGGCTTTTTTATTACAATCATTTATTGATGATCTGCAGCAGGTGTTTGCAACACTGCAAACTCACCGGCTTCCAGCTCCATTACAATATCTTCATTCAGCCATATTTCTTTTCCTGTAAAAATATTTGTATACATACCGTTCAGTTCCGGTATGGAAGCAGAAAACACCTGCTTTTCTTTACTCATATTGATTGCTGTAATTAATACCGATGAACCCCTGCTCCTGTAAAACGCAATCAGTTCTTTTTCTCTTGTACCAGGTATCCATTGCGGAAAGCTTTCAGGGTCACTCCCAATGGCAGCACAGTTTTTTCTCAGCTCCAGCAGGGTTTTATAAAAGCCATGCCATGCAAATCCGTTTTTCCATTCAATAGGATCTTTATCAAAAAATAGGAGTCTTTTATCCAGCATATCTTCCTCACCACTATAGATCAGCGGAAGGCCTTGCCAGGTAGCATTGAAAACCGACAGGGCTTTTACATAATCGCCGTACTTTTCAAAAGCGGTTCCGTTCCAGCTGTTTTCATCATGGTTGCTGGTGAACCACAGCCTGAGTGCGTCCGAAGGAAAATCTGTTTTATAATATTGCAGGCAATCGGTTAGTGCTGAAAAGGGTTGTTGGCCTTTACAATACTCTTCAGTAGCATGCATCCATTTCCAGGTAAAGCTGATATCAAATGCCTGGTGATACTCTATATTTTCCGTTTCGGCCAGCCATACCAGGTTATCTTTTACGGAAGAAGCCTGCACCCTCGCATTGATCCAGAAAGGCAAAGGGGTAAGATGTGCAAGATCGGCCCTGAAACCATCTATATCAAATTCCCTGATCCAGTAGAGCATGGCATCAATCATGGCCTGCTGCTCGTCGGGATTATTATGATTGACCTGGATCACATCATCCCAATCGTAAGGTGGTTTGAAATTGCCTTCCGCATCTCTTTCAAAAAAGTCAGGATGATCCTTTGTCCATACATTGTCCCAGGCCGCATGATTGGCCACCCAGTCCATGATCACTTTTATGCCCAGCGAATGGGCATACTCAACCAGTTGCCTGAAATCTGCCTTGCTCCCGAATTCGGGGTTCGTATCTGTATAATCGCTGATTGAATAATAGCTTCCCAGGGTTCCTTTCTTCCTCACCTTGCCAATCGGGTGTATGGGCATGAACCAGATAATTTCTACACCCATATCTTTCAGGCGGGGCAGGTGCCCGCTGAAAGCAGCAAAAGTACCTTCCGGGGTATATTGGCGCAGGTTGACACAGTAAATATTGGAGGAAGCTAAAAAAGAAGGCTGCTGAAATATAGACAATTGATAAATTTTAAGTTTTTAACTGAATCTGCCCACCAATCCGTTGCCATAGTTTGTTGTACCTTTGCTCAGGATCACCATGAAGCAATTTACTATACCTTTTACATATCGCAGCGCCCTTATATCGGCTATTAAAAATAAGCGAAAGCAGCAGGATAAGCTGAAAAAAGATTTTACGCCTACCCTGCTCGATTTCGGACCGGTGCGTATTTATCTTGCCCGTCATTTTGGCTTTTGCTATGGGGTTGAAAATGCAATAGAAATTGCTTTCAGAACAGTGGATGAAAACCCGGGCAAGCGGATTTTCCTGCTGAGTGAAATGATCCATAACCCCCAGGTAAATGCAGACCTGCTTGCAAAGGGCGTTCGCTTTTTACAGGATACCAAAGGCAAAGAGCTGGTGCCTTTTGATTCAGTTACCGGAGAGGATGTTGTGATCATTCCTGCATTCGGCACTACGCTGGCTATGGAAAAGCAGCTCAATGACAAAGGCATCCAGACAGAAAAGTATAATACTACCTGCCCGTTTGTTGAAAAGGTATGGAACCGCAGCGAGCAGATCGCCGGAAAAAATTATACGGTTATAGTGCATGGGAAACCTACTCATGAAGAAACCAGGGCCACATTCTCCCATGCTGCCGCCAATACTCCTTCTGTTGTTATCAATGATATGAAGGAAGCGGTTGAATTAAGCAGATATATAGCAGGTGAAAAAGAACCCGCTGAATTTTACAAAGAATTTGCCGGACGCTATTCGGAAGGATTTGATGTAGAGAAAGACCTGCAGAAAATAGGTGTGGTGAATCAAACCACCATGCTGGCCAGCGATACACAGGGCATTGCAGATTTTCTGAAACAGGTAGTTATAAAAAAATACAATCTCGGCCCTGCCAATGTACAGGAACATTTTGCCGATACAAGGGATACTCTTTGTTATGCTACCAATGACAACCAGTCTGCCGTATATGGCTTGCTGGAGCAGGAAGCCGATCTTGCAATTGTAGTAGGTGGTTACAACAGCAGCAATACAAGTCACCTCGTAGAACTTTGTGAAGAGAAGCTTCCTACTTATTTTATTAACGATGCTTCTAAAATTGAATCAAAAGATACCATTCATCATTTTGATCTTCATACGCACCAGGAAAAAACCAGCCACCATTTTTTCCCGGATAAAAAACCATTGACCATACTGATGACCAGCGGCGCCAGCTGTCCGGATGCAGTAGTGGAAAAAGTAATTGAAAAAATCGCAGGATTTTTTGAAGTAGAAAAGAAGACGACAGAGTTACAGGAATTGTTCTTGGTTTAAATCAATTGCATTTTTATGTTGTCTTGCGGTTTTGCGCCTTAGCCGTTAAAAAATTATACCGGCCTTACAATCTTTTGGCCACAAGTTTCAGGGCAATATCCAGCTGCTCCAGCATATCAATATTTGTATTGTCGAGCAAAATGGCATCTGTAGCCATTCTTAAAGGGCTTACTTCCCTGTGTGAATCAATATGATCCCGCATTTCCAGGTTAGCCTTCACCTCTTCCATCGTCACATTCGGATTTTTTTCGATCATTTCTTTATAACGTCTTTCCACTCTCACAGGAATATCAGCGGTCATAAATATCTTTAATTCAGCATCCGGGAAAACAGTCGTGCCGATATCCCTTCCATCCATGACGATCCCTTTCAGGACGCCCATTTTTTGCTGCTGTGCTACCGCAAAAGTTCTTACTGCTGCAATAGCGGCCACATCACTTACTTTCTCTGCCACCACCAGGTCCCTGATCACATACTCCACGTTCTCATCGTTGAGAAATATTTCTGATTGCTGGGATTTGGAGTTGTACTCAAAATGAAGATGGATATTGTCCAATGCAGTGGCAACTTCCTTTTCGTCTGTCCAGTCGATATGATTCCTGAGAAAATATAAGGTGATGGCCCTGTACATGGCGCCACTGTCAATATACACATAGCCCAGCGCCTTTGCCAGCTGTTTGGCCAGAGTGCTTTTGCCACAGCTGCTCCAGCCATCGATCGTTATGATGATCTTTTTCGCCATTCGATTGCAAAAATGCTGTAAAAATCAACGCCGTCAAAATGAAGTTTAGGCGGCGGTAAAACTTATCGTTTCCTCGCCTTTGCCCATGATCAGCTTTTTGGCAAGATGAATAAACAAACCATGGGCCACAACACCTTCGATTGCATTCAGCTGGGTGGATAAGCCAGCGGGGTCATCCATCAATCCAAAATCCACATCGATGATATGATTACCCTGGTCGGTCACAAAAGGAATATTATTGACTTGCCTTAGCACCGCTTTTCCACCCAGTATTCCTGCCTGTGTTGTCACATAGTTATAAGCAAAGGGAACAATTTCAACGGGCAGCTTAAAAAGGCCCAGCTTTTCCACCAGCTTGGAGGAATCTGCAATGATGATCTCTTCCTTTGTGATGGTCGCCACAATTTTTTCCCGCAGCAAAGCGCCGCCGCCGCCTTTTATCAGGGAAAGATCTTTTGTAAACTCATCAGCGCCATCAATGGTAATGTCGATGGCATCAATTGAATTGATATCTATCAGGGGAATATTCAATGAGCTTGCAAGCTGTGATGTTTTTTCAGAAGTGGAGACACATTTTATTTTTAAACCCTGTGCAACCAGTCTGCCGGTTTCCTGTATTGCATAAAACGCAGTGGAACCTGTACCCAGACCAACGATCATATCATCTTTCAAAAACCGTACGGCCTCAATGGCCGCCAGCTGTTTTTCTTTCTCTTTTATGTCCATAATGAAAATATAGAATCAATAAAAAACCTGTTGCTGTGGGCAACAGGTTTCAGTAAAATGTTATGAATTATGCTTCAGATTTTTTCTCTCTTTTCTTAGGCTCCTCTTTCAGCTTGAACTTGATCTTCTGCGCTTCTTTATCCAGGTCTGCAATGACCACATCACCGGGCTTGATGCTCATATTAAGGATCTCTTCTGCCAGCGGGTCTTCCAGATATTTCTGGATCGCCCTGTGCAAAGGCCTTGCGCCAAACTGGCTGTCATAACCTTTATCGGCAATAAAGTCTTTTGCTTCAGGGCTGAGCTCCATGGTGAAGCCGAGATTGCTTAATCTTGTCATTACACCTTTCATGAGGATATCAATGATCTCAAAGATATTTTCTTTGCTCAGTGAGTTGAAGATCACCACATCGTCAATACGGTTCAGGAATTCAGGACTGAACGTGCGTTTCAATGCTTTTTCAATAATAGCTTTATTATTTTCCTCGGCACTTTCCACACGGTTGGCTGTGGCAAAACCTACACCATCACCAAAATCTTTCAACTGGCGAACACCAATATTGGAAGTCATGATGATGAGGGTATTTTTAAAATCAACTTTACGTCCGAGACCATCGGTCAGCTGACCATCATCCAATACCTGCAACAGAATATTGTAAATATCGGGATGCGCTTTTTCGATCTCATCCAGCAATACCACGCTGTATGGTTTACGACGAACCCTTTCTGTCAATTGACCACCTTCTTCATAGCCCACATAGCCGGGAGGGGCGCCGATCAAACGGCTCACAGTGAATTTTTCCATGTACTCACTCATATCGATACGGATCAGCGCATCTTCACTGTCGAACATTTGTTTGGCCAGGGAACGGGCCAGCTCGGTTTTACCTACCCCCGTAGGACCAAGGAATATAAAGGTTCCGATGGGCTTTTTAGGATCCTTCAGGCCAACCCTGTTACGCTGGATGGCTTTCACCACTTTTACAATGGCATCTTCCTGTCCAACAACAGCGCCTTTAAGATCGTCACCCATGCGGCGAAGCTTTTCCGTTTCAGCCTGAACCATACGTTTAACAGGAATACCTGTCATCATGCAAACCACTTCGGCAATATCTTCTTCCTCTATCGGGTAACGTTTATTCTTACTTTCTTCTTCCCAATCAGTTTTCGCTTTTTCCAGGCTTTCCTGCAACCTTTTTTCGGTATCCCTTAAAGAGGCTGCTTCTTCAAATTTCTGACTTTTTACAACCTTGTTTTTTTCAAGTTTGATGTCTTCAATTTTTTTCTCCAGCTCTATAATCTCTTCAGGAACGTTGATGTTCTTAATGTGCTTGCGGGCACCCACTTCATCCATTACATCAATGGCTTTATCAGGCAGCAGGCGGTCTGTCATATAACGGTCGCTCAGTTTCACACAAGCCTCCACCGCTTCCTGGCTATAGGTTACATTGTGATAATCCTCGTACTTGCTTTTGATATTATTCAAAATTTCAATCGCTTCAGCTACAGATGGCTGTTCTACCAGTACTTTCTGGAAACGCCTGTCCAGCGCTCCGTCTTTTTCAATGTGCATGCGATACTCATCCAGCGTACTGGCGCCGATGCATTGCAGTTCGCCTCGGGCAAGGGCTGGCTTGAAAATATTGGAAGCATCGAGCGAACCGCTGGCGCCACCTGCACCTACAATAGTGTGTATCTCATCGATGAACAAAATAACATCCCGGTTTTTCTCCAGCTCATTCATGATGGCTTTCATGCGTTCTTCAAACTGGCCACGGTATTTTGTACCGGCAACCAGGGCAGCCAGGTCAAGACTCACTACTCTTTTATCAAATAATACCCTTGATACTTTACGTTGCACGATGCGGAGGGCCAAACCTTCCACAATAGCCGTTTTACCCACACCTGGTTCCCCAATCAGGATCGGGTTATTTTTTTTGCGACGGGAAAGTATCTGTGATACCCTTTCAATTTCATTTTCACGGCCTACTATCGGGTCGAGCGTACCATTCTCTGCCAGGCGGGTAATATCCCGTCCGAAATTATCTAGCACAGGCGTTTTTGATTTTGGCTGGTTGGCAGCGCCTGGCTTGGCAGGACGTTGCTGACCATATTTTCTTTCTTCATCAAAATCATCTTCATCATTATACTCTGCCTGTGGCGGAGGGGTGCTGGTTACAAATCCCAGTTCGTTTTTGAAAGCATCATAGTCCAGGCCATACTGCTCCAATATCTGCGTAGCAATATTTTCTTTGTTCTTCAGAATTGAAAGCATGAGGTGCTCGCATTCAACCGTGGTACTTTTAAGCGCTTTGGCTTCCAATACGGTAATGCGGATCACTTTCTCTGCCTGCTTGGTCAGTGGCAGCGAATTGATGTTAGCAATATTTTTACCTGTTTTATCTTTAACGGCCATCTCAATCTCTTTCCTTAATTCATACAGATCTACGCTCAAGGATTTCAATATTTTTATGGCATTATTTTCCCCGTCTCTGATAAGACCTAAAACAAGGTGCTCGGTCCCGATAAAATCATTGCCCAATCTCAACGCTTCTTCCCTGCTATATGAAATGATTTCTTTAACCTGGGTGGAAAAATTATTATCCATTCTAAATAGGTTTATGGTGTTACAATAATAACGATAATTCAAATGGGCATAGATTTAAAAAAAAGTAAATGTTGATATGTTGAAAAGTTACCGTTAAGGTAGTTTTTATTGGGCTATTCTTTTAAAAGGAACCCCAAATTTTTGCAAAAAATTTTGCGGCTTTCAACACATTCAAAAATTACATTATCTTACAGCGCACCATCTAAAACATCTTATTAAATGAATGTCAAAACAGATACCAAAGAGAAATTTAGCGTTGTAACACCGGTTGAAGGGGAAATTTCTGCTAATATGACAGAAGAACTTGGACAGATACTGACGCAATTTTTGCAAAAAGACATTCCGCATGTGGTGCTTAACCTAACTGAAGTGAATAGCATGGATGATAATGCGGCAGGAAGTATAGCTGCCATCCAACAGGAGTTTTATGATAAAAATGCTTCTTTTGTAGTATGCGAAATGAAGCCGGCAGTGGAAGAAATTTTTGAAAAGCTGGAGCTGACAGATACAATGAATATCACTCCCACCGAAAGCGAGGCCTGGGATATTGTCCAGATGGAAGAAATTGAGCGGGAGTTGTTAAGCGATTTTGAGGAAGACGAAAACAGCTAAGCAGCAAAACATTGCAACCTATGGTCTAAAACATATATAACACTTAAACAACCTTTCTTTTGTTATCCCTTACCATACTAGGAAGTAATTCCGCCATACCTGCCCATGGCCGTAACCCGACATCCCAGGTTTTACAGACACAGGATGAATGCTATCTGATCGATTGCGGCGAAGGCACGCAATTGCAATTGGCCAAGTACAAGATCAGGCGCAGCAAGATCAACAACATTTTTATTTCGCACCTGCACGGCGATCATTATTTTGGATTGATCGGCCTGCTTACAAGCATGGGACTGATGAGCAGAACAAATGATCTTCATTTGTACGGACCACCATTACTGGAAGAGATTATTGCCCTGCAGCTCCGTGCGGCCGATACCTCTCTTCCTTACAAATTGCATTTCCATGCTTTGGGAGAAGAAGGGATGATCGCAAATGATAAAAAATTAACTGTGGAAAGTTTCCGGGTAAGCCACCGCATAGATTGCTGGGGTTTTATTTTCAGGGAAAAGAAAAATCCACGCAGCATTGATGCGGAAAGAGTAAAAGCGTATGAAATACCGGCAGCTTATTATGAAGCATTGCAAAAAGGCGCCGACTACACCAATAAGAAAGGGACCATCATACCAAATAGTGAGGTGACAGTAGCAACTGCTCCGGCTAAATCCTACGCTTATTGTGCAGATACCATTTATGATGAAACGATTGCCGGGAAAGTGAAAGGAGTAGACCTCCTGTACCATGAGACCACTTATTTAAAGAACCTGGAGCAACGGGCTGCAGAGCGTTTTCATTCCACCACGCACCAGGCAGGAAATATTGCATCCAAGGCAGCGGTAAAAAAACTGATCATCGGGCATTTTTCTTCCAAATATGATGTGCTGGAAGATTTTTTAATGGAGGCACTGGAAGTATTTGATAATTGTGAGCTGGCGCTGGAAGGCACCTGCTTTAAGATTTAAAAACATTTTACTATCCGTCATTGTGACCGCAATCAGCGATCATCTTCGATTCCAGCTGTATCAATAATATAATTGGTCCAGTCGGCCATCATGAATTTCAGGAACTCAGGGAACCACCTGCACCAGGCTGCTTCATTGTGTTTTCCTTCAGGATCTACTACCGAATAGATCAGCGCAGAGGATCTTGTGCCCAGCGATTGCATGATGCTGAACATATCATTCATATATTCTTCTCCTTCCTTCCCGCCCATAAAAAAGAAAAACTTTCCACTATTATTCACTGCCAGTGAATCTGTAAGATCATTGATACCGGGTATGGCTGTCCAGAATGCAGGCGAAAACACACCGGCTTTTCCAAATACAGACGGATAGTACAATGCGGCAGCATAAGATATCAACCCTCCCATGGAACTACCCGCTATCATTGTATTGTTCTTATCCTTTAAAGTCCGGTAATGATCATCAATAAACGGTTTAAGTGTATTGACCAGGAAATCCACATACTGTTTGCCTTCACCCTTGCCAAATCTTTCGTTATCAAAAGGATTGTATTCATTCAGCCGTTGTGGGCCATTGTCTATGCCTACTACAATACAATCATAATGATTGTTCCGGGTAAGAGTATCCAGGCATTCATCCACCCCCCATTCACCATAACCGGAGGTAAATGCATCAAAAAGGTTTTGCCCGTCGTGCATATACAGCACCGGGAATCTCTTTTTTGAATCTGCATAATCTTGGGGAAGATATAACCATATCCGCCGGCTACGGTTCAGCTGTGGCATGTAGAAGGCAGTATCAATAATGGCAACATGACCGGATGCAGTATGTTGTTTGGGTACCGGCACAAAATCGTCTTTCCATGCCTGCACAGAATATTGTAAAACCGTATCAGATTTCAGCTGAACAGCATTATTCGCAATATCATTACCGTTGGAAGCACAGGCTACTTTATCCCAGCTGCCCCTGGTGAATTTAAATTCATAATTTTCAGCAGGAAGATTTTTAATAACCAGCTGCCAGGTATTGTCAGCATTTTTTGTGAACCTGTAGCCTTCATTCCCGGGATTCCACCCATTAAAATTACCTGCGGCATATATATTGTCTCCTGCTTTATTACCAGGTACAGTGGTTAGCTGTAATGTAAGCGAATACTGTGCTGAAGCACCCTGCACATAGCAGATGCTTACAAGGGCAAACAAAAATTTATTATAGAAAGAAGATAACATCAACTATAAATATTCAGGTAAGTTTTTACTTTCTGGTAAAGCTCCCCGCTCAATGGTACAACCGGTAATCTCACATGATTTTTGATAATATTCATTTCCGTTAAGAAAGCTTTTACGCCCGCAGGATTATTTTCTGTAAACATCAGTTCGTAAGCGGGTATCAGATCATCATTTAATTTCCTGGCTTCATTCATCTCAAAAGCCAGCGAATGATTGACCATGGTACAAAATTCTTTAGGGAAGGCATTGGCAGCTACACTGATAACGCCGTCCATACCACATGCTATCTGCGGTAAGGCCAGTGCATCGTCGCCGCTCACTACCAGGAAATTTTCCGGGCATTCTTTAATGATTTCCATGCATTGCTGCATATCGCCGCTGGCTTCCTTTATACCCACAATATTGTCCACTTCGGATGCCAGCCTGATAGTGGTCTGCGCTGTCATATTACGGCTTGTACGGCCCGGCACATTGTACAAAATAATGGGTTTGGGGCTGGCTTCTGCCAAAGCCCTGTAATGCTGGAACAAACCTTCCTGCGAAGGCTTATTGTAATATGGGCTAGCGCTTAAAACAGCTGTTGCGCCGGAGAGATCAAAATACTGCAGATCTTCTATTACTTCCCTGGTATTATTGCCTCCAATGCCCACTACCACTGGTATCCGGCCATTAATATGCTTATAAGTAAAATCGATGATCTGCTTTTTCTCTTCCTTACTTAACACGGGGGTTTCGCCTGTTGTACCTAATGTAACGATATAATTAACTGAATTCAGTACCAGGTAATCCAATAGCTTACCCAATGCTTCAAAATCTATCGTATCGTCTGCTGTAAATGGCGTAATCACTGCTACACCTGTTCCCCTTAATTGTGTTCGGAAGTTCATCTATAAAAATTTGGAGTGAAGTTATAAAATAGTTGCCTGATATAAATAACGGCAAACAAAAACTCCCGGTAGTCCGGGAGCTTTGTATTAATATTTTGCAGGAATCAATCGTTATGAATTGATAAGCCTGGATCTGGTTAAATAATTTTTATTGTTTGAATAAATGAAAAGACAGCTGCCATTCTTTATCTTTTCTATGATAGGCTTATTCAGCTTTTCAGGCACTGCAGGACAGCCATAGCTTCTGCCGATATAGCCCTGGCTCCTGATAAAATTTTCATTTACATAATCAGCGCCGTGCATTACAATGGCTCTTTCATATGCAAGATTGTTAAAGCCTTTCTCCAGACCGTTGAGGTACATAGAATAGCCATTGCTGCCGATATAGGTACCTGAGGTGATATAGAAACCCAGGCTACTCTGGTGACTGTCGGGGTTGTTGGAAAATGATCTGGCAAATTCTTTCCCGGTATTCTGACCATGGGCTACATAGGTATTGAAAAGCACTTTAAAATCGGAAAGGTCAATGACAAACAAACGCTTTTTGTACGATGGCTGCGTGAAATCAACAATAGAGAGCACCCGCTGGTTCATTAATTTACCGGCTGCTTTTAATTTTTCATAGCCTTTTATACCGTAAGAAAAAGCCTCCTGCGACAAACCCATATCGTCGAGGTGAAGACTGTCATATAGCTTCATCGAAGCCGGTGCTGCGGGAAGCGTTACTGCCTCTTCGGCTTTTACAGAAAATAATGAATCATTTGAGAATATTCTTGCTCCCCCGGAATTGGAGAAAGCAAATGGAAAATGCAATAAGAGGAACAGCATAGATGCTGCAAACAAATACAATCCCCGCAAACTGAATTTCTTCATGTTAAGATATTGGTTACAATAATTAAAAAAGAAACGAGTAAGTAGAGTAAATGTTGCTTATACCTGAATAGTTAAAGGGGGTTGAACACTAAAAAACAGGCTGCAAAGTTAGCCCGGTTTACTGTAAAATAAAAGTTAAAGGGAGTGTTGAGGGTACACAACTTATCCACGATTTTAATCCATAAAGAAACCTGCAATTTTGATAAACCACTGATTAACAGAGCGATGTGCATAAAAAGAAAACCCTCCCAAAAAAGGGAGGGTTTCATCATTGAGCAAAAAGTGGAATTAAAACTTATTATTAATTAGACTTAATATCTACAGTATTTTTATCTCCACCACCAATTTCACAGTTAGTTGAAATCCTGTCAGCGCTGATGCCTTCAGTTTCAACGAGGTATGCTTTAATAGCATCTACTCTTTTCTGGCAGGTAGCCTGAGAAGCTTTAGAAGCTTCAGGATAGCCATTCACTGTGATAGTGCAAGAAGCATTGGCTTTCAGTTTAGAAGCTGTGTTAGCCAGCATCGCTTTAGCATCGCTGCTCAGTGAGCTGCTGTTGCCTTTGAAAGTTACACTTGGGTAATCAGTTGGACAAACAGGAGCAGCAGCCTGACCTGCATTTTTGCAGCATTCTGGTTCTGGGCATTTACCCACACCATCCGCATCAACTGGCTGACATTCTGTTGGAGTGATCAGTTGTTTGTCTTTGCAATCAGGAACGCCATCACCATCAGTATCTCTGCTTACACCATGAGTGTCAACAGGGCAACCTGCAGGAGTATTTGGTTCACGATCGAATTGGTCAGTTACACCGTCACCATCTGTATCATCCAAAACTGGTTTTGGAAGTTTCATGTGACGTGGGTTGTTCAACTCGCTGTAAGCGTAATCCAGAGGATTGATCCACCACAGTGGTTCAACTGCTTTAGATCCCAGGTTGAAGTTAAGACCCAGAGAAAGATAGTTATAAGAATCCCAGTCGCCGGTTAAAGCAGCATCACCTCTTGGTGCTTCCTGCCATCTTTGACCATCTAACAGATCATCTTTAATGAAAGTGTGACGATTTTCCAAAGCCAGGTTGATTCTTTTACCCAGTTTGAAAGCGATACCTGCCAATACAGTGGTAGAGAACCTTAAAGTGTTATCACCTAATTTAGGACGACGTGCACCGTTAGACTCAGCATCTGTTTCATAAGTATCATCCAAACCATCTTTCAAAGCTTTCAGGATATCTTTCCTGTCTTTGTATTCGGTTGGAGCAGTAATGCTGCTGAACAGAGCGTAGTAAGGATCACCGTTTTCATCCAAAGCATTGATCTTTGTTTGATAAGCAGTAGCGCCTATACCAGCACCAGCATATAATACCAGGCCGGTTTTGTTTTTATGAAAACGAATGTTGTTCAAAGTAAAAATACCTTGCAGGCTAAGATCCTGGGTTTTGTTTTTATAGTTGTAAAAAACAGCGTCTACAGGACGGCCAGGAATAGTAGTTGCACCATTTGGTAACTCAGCAGAATATGCATTCCATGCAGAATTTTTTGCATAGTTACCAGCACCGTTCCAGCTCAGACCTTTAGCCGTACCGTACAGGTATTGCAATCTCAGTGAGAATACATAACCCAGGGCTTTTCTTACATGAGCAGAAAAACCAGGAGTAAAGAACCTTGTAGGAACGTCACCTGAAACGTTGAATGAACCACCTGAAATACCTATTTCCCACATGTTACGTGGTTTAGCAGGAAAATTGTAATTGTTGTTCCAAAATTCATTTTGTTGAGGCATTCTCTTAGCGGTAATCACAGACGAATCATATACGTCGTAACCACTGCCAGACTGAGCGAATGCACCCGTTGCAAGAAGCATGAAAACTCCCGCAACTAATAATTTGTACTTTTTGCTTGTCATAACTTAATGATTGATAGATTTCTAAATATACGAGTTGATTAAATGCAAATGTATTAAACCACCCAATAAATTACAAATTTTTTTAGCAATTAATTAGGATGTCTCACTATGCAAAAAAAGGGATTTTTTGCTATATTCTGACATTATTTAATTGTTTTTTGCTCTTTACAGCTATAAAATCACCTTTTTGCCTACCCTAAAATAAAATAATTTGATATAGAGCCCCGCTGCATTAAATTGCTTTTTTTTAGCGAAATGGATTTTGTAAAAAATATTATAGGCCCGGAATTAAGCATTTTTGAAGAGAAATTTTCAGCAGCAGTAAAAAGCAATACGGCTCTTTTAGACAGGATAATGAAGTATATTATCAAACGTAAAGGCAAACAATTGCGCCCCATGTTTGTGTTACTGAGCGCCAAGCTGCATGGTCCCATCGGGGAAAGCACTTACCGGGCGGCTGCCCTCGTTGAGCTCCTCCATACCGCCACCCTGGTACACGATGATGTGGTGGATGAGTCTTTTGAAAGAAGAGGGTTTTTCTCCATCAATGCCATCTGGAAAAACAAGATCGCCGTACTCGTCGGAGATTACCTGCTTTCAAAAGGTTTGCTCCTCTCCACTTCCAACAACGATTTTGAACATCTCCATATTTTATCCGATGCTGTACAGCAGATGAGTGAGGGCGAATTACTCCAGATAGAAAAATCCCGCAAGCTCAACCTCGATGAAGGCATTTATTTTGAGATCATCCGCAACAAAACCGCCTCCCTGCTTTCTTCGGCATGCGCAGTGGGTGCGTACAGCACTACGAGGAATAAAGAGATTACGGAAAAAATGAAAAGCTTCGGTGAAAAAGTGGGCATTGCATTCCAGATAAAAGACGATCTTTTTGATTACGGAAAAGCAGATGTGGGTAAACCGACAGGCAATGATATCAAAGAAAAAAAACTGACATTACCTCTGATTTATACGCTTAACAACATTGACAAAGCCAATAAAAGAGCTTTAATTTACATTATTAAAAATGAGAACCGGGATCCTGTAAAAGTACAGCAGGTAATTGATATGGTTGTAAAAACAGGTGGTATCCGGTATGCAGAAGAAAAGATGTTCCAGTACAGGGATGATGCCCTGAACATTTTACGATCATTTCCCGAGAATGCGGAAAGAAATGCATTGGAAGAACTGGTGAGATTTACTACCGACAGAAAATACTGATGTTAGAGAAACGGTGGAACATATTACCCTATGATGCAACGGTAGCGGCCGGTTTGCAAAAGGCCTTGAATGTGTCGAAGCCCGTGTGTACCATACTCTCACAACGTGGCATTCACAATTATGAAGAAGCCAGGAATTATTTTCGTCCCCAGTTAAGCATGCTGCATGAACCGTGGCTGATGAAAGATATGCGGAAAGCCGTGGACAGGGTTACAACAGCCATTGAAAGCGGCGAAAAAATATTAGTGTTCGGTGATTATGACGTAGACGGCACAACCGCTGTTGCATGCATGTTCCGTTTTCTTGTATCAATTTATACCGCCGGGCAGGTGGATTTCTATATACCGCATCGGTATCGTGAAGGATATGGGGTAAGCAAGATGGGAATTGATCATGCAAAAGAAAATAACTTTTCGCTGATCGTCTGTCTTGACTGCGGCATCAAATCAGTTGAGTTGATTGATTATGCCTCTACCCTGGGAATAGATTTTATAGTATGCGATCATCATCTTCCCGGCAACATTATTCCTAAAGCCGTGGCAGTTTTAAATGCCAAGCAAGCGGATTGCCATTACCCGTATAAAGAGCTTTGTGGCTGTGGCGTTGGTTTTAAGCTGATCTGTGCACTGACAGAGCACCTGAACCTGCCCGAGGAAACACCTTACCAGTATCTTGACCTGGTAGCTACTGCTATTGCAGCGGATATTGTTCCGATGACCGGGGAAAACAGGATATTAGCTTATTATGGTGTGCAGCAGATCAACAGTAACCCTTCAGCAGGCATTAAAGCATTGATGCAGCTTGCAGGTTTAAAAGAGCGTGTTCATATTACGAATGTAGTGTTTGCCATTGCCCCCAGGGTCAATGCCGCAGGCCGCATGGACGATGCCCGCAAAGCCGTTCAGTTATTCATTGAAACAGATTTTGAAAAAGCATTGATACTGGCTGAAATGCTGCACAATGATAACAGCGACCGGAAAGATGCAGATAAAACCATCACCGAAGAAGCGCTGGAAATATTAAGGCTGGATCCTTTACTGCCTCAAAAAAGATCATCGGTGGTTTTTAAGGAGCACTGGCATAAAGGCGTGGTCGGCATTGTGGCTTCCCGTCTTATTGAACATCACTATAAACCCACTGTGGTATTAACGAAGAGCGGTGACTACGCAACAGGCAGCGCCCGCAGCGTTCCCGGCTTTAATTTGTATGAAGCTATTTATGAATGCAGGGAATACCTCACGGCTTATGGCGGTCATTTTGCGGCGGCAGGTTTGAGCATGCTGCCCGAAAATGTAAACGCCTTCACTCAACGTTTTGAAGAAGTGGTGGCATCCACTATTTCGGAAGAGCTGCTTATTCCTGAAATCATTATTGACAGCGAGATCAGCTTTGCAGAAATAAAGGAACCCTTTTACAGGATTCTCTGCCAGATGGAACCTTTCGGACCCGAAAATATGCGACCGGTTTTCATAGCCAGAAAAGTGATGAATACGGGATATTCAAAAATTGTAAAGGAAAATCATATCCGATTTGTATTGCAGCAAAACAATATCACCCTGACAGGAATAGGCTTTAACCTGGCAGAAAAATTTTACCTGCTGGATATGAAAAGCTCAGCTGGACATTGTTTTTACCATCGATGAAAACGAATGGCAGGGCAATACTTCCCTTCAGTTAAAAATGATCGACCTTCGCCTGAGCGAATAAAAAATTCTGAATGAAATTTTTTTCATACCTGCGTTATTTTTTCTTCCTCGCCAGCAACTGGAATGTGCGGATTGCACTTCATATTATCCGCAATGATATCAGGGGTGAAAAAAAATATGGCATTCATACCACCGGTACCGATGACCTGAAAAAACTGGAAGAGAGAGGTGTTGATATAGATCATTCCACTTTTTATATGCCGGCGGGTTATGATATCATGGAAGATGTATTTACAAGGATCGGCCTATCATCGGCAAAACACTTTATCGACATCGGCTGCGGTAAAGGAAGAGCGATGTGTGTAGCAGCCAGCATGGGGGCGAAAAAAGTTACCGGCATTGACTTCTCCAAAGAATTCTGCGAAGCAGCAGAAAGGAATCTGCAGATAATACAACAAGGCATTCCTGATCTTTCATACAAGGTTTACCACAACGATGCTTTTTATTTTGAAATACCGGATGATGCCGATATCATTTTCCTCTTTAACCCATTTGACGAAGTGATTATGAGCGGTGTGGTGGAGAATATTGAAATGAGCCTTGAAAGAAAAGCCAGGCAGATACAGATTGTATATGCCAACCCGATGGAAAAGCACTTGTTCCTTGAAGCCGGGTATAAGCAAACCTATCATATCAAAAAGCTGCAATACCTTGAAGCAGTTATATTAAAAAAGCCGGCATAGCCGGCTTTTCCTGTTATTCATGAACTTAATCAGTTTGTATGCTCCATCAGCTCCACGCTGCGGTTGATAAATTCCGTAAGACTTTTACCTGTCAGCAATCCCTGTGAAAGCAGGGCAAGATCGCCCAGGTTTTTCACCAGTTTTTTTTGCTTGCCTTCTTCTGCTTCTGCCAATATATTACCGAATATCGGGTGGTTACCGTTGACCGTCAGGTTAACTTCATCCGGCATCTGTGCATAAAAAGCGGCCATACCACCACCGATGGAAGCCATATCCTTCATACGACGCATCTGCTCAGGCCTTGTAGCCGTAACAGGCGGCGCATCAGCACTCAGTCCTTTTACTTCTATCGTAACATGCATGCCTTCCTGTGGCTGATCGAACAATGTTTTTAATTTATCGCTGTCTTCTTTACTTAAGATACTCTCATTGCTTTCTGTTTTATCGATCAGGTTATCGGCAATATCCGCATCAACCCTTGTAAACAGCACATCGTTCCACTTCATCTCCATGCTATTGATGAAAGCGGCATCCACCAGCGTTTCCATTTTCACAACAGTATATCCTTTTGCAATCGCCTGCTGTATGTATGCATCCTGCTGCACGGGATTAGTAGTGTACAGTATCACCTGCTTGCCATCCTTATTCTTCTGGATAGCAGTGGCAGCTTTATATTCTTCGAGTGTGTAGAATTTGCCTGCAGTATCCTGCACAATAAAAAAGTTATTCGCTTTTTCCAGGAACTTATCATCCGTCATCATGCCGTATTTCACGAACAAGCCCAGGCTTTCCCATTTCTCTTCAAATGAAGAACGTTCGTTGCGGAAGATCTCATCCAGTTTATCAGCCACTTTTTTGGTGATATGCGCATTGATCTTTTTTACATTGGGGTCACCCTGCAAATAGCTGCGACTTACATTCAACGGGATATCCGGGCTGTCGATCACACCATGCAGCAGCATTAGAAATTCGGGAACAATATCTTTTACCTCATCCGTCACAAATACCTGGTTGCTGTACAGTTGGATCTTATCTTTCTGTATCTCGTAGCTCTGTTTAATCCTGGGAAAATACAGGATACCGGTAAGATTGAATGGGTAATCTACATTCAGGTGTATCCAGAACAAAGGTGTTTCGCTGAACGGATACAGCTCCTTGTAGAAATTCTCGTAGTCTTCTTTGCTCAGCTCCGATGGTTTTTTGGTCCAGGCCGGAGCGATATTATTGATCGGTTGATCTGCTTCTGTCTCTTCCCCTTCTTTCACTTCCTTTACTTCAGCCGCATCATGAAAATAAATAGGAACAGGAAGGAATTTGCAGAACTTTTCGAGAACCGACTTCACCCGATAAGCATCCAGGAATTCTTTGCTATCCTCGTTGATGTGCAGGATGATATCCGTTCCCCTGAAGGCTCTTTCGGCCGGTTCCAGGCTGTATTCCGGGCTGCCATCGCATTCCCATTTCACCGCTTCGGCACCTTCTCTGAAGCTTTTGGTGATCACTTCCACTTTTTCGCTCACCATAAAAGAGGAATAAAAGCCAAGGCCGAAGTGACCGATAATATTATTTTCGTTTTGTCCCTTGTATTTCTGTAAAAATTCTTCAGCGCCGCTGAAAGCTACCTGGTTCAGGTATTTATCCACTTCCTCAGCCGTCATACCAACACCCCTGTCGCTGATTGTAATGGTCTTATTATTGGCGTCCAGCGTTACATCAATGCGCAGCTCACCCAGGTCGCCCTTCGCCTCACCGATGCTCGAGAGGGTTTTCACCTTCTGCGTGGCATCTACTGCATTACTGACAAGTTCACGGATAAAAATGTCATGCTCGCTGTATAAAAACTTCTTAATGATCGGGAAAATATTCTCTGTCTGTACCCTGATATTTCCTTTTTGCATATAAATTGATTAGTTATTAAAATTTTGTAATAAGGTTAGCAAAAGCAATACCATAAGGGGGTAGCGGAAAAACTGTCAGTTTTGACTCATTTGTTTTTCTTTTCAAAGGATGTACCTGCACCGCAGGCTCCTGAACGTTTCCTGGTTGGAGAATGCGGTTCTTTTAGATGATTTACTGATATGAAAAGCTCATTATGCTCTGTAGCATAAATTCTACTATCTCCATATCCAACCCTTAACGATTACCCTTCTTTTACAGTCAATGAGGTGATCCCGGCTTGGCACAGCATTCGCTTATACACTTATATTAAACTGAAGTATATGGAAATTCCGCATTCAATGACCACGTTAACATCCGTAATGGAGAAACTGGCGCTTAAAAATATTGCAAATGAATTCCGGTGGACACCAAAAGGTTTCACTTCCTGTAATGATACTTTTTATCAGCCGGAGGACCTGGAGATCATTAAAGTATACCGCTTCGAGGAAATCTCTAATCCTTCGGATATGGCTGTTCTCTACGTAATAAGAGCTGTGAACAGTTCTTTCACCGGTTACAGCCTGGATGCCTATGGCACTTACAGCAATCATGATGATGAGGAAGGCTATGATAACTTTATCCGCATGATACCTGAAATCAATCATCAGGAGCAACTGTTGTTCAGTTTGTGAAACCGTTTCAAAACGATACCATCATTTTTAAATTCAAATAAAATGGCTAACAAAAACACTATAGAAGAAATTACGCCGCAAGGCGATACCATCCGTTTTACTGAGGAAAAGCCTTATATACCTGCATCCTATGTTATCGGGGCGGGAATAGGATTGGCTGCATTGTCGTTCCTTGTAAAAAAACCGGGAAAAACCTCCTTTTTTAGGCAATACATCACACCCCTGCTAATGGCCGTTGTTTATCAGAAACTGATGGAAAAATTTTCCCGGCAAGCCCCGGCGGATACATATAAGGCTTCCTGAAAATTATCATAAGAAATTGAAATAAAAAGGCTTCCCATATGGGAAGCCTTTTTATTTCAATTTCTGGAATCTTTTATTTGATCATAATGGTTCTCTTAACCCTGTAGCCATTATAATTTTCCAGCCTGAACTGGTACACACCCGGAGTCAGGTTATTTGGAATTTCGATCTGGTCATTGATAAAGTTTACCTGTACAATGAAATCTTTACGATACACCAGCTGACCATTGCTGTTGATCAATATCACCCCATAATGATCGGGTTTGATATTGTTTACGCTGAAACGCAATGCTGTATTCCTTTGTGCAGGAATATTGTATAAAGTAAGTTTATCAGGAATGGCGGCGGTCGTGAAGCTTTGAATAGCTCCGTAAGCAGTACCGCCACCATTGGTAGCAAATGCTTTGAAATAGTAAGTGGTATTTTGTACCAGCCCGCTCACAGCGGCGCTGTAATTACCGGAAGCATCTGCATTGGTTGAAAATACTTTCGTTCCTGTTCCGTTCGCAAAGTTATTAATACCACTGAATTCAATACCATAAGCCGTTACCGCACTGCAGCCATTGCTGCTGATAGTGCCTGCCAGCACTGCTGAAGCTGTAGTAACATCCGATGCGCTGCCTGTTGTGAGCGTAGCCGGTGCATTTACACCCGAACCAGAAGCAGCAACATTCACCGTAGGAGCGCCACCACCACCAACAGCTATATTGCCGTTGTAGGATTGAATGGCGGTAGGTGTGAATTTCACATAGATTGTTTGTGAAAGGGCTCCTACAGGATGAGTAATGCTCAATGTGGAAGTATAGGTTCCGGTAGCTGTAGTAGAATAGCTGTAACCGGCCAATGCACCTATGGTAATATTAGCCGCAGTAACACCCGTGCTGGTAATAGCAAAGCTGTTAGGACCGGTAACGCTGTTAAGACATTGTGCCCCGAAAGCTGTAAGAGGGGTTACAACCAGCACCGGAGTAGCCGTTACAAAAGACTGCTGTGCGCCGTAAGTGGTACCACCCGCATTGGTAGCATATGCTTTGTAATAATAAGTAGTGGCAGGTACCAGGTTTGACAATGCAGAAGTATAGGCGCCTGCGCTCTGGTTGGTAGAAGCTGCCTGTGTACCACTTCCGTTCGCAAAACCGTTGGTAGTGCTGTACTCAATGCCATAGGCTGTTACAGCGCTGCAGCCTGTGGAACTGATCGTTCCTGCCAGGGTAGCGGTAGTAGTGGTAATAGCACTTGCAGCGCCGGTAGTAACTGCAGGCGGGTTATTGGCGCCTGCGCCGGTAGCAGCTACGTTTACCGCTGGTGCACCACCACCTGTAACGGCAATATTGCCGTCATACGATTGAGTGGCAGTAGGCGTAAATTTCACATACACTATTTGTGTAAAGGTTCCGCCTGCCTGTGTAAGCGTAAGAGAAGAAGTATAAGTGCCGGCAGCGGTTGTAGCAAAGCTATAACCGGTCAATGGCCCTACAGTGATATCTGCATTGGTGAGGTTAAGGCCATTTAATGTAAAGAAATTAGGTCCTGCCGTGGTATTGAGGCACACATTGCCAAACCCTGCTAAAGTGGTTGCCGAAATAACAGGTGTTACCGGTACTACGCCTGTGCCGCTTACGGCAACGTTTACAGCAGTAGCGGCTCCGCCGCCTACATTGGTCACATTGCCTGATTTGGGGCCTGCTGACTGTGGCGCAAAACGAACCCATACCGGGGTGGCCGGCAATGTCGCTGCGCTGTAAGCAATAGTGGTGCTGCTACCCCAAGAAGTATTGTTATTGGATACTTCAAAATCTGCGGGAGCAGTTACAGTAATATTACCCGGGGCGCCTGTAAGGTTAGCGCCGGATAAATTATATGACTGTGATGCGGATGCAGAACCCACATTCACACTGCCGAAATCACTGATGGTTCCTGCAACAGTGAGCGATGCAGGGATATTGCTGCTGGGTGTAACATCTGCCCAGGTAGTGCCCACTTTAATAGCATCCACTACTGTCTGAACAGAAGTGGTGGCAGAACCCTGGCGCAATGCAAGCCCCCTGATCACATCCTGCCCTGCAGTAGCGGTATTGCTGATCTCAGGTGTACCGGCTGCCGCTTCAGTTACAGGCACTCCGGAAGGAATTACCCATAATGAAACCGGATCGTTTCCAGCTGCATTGATAGTATATTTTATGACCAGCAGGTAAGTGGTATTTTTTGCAAAGCTGGTGGTACCGTATGTGGCAGTAGAAGTATTGCTGATACCAAAGTTCACTGCAGAAGCGGTGATCTTGGCAAACAGCCTTGCAGAAAACAATGTAAAGCTGGTACCACCGCCATCGCCTATATTAAAAAAATAGTCGCCTGTTTTTGCTGTCGCAGGATCGGTAATATTTACCAGCATGGAAACATATACATTCTGTCCATCCGTATTCTGCGTAGCGAAAGTGATATTGTCATCTTCTCCGCCTAAGTTGCTTACCAGCGCCGCATTGCCCACACCTGTGCCCAGAATGCCGGCGTAAGTGAGACCTGTGGTAGTGGTTATAAAGTTGGTAGTACCGCTGTGCGCTGTCCAGCCGTTGGCTGTGATATTACCCGAAAAATTAAAATCTTCCGAAGTAAGCAGCTGTGCTTTCAATCCGGCTATGCCAGCGAAAAGGAAGAAAGCCAGTAAGAAAAATTTTGTAAATATTTTTTTCATGATCTTTTTTTAAACCGGGAATTAGTAAAAAAGTAAGCGCCTGCCAGGAGCAGCCGCTTACTTCATATTCATTGTAAATTATTGTGCTGTTACTTTTACGTCATCCAATTCCCAGGTAGTGGTGCCTGACGGATCGCCACCTGTATATTTAAATGCGATATACACATTTGAACCTATATAGCTGCTGAGGCTGATATTTCCGGAGCTGACGAATGAAGAATAACCTGTTGTGGGAGCAGTAGCCCATGTAGCAGGTAATTCAGTCCATGTAGAAGCTGACGGGTTATTGCCCCCTGTATAGTTGGTAGAGATCAATACTTTAAAAGTCACAGTACCTGAGTTGTAACCTGCTGCATTTGTAAAGCTCAGTTTGGGAGCAGTAGCGCCTGCCAGGTTTACCTGAGGGCTGATCAGCCAACTGGTAACAGAAGAAACACCTGTGCTGAATGCAGTGATCTTAGCACATTTTGCAGTACCGAAAACCGCATTCAGGTAGGAGATATTACCTGTTTCGCCGATATTTTTCCAGTTTGCAATAGTAAGGGTACCATTGTTAGCACCGATGCTTTCAAAATCTTCTGACAGCAAAGTGCCGGGAGGCAATCCGCATACATAATCATTGGTGAACTGAACGTCGGTGCTGTCTCTCAGGATAAGCTGTTTGGTAGTGTTGTAGATTGTATAGATAGACAGGATACTACCCCTGCCCTGTGCAACTTGCTTGCCTGCGAAGTTTGCATAAGCGCTGGTACGAACGATAATGGTATTGCTGCCGTCAGCAGGACAGTTTTTGATATCCAGGTTCTGTGTGGATTTGTACACTGAAGTATCTGAATAGGTTTTGGTAAGGTCCACAAACGCAAAATTATCCAGTTGGATCAGTGTATTCAGGTAACGGTTCAGCCATGGTTTGGCGATACCTGTTCCTGCTGCATTCAGCTGGGCGAATGTAAGCACGTGCGGTGTTACAGGATTGTTCAGCGAACCCCCGATCAGGTATTGACTGATCAGGCTGCTTGGAATACCTTCCAGAGAAGGCAAACCACCAACAGTAGCTTTTACGCCAAGGATAGGTGTATTGAAGTAATCACTGATGCAAAGACCTTTACATTTGATAAATACTTTTCTGCCCACAGGGTAGCTGCCAAACAGGCTTACCGCATCAAGCGACAATTGCAGACCGCCGGTAGAATCCTCGATCATCAGTTGTTTGTATAAGTTACCGCTGCGGTCGTTTGCTACTACCACACCTTCAATGATGATGTCATCAGTAATGATATCATAAGCGCTGGCAGTCTGGTGCAATGCTTTCAGGTCTGCAATGGTAGTATTGGCTACGATAGCAGGATCAGCGGGCGCCGGCGGAGAATCGAAATCTTTTTTACATGAATTCAATGTAACAGCAAAACCGCCCAGCAGCAATGCAAACAATGAAACTTTTAAAAACTTATTCATAATATTTATTTAAGAAGTTGAGTGTTTATTTTTTAGAATCTTAAACCGATGCTGGCAAAAAAGTTAATACCGTAAGCATAGAACCTTCTTGCAGGGAATTTATCCACGTCTTTTTCTGCGAAGTCAAAACGCAGTTGTTCGAAGCCGCCGCTCACAATGTCCTGGTTGTTCAGGATATTGTTCACGCCTACGTTGAACACCAGGTAGTGGCGTTTTTTCAGCGATTTGAAACGGTTGTTCATCAGCCATGAATAACCTGCAAATGCATCCAGCGTGTACTGCGATTTCAGTTTTTCCTGGTCGAGGATCTCAGCCCTTAACGGATCATTGATATCCACACCGTTCACAGCGCTTTCGGTACGACGCAGCGGGTTAAAGTCCAGCCACATATTATCGAAGTAGTTAAAATTCACATTGATGAACCAGAATTTAGGAGAACGGTAATCCAGGCCGATGGTATAGGCTTCCTGTGGTGTAGGTACCCTGTAGTTTTTGGCATAGATAATATCTTTCGATACCAGCGAAGCGCTGTTATCAACCGTTACAGTCGCCATTTGTCTGCCCGTAAAATAGTAACGGCCCACAGAAGCGCCGGCATTCAGGCTAAGTCCTTTGTAAAGCTTTGCATCGATACCGAACTCACCGCCGAAATGCACTTTATCAATACCGCTGATCGCATAGTTCACAAAGTTCCTGTACTCATCATGATAGAAGGTAAGCACATTCATCTGGTCTTTCATGGTGGTGTAGAAACCGGTTAAACGCACTTTCAGTTTAGGAGCATTCAATACATAGCCCGCTTCAGCAGAAGTGATCTTTTCTGAAGTAAGGTCATCCTGTACCGCATCCCTTGTTCTTGGAGCGATATAGGCATTTTCAAAGAACGGCGCACGGGTCATATAAGCACCGTTGGCAAACAGGTAGTTACGGCCATCGATCTTGTAGGTAATGCCACCTTTGAAAGTATAGTTATAAAAATTATTCACTTTTGATTTACCGTATGAATCTTCAGGGAATAAACCAACCCTTGCATTACCAATACGGAAAAAACTGGTGTAAGAGTGCTCAGCGCTCAGGAAAAAATCAACTTTATTGAATTTTACCACGGTCTGTGCCCATACAGCAGCACGTTTGATATCGATATCATAGTTATACCCGAGTCTGTCGCCTACCCGTACAATCCTGTTCGGATGGTTGAGGTCATTCTGGTTGGCATCGGTGCTGGTAGCAAAATCCCTTTCTGCAAACTGGTTCAGATCAACATAGAAGTCGCCACCCAGCAGGTCTTCAATCTCTTTATAGTAGTGATTCTTCTGGTACTGGAAAGAACCGCCGGCAGTGAAGTCAACATGCTGGCTGAGGTTTGCATTCAACACGGTATTAAAATTATAACGGTTGGTAGCAATGACCCTGTTCTCCAGGATATAGCGGCTTCTTTTACCGGTGATCGAGTTGCCCGGGATACCATTTACATTATCAATGGTCATTACGCTTCCGTAATTTGTCTGGTATAATTTATCCCAGTTGATCTGGCGGAGGTTCACGTCTGCTTTCATAGCAGCCAGTTGTTCTGCCGCAAATGTTGGGTCTTCCTGGTAGCTGGGTAAATAACGGTAGTAATCCGGTCTTGGGTCGGCAGCATTGTACCAGTCCAGTCCGCTTACACTTCTTTTACCGGTGATATAAGAACCCGATGTAAGCAGGCTCATTTTATCATTGATCTTCCAGTCGTGGGTAAGAATGAAAACCGGCTGCGTTGTTTTTGCAATGCTGGAGTTTCTTTTTTTACCGTTCTGGTAACCCCAGTAAGGATTATAATAAACATCGCCGGCAATATCCAGCATTTCCTGTACCGATGCGCCCTGGCGGCCGTTCTCGGTTGGGGTAACCATTCCTACAAATGACAGCAGGTGGCGGTCGTTGATCCTTTTATCTACTGCAAGAAAAGCAGAATAACCGTCGTAATATGTTCCGGGAGAATATCCTTCATCGGCCCAGCGGCGTGAACCGGACACAGTAAAAGCCCAGCCTTTGCTGTTTAAACCGGTGCTATGCGTTAACATAATACGGTTGAAATAGTTACGGTTGCTGATCGCATAGTTAAAACTGGTTTGCTTACGCTGGCGGCTCGCCCTTGTATCCAGGTAGGTCATACCACCGATATCGCCGATTGCATAAGGATTGGCTTTCAGACCATGTATCTGGTCCCTGTTGCGCATCACATCATTCAGTCCGCCCCAGAGGCCGTAAGGTGTAAAACCATTATCCAGGTTTTCCATCGGTACGCCATTCATATAAGTGCTGAAAAGATCAGCATCGTATCCACGGATGCGGAAACGAACGGCATTAAAGTGAAAAGATGCAGCGCTCAGGAAAGGATCTCTACCTGCTCCCAATACCGACGAAACGTTTTGTGCGCTTCCGTCCTGCATATCATTTTCATCAAGGGAAATTACAGGAATATTATCTGTAATTGCATCCTGCAGCTCACCTACAATAGTAGTATCCTTGGAAGGATTTGGTGGAGCAGGCGTTGCAGGAGGGGTTTCCTGCCCAAAACTTTTACCCAGCCCCAGCAACAGACAGAAAGCTCCCGTCAACACAGGGGTAAATCTACATGTCATAAGCGTTTTTGATTTAAGGGGGCGAATTTAGGGTAAGATTGCTTACAAACCGCTACCCTGCTTATTTTGTGAGGAAATTAATAATTAAATAACCGTGGGTGCCGAGAATCTCTTTACTTTTGGCGTCACTTACTTGTATATGAAAAAAAATTTAACCCTTTTACTGGCTCTTTTCCTTTGCCTGCAGGCATTCTCTCAAAACAATTACAGAGTATCCCTGATCGGGTTCTATAACCTTGAGAATCTGTACGATACAGTTAACAATACCCTGGTAGATGACGAAGAATTTCTACCCAACAGCGAGCGTCATTATAACAGCCGTATTTACTGGGACAAGCTGGACCGGCTGTCTTCTGTAATTTCCCAGATGGGCACCGATATCAATCCCGATGGCCTGGCCATTTTAGGGGTAGCCGAAATTGAAAACGATACCGTGCTGACCGACCTGCTGCATACCAAGCTTCTCAAAGACCGAAAGTTGAAATTTGTACATTATAATTCTCCCGATAAGCGGGGCGTGGATGTGGGCCTGCTCTACAATCCCAAATATTTCAAACCCATATACAGCGCTCCCCTGTTTGTGCAATTGCCGGGTGGCAGCAAGGATTCCTATACCACCCGTGATATCCTGTTTGTAAAGGGTGTGCTCGACGGCGATACCATTCATGTTTTTGTGAATCACTGGCCCAGCCGGAGCGGTGGCGAAGAAAGATCAATGCCTGCAAGGGCGGCCGCCGCAAGCGTTGCCAAACACTCCATTGATTCTATCCTGGCCGTTAACCCCAAAAATAAAGTGGTGCTGATGGGTGATCTTAACGATGATCCTATCAGCCCCAGCGTAACCAAAGTGCTGGGTGCTACAAGCAATGAAAAGAAAGTAGGTGAAACCGGCCTGTACAACCCCTGGGTGGAAATGTATAAAAAAGGGATCGGTACGCTTGCCTACCAGGATGCATGGGGGCTCTTTGACCAGATCATTGTTTCGGGCAGCTGGCTGCAAAAGGAGCAGCCCGGTTATTTCTACCAGCGGGCGATTATCTTCAATAAAGATTTCCTGGTACAGAAAACCGGGAAGTTCAGGGGATACAGCAAACGTACCTGGGATGGCACCACTTATAACTATGGCTACAGCGATCACTTTCCCGTTTTCCTCATGATGCTGAAAAAGGTGAATTAATTTACCGTTAAGTGTATAAATCATTGATAAATGGCTTCCTAAAGAAGTCATTTTTTTTTATTTTTGGCCTTCACATTAAACTTACATGTATGAAGAAGATCTTTACACTACTAACCTTCCTTCTTGCAGTATTAATGGCCAATAGTCAATCCACTACGGTGGTGATCAGCCAGGTATACGGAGGAGGAGGAGCCAATACTGGCACGCCAACTTATAAAGTTGACTACATTGAACTCCACAATGTAAGCACCACTACACAAAATCTCGACGGCTTTTCCCTTCAGTACGCCTCTGCTGCGGGTACTTTTTCAAACGTATATGCATTCCCTGCCGGAACAAGCATTCCTGCCGGTGGTTACCTGCTCGTTCAATCGGGTACGGTAGGTACTGCAGGGGCTGATCTTCCCGTTGCATCCAACCTGTCTGCAGGCCTTAACCTTTCCGGCGCAAGCGGTAAGGTGGCTTTAGCAAGCCAGGCTGCTGCACTGGCCTGCGGTTCAACAGCCGTTCCATGTACAGGTTCAATCATTGACGTGGTAGCCTATGGCGCTGCTTCAGGTACAACAGAAGGCGGCACTACTGTGAACAATGGTGTGGCATTGACCACCACACAGGGGGCCGTAAGAAAAAACAACGGTTGCCAGGATACAGATAACAACAACAGTGATTTCGATGTGGTAACAGCGCCCGTTCCAAGAAACGCTGCTTCTGCAGTAGTAACCTGTTCAGGCGCTCCTTCAGCAAGCATTACCGGCTCTCCCAACGTTACTGGACTGGTTACCACCAGCGGCACTGCTTCTGCAGATGGCACTTTTAGCGTTACCGGCTCAAACCTTACCGGCTTCCCCGGCAATATCAGCGCAACAGCTTCTGCCAACCTGGAAGTGAGCCTCACAGCAGGTGGTCCATACAGCAGCGCTGTTAACATCGCTTATGCTTCTGCTACACTGGCAGCTACTTCAGTATATGTTCGTATCACAAATGCGGCTCCTGCAGGCGCTATCAACGGTACAGTTACCCTGGCAGGCGGCGGAGATGCCGATGGCGCCAGTGTTACCGTAACAGGCAGCGTGGTAGCATCCGAACCTACCACACAGGCAACCAATGTTACTTTCAGCAATATCGGCGACAATGGTTTTGATGCAAACTGGACCAATGGTAACGGTACATCCAGACTGGTAGTTGTTAAAACAACGACTACAACGGCTGTTCCCCCAACCGATGGTACCGAATATGCAGTAAATGCCACTACAGGTACAGGAAACAGGGTCGTATTTTCAGGTACAGGCACCGGCCCGGTAACCATTACCGGGTTAACAGCAGGCACCAGCTACGATGTACAGGTATACGAATTCAACGGAAGTGCCGGTTCAAATAATTATCTGACTGCATCGGCCACGGGTAACCCTGCTACTACCTCCACAACAGGTGTTTCACCTAACCTGCAACAGATCAATTTCCATTCTGTGGCTACACCACAATATATCGGTGGTGGTATCAGCACCACAAGGTTACCTGTTATGTATTACGCAACCGTTACAGGCCTTTCTCCTAATACTTCATACAGGTATATCACCCAGGCACAGCTGAGCAGCAATTTCGGCGGTACCGCACTTGGTGCAGGTAACCCGATCCTGATCAATCACTCTGCCAGCCCGATGACCTTTATCTACTCTACAAGCCCAAGCGTTAACACCGCTAACAGCTATGGTTTGTTTGAAACGGATGCTACCGGTTCATTCACCGGCGCATTTGGCTTTGTGCCTTCAGGTAATGCTACTTACTTTACAAGCGGCCTGCAGGTATATCCTACCATTGCTATCGCAGAAGATGTTGATCCTGCCACTATCCAATACAGGTTTGCATTGGATCAGTCTGTCACAGTGATCAATACCGGCGCTGCCGACGGTACCTTCATAAAAGGCTTATCCTCTGCCATTGCAGGCAATGTAGTAGGCCTTTGGTCTACAGTGGATGGTAACCTGGTAGCACAACGTCCGTTGGCAATGACCATCGTGGAAGCTCCTACTTTTGCAGGCGCTACATGGGGAACCAGCTTCATAACAGGTTATGATCTTACTGCAGGTGCATGGAATACCATTATCCCTAATGCCAATGCAAACGGTGTTCGCCTGATCCAGCAGTTTGACCTGGCAACAGGTAATGTGATCGGTTGTAATTCTGATGCAGACGGTGTATGGCCTTCAGGCGCCAACACCGTTTCACCAACAGGTGGTTCTACTGCTATCCAGATCACTGCAGCTGAAGCGCCGATCAATACCGGCAGCTGCTTCTCTATTCTTCCTGTGACCATCAGCAGCTTCAATGTGCAGAAATCAGGTAACAACGCCAGGATTTCATGGACTACAGAACAGGAGATCAACACCCGTGAATTTGTAGTGGAAAGATCAAGAGACCAGAGAACATGGACCACTGTTGCTACTATTGCAGCAGCAGGAACCAGCAGCTCACGCCTCAGCTACAGCACAACAGATTTCACCCCTGCAAAAGGCATCAACTTCTATCGCTTAAAGCTGGTGGATGCTAATAACAGCTTTACCAATTCAGCAACAAAATCAGTCTTGTTCGGCAGTGCAGATGCGGTACTGGTGACACCAAACCCTGCTACCTCTTTTGCTACCGTGTACATGGGCAAAACCGACAACAGTGTTTCTGAAATCGTAGTAAGCGATCTCAATGGCAAGATCATTGAAAGAGCCCGTACGGCCGATCAGACCTATACACTGGAAACCGGTCGCTACAGCAAAGGTTTATATGTGATCAAAGTGATCACCGGCGCTACCATCACTACCAATAAACTGGTGGTTCAGTAATAGCCGCTGATTTAATTTATAGAAGAAGCCGTTTCAATTGAAACGGCTTCTTTGTTTGTATACGTTTATATCGAAAGTTTGTATTTAGCTGTCTTTAAAAGTTGTTATGCCTATTAAAAAAATGAAGCAACTTTTATCCTTCCACGATCTCCACATCTTCTTCCTTCAGCAAAGGAAGATTTTTAAACCGCAGAAAAATATTGGCAGTAGCTACCACATCTTTCTGGCAGTAACGGGCGATCCTTTTTAAACTGTCGCTCCTTTCGGCTTCGGTACCGGTCCAGAACAGCTCTCCTACCATGCTGCCATCAATATCATCCTTCGGTGATGGCACTCCCAGCGCAGCCGCCAGCAGCTTGAGCGAAGTGTAATTTTTGTAATCGCCGAAACGCCAGTACTGGAAAGTATCTACCATATTGGTTTCCCACGGTTTCATATTCTGAAAATCGAGATAGGAAGGAATCGGGAGATGATTAATGAGCAACCTCCGGCAGATAAAAGGAATATCAAACTCCTTGATATTATGCCCTGCAAAACACCATTTCTTATTATGGGTTTCTATTTTATTCATGGTGAGGATGAACTGCCGCAGGATCTCCTTTTCATCGAACCCATAAAAAGATTTTACCCGCAGCTTCAGGTGCGGATCTTTCATAAAATAAGACATGCTGATGCAGACCACCCTGGCAAACTCGGCCATCACCCCTGCTCTTTTGGGATAAAATGCAGCGGGTGTAAGGTCCTCTGGTAAACTATATCGGGTCTTTTCTTCCCAGAGTGCCTGCCATTCCTCATTCAATGCCTCAAAGGAAGGGGAAACAGGGGCCGTTTCAATATCGATAATGATCAGATCTTCGGTACGGGTATGCTGCATAAAGAAATGTTTCTACCGAAAATAAAACATTTGACCAGAATTAAAAACCTGCATTTGAAAGACAGTAGCACCGGATTCGCACTACTCCGTATCATACTTCTCTCCGGAGAAAATTAAAGGCATTATTGTGATTTAACAAATAGCTCAACGGCTAGAAGGTAACACCTACAAATACTTGTATCGCCTGGTTCTTCCAGGTTTGCCGGTCATCAATTGCATTGATATCTGTAAAACCGATCTTGTAACGGGCACCAAGGTTGATCAGGGGCAACTGTATCCAAAGACCGCCGATGCCGCTCCATTCTGCTTTTTTATACAGGTCACCGCCGTTCTGCAGGCTGTCTACCGTTTGCTTCAGCAAGCCCCCGTAAGAAGGACCTAATTGTAATTTTATTCTTTTGCTCGGCCCAAGATTAATGTTCAGCAGTAAGGGCACTTCCAGGTAATTCATTTTTGCTTTTTTCTGGCTGCCGTCCCTGAAAATATCATCGTAGATATCACCCGGATCATCTGTGAATTCGGATTTTGTCTGCACAAAATTAACTTCAGGCTGCAGGCCGAAAGTCCTGCTGAAATTGATCTGCATAAAACCGCCTGCCTGGAAATTATAGTTAAAGCCGTCTTTATAGGATTGCCCCGTGATCTTGTTCGCATTCACCCCTACTTTGCCACCGAAGCGGAAGAAATTTTCCCTGTCGCCACCGGGATCATTGCGCTGTGCAAAAGAGGATTGCATAATGAGGAAAGAAAGGATACTGCAAAGCGCCGGAAACAGTTTTTTCATACAATTTGTTTCCCCGATAGCAGCTAAAATTATACCAGTATAAAAAGATAGCTGCAATAAAAGATCCCGTCCAATAAATTGAACGGGATCTTTATATCATTATCGGAACAGCTTTACAAGCTGTCGTCAAAATTAATCTTCCACTTTGATCTTGCCTTTGGATTTAGCGATCACTTCCTCTGCAATGTTATTTGGTGCAGGGTTGTAATGGCTGAACTCCATAGTAGAAGATGCACGGCCTGAAGACAGTGAACGCAGCTGCGTTACATAGCCGAACATTTCGCTCAAAGGAACTTTGGCTTTAATAACCTGCAGGTTATTACGGCTGTCCATACCTTCCAGCATACCACGGCGACGGTTAAGATCACCTGTCACGTCACCCATGTATTGATCAGGAGTGAGTACTTCCACTTTCATGATCGGTTCCAGCAATACTGGTTTTGCTTTACGGCCTGCTTCACGGAAACCGGCTTTAGCGCAAAGCTCAAAGCTCATCGCATCAGAATCCACATCATGGTAGCTACCATCGTGTACACGCACTTTCATATCTCTTACAGGATATCCTGCCAGCACACCGGTAGTCATAGAAGTTTCGAAGCCTTTTTGAATGGCTGGTAAGAATTCTTTTGGAATAGAACCACCAAACAGATCGTTCACAAACTGGAAGTGTTTGCCTTCGTTTTCTTTCAGCCATTCTTCATCAGCTGGTCCGAAATCAAACATGATATCAGCGAACTTACCACGACCACCCGATTGTTTTTTCAACACTTCACGGTGAGTAATAGTTTGGTTGAACGCTTCTTTATAAGCCACCTGGGGAGCGCCCTGGTTCACTTCTACTTTAAATTCACGACGCATACGGTCGATGATGATCTCTAAGTGAAGCTCACCCATACCACGAAGGATGGTTTGACCGGTATCTTCATCAGTGTTTACACGCAGTGTAGGATCTTCCTCTACCAGCTTAGCGATAGCCATACCCATTTTATCAACGTCGGCCTGCGTTTTAGGCTCAACAGCGATGGCGATTACAGGCTCAGGAATGAACATGTTCTCGAGGGTGATCGGATGATCTTCATCACACAGGGTATCACCGGTTTTGATCTCTTTGAAACCTACTGCAGCAGCAATATCACCTGCTTCGATGAAATCGATCGGGTTTTGCTTGTTCGCAAACATTTTCATGATACGGCTGATACGTTCTTTCTTGCCGCTTCTTACGTTCAGAACATAAGAACCCGCATCCAGGTGACCGCTATAGCACCTGAAGAATGCCAGGCGACCTACGAAAGGATCGGTCATGATCTTAAATGCCAGCGCTGCAAATGGTTCTTTCGGATCTGCTTTACGTACCAGTTCTGCTCCAGTGTCTGGGTCAGTACCTTTGGTATCTTCGATATCCAGAGGTGAAGGCAGGTAACGGCAAACCGCATCCAGTGCAGTTTGTACACCTTTATTTTTGAATGAAGAACCGCACATCATCGGAACGATGCTCAGGTCAACAGTTGCTTTACGGATCGCTTCATGAATTTCAGCTTCAGTAATGCTGTTCGGATCTTCAAAGAATTTCTCCATCAGGGTATCATCGTATTCAGCTACGGCTTCTACCAGTTGTGCTCTCCATTCGTTGGCTTCTTCCACCATGTCTTCAGGAATAGCAATCTCATCAAAGGTCATACCTTCTGTTTCCATGTGCCAGATAATACCTTTCATTTTGATCAAATCCACCACACCGGTAAAGTTATCTTCCGCACCGATCGGTAATTGCAAAGGAACTGCTTTGGAACCCAGCATCTCTCTTACCTGTTTCACAACATTTAAGAAATCAGCGCCTGCACGGTCCATTTTATTTACGAAACCGATACGTGGTACATTGTAACGGTTAGCCTGGCGCCATACAGTTTCAGATTGTGGTTCTACACCATCCACCGCACTGAACAAAGCGATCAGACCATCCAGCACCCTCATGGAACGCTCTACCTCTACAGTAAAGTCCACGTGGCCCGGGGTATCAATAATATTGAAATTGTATTTCTTAGTTTCAGGAGTGGCTTTACCCAATACAGTAGGAAAATTCCACTGGCAGCTAACAGCCGCAGAGGTAATAGTGATACCACGTTCTTTTTCCTGTTCCATCCAGTCGGTAGTGGCAGCGCCATCATGTACCTCACCTATTTTGTGAATCATACCTGTGTAACGCAGGATACGTTCAGTAGTAGTGGTTTTACCGGCATCGATGTGAGCGGCAATACCAAAGTTTCTCTGAAATTTTAAATCAGCCATTTTAATTTATGATTTTAGAATTATGATTTGTGATTTTATTTTTCCGGCCCGGCCTTTGAAATAACTATTAAACTTCATTGGCGTCGCACGTTTGTACAGTATTCTATATTGAGCAATGGGGCTATCTGCCTCCTTACCCCGCAGTATTCACCCGGTTGAGGTGATGGGGTTATTCAATATGTATGATTTATGCTCTCATATGATGCCAAATCTGGCGACCGCTCAAAACCCTGTCGTAGCATTTAGCGGCGCAAAGGTACAGTTTTTGGGCAAAAAAATAAAGAATATGGGGAGAATATATACAAATAAATAGGCGCTAATAGCGGTAAGGTGGCCAAAGTGATAAAACAGTTAACGGGCTACCTAATAAAAATTATAGCTAATTTATTGATAATAAATTAGCTATAATAACAAATGATATACTACTGTATGTAAAAAATTACAATATCCTATCTCAAAATGGTCACATTCCCGTTCACGGGTACTTTCCTTCCATCGAGCAATAAGAATTCCAGCACAAAATAATAGGTGCCATCGGGCACAGGCTTTCCTTTATAGGTTCCGCCCCAGTCATTCTGGTAATTAGCAGATTCGTACACCAGGTTACCATAGCGGTTATATACTTTCGCTCTCACAGTTTTGGCACATGCTCCTGTTGTTACGATCCATTTATCATTAATACCATCACCGTTGGGAGTGATAGCGTCCATTGGTTTCACGCAATAAGGCACCACTGTTATGGTAATATCATCTGTAGCCCGGCAGCCGGCAGCGGTAACTACTGTTAATGTGTAGGTGGTAGTGGCAGGCGGTGAAGCTACCGGGTTTAAAATATTGGTAGCGCTGAGACCTGTGCCTGGCGTCCACGTGTATGTTCCTGCACCGGCACTCGCCTGCAGTTGGGTGCTGCTGCCCTCAATAATCGTAACGTTATTACCGGCTTCTACAAATACTGCCGGTACTACTGTAACGGTAAAACTTCTACTGGCGCTGCAGGACCCGGTAATTCCGGTAACGGTATAGGTAGTGGTGCTGGCAGGTGACAGTACCGGGTTGGCAATGCTGGTGTTGCTTACCCCGGTTGCCGGGCTCCAGCTATAACTGGTTGCATTTCCCTGCGTATTGGCATTAAAGGATGCACCAAGACAAATAGTAGTATCCTGGTGAGCCGTAATACTTACAGGAGGATTAACCGTTAATATAAAAGAAGCCGAGGCTGTACAGCTACCTAATGTGCCTGTCACCGTATAAGTTGTAGTTGTTGTAGGGCTCAGCACCGGGGTTGCAATAGCTGGATTACTGACACCTGTTGTTGGGCTCCAGCTATAAGAGGTTGCAGTGCTTGTTATTGTTGGGGTAAAGCTCCCTCCACTGCAAATACTTGCATCAGAATTAGCACTTATTGTAAGATTGTTTGTAAGACCTACGGTCACAGGATGAGTGGTAATACAACCGGTGGAAGAAGTAACAGTAGCTATATAATTGCCCGCAGCAAGGTTGGTAGCCGTAGCACCGGTTTGAACAGGGCTCGTGTTCCAGCTGATACTGTAGGGAGCTGAAGAACCCGTAACATTCAGTGTTGCCGAACCGCCGGCAGAGCAGGTTGCGTTGGTAATAACAGGTGTTGCGGAAAACGTATTGCCGATGCCGGACACTGCAAGAAATACGGCATTGGGGAAGGGTGCGTTGCTGCCGGCCGTAGTAACATTTCCTAAATCAATGCGGTCCAGCATTTTCACCCTGTCTGTGCAACTCAGGTTTATATTAATATAATACATACGGGGATTGGATGGATAGCCATCTGCACCGGTTGCAGGAGTGGATCTTGTCACCCTTCCCATTCCCTGTAGTACCAGGTTTGTTGTGTTGGAAAACCAGTCATTTAATGTGTAATTGGTAAGAGCAGTTGTAGTGGAACCATCTGTAAAATGCAAGATAGCATTGACAAGGCTACTTCCTTCCGTAGAAAAAGCCAATAGCCTGATAGCCGAAAATGAAGCCGGGGTACTTAGGGAAATACTTCCTGATTGCGCCCTTTGGAGCAATAATACATTCGAAGCGGCGTAATTACCTAATTGGTAACTGTCCGAACCACTTGTAATAGTCCCGTTATCCGGCAAGCCACCACCGCCAAAAGAATTAAGCGTTCTAAAATTGATGGTGTATAATACCTTATTGGATACCGTCACTCCATCCAGGGCCATAGTGGTGGTGGTCAGCGAGCTGGTACCTGTTTCTGCCACGCAATCCTGGTTAAACCCGGTCACCGCTACAGGCGAGAATTGAGCACTTGCATTAAAAAGCAGAAAAAACAGGTTGATACATAAAAATAAGGTTGATTTACGAAAAAAATGTGTCATGTTAGGTAAGTTTTGGGATAAAAAAGGGAAATCTCTGTAAAATAATAAATATTATTAAAATAGTTATATATTGTTACTGGCCTAAATGAATTCTTTTCCTTTAGGGTAAACCTGGCTGAAGCGATCCAGGTTGAAAAACAGCGGCTGAAAATAGCGCCGGAAAAATTTAAGCCGGCGCCTGTACCGGAGCTGTTGACCAGAGAATTCGTTGTAAATTTTATATAAATGACTATTTTTATATATAGTGATGTATGACTAGTGATTTCAGCAACTCAAAACGGGTTTTATGAAATATTCCTCACTCCTCCTGGTATTCCTGATCACCGCCTGTCATAACAACCATAAGCCGGGTAAAGATCAGCCGGCAAAAAAAACACAGCCTATCAGCTGCGCCACTCCACCCGTAAATGATAAAGCGTGGTACAGTTCCGGCAAAAAAGCGCCGAAATTCAAAGGTTTGGAAGGCATTCATTTCAATATTTCCACCAATAATAAAGAAGCGCAGGAATATTTCAACCAGGGAATGATGCTGGCCTATGGCTTTAACCATGCGGAAGCGGCAAGATCTTTTTATGAAGCCACCCGGCTGGATTCCTCCTGTGCGATGGCCTACTGGGGATTTGCCTATGTGCTGGGGCCTAATTATAATGGCGGCATGGAGGAAGATAACTACCAGCGGGCATGGGAGGCAGCTGTAAAAGCAAAGAAGCTGTCGGCAAATGCCAATGAAAAAGAAAAGGCGCTCATTAATGCATTGATGGCAAGATATGCTGAACAGACGCCTGAAAACCGTCAACCACTCGATATCGCCTATGCTGCTGCCATGAAAACAGTGTACAAACAATACCCTTCCGATCCTGATATAGGCGCCTTATATGCCGAATCCATGATGGATATACATCCCTGGGACCTGTATGACAACAAAACAAAAAAAGCCAGGCAATGGACCCCGGAACTGCTCGCTGTGCTGGAGCATTTGATCCGTCTAAATCCCCTGCACCCAGGCGCTCATCATTTTTATGTGCACGCCCTGGAAGCATCCGCCACGCCTGAAAAAGCACTGCCAAGCGCAAAGCTATTGGAAACACTGGTGCCCGGCGCAGGTCATCTGCTGCACATGCCTTCGCATATTTATATCAATACCGGCGATTATCACCAGGGTTCCGTTTCAAATATAGAAGCATTGAAGATAGACAGCAGCTATATCACTGCCTGCCATGCGCAGGGCGCCTACCCATTGGCTTATTACCCGCATAACTATCATTTCCTGGCGGCAACAGCCACCCTGGAAGGCCATTCTCAGCTGGCATGGACAGCAGCCATCAAAATGCAGCAGCAAACTGCAGTGGATGTCATGCGTATGCCCGGCTGGGGTACATTGCAGCATTATTATACGATCCCCTATTATATAGCCATAAAATTTGCATTGTGGGATACGATCCTTGCCCTGCCTTCTCCTGCCAATGACCTGGTATATCCCAAAGCCATCTGGCATTATGCCAGGGGCATGGCATTTCTCGGAAAACAAAATACAGGAGCGGCTCAAAAGGAACTCACAGCTTTATCTGTCCTGGCAGCAGACAGCAGCCTGGAAAAGCTGACCATCTGGAATATCAATACAACTGCCGACTTGGTACGGGTAGCAGAAAAAGTTTTATCGGCAGCAATTGCGGCAAAACAAAGCAATACTAATGCTTCCATCGCCTTACTTAAAGAGGCTGTTGCTATTGAGGATAATCTCAATTACAATGAGCCGCCGGATTGGTTTTTCTCGGTAAGACATTACCTGGGAGAAGTCTTGCTTAAAGCAGGAAAGTACAATGAAGCCGAAGCGGTATACCGGCAGGATCTTCAGAAATGGAGAAAAAATGGCTGGGCGCTGATTGGGCTTTTCAATGCACTGCAGCTCCAGAAAAAAACGAAAGAAGCGCAACTGGTCAAAGCAGAGTTTGACAAAGCCTGGCAATATGCCGATGTGCAGCTTACATCATCGGTGCTCAACTAAAAAGGCAATAATGTACAGGCAATAAAAAAGCCGCTCTTTTCAGAACGGCCTCTTTCGATTTTATTAAGAGTATCTTTCAATTAAACTTTAAAGTGAGCGAAAGCTTTGTTCGCTTCAGCCATACGATGCGTATCTTCTTTCTTTTTGAAAGCAGCGCCTTCACCTTTGCTTGCAGCTACGATTTCGTTAGCCAGTTTTTCTGCCATGCTACGACCATTTCTTTCACGGCTGTAACGTACCATCCATTTAATGCTCAAAGAAATCTTTCTGTCAGGACGAACCTCACTTGGGATCTGGAAAGTAGCACCACCGATCCTGCGGCTACGCACTTCCACACCAGGAGTAATGTTTGCCAGCGCTTTTTTCCATACTTCGTATCCGTCTTCACCTGTAACTTTTGCTACTTTTTCCAGTGAATCGTAGAAAATATTATAAGCTCCGCTCTTTTTACCCTGCCACATTAAGTTGTTGACAAAACGGGTAACCAGTTTATCGTTGAACTTCGGATCGGGAGCTAATGGAAGTTTCTTGGCTTGTGCTTTACGCATTGTTATTCTGTTTTAATATAAGTACCTATGTACCTAAACTATTTTAAATTACTTTTTTGCTTTTTTAGTACCGTATTTACTGCGGCTTTGCTTACGATCTTTCACACCAGCAGTATCGAGGCTGCCACGAACGATATGGTAACGTACACCCGGCAGATCTTTTACCCTGCCACCACGGATCAGAACGATACTGTGCTCCTGCAGGTTGTGACCTTCACCTGGAATATAGGCGATCACTTCAATTTTATTGGTCAAACGCACTTTGGCAACTTTACGCAAAGCGGAGTTTGGCTTTTTAGGGGTAGTAGTATAAACCCTTGTACATACACCACGACGCTGCGGGCAGGCATCCAAAGCTCTTGACTTGCTTTTTGCCTTAATAACTTCTCTACCTTTTCTTACTAATTGTTGAATAGTTGGCATTAATTGACCTTTTTTTTCGGACGGCAAAGGTAGGGTTTATCCTTTAATTTCAAAACAGATTTTAAAAAAATATTCTCTTTTTTAATAAAAAAGCCGCCCGGAGGCAGCTTTTCATATTATTCTGGCTGAAAATTACCTTATACTTTTACCATCCAGCTATGGATATCTGCTGTTTTCCCGTAGCGGATATCATTCATTCTTTTCTTCACTTCAGGTGCCGCTTTCCATTGATTTACATCGAATTCCATTACATAATCCTTGTATCTCAGCTCTTTGATCATACTGATGGTGGCCGCCGTACCCGTACCGAATACCTCGTACAGCAGGCCGGCTTTATGAGCATCTATCACATCTTCTATGCTCAGCGGCCTTTCTTCCACGTTAAAACCCATGTCCCTTAAAACGGTAATTACACTGTCCCTCGTTACACCTGCCAGTATGGTTCCCTGGTCAAGATCGGGCGTAATGGCAGTATTGCCGATAATGAAAAATACGTTCATTGTACCGCATTCCTGCACATATTTGTGCTCAAAAGCATCTGTCCACAATACCTGGTCGTAGCCTTTCTTTTTGGCTTCTGCCGTGGCATACATGGCAGCTCCGTAATTACCGGCTGCTTTTGCATAACCGACCCCTCCAGGTACGGCACGCACATATTGCTCTTCCACGTAAATACGCATGGGAGCGCTGTAGTAAGGGCCTGTAGGGCTCAGGATGATCATGAATTTGTACTTGTCGCTGGGACGTACACCGATCATTTCATCGCTGCTGAACATAAACGGACGGATGTACAGGGAATGATCGGGCTTATTCGGCACCCAGTTCCTGTCCATATCGATGAGCAGGCGCATACCCTCCATGAAGATATGTTCGGGCACTTCAGGCATCTGCATTCTTACGGCAGACTGGTTAAAGCGCTTGAAATTATCATGCGGGCGGAATATCTGTACTTCGCCTGCTTGGTTTTTATAGGCTTTGATTCCTTCAAAAATAGCCTGTCCGTAATGGATCGCAGCAAGCGAAGGTTCCAGCAATAAAGGCTGGTAAGGTTTGATCTCGACATTTTTCCATTCACCATCCTCGTAATCTGCTTCAAGCATGTAGTCAGTGAAATATTTCCCAAAAGGAATATTTTCGAGATTAATGTCTGTAAGTTTACTACGATCAATTTTCGTAATATTAAAATCGGCTGCGGCAATCATAATCGTTAATTTTACGTTTACGCAAAGAAACGAAAAATAAGGCAGTTAACAGGCATTTTATGAGTTTAGATAATATTCAATTAACCTCCTCACTGGTAGAAAAATTATACAGCAAATCACTGTATGACCTGGACAAACCGGATAGTGCTGCCCCTGTTCAAAACAGCACCGCCATCAACAGCCTTGGCTATAATGAAAAAAATATCCTGATCATAGTGGATGAGTCCGAAGCCGTTCACCTGGAAGACAATGATCTGAAGCTGCTCACCGGGATTCTCAATGCATGTAAATTATCGCTGGCCGATGTGGCGCTGGTCAATTATCACCGGAATCCATCCGCTGCGTTTGCTTCATTGAACAGTTCCTTTAATCCTGCCGTAGTATTCCTGTTTGGAGTAGAACCTGTAACGCTCGGCTTCCCGCTGCAATTCCCTTCTTTCCAGCTGCAGAAGTATAACGGGCAACAATATCTCCACAGCCCTTCGCTCAAAGCGTTGGCACTGGAAAAAGATCTTAAAAAACAACTCTGGGATATTTTACAAAAGCTATTTTAATCCATGTCATTACCAACCATCGTTTTCGCCAGCAACAACCAGCACAAGGCAAATGAAATAAGGGCCGTCCTCAAAGACATTCTTGATATTCAAACATTGAGAGAAGCCGGCATATTGATCGACATCCCGGAACCGCATGACACGCTGGAAGAAAATGCCAGCGAAAAATCGGGTGTTATTTATACGCTTACAGGCAAGGACTGCTTCAGCGAAGATACCGGGCTGGAAGTGGAAGCGCTGGAAGGTGAGCCCGGCGTAAAAAGCGCACGATATGCAGATAATGAGCCGCAATATAAAAGCAACATCGAAAAGCTGTTGAGCAGGATGAATGCTGTTGCAGAAAGAACCGCCAGGTTCCGCACAGTGATCTCTTTGCGCCTGGGCAATGAAGAATATTTTTTTGAAGGCATTTGCAACGGGCGCATCACCGAAGAAGAAAAAGGTGAAGGCGGCTTTGGCTATGACCCTGTTTTTATCCCCGACGGGGCCGGTAAAACTTTTGCAGAAATGACGATGGATGAAAAAAATGTTTACAGCCACCGCAAAAAAGCAACCCAGAAATTCGTGCAATTTTTAAAAGAACATTATGGCAAGAGTTAAGCTGCAGATGCCCGGAAATAGTATAGCTGAGATTGCTATCCCTGTCCGCATTACAGATATCAACTATGGCAATCACCTGGGCAATGATGCGCTGGTAAGCATTCTGCACGAAGCCAGGGTACAATGGCTGGCCTCAATGGACTATAGTGAATTAAACCTGGCAGGCACTTCTCTCATCATGTCTGACCTTGCCGTGGAATATAAAAATGAAGGATTTTACGGGGATATGCTTACCGTAAAAATTGCGATGGGAGAGATTTCTTCATCTGGTTTTGAAGTCTATTATCATATTCTCAACCAGCAGCAAAAAGAAATTGCCAGGGCAAAAACGGGGCTTGTGTGTTTTAATTACGAGACAAGAAAAATAGCGCCGGTACCCGAAGCCTTTTTACAAAAAGTGCAGGCTTTATAATTCATTCCATATTTTCCAGTTCTCTTCTGCCTGCAGCACGAGCATATCATAACCGTTTTTAATGGTAGCTCCTTTTTCCTTTCCTTCTTTTAAGAAAGCGGTTTCTTCAGGCCGGTAAACCAGGTCGTAGAGATAGTGTTGCGATGAAATCAATGAATAAGGAATGGAAGGTTTATCATTCACGTGGGGATACATGCCTACCGGGCTGCTGTTGATAATGATGGTATATTCTTTCATTACTGCTGCATCCAGCTGATCGTAAGCAATACGATCAGCTCCCTCCGCATTCCTGGAGACGAGCAAAAAAGGAATGCCCAGTTTTTTCAACACAAATTGTACTGCCTTGGAAGCGCCGCCGGTTCCCAACACCAGGGCTTTGTTATGCCAGGGCGAAAGCAAAGGAGCAAATGATTGTTCAAAGCCCAGCACATCGGTATTGTGTCCCTTCAATCCATCAGGTAAAAATTCAATACAGTTCACCGCACCGATGCTTTTCGCTTCTGCTGAGAGCTGCTGCAGGTAAGGCATTACCGTTTCTTTATAGGGAATCGTCACCGCCATACCATTCAATGCGGGATGATTGGCCAACAGCTGCGAAAACTGATCTATTTGCTCTATAGGGAACAGCTCAAATGAACAATCCCCTAAACCTTCTCTTTCGAATTTTTCGCTGAAATATTTTTTCGAAAAAGAATGACCCAGGGGATATCCTATTAAACCGTAAAGGTTCATGTTGATTATTTATCTAAATAAAGGCTGAATGTATCTCCTCTCAACCCTATGCGCATGGCTTCCAGTGCGATCATTTCTGTAGGAGCAATATTGCCCAGGTTCACATTACAGCCGATCAGCTCCAGGAAATACAGCTGCTGTGCTTTTTGAGGCGCTTCCCAGATGATCTGCTCTTCCGGTATCTGGGTGAGGATCTCCTGCACCAGCCCTTCCCTTACTTCTCCGCTGCCACGATAAATACCTACGTTACCTGCTTCTCTTGCTTCGGCGATCACATAGCTGGCGCCTGCGCTCAGTTCAGCCCTCATCAGCTCAATCCATTTATAAGGAGGAATAATATGTGCGGCATCCTTGCTGCCCACTTCACTCAGTACGATGGCGTGCTTGGTAAGCTTTTCAATATACCCGCATTTTTCCGCATGGGGAATAGTGATAGAACCGTCACTTACTTCAATATGCGTAATACCGTAGTCTTTACAGACTGCTATATAATCATCCACCTGGTTTCTTACGAGAAAGGCTTCAAATAATGTTCCGCCGAAATAGATAGGAATATTATAAGATTTATAAACGTCCAGTTTTTCCCTGAGATCGGGCGTTACATACGAAGTACCAAAGCCCAGCTTTACAATATCCACGTGCGGATGCGAAACACTCATAAAATTCTTGGCTTCCTGTATGCTGAGCCCTTTGTCCATTACCATGGTAATTCCGGCCGTGCGTGGCTTGGGATTCCGGTAGGGCATTTGTGTAAGGTTAAAATTCATATCTGCGTCAAAATTTGTGGCTGCAAATATATTCAATACCAGCCAACTATCTCATATGATTTCCATCAGGGGAGCCAACAGCTATTTAAAAAGATTGCGTTTTTTATACCGTGCAATCACCTCCACTACCTGTTGATGCTGTAATATGGCAGGATTCAGTTCGATGAACTTTTTGATCAGTTTTGGATTGGCATTGAGGCCCTGCTCCAGGGTAAGAATACCTTCTTTTACTCTTCCCCCGGAAATGAGGAACATGCTTTTGTAAAAAAGAAAAACCGGTTTGCCGTCCGTTTGCTCAAAAGCAAATTCGGCATATTCAGCCCCTTCTTCATATTGCTGAGCTGCCAGCAGGCACTTTAATAATTCCTGCCAGCCGTTTACATTTTTAGGCCTTACTCTCACTACCAATCCGAAATATGAAATGGCTTCATCCACGTTGTTCAGCTGCATGTAGCATTGGCCCATCGCAAGATTGTATTCGGGCTGCATGGCGTGCATTTTAGTAGCCGTCTGCAATTGTTTGATGGCGCTTTGCCAGGAACCTTCATTCATGTAGGTACAGGCGATCTTGTAGTACATCTGGCTGTCGTCTGCATTTAAGTGACTGGCTTTTTTATAATAAAATCTTGCCTGCGGATAATTGGCCAGCTTATCGTAACAATGCCCGATGGCTTCATAGATCACTGCTTCCGGACGGGACAATTCCGATACTTTTTCAAGCATCTCGATGGCTTCCTTATATTTTCTCAGGCGTATGTAAGCATCGCCCATATTGCGGTAGGCATAATCAAATTTTTCATCGATGGCTACAGCATAATTATAAGCATCGATAGCTTTTTCGTACAGCTTGATGCCCTGGTAAGCAGCGCCCAGATTGAACCATGCCAGCTCATTAAAAGGGTACTGTTCCAATATGACCTGGTGCAGCCTGATACCTTCTTCATTGCGGCCGGTAAAATCGGTCCAGAAACAGATCTTGTACAACGCTTCTTCGTTATTGGGGTCAAGCTTCAGGATAAGTGCAAAGCAGTCAAATACTTTTTCAAAATTTTCGTAATCGTCATACACATCTGCCAGCTCAAAAAGCAGGTCGATCTTTTCCTCTCCCTCAAAAATTTCGATGGCTGCTTCCAGCACTTCGGCAGCTTTCTCCTGCTCATCCAGCGCCAGGTAAGCATCAGTTTTTAAAATATACAAGGTGGTGTCGGAGCTGTCCAGCAGTTCCGCCTGCTCCAGCACCTGCAGCGCTTCCTGGTATTTTCGCAGGATAATAAGGAGATTGGCCTTATTAAGAAGCAACACAGCCGAATAAGGATATTGGTTAATCCCGTATTCTACGGCATCAAAAGCCTTATGATACTGCTCTTTTTCCTCGAAATATTCCACAATGCGCTCAAAACCATCTTCTTCTATAAATGAATTCGGTAAACCATGTTGCAGGTTATCAAACTGCTGCAATAATTCTCTGATCTCTTCACGATCGTGCCTGTAGGGATTCTTACTCATAATTTAGCGGAATAGGTTAGGGTAATTTACCAAAATATTGGTGATGAACCAAGTACAAACTTATTAACACTATCTTAGCAAAATAAATCCAATATTTTTGTGACGAACGGCGTTAAAAACCCGTATATATGTTATATATTTGTAAATATTAACAAAACGTATGTCTAAAATCACCAAAATTGTTCTGCTGTTGTTCGTTATGAACGGGCTCATGCTGAGTTCCTGGGCGGACCGTGGTGTAGGCAAAAAGAAAACGAAAGTTAATTTAAACCTGACCAACCCAAGAACCACGTCGACTACCTCTTTTACTTTAAAGTCCGGGGTTAAATACAAGGGCTCTTTGTTAACCAACACAGAAGAATCTAAAACTTCATTCACCAGCAACTCTACCGTTAGCTACCAGAAGGGTAATACCATTTATATTATCCCTTACAAACAAAAAGTAGTGGTACCGGAAATGAAGCAGGGCTACACCGGTGTAAAACTGATCTTACAAACCAAATTATAATATAAAAAGCCTCATAAAATGAGGCTTTTTTAATGTCTTCCGCTTTCCGGAGATTTATCCTTTTTTCAACTGCTGGTTCTCTTCGTATGTCATTACCCTGTAGCCGCTTTTAGGCGCTTCAAATTTTGAAGCAGGTACACTTTCATAACTCAGATTTTTCAGCGTATATTTAAACGTAAGGTTGCCTGATTGTATCTCGTACTGCACCGGCAAGCCCTGCAGTTTTGAAAAAGCATTGTTATACTTTTTGTTGGCGATTACTACCGAAGGATCATAATACACGGTAAATAATTTACCATCCGCCATCGTAGCCACCGCTTTCTTGCAGGTATAGTTACCTATAACAGTGGTTTCATTGCTTACGGTGAAAGACAGGTTTTCGTTGGTTTTATTCTTCTGATCCCAGTTTGCTTCCGTCATGGTGATCATGAGCTTCTGGCCGCTGTATTCTTTCAATATAAAACCGCTAGCTGTGCTGCTGTTGAAAACAGTAGACTCTGAACCCAATGAGCTTTTCATATCCGAGCGGCTCATGTCAGGCTTCAGGGAAAGCGTGAGAATGGCACCATTCAGCGAATTCACGGTGGTAGGTTCATTTTTAGCTGAAACAATCGATATTTCATACTGCAAAACACCTTCGGTTAAAGGCTTCTGCAAAACGTTACTCATTGTCAGCATGGCTAATCCCACTATGCCGGTAAAGAGTATTAATGGCTTCATATAAGGTTTGTTTTATTAAAGATAGACAATCATTTGTCATTCTTCATTATATAGACTGTCAAAAGAAAAAACCTGTACATCGGATGCACAGGTTTTTTAATTTTTAACGAAGCGTTAATTATTTTTTGTTTCCCTTCGATTTGTTCTGTTCCATTTTTTTCTGGGCTTCCTGCATCGCTTCAATACGCTCCTGCATCTTCGATTTCTTTACAGGCTTCTTCCGGTTCTCATTTATCTGTGCCATGATCTTATCATGGTCGATTATATACTTCTGGATCACTACCTGCAGGATAAGCGTAATTGTATTCGATACGGTATAATACCAGGTAAGTGCCGAGGGCAGGTTATTGAACACAAATATCAGCAGCACCGGGAAGATATATGGCATATACTTCATTACAGGATTGCTGTTATCCTGCATCTGGCTCATGCTGTAAATAGAGATCAGCAGGCTGGTTACAGTGGCCGTAATGGTGAACAGGCTGATATGATCACCATAGATAGGAATGCTGAACGGTAACTTTAAAATGCTGTCATACTGGGCAAGATCGGCTGCCCACAAAAAGCTTTTGCCCCGCAGATCGATATTTGACTGGAAGAAATAATACAACGACATGAAGATCGGTATCTGCAAAAGAGCCGGTAAACATCCGCCCAACGGGCTCACCCCTGCGCTTCGCCATAGCTTCATTTGCTCCATACCAAAAGCCTGCTGATCGTCTTTATATTTTTCCTTTAATGCATCCACCTCAGGTTTCAGCAATTTCATTTTGGCACCGCTGAGATAGCTTTTGTAGAGAATAGGCGAAGTGATCAAACGAATGAGCAATGTAAGCAGCAAAATCACAATACCCATGCTGGCCACATTCCTCTGCAGGAAGTCAAACACCGGCAGCAGGAAATATCGGTTGATATATTTTACAAACGCAAAAATTCCGGAACCATAAGGCACTATATTCTCCATCTGGTTGCCGTACTTCTTTAAGATATTATAATCGCTGGGACCATAATACAGCTGTAACGGAATGCTTGCTGAATTTGCTTCGGGAAGCGTTACCACTGCATTGGTAACCGCACGGGCGAGGAAGTGAGCGTTGGTATCTACAGGTACTGTCCAGTCTGTTCTGGCAGAGCTGAATTTATTTTTAGCTGCCAGCCCTGTAATGAAGAACTGCTGCTTCAGCGACACCCAATCAACATTTTTATCGAGCTTCACATCACCGTTTTCATGCACTGCTTTAAAATCATAATCTTTATTTTCCACAAAGCATAAATGAGTTTGCGTGAGCTCATACTTATGGTCTTTTTCTATCTGCTCGGCTTCTGTCTGCCATAAGATGTTCACCGTATTCTGCGTAAACAATTGTTTGGCGCCATTGGCTGAAATATTGAAGTCGATCATGTAATCATTCGGCCTGATCACATACTGATGGGTAAGCTGTTTGCCTGAAGAATCTTTTATAATAAATGAAACAGACTGGCTGCCATCCGTATTCTTAACCACCGGTTCGGCAGTAAAGAACAGGTCTCCTGTCTGTGCTGTTTTATTTACTCCGGCAATGATGCCATAGGAAAACTTATTAAAATTTCCTTCCTGTAATAAAACCGTGGTACCGTCATATTTTTTAAATTTCTTCAGCTCTACTTTTGCCGGTTGTCCGCCTTTGTTAGTGAAGCTTATTTTCATGAGCTCATTCTCTACCACTGTCAGCTGTTCTGTGCCCGGTGTTGTCTGGAAATCATTTTGCTGCTGTGCCGCTTTAATGGTATCCAGCCTGGCAGAATCCAGCCTCGCCAGTGTAGTATCTACTTTCGGCTTCAATGCAGCTACTGAATCTGCAATTCGTTTTTGCTCGGCTTCGTATGCTTTTCTGCTATTGCTGTTAATGGCAAACATCGCAATCAGCAATACAGCTATCAATCCAAACCCAATCAGGGTATTCCTGTCCATTCCCATTTTTAAATACTGTTTATTTAGGAGGGCAAAGGTAAACAAGTTTGGGGCTTACCATATACCGTATACAAAAAATAAATGCCCTCTGGGAGGGCATTTTATTCATAATACTATTTACTTATTATTTTTTAGCTGCTGTAGCTGTTTTAGCCGCAGTGGCTTCTTCCTGTTTCAGCTGACGGGTCATTGTTACTGAAGCGATCGGAATACGTGGAGAGTTCATAATTTCCATGTTATCAGCTACAATATCCTGCACCCTTAAGTTACCGTTCAGTTCCAGGTTGCTCAGATCTACATCAATAGCTTCTTTCAGGTATTTAGGAAGCGTTTTTACTTTTACCGCTTTCATTTTGGTAACCAGTTTACCACCGGCTTTTACACCGGCAGGTGTACCAACGTAGTTTAACGGCAAAGTGGCGATCACTTTTTTATCGTCTACCAGTTCCAGGAAATCTACGTGAATTAATACATCGGTTACTTTATCAAACTGCAGATCTTTCAGAATGCATTTGTAAGTTTTGCCCTCAACAGTTACGTCAGCAGTCATAAACTGGGGAGTGTACACAATTGATTTAAGAGATGCTGCAGGCGCTGAGAAGTTAACTTCTGATTTACCACCATAAATTACAGCTGGCACGAGATTCTGAGAGCGAAGTTGGCGGGTGGTTTTTTTTCCGCTTTCGGTCCTCAGCTGACCTTCGATTGTAATTGATTTCATTATTAAAAATTTTAAATGAGGCGCAAAGGTAATGGTTTTAAGCCATGCCACCCACTTAAAATGTAATTATTTTAAAACGCAGTTATTTAGCAGGCTTTTGTCTTCCCTTTATGAATAGACTGTTAATGCTCTTATTTTCATAGGCATTACGTATAGTTACTGCAAATAATTCATCGGTAGACACTACTTTTATCTTATCTGAACCCTGTTTGATAGGAATGGTATCAGTTACCACAAGTTCCTTTAAAACGCTGTTCTCAATGTTTTCGTAGGCTTTTCCGCTTAAAACGGGATGCGTACACATCGCTCTTACACTGCGGGCGCCCTTTTCCATCATAAGACCGGCACTTTTGGCAAGTGTACCGCCTGTATCGCAGATATCGTCAATGAGGATAATATCCCTGTCTGTTACATCTCCTATCACCACCATACTGGCAATTTCATTGGCCCGTTTACGATGCTTATCGCAGATCACCATTTCGGCTTCGAAAAAATTGGCCACTTCCCTGATACGGTTGGCACTACCTACATCCGGCGCCGCAAAAGTGAGATTTTCAAGTCCCAATGCCTCTATATACGGAATAAAAATGGCAGAGGAATCCAGGTGATCCACCGGGATATCAAAATAGCCCTGTATCTGGGCAGCATGCAGATCCATCGTAATCACCCTGTCAGCACCGGCAGCAGTAAGCATATTGGCCACCAGTTTACTTCCTATGGCAACCCTTGGTTTATCTTTCCTGTCCTGCCTGGCAAACCCGTAATAAGGGATCACGGCGATCACTTTGTAAGCGGATGCTCTTTTTGCTGCATCGATCATGAGCAACAGCTCCATCATATTATCAGTAGGGGCAAAAGTGCTTTGTATTAGAAAAACAAATTTTCCCCTAATGCTTTCCATAAATTCCACTCCTATTTCTCCATCACTAAATCGTTGAATATTTACATTTCCTAATGGTTCTCCGAATTTTTTTGCTATTTTTTCAGCCAGATAACGAGATCCGGTACCAGAAAATATTTTTGCATTTGATTCCATGAGTGTTGGCGATGCTATTTGAGGTGAAAGATGTGCAAAAGTACAGCTAGTTATCGGCTTTAAAAATTTCATTCGATGGAAAATGAGAAAAAAAATTCCCGCCCCATTAAAAACTGGAGTATTGATGATCGTCCCCGTGAAAAAATGATGGCAAAAGGTCCTACTTCGCTAAGCAACTCCGAATTACTGGCCATACTCATCATCAACGGAAACAAGGAAAAATCGGCCGTGGAGCTGGCTAAAGATGTTTTGTTACTGGGGAAAGACAACCTGGATGAGCTGGGGAAACTAAGTATTAAAGACCTGCAAAAGCTAAGAGGGATAGGGCAGGCAAAATCAATCATTATTGCGGCTGCGTTAGAGCTGGGACGAAGAAGAGCCAGTACCGGCCTGCTGGATAAAAAGCGGGTGAAAACAAGCACCGATATCGCTATTTACCTGCGGGAGGCATTAAAAGATATTGCCCACGAAGTGTTTATGGTGATATATCTGAACCAATCTAACAGAATACTGCAAACCAAGATCATCAGCAACGGCGGAATTACCGGTACGGTTGCAGATACAAGACTTATCTTAAAAACAGCGCTGGAGATAAACGCTACTGGTATTATTCTCTGTCATAATCATCCTTCCGGCAGCCTGAAACCAAGCAATGCCGATATGATGCTGACGCAAAAGATAAAGCAGGCGGCGGCGCTGATGGAAATCAAACTAATGGATCACATTATCGTAAGCAACGAAGGATACTACAGCTTCGCCGATGACGGTTTGCTGTAATATCCTTCACTGTTTTTTATATCTTAAGCCTGTGCGGTAGGGCCACCGAAATTAAACGGCAGCTCAACAGATTCTGCATCCTGGATGGTTCCGTTTGCTTCTTCGAATTTTTGTACATTTTCAGCAATTGCTTTCATGAAACGCTTCGCATGAAAAGGGGTAAGAATAATCCTGCTTTTCACTTTGCTTTTGGGAGCGCCTGGCATTACATTTACAAAATCAATTACAAATTCCGCATGGCTATGAGTGATAATGGCAAGGTTGGCGTAAGTTCCTTCTGCTATTTCCTCTGATATTTCGATGTTAAGCTGATTAGGCTGCTGATTACTCATACTTATTTTTTTGCAAAGATATACGCTTATATATAAAGTACAGGAAGAGCTTTCTTCCTGTAATATTTCAACTTGAATTTTACTATTCAGAAAACTGCCGGGTTGCATGTCACACTCAGCCTGTCGAAACCGGGATAGTATAATAATAGCATCCTCCTTCCGCAGGCTCAGGCTGACAATCTTTCAAACTGATACACTGTCTTTCTTCCTGTCTGGCCAATAAAAAAACAACCAGCCTGAGGCTGGTTGTTTTTTTATCAAAAATCCGTAATAGATTATTGTTTTACTATAACTTCTTCCGTTACACGATATACACCAGAAGAGGCATATCCGTACCTGAGATAGAATGTTTTTGTTGCAGGGTTATAAGTGTTGTTGCAAAGTGCAGAACTTGCCCAAGCGGCTGTATAACCAGGACTGCTGCTAGGCAATGCTGAATCCCACTGATAAACAGGAGAGATACTTCCGGGATAAGCGGAAATAGTTACCGGCTGAATAGTAGTTGCATTTGGATCATCAACAGTCAATACCGCATAGTAACCTGAGCTACCCAGATCGCCTAATTCTGTTACCAGGGAAGTTGGGCTGATAGGAACCAACGCACCTGCAGCACCAGTCCTTGTGAAAGACCTCGGTGAAGACGGGTGATAGAAATAACCTGTTACGTTATATGCGCCAGCCAGTGGGTTCCCGATAAAGTGGAAAAACGCTGTTTTGGTGCTTGGGGCAGGTTTCAGGTATGCAGGACCATCTTCGATGGTTGTTATGCTTACAGGCAGCATCATATTCCTGGAAGGATCGATGTTTACCGGATGAAATTCTACTTCGAAAGGTTCTGAATAGATTTCACCTGCTTTTAATGTAACGGTGGTTGCTGCAAATGTATAAGCATTGGCAGGCAGGATTGTGTACTGACTGGTTACATCATCCTGTGTTGCGTTATAACGGGCAACTTCATCCGCATTTACGGCAACAGTGATCTGTATGTCATGATCCAATACCTTTGAAGAAGAGAGTTCTATTTGAACTTCTACTGTTTCGCTGGTGCTGGAACCATCAAATACAAGTGTTGAATTAGAAAATGCATCACCTGTCATACCCCCGTATGAGCGTATTTTAAGGATTTGCTGGCCGGTATCGCCCAATTGCTCAGCTACTTCAGCCTTATCGCATGCATTCAGGAGAAAAAGCGAACATATCGGAACAACCAGTTTCTTTATGTTTGAAATTTTCATACTAGAGTTTATTTATTAATTTAAATTAATCAGTTTACTGGAAAAGATTTTCCTTATTGATCCCACCACATGCGGGAATTCATTTTATCACCCCCGGATAACCTGCTTGCTGCTTCTGCAACATTATCAGGATTGGCGGCGTATTCGCCTGTTCCGTAAGTAAGCCTGCGTGGTATTTCTCTTGGAGTATTTACACCATATGCAGTTGGTTTCAGATCAGGAACACCTGTTCTTCTCCATTCGCACCATGCTTGTAAACCATCACCAAAAGAAGCCAGGTACCTTTGCAGCTGAATTCTCTGCAATGCTGTAGAAGTATTAGCTGAAGCACCCACAACAGCATGATAAGTTGCATCATCACCAATATTGTTACCGCCACCGGTGCCGTTGGTAAAGTTAGCAGCAGTTCCTGCCAGGTAGGCAGCAGCTGAGGAAGCCATACCCCATTGATCAAATGAAGCAGTTACGCCTGCAGTATAGAAAGTTTCTGCAGATCCTGAAATCCAGCCTCTTTGAGCAGCTTCCGCCTTAGCCAGTAATACATAAGCAGCAGGCACTACGCTGATAGGTGAGCTAGTCGTTCTGAAAGTAGTGTTGATTGGTTGTGCATACACACCGCTCACAGAACCATCAAAAGCTACCGCATCATTTCTTTCAAGACCGTAAGGGAATGCTGCACCGGTTGTTCCGTATGCAGTTCTGCGTGCATCAGACATATTGGTCAGGATATCGCCCAATGTTTTAGAGAATGCATAGTCTTTCCTACCGTTCAGTGCACTGTAGAATACGTTTGTTTCAAGTGCAGTGCTACCATTATATACAATCTTCAGGTTATCTGCGTTGGTAAGAATAGCACCATTGGCATCATCAGAAGCAGCGCTGAATTCAGTAGCAGCCAGGCCACCTGCATTTGGATAAACTTTGCTCATCCTTAATGCGATCAGCATACGCAGTGAATTGGCCAGTTTTTTCCATTTGGCAGCATCGCCACTGTAGAAAACATCTCCTTTAACTGTATTACCACCGTCGAATGCAGCGATTGCATCTTTCAGATCGGTAAGCATCTGTACATAAATGTCTGACTGAAGATCATATTTAGGCGTAAGATCTGCCGCACCTTTTAACGCTTCAGAGTAAGGAATATCTCCCCATCTGTCAGTAAGCGTCCACAGGTAATATACTTTCAGAATTTTGGCAATACCGATCTGGTTGCCGTTAGAACCCAGGGGATTGGTAACTGTACCTACTACGTTGAATCCTGATTTGGTTGCAGGATCAGTGTTCAGGTCAATTACTTTTTGCAGATCCATTAACGGACCGGCATAAGTACCTGAAAAGTCCAGTTGCGGGTTACCATACAATGATACGTCAGTGTATTGTGTTTCTGCCCACTGTTGTGAATATAAGGAGCCCCTGATACCGGAGATCGTGCTGCTGAATAAATTCGGAACAGAAGTTTCCGCACTTGTGATCAGGTTTACTGTCGTCGGCTGAGTGGAGGCATCGGAACGTACATTGGTATCACCAAAATCTTCCAGCTTGTTACAACCAACACTACCAAGTAGTGTGGTTGCAGCTGAAATGACAAATAATGATTTTATTACTTTATTTTTCATCATAATCTTTTTAGAAATTTTCAATTAAAAATTCAATTTAAGGTTAACACCCAATGATCTGGTTCCGGGCATTTGTCCATCCTCACCTTGAACTCCACTGATTTCTGAAGGATCGAAATCTCTTGTTTTTGAGTACAGTAATGCAGGATTACGTGCAATGATTGAGAAAGTAGCGCCTTGCAGGTATTTAGACAGATTACCGATCCTGCTGATTGGCAGTCTGTAACCCAGGCTTAATTCCCTCAGTTTTACGTAAGTAAGATCGTATACATTTTTCTCACTGATTTTAGAAGAGTAAAACTGGTGGAAATAAGTTTGTGCATCCACATACATATCCATTGCTTTACCGCTGGCATCCACACCTGTAACGTGAACACCACCGCCATCTTCTACAGCGTCTCTAACTGAATTTCCTTTATCGTTCAACGCAGCAGTACGAGCTGTCAGACCGGAGAAATCACCCCAGAAGTTAGACAGAGAGAAGAATTTACCACCTACTGAGTAGTCAATGTTAACATTCACTACAAAGTTTTTCAAGACGTTGAAAGAGTTTTGAACACCACCGGTGTATTTAGGCAGTACAGAACCGTAGTTCACATCTGCTGCAGATACATAAGTACCGTCTTCATTCAGCACTGGTTTGCCGTCGATACGCTCAATACCAGTACCATGCAGCTGACCCCAAGGAAGACCAATTTCACTAACTGTCCATGCAGAAAGCGGGTTGGTTGTTGTAGGACCATAAGAACCGTTGGCAGATACCAGCCTTTGGATAGAACCATCTTTTGCGATAGAAACTACTTCGTTTTTCAGGAGGTAGCCCCAAGTAGCATTGATATCCCACTCAAGGTTTGGCAGATTCAGTACACGTGCGTTCAGTTGAACGTCGATACCTTTTTTAGCAATTTCACCAGCGTTGGTGCGGATGGCAGTATAACCGGAAGCACCTGATGTAGTGATCGCTACAGGGAAGTCTTTGTTAGTTCTGTCCCAGTAAGTGATGCTTGTACCGATCCTGTTTTTCAGGAAACGCAGGTCAAGACCGATTTCTTTTTCATCGTTGAATGCGCCATGCAGTAACGGATCTACCAGGGTATTAGGTTCACCCATTGTAGCGCTACCATTAAAGCTTGCACCCGTAGTGTATGAAGTTAATAAGTCATAAGCGCTCAGCGGGTTCAGGATCTGGCCCCATGAAGCTCTTACTTTACCATAAGAAAGGATTGAGCTCTTAGGCAATAAATCTGTGAACACCAATGAAGCACCTAATGATTTGGTATCGATTGGTTTTCCTGCAGGTTCTGCAGAAGTATAATCTTTACGGAATGAACCTTCGATGAATGCAAAGTTTTTATAACCAACGTCAGCTCTTACGAAAACACCACGGCTTTTGTAGTTGGTGATGCTTTCAAAGTTATTGGTACCTGCATTCCTGATCCTGTTCACTGAGTTTCCTAATGCATATACACCAGGTACGCTCAAACCACCACTGGTGTTAGCGTTGAATGTACGGGCAGTAGATTTATAAATAACGAAACCAGCGTTACCATTGAAGTTAAAGTCTCTTACTTTTTTAGTGTAAGTAGCTAAACCTTCATAGTATTGACGATTGCTGAAAGTTTCGCCGGTTTGGTAAGCAGCCAGTTGAGATTCTGCAGTTGTTTCACCGTAAGGGTTGAAACCGGTTTGGTTTCCGCTCACTTCCAGTTCTGTAGGATAGATATTATATCCGTTGGTAGTCAGCTGTTGCCTGCGGTAGGTAGCTTTCACCCTGAAATCGTTGCTGAATTTGTAAGTAAGACCGATATCACCAAACAGCCTGTTTCTCTGATCGAAGCTTTTGATCAGGTCGAAATAAGTGTAAGGATTGTACCAGTAGTTACCAGCATAAAATGCTTTAGGATTGGTAGCGCTGTAAGAAGTCGGGTTTGAAATATTCCATGAAGCATAGATACCTTCAGGAGTTTGCAAGCCACGCAGTTCTCTCAGGATATTAATATCCAGATCCCTGTGGAACCATTGGTTGAATGAACCAGATGATTGGTTAGCGTATCCGTCATCCAGATCCGCATTCCTGTCCTGGTTGATGAAAGTAATGCTTGAAGAAAGATTGATTTTTGGAGAAAGATCCATTGAGAAGTTCGTATTCAATGTATGCTTTTTCAGGTACTGAGTTGGGATCAGACCTTTTACATCCAGGTTGGTGTAAGAAACCCTCAGGTTCATATTATCAGTAGCTTTTGAGAAACTGATGTTATTGGTAAGGGTAACACCTTTATTGTAGAAATCTGTAGCGTTGGTAGGCTGAGGAGTCAGCTTGGCAGTTTGGTAAGATCTTTCATGACCACCATACCATGCATACCAAGGAATATACTCCTGACCTGACATACGTGGACCCCAGCTGGCATCATCATCATAGTTATGATAATATTTACCATCCAGTGCCTGCCATGCGGTAGGCATACCTGCCTGCCATTCAAACTTGATCATATCAGAACCTGAACCACCGGAATAAGAATTCTGGAAGTTAGGCGTTAAATATACTTTATCGAAAGTAACACCGCTGTTGATCTCGATACCGATACCAGGGGCATTTTTTCTGCCTTTTTTGGTATTGATTACGATTGCACCATTTGAACCTTCCGGGCCAAACAATGCAGCTGCAGCAGGACCCTGAAGCACGGTAATATCCGCAACATCATCAGGGTTGATATCACCTGAACTTGGAAGAATAGTACCATCAACTACATACAGAGGACCGCTACCGGTACCGAGGCCATTCTCACCACGAAGCCTTACGGTAGTTTCCCTACCCAAAGCCACGGCAGACTGACTTCTTACCTGAGCACCAGCCACTTTACCTGCAAGCGCATTGTTCACGTTGGCTGCCCTTACAGTATTGAGTTGCTCTGCATTTACGTTCTGAACATTTGAAGAAACGCTCCTTGCAGTACGCTTTGTATTAAATGCACTCGTTACAACAACTTCTGCAATGGTATTGTCCTTTAATTTGAGGGTTGTGTTGATATTGGTCAATGAACCTACAGGGATCTCCACCATATCATAAGAGGTTTGAGATATCTGCAGCACATCGCCCGGGCTAACCCTGATCGAGTACTCACCGTTAACATCGGTTTGTACACCACCACCTCCTCTAATAACCACAGAGGCAAAAGGAACGGGCTTTCCGGCTTCGTCGGAAACCCTACCGGTCACCAGCCGGCTTTGTGCAAATGATAATACTGCGCTGAGCATCATCATCGTAAACAGTGATAAGAATCTTCTCATGTGCGATTTAGTTAAAATTTAGTTTGATGATTTGTAAAAATAGGGGTTTTTACTTACGCTTAAAAAAATTGTTAATTTTTTTTTACGGTAATATTACGGCCCTGAATCATAGTATTGACAATGGCCTAACCGGCAATGCTGCTTCTTTGTTAAAAAAAGTTAAAATTTATACAGCAGCTGCATTTTGACCTCCGTTTTCCGGCTTTTCCTGATCTCGTCCAGCCCTGAGCCGATTATTTCCTTCTCGGGGTAAATAAACTGCGCCCACCTGGCCCATATGGATAGCTTTTCCCCTATATCATAGTTGATATTCAGGTAGTAACGATAGCCTTTGTCATAAAAAACAGGGATGCTGTAGGAGTACAGCACATCGTTCTCATATGCATAAATGCGGCTGTTATAATCTTCCGTTTCAAAATACATGAGCCTCATATTGCCCGAAAACGGCTTCAGCAGTGGCTTGTACAGCACATCTGCATACATCATAAAACCCTGGGAAGCGGCTTCGCCTTTCTTATCAAACCATACCATTTCCGTACGGCTGCGGATGGTAAAATTGTTGTCGATCTTGTAACTCAGGTGGGTGCGCCAGTTCTTTTTGGGCTGCTCCACCACCGGGCTCATGGTCAGTTCTGCCGGGTTATAATTAATTGATTTTGACTCTGCTTTGAACCGGCTGTATATCTCCAACTGCTTATTGGGCCTGTAATCCACCTGTACCATATAGTCCTTGCCTTCCGAAGGGGCATTCACCCGGTATTTCAGCCAGGGAAAACGATAAATATCCGCATAGGCATCCACCCGCCAGCTATTGGAAGGACGGATGCTGATACCTGTAAAAAGTCCTTTTTCATTGGTAGGATAAGTGCTTTCGGTAAAAGCATTGGTATACAGCGATTGATATCCCCTGGAAATATTACGATATAAGAGGCTCATATCCACATTATTAGCCACGCTTATGAGGGCCCCGTTGATAAAGGCAGTGTACTGGCTGCTGCTCATGGCGGCTTCCCCGAAGAAATGAAGGTTTTTAAAGGTCCAGGCATAATCGACGCTGTAGTTGCCGAAATTTTTGCCTGTAAGCGCATAAAGGTTGTAGGGTTCAGCAGCTTTGATGAGCGGGAATTTAAAATTGTATTGTACCGCATTGGCACCCACAAGCAGCCGGTTGAGGCGGTATTTGATATTGCCGCCAAAAGCGATCTGCCGCTGAATGTTCTTGTCTGCCAGCTCTCCTGCGGTCCTGTGCAGTCCCGAGGTTTGCAGCGAAGAGATAAAAGCATCTTCGCTGTTGGTGGTGTCACTGATAAAGTTGGCATCCACTTTCCGGTAAGATCCGAAAAAAGTGGCCTCCCAGTTTTTTTTACCAATGGTAATGGCTGCTCCCCGGTGAAAAAAAATCTCACCGGAAGAAGTGTAAGGTTTTAAAACAGGTGACTGGCGCTTTATGGACATGATATCCGGGTTTTTCTTAAATGCCAGCGTCATCCAGGAAGTAAGCCCCTGGCCCATATTCACGGTATAGTCTCCCAGCGCCAGCGATTTAATGATGCCGATATTCCTGGCAAATAAATGAGCCGAATAAAAGTCGAATCCCTGTTTCTGCGATCCTTTAAAAAATTCTTCCCCTGCATCTTTTTCGGCCGATACACCATACTGCAGCAGGTTTTTATAATTGTATCGATACCGAAGGAAAATACGCTGGGGTGAGCCGGGATAAAAGCTGGCGGCGGAATCCTGCAGGTAGCCTCTCGATTTTTCCAGCACCTGTGTTACCCGCAGCAGGATGGTATTATCCCCACCCTTTAGTCTTTCTGCAAATGCTTCTTTAACCGTTTGCGCATTACTAACGGTAACGTATGGGCGCAATTTCTGAATAGTGGTAACATCCCAGCCGGGAATGGCCTGCAGCTCATAAATATTGATAAAACTTCCGAACAGGGCCCGGTAGCGCAGCAGGTTCTGTAATTGCAGCACAGACAGGATCCGCAGGTCTTTCAGCTCGTTCTCATCAGCACGGTTCAGGTTCAGCGGATTTTTCAGGTATTGCGCCAGGTCCTGCAGGTAAGAATCATCCTCTGTGACCATATCCTCATTGTTCTCTGTAATATTTTCCAGTTGCTGTTCGGCGGCATTACCCACAGGAGGCTCTTCAGGTTTGGGCGTAACCTGTCCAAAACCTGCAAAAGCCATGCATACTATACAAGCTGTAAGTATCCATCTCCTTTTCATCAGCCTTTCTTAAAATTTATGATCAGCATAATGCCAGGTGACAAACCGAGCTGCGGGTGATAGTTTGCCGCAACATCCAGCCGGAGGTTTTTCCAGCTTACTCCTGCCCCGCCGAAGGCGCTGCCTGTTTCACTCACAAAGCCTGCACGGGCAAAAAATTTTTTCATGAACTGGTACTGCACACCACCGATAATATTGACCGGTTTATCTTCTTCCTTTATGATCTCTGTACTGATGTAAAAATTATCACTGGCATCATAACCCAGTCCCAGCTTATAAGCAGACGCCAGCTTCTCATCATCAAACTTCCCCAGCTTACCGCCCACCGGGCTGTAAGCATGGATGCCGCCATGGAATTTATCGGAAAAATGCATGATAGCGCCTATCTCGAAATTAACGGCGGAAGCGCTGCCATACTGGGGAATACGATAGCCGTAGTAATTGAACTGGGCACCGATATCAATCGCTTTACCCAATGTGCGGGCATAGGCCAGACCTATCTTGTTATCATTGAAATTACTGAAGCCCGAATAATTGAGCTGCACACCGAAATTGCCCATTTTGGTGGGAAAAGCGCCTGCCAGGCTGTACACGCCAATTTCACTCAGCATAAACCTTCGTTCGCCCCATGCGCCGATGCCCGCCGTTTCGGTTTTCGCCAGCGCCGCCTGGTTGCCTGTAAAAGAAAACGGATCATTCTGTTTGGAACTGTAAGCGCCCAGTGTGATATAAGGCATGCTGATATTATAGCGTAAGGACTGTGCGGCGGCTTCCTGCGCAGACAGCAGCAAAGCCAGGCCTGTGGCGAGTGCAAATAAAAAATGTCGCAAAGCAGTTTTGGTTTAAATACACAGACAAGGTAAGCAAATACCTTAATTGTTATTTAGGTATTTATGAACAGCAAAAAGTGCGTTTTGTTAGTTAATTTTGCGCCGTAAAATCAATACATGAAAATTCTAGACGGTAAAGTTGTATCCCAGGCAGTAAAAGATGATCTGAAAGCAAAAACCGCCTTGCTGCGGGAAAGCGGCAAAAAAGCGCCTCACCTGGCAGCGGTGCTGGTGGGTACGGATGGCGCCAGCGAAACCTATGTCGCCAGCAAGATCAGGAACTGCGAAGAGATCGGCTTCAAAAGCAGCCTTTACCGTTTCAGCAGCGATACAGATGAGCAAACTGTTATCGATACCATCCTTGAGCTGAATACAGACGATGATGTGGATGGCATCCTGGTGCAGCTGCCTTTGCCCAAACATATCAGTGAAGAAAAAATTATCAATATCATCAACCCTGCCAAAGATGTGGATGGCTTTCATCCCAGCAGCGTGGGAAAAATGGTGCAGGGCCTGCCCAGTTTTTTACCTGCTACCCCTTATGGCATCATGCTCATGCTGGAACATTATAACATTCATACGACAGGCAAGCATGCGGTAGTGATCGGTCGAAGCAATATCGTAGGCCGCCCCATGAGCATCCTGCTCAGCGCCAATACCAATCCCGGCAACTGTACGGTAACCCTTTGTCACAGCCGTACCACTAATTTAAAAGAGCTCTGCCTGCAGGCCGATATCATTGTGGCTGCATTGGGTAAAGTGGCATTCTTAACAGAGGATATGGTAAAGGAAGGCGCCATTGTCATTGATGTGGGTATCACCAGGGTGGCGGATGCTTCCAAAAAATCAGGCTTTGCGATCAAAGGCGATGTTGATTTTGAAAAGGTAGCCCCCAAAGCCAGCTACATCACCCCGGTGCCCGGTGGCGTGGGGTTAATGACTATTGCCGGGCTTTTAAAAAATACTTACAACGCCTGCATTCAAAATAATCAATAATTGACCACGTTAACCAACGATACTACACAGCTGCTCCCCGTTATGGAGCATTTCTATACCCTCCAGGGGGAAGGCTATCACCAGGGCAGGGCCGCTTATTTTATCAGGCTCGGCGGCTGTGATGTAGGTTGCGTATGGTGCGATGTAAAAGACAGCTGGGATGCATCCAGGCATCCGCAATATGCATTGAACGATATCGTAGAGATGGCGGTAAATGGTTCGGCAGAAAACAATGCCAATCACTCCGATGTACTGGCAGTGATCACCGGTGGTGAGCCACTCATGCACCAGTTAGATGCACTCACAGCTGCATTAAAAGAAAAAGGCTTTCAAACCAATATTGAAACATCCGGCTCCAGCCCTTTAAGTGGCCACTGGGACTGGATATGCCTCTCTCCAAAAAAATTCAAAGCGCCGCTGCCCGAAGTCATTGAAAAAGCAGATGAACTAAAAGTGGTTGTCTTCAACAAGTCCGATTTTGCCTGGGCCGAAAAATATGCCGCACAGGTAAAACCCGGTTGCCGGCTATACCTGCAGCCCGAATGGGATAAAAGAGAAACAGTCACCCCGCTCATCATCGACTATGTTAAGCAGCATCCTCAATGGCGCATTTCACTGCAGGTGCATAAGTATATCAATGTGCCATAAATATCGTGAAAGCTTCTGCTGGTGAATTTGTAAACTACTTCCTCCTCTTTCAAAAATTTACTGCAGGTTCCGTTCCTTTAAAACCTTATTCAATTCCTCCCTGTCGTATTTGGATTGATTGATCAGCCTGTAAGCGAAATACAAAGGGATCAGCGTTAAAAATCCCCAGCTGTTTTGCAAAACGCTATACAGCACAATACCGATCAAAAAGCCGATCAGCACTGCATTAAAAAGGTTGAGAGATTTCATCTTTTTTGCCTGCAACAGCAATTCTTCGTTTGTTAATTCTGATAGATTTTTCTGATTCATTCTTTATTCTGTTAGTAAATGGTTATCGGTTTCCAGTACGCTACTTTTATTTAAATGTATAAAAAGATCATTCCTCCACCATTCATAAAATCATTTCTCTTTTTAGGATTTGCTAATTATTAATTCTGGCAGTTGCGCCTGACGGAACACCGGTTCCTTTATAGCCGCTTTATCCATATTTCTTTCAACCGTTCCTGCTCTTTCGCCTTAACAAAATGAGCCTGAATTTCAGGCTGTCGTAAATTAAACCTGCAGCCAAAACTATTGCCGCAAAGATCAAAGAATGAAGTCCCCATTTCGAATATAAAATTCCGCCAACAATACCACCAATAAAGAAGGAGCCGATAATTGTTAACCGAAGTTTTATGGATGAGGTTAACTTATTTCTTTGCTCTTTGGTTTTGAAAAAAAACAGCTGTGATAGTTCAATACCCAAATCGGTGAACAGTCCTGTCAAATGAGTGGTTCTCACGCTTGCACTCGAAATAGTTGTTACCAAAGAATTTTGTAATCCCATTGCAAAAAGTAAACAGAAAGCAATACTGTTCTGGTGTTCAACGATCAGTTCTTTATTCAAAAAACCAAGCAGGAATAGAATTAAACATTCAATTGATGCAGGAACCACATAGACGTAACGATCGTCATTCCGTGAAATGCTCTCTATAAGAAAGCTGGAAACAAAGGAGCCTAAAAAAAAGAAGAAAATATACAGGAAATAAATAAACCCCTGCCAGAAATTGAGCTTAAAAACCTCGTCCACGAAAAATGCAAAATGTCCTGTTACATTCGTTGTCAGTCGCTGCACTGCAAAAAAGCCTGCAACGTTTACAAAGCCTGCGATAAAAGATAATAAGGAAGCAATTCTTAGGTTATGTCTTAAAGTCCGGGCCTTGCCTTGATGTCTGAACATTTGATGGTTTATTAATTAAAGAGTCCGCATATGAACGTATTACACCGGTATACAGTATAGCCCGCTTAATAGCAACTTACTCTTCGATTGGTATATATGTACTACCTCTTAATAGCCCTGTTGCTTAGATAGAATTATTTCTTTTCCGGCCAGGGATTTGCTGGTTAAAATTACAAAAGTTCATGATTCATTGTATTGCTCCACTTACGAGGTCAGTTACAACAAGCTCGTAGTAGCCACCGGTTGCGTTTTATTGCCTGTTACACTTTTAACAGTCCCGCAATACTTATCCACCCAAATCGTTTTACCTTCATTGATTATAAACAACTACATGACCCATCGCAACAGGAAAATATTTTTTTTAACCTTCGTTTTTTGCCTATTCATATCCTTACCGTTTTTCACAAAAGCGCAATGGTACGATCCCGATAAGGTAAATAAAAAAGCAGGTGAGATATACGGCACGGCTTACGAAGCCGCACGGGACGGCGAATACAGCAAAGCGATCAAATTGCTGAATGATGCCCTGGCGCTCGACAGTAAATTCGTGGATGTATATCTTTCCAGGGCCGGCATTTATGCCAACCTTAAGGATTATCGCTCTTCCGTAGCCGATTTTCAAAAAGCGCTGCAGATGGACAGTATATATTCAAAAACCTATTTGCTGCCCTACTCTATTTCCCTCGCAGGTACCGGGGATTTTGAAAAAGCGCTCGCCACAGTCAATGAATTTTTACGAACGCCCAGGCTCAATGAACAAAGCATACAGGCCGGCAATTACCGCAGGAAAACTTTTGAGTTCGCCATTGATTATGCAAGAAAGCTGAAGGAAAAAGGAATTGTCAATTATACTTTTTCACCCGTCAATCTTGGCCCCGAGATCAATACCGATGCGCTGGAATATTTTCCTTCGCTCACCATCGACGGGCAGAAGATCATCTTCACCCGCAGGGTGAACAGTGATGAAGATTTTTATGAAAGTGAAAATGTGAATGGCAAATGGAGTAAAGCCCAGCCCGTAGGCGGAAAAATAAATACCAATTTTAATGAAGGCGCCCAGAGCATTTCGCAGGATGGCGACCTCTTCATTTTTACAGGCTGCAATTATCCCGAAGGAGAAGGCAGCTGCGACCTGTACATCGCCTACAAAACAAAGAATGGTAGCTGGACAGAGCCGCAGAATATGGGCACAACCATCAATACCGAGTTCTGGGAATCCTCCCCCTCTCTCAGTCCCGACAAAAGACAGTTGTATTTTTCCAGCAACCGGCCCGGTGGCCTGGGCGGAAAAGATATCTGGGTGAGCACACGCCAGTCCAATGGCCGTTGGGGCGCTCCTGAAAACCTTGGTCCGCTCATTAATACCAAAGCCGATGAAGGCTGTCCTTTTATTCACGCAGATAACCAGACTTTATATTTCAACAGCAACGGGCATGAAGGCTATGGTATGACCGATCTTTTCCTGAGCAGGAAAAAAGCCGATGCTTCCTGGGATACCGCCGTTAACCTCGGCTACCCCATCAACACCATCGATGACGAAGGCTCGCTCATCGTTTCTTCCGATGGTAAAACCGCCTATTTTGCCAGCGATGGCATGGATACCAAAGGAGGACTCGATCTTTTTACATTTCAGCTTCGGGAAGATATACAGGCCGATAAAACCCTCTGGGTAAAAGGCAAAGTGTACGATAAGAAAACAAATGCCGGGTTGCCCTCTTCCATTGAACTAACAGACATCAATACACGAAATATGGTTTCCCGCCTGCAGACGGATGAAGACGGCAACTACCTGGTTACATTGCCCGTGGGAAAAGATTATGCCTTCAACGTAAACAGGAAGGGATACCTGTTCTATTCGGATAATTTTTCCATGAAAGGAAATCATTCCGACAGCGCCTTCGTGGTAAACATCCCGTTGCAGCCTATTGAAGCAGGCGCCAGCATTATATTGAAAAATATTTTCTTCGATTCCAAACAATGGACCTTACAGGAAGCATCCAAAACAGAGCTGGATCAGCTGATTGCACTCATGAATGAAAACCCGCAGCTGAAGATCCTCATCAGCGGGCACACGGATAATGTAGGTAAGCCTGCCGATAATATTAGCCTGAGCAACAACAGGGCAAAAGCAGTGATCGCCTACCTGCAGCAAAACGGCATTGCTACCAATCGGCTTACGGCGAAGGGATGGGGTGAAACAAAACCTGTAGCAGATAACAGCACCGAAGCGGGCAGGGCGCAGAACCGGCGCACTGAATTGAGCATCGTTTCCAACTAAGACGGAGTAATAATGAAGTAACAGTAACAGGCTGCTTGCAGCAGCGATACAGGTTGAAAAATACAAAAGGCAATGCTTATTTTAGTATTGCCTTTTTATTTAAACTACGTACCCCATGAACAACGATCTCTTGTACCAGGTGGCACTGAGCAGGGTGCCCCATATCGGCGATGTGCACGCCAAAGCATTGATCCATATTTTTGGTGATGCCAGGAGCATTTTTACAGCCGGTAAAAAACAGCTCGAATCCATCGAAGGCATCGGTTCGGTGAGAGCCGCTGCCATTAAAAAATTTGCTGAATTTGCGGCCTGCGAAGAAGAGATTGCTTTCATTGAAAAGCATAGGATCAGCCCGCTTTTCATCACCGATAAAAAATATCCCCGGCGCCTGCTGAATTGTTACGACAGTCCGCCCCTGCTCTACTACCGGGGTACCGCCGATCTCAATGCCGCAAAGATCATTTCCATTGTAGGCACCCGGAATCATTCTGCTTATGGCAAAAATATTTGTGAAGAGCTGATCGCAACGATCAGCGATAAAGATGTGCTCGTAGTAAGCGGCCTGGCATTTGGAATCGATACCATTGCACACAAGGCGGCACTGAAAAATGAGCTGCAGACGGTGGGCGTACTGGCGCATGGGCTGGACAGGATCTATCCTTCACAAAACAAATCGCTGGCGGCGCAGATGGTTGCTTTCGGAGGATTACTCACCGACTTCCCCAAAGACAGCAATCCCGACCGGCAGAATTTTCCCCGGAGAAACAGGATCGTGGCAGGCATCTGCGATGCGTTGATAGTGATCGAAAGCAGCATCCGGGGCGGGTCCCTCATTACTGCCGAGCTCGCTAACAGCTATAACAAAGATGTGTTTGCCCTGCCCGGTCGTACGGTCGATAGTAAAAGTGAAGGCTGCAATTACCTGATAAAAAACAACAAAGCGGTGCTCATCACCGACATGAACGACCTGCTGGAATACATGCGCTGGAATATTGCGCCAAAGCCGGTGGTAGAAAAACAAAAGAAATTACTGCTCGATCTTACGCCCGATGAAAAGATCATTACCGGTCTGTTGCAGCAGAAAGAAAATATGCAGATCGATGAGATTTATCTCCGCTCCGGCCTCAGCAGCAATGCCGCCGCCAGCGCCCTGCTCACCCTTGAAATGCAGCAGGTGATTATAGCCCTGCCGGGAAAAATGTACAGGCTTGTATAGCTTTAGCTTTTAAAGTAAGAGCAGGCTATGCCTGGCTAATGGTCGATTTGAGGACATTCAAAAAGCTATCAGCTTGTATGTCACACTGAGCCTGTCGAAGTGTTGTCGAAACTGGGATAGCCGCCGCCTTCGACAAGCTCGGGCTGACAATCTTTCAAATTGCCAAGGCTAAGTACAATAAGGTATTCGACCTTCTGAACAGCTTTCCCTATGCTTGATTATCTACAAAAAGATCGAACACCTTAAATGGAGACACTACCTTAATTCCTGCTATTTTTTTTGTGGATATATTTCCTGTACCTTTGCACATGGCAACAATAAAAAACTCCTTAAAGGCTGATTCTTCCAAGTTTTTCGGAGAAGGCCTCACTTTCGACGACGTTCTGCTCGTCCCTGCATATTCCCAGATATTACCACGTGATGTAGTTATCAGTACGCAGCTTACCCGTTCCATCAAATTGAATATTCCTATGCTGAGCGCAGCAATGGACACCGTTACGGAAGCGCAGCTGGCCATTGCCCTTGCACGGGAAGGCGGGCTGGGTATCCTGCATAAAAATATGAGCATTGAAAAGCAGGCCAATGAGGTACGCCGTGTGAAAAGAAGCGAGAACGGGCTGATCCTTGACCCGATCACCCTAAGCCCGGAAGCCAGCATCGGCGAGGCTTTGAGGCTGATGAAGGAAAATAAGATCGGGGGTATCCCCATTGTGGATGCATCCCAGAAATTAGTGGGCATACTCACCAACCGGGACCTCCGCCTCGAAACAGATTATAAGAAAAAAGTGAGCAGCGTCATGACTTCCGAGCATCTGATCACTGCACCGGAAGGCACCGATCTTAAAAAAGCAGAGCTCATTTTCAAAAAGAATAAAGTGGAGAAGCTGCCGGTGGTTTCAAAGGCCGGCAAGCTGATCGGGCTGATCACTTTCGGCGATATCCTCAAATTAAAAAGCCATCCGAATGCGGTGAAGGATTCCTTCGGCAGGCTGCTTGTAGGTGCAGGCGTCGGTATTACTTCCGATACACTCCACCGGGTGGATGCCCTGCATAAAGCAGGCGTGGATGTGATCTGCCTCGACAGCGCCCATGGCCATACAAAAGGAGTGATGGATATGCTGAAGAACGTAAAAAAATCATTCAAAGGTTTGCAGGTGATCGCAGGTAATGTGGGTACCGGCGCCGGAGCCAAAGCGCTGGCCGATGCAGGCGCAGATGCCGTGAAAGTGGGCATCGGCCCGGGGTCCATCTGCACCACCCGTATCGTAGCCGGCACCGGCGTTCCGCAGATATCTGCGGTGATGGATGTGGCTGCCGCACTCAAAGGAAAAAATGTAGGCATTATCAGCGATGGTGGTATCCGTTATACCGGCGATATGGTGAAAGCCCTGGCAGCAGGCGCTCATTGCGTGATGATGGGAAATGTTTTTGCCGGCACGGAAGAAAGCCCGGGTGAAACCATTATTTACGAAGGAAGAAAATTCAAGCAATACCGTGGCATGGGCTCACTGGGCGCTATGGCGCAGGGCAGCAGCGACCGCTATTTCCAGGATGTGGAAGATGATGTAAAGAAATTTGTGCCGGAAGGTATCGAAGGCAGGGTACCCTACAAAGGCAGCCTGAAAGAAGTGGCACACCAATTTACCGGCGGCTTAAAAGCCGGTATGGGCTATTGCGGCGCACCTACCATTAAAGAATTGCAGCAGGCGCAATTCATCCGCATCAGCAATGCAGGTATGAAAGAAAGCCATGCACATGATATCGCCATCACCAAAGAAGCACCGAATTACAGCAGGTAAATATGTTCAACCGGCTGAATGACCAGCTTATGGAAGGCTCCTTTTGAAGGAGCCTTTTCTTATCTTGCAGCAGCAGGAAGTCTTCTGTAAAGCTGTGCTTATGCGGAAGCAGGCTCTGTCATCCCGGGGCATGAAGGATCTTATTGCAGGTAACAGCAAAAGCTTCGTTCCTCAACATGATTGCAAAATTACATTCATACATGAAAAAACTTCTTATAGCATTCTTTTTCCTTACCGCTTTAAAAGCTGCAGCGCAGGACAGTTCCCGCCTGCGCATCTCCCTCCTAACCTGCTCGCCCGGCCAGGAATTATACTCCCTGTTCGGTCACAGTGCATTGCGGGTGACCGATAGCAACAGTGTAACAGATTATGTATACAACTACGGCACTTTCGATTTTGAAGACCCGAATTTCTACATGAAATTCACAAGGGGTAAGCTGCTGTACTATATGAGCGTGGAGCAGTTTACCGACTTCCGGGACCTGTACCAATATACCGGCAGGGAAATGACTGAACAGCTGCTGGCACTTTCCGGCGCCGAAAAAACTGCGCTGAACCATTTCCTGATAGAGAATCTCAAAGAAGAAAATAAATATTATAAATACGATTTCTTTTTCGACAACTGCACCACCCGCCTGCGTGACCTGGTCGTACAATTCAGGCAGCCCACACCGCAACTGCCGGCCGTTCGACCGGTCAATATGCGGTTCAGGCAGGCTATTCATGAATACCTCGATAAAGGCGACCAGCAGTGGAGCAAGCTGGGCATCGATATATTACTGGGTGCCAAAACAGATCGCATCATGACCGCTGCGGAGCAGGAGTTTTTACCGGACAACCTGATGATGGCCCTGGACAGCAACCGGAACGGGAAAATTGTATTGAGCTCACAGAATCTGTATACGCTGGATAATCCTCCTGTTGTCAAAAGCTTTTTCACGCCTCTTGTGTTTTTCACCGCCTTATTTATTTTGTTTGCAGCGCTGCACTTCAGTAAAAAATTTCCACTGTTGCTTGCAGGATTGGACGGCCTGCTTTTCTTTCTTACCGGGCTGCTGGGCTGCATCTTAATTTTTATGTGGGTGGGTACGGATCACAGCATGACCAAAGACAATTACAATCTTTTATGGGCATTGCCTACCCACCTGTTTGCATCCTTCTTCATTCAAAGCAAAAAAAGTCTCTTTAAAAATTATTTCCGTTTTACGGTGATAGCAGGCATGCTGCTTTTAGCCGCCTGGTATTTTTTACCGCAGCAGCTGAATACGGCATTGTTGCCACTGGTACTATTATTGATGTTCAGAGCATGGGCCAGGTCAAAGCAATAAACCGGATATTTTATGACAACAAAGGAAATAATATACAACAACAGCAGGATCATCTACACCGTATCCGGCAAAGGATTGCCGGTGATGCTGGTGCATGGCTTTGCAGAAGACAGAAGGATATGGGATGATTTTGCGGGCAGGTTATCCGAAGAATTTTTACTCATTGTTCCCGACCTCCCCGGAAGCGGGCAATCGGAGCTGCTGCAGGGCGATGGGGTACAAATCAGCGATTATGCGGCCCTGTTATATGCCATCCTGCAGAAAGAAAATATTGCTAAATGCTGTATGATCGGCCACAGTATGGGTGGTTATATCAGCCTGTCATTTGCAGAAAAATATCCCGGCATGCTATGCGGCCTCGGGCTCTTCCACAGCAGCGCTTATGCCGATGATGAAGCCAAAAAAGATACCCGCCGGAAAGGAATTGAATTTATACAGAACAACGGTCCGCTGGCATTTTTAAAAACAAGCATTCCCGGCCTGTTTGCCGACGCTGAAAAAAGCAAAGCCGATATAACGGAGCTCATCGGGCAGGCGGAGGCATTTTCAGCTGAGGCGCTGATACAATATTACAATGCGATGATCGCAAGGCCTGATACAACCGTTGTTCTCCAAAACACCCGCACTCCTGTACTGTTCATCATGGGCGTCCATGACAAGGCGGTTCCCTTTCAGCACAGCCTGGAGCAATCGCACCTGCCATCAATAGCCCATATCCATATCCTCCGCAACGGCGCCCACATGGGCATGCTCGAAGAAAAAGAAGCTTCTTTTACCGACTTAAGAAACTTTTTGCAATCCGTTCACGTATTATAATACATGCAGACAGCATTTTTGCGTATTTTGTAGTCTTATTAAGTGTTCTGCTGTACAATGAAGAAAATTTTACTGATACTGTCATTTCTCTTAACTGCTATCTTCTCTTATGCCAAGCATATAACGGGGGGAGAAATGATCTATAAATACCTGGGACCGGGCACAGCATCCAATTCAAAATCTTACCTCGTAACATTATTACTTTTCAGGGATGAAAATGCCGTAGGCGCTGCACCCATGCCGGGAAGCGTAACACTGGGTGTTTTTTATACAGCGAGCGGCGCTTCTGCCATGAGCAACAGGGTGGTGGCGTTGACGAGGACCGAACAGGTTCCGCTGAATGGCGTTTCGCCCTGTATCACCAACCCGCCTGACCTGTCCTATTCAGTGGGCTATTACGAATTCACGATAGATTTACCTGATAATGCTCTTGGCTATACCATTGCCTACCAGACCTGCTGCAGGATCGATGGGATTGAGAATGTGCCCAACAGCGTAGGCGCTACCTACTCTGCCGAAATACCAGGTACTAATATACTAGGCACACTGGGTACCGATAACAGTGCCGTGTATGCGAAAGGCATTTCAGTGATCTGCTACAACAGGCCTTTCACCCTGGATTACAGCGCTACTGATGAAGACGGAGACAGCCTTGTGTACCGCATGTGCGATGCCTACAACGGCGGCGCTGCCATGGACGCCTCTTTCTCCAATCCTGCAGGCCCTCCTTACGGAAGCGTTGTTTACCTGGGAAGTTATTCCGGCGCTTACCCGCTGGGGCCGCAGGCCGATATCAATCCCCAGACAGGAATCATTTCGGGCATTGCCCCGGGTGCAGGCAGGTACGTGGTATCTGTATGCGTTGATTCTTATGACCGCACCACCGGGCGATACAAAGCTACCCACCGTAAAGATTTTATCATTACCGTAGCGCCCTGTGACCTTGCAGGCGCCCAACTGCAGCCCAGCTACATCAGCTGCGATGGATTTACCTTCAATTTTAATAATCTCAATACCTCACCACTCAACGTTTCTTTTTTCTGGGATTTCGGGGATGGTAATACCAGCACCGACGCCAATCCCACGCATACCTACACTACTGCCGGTGTGTATACATTGAAACTCGTGGTGAACCGCAATGAAAGCTGTCCTGATTCTACGACGGCCCAGCTAAGGGTATTCCCGGGCTTCTTCCCGGCATTCAATAACCGGTCCCCCACCTGTGCCAATGTGCCCGTCTCGTTTACCGATGCCACCACGGCCAACTATGGCACCATCAATCAATGGAACTGGGATTTCGGTAACACTTCTGTTTCTACTGATGTAAGCACACAGCAGAACCCCACCTATACCTATACCACGCCCGGCAGCTATGATGTGAGGCTGATCGTAGGCAGCACTGTGGGATGCCTGGACACCATCACTCACAGGATCGAAATTCTTGATAAAGCGCCTTATACGCTTACCAATGATACACTCATCTGTAATATTGATACGCTGCAGCTGCGCTTTACCACCACGGAAACCGGTACCATTACCTGGTCGCCGAATTATATGATCAGTAATGTGAACAGCTTTACACCACTGGTAAGCCCGGATGTAACCACCACCTACTATGTAAACTATGCAGATAATTTTGGCTGTACAGCTTCGGATTCTGTAAAAGTAAACGTGGTGGATCATGTGACGCTGAACCTCATGGCGGATACCACCATCTGCCTTACAGATACGGTCATTTTGCGCAACCAGAGCGATGGGCTTTCATTTACATGGACGCCGGCGGCTACGCTGAACAATGCCACGCTGCAAAGCCCGGTAGCCACGCCCACCGCTGCAACCACCACTTATCATGTGGTGGCCCGTATAGGAAAATGTTTTTCGCAGGATGACATCATTATACACACAGTGCCTTACCCGCTGGCGAATGCCGGTGTGGATACCACCATCTGTTTCGGTGATTCCTACCAGCTCAATGCTACGGGCGGCTCCATTTACAACTGGACGCCGAGGATATTCCTCAACAACAGCAGCATTGCCAATCCTGTATCGCAAAGCCCGCAGCAGGATATACAATACATCGTGGAAGTAAGAGATGTATTGGGTTGTCCCAAACCTGTATATGATACCATGCTGTTGCATGTAGCCAGGATTGTGGCGGACGCCGGTCCTGCCGATACGAACGTGGTGATCGGGCAGCCTTTGCAGCTGACCGCCACCGGCAGCAATCATTATTCCTGGACGCCTGTTACCTGGTTAAACAACCCTGCCATTTTCAACCCCGTTTCTCTGCCACAGGAAAGCATTCAATACGTGGTGCGGGTAAGCAACGACCAGGGTTGTTTTGATACAGATACGATCAATGTGAAGCTGTTTAAAATAGATCCTGATCTGCTGGTGCCCACTGCTTTCAGTCCCGATGGCGACGGCCTCAATGATGTGTTCAGGCCGATTGTGATCGGTATGAGATCGCTGGATGCCTTCAGGGTGTACAACCGGTGGGGTCAGCTGGTATTCACCACCACCCAGCCCGGCTATGGCTGGAACGGCGAGTTCAAAGGCCAGCCGCAGGCGGCAGGTACTTATGTATGGTATGCCGAAGGGGTAACCTATCTCGGAAGGAAAATAGAGAAGAAGGGATCGGTGATACTGATACGGTAAAACAAACTATATTTAATAGAAGCCCGGTGAATATTACTTTCATCGGGCTTTTTGTTTATTTTTATAGCTACCATTTTGCTGCAAATGAAAAAAACTCTACTTGCCTGCATTTTGTTTTTTCTGGCTCACCAAGGCTTTGCCACACATATCATCGGTGGCGAGATGAGATACGAATATGTAGGGCCGGGCAGTGCTGCCAACAGCAAACAATACAGGGTAAGGTTGCTATTGCTGAGAGGACCTACAGGTGCCACATTTATCAACCAGTATATCGTTGGTATTTTCAACAATGATAACAATAGTAAAGTGCTGGGGCCCGCAGAAAACAACAACTGGGCTGCAGTAGAAGATTTTTCCATCCCCATTGCTGTGCCTATTAATATCTCCCCCTGCATACAGCTTGCCCCGAATCTTAATTATACTTATAAAAGTTATTCTTTTTTAGTTGAGTTACCGAATAACAATCTTGGATATACGGTTGCATTCCAGACTTTCAGCAGGCAAGGGTCGAACAATGTTGTAGCTGACCAGGGAGCAAATTATCTCTGCGTTATTCCGGGTAATAGCACAGTACCTCCTCCACAAACCGATAATTCGCCTCAATTCAAATTGCCGGTATCCGTAGTTTGCGCCAATTCAAATTTTTCGCTCGACTTCAGCGCTACTGACCCAGATCCACAGGATTCTCTGGCTTATTCATTTTGCATTGCATATGATGGAGGGCCTGCACCGCAGGCCGATTTCAGAGATCCGCAACCTCCACCCTATCAATCAGTAGCTTATATTGCTCCTTTTAATGCGTTAGCCCCGATGGGCCCATTGGCTACTATTAATCCTGTAACAGGAATTATTTCAGGGATCGCTCCTGATGCAGGTAAATATGTTGTTTGCGTTTGTATCAATGTATACAGAAACGGAGTGATCATTGCCACTCACCGAAAAGATCTGATCGTAGAAGTTTCCGGTTGTATCCAGACACAGGCGAATGCAATGCCCAGCTTTACCACCTGCGATGGTTTCAATATCCAGTTTTCACACAACAGTACGGGTGCTAATTCTGTCTTCTGGGACTTCGGCGATCCTTCCACCGATGCCGACACTTCCATACTGGACAACCCTGTCTATGTATATCCCGATACAGGCGTTTATACCATTAAGTTCATTATTAATAAAGGCGGTAACTGTACCGATTCAGCGTTCCGTACTGTGGCGGTATATCCCGGCTTCTTCCCGGGCTTTGAAGCCATAGCGCCCTTCTGCAGCGGCGTGCCTGTTCAGTTCAATGACACTTCACTTACCAGCTACGGCACCGTCAATTCGTGGAGCTGGAATTTTGGCGACGGTACGGTATTATCAGATACCAGCCACATTAGCAATCCGTCATACAGCTATCCTGCACCCGGCACTTACACCGCACAGCTTATCGTCACCAACAGCAAAGGCTGTATCGATACGGCGGATACACAGGTAACGATCCTGCCTTCACCGGTGCTCACGCTTTTATCGCAGGATACCAGCTATTGCCGGCTCGACAGCCTGCAACTAACGGCAACGGGTACGGGCAATTTCAGCTGGACACCGAATACCAATATTATCGGCGCCAACACCGCCACGCCTACTGTATTTCCATCAGCTGCCACACAGTATTTTGTGACGCTGGAAAGCCAGGGCTGCATCAGCAGGGACAGCGTATTGCTCACACCGGTCAATGATGTCAGCAATGCCATTACTGCGAACCCCGCTGCCATCTGCGAAGAAGACAGTCTTACATTGACAGGCAACAGCAACAAAACCGATCACCTGCAATGGCAATGGAGTCCCGCAGCCACGGTGGCAAACCCTTCGGCACAAACGACCCGTGCATGGCCGGCCGTTACCACCACCTATACGCTTACCACCACCTGGGGCAATCATTGTGTTGCCACAGCTTCTGTAAACATACCCGTAACACCGCTTGCTATACCGCAGGCTGGTCCCGATACTTCTTTCTGTACCGGTCAATCCGCTATCCAGCTGGCTGCCAGCGGCGGCGTAAGCTATAGCTGGTCACCGGCCGCAGGCCTCAGCAATACAGGCATTGCCAACCCCGTTGCCAATCCCACCAGCACGACCGCTTACGTGGTGTCGGTAGGTGTAAACGGTTGCAGCAAAACCAGGAACGATACTGTGGTGGTAACCGTACGGCAAAAACCCGCTTTCACGCTCACCAACGATACACTCATCTGCATCATCGATACTTTACAGCTGAACATAGCGGGGCCTGCAGGCAATATTGCCTGGTCGCCAAATTATATGATCAATAATACCGGCAGCGCTGCGCCGCTGGTAAGTCCTGACCTACCTACCATGTATTATGTACGATTGACAGACCTGCACGGCTGCTTTCGTGACGATTCTGTTTTTGTGGATGTGAAACCGCAGGTGACGATCAATGCCGGACCGGATACCGTTATTTGCCAGTCTTACAGCGCCCAGCTGCATGCCGCAGGCGATGCGTTGCATTACAACTGGACTCCTCCTGCCACTTTGAGCAATGGAACTATTTTAAATCCTGTGGCAAGTCCCGTCACCACCACTGTATATACCATAACCGGAACGATCGGCAAATGCCAGGCGCAATCTTCGGTGCAGGTGAAAGTAGTGCCGGCGCCTACAGCCAATGCGGGGCCAGATACCACGCTCTGCCTGGGCTTTGATACACAGCTGCACGCCAGCGGAGGAAGCTCCTATTCCTGGTCGCCTGCACTGTTCCTCAGCAATGCCGGCATTGCCAACCCGCAGGTGATACAGCCTCCCCGCAGCATGCAGTATATTGTAACGGTAACGGATACACTGGGATGCCCGCTGCCCATAAAAGATACTGTACTGGTAAATGTGATTCCCCTCCTTACCGTAAATGCAGGGCCGAGAGATACGATGATCGTGCTGAACCAGCCGCTACAGCTCAATGCAACCGGCGCTCTACATTATACCTGGTCGCCGGGCACGTTCCTCAGCAACCCGAATATTGCCAACCCCATTGCCAACCCACAGGATACCATGCGTTATTTCCTGTTGGGCACCGATGAACATGGCTGCCTGGGCAGGGATACCATCAATGTATATGTATTCAGGGTGGAAGAAGATATGTATGTGCCTACAGCTTTCACCCCAAATGGTGACGGGCTGAATGATATTTTTAAACCGATACTTATCGGTATGAAATCGCTGGCTTATTTTAAAGTGTACAATCGCTTCGGCGAAATGGTGTACTATACCACAAAGGTGAATGACGGCTGGAATGGCATCTACAAAGGCAAACCGCAGGATACAGCAACTTTTGTGTGGGAAGCCGCCGGCATCAGCTTTACGGGCCAACTTAAAAAGAAAAAAGGCTACGTTGTCCTCATCCGGTAAGATTTACATTTTTAGTACAGCTCTTCCTAACTTTGCGGCTTCCTTTACAACAGGAAGCTATTGACCATTAAACATTGAACTCCTTTATGTCAAAAACTGTTTTCATTACCGGCGCAACTGCAGGATTCGGTAAAGCCTGTGCAGAAAAATTTGCCAAAGAAAAATATGACCTGGTGATCACCGGTCGCAGGAAAGAAAAGCTGGAAGAAGTGGCGGCAGGGTTAAGGGCAACACATGGCATTAAAGTGACTACGCTTTGTTTTGATGTGCAGGATAAAAAAGCGGTTTTTGAAGCTGCGGAACAATTGAAAGCTGCCCAACAACCTGTTGACATTCTCATCAACAATGCCGGGCTTGCGTTGGGTCGTGATCCTTTTGACGAAGCCGATATGGATGACTGGGATACAATGCTCAACACCAACGTACATGGGCTGCTGTATGTGACCCGTGCGCTGCTGCCTTTGCTGAAAGAATCTGCCCGGCCGCATATTATCAACCTGGGTTCTATTTCGGGTAAGGAAGTATACGAGAACGGCAATGTGTATTGCGCCACCAAATTTGCTGTGGGCGCTTTGAGCCAGGCCATGCGGATAGAATTATTAAAGCATGGAATAAAAGTGACCGCCATTCATCCCGGCGCTGCCGAAACAGAGTTTTCCATGGTGCGGTTCAAAGGTGACCAGCAAAAATCGGATGCTGTTTACGGTGGCATCCAGCCGCTTGTTGCCGAAGATGTGGCCGATACCATTTATTACTGCGCCTGCCTGCCGCCTCATGTGTGCATCAACGACCTGGTAATTACCTGCCTGCAGCAGGCCAATTCTTTCTATACTTACCGGAAATAATTCCGCCCACTCAATTATTAACAAATATTGTCACCGGGTAACGGTTTCGTTGCCCGGATGCTATACAATTGATCCTGAAAGTCTTCAGGCATTTTATTTGGGGATCCCTGCAATATTTTACCAGAATAACCGTTTGAAAAAGGGTTTTAGCTTGGTTAAACCATGATTTTAAGCTAAAATTGTATTCCAATATTCCTCAACTACATGAAAAACCTGTTTAAGCTGACCATGTTTATATTTGCTGTATTGGCATCTGACCGGATGCAGGCGCAGCAGGTTATCCGTACCTCATCGAGCTGCAGCAACGCAGACATTCTCCACCAGGCAGACAGTCTTAAAAGCATTTTATCGAAAGAAGGATTTATCGTGGTTAAAGAAGCTTCTGTAACCATGGAAAGCGAATACGAATTTCCGGTAGTCGTTCCATTGACGCAAGGTAGCTGGTATCAGTTTGTATTTATCGGTGATATGTCTTCCAAATTGTATGAAGTGCGTATGTTCGACTGGAATGAAAAACAGGTGGTGTACCAGAAAAAAATGTGGGGTGATGTGGATGGCAATATCATCCGGTACGATTACATTCCCAAGTTCACAGAATACCACATGATAAAACCTGTGCAGATCAATAAGAAAAAAAAGAAAGAATTATGCGGCTATGTAATGCTGCTGAAAAAAACAGCAGCGCCTGCTGCTAACTGATTTGTTCTTTCCGATCTTTTCATTCCTTCTCCCTCCCATTCCATTTATTACAGGTTTCCTTTATAACTGGCAATATTGATGATTGAATAAGCAGCAATGCAGATCAACCCTTCCTTTACTATTCACGGTTGGTAATGTCTCAGTTTGAAATATTGTCAGCCTAAGCTTGTCGAAGGGATGGCTGTTACTATACTATTCCGGTTTCGACAACCACTTCGACAGGCTCAGTGTGACATACAACCTGACAGTTTTCCGAATAGCGAAATTCAAACTGAGACACTACCTCACAGTCGATACATAATAAAAACAGGGCCAGCATTGTGTTGGCCCTGTAGTAATATCGAGTGTATTTCTTCTTCGTTTATTGTGCCAGTGAAACCCGCACCTGCACACCTGCCCTGGTATTGGTAGTGGGTGCGCTGGATGAAATATAAGGCATGATCTTCCGCTGATCGAAATAGAATTTAATATTCACCCTGTTGTTGAGATAGTAATCCACCGAAGGTGAAATAGTAATTTCCTTGCTGCCGCCGGTAGCAAAATTGGTAGCCTGGTCAAGGCGGCTGTTAGCCGTTACATTATCCCTGATCCTGAAATCAAGACGGAAGTTGATCTCGTTATCAAGCTTGCCTTTGCCATCCTTATCCAGGAATTTAGGCAGCTTGAGACCTGCCAGCAGTTTCATTCCACGCTTACGGTAGCCACCGCCGAGCACAAATTCGGTGGTACGTACTTCACTTAGCTGGTAATCGTAAAGGCTGAGGCTGAGCTGTCTTGTTTTTGAATATTCAAATTTGAGCTGCAGTTGGTTGGTGAACATCATATCGATCCCTGCCAGCGGCGAAAATTGTTCACTGATCGTAATGTTCGGCACCAGGAAGTAAGGCACGAAGTTATTGGAAACCGTATCGTAGAAAGAAGGATAACCATACTGCGACACATCCTGGTAAAGTAATGCCGATGTAAAGCCATTCATACTAAGGTTACCGGTATAGCCATGACTGATGGTAAGATTGGTGAAAATCTTATCCAGCGGTTTCACCCTGCTGAGGCCGTTGTAATCCAGCTTCCAGTTGGGCTTGGGCAGAATTGCCCTGAATGGGTTGGAGCGGATATTGCGGTTGCTTTGTTTGATCAACGCCACATTATCGGGACTCTGGCCGGTATACGCTGCTATGAAAGAAGGTATCAGCACATCGATGGCATAACGGTTGTAACCATAGTAATAACCATCGGCGCCTACCGGCTGCGAGCTGCTGTACGGGTTGGCGGTACCCAATCGCTTGGACAGTATCAGCCTGTTGGCCTCAAATGTCTGGAAGGTTTTAGAAACCCGGTCGGGGTTAAACTTGCCAAACAGTGTTTTGAAGGCAATATAGCTCACGTCGAAACCACCGCCCGTGTAAGGATTCAGGTGCTGGAAGCTGCGGTTGCTGCCGCCGCTTGTATCAATATAACGGTAGGTTTCGCTGTAATTTTTATTGAATGTTTTGCTGACATTCACCGAGATCATCAGGTCTCTTACCGGTTCCAGCTGGGCGGTCAGTGTTAACCGCTGATCAAAGTTCTGCTGGAAGAGGTTGTTGAAATTCGTATCCCTGGTAATGACATTCTGCGCTGCCTTCCGGTTCATCCAGTTGGTGTCAGGCTGGTATCCTGCAATGAATTTAAAGCCGGGTTGCATGCTGCGGAAATTCTGTCCGACCATCTGCGTACTGTCCATATAACCGGGCAGCCTTGTATTGGCATTTTCGCTCAGGCTGAAGTTCACACTTTTTACACTGGTAAGCAGCTTGCCCAGTACCCTTGCCGGCGTACCGATATAAGGCACGGCTGTTTTATCAACGATCTTCCTGGTGCGCAGCACTTTTTTACCGTTGGCCAGCGTAACGCTGTCTTTCACTTTCGTGATGCGGTTCTTCCATTTTTCCTTATCCTCGGGCTTCGATTTTACATCGAGCTGTTTCAGCCATTTTGATTTCTGGTAAAGCCTGTTGAAATCAAACTGCATGGTCGCTTCTTTCTGCTGGCCGTTCTCCAGGATATTACCCAGCTCCACAGCCAGGCGGGAAGCGCCGATCCAGCGGTACGAAGCCTGGTATTTCACATTCATGGTGGTCCAGTCGAGCAGCGGCAGCTTGGATGTCGGCAATGTGTACGACAGGTTGGCCACCTGGTTGAACAAAGTATTCCGTCCGCCTTTAAAGAGATTGCGCATTACACTGTCTCTTTTCTCTTTAGTATTGATCCTGCCTTCCGGCTCATCAATACGGGAGTTGTTAGTGGCGGTATAATCCAGCTCAAGCGACTGGGTGAATTTCCAGCGAAGGATATAATCTCTCTGGAAAATAAAATATTTATCGTAGGTCTCGGGGATCCTGTATTTATCTGTACCCACGCTTCTCGGCCTTACCACACCAAACTGGCGGGTAATGTCTGCCCGGAAAGTAAGCTGCGAAGGCAGGTAGTTAAAGTTGAAATCTTTTACAAGATCGAACCAGTGATGCTTCGTTTTCTTGAACATCTTTTTGAAAGGCGAAATAAATTTCGGTTGCGGGGCATAGTTATAACCCAATGCGCCCCGGTGCCTGGTCACATCATTGTATTCGATCAGCGGGCCATGATTGCTTGTCTTCAGGTAAGAATAGCTCAGGTCGAAGTTTTCTATATCATATATCTGCGGCTTCTTACCATTTGTTTTCACTTTCTTGACATTGGTGAAGTTCACGTTGGTGATAGAAGTGAAATCCACGGCAGCATTGCGGATGGAGTCTTTTTCTCTTCCGGTAGCCGCTTCTTTTATTTTGTCTTTCAGCTTAATATCCTGGTCATACGGATCATATTCAGGCGTGCTTACCGATTGGGTATAGCTGGCCTGCACCGGTATCTGTATGCCGGCGCTTTTTGGCAGCAGCTTGCCCAGCTCCAGCGAAGCCGATACGTCGAATTGATAAAAATCATCCCGGTATCTTTCATTCACCCTTTGCTCGAGTGTACCGAAACCTTTGGTATGCATATTACCAGAGAGTGATAGGGTACCCAGGTCGGCCAGTTGGAAGTCTACCCTGCCCAATGCAGCATAACCGCCTTTTTCATCCAGCGATGAAAGCCTCAGCTCATTGGCCCATACCTCACCGCAGACCGGTTCACTGGCATTGGTATTTTCAATAGCGATGAGTATACCTTTTATTTCACCCAGGTTGGGACTACCCATTACCGAATAGGTCTGCCCGTTTGCCTGCAGCTGCCTGTATATTTCTGTCACCGAAGCAGAAGAAAGATTCCGCTGCTGCTTTAATTTGGTGAGCGTCACCAGGTCAACATCCAGAGAGTTTCTCGGGTTCCACAAACTGTCGTTGTACTCATTGGAGTTTGGATCCAGCAATGCTGCTTCAAATTGTGTAAGAATCAGTGGTATTCTTATTTCATAATAGTTGCTTACGAAATCGGTACCCATCCTGATCACCGCCGTAAGGTCGCCGTCTAATATAGAGTTGGGGCTTGATTTCTGTGCACGTTCCGCATGAAGGTACATCTGCATTTTCCTGAACTGGCGCAGATCCCTGTTGGCAAATGTCTGGAACACCGCTTTGGCATCGCCCTGTGTAAGATCGCAGAACTGTAATTGCATGGCTTGCTCGTTCATCAGCAGGTTCACGCCGTTGTTGCTGGTGGTTTGTATACGCTGGATCTCCCTTGGCGTACGGTAAGGCAACGGCGTACGCTGATCATTCTCTTCAATATTTACTGCGCCCACATTCAATGGTGCGGAAGAAGCCGCAGTGTACAGGCCGCTGGTATCTACTTTGTACTGGAACTTGCGCCAGATATTCCTGGTAAGCTGTAATGTACCAAAACGCAGGGTAAGGCTATCAGAGAAATCGGTAAGGAACATCCTGATAAAACGGATGGATTTGAAATCGGGGATGTTACCGATCTTGGCGTTGTAGTCGCTGATAGGTATACGGAACTGGTACCAGGTTTCCGGCCTTGTTTGTCCGTTGGGCAGCGATACGCTTACATCTTTACGATCAACGATAAAGTTATTACCGATCGTCATCTGCGGATCGGAGTTGTGCCTGATATCCACCGAATACTGGAAGTATTCCTCGGTTTCGTTCAGCGTATTATCCTTGTTAAGGTCTTCCGCATCCGGGTAGAGGGTTGCTGCCAGTGAAAATTCGCTGCCATTGTCAATGGGTGAGTTGCCCTGCGGGCTGTTGATATTTTTATACCGTTCCAGGATACCATTGTTGCTGGTAAAGGACGGATCCCTGTAATTTTTATAGTTATCGCTGGAAGGATCATTGATAGCGCTCTGATAAAAAGTTGAGCCACTGCCAAAAGCAGTCTGCACAGCATTCAGGTAAGCAGCAAATTTGCTTACCTCGTCGGCATCGTTTAATCCATCCAGGCCCACATCCTGGTAAGGCCGGTCGGCAGGCTCATTGCTGAAGGCATTCGTTACCTGGATAGGATTGCGTGGCACATTGCCCCATACAGAAGCATCCGTAGGCAACGGCGCATTGGGTGTAGGCAGACCATTTTCATAAAAACGCCTGCCATCTTTTAAGATATCTTCCGATACGTTACCCAGGTTGAAATATAGTTTACCACCTTGTGTGCCGCTATATTCCGGCAAGATGAACGGATCCTGCATCCAGAATTCGATGAACTCAATATTGCCGGTTTCAAAATCTGTCTGGTCGAGGCTCCGCATCAAGCCACCAAACCTTGAACGGGGGTTGGTGAAACGGCCGTTGGCATTCATATTGAGGCTCGACTCAAAGTTATAAGGCCCTTTCTCTGTCGGATAATAGCTTAAGTCGAAAGTGATAAGCTGGCTTTCACCGAAGCCTGTGGTACGCTGCGGGAAAATTTCTTTCTGGTACACCTGTCTTACCCTCGGATCACTCAACAGGTCGGGCCTGTCGGCCAGCGGGTTGTTCACCCCTTTATATTGCTGCAGGGTTTGCTCAATCTGGTACCAGGCGAGCTTCGCCCTGTTACGGCCGTACACCAGGCTGTTGCTGCTGTCGGCCTCGGGGAACATGATCGTGCTGAACTGGTTGATCGCCCCTTTGGGTACTGAAGCCAGCGCCCAGCTGATGGCAGGGAAACGCAGGTCAATACCTGATTTGCTGCCTTCAAAATCATCAATATTTACAATACCGCTGGAGCCACGTCCGATCTGCGGCGCATGGCCGGGATCGAGCATTGCCGCTTCGGCATAAGCTGTTATGCTGGATGGCGCTGTAGTGGAATAGAATGGAAGTTTATTGAGCAGCTTGGTGATCCGGGGCGCATCCCTGCGGTAGCTCATATCGAGACCATACATGGCATTGCGGATAGGATCTTCACCATAATTCACTTTGGTAAAGAATGGTCTTTCGCTCAGGCGCACTACGGTACCGCCAATGGTAAGCTGTTCCTTGGTAGTGTTCTTGGCAAGGTAATCCATCCTCAAGCCCATATAGGACCGCTGCTGCAGGCCAAAGCTGGCATTGTTCTCGGAATTCACCTGTATGGGCAGCCCGGCATTTAGAATGGCCTGGTTGATTATCTTGATGGTACCGAGATCATAGTTGATCTCGTAGTCCAACCCTTCTGTCAGCAAACGACCGCCGGCAGTTACTGTTACAGAACCCTGCGGTACATTGTAACCAATGCTGATATCGGCCGAGCCGGAGGTTTTGGCAACCCCTTTCAGCACAAAACGGTTAAGGTTGGGGTATTGCTGCGCTACCGCTTTAATGGAGTCGTACAGCGCATAATAAAGTGTATCAGCCACGGTGCCCGGCACTATATCATATATCTGCGGAGCAAGATCCCTCCCGAATGGCTCCAGCACCGGGAACACTACCCGGCTGTATGCGGATACCACGGTAAAATTCTCCACGTAGTCAAACACACCATCCGGCTGCGGATCATTCTGGCTGTTCAGCCGGTCAAGGTTAATGAGGGATATAATGGGAGAACCCAGGTTTTTATCACCGAAGGGCACATATCTTTTTGCACCCAGGCCCGGTTGCTGGTACAATACATCCAACTTGAAATCGGATTGAGTGAGCGTACCGTAACCAATGGTATATACGTTCTTCATCATCAGGTCCCAGATAGGCAATGCGGGACGCTGTGAAGTAGCTTTCAGCAATTTCAGGTAAAGCACTTTTTGTGTGGAAGTGCTGCTGTCCGGCGGCACATCCTGCGAAAACTCACCCACCTGGTACACACGGCCGTTCATGGTATACTGGAAAGCCACGCCGAGTACCTCGTCGGTTTGCAGCGGCTGGCTTAGGGATAATGTACCTAACTGGTAGTTATACGAGTATTGTGTGGAATCAAGCTTGCGTGCAAATGTTTTTTCAAAGTCCTGCACCGGGCTCAATCCCATCGAAGTGGTAAGATTGGTATAAGCGCTTGCCGGGTTCCTTGCATTGGGCAGGCTGATCACCCTTGAATACAGGTCATTGGCATTGTTGAAAGGATTGGGTGCAGTAGTTAATGGGGTAATGGTATTGTTATAAGGATCGGTTTCACCAAGATCCATCAGGCCAACCACATCCCTTGTTTCGGTAGTGGTACCGTTACGGTTGGTCACCCACACTTCCACTTTCAGCAGCTGGAAAGGACTGGTGATGGCCGGTATTTTCGACATCAGCGAATTATAGTTATTCCTGAAGTACTGTGCCATCAGGAAGTGGCGGTTCTCTTCGTATTCATCGGCCTTGATCTCGAATGGCTGCGTAGCAGTACCGCCCTGCAGCTGTGTTGTCTGCCGCTGCGATTTCTGGTTGGCCAGCACGGTAGATATATAGAGCTTACCAAACTGCAATTGTGTTTTGATACCGAACAATTGCTGGGCGCCGGGGATCAGCGTTCCTTTGGAAGGAAAGCTTACATTACCCGCTTCAAAGCGTTTCAGGATCTCATCATCCTTACCGGTATAATCCAGCTTCAGCTGGTTCTCCAGGTCGAAGTTGGCCAGCGTATTATAGTTAATGGGAAATTTAAGCTTATCGCCGATGTTCGCATTCACGTTCACCTGGGCATTCATATTCAGGTCGAGGCCACCGTTTTTCCTTGCTCTTTCGGGTAAGGTAGGGTTATCAATTTTTTGTCCCTGGTAGCCTGCCATGATATCCACGTTACCCTGCGGCGCTATTTCAATTTTACCGTTGCCGAACAGCCGGTTGAAAAGACCGTCTGTGAGCGACAGCTTAGGGCGGGTGAAACGGCTGCGGTTGAGCAGGCTCGTTGTATTGGCCCGCTGGCGGAAATATTCTTCTTCGGCCTGGCGGTTGCGCATGGCCCAGTATTCATCAAAGGAATAAGTGGTGGGAACCCTGTAATACCGGTCTCCGATCTTTTCATATACAGTATAGCGCCTGTTTACGGCATCGTACACCACGGAATCGGAAATATTGGAAGGCCGGAGGTCGTAGGTATTTTGTGACCCGGAAGACATATAGTCGCCCCGGTAATCCTGTATGGGAAAACGAAGGGTATCGCCCCCGCCTGGTATGGTATCAAAAACAGCGTAGGTATGAGATCTGCCGAAACCAAAGGAATGATCGGTATTATACACAGATAAGAGCACTGGCAAAGTGCAAACAGCAATTGCAGACACAACAGATTTTCTGATAAGCAACATCCGGTAAATTAATTAACGTAGACTTTTTCTCTCAAATTGCTTTTAAAGCTTTTTTTATCAAATCTTCCAGTTTGTTTATTGAAGGCTCCGCTCGGATGATCTTCTGGATCGAATGTTCTGCTTGTGTTTTGGTAATCCCCAAAGCCGTTAAAGCTATTAACGCATCCTGCTCCATACTATTGCCCGCCGGCAGCGCAACACCGTTTCCGGATGTATTTTTTCCTACCTTATCTTTCAGTTCCAGCACCAGCCGCTCTGCTGTTTTTTTGCCGATTCCCTTTACACTTTCCAGCAAACGCACATCATTTTGCAGGATGGCGCCGGTAACCTCTTCGGGTTTTAAAGAGGACAGCATCATCCTTGCAGTAGCTGCACCCACTCCCGACACGCTGATAAGCAGTAAGAAAATATCCTTTTCCTGCTGGCCGGAGAACCCGAACAGCACATGGGCATCTTCTTTTACCTGCAGGTGTGTATACAGTCTTCCTGCTTCCTTGCCTTGTATATCTGAGAAAGTATGGAGGCTTATATGGACCTCGTATCCTGCGCCGTTCACATCCACATAAACCAGGGCAGGACTTTTATAAGTAAATTTTCCTTCCAGATAAGCATACATAAGCAAATGATAAACCTTGGCGAAAATAAGGAATTTTCTATGCCTGCCACTTTAAAAAATGACAAAAAGAAAATCCCCTTAATTTTATGCCTCCAAAAACAACCTTAAAAATTTAAATAAAATATAATATGCAAAAACTCACTGCCGCCATTACCGCTGTAGGCGGCTATGTTCCCGAATACAGGCTTACCAACAAAATACTGGAAACTATGGTGGATACCAACGATGAGTGGATAAGGACCCGCACCGGTATTGAAGAAAGACGTATTCTGAAAGGGGAAGGTCTCGCCAGCAGCGATATGGGCGCCGAAGCGGTGAAGAACCTGCTGGAGAAAAGAGGCATCAGTCCTACGGAAATTGACTGTGTGATCTGCGCCACCGTTACGCCCGATATGGTTTTCCCGGCTACTTCCAATATCATCTGCGATAAAACGGGCATGACCAATGCTTTCGGGTATGATATCAGCGCTGCCTGCTCCGGGTTTTTATTTGCCCTTACTACCGGCGCCACCTATATCGAAAGCGGCCGTTACCAGAAAGTGATCGTGGTGGGGGTCGATAAGATGAGCGCTATTGTGGATTATACCGATCGCACTACCTGCATTATTTTTGGCGATGGAGCAGGTGCGGTTTTGCTGGAACCTAACAATGATGGCTTTGGTATACTGGACAGCATTATGAAAAGCGATGGCAGCGGCGCCAAGCACCTCCACATGAAAGCGGGTGGTTCGCTGAGACCTGCGACCGCTGAAACTGTTGCTAACAAAGAACATTATATTTACCAGGAAGGACAGGCTGTTTTCAAATTTGCCGTAAAGGGTATGGCGGACGTGAGCTACGAGCTGATGCAGCGCAACAACCTTACTGCCGATGATATCTCCTGGCTGGTGCCGCACCAGGCCAACCTGCGCATCATTGATGCCACGGCCCACCGTATGGATCTGCCGAAAGAAAAAGTGATGATCAACATCCAGAAATATGGCAACACCACTGCTGCTACCCTACCGCTCTGCCTCTGGGATTGGGAAAAACAACTGAAGAAAGGCGAGAACATTATCCTGGCATCCTTCGGTGGTGGCTTTACCTGGGGCGCTACCCTGGTTAAATGGGCCTATAACGCTTAGGCTTCCTTTCATAACATTGTATTTAAGAACCCTGGCATGTTGCCGGGGTTTTTGCTGCATGGTGGACTCTGAAAGGCTATTGTGAAGTAATTTTTATTTTAAAGCAGTTTCGCTGAATCTAAATCCAAAAGAGTAATTTTAGACAACCATTTTACTACAACCTCCAAATTCTAAATTGCTCCTGATGTTTCGAAAATTGCTTTTTCTGCCCATGTTTTTTTTTATGGCACATAATGCCAGCGCTCAATTTTCCCGCTTTATCGTTCAGCTGAAAAACAAATCCACCAATCCATATTCCATCAGCGTACCCTCGGCATTCCTTACGGCAAGAGCGCTGGAAAGAAGGGCCCGTTACAATATACCCATCGATTCTACCGATCTGCCCATCACTCCACGTTATATCGACAGTATCCGCCTTGCGGGCAATGTCACCATTATCAATACGTCCAGGTGGCTCAACCAGGTATGTATCCAAAGCGTGGATGCAAATGCGTTGAACAAGATTGCCGCTTTCCCTTTTGTAAGAACCATTTCCGGCGTGGCCGCCCGTACAACAGTAGATAGTATTACGGTGGATAAATTTTTACTGGAAGAAAGTTCACTCGGCAGCACCGGTAACGATGCGCCGCAAAACGACCTGGCCAATGTATACAGCTACGGGCAGTCATACAACCAGATCCATCTGCACCAGGGAGAATTTTTACATAATTACGGCTTCAGCGGGCAGGGTATGCAGATGGCGATCCTGGATGCCGGTTTCCGCAATTATGAAACGCTCGTTACATTCGACAGCGTAAGAAATAATGGCCAGTTGCTGGGCAATTGGAGCTTTGTGAACAATGCCCCTTTGCCGGCCAGCAGCACGGCGGTGCATCCGCATGGCACACAATGTTTCAGCACTATTGCCGCTAATATTCCCGGGAGCTTTGTAGGCACTTCGCCCAAGACTTCTTTTTATTTATACCAGACCGAAGACCCTGCCACAGAATATCCTGTTGAAGAGCAGAACCTGGCAGCAGGACTCGAAAGAGCCGATAGCCTGGGTGTGGATATTGCCAGCATATCACTGGGCTATACCACTTTCACCAACAGCAGCCTCAATCATACCTACAGCGATATGAACGGGAATATAACCATTGCCGCCAGGGCTGCAGATTTTGCAGCACATAAAGGCATGCTGCTGGTAGTAGCGAATGGCAATGATGGCACCAACTCATGGAAGTTTTTAAGCACTCCTGCTGATGCAGACAGTGTGCTGGCATTGGGTGCGGTAAGCACTGGCGGTGTGGTAGGCAGTTTCAGCAGCTATGGTCCCAGCAGCGACGGGCAGATAAAACCTTCCGTGGCAGCGGTGGGTGTAAATTCAGTGATCGCAGATGTGAACAATGGCCAGCCATCCACCGGAAGCGGCACTTCTTTTGCAACACCAATCATGGCAGGTTTATCCTCCTGCTTATGGCAGGCGTTTCCTGAATCAAATAATATGGGCATCATCACGGCGCTGGAAGAATCGGCAACAAAATATACCACCCCTGATGACCGGGTGGGCTATGGTATTCCTGACATAAAAAAAGCATTTGTGATATTGCTGAAACGTTTTTATACGCAGGAAATAAAACAGGCCGGTTGCAGCACTTTGATAAAATGGACCGGCAAAACAGGCAGCAATATGAACTTTGTGATTGAGCGGAAACTCCCTGCAGACGCCAACTACATCACTTTACAAACTTTCAGCGGCTCCGGCAGTTTCGCTTCCAATAGTTTTACTTACTGGGACGATCTTTCCAACATTACCCCTCCCGTAAACATCAGCTACCGCATCCGCATGAACCTTGATACGGATACCAGCTTCACTTTTACTACCGTGAACATCAGTCACCAGAACAGCTGCAATACTTATATTTTCACAGGTGATGGCAACTGGGATATTGCTTCCAACTGGGCAGCCAATACCATTCCTCCTGCCAATCTTCCCGCAGGCAGCACCATCATCATCGACCCTGTGATAACCGGTGAATGTATCTTAAATACTACACAGCAGATACAGGCCGGCGCTTATCTTGAAGTGAAGCCGGGAAAAAAATTAACGATACAGGGAAACCTTATAACACAATAATAACGGCATTTTATAACTGTGCTCATACTGCCCTGAACAGGGCGACAAACATAGTATCGGCTTTGTGTGCCGCTCCTTCCAGGTAACGGTTGCTGATCAGCTCAAGCGAAGGATTGTTTTGGAGATATGTCACTACCGCTTCATTTTCTCCGGCAAATACCGAACAGGTGATGTAAACAAATAACCCGCCTTTGCGCAGGTGTGCCGCCGCATTGCCGGCAATGGATTTTTGCAACGTTGCAAATGTTTCTATCCTTGATGCGTCGAAGAACGCCAGCTGCTCCGGCGTACGACTCCAGGTGCCGCTGCCTGTGCAGGGCGCATCGCAGATGATAATGTCAAAATCTTCCACCAGTTCATCCTTCACCGGCTGCGACATATCTGTCACAAATGCATGATGAATATTAATGCCCGCTTCCTGCAATCTTTTTTTACAATTGTGCAATATGCCAGGGCGTATATCCGATACTGTTAGTTTTATTCTGGTCTGTAACCTGTCGTATAAAAGAATAGACTTACCACCGCTGGCGGCGCAGCAATCCCAGGCGTCTGTTACATTCTTTGCAGGCAGCTCCTTTTTCACATCATCCAATACCCGCTGCGAGTTCCTGTCCTGCACTACCGCTTCCCTGTTGAGGCTGATGAAATCTTCCAGCTTTGTGGCATTGGAGAGTGCAATACAGTCGTTGTTTTCTTTATTGAATGAGATGGAAGCATTCTCCAGCTTTTGCAAAACCTGTTTTTCTTTACCCGGCCGCAAACGAATAAACAGGTCAGGCTGCTGTAGGAATGACAATGCGAATACATCCCCATTTATATTACCCAGCGCTGCTGTAAAAGGGAAAATATGTTGCGTATCCAGGTCAAGCAGCTGCAGCTTTTCCAATGAAGACAGGTTTTCTTTTCCATGATAAAAATCACCGACCCCGGCCATTAACGCCGCAGGCAATGCATTGCAGAGAAATACGGCACGCTCCAGGTTATTGTCCGTGCATTTTTTTCCGAACAGCCAGCTGCTGCGCCACCATGCATAGCAGCAGGCGCCGATGAGCTTCCTGTCTTTGGATCCATACTTTTTTTGTCCTGCAAAAAATTGTTTTAAATGAAACGGGAAAGGCTGTTCGCCTTTATAGGAATCGATGATATTTTTAGCGGTTAAAAGATAAGAGTGAAAACGGCTCATACGCTGCAAAAGTAGCATTTAAGCATTTATCCGTTGGGAACATTACAATGTGAAAGCTGTTTCGTACATTTCGTATATGGAAGATGTATTGATAGAATATAAAAAGCCATTTTATCCCATTACGCCGGAGTTGAGCAAATACCTGGAGGAAAATAACCGGCTGACGAAAATACAGATTTCATACAACGACCTGCTGCGCTTCAAAGATCATATCCCTATCCTGGATACGCAGGGAAATGATACACTCTGGCTGAATATCTTTTATGATCCCGGTGATCATGCCGAGCTGGAGCTCAACCTGAAAAAAATATATACCCTCCTGCATTCGGACGGCGACGATGCATCGCTCCCCTATCTCACCATCGATTCCATCCAGTTCTGCACCTTCGGTAATTCCAAACCTTTCCGGATAAGGGTCAGAAATATTCTCAATGATAACCACACCAATTACTATATTAAGAGAGTGGATGCCAGCCGGGTGTACGGGCTGGAGCTGGAAGATATCATCTCGGTGAACAGGATCAATTTTTTACTGCACGAGAATACGCTCATAGAAGAACATATACTGGGTATCCCGGGTGATGTATTCATTGCAGAGCAATTGAATGATTGTTCAGAGCTGGAAAAAGCACAAATTGCAAAAGAATTTGTCAAGTTCAACGAACGCTGTTTCATCGGCCTTCTCGGCGACATGCGCAGCTATAATTACGTGGTGATACCCATTCATGATTTTGACCAGGTTGTGTACCGCATCAGGCCCATCGATTTTGATCAGCAATGTTATGAAGGCAAGATAGAAGTGTATGAGCCGTTCCGCTTCAAAGAGAACAAAGCGATGGTTGACCTGATAGCTCACAAGCTGCAAACCAATTCTGTGGAGCAATACAAAAAAGAAGTACGCTCAGGCATTGTAAAAAGAATACTCAGCGATCATGACCGTTTCCAGCACCTGCTGCGGGTGATGAAAAAAGATGCCATTGCGCCACAGGCGCATGTAGAACAACTGAAGAAATCGCTGAAAGAACGTACCTATATCATCGGCTTCGAATTCTGCAATACCATGGGCGATCTGCTGGACACCGGCTTTAAATTTACCATTAAGAATTACCGGCACCAGGGTTGAGTAAGTATATTCCTCATTCTTCCGCCCGCATATTATCCCCGTCTTTAAAATGCAGTCTCCTGAACACTAAACCCGACAGAATGGTAAGGCTGCCCACCACCAGGAAAGTATAACGAAAAGCATTATGGATCTCGTTATGGATAAGCATGGTATCTCCCTGGAAAATTTTAAGTACGATCAGTCCAAATGCTACACCGAAACCGATCGCCAGCTGCTGGTTCACCGACACCAGAGAATTACCACTGCTCGTATGGTAGTTCCGCAGGTCTGCAATGGAAATGGTGTTCATAGAAGTAAACTGTATGGAGTTGAAAAACCCCAGCAGGGCGATAATGGGTATATACCAGTAGATGGAAGTGTGCATACCGGGCAGCGCCAGGCAACAGATAAGTACGCCGATGATAAAAGTGTTCAGCATTAAAGTAGTGCGGTAACCCAACCTGTTGAGAATTTTAATAACGGCAGATTTACCAAACATGGCTGTAAGCGCCATCGGCGCTACGATCCAGCCCGACGTAACAGCCGATTGTCCATAAGCGATCTGTATCATCATCGGAAGCAATAATGGCACAGAGCTGATGCCCAATCTTGTGGCAAGATTTCCTACAAGGCCCACCCGGAAAGTTCTTACCCGGAAAAGATTGAGCGGGAAAATAGGGTTGTCATCCGTTTTGGCATGCCGGTAATACAGGTACAGCATAATGAAACCCAGCGACAGCGCCATAAGCACGGGTGTAACACTGACGGTATTGCCAAAAAGCTCTAGCGAAATGGACAGCAGCAACGAAGCCGCCGCAAAAATGAGAAAGCCCTTGAGGTCAAAATCTATAAAAGAAGACCGGTAATCGGGCATGAATTTTATGCTCAGTATGATACCGGTCAGTCCTATAGGAATATTGATAAGGAATATCCAGTGCCATGACAGGTAATCTACCATATAACCGCCCACCAGCGGGCCCAGCACAGGACCTATCAGCGCAGGTATGATGGCGAAGTTCATTGCCTTGAGCAATTCGTTCTTGGGAAATGTTTTGATGAGGGCCAGTTTGCCCACCGGTGTCATAAGGCTTCCGCCTATTCCCTGTATCACCCTCGCAATGGTAAGATGCAGGAGGTTTTGCGAAAAAGAGCAGAGCAAAGAACCGATACTGAACAGCGACAATGCCAGGATAAATATCTTTTTAGTGCCGAACCTGTCTGCCAGGAAACCGCTCACCGGCATAAACAATGCAAGCGTAAGTACATAGCTGATGATGGTATTCTGCATATTCAGCGGCGATTCATTCAGATCCTTGGCAATGGCCGTCAGCGATGTGTTCAGTACAGTAGAATCCAGCATCTGCATAAAAATAGCGGTGGCCAGGATAAAGGGCTGTACCTTTTTGATTTTACTTATATCCTGCACATGCTTCATAAGTACATTGATTTCTTAAAAAAAATCCCGCAACTGCGCTGCGGGATCCTGGTATTCTTTCTTTACAAAAAAATTAATTACAGTTCCAGCAGGCTGTCCAGCGGATCTTTTCCGAATAAAAGCAATGCAGGATTTTCCAGCAATTGCTTTACCCTTACCAGGAAGCCTACGCTTTCCCTTCCGTCGATAATGCGGTGATCGTAGCTTAATGCCACGTACATCATCGGTTTGATCACTACCTGGCCGTTCACTGCCATCGGGCGTTCCACGATATTGTGCATACCCAGGATAGCGCTCTGCGGGATATTGATGATCGGTGTGCTCATCATGCTGCCGAAAATACCGCCGTTGGTAATGGTGAAGGTACCCCCGGTCATTTCTTCAATGGTCAGCTTGTTGTTTTTTGCCTTCGTAGCAAGATCCACCACAGCGGCTTCAATACCGGCCATGCTCAGGCTTTCGGCATTGCGGATCACCGGAACCACCAGTCCTTTGGGAGCGCTCACTGCTATAGAAATATCGCAATATTCGTGGTAGATAATATTCTCACCGTCGATATAAGCATTCACCGCCGGGAATTCCTGCAGCGCATAGCAGCAGGCCTTGGTGAAAAAGCTCATGAAGCCCAGGTTCACACCGTGGATTTCCTTGAACTTGTCTTTGTATTTTTTCCTGATCTCCATTACCGGTCCCATATCCACTTCATTGAAAGTAGTGAGCATGGCAGTGGTATTTTTTGCTTCCACCAGCCTGCGGCTGATGGTTTTGCGGAGGTTGCTCATTTTTTCCGGGCGATCCTGGCGGCTAAAAGCTGCTGTACCGGGCTTACGGCCGGGGTTGCTGAGGGCCTCCAGTACATCCTGCTTCAGGATCCTTCCGTTGCTGCCCGATGGCGTAATGGATTTGCTGTCAACTTTTTTATCGGCGATGATAGCGGCCGCCACAGGAGTGGCTTTTATATCGGTAGCGGGTTGTGCAGGTTTTTCTGACGGGGTTTCTTTTTTAGGAGCGGCTTCGGCGGCAGGCGCTGCTTTCTCCGGAGCTGCAGGCTGCGAAGCGCCTTCCGGTTTAGCGGCTTCCGTATCAATAGAAGCAACCACATCCCCGATGGCAAGCGTATCCCCTTCCTTAGCTATCTGCTTAATGGTTCCGGCCTGCTCTGCATTGATCTCAAAAGTGGCTTTTTCACTTTCCAGCTCGGCAATCACTTCATCCCTTTCCACCCATGCACCATCGGGTTTGATCCATTTAACCAGGGTAACTTCACTGATACTTTCGCCCACGGTGGGCACTTTTATGTCTAAAGCCATCGGGTTTGTAAATTTTGTTGTGCAAATTTCGGGTAAAAAAGCCTTTTAGAAAACATTTTATGGCAATTGAACCCAAAAAAATAACCCGATTGTGGTATTTAAACTCATAAAAAATGGTATATTTTTATGCCTTGAAAATGAAAAGGTTGTTTAGAATGTACCGAATACTAACTGAAAACGACATTCTAAAAAATCAATACTGATAATTATTGGGTAAGGACTTATCTTTACCCCATTCTAAAATTAACTCACTATGCTATCCAAAATGACAACTGCTTTGGCAGTATTTGGTTTCCTAAGCTTACAAAGCCAGGCTCAGCTGACCGTGCAGGGAGGTGCAACATTTTACATGCAAACCGGCGCACAGGTAACTGTTCAGGGCAATGTTGACAATGCAGGCACCCTCAATAATGACGGGAACCTGAAAGTGCAGGGAAACTACACTAACACAGGCACCTACACCGGTACCGGAACCGCCGGTGTGTTAGAAATGTATGGCACAGGTAATTCGGTTATTACACCCGGCAGCTCCACGATTGCCAACCTGACCATCAACAAAACCAATACGACCGACCAGGTAAAGCTCGGCGCTTCCACCACCGTTACTACAGGATTTACGCTGACCAATGGCGTATTCACTACTGATCCTGTAGGGACCCCTGCTGTGGCGCTGATCTCCCCTGCCACCACGCCCTACACATTTGCTGCAGGAAAAGAAGTCATCGGCAGTGTACGCAGAACTGCATGGACAGCAGGTGCAACCAGGGTGTTCAACCAACCCAACATGACACTGGCTACCAGCGGCGGCACAGCCCCTACTGATGTAACAGTGACCATGATCCCTAACGGCGACCCTACACAAAACGAAAGGGAAGTAAAAAGGAAATTCAACTTTGCGCAGACAGGTGGCACCGGATTTACAGCCGATGTGCGTTATCCTTATATATCAACAGAGCTCAATACCAATACGGAAGCCAACCTCGTTCCCTGGACACTGGTTACTTCTGAATGGAATGCCCGTTTAACACCGGTTACCAGGGATGCTTCTGCCGACTGGGTAGCAACCACCGGTATCGCTGCTGCAGATTTGTTACAGGAGTGGAAACTGGCCGATCCTAATTATACAATGAACGTAACAGCTGCTTTAAGGGGCCCATGGAATAATACAAACATGAATACAAGCATCAGCAGCATTATTCCTTTAACACAGCCATATAATACCACACCATTCAACTATACCGGAACTGAAAGTGTAGCATCGATCCCTGCCAACGTGGTTGACTGGGTTTTGATTGAGCACAGGAAACCGGCTTCGGGTCTTGCGGCAGACGCATTGATCGCTACCATTACCGGCAGACAGGCAGGCTTCCTTCTTGCTAATGGAACGGTAGTAGGTCTGGATGGTGTAACTCCTATCGCAGTGCCTGTCACTAAACAGGGATCAGGCAGCTTTATTACCGTACGCCACAGGAATCACCTTGGAGTAATGAGTAATGCCCTTGCATCCAATGCTGCCGGTACATTTACCAATGATTTTACGGTGCTGGCAAACTCATATAAACCTGTAGGCGCTGCTTCTGACCCGGTAGTATTGCTGGGTGGCGGCGGCGGCAAATACGGCCTGTGGGCCGGTGATGCCAATAAAAATGGTGCTGTGAATGCAACAGACGTGAATGTTATTAAATCTGCTATCGCCTCCTCTTCTACCGGTTACCAGCTTACAGATGCCAACCTGAGCAACAGTATCAATGCAACGGATGTGAATCTGACAAAATCTACGATTTCTCTTTCAGGTACGGGAAGTGGTACAACCGGAAGACAAAGCGGAACCAATGATCTCACCGGTAAGGTAACTACCAATATTCCGGACCCTATCGTTGAAAACTAATCATCAAAGGATCTAACCAAAATAACTATAAAAAAGCACTACATACTATCTATCATGAATACAAATTATACAACACTCAAAAAACTGGCAATTGCACTGGTCTTTTTATTGAGCGTAAGTTCTATATCAATGGCCCAGGATTGTGAGTGGAGATTAGAAACCCCCACCTTCACCTCGGTTGACCCCGATGGTGCAGGTCCGGCCCTCGGTTCTGCTACTTTTACCTTACAGGTCCGCACAAGAGTCGGTTCCATTCCGAATGTAACGGCTATCTCTGTTGGGTATAGCTATCAATCTGCCAATGCAATGATTCCTACCACTCCGGGATGTTCTATTGTGAGCGGACCTGCGAACGTAACAATTTCTCCTGCTTTTGCAGCAGGCGGATTCGCTTATACTACAGTTAACCAATGCGGTGATTTTGCTCAAAATACCGGTGGTCAGAATTTTGACAAAAGGGCCGTGGGTACAATGGATGCTGTTTCCGGAAGCGGCGTTACATTAACCACTGCTTGGACAGATGTGTTCACGGTAACTTTATGGACCCTCAGTAATAGCAATCCTCAAGGTGGTTATGTAATTATTAACTCAGGAGCAGGTGGAAATCCAGGGGAATTTAATACCTATGCAATTTCTGATGCAAGCTTTAATGAATATATTGCCTACTCTCTCACTTATGTTACTCCACTCCCACTTGGCACTACAGCACCTGTAACCTTCACTTCTTTCGCAGCTAAATGTTCCGGAAATGGTACGCTTATCTCATGGTCTACCGCACAGGAACTGAACAGCGACTATTTTGAAGTACAAAGGAGCACAGACGGTAATATCTGGAAAAGCATAGGCCGTACGCCCGGAGCAGGCATCAGCAACGGCTCCCGCACTTATAGCCAGCTTGACCTGGAAGCAGGAAATGCGATGTACCGCATCAAACAAGTAGATAAAAACGGACAGGTAACTTATACCAATATTGAAAGAGCAAACTGCGATGTGAAATCTATCTCTGCGGTGCTTTACCCTGTTCCTGCCAAAGATGTGCTCAACGTGGTGATCAAATCTGACAAAGCCCTGAATGCACAACTGGTAATCATGGATATCACTGGTAAGCTGGTAAGGAAACTGGAAACCAACCTGCAAAACGGTACCAATAATTTCAGGTTCGACCTCACAGGCTTAAGCTCTGGTGAATATATCCTGAGAAGCACTGATCCTTCTCTTGAGCTGAACAAGAAATTCACCATCGTTCGATAGACCAAACTTTTCTTCTTCATACAAAACAGAAATGGCTCCGCAATTGCGGAGCCTTTCTTTTATACCCTGTTTAATATACGCTCAATAAAAAGCCTTCGCTTATTGCAAAGGCTTATAGTAGTAGATGATAATATTTTCGTCTATGCGCCCAGGTAGCCCCGCAACAGCTTGCAGCGGGAAGTGGTTCTTAATTTCGTAATTGCTTTATCCTTTATCTGCCGCACTCTTTCCCTGGTAAGCGAAAAGCGCTCTCCGATATCTTCCAGGCTTAGCGGGTGATCGATGCCGATACCAAAAAAATAACGTACCACCTCTTTCTGTCTTTCGGTTAAAGTGCTTAACGAACGTTCAATTTCGGTATTCAGCGAAGCAGTGATTGCAAGATCATCATCCGTACCATTGGCTTCCTTGTTCACCAATACATCTATTAAAGTGCTGTCTTCCCCGTCAGACAATGGCTGATCCATGCTCACATGGCGGGTGGAGATATTTAAAGTGGCTGAAATTTCTTCGGCATCAATATCCAGCAGGTTGGCCAGTTCTTCAGGGGTGGGTTCCCTTTCAAATTCCTGCTCCAGTTGGGAGTATGCTTTGCTGATACGGTTGGTCAGTCCTACTTTATTGAGCGGCAGCCTAACAATCCTTGCCTGCTCTGCCAATGCCTGCAGAATACTCTGACGGATCCACCATACAGCATAGGAAATAAATTTGAATCCCCTCGTTTCATCAAAACGCTGGGCTGCTTTTATAAGCCCTACATTTCCCTCATTGATCAGGTCGCTCAGGGTAAGGCCCTGATTCTGGTATTGCTTTGCAACAGATACCACAAATCTTAAATTGGCTTTTGTTAATTTATCGAGGGCTTTCTGATCTCCTTTCCTGATCAGTACGGCAAGTCTTACTTCCTCTTCAGGGCTGATGAGTTCTACCTTGCCTATTTCCTGCAGATATTTTTCGAGGCTCTGACTTTCACGGTTAGTGATGGATTTGGTTATTTTCAACTGACGCATACTCATAAGCAAGTTATATTTAGTGGGTTAAACCAACTACGATACGCTATCGTTTCGGTACGAATTTAATGGGGTGATAATAGTCATGTAATTTAATCCTTTTTATATTATGTATCAAAAAATAATAATGGGTGCTCCCGGGCCCGGATTTGTATCCTGAGCGGTTTTTCCTTTGACTTTCCGTTTAGAAAATAATCGGCTAAAAATTTTGTCACGTTAATTATTTTTCTATAATTGCAGGCAGCTAGAATATTTTTAAAACAAAAGAATGAGTAAGAAACAATTATATACCCTTGAATATCCTGTAAGGTGCTCCCCCGGAATATTATACGAGTTTTTGAGCACACCCGCAGGGCTTCAGGAGTGGTTTGCTGATAAAGTAGATGAACGGGATGGTGTATTTACTTTTGGCTGGAACGGGACCGAAGACAAAGCTGAAGTGCTGGAAAAAGAAGAAGATAAATTCATTCGCTTTCAATGGGACTATGCGCAAAAAGGAGAATATTTTGAATTTTCAATAGAGAAATCCGAAGTGACCAATCAAACCATTCTTGTCATCAAGGATTTTGCAGATAAAAAAGATATCAAAGACCAGAGCCAGCTTTGGGAATACCAGGTAAAAGACCTCTTTCACCGTATCGGCAACTAATCTTTTTGTAAAAGAAGCCCTATCTTCCGGTAAGCCCCGGCAAGATCATGGGCCGTTTTATCAAAATCATCCAGGTCATATTTTAATGCAACTTTTATAAAAGAAGGTTGCATTATTTTTTTATGCAGTTCCTCTTCCGTCAGCTGTTTTACCGGTACATAATTATCAGCAGGCTCAAAATGGTGTAGCCACTGATCTTCAGTAACAGCTATGTAAAAATCGCCTGCATCTTTTTTCAGCTTCCTGTACAGCAGGGTTTCATAATCCTGCTTATATTTTCCTGCCAGCTGTATCGTAACGCTCATGCAGCTTCCCCAGAGGAACATAGTGCGCAATGCAAAAATATCTTTGGCGGAGAACAGGGCAGGGTAATCCAGTATCATATAGGGAAGCTCCTGGTAGCGTTCACCCCTGGATATTTTAGGCAACAGCCCCTGCAGCTCGCTGTAGCCGGCACAAACAGGGCGCAAAACAGCTGTAATAACGGGCACCTGCTCCGAAAAAAGCGCAGCGGTTTTTTCCATCACCCTATGTTTCGTTAAAATCCAATCCTTATTCTTTATGAGCTCTAGTTCCAGCGCAGAAAGCTTTATTTTTGTATTACCGGTCATAGCCAAAAGTTAAGCAATTAATGATTGCAGGCCATCTATCTCCATGATAAAGAAATTAGACAAACTTATTTTAAAAGCTTTTTTGGGGCCCTTTATCGCCACGTTCTTTATTACACTTTTCATTTTGCTGATGCAGAACCTATGGAAGTATATTGATGACCTGGTGGGCAAGGGGCTCGACTTTATCACCATCTGCCAGTTCCTCTGGTATGCCAGCGCTACCCTGCTCGTGCTGGCCATGCCCATAGCGATACTCATTTCATCTATCATGACCTTTGGCAACCTGGGTGAAAGCTTTGAGCTGGTAGCTATCAAATCATCGGGTATTTCTTTGCTGAGATTCATGCGCCCGCTCATGTGGGTGACCATCCTGCTTTGTATCATCACTTTTCTTTTTGGTAATTATATCATTCCTTACGCTAATCTCAAATTCGCAAAGTTGTACAGTGAGATTCGGTTTAAAAAGCCTGCCTTCGATCTCAAGGAAGGCGTATTCTTTACTTACATAGATAATTACGCCATCAAAGTAGGAAAGAAAGAAAAAGATGGTAAAAACATCAGCAATGTGCTGATCTACGAGCAGACCAATAACCTGCAGGATAATACGATCATTGCCGAAAAAGGAACGATGGTAACCACCCCGGATCAGAAATTCCTTGAGTTTAATCTTAACAACGGGTACCGTTACCAGGAGCGGGGAAGCCAGGGGGACACTTCTACAGAATATATCCGGCTACAATTCAGGGATTTCAAAAAAATGTTCGACATGAGCGCCCTCGCCCTGCAATCGGCAGATGAAGAGATGTTCAAATCAAACCAGAAAATGCTGAGCGCAAGACAGCTTTCCAAAAACCTGGATTCACTGCAGCGGTTTTCGGACAGTGCAGCTGTAAGGCTCGATAACAGTCTGAAATATTATTTTCATTTCACCAAAATACCCGACAGCACCTGGAAAAAGCAGGCTGTTCTGAAAAAAGACAGCAGCACCAGAACCATTCCCGATTCGCTCAACAGTGAAATACGTTCCAAAGTGAACGGGGTGATCCTGCAGCTCAAAAACGGCATCGATTTCTTCAATACCGAAAACAAGGAAAGGCAAAAAAGCATTACCGGGCATCGTCTGGAATGGCACCGCAAATACGCTTTCTCGCTCGCCTGTCTTGTATTGTTCTTCATCGGGGCGCCGTTGGGTTCTATCATCCGGAAAGGCGGGCTGGGCATGCCGCTCGTAGTGGCTATTATCTTTTTTCTACTTTTTCACCTGCTCAACATGTTTGGCGAAAAATTTGTGAAGGAAGGTATATTGAGTCCCTTTGCCGGGATGTGGCTGGCTGTTATGGTGCTCACTCCCATCGGTATATTTTTAACCTATAAAGCAATGCGTGATTCACAGCTTTTCAACAAGGAATTCTACCACCGTTTCTTTAAAAAGCTGGGTATTCAGTTCAGGGAAAAGAAAAACAAAAAGCATACTTCACCTATAAATACCATAGACAATGAACAAAAATGATAACGGCAGAAGAGATTTTATAAAAAAAACTGCGCTGGGTACAGTTTCGGTTTCATTGGGTTTAACAGCAGCATCTTCTTTTCTGGAGTCCTGCAGCAGCACTAAAAAGATTACAGATAAATTTGACAAGACCGGCTTCGATCAGCAAGCCTTACCTTACGGTTACGCTGCACTGGAAGACATCATCGATGCCCGCACGATGGAAATACATTACAGCAAGCATGCGGCGGCATACAGTAAAGCCTTGAAAGAAGCCGTAGCTGCAGAAGCGCCCCAGGCAAAATCGGTGGAAGAGCTCTTACCTTCTGTTTCAAAATATACCGCAAAAATGCGCAACAACGCCGGCGGCCATTACAACCATGAAATGTTCTGGAAAAGCATGCGTGCAAAGAAAAGCGATAACAAGCCTTCCGGCAAGCTGCTCACTGCCATTGAAAACACTTTCACCAGCTTCGATTCTTTTAAAAAACAAATGAGCGATGCAGGTACCATGCGCTTCGGAAGCGGATGGGCCTGGCTGTATGCAGACAGCTATAAAAATCTGAAAATAGGAAGCACTCCCAACCAGGATAACCCGCTGATGAATGTGAGTGAGATCAAAGGTTTCCCGCTGCTGGGACTGGATGTTTGGGAACATGCCTACTATTTAAAATACCAGAATAAAAGAGCGGATTATATTGCCGGCTGGTGGAATGTGGTGAACTGGGATTATGTTCAGCAACGTTATGAATCCATTATTTAAGACACCTGTTGTTTTAATTTCGATGGCTGCCTGTATCTTCTTTACAATAGTGATGAAGATACAGGGCAGACCTTTACAGACAACTGCTTCCCCTAAAGGAATTGTTTCGCTTGAACTGGCTTACCAGCCAGCCGATGCTGCCGCCATTACAACGCATTGGAATGCTACCAATAACCGCAACCGGTCTTTAACAAATGTTGCGTTGTACAATACCCTCATCGATTTTGTTTACATCGCAGCATACGGTCTCTTTTGTATCCTTCTCTGTCTTCGTTCTGCTGCATTGCTCCCGGAAAAAAAATTATTGAAAGCTGCCGCTTTCCTCGCTTTCATAGCCGGTGGCATGGATGCGCTGGAAAATATGCTGATGCTTTATACGCTTCAGAAAGAAGTATTACCCCTGGTTACCGCAATGACTGCTATCGCAGCCGGCATTAAGTTTTCGCTGCTGGCCACCGTTGTGCTAATATTACTGTTTGCGTGGCTGAAAAGATTGTTCACGCAGCCAAAGGTCCAAAATTGACTCAGCCTTTGCGCCGTAACTTCCGGAAAAAAAGCCGGAAAAAACAGTACAAAGGCTGATAAATTGACAAGCAATCGTGGAGCAAATTTAAAGGAGTTGGTTTCAAAAAACCAAGAAAGAAAACTTAAAATTTTGTATAAAAATTTGTGTAGAATTTAAGCCCCTAAACAGGTTATATTTGTAGCCATCTTTCAAATTAAAAAAAATATTATGCAGGTTTGGAAAGAATACCAGGATAAGAATAAAGAGCGTTTTTTAGAGGAGCTGCTTGAGCTGCTGCGCATACCCAGTGTAAGCGCAAAGAGCGAACATAAAGAAGATATGAAACGCTGTGCCGAAGCAGTAAAGCAACGCCTGCTGGATGCAGGTGCCGATAAAGCGGAAATATATGAAACCGAAGGCCACCCGGTGGTGTACGGCGAAAAAATAATCGATCCTGCCAAACCAACGGTATTGGTATATGGCCATTATGATGTGCAGCCCGCCGATCCGCTGGAGCTCTGGAAAAGCGGTCCTTTTGATCCCACCATTGTGGATGGAAAAATATTTGCCCGTGGCAGCTGTGATGATAAAGGCCAGTTTTACATGCATGTAAAAGCGTTGGAAACACTGGTTAAGACCAATACGCTCGAAAACAATATCAAATTCTGTATCGAAGGCGAAGAAGAAGTAGGCTCACCCAACCTGGGCAAATTTATTTCTTCCCACAAAGAGCTGCTAAAAGCAGATTGCATCCTCATCAGCGACAGCGCTATGATCAGTCTCGATACGCCAAGCATTGATATCGGCGTAAGAGGCCTCAGCTATATTGAAGTGGAAGTGACCGGCCCCAACAGGGACCTGCACAGTGGTGTATATGGCGGCGCTGTAGCCAACCCTATCACTATCCTCGCAAAAATGATCGCTTCCCTGCATGATGAAAATAATCATATCACCATTCCCGGTTTTTACGACGATGTGGTAGTGGCCAGCCCCGAAGAAAGGGCGCTGATGGCAAGAGCCCCCTACAATGAAGAAGTATTCAAGGCCGACCTGGGTGTAAAAGAAACCTGGGGCGAAAAAGGATTCACCACCAACGAACGCACCGGTATCCGTCCTACCCTTGAGCTCAACGGTATCTGGGGTGGTTACACCGGCGAAGGCGCCAAAACCGTTTTACCAAGCAAGGCGTTTGCAAAAATTTCGGCCAGGCTGGTACCTAACCAGGATTCGCACAAGATCACCGATCTACTGATCAACCACCTGCAGAGCATTGCGCCTCCTTATGTAACGGTGAAAGCTTCCCTGCACCATGGGGGTGAACCTTATATGACACCCATTGACAGCACTGCTTACCAGGCGGCTTCCAAAGCGATGGAAACCACTTTTGGCAAAACGCCTATTCCTGTAAGAGGCGGCGGCAGCATTCCCATCTGTGCGCTATTTGAAAAAGAGCTGGGCATTAAAATAGTTTTCATGGGCTTTGGGCTCGACAGTGATAACCTGCACAGTCCCAATGAAAAATTTGATATAGCAAATTTTTATAAAGGCATTGAGACCATTCCCTATTTCCATAAATATTTTACAGAAATGAAATAAGGGTCTTCTAAACCAGGTGAACGGGTGGCCTTGCAGGCTACCCGTTTTTTATTGGCCGGGCTATGGTACTGCTGTCAGCTCCGGTGGCGTCGCACTCTTGTACAGCGGCACTTTATTCAACTTTTATATTATTGGTTTTCAGTAACTGACGCTATAGTATTCAGGTTATCGCCGGCTTTAATCCTTTGCCGGCAAAATCATAAAATCTTATAAAATCATTTCATCATCTAGGTAAATTCCATTATTTTTGCCGCCCATTAGCCGGGGTAGCTCAGCTGGTTAGAGCATCGGATTCATAACCCGAAGGTCGGCAGTTCAAGTCTGCTCTCCGGTACACAAAAAAGGTCATCATAAGGATGGCCTTTTTTATTGTACATAAAATATGATAAGGATTGTCCCCTTATTGTATTCTCGGCTTCCAGGCAATTTCCTCAACGCCCAGCAAATGGCCCGTATATCTTGCCAGCACAAACAAATAATCGCTCAGCCGGTTGATGTATTGAATAACGAGCGGATCAATAAAAATGTTCTCCTCCTGCATGTGTACGCAAATACGTTCTGCACGCCTGCATATACACCTGGCCACATGAAGACTTGATACAGCCACATGGCCGCCGGGTAAAATAAAAAATTTCATCACCGGTAAAATGCCATTCATCGTATCGATGGCTTTTTCCAGCAGATCAACATCTTCTTTTTTAAGATCGGGGATTTTCATCAGTGGCTCCTTGTCAGGGTCGCAGGCCAGTGAGGACCCGATAGTGAACAGCCTGTCCTGGATTTCTTTCAGCATTGTTTTGCTCTCCGCATCCGTCAATTGATCAGAGCAAAGACCAATATAGGAATTCAGCTCATCCACCGTTCCGTAGCTTTCAATACGGATATGGCTTTTGGGCACTTTGGTGCCGCCTATCAGGCTGGTTTTGCCTTTGTCGCCTGTTTTGGTATATATTTTTGAAGCCATCGGTTATGCAGTTACAAGAGCATTTTTTCCTTTCTCGGTCCGGTTATCAGATTCTATCAACCCATCTTTCAATCGCACCACCCGGTGAGAATATTGGGAAATATCTTCTTCGTGGGTTACCAGCACAATGGTATTCCCGTCGCTGTGTATCTTGGTCAGGATATCCATGATCTCGTAAGAAGTTTTTGAGTCAAGGTTACCCGTAGGCTCATCAGCCAGTATGATAGAGGGGTTATTAATGAGCGCTCTCGCTATTGCCACACGCTGGCACTGGCCACCGCTTAGTTCATTGGGTTTGTGGTGCATCCTGTCTTCCAGCTTCACTTTATTCAATACATCTTCGGCCCTTTCCATTCTTTCTTTTTTCGTAATACCGCTGTAAATAAGCGGCAACGCCACATTTTCCGCAGCAGTCAGCTTGGGCAACAGGTTGAATTGCTGGAACACAAAGCCGATCTCCACGTTCCGTACCGCCGCCAGCTCATCATCATGCATGCGGCTCACATCCTTCCCGTTGAGGACATAGCGTCCGGAAGTGGGTGAATCCAGGCACCCGAGTATGTTCATCAGCGTAGATTTACCGCTGCCACTGGGGCCCATCAGCGATACATATTCATTCTTGTAAATATCCAGGTCAATTCCCTTCAGCACCGGAAGCTCCTGCTTGCCGAGGTAATAGCTTTTATGAATATTTCTTAACTGGAGAATTGACTGGGTCATGTTTATTTTTTTATCACTTTAGGAACCATGAAAAATTGTTCATTGTGCTTAGCGGCATTTTTAAGCGCTTCCTCCCTGCTGCAGCTTCCTTTCACTTCATCTTCCCGCCATGTATTCACCTGCTCCGCCATATGCTCCAGCGGTTCTACGCCGGTGGTATCCACCGATTCAATTTTTTGTACAAATTGGATCATCTTCTGCAAATCGTTCTTAATGGCAGCTCTTTCCGCATCATTAAAATTAAGCTTGGCCAGGCCGGCTAATTTATCCAGCAGTTCATCATTTACTTCCATATAACAAAAATAACGGTTTCGGCACAGAGCCGGGGCTGTTTTATACAAATGGCAGGCTTAAATTTTATGTAAAGACAATCCCATAGCGATCGAGTTTTGCTATCTTCGCCGCCTGAACTTTTAAGGAAGATATTATGAGCACGATGGATAGAAAAATTGTAATGAGCGGCATCAGGCCCACGGGTTTCCTGCACCTGGGCAACTACTTTGGCGCCATGCGCAATTATGTAAAAATGCAGAATGAATATGAAAGCTATTTTATGGTGGCCGACCTTCATTCGCTTACCACGCATCCCGATACAAAAGAGCTGAAGACCAATGTGCACCGGGTACTGGCGGAAAATATCGCCTGCGGCCTTGATCCCGAAAAAGCGGCTTTTTTCTGCCAGAGCCATGTTCCGGAGATATCCGAGCTTTACCTCTTCCTCAATATGCTGGCTTATAAAGGCGAGCTGGAAAAGACCACTACTTTTAAAGATAAAGTACGGCAGCATCCTGAAAATGTAAATGCCGGTTTGCTCACCTACCCGGTTTTAATGAGCGCAGATATTTTAATTCACCGGGCTTCTTTTGTACCAGTGGGCAAGGACCAGGAGCAGCACCTGGAAATGGCCCGCAACTATGCCCAGCGTTTCAACTTCCGGTATGGCAATGTATTTCCCGAACCGAAGGCTTTCAATTTTGGAGAAACCCTGCTGAAAGTGCCCAGCCTGGATGGTACCGGCAAAATGAGCAAGAGCGAAAACCAGATGGCTACGCTATACCTGGCGGACGATGATGATGCCATCCGTAAAAAAGTGATGAAAGCGAAAACCGACGGCGGCCCCACCGAACCCAATTCGGTTAAGCCGGATTATATAGAAAACCTGTTCCTGCTCATGAAGCTGGTAAGCAGCGAAGAGGTCATTCATAAATATGAAAATGACTTCAACAACTGCACGATCCGCTATGGCGATATGAAGAAGCAGCTGGCTGAAGATATGGTCGCTTTTATTGAACCCATCAGGCAAAAAGCCACCGATATAATGAATGATGAAAAATACCTGCAGCAGGTAATGCATATGGGCGCTGAAAAGGCCCGCAAAAGTGCGGCTGCCACCATGCAGGTAGTGAAGGAAGCGATGGGCCTGCAATATTATTAAACAGCCCGCCGAACAAAAGATTTTTTACGGCGGATTGGGTAAGTTTTCTTACATTGAATGCCGGCTAATGTTTAAGTTTGATTTCTTCAAACTCGACAATGTCAGCCTGAGCCTGTCGAAGGCGGGTTTATAGAAAATGATGCCGGCTTCGACAAGCGCTTGCCTGAGAGCTTTGCAAATTGAGACATTGCCGGATAACTGAACTATTTAAAAAAAATTTAAGCTTATCAGTTAAGCGACCAGAGGATTATGGCCAAACAAAAAAAACCAAAACACATAGCTGTTGCCGGTAACATCGGCGCCGGTAAAACCACTTTAACCGAAATGCTGAGCAAACATTACAAATGGATCCCTCAGTTTGAAGACGTAGACCATAATCCTTATCTCAACGATTTTTATGAAGACATGCCCCGCTGGAGCTTCAACCTTCAGATATACTTTCTCAACAGCAGGCTCAACCAGCTGCTCGATATTCACAGGGGCACCGAAACGGTGATACAGGACCGCACCATATTTGAAGATGCCAATATTTTTGCACCCAACCTGCATGATATGGGCCTGATGGGTAAACGGGATTTTGAAAACTATTACAAGTTTTTCGAAACATTAAAAACCATGGTGCAGCCGCCGGACCTGCTGATCTATCTGAAGGCCTCGGTACCTACACTCGTAGCGCAGATACAGAAAAGAGGAAGGGAATACGAAGAAAATATACGGCTTGACTACCTGAAGAAGCTGAACGATTACTATAATAACTGGATTGATAATTACAAGGAAGGACCATTGCTGGTGATTGATGCCGATACCAATAAGTTTGCGGAAAATGAAGAGCACCTGGGACAGATCATTACAAAGATCGACTCGGAGCTGTTTGGTCTTTTTTAATCGATCAGCTGGTTTTTCATGGCGTAGAATACCAATCCTACTGAGTTCTTCACGCCAAAACGTTCCATCAGCCTGTCTTTAATAGCTTCCACTGTTCTTGCGCTGATATTCATTTTCTGCGCAATCTCGGTAGCAGTAAATTCCATGCATACCAGCGTAAGCACTTCTTTTTCCCTTTCACTCAGCGCCACTTCGGAGGTAAGGGAGGGATTGAATTTTTGCTTGCTGTAATTCTTCTTGATCAATACCTTATTTACAAACGGGTTCAGGTAAAAGCCTGTGCGAACCACATCCATTATGGCTTTTCTTATTTCAGCAGGTTCTGTATTTTTCAGGAGATACCCGGCAGCGCCGCAATCCATCAGGTGACCAACAAAGCGCTCATCTTCGTACATGGTTAAAATGATCACCCTGATATGGGGATGTGTTTTGGTGATCACTTTGGTAGCATCAATGCCGTCCTTTATAGGCATCTTGAGGTCGCAGAGGATAACGTCCGGCTGCGAGTCGGGGATTTTCTGAATCAGGTCTTCCCCGTTTTCCGCCTCCATTACAAATTTTAGGTTGGTATAGGAACGTAGGGAAAGTATAACACCTTTTCTGAAAATCTGATGGTCATCTGCTATGGCGACTTTGATTTGTTCGGGGAGCATACTAATTGGTAAAATTAAGAAACATTCTCAAAGACAATTAAAAAAATCTGCTGTAAGAATGCGGTTAGCTAATACTGGCGGCTGCATTGTCGAATTTTTTCTACAGCCTTTTATGGAGATGAATGCCCTCAGGATGCTGAGTTCTTCGGGATCTCCAGTGTTATTTTATAATAGGTGTGGCTGGCATCAATTTCAAAAAGAATCCTGCCATTGAGCAACTTGATACGGCTCGCAATATTTTTAAGACCCAGCCCCTGTGAGGATTGGCTGAGCTTATCAAACTCTGATTGCACAATACCTTTTCCATCGTGATGCACTCTTATGTAAATATAATTGGCGTTGGCATTTTGCGTAAGATGTATAAAGCCTGCATTGCTGTGCTTGATGATATTATTGATGAGCTCCTGGATAATGCGGAACACCAGCAGCTCCTGGTCTGTTTTGAGTCTTTGCCTGTAATCATGAAAACGGGCGCTGGCATTCATGCTGCCGCTGCCGCTTATTTTCTGGAACAGATCGGTGGTAGCCGTTTCCAACCCAAAGTTTTTTAATGTAGGAGGCATCAGGCTGTGGCTGATATTGCGGATCAGCAATATCGCATCATCAATGATCTGTTTGGCGCTGAAAATATTCTGCAGCTGGGAAGGCTTATCGAGGTTTACCAGATTCTCATTAAGGTATAACCTCGCCGTTGCAAGCAGGGGCCCTGCATCATCGTGCAGGTCTGCAGCAATGCGCTGCCGTTCTTCTTCCTGGAACCGAATGGAGGCATTGAGAAAAAGCTGCTGCTTTTCGGCTTCCATTTTTTTCATCTGTATATGGTAACGGATCACTTTGCGCTGGTGCATGATTACAAAAACAATAATGCCTATCGCAAGCGTTATCATGCCTATTGAACCAATAAACATGAGCTTAGACACATCGGATTGTAAAAAAAACATTTCGCCTACTAATTTTTTGTGGTTGATGGAGGAAAGGGTTCGTCTAGGTCTAAATCAGTAGGAATATGGAGAATGCTGTCGTCTTCTTCTTTTTTAGGTGATGCAAAGAGAGACAGGCACAAAATAACATTTTTTGCGACTACAGACACCATATAAATGTGCGACATGTTATTCTTGAACTCAGGATCTCTGCTTGTATTGATAAATATGAAAAAGAAAAAGGTTCCGGCAAAATAGAGAAAAAGCCCCACACATATCCAGAACACGGTTGACTGGTACAGCGGGTACACCACTACTGTTCTCATTTTTTCGTAAAAGAAATAGATAATGATCAGCAACAAGAGGAAATAGGAAACAATATTGGAGTGATTGTTGAACTCAGCCTTATCGCTCACAATATAGTCGATGATGGCGTATAAACAGAAAGGAATGATGGAATACAAAACGATCTTCCTGGCAAGGGTACCCTTCAGTACCAGGTAAGCGAAATAAGAAATAAGAGAATATTCAAGAATATTGAAAACCCTCATGAAAAAGAAATACAGCGGCCGGTCTCCATATACCTGGGTAAGCAGTATGGTAAGGATATTGAACAGGAAAAGGGTAGCTGCATATAATAAAAAAACCTTTAATTCTTTTGTATTCAGTTTTTTATAAAAAAGTATACAAAAGATTAAAGGTAATAATTCTGTTAAGACAGGTATATAAAATTTATAATCTAAAATGGTAGTTAGTTTTTCCAAATATAACCAACTGCCATACAATTACAAAATTTACTTAGTCATTAACAAACACTAAATCTGAATAATCTACAAGGTTTTTAATCCCAGCTAAGATACCAGCGTACATAAATAAATTTGTTAGTGGTTTACGATTAAATATCAGTGCAAACTTGGCTCAATTACCGTCGCCCCGCAAGGGGTTAGGGAACACACGTAATTCTACGATTTATTAAAAACCAATACCACAAAGGATTTCATCGGATTTTAACAAATTCAGCATGATCCTAATTTGAGTAAATGTACGAAATAAAAGCAGTAATTTTACTATTCAAAATAGTAGCTCTACGTGAGAATTTTACGATAGGATTTCCACAGCAAGGGGATAAATGTGGATAAACTAATGATTCCGGGCCCGCTTTTTTATCTTAAAGGCGAAAATTAGCAATTTAAACTGAATTGAAAATCAACATTTTATAGAATAATGATGAAAAACTGGGGAGCAAGTAGTATTACGTTATTTTTTAATCGTATTTTTACTTGGTAATTTTACAAAATGGCGCTGATTTTCAAAAGATTATTAATTAAATAAAGGAAAAAGAAGGCCAAAATTTTTATATGTTCAAATGAAAATGTAATTTAACGCACCTAACCCCCACCAAAACAAATGAGTGCTGACAACATCGTTAAGATCGCCATTGCCGATGACCACAAGATATTCAGGGATGGCATAAAAATGGCCTTGTCCGGAAAAGCCAACCTTAAAATGCTCTGGGAAGCTGAAGACGGCAAGGATATGATGCATAAGATCTCCATCAAAATGCCGGATGTGTTGCTGATGGATATCCGGATGCCCGAAATAGATGGCATTAATGCCATACAGCTGATAAGAAAAGAATACGAAGATATCCGCATCATTGTTTTGACCATGTACGATGACCAGCAGATGATCAGCAAAATGATGGAAATGGGGGCGAATGCCTATCTGACCAAGACCACAGACCCGGAAGAAATTTATGAAGCGATCCTTACCTGTATGAACGACGACTTCTACTTCAATGAGTTGGTAAATAAAGCAGTAATGGGCAAGCTCATGCAGAAAAAGAATGTGAGGGCGCATTACGGCACCAATACACCAGTGAGCTTTAATGAGAAGGAATTAAAGATCCTCAAGCTCCTGGCAGAAGATAAGACCACAGAAGAAATCTCCAAAGTAATATTCCTGAGTCCCCGTACAATCGAAACAATCCGACAGAATATGAAAACAAAAGTAAATGCAAAAACAATAGGCGGCCTTATCATGTATGGAATGCGAAACAAGCTGATCGAGTAACAAATTCAGGCTCAGCTATATGCAGGCATATATTAAAAGCTGAAAATTTTACAGGCCGGAAGGAAAGTAGTCTCCGAAAAATCCTCGTAAAAACACTATCTGCGGCAAAGGGTACATTCCCCCTTTGTTGACAGCAAGTATAATTTGCCCTGTTGATAAACGTTTATACATCGTAATCTTACTATTCAAAAAAACATTAAATTCGCCCTTAGGAATATTTTATGAAACAAGACCCAACCGAACCAATATCTGTGATCATAGCCGATGACCATGTCCTTTACAGGGCAGGTGTAAAAACATCACTGAGCGCAAAAAAGGATATCAGGGTGATCGCTGAAGCCGACAACGGAATGCATCTTTTAAATATCATTAAGAATGTACAGCCCGATGTAATACTGCTGGATATCCAGATGCCGATCATGGATGGCATCTCCACCCTCCCGGAAATAAAAAAGATCTCTCCTCATACCAAAGTGATCATGCTCACTTTTATGGAAGACAACAGCATGATCACCAAGCTCATGGAACTGGGTGCCAATAGTTACCTTGCCAAAACGAGCGACAGCGAGATCATTTATGAAGCCATAAAAACATGCGTGGCCCAGGAATACTATTTTAATTCCATGACAAACAAAGCGCTGCTCACCAACCTTAAGCAACGCAATGTGGCCCCACCCCAGCAAATGATGCAGGCGGAAGCAGTGCTCAATGATAAAGAGACCACTATTCTCCGGCTTATGTGCGAGGAAAAAAGTACAAAAGAAATTGCTGATATTGTCGAGCTAAGCCCCCGTACAGTAGAAGCTATAAGAGATAAGCTGAAGGTGAAAACCGGCGCTAAAAGCACTGCAGGTTTGATTATGTATGCTGTAAAGCATAAGATAATCGAAGAACTGTAACTCCCAATTCCATCCAAACAATCCCCGTAATGACGGGGATTTTTTATTTTCGCTTCATGAGCCATATCTGTTACAACGGCAAACTAATCGCATCCAGAACGGCATTGATCACATCGGCCAACCGGGGGCTTCGTTATGGCGACGGCCTGTTTGAAACGTTGCTGTTTCACAACAAATCCTTGCTCATGTGGGAAGCGCATATGGACCGGCTCTGGAAAGGAATGGAACAACTGCAGTTTGATATTCCCGTTCATTTTAACAGGCAATACCTGGAGACCAAAACCCTGCAACTGCTGGCAAAGAACCAACATAAAAGGGCAAGGGTGCGTATCAATATTATAAGAGGAAATGGAGGGGTATTTGATCCCGAGAATTTATTTCCTGAATATATTATTGAAACATGGCCACTGGAAAAATCATCCGGGATCAACAGCAATGGTTTGCAGCTGGGCATTTATAAAGATGCGCTTAAAGTGTGCGATAGCTTCAGCAACCTGAAGTCCAATAATTACCTGCCTTATATTATGGGCGCTTTATTCGCCCGAAAAGAACACTATAATGATGCGGTGATCCTCAACCAGCACCAGCGGGTAAGCGATACCTGCATTGCCAATATTTTTTTTATTAAGAACGGGGAAGTCTTTACTCCTGCGCTCAGCGAAGGCTGTGTGGCCGGCACCATGCGCCGCTATTTTATAGAAAACCTACCCGCCTGGGGTTACCCGGTTCATGAAACCGCCGTTTCACCGGAAGATCTTTATACTGCAGAGGAGGTTTTTCTCACCAACGCCATCACTCCTATCAAATGGGCATCTTCCCTGCAGGATAACCGGTATGGTAAGGATACCATTCAAAAAATTTACAGTTATCTCCTACATTCATTGCCCCAATATTTTTAATGAAACAAACGATCAATATCTGTTGGTTCAGGAGGGATCTGCGACTAACTGACAACGCAGCCTTATACCACGCACTCCGTTCGGGCAATCCTGTATTACCTGTCTTCATTTTTGACAGCAATATTCTCGATGAGCTCGAAAATAAAAAAGACAGGCGGGTGCAATTCATTCATGATGCATTAGCAGCGATGCAGGAACAACTGGAAAAGCTGGGTTCCACTTTATATATATTACATGATACGCCTGAAGCCGCTTTTAAAAAACTCTTGTCAAAATATACTGTTGCCAAAGTTTTTACGAACTGTGATTATGAATGGTATGCCCGCAAACGGGATAGTGAAATAGCCGCATTACTGGAGCAGCATGATATTGCATTCGCCACCTTTAAAGACCAGGTCATATTCGATAAGGACGAAGTGCTGAAAGATGACGGCACTCCCTATACTGTATTTACGCCTTACAGCAAAAAATGGAAAGCAACCATGAAAGATTTTCACCTGGAAGCCTATCCTACAAAAAAATATTTTAAGCATTTTTTTCAATCAGCGCCTTTGCGCTTGCCTTCGCTCCAATCGCTCGGCTTCAACACTAGTGATGAACATTTTCCTGCAAAAGAAATGGAAAAAGCACTGATACAGCATTATGCCGGTACCCGTGATTTCCCAGCCATCCACGGCACTTCCAGGCTGGGCGTTCACCTGCGGTTCGGCACCGTTTCCATCCGGGCGCTTGCTGCAAAAGCCAGCGACCTATCTGCAACATTCCTGAATGAGCTGATATGGCGGGATTTTTACCAGATGATCACCTGGCATTTTCCTTATATCGGTGAAGGCAAGGCTTTCAAGCCGGCTTATGACGGTATTGTATGGAGAAATAATATGGATGATTTTGAAAAATGGTGCCAGGGCCAGACCGGCTACCCTATCGTGGATGCAGGTATGAGAGAGCTGAATGAAACAGGCTTTATGCACAACCGGGTGCGAATGATCGTTGCCAGCTTCCTGGCCAAACACCTGCTGCTGGACTGGCGGCTGGGCGAAGCATATTTCGCAGAAAAATTACTGGACTACGATTTTGCCGCCAACAATGGCGGCTGGCAGTGGGCAGCCGGCAGCGGTTGTGATGCGGCGCCTTATTTCAGGATCTTTAATCCTTACCTGCAAACCAAAAAGTTTGACCCCGAATTAAAATACATACGGAAATGGGTACCCGAATTTGAAGAACTGAGCTATGCCAGGCCAATGGTGGATCATCAAGTGGCGAGAGAACGTTGCCTCAAAGCCTACAGCAAAGCGCTGAAAGAAAAATAGTTTATACGAATAGCTCCGTTTCCACAGGAGGCTGCTCTTTCATATTTGCAAATACATTCAGCAATTCCTGCACGGCTTTACGGCCATCTTCGCCCAGGCTGATGGAATAATTATTTACATAAAGATCAATATGCATGCGCATCACATCTTCGCTCATTTCCTGCGAGTGTATCCGGATATAATCATTCAGCTGCGGGTATTGTGCATAGGCATATTCTATGCTTTTACGGATGAGCCGCTGCACTTTTTGCTGCAATGACGCATCCAGTGCTTTATCTATTACAATACCGCCTAATGGTATGGGTACACCGGTCTCTTTTTCCCAGTAATCTCCCAGGTCGGTTATTTTTTTAAGCCCTTTCGCTTCATAGGTAAACCTGTTTTCATGGATGATAACCCCCAGGCTTTTGCCTGATTGTACAAAAGATTCTATCTCATCGTACCTTAAAAAAACTTTGTTTTTTGCATTAGGGTACTTCATTGAGAACAGTAAATGCGCCGTAGTATTTTCGCCGGGAATGGCAATAAGCTGGTCTTCTATTTTTGCATCGTACAGCTCCGCATTGCTGATCAGCAACGGTCCCACTCCCTTACCCAAAGCGCTGCCGCTGTCGAGCAATGAGTATTTACCTGTCACCAGGGGAAGCACACCATAGCTCAGCTTGGTGATCGCCAGCTTTCCCTGCAAGGCCCATTCGTTCAGTGTTTGCACATCATCTAGAGCCACCTCAAAATCCAGCCCTTCTGTATCAATCCTATGATTAACCAATGCCTCAAAAATAAACGTATCGTTCGGGCATGGTGAAAATCCAAGTGTCAGTTTCATCCTTTTTGTTTTATAATATCCGCTATTCGTATCAACTCTTTATTGAGCGATGCCACCGATTCTTTGATGCGCCACTGCGACTTATCTCTTACACCCACCACATTGCTGATCGCTCTCAGCTGCACAAACGGAATTTTTTCCGACAGGCACACATAGTGGAACGCAGCGCCTTCCATAGACTCCAATTGTGGATTATACAGTTCTTTGTACAGCTTCTCCACACCCGTATTTTCAGAAACGGTATTTACTGTAATAGAAGTGCAGGTTTTCAATCCCAGTGAATGGATCCATTCATTGTCATTCACCAACCATCCCTTTGTATAAGGAAATTCATCCTGTTGCAAAAAGCCGGCATCAAACAAACTTTTCAATGTCTTGTTTTCATATATACCAAGATCGGCATAACAATCTTTTTTGATGATCCATGTTTCCCCGGTAGGCAGCTCGCCAAAGCTGCCGGCAATCCCCGCCTGGATAATGAAATCATACGATTGACGGGATAGCTTTTTTGTAAGGTGATAAATACAATGTGGCGCCCCTACGCCAGTTACCAGCACATCGGCCTCGGTACCGGCCGCCACAAAGGGCGCAATTTCCATTTCTGTAGCTGCTACAACTAATAGTCGCATGCTGCAAATTTCGTTGATTGGGATCAATATGTTTACTTTTGCATAAAAATTCAGGTTTTTTATGGTTTATATAACGAGGATAGAGCATTTTAACGCAGCGCATAAATTGTATAATCCCAACTGGACAAGAGAAAAGAATGACGAGGTGTTTGGCAAGTGCGCCAATGAGAACTGGCATGGACATAATTTTGAGCTATACGTTACTATCAAAGGAAAGCCGGATCCTGATACCGGTTTTGTATTTGATGCCAAGCGCCTGAGCAAGATCATTAAAGAGCATGTAACTGAAAAGCTGGATCACAAAAACCTGAACGTGGATGTTGATTTTATGAAGGATAAATTATGCTCTATCGAAAACCTCATCATGGCTATCTGGCAGCAGCTGGCTCCACATTTGCCCACCTCGGTGCAGCTGCACCGCTTAAAGCTCCATGAGACCGACCGCATCTATGCAGAATATTTTGGTGATTAATATAATATATAGTTGGTATAAGCTTTGTAAATTTAACAGCTCCCCAGCAGCAATATCGCATGAACAATAAAGTAGCCGTTTACCGTAAAGAACATTTCAATGCCGCTCACCGGTTATATAATCCCGGGTGGGATAATGAAAAAAATGATGCGGTATTCGGCAAATGCAACAATCCTAATTTTCACGGGCACAATTATGATCTGGAGGTAAAAGTAGTGGGCGTACCTGATCCTGTTACCGGTTTTGTGATCGACCTGAAATTATTAAGCGATATTATCCAGCAGGAGATCATTGAAAGATTTGATCACAAAAATTTAAACGAGGATTGTATCGAATTTAAGAACCTGAATCCTACGGCGGAAAACATTGCGGTGGTCATTTATCACCTGCTTCGCCCGAGGATCGATGAAAAAATGTACCTACAGGTTCGCCTGTATGAAACGAAAAGAAATTTTGTTGAATACCCGGCAGAATACCCGGGACAAACCGAATGATATGGGATATAATAAAACAGAAGCGTACGACGAAGATGTAACGAAAGGCCTGACAGAACATTACAGCAAGGCATTGACATTGCTGGGTGAAGATGCAGGCAGGGAAGGATTGCTGAAAACACCTGAAAGAATGGCGAAGGCAATGCAGTTTCTTACACAGGGATACAGCCTGGATGCAAAAGCCATTCTTGATTCGGCCAAATTTCATGAAGATGTGAGTGAAATGGTGATCGTAAAAGATATCGAGATCTACAGCATGTGCGAACATCATATGCTGCCGTTTTATGGCAAAGCGCATGTGGCCTATATTCCCAATGGTTATATTACCGGCCTCAGCAAAATTGCCCGTGTGGTAGATGTGTACAGCAGGCGGCTGCAGGTGCAGGAAAGGCTTACGCACCAGATACTGGAAGCCATCAGGGAATCGCTGAACCCGCAGGGTGTGGCCGTGGTAATTGAAGCTTCACATTTGTGCATGATGATGAGAGGTGTGCAAAAACAAAATTCAGTAACCACCACTTCCGCTTTTTATGGCCAGTTTGAAAAGAATGAAACAAGAAGCGAATTTTTAAAGCTGATCAGCGCATCATTGCATTGATTATTATAACACGAATTGATACGAATTAAATTTGAACCGTTGAACCCTTGAACCGTTCAACTTCTTAAACAACTATTATGAAGCATGCATATGTATTTCCCGGCCAGAGTGCACAATTCAGCGGCATGGGAAAAAATCTGTACGACAACAATCCCATTGCAAAAGCATTATTCGATGAAGCCAATGATATACTCGGCTTTGATATTGCCCATACCATGTTTACGGGCACAGATGATGAGCTGAAGCAGACGAAAGTTACACAACCTGCTGTGTTCATTCATTCCGTAGCGGCTTTCCTGAGCATTGAAAATGCAGCCCCGGATATGGTAGCAGGCCATTCACTCGGCGAATTTTCTGCGTTGGTAGCCAATAAAACATTGTCCTTTTCCGATGCGCTGAAGCTGGTGGCCGTCAGGGCCAGCGCCATGCAGAAAGCCTGCGAGCTCAACCCCTCCACAATGGCGGCAGTGTTGAATCTTCCCGACGAAAAGGTAGAAGAGATCTGCCAGCTGGTAACCAACGAAACAGGTGAGATCGTTGTGGCAGCCAATTACAATTGTCCCGGCCAGCTGGTGATCAGCGGCTCTGTTAATGCCATTGATATTGCCTGCGAAAAAATGAAAGCGGCAGGAGCCAAAAGGGCATTGGTATTGCCGGTGGGCGGCGCCTTTCACTCACCGCTGATGATGCCCGCAAAGGAAGAGCTGGAAGCAGCTATCAACGGCACCCCATTTAATATGCCCGCTTGCCCCGTGTACCAGAATGTGGTGGCGAAAGCAGTGACCGATCCTGAAGAAATTAAAGCTAACCTGATCGCACAGCTCACAGGCCCTGTAAAATGGACACAGTGCGTGGAAGCAATGATCGCTGACGGCGCAATAAGATTTACAGAATGCGGCCCCGGTAAAGTATTGCAGGGACTGATCAACAAGATCAATAAAGAGATGGTAACGGATGGAGTGAATTAATGATCCCCGTTTATAAATTAAAAAAGTCAGGAGAGAATACCTCCTGACTTTTTTTGATCGGTATCTTTTTCGTTACTGCACGATCATCGTTGTACCTTTTCTGCGGATCACATTTCCCCTGTAGTCTACCGCTTCCGCCATCCACACATAAGTGCCTGTATTCTGCAACACGCCCTGAATACGGCCATCCCAGCCTCTCCTGAAATCACCCGTTGCCTGGAACACCATTTGCCCATAGCGGTTAAATACCCTGAAGTAACGGTATTCTTTCATGCCGATCGCAATGGCCCGCAGCACATCATTTCTTCCATCGCCATTGGGCGTAAAGGCCGTTGGCACATAGATTTCAGGTCCTTTATACACTTTGATAAAAATAGTATCGGAGCCTTCGCAGTTAGCAGGTGTACGGCCTGTTACTATATAGGTCTGATCGTCCTGTAAAGTAGCTATAGGATTCCGGATACCTGCATTATTAAGTCCCAGCGACGGTGTCCAGCTCCATTGTGTAACGGTTTGCTGACCGAGCTGCACCGCATTCAACTGCACCGGCTGGCCAATGGCCACCACAACCGAATCATTGCCGGCAAAGAGCTGTACCGCCGGTGTTACCGTAAGGTTCATGGTATCTTTCCGCAAAGACATACAACCATTGGCATCTTTCACTTCCAGGTAATAGACCATATTCTGTATAGGCCTTCTTACTGTTGGTTGTGCAGCCGTGGTGCTGGATAAATAAGTGGAAGGCGTCCAGTAATATTCCGAGAAACCAGTTGCACCCTGCAGGGCCACATCAGCGCCATAACAAATGGTAATATCCGGGCCGGCATTGGGCACAGGCGCCGGGTTTACATGCACAGTAACCGAATCCGTTTTACTGCAGATACCCGATGTGGCGGTAACATAATATTGGATAGTGGTAACCGGCGATGCAACAGGCGATGCGATGGAAGAGCTGCTCAATGCAGTGGAAGGACTCCATGCAAAACCTGAAGTTAAAGTAGCATCCGCCTGCAATGTAGTGGAATTGCCTTCGCAGATAGTGACATCGGGGCCGGCTTCCACTTCCAGCATATTATTTAAGCCTACAACGAGATTACCGCTGGAAACCGTACAGCCGTTCACATCTTTCACCACTACATTATAAGTGCCCTGCACCACGTTGAACTGGCCAGCGTTGCCGAACGCACCATTATTCAGTGAATACTGGTATGCAGGATTGCCCCCGGAAGCATTGATCACAATACTGCCATCGGGATTACCTGTGCAGGTAGCAGGGGTGGTTGTAAATGTTTGCTGCAGATCGGGGTATGCCTGTATAAGGTTTACCTGTATGCTGTCGATACAACCCGATGCATCCCTAATCCGGATAGTGTGATTACCCACCGGCAGGTTACTGAAAGTACTGTCGGCCTGGTAAGTAGCGCCGCCGTTGATGGAGAATTCCAGCGGGCCCTGCCATTCATAGCCGGCGCCGATGCTGATCTGCCCCGTGGTGCCATCTTTACAGTTCACATCTGTTTTAGACAGCAGCTCCAGGTCTTTTACTTTTACGAAAGCCGAGTCTTTGGCAAGACAAGTGCCTACACTTGCCGTGCAGATAAACATGGCCTGCCCTGAAGGCAGGTTCACCACGGGGTTGGCGATGCTGGTGCTGCTCAATGCGGCGTTGGCATCCCAGGTATACGTGGTATACCCTGCTGTGGCCTGTAATTGCAATGTCGTATTACGGCAGATAAAAGCCGTGTCGGGATTTATGCCGAGAATATCATAATCCCTTATCTGTATCTCTGTACTATCGGTGGGTATACCGGCCGAACAGCCGGCGAGCGTATATATTTTCAGTGTTTCAATGCCCTCCGGCACCAGGTCCATGATCGGGTAAATATTCAGCAATACAGAATCTTCATTGGCAGGAATGATAATGCTCGTCGGCAGGGTCTGCACATCCAGTGTATTGAGCGCCGTACCACCATAGCTCAGGTTGATCAGCAGCGGAAATGGTCCCCTGTCCCTTCTTTTAATATTGAGCGCTCCTGTGGCGCAACCTTCCACGAGGTAGCTGTTACCGCTCACAGGATCGGTCTGTGTAAGGTTCACCAGGTAAGTGGCATTGGAACTGAGGCTTTTTGCTTCGAGGAAAACACCGCTGTCCCACTGGTCATCTCCAAAATCGGAGATCGCCAGCTTTAAGTGATAGGTCTGGCAGGGCTGCACTTTGGCTTCTGCCGTTAATACCACCGTATGGCCATCATGTGTGAAAAATGTATTGTTTAAATTATTGACATAATAACCCATATTGTTGGGACAGGTACCGCCGGGCACATCATTTACATTGATGATGGAAACAGGTATACTGGTACCGGGTACCAGGGCAATATTATGAGCGCCGGTAAAACCGGGACCGGTAATAAAAAAGCCGAACACATCATTGTATTCACATACGAACTGAGGATCGTATTCTTCCGAGCTGAATACATAGCGGAAGCGGATGGAGTCGCCGAGCGGCACAAAATCAAACTCCAATACGGCAGCATCCTCCAGGTCGGATACATTTTCACCGATGGCATCGGCCAGGTCCTGGTCGCCAGGCAGGCCCCAGGAGTTATTGGCAAGCACATTGACTGCGGTAGTGGTACCATTACCATCCACACCCCTGTTGGTGCCGACAGTACGGGCACGGCCATTGGTGATCACAATGCCGCTATCGATGCCAATACCAACATTGGGGCGGGCCCTGAAGTTACCGGCCATGCTGAGATTGCCGGTAAAGCTCACATTGCTGATGGTAACGCCTTCGCCCACCAGCCGCTGTGCCAGCGCCTGTGCATTGGCAGCGTCCGTAATGGTAAGCTGCGCTTTTCCTTTGAAACAAAAGAATACAAGGCAGCAGCATACTGCTGCCCGGGTAAAAATATGCATGATAGTCCTGGTAAGTGTAGCTCTAAGATAATGAGTTCCCCGGGTTTTTACCAGCCATCTGTATAATAAAAAAGCCGGGTTTAAAACCCGGCTTTCATTATCAGTTATAAATGACTGAAAAATATCCTTCTGTAAGCTGGTGCTCCGGCGGAGCCCCGGTAAATACTGTATTGGCGAGGAAATGAAAATTACCTCTTATCCGCCTGGTAGTGGTATTATGCTCCAGGATGGTCACTCGGCCTGTGTCGGCTCCCAGGAAGGTAGTTGTATTGGGATTGTACTGGCCGATATACTCCATGATATCAAACGGGTAGCTGCCCGGTACCACTGTGGCCGGAACCGTAATACCTACGGTAGGCGCAGCATTGGTAGAGGCCGACACGCTGATCATATTAAAGGTTTTGATACCCACCAGCAGGTTATAGGTGAACGGTGTGCCGTCAATTTTTACCCTGAAAGTATCGGTAGCGCTGGGCGCTGCCGGCTGCGTTGCGTATGTAATATTGGTAAAAACCCCTTCTGTAATTATTTTCTCTGTGCTGTCGAACTGCCTGAAGACCTTGAGAGTAAAAGTACCGCTCATTTTCTTATTCACCGTGTCGATTGATGTAATGTTGAGATTGCCATAAGAGCCTGGTACATCCGTTTGATTGGTAGCATAAGAGATCGGCGATGTTTCGGCAAAATCTGTGAAGGCGGCCACGTTCGTCATCGATTCATTGTGCATGGTATAATTATGCACACCGGAATCTTTCACCCGGAGTACGATCATTTTTTTAGACTTTGAGATACCGGTGATAACAATCACACTGTCCATTTTACTCGCAGCCTTAAGAGAGTCCGCCACAAACTGGACGCCGTCGATCTTCGCCCTGAAATCACCTGTGCCACCGGCTGCTGTATTGTCGTCATCAAACGGATCGTACTCGTGCTGGCATGCAGAAAAAATAACGGCCATCACAATAGCGCCAAAGAAAATAATTTTTTTCATAGTGGTTTGTTACCTGATTATAAATTAAGAGTGGATAATACACTGTTCATATTTCTTACTGCCTCTGCGCTTTTATTGAAAGCAGCCTGCTCTTCTTCATTCAGTTTGTAATCTACAATTTTTTCCCAGCCGTTGCGACCGATGATCACCGGAACACCGATGCAGATATCATTCTGGCCATATTCACCTTCCAGCGATACACAGCATGGCATCAGCTTCTTCTCATCTCTTACAATGGCTTCCACCAGCGCAGCGCCTGCGGCACCGGGAGCATACCATGCAGAAGTGCCCAGCAGTCCTGTCAGTGTAGCGCCACCCACCATGGTATCGGCTGCTACTTTTTTCAAAGTGTCTGCATCCAGATAATCAGACGCCGGAGTGCCGCAATAGGTTGCCAGCCTTGTGAGCGGAATCATGGTAGTATCACCGTGACCGCCTACTACGGTGGCCTGCAGATCGTTTGGTGAGCAGCTCATGGACTGGCTCAGGAAATAACGGAAACGGGCGCTGTCCAGGATGCCACCCATACCGATGATGCGGTTCTTAGGCAACCCGCTCGATTTCAATGCCAGGTAGGTCATGGTATCCATCGGGTTACTGATAATGATGATGATACAGTCAGGTGAATGCTGTAAAATATTTTGGGTAACTGTTTTCACGATCCCTGCGTTGATGCCGATCAGCTCTTCACGGGTCATACCGGGTTTACGGGGAATACCTGAGGTGATAACTGCTACGGAACTGCCCGCTGTTTTGGAGTAATCATTGGTGCTGCCGGTGATCTTGGTGTCAAAACCTTCAATCTGTGCAGTTTGCATAAGGTCCATAGCCTTGCCTTCTGCAAAGCCTTCTTTAATATCAACGATCACGAGTTCATCGCAAAGCTGTTTGCGGGCAATATTGTCGGCACAGGTAGCTCCCACGGCTCCGGCTCCTACTACAGTTACTTTCATGGAAAACAATTTATTTAAATGATTAATTTTTGCGCAGCAAATGTAAAACAATAGGCCTTTCGGCAGTAAGCCGGGCTTATATTTTTATAATTCGTTGCTAAAATAGTTTTTTTAACGAAGTGCTAATAAAATGAAAGGGCTATTTGGAGTTTAAATGAAAAACCACCTTCCATGAAGCCTTACTTAGCCCTGGTTTTGCTCATGCTGCCTGCATGTTGCCTGGCCCAGATCATCAACCCGGCCCTTACCGCCGTTTATGAGAATAAGCAGCAGCTTGTAAAACTCAAATGGCAGCACAATGATAACCAGGTGCGTAAATATATTCTTCAGCGCAGCACCGATACCCGCCAGTGGCAGGATGTGTACACGGTACAGGTATCCGAGCCGGAATACTATCAATTTTTCAGCTATTTTGATACACAGGTAAGCGCAGGCAAAAGCTATTACCGGCTTAAAATGCTGCTGCACAACAGCTCCTATGAATTTACCCAGCCATTAATGGTCATTATCGGCCAGCCGGGTAACGGCTGGCTCATGTACCCGGTACCGGTAAAGGATGTGCTGAACCTGCAGTACAATGGCAATGCCCTTATCCCCGGAGTGATCTCCGTAGTAATCCAGCGCATGAACGGCCAGGTATACCAGCAGCTGCGCTTTGCCTCTTCTACCCGCCTTATCAGCATCCCCGTCAGCAACCTGGGCAGCGGTATTTATGATATCCGCATCATTATCCAGGGTAAAGTGGTATGGAACCAGCGGTTTGTGAAATAAAGTTCTGAAGCTGACAGATTTCAGATGTTTAAAACGTTCGATAAGTGGCCCGACTGCTCATCATTAAACGATTTAATCGTTAAACCCGCCACGAGGAACCAGAAACGAATATTTCCTTACTTTTGCGCTCAAACTTTATTTTTTTTATGGCAACAACAGCAGATATGCGTTCAGGCCTGATCATCAAAATCGATGGTAGCTTGTACTCTGTGATCGAATTCGGTCAGAATAAAACAGCCCGTGCTGCAGCGAAGGTTTGGGCAAAACTGAAAGGGGTGGACAATACCCGTACCATTGAAGTTACCTGGAACAGTGGTGAAACCATTTACCCGGTTAGAGTGGAGAAAAAATCTTACCAGTATTTATATAAGGATGATACCGGCTACAGCTTTATGGATAACGAGACTTTTGAGCAGATCACTGTACCGGAAAATATGGTGGATGCGCCTCATTTCCTGAAAGACGGCCAGGAAGTACAGGTTTCCATCAACGGTGAAACCGAACAGCCGATGGCAGTGGAATTACCCGATAAAATCGTGCTGCTGGTGACTTACAGCGAGCCCGGCATGAAAGGCGATACCGCTACCAAAACACTGAAACCTGCCACTGTTGAAACCGGCGCTACCGTGAACGTTCCTTTATTTGTGAACGAGGGCGAGATGATCCGCATCAACACCAAAACAGGTGAATACGTGGAGCGGGTGAAATAATAATCAGAACAGCTTATTGAAGCCGGCCTTAGGCCGGCTTTATTTTTTTCAAAAAAGGGCATTTTTAGCTGTTTTTTGCCAATTTTTACCCATTTTTGGCACAAAATCGGCCTTTTTAGAAGATTTTCGACGGATACGCTTGCTTTTATGAGAATGGTTTTCATACCTTAGCTGCCCGTTTCAAAATATCCAAATTGTTAATTTAAAATTATCCAATGGACATTAAACAAATCCAGGAGCTGGTAAAGCTCATCAACAAAACCAGTATCGGTGAAATTACCATCGAAGAAGATGGAACCAAGATCACCATCAAGCAAAAAAAAGATCCTTCCCAAAAAATATATACCAGTGCCGCACCCGTAGCCGCAGCTCCTGTAGCGGCAGCTCCTGCGGCGCCAGCAGCAACTCCCGCAGCGCCTGCGGCCGCACCGGCAGCGCCGAAAGCCGACAATTTCGTTACCATTAAAAGCCCTATGATCGGTACTTTCTACCGCCAGGCCGGACCAGGAAAACCTGTGTTTGCCAATGTTGGCGACGAAGTTACCCCGGGCAAAGTGGTTTGTATCATCGAAGCCATGAAGCTGTTCAACGAAATTGAAAGCGAAGTGAAAGGCAAGATTGTAAAAGTCCTGGTGGAAGATGCAAGCCCTGTAGAGTACGACCAGCCTTTATTCTTAGTAGAACCTAACTAATTTGATAGTTTGATAATTGGATGATTTGAAAATGGGATGATTTCATTTTCAAATCCATCACCGCATTACCAGATTTCCAAATTTTCAAATCGACAAAATGTTTAAAAAAATATTGATTGCAAACCGTGGTGAAATTGCCCTGCGTGTCATACGCACCTGCCGGGAAATGGGTATCAAAACGGTTGCCGTTTATTCCACTGCCGATAAAGACAGTCTTCACGTAAAATTTGCCGATGAGGCCGTTTGTATTGGTAAACCCAGCAGCGTTGACAGTTACCTCAATATGGCGCATATCATGGCTGCAGCCGAGATCACCAATGCGGATGCCATTCACCCCGGCTACGGCTTCCTGGCAGAAAATGCCAAATTCGCCAAGATCTGCACCGACCACGGCATCAAATTCATAGGCCCCACTCCCGAAATGATCAACTCTATGGGAGACAAGGTTACTGCAAAAGAAACCATGATCAAAGCCGGCGTACCGGTGGTTCCCGGCGTGGAAGGTTTATTGCAGAACGTTGAGCATGCCAAAAGATCCGCTAAAGAAGTAGGTTATCCTGTTATCTTAAAAGCTACTGCAGGTGGTGGCGGTAAAGGGATGAGAGTGGTGTGGAACGAAAACGAAATTGAAAAAGCCTACGAAACGGCTAAAGCCGAAGCAGCTGCTTCTTTTAAGAACGACGGCATCTACATGGAAAAATTTGTAGAAGAGCCCCGCCATATCGAAATACAGATCGCCGGCGACCAGTACGGCAATGTATGCCATCTCAGCGAAAGGGATTGCTCTATCCAGCGCCGTCACCAGAAACTGGTGGAAGAATCACCTTCGCCGTTCATGACCGATGAGTTGCGCAAACGCATGGGCGATGCGGCTATCAAAGCGGCTGAAGCCATTAATTACGAAAGCGTGGGTACCATTGAATTCCTGGTAGACAAGCACCGCAATTTCTATTTCATGGAAATGAACACCCGTATCCAGGTAGAGCATTGCGTTACGGAAGAAGTGATCAACTACGACCTTATTAAAGAACAGATCAAAATAGCCGCCGGCGAAAAAGTAACCGGCAGGGAATACTTCCCGCAGATGCATGCCATTGAGTGCCGTATCAATGCGGAAGATCCATACAATGATTTCCGTCCAAGCCCGGGCAAGATCACTGTACTGCATACACCCGGCGGGCATGGTGTTCGTGTGGACAGCCATGTTTATGCAGGCTATGTCATTCCTCCTTACTACGATAGTATGATCGCCAAGCTGATTGCGGTGGCACAAACCCGTGAGGAAGCCATCAATACCATGCATCGTGCGCTGAGCGAATATGTGATTGAAGGAGTGAAAACGACCATTCCATTCCATCTGCAGCTGATGCAGAATGAAGATTTCAGGAAAGGGAACTTCACTACCAAATTCTTAGAGACATTTAAAATGCAATAAATAAAAGAGCCGCTGAATAGCGGCTCTTTTATTATATATAATTTGAAACGCTGATTTGGCGGATCAGGCAGATGATCCGCAGATAAGAATTCATTCTAAAATATTGTATTATCAGCGTCTTTGCGGTCAAAAGGGTCTGACCTTCGGTGCTGACCCTTTCACTATGCGTCCTTGCGGTTAAAACGGGCTTGTCGAAAGTGCCGACCTATTGAAATCTTAACCATTCCGTTTCATCAGCGTCATCTGCGTTCACACTGCGCTTATGCACTTTTTGGTTAAAGCGGGTCTGACCTTCGGTGCCGACCCTTTCGCTGCACCCCTTGGCGTCTTGACGATGAAAACGAGACTGACCTCCGGCGCTGATCCTCTGCGCCTTTGCGTCTTGGCGGTGTAAAAATTCTATAACGATGCCCTTATATTGATCTTGAAAGGAATCTCCACATGCCTGGTAGACTGCTCTAAAATGAGCTCAGCCGTCGTTTGCCCCATCATGGCAAAATCTGTAGAGATGGTCGTGATGCCATTCAGTATTATTTTTTTCAGCGGCGTTTCATTGTAAGAGATCACGCCCACATGCTTGCCCACTTTCATTTTAGTGGCGAGTATTTTTTCGATCAGGGTCACCAGGTCGTCTTCCATTAAATTGATATAGGCCTCCCCTTCCTTGATCGGCTCATTGGCAATATTGTGCACCACTTTACCATTGAAAGCATATTGCTGGCAAAACCTCTTAAAGCCTTTCAATATTTCATCGGGGTGATAGGTATGCGCCGGCACATTTATTTTGATCGTATGGTATTTGCTGAGCTTGGGCAGGGCCAGCTCCAGCGCTCCGTAAATATCCTTTTCAAAATTTTCGTACACTGCACCATACTCGCCCTCCACACCGGCTACCAGCTTGTCCAGCAGGATCAGCTTATCCTTGGGAATGCTGTTCAGCACCTCATGCGCATTCTCCGATCCTTCCGTAAAATGCGGGATGATCACATAATGCGTATAGTCGTTCTTGTTATTTAAAATAAGCCGTTTGAAAAAATCGAAATCGTTGTTGTAGATATAGAAATCGATGGAAGCATTATCACCGAGTGTTGCTACAAAAGCGTCGTACACGATCTTCTTATGCGGGCTCAGCTTATTGAACATGAGGAAGATCTTGAGATGCTGCTTCACTTCCGTATTCTTTACAAAATAACCCTTGCCGGGCACCGATCCCAGCGTGCCGTTCTTCTTCAGGTATTTATAGCATTTCTCTGCCGTATCCCTGGATATTTCAAACTCAAAGCTGATCTCGTTAATGGATGGCAATACCTCATCCTTGCTGATCTTTCCCTCTCCTATGGCCTTTGTAATGGAATGTGCCAGTTGCAGGTATTTGGGCGTGGCAGAATAATAGTCAATAAATAAGTATTGAAATATGGGGTTCTTTTTCATGCTGCTGACTTGCCTGGCAATAGCAAGGCTTCAAATATAAACAATCTTGCCGAGTAGCCTTTTAATGTATTCCCGGGCCATTTTCAACCATCCTGTCCTATCCCCATCGGCCGCCCTGTAAACCATGATGGTGCATGATGCCCTATAAAACTGCAAAGAATATTTTTGGAATAGATTGTAATTAAGATTTCGTTTGCCATAAATTAATGTTACATGGGAATTATTCTCGGCGTATTATTTCACTTTGCCGGTGGTTTTGCTTCTGGTAGTTTTTATACCCCTTATAAAAAAGTAAAAGGATGGTCCTGGGAAACCTTTTGGATCGTCGGAGGTATTTTTTCATGGGTGATCGCCCCATTGGTGGCAGCCTATCTCACCATTCCTAATTTCAAAGAGATCATTTCTTCAACCGACGGCTCCGTTTTAAAATGGACCTATATCATGGGAGTTCTCTGGGGCATTGGCGGCTTCACTTATGGCCTGGGGGTTCGTTACCTGGGGGTGGCGCTGGGCAGTTCTATTATCCTGGGGTTGTGCTCAGTATTCGGCGCTATCATTCCATCTATTTATTATCATTATTATCCTCAAACCGGCAAAGACAGCATTGTACACATGCTCAGCAACAGCTGGGGGCAATTTGTGCTCATCGGTCTTGCAGTATGTGTGCTGGGTATTATCATCTGCGGCAAGGCCGGTTCGATGAAAGAAAAAGAGCTGGGCGGGCAGGAACTGAATAAACAGGATTTTCACCTGGGCAAAGGCCTGGTGGTGGCTATCATATCGGGTGTACTGAGCGCCTGCTTCAACTTTGGCCTGGAGGCCGGCTCTTCTATGGCGGCTATAGCCAACGAGCAATGGGTAGCGCAGCATCCCGGCCAGGGAGAATTTTTATACCGCAACAATGTTGTGTATGTGGTATTACTCTGGGGCGGTCTCACCACCAATCTTATCGGCTGTATGGTGATGAATGCACGCAATAAATCATTCGGAGAATACACGAATGGCAAAACCCCTTTGCTCAGAAATTATTTCTTCTGTGCCATTGCGGGAATTCTATGGTTCCTGCAGTTTTTCTTCTATGGCATGGGCGAAAGCAAAATGGGCAATGGCGCCAGTTCCTGGATCCTTCACATGGCATTTATTATCCTGATCGCCAACCTGTGGGGTATAGCATTGAAAGAATGGAAAGGCGTTTCAAAGAAAACCGCCTATACCATTGCCGCCGGCATTGCAGTGATCCTCCTCGCAGTACTGATCGTAGGCTATGGCAACTCTTTAAAATAAAATTGTAAACAGTAAAAATAAAAAAGCATTATATGTCCGTAACAACTTCGACCAATTTTAAACATGTGAGCTACTTATGGGATGATGCCAAAGCAGCTTCGATGGAAGGTGATGAAGTAGCCCTGCTCATCTACCGTTCCAACTTATTAGGCGCCGACCTGCGGCTGACCAATTATGGCGGCGGCAATACCTCCTGCAAGGCGATGGCCAAAGACCCCCTGACCGGTGAAACCACCGAGATCATGTGGGTGAAAGGAAGCGGCGGCGATATCGGCACTTTGAAAAAAAGCGGCCTTGCAGCGCTGTATGTTGACCGGCTGCGCAGTTTGAAAAATGTTTACCGTGGACTGGAGCATGAAGATGAAATGGTGGAGCTGTTCAATCATTGCATTTATGACCTGGCTTCCAAAGCCCCCTCAATAGATACGCCTTTACATGCCTTTTTACCATTTAAGCATATCGATCACCTGCATCCTGATGCGGCCATCGCTATTGCTGCGGCAAAAGACGGTAAAAAAATTACGCAGGAATTATTTAACGGCACTATCGGTTGGGTGAATTGGCAAAAGCCCGGTTTCGACCTCGGCCTGCAGCTGAAGCAATGCCTGGATGAAAATCCCGGCATCCGTGGCATTATGTTAGGCTCTCACGGTTTATTCACATGGGGTGATACTGCTTACGAAAGTTATATCAACACCCTGGAAGTGGTGGAAAGATGCGCCGCTTATATTGAAGATAATATTAAAAAGAACGGAAAGGTTTTCGGCGGAGAGAAAATCAGTGCTTTACCTGCCGGTCAACGCCTGCAGCAGGCCGCCGCACTGGCTCCTGTACTGAGGGGCTTCTGTTCCTCCCATACCAGGATGATCGGTCATTTTACGGATGATGAAAGAGTATTACAGTTCATCAACAGCAACGACCTCGACAGGCTGGCGCCTTTAGGCACTTCCTGCCCCGACCATTTTTTACGCACCAAAATCAGTCCGCTCGTTTTAAATCTTGCCCCTGGTGAAGATCTTTCTGATGCCACTGCATTGAAAGAAAAATTAACTCCTTTGTTTGAATCTTACAGGGCCATGTATACCGAATATTACGAAACCTGTAAGCACCCTAACAGTCCGGCCATTCGTGATGCCAACCCGGTGGTGATCCTTTATCCCGGTGTAGGTATGTTTACTTTTGCAAAAGACAAACAAACAGCAAGAGTGGCGGCAGAGTTTTATATCAACGCCATTAATGTAATGCGTGGGGCCGAAGCGATTTCATCCTACACTTCCCTGCCCCGGCAGGAAGCTTTCAATATCGAATACTGGCTGCTGGAAGAAGCGAAGCTGCAACGCATGCCCAAGCCCAAAGCACTATCTGGCAAGATTGCGCTGGTTACCGGCAGCGCCGGCGGTATAGGAAAAGCCATTGCAAAGAAATTTGCAGAAGAAGGCGCCTGCGTCATCATCAATGATATCAACCTGGAAAGGCTCAACAGCGCCAACGATGAATTCAACAAAATCTTCGGAAAAGACACTTCAGCTGCGGTTACGCTCAATGTGACCGAAGAAGAAAGCATCCGCCAGGCATTTGCACAAACCGTGCTGGCATTCGGCGGCGTGGATATCATCGTCAACAATGCGGGTATCAGTATTTCAAAACCACTGACCGAACATACCATTGAAGACTGGGATAAGCTGTACGATATTCTCGTGAAAGGCCAGTTCCTGGTATCAAAAACCGCTGTGGAGATCCTGCGCAAGCAGGGCATCGGAGGCGATATAGTAAATATTGTATCTAAAAATGCAGTGGTGGCAGGACCCAATAATGCAGGCTATGGCTCTGCAAAAGCGGCGCAATCACATCTCACCAGGCTGCTCGCAGCAGAGCTGGGCGCTGAAAAAATAAGAGTCAATACGGTGAACCCTGATGCTGTGATCACCGACTCTAATATCTGGGCCAATGGCTGGGCCGCAGGCCGTGCAAAAGCATATGGTGTAAGCGTGGAAGAGCTGCCGGCTTATTATGCCAAAAGGACCTTGATGAACGAAATTATCTTACCGGAAGATATCGCCAATGCCTGCTTTGCATTCGTGGGCGGCCTGCTCAACAAATCCACCGGCAATACGGTGAATGTGGATGGCGGCGTGGCAACAGCATTTCTACGGTAATACCTTCTTATACAACTAAGCAAATCTAACCGCAATGTTTGTCTAAACTGTTGCGAGCCGGATTGATACAGTTCCGGTAAATAATAAGCGATAGCCACCCGGCTATCGCTTATTAAAACTTATTTCACAAAAACAGCCGTTGCAGCAAGCAAGGCAAAATCATAACTTTGAAAGCCGTTGAAACATTAAATCATTTGCCATGCGTTTAGAACAATACCAGGTAGCCTCACACAACGATGCCCTTCTTACAAAACACCGGAAAGCCTATCAGCATCTTTCGGGAGAGATCAGTAATACCGGTGACATCATTGAAAAGCTCAAAGCTTTCCAGATCGCTATACCCAGCTGGGCGTTGGGCACCGGCGGTACAAGGTTTGGCAGGTTCAGCGGTGGCGGCGAGCCGGCAACACTGGAACAAAAAATTGAAGACATCGGTTTGCTGCATCAGCTCAACCAGTCTTCCGGCGCCATCTCATTACACATTCCCTGGGATATCCCGGGTGATGCCAATGCCATTAAAATACTGGCGGCACAGCATGGACTCGCTTTCGATGCCATGAACTCAAATACTTTCCAGGACCAGCCCGGGCAGGAGCATAGCTATAAATTCGGCTCCCTGCAGCATGTTGACAAAAATGTGCGCAACCAGGCCATACAGCATAATATTGAAGTGATCGAGCATGGAAAAACACTCGGCTCAAAATCACTGACCGTGTGGCTGGCAGATGGCTCCAGCTTTCCCGGCCAGCTGAATTTCCGCAATGCCTGGCAAAATACTTTTGACAGCCTGCAGGAGATCTACAAACATCTTCCCGAAGACTGGAAAATGTTTGTAGAGTACAAAGCTTTTGAACCCAACTTCTACAGCACCACCGTTGGCGACTGGGGGCAATCTTATTTGTTTGCCAGCAAGCTCGGACCCAAAGCATATACGCTGGTTGATCTCGGTCACCACCTGCCCAATGCCAATATAGAACAGATCGTAGCGATTTTGCTGAATGAAAATAAGTTAGGCGGCTTTCACTTCAACGACAGTAAATATGCCGACGATGATCTCACCGTGGGCAGCATCAAGCCATACCAGCTCTTCCTCATTTTCAATGAGCTTATAGAAGGTATGGACGCCAAAGGCATGAACCACGCCAGCGATCTTGGCTGGATGATCGATGCCAGTCACAATGTGAAAGACCCGCTGGAAGACCTGCTGCAAAGCGTGGAAGCTATCAAGATCGCTTATGCGCAGGCTTTGCTGATTGATAAAAAAGCATTGCAGGAAGCGCAGGCTGCCAACGATGTTGCCAGGGCGCAGGAGATACTGCAGGATGCTTTCCGAACAGATGTAAGGCCGCTGGTAGCAGAAGCCAGGCTGCAGCTGGGCGCTGCGCTTAACCCCATCGGCCTCTTCAGGGAAGCAGCCATCAGGAAAAATCTTATCAAACAAAGAGGCACATCTGTTGTAGCCACCGGCTTATAAATTTTGTCGACAGCATTGGAACCGCAGAACACCATAGCAATTTTTGATATCGGGAAAACCAACAAGAAGTTTTTCCTCATCAATGAACAATATAAAATCGTTCACGAGATCAGCACACAGCTGCCCGAAACAACGGATGAAGACGGCGACAATTGTGAAGATGTGAAGGCGCTCACCGAATGGGTGGAAGCTACCCTAAAACAGGCATTTCAATTAAAAGCATTTTCGATCAGCGCTGTTAACTTCTCCACTTATGGCGCCAGCTTTGTATATATTGATGCCGGAGGAAAGATCGTCACTCCTTTATACAATTACCTGAAGCAATACCCTGCTGTATTAAACAACCAGTTTTATGAGCAATATGGTGGCGTGGAAAATATCTGTATCGAAACGGCTTCCCCTGCCCTGGGAAGCCTGAATTCAGCGCTGCAGCTGTATCGCATCAAATATGAGCAGCCCGTTGTTTACGCTACAATAAAACATGCGCTGCACCTGCCGCAATACATGCACTTTTTAATAACAGGTAATCCCATCACAGATATTACCAGCATCGGCTGTCATACCCACTTGTGGAATTTTAAAAAGAATAATTATCATTCATGGGTGCAGTCAGAAAAAATTTCCGAAAAGCTGGCACCGTTATTTTCTTCTGCAGATGTGGTGGAAAGCAGCGTGCAGGAGCATCCGATAAAAGTGGGTTCCGGCCTGCACGACAGCAGCGCTGCGCTGATCCCTTATCTCAGCAATTTTTCAGAACCCTTTATATTGATTTCAACAGGAACCTGGTGCATCAGCTTCAACCCGTTTAACAAAGAGCCATTGACCAATGAAGAGCTGCAAAATGATTGCCTCTGCTATATCGAATACAATGGCAACCCGGTGAAGGCGTCCAGGTTGTTTGCCGGTTACGAGCATGAGTTGCAAACCAGGAGGATAGCACAACATTTCAATACAACAGAAGATCATTATAAAACGGTATCGTTTGACGCCGGGTTGCTGGGCCATGATCAGCTCCAGCATAAAAGAACTACTTCCGTCGGGGTCAGCACTTCCGGTTTTGAAAATATTGACCTCAGCCACTTCCGCAATTACGAGGAAGCTTATACCTGCTTCATGCAGCTCATCATAGAGCAGCAATATCTTTCCACCAGCTTTGTAATGAGCAGGGAGGTGAAAAGAATTTTTGTAGACGGGGGGTTCAGCAGGAACAGCGTTTACATGAACCTGTTAGCTGCCGCTTTCCCGGGCAAAGAAATATTTGCCGCATCCGTTTCGCAGGCTACGGCAATAGGCGCCGCCCTTGCCATACATAAGCACTGGAACAGCAAGCCGATGGCCGCAGATATTATAGAATTAAAATTATACGCCGCTCCACAAAAACTGATCGTGCAATGAATGTAAGCTTATTCATTCCCTGCTATGTTAACCAGTTTTATCCGCAGGTAGCCATTGCCACCCTTCGTTTATTGCAAAAGCTCGGATGCAGGGTAGATTATCCCCTGTCGCAAACCTGCTGCGGCCAGCCAATGGCCAACTCAGGCTATGAGTACCTGTCGCAATCCTGCAACGAATTGTTCACCGGCAATTTCAAGGATGCTGATTATATCGTATGCCCTTCCGGCAGCTGCACATTGCATATCAAAGAGCATCTCCACAGTCATATCAACGAAAACATGGCAACCGGTATCAGGAAAAAAGTATACGAGCTCACAGAATTTCTGACCGATATATTAAAAGTGGAAACACTGGATGCTTCTTTTCCTTACCGGGTAGGCATTCATCAAAGCTGCCATGGACAGCGGGGATTGCATTTATCGCAGATGAGCGAGCTGGTAGCGGGTCCTTTTTCCAAACCCGGTTCCCTGCTGAATATGGTCAAAGATATTGAGCTGGTAGAGCTTTCCCGCCTGGATGAATGCTGTGGCTTCGGTGGTACTTTTTGCGTAACCGAAGAAGCACTGAGCGTAAAAATGGGCAAGGACCGCATAGCCGATCATGAAAAAAATAATGTGGAAGTGATCACCGGTGTTGACATGAGCTGCCTCATGCACCTCGAAGGAATTTTAAGAAGAAAAAAAAGCAGTATACAGGTAAAGCATATTGCAGAGATTTTATTAAGCGAACCTATAAATGAACAACAAGTTATTAAAGTAAAAAGGTAAAAGTAGAAAAGAAGCTAGGTCTCTCAAAGTCTATTTTGAATTTTAACTTTTTAATTTTTACCTATCGTTATTAAAATATGACTTCATCACCACTTACACATGCAGCATTAGCTGAACGCTTCAATAAAGATGAAGCCCGTGTGAACTGGCATGATGAAACCTTGTGGTGGATACGGCAGAAAAGAGACAAGGCCGCCTGGCAGTTTGCCGAATGGGAACAGCTCAGGGAAGCTGCTTCGCAGATAAAAAATAAAGTCCTCTGCAATCTCGATGAATACCTTGTACAGTTTGAGGAGCAGGCTCAAAAAAACGGCATTACCATCCACTGGGCTGCCGATGGCAGGGAGCATAACGAGATCGTATACTCGATATTAAAAGAGCATGATGCGCAGAAGATCACCAAAAGCAAATCGATGTTGACCGAAGAATGCGGCCTGAACGATTTTTTATCGGAAAAAAATATCGAGGTAGTGGATACCGACCTCGGTGAAAGGATCGTGCAATTGGCCGGAGAACATCCCAGCCATATTGTATTGCCCTGCATTCACTGGAAAAAAGAAGAAATCGGTGAACTGTTCCATGAGCACCTGGGCACTGAAAAGAATAATGCAGATCCCGCTTACCTTACACATGCTGCGAGGCTGCATTTGCGGGAGAAATTCCTTACCCGTAAAATTGCCATCACCGGTGTAAATTTTGCCGTTGCTGAAACGGGAGAATTCGTGGTATGTACCAATGAAGGCAATGCTGATATGGGCGCTCACCTGGCAGATGTGCATATTGCCTGCATGGGCCTTGAAAAGATCATCCCGGAGCGAAAAGACCTGTCTGTCTTTTTACGGTTGCTCGCCCGAAGCGCCACCGGGCAGCCTATCACCACTTATTCCAGTCATTTTAAAAAACCACAGCCGCACCAGCAGCTGCATATAGTGATTGTTGACAATGGCCGCAGCCGCCAGCTGGCCAGTGAAGAATTTCGCAACTCTTTAAAATGCATCCGCTGCGGCGCCTGCATGAATACCTGCCCCATATATCGCAAAAGCGGCGGGCATAGCTATCACACGGTAGTGGCCGGGCCCATCGGTTCAATCCTGGCGCCCAACCTCGATATGAAAGCAAATGCCGACCTGCCTTTTGCTTCCACCCTTTGTGGCAGCTGCAGCAATGTGTGCCCGGTGAAGATCAATATACATGAGCAGCTGTACCTGTGGCGGCAGAAAATTGTACAGGAAGGTTATACACCAAAAAGCAAAACCGTCGCCATGAAAATGATGGCTGCCGCATTGGCGAAACCTTCTTTTTTCTCCGGGGCAGGGAAAATAGCAAGGCTGGTGCTGAAGAAATTTCCTGCATTGGCCAATAACCGGTTTAATCCCTGGTATAAGCAAAGAGAATTACCGGCGCCGCCAGCACAATCTTTTACAGAATGGTATAAAAAGAATGAGCTCAAGAAATAATATACTGGCTTCCATAAAAAAAGCAAAACCTGCGGGGATCAATATTGAAGTTCCGCAGGTGAATGCTGTGGTATATGAAGATCCTATTTCCAGGTTCAAAGAAGTGCTGGCCGGCATCGGCGGGCATTGCTTTGAAGTAAAAAGCTATGAAGCAATCAACCGATTTATCCATGACAACTGGAGCACAAAGCGTATCATTTCCAATGTAGCTGAATTAAATAGTTTGCCGCAGCTGGATCACAGCGTACATGCGCACCAGCTGGAAAATATCGAAATCGCTGTTTTGCAGGCACAATTCGCCGTGGCAGAAAACGGCGCCGTATGGCTCACCGGCCAAGAAATGGGCATACGAGTATTGCCTTTCATCAGCCAGCAGCTGGCAGTGGTTGTAAACCGGGCAGCTGTGCTCAGTAATATGCAGCAGGCGTATGAAACAATCGGTAATGATCACTATGCATTTGCAGCATTCATTGCAGGTCCTTCCAAAACTGCAGACATAGAACAGTCACTGGTGTTAGGGGCGCATGGCCCCGCAGAAATGGCGGTCTTTGTAATGTGGTAAATTGTATACCTGCTGAAAAATATATTCATGAAAAGAAAAGAATTTATCCAGATGCTATCACTCGCTGCCGCAGGTTCATTACTGGGCAGCGAAGCAATAGCAGGTGATCATTTGTCTTCCTTTTCAAAAAAGATAAAACCTATCGGCAGGATACTGGAACTGGAAGGTTATTATGTATGGTGCAACAGTCCTGTGCTGGCTCCTGATGGCAAAGTGCATCTTTATTTTTCTCGCTGGAAGGCCGAGAAAAAAATGAGCGGCTGGATCAATGGCAGCGAGATCGCCCATGCGGTGGCGGCTTCACCGGAAGGTCCTTACGAAGTCACCGGCACCATCCTGGCGCCCCGTGGCCCGGGATTCTGGGATGCCAGCACCTGCCACAACCCGCTTATCCGCATTTTCAACGGAAAGTATTATCTCTACTACATGGGTAACAGTAACGGCAAGACGAACACCAAGCGAATCGGCCTGGCCACAAGCAATTCGCCTGAAGGCCCGTGGACAAGAGCAGATGCACCCATTTTATTACCCGGCAGCGAAGGCGAATGGGATGACCATTGCACCACGAATCCAGCTGTGATACAGCATAAGGATGGCCGCTACTGGATGTATTACAAATCGTGGAATACTAAAGAGTATGAAACATCCACAGGCACCGTAAGAGGCAACCGCAAATACGGCGTCTCCTTTGCCGATAGTCCTGAAGGACCTTTCAGCAAATATGAAGGCAATCCTGTTATAGATTTTTCGCACCGGCCCGGCAATGCGCAGATAGAAGATGCCTTTATCTGGCACCAGCAAAACCGTTTTCATATCATTGCAAGAGACATGGGTTATTATAACCACAAGAACGGATTATTACTGCATTCAAAAAAAGGACTGCACTGGAGCACCCCGGAGATCGCTTATGAAGCAGCTGAAAAATATATACAGCAGCCACCTGCGCCTTCGCATCTTAAAAAATACGGTCGCTTCGAAAGGCCACAGGTGCTCCTCATCAATGACAAGCCTGCTTACCTGTTCACTACCACGCAGGGCGGAAAATATATGACCTCCACTCCTTTTATTTTTAAAATAGGCTAAACTTTTTCAGCCTGCTGTCAGCATAGCACAGGATGCCTGCTGCCATACAGCATTTACCTTTAAGGCAAGTATTTATTTCGATTGTAAATCGCAACGATTGTTGCAATATCTTGTCAGCTATATGCAAAAACAAATTGTCTTTCTGCTCCTTGCTTTTATCTCCCTTCATTCATTTGCCCAGCTACCGGCTTTTCCCGGGGCGGAAGGTTTCGGCGCACTGGCTACAGGCGGCCGTGGCAGCGACGTGTATCATGTAACCAATTTAAACGACAGTGGTAAAGGTTCTTTGCGGGAAGCAGTCAGCCAACCGAACCGAACGGTGGTATTCGACGTTGGTGGTGTGATAAAGATCAAAGAGAGAATCAATGTGGAGTCAAATATTACCATTGCCGGGCAAACAGCGCCGGGCGAAGGCATTACCGTATATGGGTATGGCATGGGTTTCTCCGGGCAAAAAAATATCATCGTAAGATATATCACCCTGCATGGCAGCATCAGCATGCCAAGAGGGAAATGTGTACTCACAGCAGACAGCGCTGAGAACATGATCTTCGATCATTTATCAGTACAATGGGGCCGATGGGACAACCTGCACATCAAGCAAAGCAGCAACATCACGCTGCAATACTGCATCATTGGCGAATCCATCGATCCGCAACGATTCGGAGCTTTGCTGGAAAGACCCAAAAATTTATCCGTGCATCATTGCCTCTGGATCGATAACCAGAGCCGGAATCCAAAAGCAAAAGCGGCCATCGAATATATCAACAATGTGATCTACAACTGGGGCAGCAGCGGCTTTGTAGGCGGGCACTCTGCCGAGCATCACTACCAGGATATCATCAACAATTATTTTATCGCAGGGCCCAATTCAAAAGATTCTTTCCTGTCGCTGTTCACTAAAACAGACCATGTATATCATTCCGGGAATATAGTAGATATGAACAAAGACGGGCAGCTGAATGGCCGCCTCATCGCCGACAGTGATTTCCTTAACAAAGGCGCAGACCTGGTGCAGGCCAAACAAAATATTCCTCCAGTGAAAGTAACCACGAGCTCTCCTGCCGAGGCATTGCAGGCCATCATCCGTTCGGCAGGCAATTCATTGCACCGGGATGAAGTGGATAAAAGACTCATCGGTTACCTGCAAAGTACGGGCACAACTGGCATGATCGTAAAAAATGAGCAGGAAGCAGGCGGACAGCCTCCTGTAAAAAACGGGGCGGTATTGAAAGACAGTGACGGCGATGGCATTCCCGATAAAGCTGAACAAAAAATGAAGTTGAATGCAAAGAATAAAAAAGATGCAGCCATCATACAATCATCCGGCTATTCCAATCTTGAGTTATATTTAAACGATCTTGCTAAATAACCGGAACACCCGCACCAAAATCAAACTGTCAATGAGAAAAATAATAATACCGGCTTTTATTCTTTTCACTGTTTCCGCTGCTGCACAAAAAATTGACCGTAAAGCATTGGTGGAACGGCATACCATTCAGCTGCAGCAGGCTGATACCCTTGCATCGCTCACAGTGGGTAATGGTGCATTTGCTTTTACAACGGATGCCACCGGGCTTCAGTCTTTCCCGGATGAATACGCCAAGGGCGTTCCCCTGGGAACACAAAGCGAATGGGGCTGGCATAGTTTTCCCAACGTCAACAGTTATCCTTTTGAAGATGTGCTGAAAACCTACCAGCTCAACGGCCGGCCCGTTTCCTATGCAGTGCAATGGGGCAGCGGACCGGAGCAGCATCGCAAAGCGGCTGATTATTACCGCCAGAATTTACACCGCCTGCAGTTGGCCAATATCGGTTTTGATATCACTAAAAAAGACGGCTCCGCCGCCAGGCTTTCCGATATAAAAAATATCCGGCAATCACTCAATATGTGGACCGGCGAAATACATTCTTATTTCACCGTGGAAGATGTGCCCGTGGAAGTGTTTACCTATGGTCACCAGCAAAAGGATGCCATTGCCGTAAAAGTGATCTCTGATCTCGTACAACAGAAAAGGCTCCTGATCCGCATCCGGCTTCCTTATCCTACAGGCGGCTGGGATGACCGGGGAAATAATTTCGGCAGCGAAGAAAAACACCAGTCAGGAATCATCCGCCTTAAAAATGACAATGCCAGCATCCGGCATGTCTTGGATACCACCACCTATTTTGCTAATCTCAAATGGAGCAGCAATGCATTGCTCGAAAACAAATCGGCTCATTATTATATCATAAAACCTGTATCGGGCAACCAGCTCGTGATGAGCTGTTTGTTTACACCGGGCATCATTCATATGGATGTGCCTTCTTTTCAAAGCACTGCAGCCAGCAGTAAAAAATACTGGCAGCAATTCTGGAAAAGCGGCGGCGCCATTGACTTCAGCGGCAGCACCGATAAAAGAGCAAATGAACTGGAGCGCCGCATCATACTGTCGCAATACCTCACCAAAGTGCAATGCGCCGGCAGCAATCCGCCACAGGAGACCGGCCTCACCTACAACAGCTGGTATGGCAAGCCACATATGGAAATGATCTGGTGGCATGCTGCACATTATGCGCTGTGGGGTCGCACCGATCTGCTGGAAAAAAGCATGCAATGGTATTTCAGGGCACGCAATACTGCAAAAGCCATCGCTGTGAGGCAGGGTTATGAGGGGGTGCGCTGGCAGAAAATGACAGACAACGACGGCAGGGAAGTGCCTTCTTCCATCGGCGCCTTTCTCATCTGGCAACAGCCGCATTTTATTTATTTCGCTGAAGAAGTGTACCGCAATAAAAAAAATAAAGCAACGCTCAGCAAATACAGAGACCTTGTTTTTGAAACAGCTGATTTTATGGCTTCCTTTGCCCGCTTTGATTCCGCCAGGAAAAAATATGTGCTGGGCAAAGGCGTGATCGCCGCACAGGAACGCTTCAAAGCCGAAGAAACCTACAATCCTACTTATGAGCTGGTTTACTGGCATTGGGCTTTGAATGCAGCCAATGAATGGAGAGTGCGCTGCGGCCTGCCGCGCAACAAAAAATGGGACGATGTGGTAAAAGACCTTTCTCCTTTGCCGGTGCAGGGCGATAAATATTTATTCACTGAATCGGCCACCGATTCCTATACCAATCCGGAATACCGGACAGATCATCCATCCGTATTCGGCGCACTGGGCATGCTGCCACAAACAAACATGCTCGATACAAGCCTCATGAAAAATACTTTCAACTGGATATGGAACAACTGGAGCTGGCATGATACCTGGGGCTGGGATTTCCCTATGACGGCGATGACAGCCACCCGGCTCAATATGCCCGAAAAAGCTGTGGATGCCCTGCTTATGAATATCCAAACAAATACATATCTGCCTAACGGGCATAATTACCAGGAAGGGAGACTTACTATTTATTTACCCGGCAACGGCGGAACGCTGATTGCCGCTGCCATGATGTGCGGCGGTTATGACGGCGCTTCCCGCAAAGCACCTGGTATTCCTGCCAATGCTCAATGGAAAGTGCGTACAGAAGGATTAAAGCCTATGCCGTAAGCAACCGTCCTGCATTACAGGATGGTGCATGATAGATAAGCTCTGGCACAAAATTATTTTTATAGCATCGATTGACTAATTAACTGCCAGGATGAGAAATGTAAAAAATATTTCAGCAAAGGCTATTGTAGCCGAAAGCCATTTACCACCATTTTTACGGGATACGGATGATGTGATTGCTATTGCAATGACTGCTATTCTTTTGCCATAAATACTGAACGTTTTTCCCGGCGGTTTCTAATAAAAAAATTAAACTACCAAATAAACCTTGATATGAAAAAAACAGGATTGCTGCTATGCCTGCTGGTTTTTCTGATGTCCAACGTCGCTTGGGCGCAAAACCGCCAGATCTCAGGTACTGTAAAAGACAATGCTGGTAAACCCATCGCCGATGCAACTGTGCTGGTAAAGGGAACCACCATTTCTACCAAATCGGATAATGAAGGCCACTATTCAGTGAATGTTCCTTCATCGCTGGTGAAAGTAGAGCTCTTAATCTCCCATGTAAACTTCGACGCCCGTACCATCGGCGCTTCCGGCGATGTAGCCAATGTTTCGCTGGAACAAAAAGATAAACAACTGGAAGATGTGGTTATTATCGGGTATGGCACTCAGAAAAAAAGAAATGTAACCGGCGCCGTTGCAACCTATAATGCTGAAAAGTTGGATGAACGTCCTGTACAAAGGGTTGACCAGGCTTTAATCGGCCAGATGGCTGGCGTACAGGTGAAGCAAACAACAGGTGCACTGGGTAAACCTTTCAGCATCAACATAAGGGGTACGGGTTCGATCAGTGCATCTAACGAACCACTATATGTTATTGATGATTTCCCGGTGACGTCTGAAGGGCAGAACTCTGCGGGTAATTTTGACAACGGTAGCCCGCTGGACAATCTTAATCCTAATGATATTGAAAGCATACAGGTATTGAAAGATGCCGCTGCGGCAGCAATTTATGGTTCCCGTGCTTCCAATGGTGTAGTAATCATCACTACCAAAAAAGGAAAAAGAGGAAAAAACCAGATCAACTTTAATACCTATGCCGGTTTTAATAAGGTGGCCAAAAGAATTGACCTGTTGGATGCTGAGCAATGGATTGCCCGTGCAAAAGAATACATTGATGCGGCATGGGTGGCTTCCGGTACAGGACGTACAGCCGATCAGACCAATGAGCAGAAAAGAGCTATTCTTGGATTGGCGCCCGGCGCTTACAATACAAGCTTAATGTATGATGATCGCTGGGATATTCCGGGTCATCCTGGTTTGGATTTTATTGACTGGCAGGACGAGGTTTTCCGGATGGGTAATTTTCAAAACTACCAGCTCTCTGCAAGTGGCGGTAATGATAAAGCCCGTTACTATGTTTCGGGATCTCATCAGAACAATACCGGCTATGTACAAAACATGACCTATAAAACATATTCCGCAAGGGCGAATGTGGATGTGAATCTTACCAAGAATATGAAATTTGGTATTACGATTTCTCCTTCCTACTCTATTAAAACCGATCCGGGTATAGAAGGTAAAGACAATACCTTGCATAAAATTGTTTCCATGGCTCCTGTTCAGGAAACTGCCAATATGGGCGCCGACGGAAGGTATACTGCCAGGTATCTATGGGCAGGAAGCGCTGCTGATGAAACCGGCCGCTTTGATCGTATAGGTGATGTAACCCTCTTCCGCACACTCGCTTCCGCTTATTTTGAAGTGGAGCTGCTGAAAGGATTAAAAGCAAAAGCATCTTTCAATTTTGATAATGCGGATAATGTGAACAAAGGATATGTTCCTTCTACCACTTCTCTCACCGGTATCAGCGGTACGTACAGCTCTTACAGGAAACAAACTTTTGTAAATGAAAATACGCTGAACTATGTGCATAGTTTCAGAAAAGTGCATAACATCAATGCCATTGCCGGATACTCATACAACAACTACAAAATTGATAAAGTAAGTTTATCATCAGGGGCTAATTATACCAATTTCTCTACACAAACCTTACCTACAGGTTCTACAGGTACCACCAGTGGTGAAAGGGCGGTATTGATTTCCTATTTCGGCAGGTTGCAGTATGACTACAATGGCAAATATCTTTTATCAGCCAGCATCCGCAGTGATGGCTCTTCAAGATTTGGTTCAGATAACCGCTGGGGTACATTCCCTTCCGTATCTGCCGGCTGGAGAATTTCCGATGAGAATTTCTTTAAAGTAAAATCAATAGATGATCTTAAATTAAGGTATAGCTACGGCGGAAATGGTAATAACAATATCGGCAACTATGCATGGTTATCTACTTTAACCAACTACAATTATACATTTGGCGGCGCAGTTTCACTGGGTACAGGTGTAAATGGTATTACAAATCCTTATTTACACTGGGAAACATCTTATACCCATAACATTGGCTTTGATGCGTCTTTCCTGAAAAGCCGTATTACAACCAGCTTTGATTACTACATTAAAACCAATAAAGATCTCCTGCTCAAAATCCCTTCCCTGTCAGTTAGCGGAAATACCACCCTCCTTACCAATATAGGCCAGGTACGAAATAAAGGCTGGGAGCTGGAGCTGGGAACAAAAAATGTTATCACCAAGAAATTTCAGTGGAATACAAACCTGAATTTCAGCCAGAATGAGAACAAGTTGCTGCAGTTAGATGGTGTGCAGCAAAGGATTGAGATCACACCTAATTTCGGGGAGGTTCCATATGCTTTAATGCAGGTAGGATTGCCGCTGAATGCAATATACGTGGTGCGTCAGAACGGGGTGCTTACCCAGGATGATATCGACAAAGGATACCCGATGTTTGGTACACAAAAAGTAGGAGATCCACGTTATGTTGATTTTGATGGCGACGGAAAAATCACTGCAACAGACAGGCAATTTGTGGGACGTCCCGGTGCAAAATATATCTGGGGTATCACCAACACATTCAAATACAAAAATTTCGACCTGACCGTATTGCTGCAAGGCCAGAATGGTGGTTATGTATACTCTTTATTTGGAAGAGCGATGAACCTTACCGGTATGAGCTCTACCCAGAATGCATTGGATGTGGATGTTAAAACAAGAGGCAATTATAAAACTTCATTTGGCAGTATTGTCAACACAGACTGGTTGTACAAATCTGATTATGTAAGCTTACGCACCATTAACCTGGGTTATAATCTTAAACCATTATTCAAATCTGGCTTTGTAAATGCTGCGAGAGTATATTTCTCTGCTGAAAATCTTTTCTATAAAGATAAATACGCAGGCGGTTATAATCCTGAAGCGACCAATGCAAACCTGTCGGGTGATACTGTTTATCCTTCTGCAGGCGATTATGGCGGGTTGCCACTTTCCAAATCATTTGTATTAGGCGTAAACTTCACATTCTAATTACTTTTGAAATTTTAATAAAATGAATAATTTAAAAATATTTTCGATCGCAGTTTGCTCCATAGCAATATTTACATCCTGCACGAAAGACTTGGATCAGCTGCCGATCTCAAGTCAGACAACAGACAATTTCTTTACAACAAAGAATGACTTTATCCAGGCCAATAATGCCATGTACTCCACGGCGCTCAGGGGAACGGCCGGAAGCAGCTATGGTTACCCGGACAGGCAATTGAATCTTTCTGAAACCCGCTCAGACAATTTATACGCCATTACCGATGGCGCCAGGGATTGGGAAGGCATCAATGGGCTTCAAACAACCATCTCTATTAACAGTTATGTAAAAGAAGCATGGCAGTCAAACTTTAAAGCAATTGATAAGATCAACCTGTTTTTACAAAAATTACAGGCTGACGGCAGGCAGATCATTGCCGACGATTCATTGTCAAGGCGTTTTTATGCTGACGCAAAATTCCTCAGGGCCTTCTGCTATTTCGACCTCGTAAGGTGGTTTGGTAAAGTTCCGATTGTTGAAAACACCGTCACTGCACAACAGGCTACTACAATCCCTCGGAGTTCAGTAGCCGATGTATATAATTTTATTGAAGCCGATTTACAATCTGCTTTAGACAGTATGCCCAACGTAGCCAATGTTTTTACCGCTACAGAAAAAGGACGTGCCAATAGATGGGCTATAAAATACCTGATGGCGCTCGCCAAAATGACCAAAAGTTCACCAACCTATGGTATTGAAGGCCCGGGCCTCGGGGCAAATGAATGGAGCCAGGCATATACCTTATTAAATGAGCTTACAGGCTCGGGCAGCCCGTTTTCGTTCCAGGCATCTTACCCTAATATTTATTCTTACACCAATGAAAACAACTCTGAAGTTATTTTCGATGTGCAGTACTACAGTGTTACCTCGGGTACAAGCCAGGGCTTAGGCGCATCCTTTGTATGGATCCTAACACCCGATGGTTACTTTCAATCACTCGGTTTATCTGCACAAGGCGCCAACTACCAGCGCCCCATTTCAAATGACTTCTTAAGCAAGTTTCCTGCTGCAGATGCACGCCGTGTGTTTGGTGTGCAAACAGGTTACACCTATCAGAGCACAACAGTCAATTATTCATTCTATAAAAAGTATATCGACAAAACCAAGTATGGCAGCGGCGGCAGGAACGACTGGCCTATCAATTTCATCGTAGGCACTTACACCGATGCCCTCCTGCTCAAAGCCGAATGTACTTTGCATGGCGGCGGTGGTACCCAGGCCGAAGTAGATGCTTCCGTAAACAGGGTACGTACCCGTGCAGGACTTGCATCGCTCAGCAATGTATCGCTCGACAGCTTGTTTGAAGAAAGAAGAAGGGAATTTCACGGCGAAGGCAAACGCTGGCACGACCTGGTTCGCAGCGGTAAGATCATTGATATCATGAATGCATGGATTGCAGCGGATGATGCCAGCAACCACCGCATCAACCCGATGGTCGCCAATTTCATCATCTATCCTATTCCCATTGCTGAAATGAATGCAGCTCCCGGTTTGTACACACAAAACCCGGGTTACGACTAATCGTTTTTTAGTACACATAACAGGCAATCGTTAGTTTTTGATCCGGCAGTCCATATTTATATGTCGCTGCCGGTTTTTTTTGAACCAAAAAAATAATTTTGTTACCGGCAGCATCGCTTTTGGCCACTTCAGAGGCGACGCTCCGTTCAACTGCATCACCCGATGCAGCATATTTAACCGCCGAAAAATAATTTCATGTATCGTCTTTCCACCATCTTACTGATCGTATCTGCATTTACACTCAGTGCACAAGCACAACAGCTCCCATCCAAAAAATCTATATTGGCCAATATGCGCCTGGCCAACAGCTATTTCATGAACAAATGGCCTGATGCCGGTAAAACCATCATCACCAATAAAGAAAGAAAAAGCAGCATCTGGACCAGGGCTGTGTATTACGAAGGACTCATGGCGCTCAACGAAGTGGAATGCAAAAAAAAGAACCGTAAAAAATATACCGCCTATGCCATGCAGTGGGGACAAAAGCATGACTGGTCGCTCAACAGCGGTATCGGCACCCGCAATGCAGACAATCACTGCGCCGGGCAAACCTATTATGACCTTTTTGCATTGCGTGGCAAAAAAGACGGCTATATGCTCGACAGCATCAAAGCTTCCATCGATAAAATGCGGGCCACTCCGAAAATAGATGACTGGAGCTGGATAGATGCCCTGCAAATGGCCATGCCTGTTTTTGTAAGGCTGGGCGTACAATACAACGACACCGGTTATTTCAACCGCATGTACAGCATGTATGCTTTCACCAAGTACAACCACGGGGGCAAAGGGCTGTACAATCCTGCCGATAAGCTATGGTGGCGTGACAAGGACTTTGTAGCTCCTTACAAAGAGCCCAACGGTGAAGACTGCTACTGGAGCCGGGGCAATGGCTGGGTGGTGGCAGCGCTGGTGCGTACACTGGATATGCTGCCGGCAAACGATCCCCATTACAATGAATACCTGCAGGATTATAAAAACATGTGCGCTGCATTGCTGCCGCTTCAAAGAACAGATGGCTTATGGAATGTAAGCCTCCACGATTCCACGCATTTCGGTGGCAAAGAATTGACAGGCACTGCCCTATTTGTATACGGCTTTGCCTATGGCATCAACAAAGGCCTGCTCGACAGGCAAACCTACCTGCCCGTTATTGTAAAAGCATGGAATGCTATGATCAAAGATTGTGTGCACCCCAACGGCTTCCTGGGCTGGGTACAGGGTACAGGCAAGGAACCCAAAGACGGACAGCCGCTGAGCTACGATAAAGTACCCGATTTTGAAGACTATGGCCTGGGATGTTTTTTACTCGCAGGAAGCGAAGTGTACAAACTAAAATAACAACTATGTGTATCAATAAAAATCTTCCGACAATGGCCGCATTGCTGCTCACAACTGTCGGTCTTCACGCACAGCCCGTTCTCAAAACCGGCGCTAAAATGCCGGATGAATGGATAGATGCGGACACACATCATAAAATCATTAAGCTCACCCGCCGCAGCGGCAGTAACATGAGCTTCTATTTTCACAACAATCCTTTTGTAGGAAGCAAAATGGTTTTCTACGGCAGCGGCCGGCAAAACAGCGCCGATATCAGCAAGCAGGAAACCTACAATAACAATGGGCGGAACAAACAGCTGTACACGGTTGATCTCAACACGCTGGCCATTGAGCAGCTTACCCACCAGCGCAATCCTATGAAAGGAGAAATTGTATCGGCCAAAAGAAAGGAAGTGTTTTACCAGGTAGCCGACACCATCTTCGCTACCAGCCTCGAAACAAAAAAGGAAAGAAGAATATTTGTGTTCCCCAAAGATTTCAGGGGAGATATTACTTCCATTAATGCAGATGGCACTTTGCTCGGCGGCACAAAATCAGAAGAAGCGGAGAAAGATATTTTTAAAGCCAACCCCGAGAAAAAAGATTATTTCAATAAAATATATGAAGCAAAGCTGAAGCGCACTTTGTTTACCGTAAATATCGAAACAAAAAAGCTTGACCCGATTTTTTCTGACACGGCATGGCTCAATCATGTACAGTTTTCCAGCACCGATCCCAACCTGCTCATGTTCTGCCATGAAGGGCCCTGGCATAAGGTAGACCGTATCTGGACAATTGATGTGAAATCAAAAAAAGTGACCAAAGTGCATGAACGTACCATGGATATGGAGATCGCAGGGCATGAATGGTTCAGCAAAGACGGGCAAACGATCTGGTTTGACCTGCAGCAGCCAAGAGGCGCCACTTTTTTTGTGGGCGGTTACAATGTGAACAGTGGCAAGGAAATGAAATATGAGCTCCAGCGCAACGAATGGTCAGTGCACTACACTTCCAATAACGACAACAGTTTGTTTGCCGGCGATGGTGGCGATACCAGCGCCGTGGCAAAAGCCAAAGACGGCAAATGGATATATCTCTTCACTCCCAAAGGCGATCATTTTGTTGCTGAAAAGCTGGTGAACATGATTGCTCACCGTTACAAGCTGGAACCCAATGTGCATTTCAGTCCCGACCAGCAATGGATCATTTTCAGGGCTAACTTTGAAGGCGATGAAAATGTTTACGCCGTAGAAATTAAAAAGAGCTGATGAAAAAAATTTGTTTCCACCTGTTCTTCGGCCTGCTCCTGGCTTCCGGTAGTACGGCGCAAACAATATGGCCGGCCACCACGCAAACCAGCAAACCCTGGACAAGATGGTGGTGGATGGGTAGTGCGGTGGATGCAGCCAACCTGGAAACAAATCTTTCCCGGTATGCCGCTGCCGGCCTGGGCGGCGTGGAGATCGTTCCCATCTATGGCGCCAAAGGATATGAATCTTCCTACATCAGCTATCTTTCACCCAAATGGATGCAGATGCTGGATAGCAGCATTGATATTGCCCGCAGGTATGGCATGGGCGTAGACATGGCAGTAGGCACCGGCTGGCCCATCGGCGGGCCACAGGTAAGCACTTATGATGCGGCCACCAAAATACATATTCAGCAATACCAAATTAAAAGCGGGGAAAAGCTGAATGAAAAAATGGTGATCAATGACAGCAAGCAATTGGAAGTGCCGGGCGTTATGCTGCAGGCCATCGTTGCTTATGGCAGCAATGGCGTTGTAACAGATATCACTTCCTTTGTAGATAAAAATAATATCCTGCAATGGACAGCGCCTGAAGGAAGCTGGACATTATATGCCGCTTTTTGTGCAAAAACACTGCAAAAAGTAAAACGTGCAGCGCCAGGAGGAATGGGCTATACCTTCGATCATTTTTCCAACGATGCATTGGCGCATTATTTTAAAACATTCGACAACGCCTACAATGGCAGCAAGCCGGGCATAAGAAGTTATTTCAATGACAGCTATGAAGTATTCAATGCCAACTGGACCCCTTCTTTTTTTGATGAATTTGAAAAACGCCGGGGATATAATTTAAAGCTATACCTGCGGGAATTTGCTTCAGAAGAAAACACAGATATAGTGCGCCGCATTAAAAGCGATTACAGGCAAACAATGGCCGACCTGATGCTTGAAAATTTTTCGCTGAAATTCTCCGCATGGGCGCATGGCAAAAATGCACTAACCACCAACCAGGCTCATGGCTCACCGGGAAACCTATTGGATCTGTACGCTGCAGTGGATATTGCCGAAACAGAAACATTTGGTTCCACCGCTTTTGATATTCCAGGCCTTCGCAGGAACAAGGAAGACATACGCAATGTGGACCCTGACCCTGTCATGTCTAAATTTGCCTCTTCTGCCGCAAACATTACAGGCCATAGGCTCATCAGCTGCGAAACATTTACATGGCTTACCGAACATTTTAAAACAGCATGGTCGCAATGCAAGCCCGAAGTGGAGAATGTATTTCTATCAGGTGTCAATCATGTTTTTTTCCATGGCAGCACCTACTCTCCTGCATCTGCACCCTGGCCCGGCTGGTTGTTTTATGCCTCGGTGAATTTTGTACCCAGCAACAGTATGTGGCCGCATGTAAAAGGCCTCTCCGATTATATAAACCGTTGCCAGAGTATTTTACAAAGCGGTCAGCCAGATAATGAGATCATGCTATACTGGCCTGTATATGATGCATGGAGCAATGCAAAAGGAAAAGATATGCCTTTGAAAGTGCACGACATAGATGAATGGCTGCACCCGACAGCTTTTTACAAAAATGTAAAAAAATTACAGGCACAGGGATATAACGTGGATTTTGTGTCAGACAATATGATCGAAAAAAGCTTTTACCGCAATAATGAATTAAAAGTTACAGACAGCGGCGCTTCTTATCGCATACTCGTCATTCCTGCAGCCACTCATATCCCATTGGCTACTCTCCAAAAAATAATGACTTTAGCCAGGACCGGTGCCACCATTATATTTGAGGCATTGCCACAGGATGTGCCGGGCCTGGCCGGGTACCAGGGCAATAAAACTGCATTTGATCAATTGCTGAACTCCATTCCTTTTAAAAGTGCTGCAGGTAATTATAAAGAAGCTGTTTTGGAGAAAGGAAAAATAATTGTCAGTGCAGATATTTTATCTGCCTTGCAAAAAAACGGAGTACATGAGGAAGGGCTTAGAAAAACCGGCCTGGAGTTTACCAGGAGAAAAAGTGCCGGCGATTACTGGTATTATGTGGTAAATCATTCTGGCCGTGATATTGATACAACGGTGGCTTTACAACGCAACGGTAATTTTTATTACCTGCTTGATCCGCAATCGGGTCGTTCCGGCCTTACAACTGTTTCCAAAAAGAATGACCGGCCACATATAAGATTGCAATTAAAACCAGGAGAAGCCATTTTTATCAGGACAACCAATACAGCATATTCTGCTGTCGGCCCATGGAAATATAACGAACGAACAAAAAACAGCATCACTTTAAAAAATAAGTGGCAAGTATCATTCACTGCAGGCGGCCCAGACTTGCCAGTCCCCAGGACGATCAGCTCATTGACATCGTGGACGCAATGGAGCGATACTACCTTGCAAAACTTTTCGGGAACCGCCTTATATACTTCTTACTTCAACCTTGCAAATAAAAATGCAAAGCAATACACATTAGACCTGGGCAAAGTTTGCCAATCAGCTAGGGTCTGGATAAATGGCCGGGATGCAGGCTATGTATGGAGCATTCCATTTACAACCGATATCACCCGGTATGTACAGAAAGGCCGCAATGAAATTAAAATAGAAGTGGTCAATCTTATGGCTAACCGTATCCGGTATATGGATAGAAATAATATTCCTTGGAGAAATTACAATGAGATCAATTTTGTCAACATAGATTATAAAGAATTCAATGCTGCGGGCTGGAAAGTGGAGGAGTCAGGTCTTATAGGCCCTGTGCGGATTCTATACTAAGCTGTGTATATTAAAAAATAACAGGATGAAAAAAATCATCATTGCAGGGATATGTATGTTGTGCTGCAATTATTTTGCAGCCGGTCAGGTAAAGCTGCCTGCCCTGATCAGCGACAATATGGTATTGCAGCAAAACAGCAGCATCACTTTGTGGGGATGGGCAGCGCCCGCTGAAAAAATAACCATCAACGCCTCCTGGTTATCAAATAGTTTTAGAGCTATTGCTTCTGCAGCCGGCGACTGGAAAATAAACCTTCCAACAATTAAAGCCGGCGGCCCTTACAGCATCAGTTTTTCCGGCACTTCTGGAAAAATAACCGTCAACAATGTGCTGCTGGGTGAAGTGTGGCTGGCATCCGGACAATCCAATATGGAATTTCCCGTAGGAGCAAGCGAAGGATGGAAGAATGGCGTGCACAATTACCGCACTGAAATCCATGCGGCGAATTTCCCGCAAATCCGCATGATCGATGTGCCCAATAAAGTAGCCGATTCGGTACAGAATGATTTTATCGGTCAGTGGAAAATATGCGACAGCAATAATGTGAAAGATTTTTCCGGTGTGGCCTATTTCTTTGCCAAAGAACTTTTTCTCAAAACAGGCTATCCCATCGGTGTCATCAATTCAACCTGGGGAGGCACCCCTGCCGAATCCTGGACGAAGAAAGAAGTGCTGCAGAGCGATACCGGCTTTGTGCATATACTGGAGCGTTACCAGAAAATGCTGGACAAATACCCCGAAGCCTATAAAAAATACCAGGTCGATTTTGACAAATGGCTCACCGATACCAGCGCCAAAAAGAAGAAGCCGTCTTCACCCACCGGCCCCGACTGGAACAAGTCTCCCTACAAATTATACAACGGCATGATCGCCCCCTTGCTGCCCTATCAACTCAAAGGAGTGATCTGGTACCAGGGTGAATCCAATGCCACTTATGCATGGCAATACCGCCGTCTTTTTCCGGCCATGATCCGCAGCTGGCGCAAAGATTTTAATAATGCCTCCTTACCGTTTTATTTTGTACAGATCACGCCGCATAAAGGGCAGAATGCCGAAATAAGGGAGGCACAGCTCTACAGCTGGCAAACAGTGCCGCATACTGGCATGGTAGTCACCACCGATTATGGTGATACCAGTAACATTCATCCCCGCAATAAAGAAGTGGTGGGAAAGAGATTGTCGCTCTGGGCATTGAAGAATGAATACGGATCAGAAAATATAGTGACCTCCGGACCGCTCTATTCACACAGCAAAGTAGAAGGCAATAAAATAAGATTGTATTTCAAATATGCCGATGGTCTGCATGCATTGAACAATGTTGCAATGAAGCAGTTCAGCATTGCGGCGTCAACAGACAGCAGCTTTACTCCTGCAAATGCAGTGATTGAAAAAAATACCGTTGTCGTATGGAGTGATGCGGTGCCGCATCCATCCGAAGTAAGATTCGGGTGGCAGAATTTACCGGTTGCCGAATTATACAACAATGCCGGTCTGCCCGCCTCTCCTTTCCGTACAGATAAACGAATTGTAAACACCCAGGGCAAAGAATAATGATGTACAGCAAAAAGGCCGGTATAATTTTTTGCAGCTTCCTGCTTGCTGCTGTCATAGCCACAGCGCAGCAAAAAAATAACGACTACTGGCATGGTATAGAGAGAACATTGCGTTACCGGCCCGACGGCGAAGATTTTGTCATTACAAATGGTACCCGCAAATTCACCCGTGCATTATATGGCACCAATACGGCATTCAGGGTGGAAACCAGCGATGTGCCAGAGTTTGCGTTGTACCTGCCGGGAATGGGCGGCAATATCAAGCTTGGCATCATCCGCAATAATACTGGTAAATGGTTAAGCGGTGCGGCGAATATTGTAGCCCGCTACAGGTCCGGCAGCAGGATCTACGAAATACAGGATCCTTTACTGGAAAATGGAAAAATTATCATCACAACGCTGGCCCTTGCCGATGCGGAAGGCGTCATTATTAAAATAGAAGCTGCAGGCATTCCCGCTGATACCCGGCTGGTATGGACCTACGGTGCGGTCACGGGGAAAAAATTCAGCCGTGACGGTGATATGGGCCCCGATCCTGAATCGGTTTTTTATATGAAGCCGGAATATTGCAAAGGCAACACGTTCAGTATGGATGCGAACAGCTTCCTGCTCAGCTACGGTGGCGCCAAACCGCAGTACATCCTTGGAATGGCTTCGGCAGGCAGCGTTTTAAAAATTAATGATGCGCAGGCGCAGGCTTCGCCCTTATCGCTTTGGCAGAGCAATGCAGACAGCACGCCGGTGATAACAGGCAACAACCCATTGTTGAACAACCAGGCAGCATACCTCCTTATTGCCAAACAGGATAGCAGCGCTGTTACTGATAAAAACCTGGCCGGTGCATTTGATAAAGCTGAAAAAGCAAGACAGCGCATTGCCGGAAGGATAAAAGTTGCCACACCTGATGCTTATATCAATACCATCGGCGCTGCGGTTAGCATTGCAGCCGATGCCATCTGGGAAGAACCCAGCTATATGCACGGGGCCATTGGCTGGCGCATGCGGCTCAATGGATGGCGGGGCGCTTACGCCGCAGATGTGCTGGGCTGGCACGACCGGGCTCGCATGCATTTCAATGCTTATGCAAAATCGCAGCTCACTACACCGCCCACAAGACCGGTCATAGCAGACACGGCATTGAACCTGGCCCGTCAATTGGAAAAGCTGGGTACATCTCTTTTCAGTGAAGGCTATATCTGCCGCAATCCTAACGGCGATTTCCGCCCGCATCATTACGATATGAACCTCGTCTTTATCGATCAGCTGCTCTGGCATTTTAACTGGACAGGAGATACGGCTTATGTAAAAGAAATGTGGCCGCTGCTCACCCGCCACCTGGCATGGGAAAAAAGAAATTTTGATGCAGACAATGATGGTTTGTATGATGCCTATGCGGCTATCTGGGCCAGCGATGCATTGCAATACAGCGGTGGTGCGGTTACCCACAGCTCTGCCTATAATTACCGGGCCAATAAAATGGCCGCTATGCTTGCCCGCATCATTGGTGAAGATGGCAGCCTTTATGAAGGCGAAGCAAAAAAGATCCTGGCAGCCATCAACAACACTTTATGGTTAAAAGAAAAAGGGCATTATGCAGAATTTAAAGATGCTATGGGATTACAATTGCTGCATGAGGATGCGGCTTTGTGGACGATCTACCACAGCCTCGACAGCGATATCGATGATCCGCTACAGGCATACCAGAGCATCCAGTATATCAATAATCAAATCCCGCATATCCCTGTAAAAGCAAAAGGACTTAGCGGTGATTATTATACGCTCAGCACCACCGATTGGATGCCTTATACCTGGAGCCTGAACAATGTGGCACTGGCAGAGCTGATGCATACCAGCCTCGCCTTCTGGCAAAGCGGCCGCAATGAAGAAGCCTTCCGGTTATGGAAAAGCTCATTGATAGAAAGCATGTACCTCGGTGGAAGCCCCGGCAATTTTCAACAGATATCCACCTATGATGCAGCCCGTGGCGAAGCCTACCGGGATTTTGCAGATCCGGTCGGAATGGCCGCCCGCAGCTTGGTGCAGGGCTTGTTCGGCATACTACCCGATGCGCTGAACAATCGGCTGCTCATCAGGCCCGGCTTTCCTGCGGCATGGAAAAATGCTTCGCTGGAAACACCGGATATCCGGTTTGATTTTAAAAGAAATGGGAGCAGGGATGAATATACCATCACAGCAGCCTTTCATAAAAACATTGCTTTACAATTGCAGCTCAAGGCTAATGGCAGCAATATAAAAGGCATCTTGGTAAACGGCCGCAATACGGCATGGCAGGATATGACTGATGCAGTAGGCGTACCCATGATACAATTGAATGCCGGCAAAGCCGCTTCTTATAAAATCATCATTGAATGGCTGGGCAAAGCGCCTGTCGAAAATAATAAGCTGGAAAATGCAATCACTTCCGGAAAATTCGTCTATTCATTACCGGGAGCAACCATCAAAGAAGTGTTTGATCCACAGCAGCTCTTTGTAGTAAAAAAAATAACCGGCAACCAGCTCAATGCCAGGCTCAGTCCTGACACAGGCTATAAAACAGCCTTTATCAGGCTACAGCAGGGCAGCTTTACTTTCTGGAAACCGGTAAACCTGCTGCTAAAGCAGCCACTGGAGCTTGTATATGATACCAGGCAGAAAAAGAACAGCATTGCTTTCAGGATAAAGAACAACAGCAATGCAGATATCAATGCAGCGTTCTGTATCAATTATGATACCGCTTCGTTCATTCGTGTACCGGTAAAAGCCGGGGCCGTTTCCGCAATCATTGTTATTCCTGAAAAAGAAGTGCTTCCCGGCAGCAACCATATCAGCCTGCGCTGGAATGGCAATCAATACAGCACAAATATCTGCAACTGGAATGTAGACCGGCTAAGTGATTTGCAGGAAGACAAAATTTCTCTACAACATTATTTCAACGATCAGCTCATCAACATTTTCAGGAACCGCTATCTTTCCCCCAGGCCATCGGTACCCACTTTGCAGTTACCGGTGCAGGGTATCGGCGACTGGACCCACCCAAGGCTCACCGCCATTATTAACGACAGCGGTTTCCGCAGCGCACTACTGTATAACAGCTTCCGGCTTCCCCAGAAAATCAGCTTTATGAGCGTAGCTGATCCGGCGGGGAAAAATATCCTGTTTACCTCGCAGTGGGATAATTTTCCTTCAAAGCAAACCATCCCGCTCGATGGCAAAGCAGCGCATGCTTATTTTTTAATGGCAGGCAGCACCAATCCTATGCAATCACAGCTGGTGAACGGTAAAATCATCGTGCAATACAGTGACGGCAGCAGCGATTCGCTCCTGTTGAGAAACCCGCAGAACTGGTGGCCCATTGAACAGGATTACCTGGATGATGGCTATGCTTTCAATACCAAAGCCGTACGCCCTGTCCGCATTCATTTAAAAACAGGCAAAGTATTTTCCGACCTGAACGATCCGGGCAATATCAACAACGGGCAGATGATCGACGGTGGCGCCGCCACGGTGCTCGATATGCCGCTGGATAAAAATAAAACGCTGCGATCTTTATCATTACAGGCAGAAGCCAATGATGTCATCATCGGTTTGATGGGCATTACCCTGCTGCGCTGATACCGCAGGACGCCGCAGGACAGATAAACATCTATATTAATTATTTTGCAATCATTCATCGATTGCCTGCAACCCACTTTGCCATAAGTGTATTTTCCTGCATCGATACAAACATTTAAAAGACTTTCATGAAACAAGGAGCTCTTCTGACTGCACTGCTTATTATTTGTTTTGCCCTTTCGTCACAGGCGCAGGATCATACATGGACAAAAGATGTGGGTGCAAAATCGTTTCCTTCGGGCAGCAGGATTTTTGTAGCCAACAAGTATGGTGCAAAAAGCGATACTACTAAAAACAGCACCAAAGCCATCCAAAAAGCCATTGATGACTGCGCTGCAAAAGGCGGAGGCATTGTAACGCTTAATCCCGGCACCTATGTTACGGGCGCTTTGTTCATCAAATCGAATGTGCAGCTAAGGATCGATGAAGGGGTGCTCATACTGGGCTCCACCAGCTTTGATGATTATCCTGAAATAGATACCCGTGTAGCCGGTCTCGAAATGAAATGGCCTGCAGCGCTCTTCAATATCATCGATCAGAAAAATGCAGCGCTGACCGGCAAGGGCGTGGTGAATGCAAGAGGAAAATTCTGCTGGGATAAATACTGGGCCATGCGCAAGGACTATGATAAAAAAGGATTGAGATGGATCGTGGACTACGATGCCAAACGCATCCGCACCGTATTGGTGCAGAACTCGACCAACATCACTGTGAAGGATCTCACTTTTAAAAATGCCGGCTTCTGGACTATACAGCTGCTGTACTCACAATATCTTACGGTAGATGGCGTCACAATCAAAAACAACGAAGACGGCCACGGCCCAAGCACCGATGGGGTGGATATTGACTCTTCCAGCTGGGTATTGGTGCAGAACAGTGATATTGATTGCAATGATGACAATTTCTGCCTGAAGGCCGGCCGTGACTGGGATGGCCTCCGGGTGAACAGGCCCACCGAATACGTGGTGATCAGGGATTGCATTGCCCGTCGTGGCGATGGGCTGGTTACATTGGGCAGCGAAACCTCCGGTGGCATCAGGCATGTGCTGGCCACCAACCTAAAAGCTACCAATACCGGCAACGGGTTGCGCATTAAGTCGGCGACCACCCGTGGCGGTACCGTGGAAGATGTATATTTTGAAAATTCACAGATGGATTCTGTTAAATATGCCTTCAGCTTTAACCTCAACTGGTACCCTGCTTACAGCTATTCTACTTTGCCTGCAGGTTATGTGTATGATTCTATTCCTGCACACTGGAAAGCAATGCTGCAGAAAGTGACGCCAGCCGAAAGAGGCACACCTCATGCCAAAGATATTTATGTGAAAAACATCAAAATTACCAATGCCGGCACGGCTTTCAATACCATCGGCCTTGAGCAGTCTGCTGTCAGCGGTTTCCATTTCACCGATTGCAGCATCACTGCCGGCAATGTAGGTATCCTCGAATATACCAGGGGCTGGAAATTCAATAACGTGGAAATGGATATCGATAAAAAGTATCTGCCCGCACCGGAAAAGCCTGCCGCCCGGACAGCAGACGAAAGAATTAAGAATTAAAATAAATTATAACATTGTTTAATACGCCGTATTGATGCAAATCAACCGGCGTATTTTTTTGGTAGTGTCTCAGTTTGAGTCCGCCAAGGCTGCCTGCAACAAGGTGGTCGACCTTCTGAACAGCATTCTCTATGCTTGAGTATTTGTAAAAAAGGTCGACCACCTTTAAACTAAAACACTATCATTTTTTTTCAGGTAACAAAATAAAATTATTTTTGCCGCACCTAAATTACCCACAGCAAAATGAAAAATCTGTTCCGTCTTCCTCTGATGGCGCTCAGCTGCATGTTTGTTATCAATGCAGGCGCCCAGCAAAAATGTCCTGTTAACTTTAATAAAGTAACACCTGCCGATTTTGATATCAGCGCAGCCAATGTAGATACGTCTTTTGGCGCTGTTATCCTTGCCGATGTAGGTAAAAGTTCTTTTGAAGGAAATGACAAGGGATATTTTACGCTGATCTTTAAAGTGCAGCGAAGAGTAAAGATCCTCAGCCCTAAAGCCTTTGACATCGCTACTGAAAAAATTTCCCTTTACCGGTCGCCGCAAACCGACCGGGAAGAAGTGCTGGATGGTGTAAGCGCCAGCACTTACAACCTCGTAAATGGCAAAGTGGAAGAAACAAAGCTCAACAAGGATAATATCTTCAAAGAAGTGCTGGATAATAAAAACCATGTGGTTAAAAAGTTCACCATGCCTGCTGTAAAAGAAGGATCCATTATTGACATCGCTTATACCATCAAATCAGATTTTCTTTTTAACCTCCAGCCCTGGAGTTTCCAGGGCGCTTATCCACGCCTCTGGAGCGAATACAGCCTCAACCTGCCTGAATTTTTTGAATATGCTTTCCTGAAAAAAGGGTCACAGAATTTTCATATACAGGAAAATAATAAAAAATTCGAGACTTATTTAATAAGAGAACGAAGTGAGAATCCCTTAAACAGCCGGGATGATTTGTTTTCGCTTAGCTCCAACAACAGCATCAACCGGTGGGTGATGAAAGATGTGCCTGCACTAAAAGAAGAAAGCTTTACTTCATCGCTCGACAATCACAGGTCCAGGATCGAATTCCAGATGGCGGGCACTAGGTTCCCTAATATGCCTTACGAAGATGTGATGGGTACCTGGGGCAAGCTTTGTACCAACCTGCTGCAGGATAAGGAATTTGGTGCTGCATTCCGGGAGAACGACAACTGGACGGCAGATGTATTGAAAAACCTGTCGCTCGATAACAAGCAGCCGCTCGATAAAGCCAAAGCTATTTATGCCTATGTGCAGAAAAATTTCAACGCAAAAACGAACGGTGGCATTTACCTGAGTAAGCCCCTGAAGGAAACCTATAAAACCAAACAGGGTTATGTGCAGGATATCAATATGATGGTTACCCTGCTGCTGAAAAAAGCCGGACTGGATGCTTATCCTGTGCTCATCAGCACAAGGGCAAACGGGTATGCCACTGCTGAATACCCGCTCATCGGACAATACAATTATGTAGTATCCTGGCTGGAGCTGGATAAAAATACTTATGCGCTCGACGCCAGCAAACCATCACTCGGCTTCGGCAAGCTGCCTTCTTATTGCTACAATGGATATGGCGCTCTCGTAGACCTGATGTACGGCAGCGTTGCATTGTTCCCCGACACACTAACCGAAAGTAAAGTGACCAATCTCATTTTACTGAATGATGTAGAAAAACCGGGTCGCTGGACCGGGAATTTTATTTCAAACCTCGGGTATTACGAATCGGTGGACATCAGGGAGGATATTGCCGAGAAAGGAAAAAGCAGCTTTGAGAAAAAATTGTCTGATGCCTATACCGGTGAATATCCCATAGAAAAGATCGATCTGCAGGATTTTGATGTAAATGAAAAATCCATAACGCTGAAGCATATCCTCAATATCAGTCATCCCGAAGAAAGCATTATTTATTTTAACCCCATGATGCATGAGGGGCTGAAAGAAAATTATTTTAAATCGGCGGAAAGGAAATACCCGGTAGAGCTTCCGTTTAAAATGGATGAAACCTATACGCTTCACCTGCAGATACCGCCCGGCTATGTGATCGATGAGATACCCAAATCGTCCAGGGTAAAGCTGAATGACAGCGAAGGATTGTTCGAATACCTGATCTCTAAAGACGATGATTCTATCGAGCTGCGGGCTGTGCTCAGGATCAATAAAACTTTTTTCGACAGCGAAGATTATGAAACGCTTCGTAACTTTTTTGATTATGTGGTAAAAAAGCATGCTGAACAGATCGTTTTTAAAAAGAAATCCTAATCCGTCATGACAAATAAATTCATTGTTTCTTCAGTATTGTTCCTGCTTATCTGCTGCCAGTCCGTAAAGGCCCAATATGCCGTGGCCGATATTCCGCAGGAGCTGAAGGAAAATGCCGACCTGGTGGTACGGTTGTCTGAAGAAAATATTTATATAAAAGACAAAGGCAATGCCGTGTTGCACAATCATTATGTGTACACCATTATGAACAGCGCTGCCGATGAGCATGCCAACCTGGTGATCTCTTATGACAAGCTGCGGAAAGTTTCTTCCATCAGCGGCAATCTTTATGGAGCCGATGGCATCAAGATAAGATCACTAAAAAAGTCGGAGGTAAGAGATTACAGCAATACCTCAGAATCTAACCTGGCCGATGATGACCGGGTAAAGCATCACAACTTTGAGCATAAAACGTATCCCTACACCATCGAATATGAAACCGAAGAGGAGTTCAATGGTATTTTCTATCTCCCTGCCTGGGTGCCGGTCTTCGATGAAAATGTATCCATACAGAGCAGCAGCCTGAAAGTGGTGGCAGCCCCGGACTACCAGTTACGTTTCAAAGCCTATAATTATACTGGAGAGCCGCAGGTGGCCGATGTGAAAAAGACAAAAGAATACAGCTGGAATGTGAGCAAGCTGCCGGCTGTTAAATCCGAACCTTATATTCCAGCCTGGTTCGAGATAACCCCTACTGTTTTCATTGCACCGTCACAATTTAAAATGCAGCAATACGAAGGCTCAATGAACAACTGGCAGGAGTTCGGCGCTTTTATTTATAAATTAAATGCCAACAGGGATGTGCTGCCAGTTGCGGTGAAACAAAAAGTACATGCACTGACAGATGCAGTAAACGACCCGGCAAAAAAAGTGGATATCCTGTACAAATACCTGCAGCAAAACACCCGTTACATCAGTATACAACTGGGCATCGGTGGCTGGCAAACGCTCGATGCCACTTTTGTTGCCGAAAAAGGATACGGCGATTGTAAAGCTCTGTCGAATTACATGACCGCATTATTAAAAGAAGCCGGCATACCTGCCTACACAGCTCTTATCAAATCCGGCAGCTCTTCCAACGAGATCATCAGCGATTTCAGCAGCAACCAATTCAACCATGTGATCGTATGTGTGCCGCAGGCGAAGGACAGCATCTGGCTTGAATGTACCAGCCAGACCACTCCCGCAGGTTATATGGGTTCCTTTACCGGTAACAGGGAAGCCCTGCTCATCAGCGATAAAGGTGGTATGCTGGTAAGAACCCCTTTCTATAAAGCATCCGACAACCTGCAGGTAAGAAAAATCAAGGGAACGATTTCAGAGCAGGGAGAACTGATCGCCAATGTGAATACTTATTATTCCGGAACGCAGCAGGACAGGCTGGATGGTATGCTGAAGCAATCTTCCAACAGCCAGCTGGCCGAATACATGCGCAACAAATTCGATCTCACTTCATACGAGGTCATAGAATTTTCGCATGTAGCGAAAGACCTACCCCTGCCTTCCATCGAGGAAAAAGTAAAGTTGAAAGTACCTACCTACGCATCAGTTACCGGCAAAAGATTGTTTGTAACGCCGAATGTATTATCCGTTTCTTCTTTCAAAATAAAAGATGTCACCAGCCGCAAATTTGATTTCAGCTTCAAATCTGCTTTCCTGGATACAGATACAGTAGAGATTGAGATACCCGCAGGTTACAAACCCGAATCAATACCCGCCGGCGTGGATATCCGCTCCGCTACCTGTGTGTACAAATCTTCCATCACTGTAAAAGATACCAGGATCGTTTACACCCGTTCCTATAAGCAGGAGCCGGCACGTGTGCCTGCTGCCAAAACGAAAGAGCTGGCAGATTTTTTTGATAAAGTGTATAAGGCTGACCATGCCCGCATTGTATTTGTAAAAGAGACCCCATAAGCCTGGCAGAAGGCAGGTGGTCGACCTTCTGAACAATATTCCCTGTGCCTTATTCTCTACCAAAAAGTCGACCACCTTATTGCTGATACACTACCTGGCAGAACATCTTTTGAAAGAGCAGGTGATTTGTTTATTTTTGCGGCACTCAACAAATTGCATTAGCCATCCCGATGATCGATGTATCCCTTAAAGCCTACCGGCTCATGTGCACTGCCAAAGCTATGGCAGATACTTATGAAGCCAACAGGCAGATCTGTAAATACGTGCACAGCACCAGCCGTGGCCACGAAGCCATTCAGCTGGCAACCGCCTTTCATTTATTGCCATGCGATTATGTGAGCCCTTATTACAGGGATGAAAGCATCATGCTTGGACTTGGCTTCACTCCTTACCAATTGATGTTACAATTGCTTGCCAAAGGAGAAGATATTTTCACTGGCGGAAGGGAATATTACAATCATCCCAATTACAGGGGCAATGACAAGCCCGGCATTATTCACCAGAGCAGCGCTACCGGTATGCAAACCATTCCCACTACCGGTATTGCACAGGGCATACAGTTCCTGGAAAAGATCAGCTCCCCCCTTCTTCAGAAATCTGCCGACGGGCAACTGCCGGTTGTAGTTTGCTCACTGGGTGATGCATCGGTTACAGAAGGAGAAGTGAGCGAAGCTTTCCAGTTTGCCGCATTGCACCAGTTGCCCATCATTTACCTGGTACAGGATAATGACTGGGGCATCAGTGTAAGCAGCGCCGAAGCCAGGACGAATAACGCCTACGATTTCATCAAAGGATTTACAGGCATACAAAGCATCAGCATCGATGGCAGCCAATTTGAAGAAAGTTATACCAAGATGCAGCAGGTGATCAATGATGTGCGCAGCAACTGCCGGCCCTGGCTGGTGCATGCAAAAGTGCCGTTGCTGGGTCATCACACCAGTGGAGTAAGAAAAGAATTTTACCGTACGGAAGCAGACCTGCAAAAGCACAGCGCCGACGACCCGGGACCAAAACTGCGTAAATGGCTGCTTGAAAATGGGATCAGTGAAGAAGAGCTGACACAAATAGAAAAAGAGACCGCTATCCTGGTAAAACAGGATTTTGATCAAGCAGTCGCCTCACCCGATCCCGACCCTGCAACAGTAAGCGATCATGTTTTTGCGCCGCAAAAAATTACAGAAGAAAAAGGCGATCGCTCGCCTGCAGGCAAAGAAAAAGTACTGATGGTAGATGCAGCTCTTTTCGCTATCAGGGAGATCATGGAAGAATATCCTGAAGCGATTTTATACGGGCAGGACGTTGGGCGCAGGCTGGGCGGCGTTTTCCGTGAAGCCGCTACACTGGCAGAACAGTTCGGCGATCATCGTGTATTCAATACCGCTATACAGGAAGCTTACATCATAGGTTCCACTGTAGGCATGAGCGCCGCAGGCGTGAAGCCGATCGTGGAAGTGCAGTTCGCCGATTATATTTACCCGGGCTTTAACCAGCTTGTTACTGAAATATCAAAGAGTTGCTATCTCAGCTGCGGTAAATTTCCTGTGCAGACATTGATACGTGTACCCATCGGCGCCTATGGCGGCGGCGGCCCTTATCACAGCGGAAGTGTGGAAAGCACCCTGCTTACAGTGAAGGGTATTAAAGTCGTCTATCCCTCCAATGCTGCCGATATGAAAGGATTGATGAAAGCGGCTTTCCTGGACCCCAATCCGGTAGTAATGCTGGAGCACAAAGGTTTGTACTGGAGCAAAGTGCCGGGCACCGAAGAAGCCAAAACAACGGAGCCGGCCGGCGATTATGTGATACCGTTAGGTAAAGGCAATATTATCCTGCAGGCAAATGCGGATGCGGTGGAAAACGGCGAAAGCTGCTGTGTGATCACTTATGGCATGGGGGTGTACTGGGCAAAAGCCGCTGCAAAAAAATTCCCGGGCCGGGTAGAGATCATCGATCTGCGTACACTATTCCCGCTGGATGAAGCGCTGGTTTTCGCATCGGTAAAAAAACATGGCAAATGCCTGGTGCTTACCGAAGAGCAGCAAAACAATTCTTTTGCAGAAGCGCTGTCGGGCAGGATATCCAAAGCATGCTTCCGCTACCTGGATGCACCGGTGGAAGTTATGGGCGCCTTGAACCTGCCCGCCGTTCCTATGAACATGATACTGGAACAGGCTATGCTGCCCAATGCCGAAAAACTAACCGAACGTTTACAGCAATTATTGCACAACTGATATTACATATAAAAAGCGGGTTGAAAATTTTCAACCCGCTTTTGTTTAAGTCAGTGTTACCTGTTGCCGCTTCGTTTTGCGATGCGCTCTTTTATAAAATATTTCCACGATCAACGGGAAGATCAGCAGTGTCAAAACCGTGGAGCTTACCAACCCGCCGATCACCACAATGGCAAGCGGCTTCTGCGTTTCGCTCCCGATACCTGTAGACAATGCCGCAGGCATAAGGCCCAGCGCAGCCATCAGCGCCGTCATTACAACCGGTCTTACCCTTGAATGCACGCCCTGCTGTATGGCTTGCTGCAACGGGATTTTCTGATGCAAGCGGTTCTTAAATTCAGCAATTAATATCACGCCGTTTTGTATACAAATACCGAACAATGCAATAAAACCGATGCCTGCAGAAATACTGAATACCGTGCCGGTGATATGCAAGGCAAAAATACCACCCATAATGGCGAATGGCACATTCAGCAATACCAGGCTTGCATCAATCCCATTACCGAAGCTTACAAACAGCAAAATGAAAATCATCACCAGCACTACCGGCACTACCTGCGCCAGTTTTGATTGTGCCCTGACCTGGTTTTCAAATTCCCCCGCCCATTCAATTCCGAAGCCTTTTTCCAGCTGCACATTTTTATTTACCTGCTCCCTGGCGTCGGCAATTGTGCTGCCCATATCCCTGTCCCGGGTAGAAAATTTGATCGCAATGAAACGGGTGTTTTTATCCCGGTAAATAAATGCCGGGCCATTCAGGGTTTTTACCTGCGCTATTTCCTTCAGCGGAATTTTGGAGCCATGCAGCGTGGGCACCAGCAGCTCTGCAATGGTGGCTTCCGTGTTCCGGTATTCTTCCGGGTAGCGTATCCGGATCGGGAATTTTTTTTCTCCCTGGTAAAAGGTGGAAGCCGATTTGCCACCGATAGCCATTTCAATCACCGAGTTGGCATCGGCTGTGGTAACACCATACATCGCCATTTTGGATTCGTCGAGCACAATGCTCATTTCTGGCTGGCCGATATTGCGCAGCACACCCAGGTCCGTTACCCCTGGCACAATCTTCATTACAGCAAAAACGCTGTCTGCAATCCGGTCAATTTTCTCCAGGTCGTTGCCGAATATTTTTATGCCGAAAGAAGCTTTAAATCCAGCCACGGCTTCGGCTACATTGTCGACAATAGGCTGCGAAAAATTTAAAGTAACGCCGGGATACTGGTTGAGACGGCCGGCCATTTCAGCAATGAGGTCATCCTGGCTGATCTTACGTTGCCATTCTTTTTTAGGCTTCAAATCAACCTGGAATTGTGCAAAGTAAAAGCCGTTGGGATCTGTGCCATCATTGGATCGCCCGATCTGTGAAAGCACCCGGTTCACTTCGGGGAAATTGCCCAATTCTCTCCTGAAAATTGCCGTCTGCTGTCTTGTTTCCGAAAGCGAATAGCTCATCGGCAGCTCTGTAGTTACCCAGAGCGAACCTTCATTCAGGGTGGGAAGAAATTCGCTTCCTAAAAATTTAAAAGAACCAAATCCCAATACTAATATGATAAAGGCCGTTGCCAGGCTGATCTTTTTATGCTTCATGCTGTGCTGCAAACCGCTGTTTACAATGCGGTCAAAAAAATGGACGATTGGATTATTCCTTTCCCTTGCGTTTTTCCTGAGCAGGATGCTGGCCAGTACAGGAACCAATGTTAAGGTGAACAACAATGCACCCAGCAATGCAAAGCTTAATGTCCATGCCAGTGGCGCAAACATTTTTCCTTCCACTTTTTCAAATGCAAAAATGGGTATGAGGCTGGTAATAATGATAATCTTCGAAAAGAAGATGGCTTTGGCCAGGTTACTACCCGTTTTACGGATAATGCTCAGCTTCGCCATTTTGTTGTACTTCTCCATTCCCACTTCCTGCGCCCGGTGAGCCAGCACCACGAAAAGACCTTCCACCATTACCACCGCACCATCGATGATAATTCCGAAATCTATAGCGCCCATGGAAAGCAGGTTAGCGCTCATTCCTTTGAGCTTTAAACATATAAAAGCAAAAAGCAGCGCCAGCGGGATGATGATGGTTACAATAAGTGTAGTGCGCCAGTCGAACATAAAAATAAAAACGATGAGCGTCACCAGCAGGATCCCTTCCAGCAGGTTATGGGTGATGGTGTCTGTGCAGAAATCCATTAGTGTGTCCCTGTCGTAAAAGGTTTTAATGCTTACATCCGAAGGCAGTATTTTTTCATTGAGCTCCTGTATTTTTTCTTTTACCCTTTTCAATACCTCCCTCGGATTTTCTCCTTTGCGCATTACTACAATGCCTTCCACCACATCATCGTTGTTATCCAGGCCTGCCTGCCCAACCCTTGGCATATGTGATGGCGACACCACTGCAAGATTTTTCACCAGGATAGGTGTACCATTGATATTATCCACGATGATATTTTCTATATCATGAATATTGTCCAGCAGGCCGATGCCTCTTACAACATAGGCCTGGCCGTTCTTTTCGATCACATCGCCACCCACATTGATATTGCTCCTGGATACAGCATTGTAAATTTCCAACGGGGTGATATCATATTTTGCCAGCTGCACCGGGTCCACCACTATTTCGTACGTTCTTTCGGAACCGCCGAAGACCGTAAGATCGGCCACGCCCGGCACGCTGCGCAGGTAGCGGTCCACCACCCAGTTCTGGATAGTATTCAGCTCAACAGCGTTTTTTTTATCTGAATGAAGGATATAACGGAATATTTCTCCCGTAGGCCCATAAGGCGGCTGTATCTCTGGTTCCACACCTTCCGGCAGGTTGACATTCTGTAAAAGATTGTTCACCTGCTGCCTTGCAAAAAAATCTTCCACCTCATCTTCAAATATTATTTTGGTAACGGATAGGCCAAACATGGAAGTGGAGCGAAGCGACGTGCGTTTCTGCACCGAATTCATGGCCACTTCAATAGGCACTGTTACAAAACGCTCCACTTCTTCCGCACTCCGGCCGTTCCATTGTGTAACAATCACTATCTGTGTATTAGTAACATCCGGAAAGGCTTCCAATGGAGTTTTTACATAACTCCAGATGCCTGCTATGATTGTAAGCAGGGTCATAAAAAATATAAAGAACCTGTTACGTAACGAGAATGTTACGACAGCTGAAATAAATTTATTCATTGCAAAAAGTTTTAAATACCTGGATAATCAGATCATCATGATATCATGCGATCAGTTGTTAAGCGCAGTAAAAACGAGTATCTGGTAGCTCGTGAGCACTTTTTCGCCGGGAGCAAGACCATTTGCAATAAAGGTTCTGTCACCGATGGTTTCAGCGGGTTCTATTTCCCGGTTTTCCAGCGAGCAGTCATTCTTATACAGCACCACGTAATTTTTATCCGCATTAAAGATCACCGAGGATGCCGGTATGGCCGGCAGGCTGCGGCTTCCGCTGTTATAGCTGATAGTGATCTTCGCAAACATTTCAGGCTTCAGCAGGTTTTCGGTATTCGGAATTTTCACCCTCACTTTCATCACCCTGCTCTGCGGATCAAGAATATTGAATATCCGGTCTACCTTACCAGTGAAAGTCTTATCCTGGTAAGCAATGAGCTTCACAGTGGCTTCATCGCCTACTTTTATTTTGGCAATATCACTTTCAAAAACATTGGCCATCACCCACACTTCTTCCAGGTTAGCGATGATAAAAAACGGTTCGGCGCCATCCGCCCTGAACTGCATCTTATCAGTGATATTTTTTTCAATGATATAACCTGACATGGGCGCCGTAATGGTCTGGATCGCATTGCCCTTTGCCCCATAAATAGAGATCACCTGTGCAATACGGTTGGCATCGGCCTTCGCTTTTTCGTAATCGGTTTCGGCCTGCACCACATCTTTTTCCGTGGCCAGTCCCGCCACAAACATTTCTTTGGCTGCATTCAGGCTTTTGAGCGCAATTTTCTCAGAAGACCCCGCATAGGCATACTGGCTTTGATAATCGGCGATCTCGCTGCTCCTGATCACTGCGAGCGTTTGGCCTTTCTGTACATAATCGCCCAGCTCTACCTGCATACCCTGCACCACTCCTCCCACTACCGGAAAGATCTTTACCCACTTATCTTCATTGGCTTCTATTTTTCCTGAAAGTGTAATAACATTGGAGACTTTTTCAATGGTTACTTCCTGCTTTGTAATTTTTTGCTTCACCGTATCGGTGAGGCAGAACCTTGCCGTCCCGGGCGCCGGAGCCTGCGTTCTATTGCAGGATGCAGCAATAGAAAGGAATGTGTATAACAGTATGTAATTAAATAGTTTCATTGTGTTGATTTTATTTTAGAAGAGAATTAATTTTCCAACCGCATAGTTCATGCCTTCAATGGCCTGCATGCGGTTTGCCTTCAGGCTGTTGAGCTGCAGAAAATTATTTTTATATGATTCGTAGAAATCGGTGAACTCAATGAGGCTGATATTTTTACGCTGAAAATTTTCCGTAACGCCTTTGAGCAGCATTTCAAAATCAGATTGAAAGCCGCTGTCAATGGTATGCAGCATTTTATCTGTGAGCAAAACTTTTGCATAAGCTTTCTGTACTTCATTTTCCAGCAGCTGTTGCTGTTGGGTAAGCTGTACTTTGCTTTGCTCCACCGAATACCGGGCGGCTTTTATATTCCCTTGGTTACGGTTGAAAAAAGGCAGATCCATTGTTACCGAAAAAAGAGTGGCATTATCAATATAGTTGCTACGTTTATCAAACTCCACACCCAGTGTTAGGTCGGGCACCGCCATGGCTTTCTGCAGCTGGTAGTTTTGCTGCCGGTAAAGCAATGATTGCTGTACCGTTTTAAAATCGGCCCTGTTGGCATAAGCGCTATCAATCAACGATTGCAGGTTTAATGGCGGTAATGTGCGGCCTGTATCTTCCCGAACGGGTATGTACCAGCTACTGTTATCCTGCAACAGCAGTTGCAGGGTGCTGCCCAATTCATTCACCTGGTTCTGCAATGTAGCCTGCTCTGTTTGCAGGCCGTAGAGTAATGCCTGTATCCGAACGGCATCTTTCTGGCTTACAATATTTTTATCTTTTAATGTGATATAAGCCCTGTTGAGCACTTCCAGGCTGCTGATCTGCTGCTGGTATGCGTTCACCGATCGCTGTGTATAATACATTTCATAAAAAGTGCTCCGCAACGTAAAACGCAGGGTGCGCAGCAGGTCATAAAAATTGCTTTCGCTGATCATTGAAGCAGTTTCCGCCAGCTTTATTTCCTTGTTGCGTTTACCCGCCAGCCTGACAAGCTGCTCCACCGAAGCAAAATACTGCCCATTGCGGTTGCTTACATTGAATGCCTTTTTTTGTACAGGATCATAGAGGCTCCCGTTTATATTCAGCGTGGGATTGTTGTACAGGCGTGCTTGGATAATAGCCGCCCTGCTTATATCGATATTATACTTCTCTGCAAGAAGAGACAGATTGTTCTGAAGAAATTTATTTTCCGCATCCGGAAGGCTTATCTGCAATGTATCCTGCGCATGCATGGCTATGCCATGGCAAAGCAGTACACATAAGCAAACCAGTTGCTTAAGCGCATGATTTTTCATTTCAATTAATTGATGATTGGAAGCGCCGGGTAATGCTCACACGGGAGCAGCCGGTGCTTACCTGGATAAAATAAAAAGAGAAGAAATGGGGAAATTATGCGCTGTGATCCGGTGGAGGAACAAGTATCTCGAAGAAAGGAGAAGGAATGCTTTCGTTTTTAAAGCCGGCGTAGTTGTGTTTTTTTATTTCGACGGCAACCTTGCTGAGTAATTCGGTAACAACCTGTGTGTAAGGCGTATCTACCTGCTTTACGAGGTGAAAGTGCTGACCGCTGTCATCATCTTCATCTTCAGGAGTATCGTCTTCATTCCCCAGGATAACCTGGTCAATATATTCTACAACAGAATTAATATCATCCGCCTGCACACCATTTGCAACATATACATCCTCTTCCGCCACCTGCGGCAGCAGCATAGAGCCATTGACATGGCAGAGGATGAGTAAAAATGCAAAGAATTGCTTCATGAGGCGCAAAGGTATTGAATGAATATTCAAATTACCCAAAACGAAAAACGTTAAGATTTATTTTACAGTAATTACGGGTGGCAATTGCAATGAGAGCAGTAAATAACAGGAATGATCAAATGAAGAAAACCTGCTTACACAATTTTGCCATCTTTCATGTGCACGATGCGGTCGCTCATCTGCGCCAGCTCTTCATTATGTGTTACAATAAGAAAGCTTTGTTTGTATTGATCTCTCAGCTGTATAAAAAGATGGTGGAGCTCACGGCCGTTCTCACTGTCAAGGTTACCCGTTGGCTCATCCGCCATTACAATGGAAGGCTGGTTGATAAGCGCCCTTGCCACAGCAACCCTTTGCTGCTCGCCGCCGGAAAGCTGGTGCGGCTTGTTATCGAGCCGCTGGCCCAGGCCCAGGCTTTTTAAAAGTTCTTCTGCTCTTTCTTCCACTTCCTTCTTTGAGCTGCCTGCGATCCATCCGGGGATACAAACATTTTCCAGTGCCGAAAACTCGGGCAGCAGGTGATGAAACTGGAATACAAACCCGATATGCCTGTTCCTGAACTTAGCCAGGGCATTGCCTTTAAGCTCGCTGAGACGCTGGTTGCCGATGGTCACCTGCCCTTTATCGGCTGTATCCAGGGTGCCCAATATATGCAGCAGGGTACTTTTACCGGCGCCGGAAGAACCGGCAATGCTTACAATTTCGCCCTCGTTAACATGGATATCCACGCCTTTGAGCACATGTAGCTTCTGGTAATACTTTTCAATATTCGTGGCCTGTAACATGCCCGAAAATAACCTATTTATGGAGACTTGTAAAATATAGCATCATATTTGATTTCATGGAGGTTATAACCATGTATTCCACATATATAAAATCTTAACAATGCCATAGAAAAAATACATTTGGTTATTTCACGCTAAAAATTACATTTGCAAAAAATTAGGACTATGTTTTGGACACTTGAATTAGCCTCACACCTTGAAGATGCACCCTGGCCGGCAACCAAAGACGAGTTGATCGACTACAGTATTCGTAGCGGCGCTCCTATTGAAGTGATTGAAAACCTGCAGGAGCTGGAAGACGAAGGTGATCTGTATGAAGGGCTGGAAGATATTTGGCCTGACTATCCCAGCCAGGAAGATTTCTTCTTTAATGAAGATGAATATTAATATTCATTGGCGGTATGCTATATGATAAATGATGAAAGCCTCCATACGGAGGCTTTATCTTTTTATGTACTGATTGATGATCTTAATTTTTGGTGAATACCAGCAGGTCTGTTTCTCCGCTGCCGCCGCTCACATGTTTCAGGCTAACCTGCGTGCTGCTTTGTGTTACAATTTCCCAGTCCTCATCTATTTCCTCGAAAAGGGCCGGTGTGCTGAAACCGAGATAAAGCTTATGCTTGCTGTCATCACGACCGGAGCTCCATGTACCGGTGGCGGTTAAAACGCTGTTAGTGGCGGTAACTGTGCCCGATGATGCGAAAGTAAATGTGAAAGAACTGAAATCAGATGTTTCATCCACCCCATTATCAGAGTAAGAGCTGATATGCCAGGTGCCATCTTTCAAAGATGTAGCGACGGCAGCAGAAGCGCCGCTTGGACTGTCGTCATCCTTGGAGCAGGATGAAAAAACGAGTGCTGCTGATACGAATAAAAGGCTGAATACATTTTTCATGAGAATTAATTTTTCTTTTTCCAGCAAAAACCATTCCTTTTGAGCGGATAATAAAAAAGGCTTCTTATTTTAAGAAGCCTTTATGAAAAGTAAATGTCGCTATTAGTCCTGCACACCCAGCTTTTCCATAATGAGATTGCTCACCCCGGTAGAAGAATAACCGCCGTCGTGGAAAAGGTTTTGCATGGTCACCATTCTTGTCAGATCGCTGAATAAGGTGATGCAGTAGTTCGCACAATCTTCGGCGCTGGCATTGCCCAATGGTGCAATGGCATCTGCATAATCGAAGAAATCACCGAAGCCTTTGATACCTGTGCCGGCTGTGGTTTTTGTAGGGGATTGCGATACGGTATTGATGCGCACTTTTTTCTCTACACCGTAATGATAGCCGAAGCTTCTGGCAATGCTTTCGAGCATGGCTTTAATATCGGCCATATCGGTATAGAAAGGATAGGTTCGCTGCGCTGCCATATAGCTCAGGGCCACTATACTGCCCCACTCATTGATGGCATCCAGCTTTCTGGCCACAGCCAGCATTTTATGAAAGCTCATAGCGCTTACATCAATGCCTTTCATGAAATAATCGTAATTGCTCTCGGTATAGGGAATTTTTTTACGGATGTTCACACTCATGCCGATTGAATGCAGCACAAAATCTATTTTTCCTCCCAGCACTTCCTGGCTTTGTGTAAACAAAGTCGTCAGCTCTTCCACGCTGGTGGCATCTGCCGGGATGATCTGGCTGCCGGTTTTTTCTGCCAGCTTATTGATTTCACCCATACGCATGGCAATCGGAGCGTTGGTGAGCACAAATGTTGCGCCTTCCTCATGGGCTTTTTCGGCCACTTTCCATGCAATAGAATTTTCATCCAATGCGCCGGTAATGATGCCTCTTTTTCCTTTCAATAAATTGTAGCTCATACATTTCAATATTTAAATGATAGTTGTGGGCGTAAAAGTAATTTTTTAAGCCGGAAATAAAAAACGGGCGAATTTGAGCACTATAATGCTCAGCATAAAACACAGGATGAATATACCGATAAAATGTGCCAGGAAGAACAGGAAGAGATGGTTGACAGAAAGCCTGGGATTGATGAACCTGCGGATCAGCTTATGCATGGCGTAGCCGAGCAGCAATGCCAGGATCAGTATTAATAGTATAGCTAGTTTCTCCAAAGAATGGATTATTGATTACAACATTTTCAAATCAATTAATTACCCACCATTTCCCTTGCATTTTCCAATGCTGCAGCCGTGGGCTTTTCACCGCTGAGCATCTGTGCAATATGCACAATGCGTTCGTCATCGCTGAGCTTCCGGATCGATGTTTCCACTTTATCATTCACTATCTGCTTGTACACATAATAATGCGCATCGGCCCTGGCGGCGATCTGCGGCTGGTGAGTGATGGAAATGATCTGGTGGCCGGCCGCCAGCGCTTTCATAATGATGCCTACCTGCCGGGCAGCTTCACCGCTGATGCCGGTATCAATCTCATCGAATATAAGTGTAGGCATCTGCAGCTTTTGCGCCACAAGAGATTTTATGCTGAGCATAAGCCTACTGAGCTCACCGCCGCTGGCTACTTTATGCAGCGGCTCAAAGCGACCGCTTTTATTGGCATCAAATAAAAATGCTACGGTATCCGCCCCGGAAGCATTGAGAGCGGCCGTTTCTATTTTTACCTGCAGTCGGGCATTAGGCATACCCACCTGGGTAAGAAGGTCATTTGTTTTTTGCGTGAATGATTTTACCTGTGCCAAACGGTTCGCCGATATTTTTTGGGCAATGGTCATTGCCTCTGTATAATATTTATCTACACCGGCTTCCAGCTTTTCAATGCCGGCGCCGATGTTTACAATAGCATCCAGTTTTTCACCCAGCTCCTGTTGCAGCTGCAGCAATTGGGCTGTCTCGGTTACGCCATGTTTTTTCAATAATTTATAGCCGGCCGATAAACGGTCATTTACGATCTGAATGCGCTCAGGGCTGTATTGGATACCATCATTGATACGCTCCAGCTCGCCGGCAATATCCTGCAGCTCCAGCAAGCTGCTGCTCATGCGTTCATGCAATGAAGCCAGGTCGGGATGATAACTTTCAAGGGAATGAATTTTCTGCAGCAATGATTTCAGCTGCGGCAGCATGGGTTGCTCGCTTTCCGACAATTCAAAATAAATACCTCCCAATTGCTGCTTGATATTTTCTGCATTGCTCAGCAGCTTCAGCTCCGCATCCAGGTTTTCCAGCTCATTTTCCTGTAAAGAAAGAGTTTCCAGTTCTTCAAATAAAAACCGGTGATAGTCGGCTTCCTTATTAGCGTTCGCCTGCTGCAGCCTGAGCGTTTCCAGCTCCTTTTTTGCTGCGCTGTATCGGCCGAATAGTTCCTGCAGGTTTTGTAAAAGAGGGGCATTGTCAGCCAGCGCATCCAGCACATTGCGCTGGAAATCTTCTTCGCCCAACGTCAATGTATCAAATTGCTGGTGCATATCCACCAGGTAAACAGCCAGCTCTTTCAATTGTGAAAGATTCACCGGCGTATCATTGATAAAGCTTCTCGATTTCCCGTTGGCGGCAATTTCTCTTCTTACAAATATTTCTCCTGCACCGTCCAGCTCATTCTCTTCTATGAACTGCTGCACCTGTTGATTGCCTGCCGTAACAAAAACAGCTTCCACGATACATTTTTTTTCTTTATCCTGCAATACCGCACTGTCGGCCCTCTCGCCCAGGATAAGATTGAGGGCGCCCATTAAAATACTTTTACCGGCACCGGTTTCACCTGTAATGATATTAAGGTTGCCGGCAAAGGAAATTTCCAGCTCTTTAATAATGGCGTAATTGCGTATATGAAGTTTGTGCAGCATTGTCTGATCCTGGTTTGTGATTTTTATGCCCTCAGTTGTGCTGTAAGGTGGAAATATTAAAGCCCTGCGTGGTTTTGATACCTCTCTCCAGCTTTCCCCTTGCATAAATAGTATATATTTTTCCTGCCGTTAAAGTAATGGGATCGGTAATAAGATTGTAACTGGAATCGGTTTGCTTCACCAGCAAGGTAAACAACCCGGCGCTTATTTCGGTATAAGCTGAAAGCCCCGTACTGCCTGCCGTATTGCCTACATAAGCGTTGCCCAAAAATTTGGTAGTATCACCCGTGCGGTAAATCACCGCATCCAGGTAGCTGGCATCAGGAGATAAATGAAAGAAACGCACTTTGGCGTTTCCCGTTTCGGGCTCCGTCAAATCATCGGATACGATCAGTGATTTTAAATGATTGTAGACATCCAGTGTATCGTAGGTGAACATGCTGTAATGATCACCGGCTTTTATAACGAGGTTGCCTTCCACCACGGGGTCAGTGCTTGCAGTGGAGATCAGCTGCACCGGTCGTATCCCGGCATTCATATCGGTATAAGGGCTGCCTGCTGTGCCGGTGGAGTTGCCGTATTCTATGGAAGAAGTGGTGATCTTTGCTCCATCCACATAAAGATCAACGGGTGCTGAATTGAGGGCTGCGTTGGTAAGGGTGACTTTTGCAGTACCGGTGATCTCATTTTCATTTTCCTTGCAGGAAGCAAATGCAGATAAGACAATGGCAAGAAAAATATATAATTGTGTTTTCCGTGGCATACCTGAATATTTTGTACTGCGGCGCAGCTATTGTTTACCTGATTTAATACTTCAAAAATAATGCTGATTAACGGAGCGTCAAAGAAAATAAAAAAGCTGCACGAATGCAGCTTTAAAAATTTATTTAACCTTTTGTATTACCCGAACATTTCCCTCACCTTATCAAAAAATGATTTTTCATTTTTCTCAGGTTTTGGCTCAAAGTTCTGCGACTGCTGCATTTTTTCCAGGGCAGCTTTTTCTTCGTTGTTCAGGTGCTGTGGCGTCCATATATTCACATGGATGAGCTGGTCGCCTTTTTCGTAGCTGTTCACCTGCGGAAAACCTTTGCCTTTTAAGCGGAAAATCTTACCGCTTTGTGTACCTGCAGGAATTTTGATCTTGGCCCGGCCATCAATGGTAGGCACTTCCACCTGGGTTCCGAATACCGCATCGGGGAACGAGATGTATAATTCATAGGCCACATTGAGCCCGTCTCTCTGCAACTGCGGATGTGCTTCCTCTTCAATTAATATGATAAGGTCGCCGGGAGCGCCGCCTCTTTCACCTGCATTTCCTTTGCCGCTCATGCTGAGCTGCATACCTTCCTGCACACCTGCCGGGATATCAATGGTTACGGTTTCTTCGCCATATACCCTTCCTTCCCCTTTACAGCTGCCGCATTTAGCCGTTACCGTAGTGCCTTCCCCGTTACAGGCAGGACAGGTGGTAACCGTCTGCATTTGTCCCAGGAAAGTATTCTGCACCCTTCTTACCTGGCCGCTGCCGCCACAACCGGAACAGGTTTGCACACTGTTCTTGTCTTTGGCTCCGGAGCCGTTACAGGTGGTACATCGGATATGCTTTTTAACCTTGATGGTTTTGGAGGCGCCTTTCGCAATCTCTTCATAGCTGAGTCTTCAGTTTCACCCGCAGGTTGCTCCCACGGGAGCCACCGCCACGGCCTGATCTTCGTCCGCTGCCGCCGCCAAAAAAACTGCCAAAAGCATCATCTCCGAAAATATCTCCAAACTGGCTGAAGATATCATCCATATTCATGCCGCCGCCAAAACCTCCGCCGGAGCCGCCCCTGCCCGGACCAAACGCATTGTGACCGAAACGGTCGTATTGCGCCCGTTTATCGGGATCATTCAGCACTTCATAAGCTTCGGCCGCTTCCTTGAATTTGTCTTCTGCTTCTTTATCACCAGGATTCCGGTCAGGATGGTACTGCATCGCTACTTTACGGTAAGCTTTTTTAATTTCCTCGCCGCTGGACGTTTTAGTAACGCTGAGTACTTCGTAATAATCTCTTTTTATCATCTTATGCTGTTGGCTTTACCTGGTTTTATTTTCCTACTACTACTTTTGCAAAACGGATCTGCTTCCCGTTGAGCGTATATCCTTTTTCAATTTCATCCACCACTTTTCCCTTTTTTTCTTCACCCGCCTGAATTTCTGTAATAGCTTCATGTTTTTCCACATCAAAATCGGTATTGATGCTGTCAACAGCCTGCAATCCCTTTTGGGCAAGCACATTCCTGAACTTGGTAAATACGAGCTTAATGCCCTCTTTCACCTGTTCGATATCATTGCTTTTTTCAATCTGTTTTTCTGCCCTTTCGCTATCGTCCAGCACTTCCAGCAGCGACACCAGGACGTCTTTACCGGCAGTCTGTATCAGCTCTACCCTTTCTTTTGCCGTACGGCGTTTGTAATTATCAAATTCAGCAAATAATCTCAGGTATTTATCTTTCTGCTCCTGCAGCTCTGCTTCCAGCTTTTCAGTGGAAGAAAGACCGTCATCTTCGGGGTTGCTTAAATGGGTATTACCCGGGATATCGGCGTCTGAATTAATATCCATATCCAGATCATTGGCCAGGGGTTGATTTTTATCTTCCATATCTGTTAATTCTATAATTTAAAAATGTTTGCAAAGGTACAATAGTCAAACATACTGCCAATGCTTATTTGCAGTCAAAATGACACAATGGGAAGGATGATAAGGAAATTATTTCACGACCTGGAACTTGCCTGACTGGACAATTACGCCATTTTTGTTGCGTAGCTGGAAAATATAGATTCCCCTGTAAAATTCATCGAGAAGAATAGAGATGCGCTGAGGCATTTTTTTCACCTCGTATACTTTTTTCCCCATGAAGTTGTACACTTCGAGGGCGTAGGAATTATCATAGCCTTTTCCAAACTCAAAAGTGATATTGGAAGTGGCCGGGTTGGGATAAAAATTAACCAGTTTTGCTGGAGTTACTACATCGGCAACCGATGTTTTTGTCTGGGCAAATGAGGTAAAATTTATTCCAATAAAGAGTATTAGTATGTAAAAAATTTTATTCAACTAAGTAAAAATAATAAAAAAAGGAACCAAGCGCATTTTTTAACATGAAAATTATTGCTAATAATAATCAACGGAAAAGCAGGCATTTTATTATATGAAACCCGGCTTAAACTGCTGAGAGTGAAGCCAGTTTTGCATCAATAGCGTCAAAATCAGGCGTATCGGAAGCTTTTTCCAGCACTTCGGCATATTGTACAATACCTTCCTTGTCTACAATAAATGCGGACCGCTTGCTTACGCCCAGCATGCCCATATCGGTAAAAGAGACGTAAATGGTATCATACAGCCTGGAAACCTCCTTGTTGAAGTCGCTGAGTAAATGGAAGTTATATTGCTGCTCTTCCTTGAATTTAGCCAGGGAAAACACCGAATCCACCGAAATGCCCAGTACCTGGGTATTCTCATTGTTATAACGGCTGATATTGTCTCTTATACTGCAGAGCTCTTTGGTACATACGCCGGTGAAAGCCATAGGAAAAAAGAGGATAAGCACATTTTTTTTGCCTTTGAAATCGGCAAGGCTCACCGGTTGTTTTTCAGAATTGTACAAAGTAAAGCCGGGAGCAGGCTGGCCTGTTTGAATGGGCATAGTATGATTTTGATTTTGTGCAAAGTTAAGCAGCAAATGCCAATGCAGCAGCCTTGTAAAAGTAGAGGCCCCGCAAAAGCGAGACCTCTTTATCCAAACAATCCATAAAAACAAAAATCTTCTTGTTGTTAGTTACAGGACTTTTGCGTGTGGATTGTTATTGATGTAGCAGGAATGAAAAACGGGCCGGCATCGTTGATGCCATTATCAGAAACCGATAAATAACAGGAAAAAGTACAGGAATAGCGGTGTAGCGGTTTTCTCATAAGCCACAATTAATATTGGTAACAGCTAAACGCAGATAAAGGGCGGATATTGCCCTATGAATACTAAAAGTTATTAACAACAGTATCACATACGCCTCATGTAGAGCATGGAGTTGTTGCTGACGCCCCAGGGAGCAAATTTGATAACAGGCAGGCTTTTTTCGGTAAAGCGCCATGATTTATTAAGAAAAGCAAAGCCATCGGGTACAGAGGGCTGGTTGATAAGAATGGTGAGCTTGCCGAAATCTTCGGTAAGCAGCCAGGTACCGGTGTATACAGTGCCGTTTTTGGTCGCTGTCATAGGACCATCGGTATAGGTGTTTTTATGAAGCCTGAATACCCAGCCGGTATATTGAGCCGTAATATCGGAAGTATCGGTGGTGGCAAGGTCTATTTTAAAATCCCGGTCGAGCACATTTTCTTCAAAATAATTCTCATACGCCGATTCCCGGATCTTATTGCAGCCCTGTAAAGCCAGCAATGCCAGGGCAAAAAGCAGTGTTATTATAAAACCCCATCGCAGTACAAAATTGTGTATGGGCTGGTTAAATCTCATAGATAGCTGAATATTTTTTCCTGATCAATTCAATGAAATATTTACTGTTCAAAGTCTCACCGGTGGCTTTTTCACATAGCTGCTCCGAAGTATAATAACGACCGAACGGGTAAATATGTTGTTGCAACCATTCCAGCACCGGCCTGTTGTTCCCGACAGCGAGCTGTTCTTCTACAGACAAATCTTTTGCCAGTATCGTTGCATAAAACTGTGCGGCATATAAACTGCCGATGCTGTAAGTGGCAAAATACCCGAAGCTACCGTGGCTCCAGTGTACATCCTGCAGGCAGCCTCTTTTGTCATCGGGCACCGTCACACCGAGGTATTGTTTATACAGGCTGTTCCATATATCCGGGATGTCTTTGGCAGCAATGCTGCCTTCTATGAGTTGCTTTTCAATTTCATACCGGATCATTACATGAAAATGATAGGTGAGCTCATCGGCCTCGGTACGGATAAGGGATGGCTCCACTTTATTGATGGCTTTATAAAACTGCTCCACGGAAATACCGGCAAACTGCTGAGGAAATTTTTCCTGCACCAGCGCATAATTGTATTTCCAGAAGGGCAGGCCACGACCTATACAGTTCTCCCATAGCCTGCTCTGGCTTTCGTGAATGCTGAGGCTGCAGTATTCGCCCAGGGGCAGGCCATACTGTGTTTCCGGCAGGCCCTGTTCATACAGCGCATGCCCCCCTTCGTGTATACAGCTCCAGAGCATATTGGCAAAATCATTTTCGTCAATACGGGTAGTTACCCGCACATCTTTGCTGCTGAAATTAGTGGTGAAAGGATGTTCGCTGATATCTTGCCGGCCTGCTTCAAAATCGAAATGCATACGGCGGAGTATTTCCATGCCGGTATCCCATTGTTTTGTCTTATCAAAATGCTGCTGCAGGAAGCTGCTGTCTGCCTGCGGGGCAGCCTGTATCTTTTCCAGCAAAGCCAGCAGCTCGGGTTTTAATGACTGAAACAAGGTATCGGTGATGCCGGTATGCAGGCCTCGGTCGTAATCATTCATCAGCGCATCGTAAGGATGCTTTTCATAACCCAGTAGGTCAGCTTCCTGCCTTTTGAGCTCAATGATCTCATGCAGGGGTTGCTGAAAGATGCTGAAATTATTCTCCTTCCGAGCCTGCAGCCATGCGTAAAAACTTTTATTGACGGCTTCGCTCATGGTACGGACAAAAGAAGCCGGTAATTTTTTTGCTTTATTGTAATCGTACCAGCTCAGTTCCACATTGCGTTGCCGGGTATTATCCAGGCCGGAGGCCGATTGCAGCTCCTGCAAAATATTCCCGAAGCTTCCGGCAGTGAATTGTTCATGCGCTATTTCGCTTAAAGTGGCGATCTGCCGCCCCCTTATCTCGCCGCCTTTGGGTGGTATGTAGGTTTCCTGGTCCCATTGCAAAACTGCCGATGCATATTTTACATCGGCAATTTTTTGAAGTGTGGTCTTGTATTGATCGTATAAACTGTTGCTCATGCTATTAAAGTGTTTTATACCGGAAGGCTATAATTTCAAATTCATTGGTATCATATTCATCCCTTATCCTGTCCGGATATCCGTCTGTACGGTAGGAATAATCACCGGTAAGATCCCATGTATTGCTATATGATTCACTGGGCATCAGGTCCATATTCTTCGTGATGTTATTGCTGTTTTTGATCAGGTAAAAATCCGTGGTGGATTCTATGGATACCGACATTTCCAGCGCCCTGAAATTGGAGAGCCTGGCGAAGGGGGAAGGATTCGCATCAAACTGGTATTGAAAAGTGCCGTCCGGCTCTAATTCTCCCAGGGTGATATTTCCTCTTGCATCCAACCAGGAGATTGCAACCGTATCAAACACTCCTGGAGATAATTCCTGCCTTGTATAAATACTGTTTGAGTTATGGACATACTGCTGTACAAACCAGTCGCCGGTACCATTGGAACTATAATCGCTGATCGAATCTTTAATTCTATTCAATGAAGCATCGTAATAATGAAAAGTTGTTTGTGAATCGATCGCCGGTGTAGGAGATGACCAGCTGTATTTCTGGTACAGGGATTTATAAGGTATGCTGTCTGATCCATTATAGTTGTATTCAAAAGTTTTTTCCGTGGCCAATGCGCCTGCGGGGCCTACATCAGAGGAGTCGATGATCTTAACCACACGTTTTTGTGCATCATATATGTACGATACGATCCTGAATGTATCTTTCACACCGGCTATGCTGTCTATATAATACAGCTTATCCAGGAAAACCGAAGAAGTGCTTACCGGTGGCTCCGTACCGGGATCGTCTTCTATATCAAATTCCCGTTGGCATGAGCTGAGACAAACGCAAAGGATGCAGGTAATAGATATAAATCCAAGGAACTGTTTCATAAGTAAGCTGTTTGTTTTATTTTAAGTTAGAATGCAAATAAAAGATTTTTTAGCCGCATAAAAACATCGTTATCTCATCGTTAGCGTGTCAGTTTAAAAAACTGTCAGGCTGAGCTTGTCGAAGCCGGTATGATTCTATCTGCAAATACGCCTTCGACAAGCTCAGGCTGACAATCTTTGTATTATAATCATTTACACTGAGACATGACCATCTCATCGCTGAATGCTGCTAATATGCCTGAAATGATGTGGTGGATAACCACCATTACGAAACTGCCGATGCAAAATATGCATCGGCAGTTTGATGAAGGGCATCCTTATAATTCTTATACAAATCCTTATTCTTCAGGTATATAGCAATTGATCCATAAGCCTGATTAAAGGGTCTTATAATTAAAAGCTGTTATTATTTTGACACCGGGAGAGCCGCTGTCTTCCGTCATTATCCTTGAAGGATAACCATTAGTAAAATACCTGTAATCACCGGTATAGTCATAATCATTGGTTTCCCCCTGGTCTGATATTTCATATGTTTTAAGTCGGTTATTATACACCTGCATTTCATAATCAAGTGTTTCGCCCGACGGTGTAAGAATCAGCGTCCTAAAATTTGATAGCCTGTAGAAAGGAGAGGGTTTGTCATCATAGGTAAAGGTAGATGTATATCTTAATGTACTTACACCGTTGTCAATTTCATAACGTTTGTTACTAATTACGTTTCCATTGGCATCGGTATGGGAAGTATCTCGTCCGTATCTTATAATCAGGTTCGATGGATTATCAGTCACATTGGTAAAATCATTGTAAATAACCGTTCCTGCATATTGATACCTGTTTACACTTATGATCATCTCTGATATGACTGAACTCCCATCCCAGTAATGTTCTATCTCAATAGAAGAATCATATAAATTTTTTCCCTGTGTGGTATATTCATAAAAAGTCGTTATAGAATCTCGTAGTAAAATATTATTTTCTTCCAAAGCATCTCTATAATCTACATTGAGTTTTTTAAAAGGTACACTGTCGTTGCCATTGTAGAAATAGGTATTTTTTTCAATCAATATTTCATTGGCACCATTCTCATAAACAAAGAGATTCAGGCTGGTAACCCGTTTTCTTGAATCGTATTCATAATGCCACCTCACAAGCGTGTCGCTCACACCGGCAATACTATCTATCTCATAAATATTATCCAGGTAATTACTGTCGGCCAGGTTGTTAACAGGTTCTTCCGGGCTTAATTCATCTTCTACAGTAAAATCTTTCTGGCATGAGAGTAAAGAGAAAGAAAAAATTACAAACAGGGTAACGAAAATCTGTAGCGGTTTCATAAAATTTGTAATATTAGTTGGGTTATCTTTAATTAAAATAAATTGTGTGCAATTAATAGATTTTATAGCTGCATTGGAACGACTGGCCCCACCTTCATTACAGGAGGATTACGATAATGCAGGGTTGATAACGGGAAATCCGCATTGGAATTGTACGGGTGTACTAATTTCCCTGGACGCCACAGAAGCGGTGATCGAAGAAGCGAAGGAAAAGGGCTGCAATTTGGTGGTGGCGCATCACCCGATCGTATTCAGGGGATTGAAAAAGATCACCGGCAAAAATTACGTGGAGCGGACCATCATCAGCGCCATCAAAAACGATATTGCCATTTATGCGATACATACCAACCTGGATAATGTGATAGAGGGAGTGAACGGCAAGATCGCCGACCTGCTGGGATTGCAGAATCGCCGCATCCTGGTGCCTAAAAGCGGTTTGCTGCAAAAATTAAGTGTTTTTGTACCGCTGGCACATAAGGAATCCGTGATGAATGCCCTTTTTGCTGCCGGGGCAGGTCATATCGGTCATTACAGCGAATGCAGCTTCAGCACTGAAGGCAAGGGCAGCTACAAGGCAGGTGAAGGGGCTGATCCCTACCTGGGCACCATCGGCGAACGTCACACGGAAAACGAATACAGGCTGGAAGTGATCTTCCCGCAATGGCTGCAGGCAGGCATTGTAAAAGCGATGACGGAAGCCCATCCCTACGAGGAGGTGGCTTACGATATTTACCCGCTGGCCAACGCCTTCCAGCATACCGGAAGCGGCCTGGTGGGCGATCTGGCCGAACCGGTAGCGGAGCAGGACATGCTGGCAAGGCTGAAAAGTATCTTTGGCACCGGGGTCGTGAAACACACACAGCTAAGGAATAAACCATTGAAAAAGATAGCTTTATGTGGTGGATCGGGCAGTTTTCTAACGGGGGCAGCCATTGCCGCCGGGGCAGATATGTACATCACAGCAGATGTGAAGTACCACGAGTTTTTTGATGCCGACGGGAGAACGGTTTTAGCCGATATCGGTCACTACGAGAGCGAACAGTTCACCAAGGACCTGCTTTTTGACATTTTGAGGGAAAAATTCCCTAACTTTGCCGTCCTTAAAACCGGGGTGAATACCAATCCGGTATTGTACTTTGCTTAACAGCCGCTCAATGAACCGGCGTACAAGTGAGTGACACAACAATGCTGATAAAGGTATACGGCCGGTAAACAAAAAATTAAATAAACACTATGGCTTCAGTTAAAGAATTCTCAGTGGAGGAAAAATTAACATCACTGGTTCGCTTGCAAAAAGTTGACAGCAAGTTGGATGAGATCCAGATCCTGAAAGGCGAACTGCCAATGGAAGTAAAAGACCTTGAAGATGAAATTGAAGGTTTGCATGCCCGTCAGACCCGTGTGGAAGAGGAAATAAACGGGATCAACGAGTTTATTGAGCAAAAGAAAGAAGGTATCAAAGAAGCGCAGGCGCTGATCAAAAAATACGAAAAGCAAAGTGAGAATGTAAAGAACAGCCGTGAGTTTGAAGCGATCAATAAGGAAATTGAAATGCAGCAGCTGGAAGAAAAGCTTTGCGAAAAACATATCAAAGACGCTACAGAAGAAATCGCAGAAAAAGCAAAGCAGCTGGAATCTGCAAAAAAAGCAGTAGCCGGTAAAGAAGCGAACCTGGGCAGCAAAAAGGCTGAGCTGGAAAAGATCATCGGTGAAACTGAAAAAGAAGAAAAACACTACAGCAAAGAAGCTACTGATGCAAGAGAGCATGTGGAAGAAAGATTATTGCACAGCTACGACCGTATCCGCAAAAACTACCGCAATGGCCTGGCCGTGGTACCGGTAGAAAGGGATGCCTGCGGTGGTTGTTTCCACGCTATTCCTCCACAAAAGCAAAGTGAGATCAAACTGCGCAAAAAAGTGATGGTTTGTGAAAACTGTGGCCGAATTCTTGTGGATGCAGAATTAAACGACTCCGTTGAAGTAAAATAAGATATTCCTGTTTTGTATGAAGGGAGCCCATCTTTGTAAGATGGGCTTTTATTTTATCAGCTGATCTTCTTTTTCTTCTTCTTCTTTTCGGGATAGATCTTCTGTGCTTTTTCAATAAGACCAATGAACTCATTCTGCAGGTAGTCTGTCCTGTCTGCTGCATTAACCGCCATTTCCATAATCTCTTCCCAATCCACCTGCGGCAGGTAATGCGAATGCTTGAGCTTTAAGCCGAACACTGCAATGGCGGCGGCAAACCGGAGCTGGGCATCCATTTTATCAAAAGACAGGAAATTGTTTTTAACTGCCGCATCCATATTCCTGGTGGCGGTATCGTTGCATAGGCCGTATTTTAAATTGATCTCCGCAATATCATCGGCTATACTGGTTCCGGTAGTGGTTTTATTGAGATCGGTAGGTTCAATCTCAAAAATAGCCAATGTACTGTTGCCGCTCCCGATCTCCCCGCCTTCCAAGTCGCCGCTCATATCGCTTAAAGCATCTCTTTTATTATCGAAGCCAATGAGGCGGTATTCCTTTACCATGGCCGGGTTGAACGTAATGTTCATATATACATCGTCGGCCACGGCATAAAAGGTTTGAGTGAGCTCTTTCACCAATACTTTTTCAGCTTCCATCTGGTCATCGAGGTAAGCATAATTGCCATTGCCTTTTTTGGCAAGCGTCTGCAGCTTGGAATCCTTGAAATTTCCCATTCCTACACCGAGGCAGGTAAGGAACACCCCGGATTGTTTTTCTTTAGTGATCAGTTCATCCAGCGCTTTTTCCGAAGATTCTCCTACATTAAAGTCTCCATCGGTTGCAAGAATCACCCGGTTGTTGCCGCCTTTGATAAAAGTATTTTCAGCCAGCTGGTAAGCCATACGGATGCCCGACTCACCGGGGGTATCGCCTGCAGGCGTAAGCTCTTCAATCGATTTTAGTATTTTCTGCTTTTCCGAACCCGGCGTAGGCTGCAGCCATACAGCCACGGAGCCGCCATAAGTAACGATAGATACCCTATCCTGTTCTCTTAAATTTTTCACCAGTGACTGGAATGCCGCTTTGAGCAGGGGCAGCTTTTTTTCATCATCCATGCTGCCGGACACATCTATGAGAAAAACAAAATTGCTTGGAGGTATTTTATGGAGGTCTAATTTTTTAGCATTGATATTCAGGAAGAGCAATTGTTTTTCCATGTTCCATGGGCAGGAAGAAAGCTGTGACCGCACATTGAACACTTCACCCGCCACAGGCTCCTGGTAAAAGAGGTTGAAATAATTCACCATTTCTTCCACCCTTACCGCATCGGGCGGTACATTGCTTCGCATATTGAGAAAACGGCGCACATTACTGTAAGAAGCTGTATTGATATTGAGCGAAAAGCCCGTGGTAGGATATTTGGCCGCCACCACATTGCTATTCTCAATAAGCTGGAAATAAGTTTCGTTGCCGGTAAACCATTTATAGCTGCTGCCCTGCACCCTATCCTTGGTAATGGAAATAAGTTTCTGTTTTGCCTTGGTGGAAATATCGGCGGTAGTTTTCAGCACAATATTCTGCCAGTCGCTGGTCTTTACATACATCGAACGGGTTTCGTATCCTTCCAGGGTGAATGTAATGGAATCGTAAGGCACTGTTGAAGTAAACCCGAAGCTGCCGTAACTGCCGGAATGGTAGAGCTGCCGGGCCGTGTGAGAGAATATTTTAACGTTCTGCAGCGGGAGATTCTTATCGCTTTTTATTTCACCACGCACATAGTACTGGCCCTTTGCAGTTATGGCAAACAATATGGCAATACAATATAGGACAGGTTTTTTCAAGCAATAACAAGTTAAAAAAGAAGTTATTTCTTATAAAAACGAAATATTTACCTTTTTGTTATCCCTCCTCCGATAGCTGGTATATCTCCGGCAGGTTGCGTGCTAGCCCGTCGAAATCCAACCCATAGCCCAGCAGGAATTTATTGGGCACGCTGAAACCAAGGTAATCAATGGTTACAGGATGCTCCAGGGCTTCAGGCTTGTGCAGCAACGCCACAATCTTTAAAGATGCAGGCTGCTGGTTCACCAACTGCGGCAGGAACTCGTTCAGCGTTTTGCCGGTATCCACAATATCTTCCAGCACGATCACATGCCTCCCGTTGAGCGGCTCATCCAGCCCGATGGAAGTGATCACATTACCGGTGCTCTTTGTACCCTTGTAAGATGCCAGCTTTATAAAACATATCTCGGGATCACAGGTGAGCTCTTTAAAGAGGTCGGATGCAAACATGAACGAACCATTGAGGATAGCAATAAACAACGGTTTCTTTCCTTCATAATCCCTGTTGATCTCTTCTCCCAGCCTGGCGATCTGCTCTTTTAATTTTTCTACTGATATATAAGGTTCAAATTTTTTACCGAATAGCTGGATTGTGCTCATGCTGTTTATTTTGCTATAATTAATTGTTGGCCGGGTTTCAGGCTATCGCTTTCCAGGTGGTTCCATTCTTTCAGTTCATCCACCGTAACATTGTATTTTTTTGAAATGGCATACAACCCTTCTTTAGCCTGCACTTCATGCATTTTTGCAGCGGCCCTAGGGGCTGATGGCGGTACAACAGCGCCGGGTCTCAGCCTGATCACATCGCCGGTTTTAAGGCGACTGTCTAAACTCATACCATTGTATTGCGCCAGCATGGCCAGTTGTACAGCATTGAGCTGCGAAGCATCATATAAGGTTTCATTCTGCAAGGCAGTGTAAGTATCCCGATTGCCTTCTTTGTGTTTTTTCTCCAGGTAGATCCACTGGTCTTCCTGCAGCAGGCCGTCGGTAGCCAGGTCGTTGTACTCCAGCAGCTTTGCCAGTGGTACATCATTCTCTGTTGCAATGGCGAGCAGTGAAGTGCCTTTGAAAGCCATCACAGCCCTGAGCTTGTTGAAGTACTGGTTGCTTTTATCTTTCTTGGCGCCGAATAATTTTTTAAACAGGCCTGCATCTTTTTTTTCTTCTGTTGCTGCGACGCCTGTATGATTTTCTTTTCTTTCTTCAGGCTTGCTTTTTTCTATGCCTGCGAAATCTTCCATCTTGAGGAGACGATTATCTCTTTCCATTTCAGACGCCGGCTCATTGTATTGCTGCAGGTTATATTTTTCAATATTGCTGATAAGGATCTGCGGGTATCTTGGATTGGTGGCATAACCTGCTTTTTTAAGCCCGTATGCCCAGCCTTTGTAATCAGTGGGATCGAGCTTGAAAAGAGAAGCATAGCGTGGTGTATTGTACAGGTAATCGCTGTGATCCCGATAGCTTTCCATAGCGCTGGCATATTTCCTGAAACATTCATCGGGCGCATCATCGGTATGACGAACGCTCTCTCCCGTCCAGGTGCTTTTACATTTGATGCCGAAATGATTGTTTGATCTTTTTACCAGGTCGCTGTTACCGCTTTCGGTTTCCAGCAGGCCCTGTGCCAGGATGATGGAAGCAGGTACACCCAATCTCTTCATCTGGGCAATGGCAGCGTCTTTATAAGTGGCAATATATTCCTCAGGGGTCATTCTTTGTGCGAAAGCCATATAGCCAGCAAAAAAACAAACCAGTGAAACAATTGTTTTTTTCATCGTTCTATTTCTTTTTTATGAGGGTTAGGCCATCCCTGACGGTGAGCATCACCTGTTCCACCCGGTCATCATTCCTGATATGCTGGTTAAATTCGTGAATGGCTTTTGCATTTTTACCTTTCACTTCTTCTTCCAGCACCTGCCCGTGAAACAGTACATTGTCGGCCAATATCCAGCCGCCCTGGCGGAGCCTCGGCAAAGTTAATTCGTAATACTGAATATAACTCACTTTATCAGCATCAATAAATACTAGATCCCATACTTCATCCAATGTGGGAATGATCTCCAACGCATTTCCAAGGTGCAGGCGAATGCTGTTTCCATAAGGCGACTGGTTAAAATATTGCTGTGCTGTAGCGGCATCTTCTGCTCTCAGCTCCAGCGTATGCAACATACCACCCTCCTGCAACCCTTTTGCAAGGCATAAAGCGCTGAACCCGGTGAAAGTGCCCACTTCCAGAATTTTAGAAGGCTTTAACATTATGCTGATGAATTCCAGCAGCTTTCCCTGCGTGGCGCCGCTGAGCATATTGGCATGCGGATGATGCGCATTGGTATCATCAATGATGGTTTGCAGCAACGGTTCCTGTTCGGTTGAAAATTGCTGTGCATAATTTTCTGCCTTATCATTTACGAGATCCATCAGGCTTCATTTTTTATAGCGTCTGCCGGGGCAGATATCAGTAGTAAACCAAGAAAGGTAAGCGTACCGTTTATGACCAGCAGTTCAGGCCCCAGTTTAAAGCCGGGGAAAAAATGCGGTGTCACATTTTCGATAAGGAGACAGATAAGCGGCGAAAGAATACAAACAACAGGCACCACGGCATCGTTCACTTTTCTGCGGGTAAGAATGCCGAAAGTAAAAAGTCCCAGCAAAGGCCCGTAGGTATAAGCGGCCATTTTGAGGATCACATCTATCATGCTCGGATCGTTCACCCAATGAAATATCAAAACAAAGAGCAGGAAAATGAAAGTAACGGTAAGGTGTACACGCTGACGCACTTTCTTCCTTTTGGCCTCATCCCATTCAGGCTTGCGCTGCAACCCGATGATATCAATGCAGAAGGAAGAAGTGAGAGCGGTAATGGCGCCATCGGCGCTTGGGAATAATGCAGAGATCAATGCAATGATAAAGATCACTGAAACAATTCCCGGCATGTGATTCAACGCAATGGCAGGAAACAAAGCATCGCCTGTGGCGGTCACCGCTTTTTGCGCTCCGTATAAATGAAGAAGCCCTCCCAGGAATAAAAAGATAAAGATCACAAAAGCCATAATGAAGGCAAGGCTTACCATATTCTTTTGTGAATCCTTCAGCTTGCTTACCGAAATTGATTTCTGCATCATCTCCTGGTCAAGACCGGTCATCGTAATCGTAATAAAAGCGCCGGCGAGTATCTGCTTCATGAAAAACAATTTATCCGACGGGTCGGTAAAAAATATTTTTGAATAAGGCCCCTGCTTGCCACCTTCGGTACCGAGGGCCGTGATGGCCTGCCCGAAGCTCATGTCCATTGCGTTGAGAATATAAATAATGCATACCACCAGGCCGCCCAGCATAAACGTGGTTTGCAGCGTATCGGTGAATACAATCGTTTTTACACCCCCTTCATAAGTGTAGATGAGTATCATCACCAATATAATGAGCGTAGTGGCCCAGAAAGGAACGCCCAGGTCGTGCAGGATGATGTCCTGTAATATTTTAATAACAAGATACAGGCGGGCGGTGGCGCCCAGTGTTCTGGAGAGTATGAAAAACGAAGCGCCGGTCTTGTAAGACTTAATGCCCAGCCTGTTGCCCAGGTAAGTATAGATCGACGTAAGATTCATTTTATAATACAGGGGCAGCAATACATAGGCAATGGTAATATAGCCGATGAAATAACCGATCACAATCTGGAAATAGGCAAAGGAGTTAGTGCCAACTGTTCCCGGAACACTTACAAACGTAACACCACTAAGCGATGTACCGATCATACCAAATGCCACCAGCATCCAGTTACTGTTTTTATCGCCGATAAAAAATGATTGGTTATTGGAACCCCTGGAAGTATACCAGGCAACACCTAATAACAATAAGAAATAACCGATGACGAAGGAAAACAAAGTGGCAGGAGACATATCCGGGCTGTTATGTTAGTATTAATTGTTAAATAAGTTTTGAAGGTAAAGAAAAATGATTTCCCTTTGTTCATAAAACAGAAATTATGCACATCCATGCGATTGCGGTTTTTTGCGGCAGCAAAACGGGTAAGAACATTTTATTTGAGCAGCATACAAAAACACTGGGACATATACTGGCCGAAAAAAATATCACATTGATTTATGGCGGCGGCAACAAAGGCCTCATGGCCGCCGTGGCAAATGCAGTGCTGGAAAAAAAAGGAAAAGTGATCGGCATTATTCCCAAAGTACTGACGGAATGGGAGCACCAACACGATGGGCTTACCGAGCTGCATATCGTGGAAACAATGCATGTGCGCAAACAGATGTTGTATGAAAAATGCGATGCGGCAGTGATACTGCCGGGTGGCTATGGCACGCTGGATGAGGTTTTTGAAATGCTTACCTGGAACCAGCTGAGCATTCATAACAAAAGGATATTCATCTTAAACACCGACGGATTTTATGATGCGCTGATCGCACACATGAAAAAAATGCAGGAAGAAGGTTTTTTATACGGCAACCATGAAGAAAAAATGACGATCCTGCAGGTACCGGAAGATATTTTACAATATCTCATGTAAATTAAATGGCTTTATTCATAGTCAAACTTCCTTATAATCGTAAAGCCCCCTGGTTAACCAGGGGGCTTATTAATAACCAGGAAGGAAGAAAAATCAAAAACTAAAATTTTTCAAACTTCAGGATGGCAGATTCTGTACCTGAAGTGTTCACTACCTTTACCATGTATTTGCCTGCTGCAATGTTTCCGAAATTGTACAGGAAACTGGTGGCAAAATCAAGCTGCATGTCTTTTGACTGGATCAGTTTACCAGCCATATCGTACATTATGATTTTGTAATTGCCTTTTAAAGTACCCTGAACCACACTTATCTTAACGGTATTTACATTTTTTACCGGGTTTGGATAAAGGCTCAGTTTCAATTTACCATTACCGGTTGAAGGATCAACAGGTATTCTGTCAGACACTTTATAAGAAAGTGCGGTGGCATTGTTTGAACCATTTTCATCAGACAATATTGCTGTAGTATTATGATTGGTGATGAGGAAATTGGCGGTAACGGCCGAACTTCCTGCTTCCTTCACTTTAATCCTGAAAGAAAGATCAACAGCCGTGATGCTTACGGGGAGCGGGTTGATCAATTCGCCCGTTACCTGGAACTGACCTGCTTCTTCCATTACAGTCCACCTGAAATAATCACCCATGCCTGCATTATTAAGATCGAACCCCGGGTCCAGCACTAATTTTGAACCAAGGCCGATTTTAATTTTGCAACTACCTGCCGGAAGGATTTTCCCGTGGTTATCGCATGCTACCGGTAATTTTAATTTTATCAGTTGATCTGCCTGCAGGTTGGTTGGATCAACAGGATATCCGTCAAAGTCTGTCAGTACAATCGCATTGAGTTTTGGATCGGCAATCACAGCAGACCTGTCCTGTGCATTTCCGGCTAGTGCCGCCAGCATCAGTACGGATGCGAGCAGGCTTTTTAAACCCGGAAGCTTATTTTTTAATTTGAGTGTCATAATATATTTTTTTCAAATTTTTTAATAACAAAGGGGATTGGTTACCCCTTTGTTGTTGTTTGCTTATTCTGCGGCAAAAATGATTGAGTTCAGGTTATTGTCGAGATTTACTTCGCCATCAGCCTTCCTCAGCCTTGCACTGAGGGTAAAGGTGGAAATGTTGGAAGTATTTCTTGTAATAGAAACTGCCACTCTTACCAGTTGGTTACAGAGCAATGTACCGGGAGCGGTAGCATTACCCGGATCAGTCAGGATGATCGAAACGAATGCAGGATTGCTGTTATCAATTTTCCAACGTGGGTTATCCAATGTATAAGTAGTTGTACCTACTGTTGTAGAGAATATAGTTGGGTTGAAATTGATAGTGAACCCATTCACCTTAGTGATACGGATGGTGTCACCTACCGCAGAATTACCTGCAATTTCAGCAATGTTATAAACGATGGTTTGTGTAACACCAGGAGTTGCAAACAAGCTGCCTGTTACATCAGAACCTAAAGAAATATCAGGAACCCCGCCTGTAGGTTGTGTAATTATAACCGGGGCCGTTGTTGCAGTACAACCATTATTATCTGTAACAGTTACGGTGTAGCTTCCTGCAGCAAGACCTGTGAATACACCAGACAATGCACCGGTAGTATTAACTGTTGGGCCGGCAATTGTGTAAGTGTAAGGAGCAGTACCACCAGAACCAACAACAGTAATGGTTCCATCACTTGCACCAAAGCAATTGATGTTTGTGTGCGTTACATTAGCCGTTGGCAGTGATAACACTGTTGGTTGCAGAATAGTAACAGTAGTTGTAGCGCTGCAGTTAGCCAGCGGAGCCACGCTTGAAGCTGTTGCTGTGATAGTATAAACACCCGGGGTAAGACCAGCCAGCGCAAAAGTGGTTGAACCTGAAGGCAGGCCTGTAGTGTTGCTATAGCCACCAGGACCAGTCGTTACAACAGTTGTACCTGAACTTGCAACGATATTGATGATACCGTTACCGGCACCGTTACAGGTTACATTCACCTGTGATTTAGCCAATGTGATAGGCAGAGTATATTGTAAAGTAGCAGTGTTGTTTTGCGTATCATTATCCTGCAATGTTTGTAAAACATTGGTGATAATAACATTTGACACAATATTTGAACGACATGCTGAATCGCCTTTTACCCTGAACACTGCGATGTTATCGAAATCGGCAGGGATAGTGGCTATCTGCGTACCTGTAAGGATAATATCTCCATTTACACTGCTTTGAGCCCATGAGAAATAAGTGTTCAGTGGAGCAGTAGCCAGGTTGAAGCCAGGTGCCAGTACCAGTTTACGGCCAAGATTAACATGTAAGCTGATCGTTCCATTTGGAACAGGATTTACCTGGTTCAGGTTATAGAACGGAACATTGATATCATAAAGATCTGTTGCCGGAGCCATCAATAAAGCATTGGCGTTGGCAATGGCACCACTGGTTGTAGTGAAATACATCTGACCTACCGCAGGATCAGCTGTTGCAATACCTGGGTTAGCCAACGTTACAGGAGCAGTTACATCTGTACAACTGTTGGCATCTGTAACAGTAAATGTATAAGCACCAGCCAGTAAACCGGTGAACACACCGGTAGCAGCACCTGTTGTATTAACGGTTGTACCGGAAGTGATCACATAAGTATATGCACCGGTACCACCTGTCGCAGTAACCGTGATGCTACCTGTACCACCCGGAACAGGAATTGCAGTTGTAACAGCACCAGAAGCATCAACAGCAGTTGGTTGAGCTATAGTGCCTGTAGCAGTAGCTGTACAACCAGGATTGGAGGCTTCTCTTGCAACGATAGTATATGCACCGGCAGCAATGTTTGTAAAGGTTCCGCTTGCCTGGAATGCACCACCATTCAGGCTGTATTGATAAGTCCCGGCAGGAGCAGCCACTGCAGTAATAGTAGTTGTTCCGCCATTACATGCAATAGTACCCGGAGTAGCAGTAACACCTGTGATCACACATGGAGCGGGGTCACTTAAAGTAGCGCTGGCAGTTGCTGTACAACCTGCAGCATTGGTAGCAGTAAATACATAGGAACCAGCCAATAAGCCAGTGAACACACCTGAAGTAGCACCGGTTGTGTTAACAGTGGTGCCAGAAGTGATCACATAAGAAACACCACCGGTTATAGTAACGGAGCCCGTACCACCTATTACAGTGATAGGAGAGGTAACCGATGCAGAAGGCGTAAATACTGCCGGCTGGCTAACAGTTACAGGAGTTGCAGTTGCAGTACAGGCAGGAGTACTCACTTCTCTTGCTACAACAGTATAAGGAGAACCTGCAGCATCTACTGTGAAAGTATTGCTGCTTTGATAAGCGCCACCGTTCAGGCTGTACTCAACAGCGCCGTTAGCACCTGAAGGAGTTGCGGTTAATGTGGTTGTACCGCCATTGCAGGCAATGGTGCCTGCCGATGCTGATACAGAAAGATTACAGGCTGCAGCAGCTACCACTTCAATAGTTGATGTTGCAAAGTCATCTGCTGTATTGTTACCCGATACAGAAGTACCGGCAGCACAGGTTGTACCATTGCCAAAATTAATCTGACCCGAAAAAGTTTGCGGGCTGCTGATCGTTACACCCTGAACTTTCAGGATGATGTCACGGGCCGTTAAACCAGGAACTACATCTCCGCTGTTACAAAGACGCAATTGAGAGCCGGTATTGGAAAGAATAGTCCAGCCCGCAGGTAAACCTGTTTGCTGTGCATCCGGTAAAAATGTTACACTCGCCGGTAATGTAACAATGGGACGTAATTTTGAAACAGGAATACTTCCGGTCAATGTATTACCTACCGTGATAAGGAAATCGTTGGTGCCTCCTACCGCCACTACACCGGAATTAGACGGCAGCACTGCGATGGAAGGATTGGCTTGTCCTGATGCATTAGATGCCAAAAAGATAGCACCGATGCAAAAGAGCATAAATAGTTTTATGAGTTTCATTTTAATTTATTTTAAATGATCTGATCGATTAATTTTATTAGTTAGCGCCCAAACCATTCAATGCACTGTTATTTTCCGGAGTACTGTCGGAACCTCCGCTAACTGTTACAGACAAGCTCTGGTTGGTACCACTTGGAGTTGTTGGCTTCCTGGTGATCCTGAAACCAAGTGAAGAGGAACCTCCGGATAAAATGCTGACACCTACTTTAGAAGTAGCTATTACATTACCACCAACAATGCTGAACATCCAGTCGCCATTATTGTATGGTGCACCCAAAGGAGCTGAAGTACCATTTGTACCTGACTGAGGAGTACCGGAAAGTGTGATGCCAGGTACAGAAATAGTCCATGCAGAAGGAACAGGAATGGTAACAGTAATTGTACCGTTAGAATTACCTACAGCATTCTCAAAAATATCCACTACGAAATCTGCAGTTTGATTTGCAGTAAACAGTGCAGTTTCAATCTGGATACCCGGAGTAAGATCAGCACCTGCCAAACCTGCACCAGAGCCGGCGCCATTCGGACGATAGTCAGGATTTAAATAATCCCATGCATTCACCAGTACATCACAGGGAGTGGTTACAATAGAATTGGTGTTTGCAGCAGTTGTGAGGTAAGTGGTAGTTGCAGCATTTTCTCCGGCTACAGCGGCGCCGGCATATGGAGCTACCCATACGGTAGAAATATCCATTGCAATGATATTGTTTTTGAATGCTGCCAGGCCATTGGCCAGTACATCGGCATCCATGATCAAACCTCTCCAGTTGTTCATGAAAATACTGTTGAAAATTTTCAGTTCGGTATTTCTTCTTAACCTTACGCCTCTCCTGAACCCGTCAGCAGTAGGTTGTGTGATAGGGCCGGCATTGCTGCCGCATCTGAATGCGCCGATCTGGGTAACATTATAAAAACTTGCACTAGTTTTTGGAGTTGGAGTAAACGGTGCAGTACCATTGTTGTCTGATTCAAAACCTTCAGAAGTTGATAAAGCCGGGTCATCTGCTACAGTAGGATCTTTTACACCCAAAGCAAATTGCACCATACCGCTGTAACCAAAATCAGTATCAAAATCATCATCCAGGGTTCTGTAAGCTACCAGGTGTTTACAGGTAACTGCACCACCAAACCATTCAAATGCATCGTCATTACCAAAAGAAGTCTGGATATAGTCAATGGTAGTGCCACTACCTACACCGCCGAAAGTTAATGAGTTCAATTCGTTACCATTGGTGATAGCATACCCTGCATATTCAATACGTACATATTTCAGCGAACCTGAGTTGTCAGCATTGTTATTACCGCCATAACGGGCTCTTGGCTCTGAAGCGCCAATACCTTCAATATTTACGTTATTACCCTGGTTGGTTAAACCTCTTCCCAAAAGTGTTAAACCACCCCAATCGCCTCTAACCCTTGAGCCTGCCGCTTTACTTGAAGTAAAAACGATAGGATTACAAGGAGTACCATTGGCAATGATCTGCGCACCTCTTTGGATAACCAATGAGCTGATCACAGTATTAGCATCTCCACGTATTACAGTTCCCGGTTCAATGGTTAATGTCACCAGGCTATCAACGTATACTATTCCCTGTAATAAATAGGTATTGTTTCTTGTCCAGGTTGTATTGGTAGTAATAACACCTGATACGTTTACAGTAGGAGCCGGATAAAAAGTATTCTGTGGATTCCAGTTGGTCCAGTTGTCAGTCCACATTGAAACAGGAGCCGGCGCAAATGCACCACGATAATTGGTTGATTCGGGTGTTTGTGCATTTGCAATTACCGCTGCAAAAAGCAGGAATGGCAAAATGGTTAAGAGATTTTTTTTCATTTTAAATTTTTTTGTAGAGTTTGAAATGTGTTTTGTTTTTAAAAGTTTTTACTGTTTGATTTCTTTCATTAATGGAAAAAATTTTTAGCGTTAAAATTTGGTTGGCTGACTGAAAGGTTTCCAGGTAATGCAATCATTGTTTTGTACAAATTCGCTGCGGCAGTTTTTATTGGTTTCATAACCAGGTTTACTGTTATTGAAGTAAATCGCTTGTGTAAAAAATACCTCGTTAGCTTTACCCATAAAGCAGGAATTACTGATGCTGTATGGTTTGAATTCGTTTTAAAAAATGTTAATTTGGTTTGAACAGAACGGGTTAGAATATGCTTGAATATTTTTTTAGAATAGCACTGTATACAGCTGTTAATACCAGCTACATTAATGGCAAAACAAGGCCCGAAGCAATCACAATACAGTTGCTTAAAACTCATAAGTTTCAGTTATAAATAATAATTATAAGGAGAACACAGAACCGTATAAAACGGGGCTTTTAAGGGATATTTGAAGGATTTTAAATCACTATTTTCATTGATGTAAAAGTAAATATTGTGTTAAAAAGGAGGCAGTTTTTGCAATTACCAAATCATAATCAAATTGTATTTTCTGCATGAAGAAATTGTTAAACCGAAAGAGGGTTTCCCGGTTTTTTTTGCAACACATCGGCGGGAAGTCTATATACCAAAAAACAAAAGATGGTTAACTGTAACAATCTTTATTAATATTCTGAATGAAAGAATGAACGTTAAAATTTAAAGCCTGCAGTTACCGTAAAAACTCTTGCCGCAATATTGGAAGAGAATATCCTGTCCTGTTCAGTGTAGGACTGGGTCTTGTCATTATCGAGATAAGTAGTGATTCTTTGCGCAAGCAGGTCTCTTATATTTAGCTTCAGTTCTATTTTTTTCGCAAGAAAAGTTTTTGCTAACTGGAAGTCGATTACAGTTCGCTCTCTTTCATAAAAATCAGGACGATCCCTGTTTCCGGCAATGGCTAATCTTTTACCTATCCTGTTCAAAGAAATAGTGGAAGAAAGACCGGATCTTTCATCGTTATACCCAAGAGAAAAGTTGATGATGTAGGGCGATTGTCCCTGCAAAGGTCGGCTCAATTCTGAAGAATCGGCCGCTTTACCCAACGGAACCTTTGACTTGATATACGCACCATTGCCAGTAAGTGTAAAACGGTTTAATAAAGAATTTTCAAATTTACTGCCAAGCAACGTTGACAGCAGTAACCTGAACTCGGCTTCTACCCCATATAATGTTGCACTGGGATTATTGGTGTAGGTAGCTTCGTTGATGTTGATCGGTAATGTTATAAATTCTATAGGGTTGGTAAATTTTTTATAGAATACCGAGGCAGAAAGCAGTTGAGCTTTGCCGGGGTAAAACTCATACCTGAAATCATAATTATTGATCTTGGCTCTTGTAATAGTATCATTACCAAAAACAAACAGGCCGGTTACATATTCATAAAATCCGAAAGGAGCCAGTTCCCTGAATTCGGGCCTGTTGACTGTTTCGCTGTAAGAGAGCCGAAGATTTGTTTTGGAAGTGAGGGCATACACCAGGTTGGCTGAGGGTAGAAAATCTGTTTTAGTGAAATCAAGCCTGATGGTATCCAGTCCTCTTTGTGGTGCAGTAAGCTTCTGGTTAAAACGCTCCATACGCACACCATATATAAACCTTATTTTTTTAAAGAATCGCTGATCGTTCATCAGGTACACATGGGTAGTGGCGGAAGCTGCATCATATTCTGAATTAGGAATGGTTGCATCCTGAACTGCAACACCCGCTTTACCGGTTGCCATAAGGCCCAGGTACTGGCCTAAAAAACGCTGATCCTCCGGAAGTGCATACACAGATTCATCCCGCTCATAAGTTGTTCCCCCATACTTTATAAGTCCAAGTTGCCTGCTGGTAAAATCTCTCTCTCTTTTCTGATACCCCGCACCCAACTTAATAAAATTCTGATTGCTTTTCATGAAATTATAAGGCTGCGTAATATCCAGTTTTCCGCTTTTTATATTTTCCTGCGAGTTGGTTGTAATAATGCCGCCGTTACTTCCATTGGCAGCAGTACCGCCGCCGGGAACGGGACCACTGGTAGAGATCATCTGGTTGGGAATTTCCCTGTTCACTTTACTGTATGCACCCATCCAGTTGATCCTTGTTTTTTTGGAACCTACCTGATGTTCCCCGATCAGTTGACTATTAAAAATTTTATCCTGGATAAAAGCCCGGTATGTTTCTGAACGTATAGCATCAGGCTCATCAAAAAAATCATAATTACCCACCCGTCTTACCAGGCGATTATCTGTATTCACACTCAGGTTATTTTTCCAGCTGATATTGTGCCTGTTATTGATCTTTACCGAAAGATTGCCCAATGCGGCCCAGATCACTTCATCGTTGTAAACCGAGTCGATCACTTTTCTTCGCTGTATCGGGTAATACCCTGGCACTGTGGGATCGCCTGTATAAGTTCCGGGCCCGTCGAAACTATTTCTTTCGCCTGTTGTAAATACAAAACTCCTGTTATAGGTAATAGAAAACAGCGTAGCAATAAATTCCTGCTGTTTTCGAAGTATGTTAAAACTTTTCGCCAGTTGAAAATTAAGATTGGGTCTTGTATTGCTAGTGGTAATGCCCCATTTATATTTTGAAAACCCTTTCGCCAGCCTGAGTTCATCATTAAATCTGTCGGGTAAATTAAGAAAGCCCTGTTTATTAGGCAGACCCTCCGGCAGCGCTCTCGACCCGTCATCCAGGCCCACCAATCTCTGCCACCTTTCATTTCCGATACATACCTGTCTTTTCCTGTGATGAGGGAATTGTAACCTTGCCCGATAGAAATGAGCCCAATGGGTTGCGAAGAAGTTGATTTGGTGGTAATCTCTATAATGCCGCCGCCAAATTCTCCTGTTTTATCAGGCGTTGCTGTTTTATAAATCACCAGGTTATCCAAAATAGCCGAAGGAAAAATATCAAAAGCAAATGCTTTCCTGTCGCTCTCTGTACTTGGGAGTGGCGCACCATTGATGAATGCTGCATTATACCTGTCGTTTAGCCCCCTTATAATTGCAAACCTGTCGTCCTGTATACTTGCACCACTTACTCTTTTAATTACATCACTGCTGCTTCTGTCGGGTGTTTTCTTTATGGACTCTGCAGTAATTCCATCACTTACATTGGTGCTGTTTTTTTGTGCAATCAATAAAGATGCTACTGTTTCGCCTACAGCTTTTATTCTTTTAGAGGTTACTACTACTTCGCTTGACAGCCTGCTATCAAGCGAAATGCTGAGATCAGTATTCTCGTTTTCTTTTACAATAATCTCATCAATTATTTTATCCTGGAAACCAGCGTAGGTGCACTTGATAGTATAAGTGCCCGGCTCGAGTTTAATAAAGGAAAAAGCGCCGTTCTGATCTGCAACCCTTGTAATGTTTTTATTAACCAATAAAAGTGAAGCCCCTTCCAAAGGTTGACCAGATGCAGCGTTCAGAATTTTTCCTGAAATTTTCCCTGGTTGTGCAGTTAAGCTATCAGTTATAAAAAAAAGTAGCAAGAATAAAAAAATTACTCTCATAACAACAGTAGTTTGGAGCAAAGGAAAAATTTTATTGCCCAAATCATATCAACAAATTGTTATGCAAATATTACTATTTAAATGTTAATAACTACCCACTTATACATATGCGTGTAATAACATTTAGATAATGATTACATAATCCCGCAAAAACAATTTCTATAAACCGGATTTCTAATTTCACTTTTCAATATCCTTATTTAAAGAGCCAGAATCCGGTACCTGCAAGCATTGTTTTCGATTAGCCCGATAATTTATTTCAATTTTTTTTGATGAAACATTTATTACGATCTGCCCTGCTTTTTATTGCAATACTATCAGCACAGCATCTCATTGCTCAAAATGTAATGATCAATGTGCTTACTCAAAATTCCGGTATAGTAAAAAAGAATGAAATTATTTTTTTTGAAGTAACTATTAGCAATACAAGCGCCACCACATCCGTTCCGGCTTACAAATTAAAACCGCAGATAAGCTTTCCCGGAAACATTGTCATCGTACCAACCAGCGGACATAAGCTGCCTAGCGGGTGGACTATATTATCAAACAACAATGGAGTTGTAGTGTTGAGTAACGGAACTGATATCATTCCTGAAAATCAAAGCCGGACAATTCTTATAAGTGTAAAAGGAACAAATGCAGGCGGGCCATCTTCTATTGTCGCTAACCTTGGGTTTTCCAATGGAACTGCTCCCGGTAATGCTGCAGGCAGCACTACTGCAGGAGATAATATAGCAGATAATGCTTCTTCTTCCACCATTAAAGTAATTAACTGATCTGACAGAAAAATTAATCATTTCTTATAGCCTCTACAATGAAAAAATTTTATGCTTCAATATTGATTTGTTTGATTGCATTATTTGCCACGTTGCGAGGATCAGGACAGGCCAATCCTTCTATTGCAGTGTTACCTGCCAACTCCGGTATGGTTGCTTTGGGGGCTACACTTGATCTGGAGATTACTATTGGAAATACAGGCTTATCCAATATTCCTTCGTTTAAATTAAGACCTGTAATTACTGTTCCACCCATAGTAAACATATTACCTGATGCTCAACAAACCGGGTTGCCTGCAGGTTGGTCAATTATAACCAACACAGGTTCGCAGATCCGCATCTGCAACGGGCCGGATGTAATTGCCGGATTTTCTTCACGCACCATTATTATTAAAGTACAGGGTGTTGCTGTTGGCGGCCCTTCCACATTTGCCGGGCAGATAAATTTTGGGAACGGAATAAGTTGCGCCGCTGCGGGTGGAGCAGTAGCGGGCAATAACACCGCAGATGATTTTTCTACTTCTACCATACAGGTAGTACCCGGTTGCGCACTGGGAGTTAATGCAACAGCTTTACCCATTTTATGTAACGGAGGCACGAGTACAATAACCGCCACAACAACAGCCGCCACAGGCCCGGTGGAGTATAGTATTGACGGAGCTGCCAGTTTCCAGCCGGGAAATATTTTCGCCAATGTTGTTGCAGGAAATTATACGGTTATTGCAAGAGAGATCAATAATCCGTTAACCTGTATTACCAGTGCAGCAATCACGGTTAGCGAACCAGCAGCAGTTCCATCGCCCCTTGTAAATATTGTTCAGCCATCCTGCAGCATTGCTGAAGGTATCGTTACACTAACTTCTTCCACTACAGGTTTAATTTTTAGTGTTGACGGAGCTTCATTTACCGCTTATCCCGGCAGTGGATATTCACTGCCAGCAGGCCTACACACCATCGTTGCAAGAAACAGTAATAATTGTAACTCAGTCACACTATCGTTTACGATTGATGCACAACCGGTAACGCCTTCAGCACCAATAGTTGGTTCTGTTATACAGCCTGACTGTAGTATAGCTACAGGATCGGTTACACTAAGCAACCTCCCATCCGGCAACTGGACTATACAGCCCGGCACCGTAAGCGGAAATACCGGCAGTACTACATTGAGCAACCTTGCCCCGGGGTCATATTCATTTACCGTTACCAATACGGCAGGCTGTACTTCTGCTGCCGTCGCTACAGTGACGATTAACACTGTACCAGGTGCACCCGATGCGCCATCTGTCAATATCTCTCAGCCTACCTGTACAGTTCCAACCGGTAGCGCTGTTATCACATCTGCAGTAACCAACTTTACATTCAGCTTAGATGGTGCAGTATATGGCAGCTATCCATCCGGGGGATACAACGGACTGACACCCGGGACTCATACGTTAACAGCACAAAATACTGCTGGTTGCTTTTCTCCTGTAACCAGCTTCAGCATTAATGTTCAGCCGGTATCTCCTCCAGCTCCCACTGTAAATGTCGAACATCCAACCTGTACCACTGCCACAGGTATCATTACAGTAACATCTTCCACAACGGGTTTTAGTTTCAGCCTGGATGGTGGTGCTTTTGCTGCTTATCCTGCTGGCGGATATATTGTAAATGCCGGCAACCATTCCATCGCTGTACAAAACTCAAGTGGTTGTGCACCGAATACAACCGGTAATATTATTATCAATAATCAGCCTGCAACGCCTGTGGTTTCAACGGCGTTTACCAGCATCAGTTGCTTTGGTGGTACCAGTGAAATAACAGTAACTGCCGCAGGTGCAGTAACGCCTTATGAATACAGTTTGAATGCTGCGCCCTACCAGGCTTCCAATATTTTTACTGTACCTGCAGGAAATTACAACATTAACGTAAGGGATGCTAACGGCTGTATTGGCAGCAGCAACAATCTACAGGTTACACAACCTGCTGCTATTACTGCATCTGCCACAGCATTACCAATACCATGCAATGGTGGCAATACAACGCTTACCATCACGGCCACAGGTGGCAACGGGACCTACGAGTATAGTTTAAACAACGGTGTTTACCAGTCATCCAATACTTTTATTGTTACAGCAGGCACACATAATTTCAATGTCAGATTGGCTGCTAATCATGCCTGTTCTGTACAGGGAAATACAGTAATAAATATTACCCAGCCCGCAATCCTCCATGCTTCGGCAACTGCTAACGCAATTCCATATTGCGGCGGAAACACAACAGTTATTGTAACCGCCAACGGCGGTACTCTACCGTATACCGGAACAGGCAATTTCATTAAAGGGCCTGGTAACTGGGACATGGTGGTTCAGGATGCCAACGGATGCAGCACTACTTCGGAAGTTATGATTCTGCCCCCTGGTTGTGTTGATTTAAAAGTGTTTCCGAATCCTACACAAAACAAGATCACTATTAATCATTCTGCCGCAGTGGGCAATGCTTCTTACCTGCAGGTATTTGCTGCAAACGGAAGTCGTGTTATGACGCAATTAATTCCACAAAATGGTTTTAGTACAACACTGGATGTATCAGGGCTTGCAGCAGGCATGTATACGTTGCTTTACTTAAACGGAGATGAAAGAAAAGAAACAAAATTTTTAAAAATAAATCAATAAAAATCAGAAAACGATTTTCACCCTTTAAAAAAATTACTATGATACCAATCAAATCTACCCTGTTGGGTTTAATATTAACCTGCGCAACGTCACATATCCTTGCTCAGGCCAACCCGTATATTTCTGTATTGCCATCCAATTCCGGGATAGTTACGGTTGGAGGCACCAATGATTTTTTAATTACTGTAGGCAATACACTTGAAGGCAGCATTCCTGTTTCTAAACTTCGCCCGGTAATTACCGTGCCAGCCAGCGTTACTTTTTTGCCGGATGCACAACAAAACGGTTTACCTACCGGCTGGACGATACTTTCCAACACAGGTTCACAATTGCGTTTGTGCAATAGCGGGGATGTAATACCAGGATTAACATCGAGGGACATTGTATTAAAAGTGCAGGGTGTAACCATTGCTCCCCCGCAAACTTTTTCGGGTCAGATCAATTTTGGGAACGGCTCTACCTGTGCTGCAGGACCAACTGTTTCAGGCAACCTTACTGCTGATGATTTTGCCACCTCAACTATCGAAGTAATTGCTGGAACCGTTCCTTTAACACTCCTTAAATTTTCTGCCAGCCTTACAGGATGTACACCTACATTATTCTGGCAAACAGAAAATGAGGTCAACAGCATAAATTTTGAAGTTCAGCGTTATGACGATGCTACCGCAAGCTGGTTGCTGGAAGGAAGCGTAACGGCTACCGGCAATCAATCTGTAAACAGGTATAGCTATATCGATAATCATATAGCTGTTCAAAATAAAAAGATTTTATACCGCTTAAAAATGAATGACAGAGACGGCGGATTCAAATATTCTCCTGTATTACCTGTAGAGATAAATTGCAGCAACATTACTGCGAGTGTATTTCCTAATCCTGTTAGCGATGGCAAATTGTATGTGAGTATTACAGGTATTGAAAACAAAGCAGAAGTGAAGCTGGTATCAACATCCGGGCAAACAGTACTTTCTACGTCAGTTATTAACGGTACCAACTTCATTGATGTAAAGAACATTTCAAGCGGTATCTATATGATTCATATCAAGGATGCAAATGGCATTGACAAAAAGTGGAAGATTATTGTGAATAACTGATACCTGAGGTGTAAAGTTGTTATGAAAATACAACAGCCCCTTTTCAGGGGCTGTTAAAAAATCACATTGATTTTTTTGAAGAAGAAAAACTTACTCAAAAGTAGTTTTTTACGAAGGGATAAAGGTTAAGAAAACGTATTGTTATTATTAAGCTTCGGAAACAATCAACAAGACAGGAAGGTTATTAATTTTATCCTGGCCAAAACTTTAGAAGCATTTAACTCATTTTAAATCCAGGTATTAAATCCCAATTGCCATGCAAGGTATTCCGTTCTCTGAAGTAGAAAAATTACTAAACTTATTACGCAGTCTGAAGAACAAGGAGTTGTTTCAATTATCGGAAGATCAGCTGATGAGGGTTATGCAAAATGAACAACAGCTGCATGAATTGTACAATGCCTACCAGCTGTCGCTCAAACAGGTTTTTGAAAAAGTACGGCAGTTTGAGCATCACAAACTGGTTATAAGAAAATTGGCAAAAGAAAAAAGACAACAGCTAAAAGCCAAAAGAAAACCTGCCGTAAGTGATACAGTAAACGGAGCATTATAATGCCGGCATATTGATAATACAACAATAACAATTGCTTAATCGCATTGAGTTTTATAGCAACTACTTTTACAGCGATTCCTGCTCCTATTAAAAAATCTGACTCCCGGTTTCATTATCAGCCTATCCAAATTCCCTTGCAAACCAACTGATCCCGTTGCCATAGATTACGTCATTTGCGCTGCCGGTTTTCTGACCAACAATAAAACTACTTGTATGAAAAAAATATTTTTTATATCCTTGTTCATCTTACAATTATTTGTACAAGGAGCAACAGCACAGGCGGTCATTGCCGATCCGGCTGTAAACTTTATGAGAGTCACCAGTACCAATTATGTACCTATGAATGAATTGCTGATTCCAATTGATAGTGTGATTGAGATCCGGGTGCCTATCATTAATTATAATCTTATCAATGCATTGCCATCAGGGTCCTGTAAAATTAAGATAGGACTTGGATCGAGGTTAGTCCTGCCTCCCGGTTTTGATCTGGGCACTGTGCCTACCAGTAACTATTTTGCATGGACCGCAGAGAACAACGGGGGCCAGGTGCAATTAACGGGCGACCTTATTGCTGCACTACCGAGCAATTTTGCAGACACAGCAATTTTTTTGGTGAAAGGTTCTATGCTTGGCAGCTCCACTGTTACTACCAATTTTCTTGTAACAAATCATAATACGTCTATCAACCTGTCTGATCAGAATGGCAACAACAATTACACTTCACTTCCGTATACTATTGTTGAACGTACCGGTGGCCCGTTACCAGTTGATTTCACAAGTCTGGATATCGTAAGAACAGCCTGTAAGGTACAGGTACATTTTACTACAGAAAATGAAATCAATGTTCAGCAATTTGAAATTGAAAGCAGTAGAGATGGTGTTACTTACCAGAGGGCGGGTATACTGCCCGCAACCAATGCCGGCACTTACCGGTTTATATTTATGCCGGATAATAACAATGCCTCCAGGTATCTGTTTATACGTATAAAATCTGTTGACCTTGATGGCCGCTTCGAATATAGTAGCGTTAAAAGAGTAAGCGGCGAATGCGATGAGAATGAAAAAATTTTGATTGTTTTTCCGAACCCGGCTCCTGTCCATAGCAGCTTTTTTAATATCCGCAACCAGGCCGGCACTTTTAATGGCAGGTATATCGTCAGGATCTCAGATATGAGTGGAAAGCTGGTAAGCCAGAAAACATTTGACCTGGTGGGGGTAAACCAGTTCCGCTTCGATCACCAGATGCTAGCGGCCGGCCAGTATCTCATACAATTAAGCCATCAGCAGCAAGGTGAAATAGCAACGGTCCGGTGGCAAAAAAAATAAAACAGCTACAATGTTAATCACAGTTAGCCGGGTATTTGTATCCGGCCCTGTTTTTCTGTACAATATGAGAAAGAAAAATCAGCATCAGTGAAAGCGATTATACAACGTATCGCTGCCGGAAACCCCCGCACCGTTTTGCACATCCCCCGCCGGCATATCCTTAACTTCACGCAGATGATTATATCTTTGACAAATGAGCATAGCACTGAGAAGACACTTTGAAAAAATCACAGCATTGACCGACCAGGAATTTGACTATCTTCTCTCTCATTTTACAACGAAGAAAGTTAAAAAACATCAGTTCCTAATCCAGGAAGGAGATGCTGTCCTCAACGATTTTTTTGTGGTTAAAGGGCTCCTGAAAGCCTGCCACACTGATAAGGACGGGAAAGAGTATATCATGCAGTTTGCTATGGAAGATTGGTGGATTACCGATTACCAGGCTTATTTCAGCCAGACAAAAGCCACTTTACATATTGACTGTATTGAAGAAGCTGAACTGCTTTGCCTGACGCTTCACAACAGGGATAAAATTTGCGCTGACTTACATAAAATAGAACATTTTTTCAGGCGAAAATCCAACATGGGTTATGTTGCATTACAGCGAAGGATCTTGTCCATGCTGAACAGCAGCGCAAAAGAACGTTATGAACAATTGCTCCAACAATACCCGGATTTATTTCAGCGGGTACCCAAAACCTTAATAGCCTCCTATCTTGGTGTATCAAGAGAAACCCTGAGCCGCTTTACTTTGTAGTGATATACATCACAAAAAAACTGTGATATAGTTCCTGTGCCGGTAGCTGCATTGTTTACACTTTTGCATTGCATTAATAAACGATGTGAAAATGAAAAAAATATTGCTGACACTGACAACAGGAATAATCGCAATGGCAGGTTGTATTATTTCTTCAAATCAGGCAACTGCACAAAATCTAAAACAAAGTAAAATGAAAAAAGTACTATTTGTGGTTACAAGCCACGATAAAAAAGGAAGCACGGGAGAACCGACAGGTTATTATTTATCAGAAGTTGCACATCCCTGGTTTGTATTGACCAATGCAGGTTATGAAATTGATTTTGTAAGTCCCCTGGGTGGTAAAGCGCCGGTGGATGGATTCAATTTAAATGACCCGATCAACAAAAAATTCTGGGATGATGATATATACCGTCAAAAGATAGAAAACACTTTAAAACCAGGCGAAGTTGATCCGGCAGAATATGCCGCAATATTTTATGCAGGCGGGCACGGCGCCATGTGGGACTTTGCCGGTAATACAGATCTGGCAGGTATAGCGGCAAAGATCTATGAAAGCAATGGCATCGTGAGTGCAGTTTGTCATGGCCCGGCCGGGCTTGTCAATATCCAGTTGAGCAATGGAAAATACCTGGTGGATGGCAAAAAGATCAATTCATTTACCAATGAAGAAGAAAAAGCGGTTGGCCTTGATACAATTGTTCCCTTTCTTTTGGAAGATAAATTAATTGAAAGAGGAGCGATATTTGAAAAGTCGGGACTCTGGCAACAGCATGTTATAACCGATCAGAGAGTTATAACAGGACAGAACCCGGCCTCTGCAAAGGAAGTAGGTGAAGCGGTGCTGACAGCGCTCCGGAAAACTGCTGCATCCAATTAATCAGAAGGGCACGCAATTGCGTGCCTTTCCTACATATTTTATCCGGTATTACCTTCTTCTGCCCTGGAACAAACCAATATTATACCCTGCCCTGAAAATAGGGACAGCTCTCAGCTGGTTGTCCTTGTAAGGTGAATAATCGTTCTTTCCGATATCCCACAACACAGAAAAATAATAGAAGGAATTACTGCCATTTTCCCTGCCGCCTGCATAACCGCCGCCGATAAGGAAGCTGTGTGCATCAAAAGTGGCTTTTTCGTTGGGATAGCCGCTGCCGGGAATATATTTCTGCTTGATCATATTGAACTCGTACTGAGCCTGGGCAAACAAAAATTTCACCGGATAAATACGTACAAATGCACCGGGACCATATACGGTCTGTCTTACTTTATCATCAATGATATAATAATCCCGCTGCGATGTGTAGTTAAAGTTGAGCGAAGCAGCCACATCAATGTATTTATTGAGGCTGTACCCGAAATAAGGGCTGATGCCCAGTGCGGTAAACTGGTTGCCGAACTGCAACGTAAGACTACCCCCGGTAAAGAGCTTTTCCTTTTTAAACCCGCCTTTTTCTTCATCGTCCTGCGCAAAGGAGGCCAATGAAGCAGATACCAGGAGTACGGCTAAAAAAATGTTTTTCATTTTCATACTTCTTAATTATAGCTTAATCAAATATTTTTCCGCTGTTGAGAATATTGTTGGGATCAAATGATTTTTTGATGCCCCGCATAATATTGAGCTGCACTTCATCAAACACAATATCCATGTATTCTTTCTGTATAAGCCCGATACCATGTTCCCCGCTGATGGTGCCGCCCAGGCTTTTCACGAGCTGGAATAATGCCTTCAGCGCAGGAATTACATTAGGATTATTGAGACTGTAAATATTGCCTTCTTTTTTAATGCGGATATGCAGGTTGCCGTCGCCGGCGTGGCCGTAGCATACCACTTTAAAATTATATTCCCGGCCCAGCTCTTTCACACCACGTATCAGCTTTGGCAGCTCTGCCCTGGGCACCACGGTATCTTCCTCTATGGTATAGCCGTCTAGCTTCACCGCCTCTGCTACTCTCCTGCGAAGCTTCCATAGCTCTGCTTTCTGCTGTGCATCGTCTGCAAAAAATATTTCCCCGCAATCGTATTGCAGCAGCAACTCTGATATGGCTTCCATATCCTGCATGAGCACATCCATATTATTGCCGTCCACTTCCACGATGAGGTGTGCTTCCATTTCATCCGTCACCGGCACCACGCTGCTGTCTACAAAGCTGCTCACAATTTTCAGGGCATCTATCTCTACCAGCTCCAGTGCGCTGGGTGTAAACCCGGCCCTGAAGATGGCGCTCACCGCTTCCCCGGCTTTCTCCAGGTTATTGAAAGGCACCAGCATCAGCAGGTCGTATTTGGGATGCGGTAATAATTTCAATACAATCTTTGTCACCAGGCCCAGCGTACCTTCACTACCTACCATGAGCTGCGTAAGATTGTAGCCGGTAGAATTTTTCAGCACATTGGCGCCTGTCCAGATAATATCTCCCGTTGGCAGCACCACCTGCAGGTTGAGCACATAATCTTTCACCACACCATATTTCACCGCTTTGGGGCCGCCGCTGTTCTCGGCAATATTACCTCCTATAAAACAGCTCCCCCTGCTGCTGGGATCAGGCGGGTAGAACAATCCTTTTTCCTTCACCGCATTCTGCAGGTTTTCTGTGATCACACCCGGCTCTACTGTTACTTGCAGGTTTCGTTCATCAATATCAATCCCGGTCATTCTTTCAAAAGAAACCAGCACGCCGCCAAGATGCGGCAATGCGCCACCGCTCAGGCCCGTTCCTGCTCCCCTTGGTGTCACCGGGATCTTATGGCGGTTGCAGATCTTCATCACTTCCGACAGCTCTTCGGCTGTACGGGGCTTCACCACTATATCCGGCAGGAAATGGAGGTTCTCCGTTTCATCATGCGCATAATTGCTGAGTATTTCCTCATCGGTGAATACATATAATTCGCCCAGTATCTGCCTGAAATCATTCAGGTATTGTAAGAACTCCTGCCTTCCTGTTACCAGCTCCATTAGTGTAATTTTTGGCAAAAGTCGTAAAAAAAAAGGTTGTATAAAAGAGACTTAAAAACTTGGGCATAAAGTCTGCCTGTCAACGCTTGCAGGATAAAATCCTTTTTTGATCAGTGAGAACTCCAGCGCTCCCCGGTAATTATTAAAATTACGAAGCGTTGAAATAGTGGCGTCATAACTAAACGTGAAATTAAGATTGTTGACCACGAAGCCGGCCATTGGGATAATGGCGTCTTTATGACGGTAATACAGGCCGCCGATGAGCTGCATTTCCCCTGCTTCGGATAAATTGAAGTTGGCGAGCATACCGCCCTGCAGCTCGGTTGCTTTTGCCTGTATGGAAAAGTAAGCATTGGGAGAAATGATCACATTATCATTTACTTTCAAAATTGCATTGATAAAACCGATATGCCGCATGGGAATGATGCCTGCATCAGACTGATCGCCGAAAAAAGTTTCCCTTGGTTTGTTCACGTGCTGGATAGAATACCCGGCATTGATATAAACATTTTCCTGCGGAAAATAAGCATAGTTGAGCCCGGCCTGCATATCAAAATAGCTGGTGCCGGTATTTACAAAATTGGCGCTGGTTGGCAAAGTGCCTTCAAAAAATTCGCCATTGAACTGGTCTGGGAAAGTAAGCTTACTAGGATCGATTCTTTTATTGGCATACCCCAGGTTAAATCCTGCGCTGAGCAGGCTGCTGTTACCCAGCATCTGGTGATAGGCCACAGAACCATATACTTTGGTGGAACGGAGATTACCGGAGCCGGCTGCATCGCTGAGCAGTACAGCGCCCACACCCAGCCAGCCGTTTTCCAGCCTGTCCCTGAAAACCTGTGCATCTGCGAAGGCGGTGACTGTTTTATAAGGCGCCGATACAAGGGTGCTCCACTGGTTCCTGTATTGAACGCCGAGCCTGTAATCTGCATCAGGAATAAAACCTGTGTTGGCAGGATTTACCGTAAGCGGTGAATTGAAATACTGTGAAAAATGCAGATCCTGGGCATGGGACTTCGTCAGCAACATGCTGCAGAAAAAAACCGTTAAAATATATGCCTGCTTTTTCATAGTGACCTCCTTCCCTTTTATCTATCGTAATAAAGTTATATCGCCTGTTTTCCGCACTTTTTTTCCGTCTGTAAATTCTGCATCGAGTGTGTAAGTATACACATCCATCGGCTGCAGCTTTCCTTTGTAGGTTCCATCCCATCCCTGCTTGCTGCTGCCTGACTGGAATACGAGCAATCCCTGCCTGTTGTAAATACGCCACTGCATTTTACCGATACCGAAGCCGGCCACATAAATAACATTGTTGGTCGCCTGTGCCGGTGTAAAGGCATTGGGCACATCGAGCAATGGCACGATGATCACATTTACATCAAGATTAAATGTATCGGTACAGCCTGCGAGTGTATAGGCAATGAGCTCTGCATTGTAGGTACCCGTTGCATTGTACTGGTGTGAAGGGTTCACCACCGTAGACGTTTCGCCGTCGCCGAAGCTCCATGCATAATTATTGGCGCCGGTAGACTGGTTGGTGAACTGTACCGGTGTATTGGCAATGGGTGGATTGGGACCCCACGTAAATAATGCATTGGGTTTTGCCTCCACTCTTATGGTAAAGTATGCCGAAGTATCCCTCAGGTTACAGGTATTGAGATCGATCGCAATGAGCCTTACATTGTACACTCCCGGGTTGGCGTAGAGATGGGTGGGGTGCACATCAGTAGACGTGTTGCCATCCCCAAACTCCCAGATAAAATCAGTACCCGCCAGCGAGGTATTCGTGAACTGAGCTGTATAAGGCGCACAACCCAGCGGATCCGTTTCAAACTGCGCCCTCACCAGTGGATTGATGCGGATTTCTTTTGTAATGGTATCAGGTGTATTACAGAAAGCTGTATCGATCACCATGAGCTTTACAATATAAGTGCCCGGCGCAGGATAGGTATGCTGCCTGGGTGGTGTAAGACCTGCTGTATCCGGTGCGGAACCATCACCATAATCCCACACAAAGGAGCGTGGGCCAAAGCTACCCGTGGTAGCCGTGGATGTATTGGTATATTGCATGGTAAGGCTCTGGCAGGGCGGTAATTTTAAAGAGGTGAAATCAAGATTAGCCCTGTTGTTACCGGCCGTGATGGTTACATAGGCGGTATCCCTGATATTACAGGTAGAGCTGTCTTCTGCAATGAGCATCACAAGATAGGTTCCTACAGCGGTATAGGTATGAGCGGTGTCAGGCACCGTAGTCGTGATCTGCGGAGAGCCATCGCCGAAATTCCAGTAAAAGGTTTTTCCTTTTCGGAGCGTATCCGAAAAATGTACATTCAGCGGGATACAGCCCCGGGTATCGTTTTTAACCGAATTGATAGAAGCCTGTACGCCTGCTCCTACACCGGCAAAATTCATTTCAATTTTTACCAGCGCTTCATTACAGCTGTTGCTGCGGTTGGTGGAAGACCATACCCCTGCTGTAGTGGGAAACAGGGCTCCGCCGCTGCAGTTGGCGCAGATGGCCTGGTAAATAACACCATTGTCATCAAAACGGCTTGTACCGCCATCCACATGATCGCCGAGGCCACCATTCTGTCCGAAATGCGAACCGAACAACTGGGAATTTGCATTCCGCTCCAGTACGAAAAAGTAAAAATCCTGGCCATCGGCAGCAGGAATACCGGTAAGGGGGTTTACTTCCGACATACCAAAGGTATTGGTGGTAGTATATTGCTGGCTTGTATTGATACCGCCACCCCAGCCGGATACGTATACGTTCTCACAACGATCTACCAGGAAAGCAATCGGTGATATTTTGGGGGCAGAAGAGACACCTCCAAAAACCGTTGAATAGATAAATGCCGACAGATCGGGCTGCAGCTTGGCAATATATTGTTTGGAGCCTGCAATATTAAAAGTGGCATTCATCACCGGCCAGTCGCCGGTGGTGGTTCCCATTACATAAGGAAAACCGATGCGGTCGAATTTAAGGCCATATACCAGGTCGATGCCTGCAGTACCCAGGTAAGTGGTTCGTATGATGGCGCTGCCTGTATTGGTAAGCTCCGTTACAAAACCATCAATGGGCGTGGTACCGCCCGAATTGAATGTGGGACCTACCACACCGGTTTTATCGCCGGGCAGGTTATTGCTTTCTGTAGCGCCGGCAATATACAGCGCACCGGTAGCTGGATTAATGCTGGCTACAAAGCAGGCGTCATTCCCTGAACCACCGAAATATGTGCTGAATAAAGTAGTGCTTAAATTGGCATTGAATTTCAGGATCACACCATCCTGGTTCCTGCTACCGCCGCCGCTGGTTGTCTGCACTGCATTGATAGTAGGAAAATTGGAAGATTGTGTGCAGGATGCCAGGTAAATATTATTGGACGCATCCAGTATCACTTCGCTGCGGGCATCGTCGCCATAATTGCGGCGAAGACTGATAGCGCCGCCGGATACGGGATACTTGGGCTGAATATTAACGCCGTCATCCGCTGCGCCTCCTATTTTCACCGAACCGATCACCCCTGTGCCGGTTGCATTGAGCTTGGTGACAAAAATATCATAACCGCCCCCGGAGCCTACCTGGCGGCTGTTGATAAAATTACCGGAATTGGTACGGCCTGCAATAATGAGGTTGCCTGAAGCATCAGAGATCATACTGTGCGGCTGCTCATTTTGTGTGCCGCCAAGATAGGTGGCATAGATACGGTTGCTGCCGTTGCTGTTGAATTTGAAAATGGCAACATCATAACCCAGTGTATTACCACTGCCGTCTGAAACGCCGCCGCCGAATGTGCTCTGGTAAGCGCCTGGCGATACAGGAAACCCGGTACCAAAGGCAATACCGCCGGCAAACAAACTTCCGTCGGGACCCGGAGTGGCCGTATAACCCCAGTTATCGGCTGTACTGCCCGTGAAGGAAGAAAAGATAATGGACGGATCGATCACCAGCGTAGCGGAAGGGTCGTACTTCCCTACTTTAAAGCTCACAATATTGCCTTTCAGTTCGTACCTGCAATCCACTTCCATTCTTTTGCCGGTAGCAGCCTGGTAGCTGTATGGATAAAGCTCTCTCACATCGCCCACCGGTGTTGAGATCACCAGCTCTTTATCTTTTACGCTCACCTGTTTTGGGCCGATGTATTCCATCGCAATATAATTGGGATTGCCGCCGGGCTTTACGATAAAATCATACTTGAGCTTACCGGCTGCATCGCTGTAATAACGCAGATCGATATTGGGATAAATATTTTTATAGGTAATGGCCTGGAATATTTTACAGTTGCTGCCCCATTTGGAAGGATCATTACCGATGAGGTAATTGTTGTAGCTGTTGAGCGGTTTTTCGGGCAGCTGCTGCGCTGATGCGGATGCGCCCAGGAACTGAACTTTATAGGCGAAAGAATTGATGACAATCTTGCCATCCGCCGGTATGCTTATTTTCTTTGTGCTGTCATCGGCATGGCCGTGCGTAGCAAAAGAAAGCTTCTCCATATCATCGGGGTTATGAAGCATGACGGTGAATCCTTTCTTTTCCAGGAAAAAAGCGCCGGTAAGAAAATCTCCTTTGTACTGCACATTGGAATGCCACTGACCTTTATTTTCAATGAATTCCATCTGGGCTTTCAGCAATCGGGGAAACAGGGTAGCCGCAAGACAAAAAACTATAGTAGTAAATCTTCTCAACGATTTTTATTTACAATTTAGGCATTAAATACGTAATTATCAATAGTGTTTGTTGTTTAAACACTATACTTTATACAGTCTTTAACGTATACAAAATATCATTACGCAATTTTCCCCCAGCCGGTTGTGTGCTGTTGCTGCTGCAGGTAATTTTTTATCAGCAAATTTTCAGCCAGTTCCAGGTCGGGGTCAGCATCCAGCAGTTTTTCCACCTCAGCTCTTGCTACTTCAAGGATGGCTTTGTCTGCGACAATGTTCACGAGCCTGAAATTTAACGCCCCGCTTTGCCGGATACCTTCAATTTCACCGGGGCCCCGCAGCTCCAGGTCTTTTTCCGCCACTTTAAACCCATCCCCGGTCTGCACCAGTATGCCCATGCGTTCCCGGGCATCCTTACCCAGCTTGTTTCCGGTGAGCAGGATGCAATAGCTTTTTTCCGCCCCCCGCCCTACCCTTCCCCGGAGCTGATGCAACTGGGAGAGACCGAATTTTTCTGCGCTTTCTATGGCCATCACGGTGGCGTTGGGCACATTCACGCCTACTTCGATCACCGTAGTACTTACCATTATCTGAGTATCGCCGGCAACAAAACGTTGCATATTGGTCTCTTTTATTTCAGGAGTTTGCCGGCCATGCACCATGCTGATCCAATAAGCGGGTTCAGGGAAAAAAGATTTCACTTCCTCGTACCCTTTCATCAGGTTCTCATAATCAAGCTTACTGCTTTCTTCTATCAACGGGTAAATGATATAAGCCTGGCGCCCTGCTTTAATCTCTTCTTTAATAAAATCCATCACCTGCGGCCGGGAGCTTTCATTGCGGTGAATGGTGGTGACGGGTATCCTGCCGGGCGGCAATTCATCCATTACGCTGTAATCCAGGTCGCCGTAGGCAGTGAGCGCCAGCGTACGTGGTATAGGCGTGGCTGTCATCACCAGCACATGTGGAGGGATACTGTTTTTTTTCCAAAGCTTTGCCCTTTGCGCCACGCCGAATTTGTGCTGCTCATCAATGATGGCAAAGCCCAGGTTGTGGAACTGCACTTTTTCTTCTATCACGGCGTGGGTGCCTATGAGTATTTTAACCGATCCGTCCGCACAACCTGCCAGTACCGGCTTACGGTCTTTTGTTTTGGTGGAGCCGGTAAGGATCCCGATACCCACCGGCAGGTCGCCTGCATATTCTTTGATGCTGGCAAAATGCTGCCGGGCCAGTATTTCCGTAGGCGCCATCAGTACGCTCTGGAAACCATTATCAGCCGCAATGAGCATGCTCAGCAGGGCTACCATGGTTTTGCCACTGCCTACATCGCCCTGCAGCAACCGGTTCATCTGCTTACCGCTGCCAAAGTCTTTCCGTATTTCCTTCAGGACTTTTTTCTGTGCATTGGTAAGCGAAAAAGGCAAATGATGGGTATAAAAATCATTGAAAAGATCGCCCACTTTTTCAAAAGCCCAGCCCCGGCTGAAGCGGTGCCGCTGCATTTTGATCATGTTGATGCGCAGCTGCGCAAAAAACAGCTCTTCAAACTTTAACCGGCGCAACGCCTGCTCATAATTTTTTTGCGAAGAAGGGAAATGTATCTGCCGGAATGCTTCAAAACGGGGCATCAGTTTATATGATCGCAGAATGGCGGCCGGTATATTTTCCGGGAGATCTTTTTCCGAAATCTTTTTAAACAGCTCCTGCGTAAATTTTGCCAGCATGGACCCGTTCAATCCTCTCGCTTTTAATTTTTCGGTAGACGGATAGATGGGCTCCAGGTGTTCCCTGCCCGTGGCTTTCTGTGCCGTATAACTTTCAACATCAGGATGAGCAATCTGCGGCTTGCCCATGAAAAGCTGAGCTTGCCGAAAACAAGATAGGCATGACCGGGAGCCAGCGATTTCTGCACCCAATTGATTCCCTGGAACCAGACCAGCTCAATAATACCGGTATCGTCTTTTAAATGCGCTACGAGCCTTTTACCCCTGCCTTCACCCACCAGGCTGATATCCGCAAGTATGCCTGCCACATAACCATATTCATCATTGGGCCGCAGGGTGGCGATCTTGTCTACATTGGTCTTATCAATATGCCGCAGGGGATAATGTTCCAGCAGGTCTTTAAAATTGTGGATGTTCAGCTCCTTGCGCAGCAATTCGCCCCGCTGTGCGGAGATACCGGTGAGGTATTCAATAGAACTGTTTAATATATTGCTGGGATGGCTGATAAAAGATTTTATACAAAGATATTACAGCCCGCCCTAAGAAAAATTACCAGGGAACCGGTACCGGCGGCTTAAACTTCATTCTCCCGGCAATATACAATGCAAAAACTTCCCCATTTGAGGTATATGAGCCATCATTTTATCTGAATATCTTTCGGACTCATACCTCATCTGCCCCGGAAATCTGCTGCTTATCCTGCGCTCCTTTTTATTATCTACCGTTAAACAGAATAATTATGCCTACCCTTCAAAGCAGCTTCAGGTATGATGGCAATGCCTCTGCCTCCGTATCAACTACTATTAACCTGCTCTTTAAAGTACCTGTTTTTGAATTCAGCACCGTGCTGGTAAACGGCAAGCCTTTTATAAAAAGAGACCTGCTCGGCGAACAGCCCGTCAGTATTAACAGGAAACTGGCGGACACCAGTTATGAAGCGTCTTTTAAAAATGAATACCTCACTGGTAATTCAGATACATCCGTTCTCAATTTCCTGAACTTAATAAGCCGAATTGGCTTCAGCAATACGGAAGCGGGGCTGTTGGACGATTTATCGGCAGAAATTCCGGTTCTGATAACAGACGAACATAAAAACCTGGCAGGGCATCTCTCTATGAAGGCTTTGTACAGCCTTTCCACTGCTTCTTCAACATACAAAGAAATAACAGAGCGCCAGGCATCCTTAAACAGGTCTGTATCGATTAACACAGCCACAGCAGATGATCTCAAAAACAAACTGGCAGCATATGCCCGGAAAAATATTTTCCTGGTAAACAGGGAAGTGTTTGCAGAAGCTGCAGCACAATTCAGAATGGCAGAACCCCAATACAATGATTATGCCTTCCTCTTTATTATTTCTCATGTTACCGACCTGTCATCCGGTAAACCCAGGATTAAAACAGATGCCGAGGAAATAAAAGTTTTCCTGAAAGAGCATTTTTCCATTGATAAGCCCGAAAGGGTCAAAGCTGTTTTAAAGCTTATCACAACTGCGCTTTTCGATTTCCCGGTAACTGTTCCTGAAATAAAAGCAATGGAGGTAAAGGGAACATTTAAAATAGTAAGCGATGCTGCAGTAACGTTGAATGACTTTCGCTTTTACACCCTCGCTGTCGAGTACCCGGTGGATGTGCCCGGCAATGGCATTCGACCCCAGTCTTTACTATTTGACTGGACCAGCGTCCCGGCGGCTGAAATAAATAACAATACGATTGTATTTTCTTTTGCACCGGTGATCAGCAACTATATCAATGGCAATGTGCAGGTAAGGGTAACAGGCTATGACGGGTCTGAAGTATGGCAAAGAGAATATGCACCGGAAAACAAGGAACTTCAGAAGCTTACTATAGAAGTGGCATTGCTGAAACCCACAGCCATTTCACCCGGCGCAGAGCCCAGACCGGTTGCCGGCAATAAGAAACTGTCGGGGAAGATCATTGAACTGTCCGGCGATTGTAATTTAAAAGAAGCCACTGTGGTGATACAGGCAAAAAAAGAAGCCGATACCATGTGGAGAATAGTGGGGGCTGCCAGCACCGATGCTTCCGGAAATTTTTCGCTGCCTTATCCCTATGGCAATTATACTGCAGCGCAGGCGCTGGTTTCCCTTACACCCAATAGCCCTGCTGATATCCCAGTGTATAGTGACCAGGAACATATTGCTGCCAATGAAACCATTGCCGATGATTTTTTATACCTGCTTATACAGGGCGCCGATTGCGCAGCACATGACCATGCCGAAGAGGAGGACTGCGCCTGTCATGATGAAAAAAAATCCAACCGGCTACCCAGCCAGGAAGACCTGCTGGCATCTGATTCCTATACACAGGATATAGGCGGCTCCTGCATTAACCTGTCCACTCCCAACAGAACACTCAATGAATATTCCCACACGGCGATCGTAAGAACGTCTGACCCCGATGTAGCCAATTATATTCTTACAAAAGATTTAAAAGGCCATTTCAGGCTCGAAGGAGGCACTACAAAAATAGACCGCAAGCCGGTTGACCTGAGCAATCCCATTTTATGGCAGGATGCGCCCGACGATCATAACAACCTGTCGTTGTACCAGGCAGTAAAAGTGGCTACAGGACATATCCTTCATTATAGTGTAGTGACAAAAGCAGATGGTTATTCTATGGGTGAGCTATTGTATTCTTTGCCACTGGCGCCGGGACAAAAGAAGCAGATCGTAATGTTTGAGCAGTCTCACACCCTGCGGGGAAGTGAAACGCAGAGAATATCACAAAGAGAATCACTGGCGGCTTCGTTAGTGAATGATGTGGATATTTCTGATACCATTGCAGGCAATATTGACGAAGAAATCAGCGGCAGCAGTTCTGCCACTACCGGAGGAGTGAGTGGCGGCTTCGGGCTGGGCGCTATTATAGATGCAGTAGGCATCTCACTGGGTGTTTCCGGCGGCGTTGCCAATGCCCATTCCAATGCCTCGCAAAACAGCTCCAGGACCATTTCAGCCTATTTCCATGAACGTATGAAAAATTCCATCACTCAGAATGCGCAGAGCTACCGGGAGATGAATGCCACCGTAATCACTACGGTAGAAGAAGGACAACGCTATGGTGTTACCAGCGAAGTGATCGCCAATCATAATCATTGCCACTCATTGACCATGATGTATTTTGAAGTGCTCAAGCATTATGCCATCTACCAGGAAATAACCCATGTCGAAGAATGTCTTTTTGTGCCTTTGCTTATGACAGACTTTACCATAGATAATATATATAAATGGAAAGATGTGCTGGCAATGCATTTACTCCCGATACCATCTGACACTTATCTTCAGCCGTTTGTAAAAATCAAAACGGGTCGTCTCCATCCTTTACTGAAAGCATTTGATGCCATTGAAAGATACCGAACGAATTATGTCAATGTCAGTTTTCCTGAGTTTTCATATGCAGACGACCCAATAACTTCCTTAACAGGTTATCTCACCCTTAAATTAAATATTCCGAGGCCCAAAACCATTTTCGATAGAATACTGTCATTCCGAAAAATGAAGATAAATACTCTTTTCGGGCCTTATATTCTTGGAATCTTACAGGTTCCGGACAATTACATTGTCATTTATGACGATATTGAAGAAGCAAGACCCGCCGATGTTATCGAGGTAGTGAAATTTGATAATTTTTTTCCTGCCGGAAGTAATGACGGAAAGTTGTGGGATGCCATTGCACGCTTGTGTGGATATAACAATACAGAAGAATTTCTTGAAAATTATTTTTCACATAAAACAATATCAAAATGGACGGATATATTTAATGATGAAATTTTGCCAATGGTCTTCGAAGAACTTGCGAATAATAGTATTGGCATTGCTCCATTTTCACAGGTAGATGTATCCACCACAACAAAATATCACGGAGGGGATAAATTAATGAGATTAAATTTCAGGGCCAATACCTCCCTGGCAAGGAAAGACATTAATAATATCCGGGTCAACTATACAAAAGCTATACTACATTCTGTTGATTTCTGGCAATTCGTCACTTTTAATATCCAGAATATCCAGATTAATTACAGCACTAAATTTTACTCCGGTGTAATCATTAATAAGTTTTTAGGAGATGATTTATATGATAGTACGTTGCCCATTGCTACACCAATGAATTCAGATGAACAAAGAAATCCAAGGAAAGAAGATGAATATATTATCCTGAAACTTATAGAGCACCTGAACAGTAACCTGGAGTACTACAATAAGTGCCTGTGGAAAAAACTTGATAAAGACAGGCTATATATGTTGCTGGATGGTTTTAATGTGGAGACCTACAACGATTTCGGGGTTCCCGTTGGTTACAGGAGTCTCGCTTCTGTTGTGAAAAATGAACTGATCGGCATTGCAGGCAACTCGTTGGTGATGCCGGTGGCACCGGGCTATAAAATTGACCGCACTTATATTGTCGAACAAAATGCAGATGGTGTTTCAGAAGAAATAAACCTGCTGGAACATTATAAACCATTGACGCCCGTACCTCCTTACCGCATCAGTTTGCCAAGCAAAGGTGTGTTTGCGGAAGCCGTACAAGGGGCATGCGATGCCTGCGAAAAAGTGAAAGACAATACATCGCAGGACTGGGATAAATTTAAAACAGATGAACCTACGGCGATCAACCCGGTTACAGTACCGGTACCCACTGTTACCGACTGGAAAGCTGCTTTTAAAGACCTTGCCACACCCATTGTTAATATCCAGAATGCACCGGCAGCAGCAGCGCCCGGCGCAGGCCTGGCGGCATCGGGCATAGCAGACCTGTTAGGTAAGAGTGATGTATTCAAAGATGTGACAGGATTGGATCAGAACCAGAAAAATGCGATGCAGACCTATCTCTCTAACCAGGAGAATGCCAAAGCATTTGCCGAAATGGCAAAAGTGATGGCTATGCAGGGCCATAACACCGAACACTCCGATAAAATTGCCGATGCCATTCGTAATTCCCCTGAATTAAGCGACGAGGAAAAAGCACAGTTGCTGAAAGATCATTTCGGGCAGATGGTGGATGGCGGACAAAGTAAAAAAGCAGAGCAGGATGCGGCGGCAAAAACGAATGAACCTACAGCAATGGGAATAGCAAAAGATGCGGAAGCAAAAGGCAAAACGGTCAAAGCAGAAACACAGGATAGTGAAGGTAATACGCAGAAGGTGGAAGTAGGTGCCGGTAGCAGCAGTACTAATGTATTAGCAGAAGCAAAAGGACATCTGCCAAAATTGGCGCAAACCTCTTCCAGTACCTGCTGGGCATTTGCAGCAACCATTATGATGAGCTGGAAAAAAGGCAAAACGCTTACAGTAGAGGAAGTATTAACAGAAGCCGGTGAGCAATATCTTCAAAAATTCATGGCAAATGATACGCTGCGAGCATCTGAAAAAGATGAATTTGTCCAAAGCCTTGATATGACAGGAGAACCGCCCGCCAGCTACTTATTACAACAGTATATTGACTGGGTAAACACTTACGGACCTCTCTGGATAACAACCGATGCTGCAGAAGACGAATCATTCTCGCCACACGCACGTATACTTTTTAAAATTACAGGAAACGGCAATTCTGATGGAATCGGAACAGATTTTCATTTCATTGATCCAGATGGTGGTTCAGAGCAAAAAGAGCCCTTTACACAATTCCTGAAAAAATATGAACAAGCAGCCACAGACAATCCTTCGGAAAATTTACTGATACAGATTGTTCATTTTTCTGATGCCAAAGAAATAGGCGAAGGAGCAGGAACTCCGGCGAAAGTAAATTTAGCTGTTAGCTGGACAGGCGTAAACAATGGGGATCTTGATGCGGACATACAGGTACTAAATAGCAATACTATACTGGGGAGTGGTACCGGTAACGGATCAGCGACCGTATTGGTTGACTGGAAAAAAAGCTATACCATCGTTGTTACACCAAGACTTAATGGTGCCGCTGATAGCAATCCAGATAAAATGTATGTCAAAACAAAAGTCGCCAAAACGAATACTGCTTCTAAAACAAACGGTGACCCGGCATCCCTTTCAGCGAGTGTAAGGCTTCAGGTCAATAGGTGGAATTTAACACATGTACATACTTCCTGGACGAATGAAGGTGTCGTTAGGTCAAAAGCCGAAGATGTAATGAGTAAAGTTTTCTTAGGAAGATCCGTCGTTATTAACAAACTGATTGAAGCCCGGGTAGATAGAACACAGGCGGATTTTGATGCTTTACCTGCAGATGAATTGCAAAGAATAAAAGATTCGATTACGAAAATAGGATCAAGAGCTATGAGGACAATGACGGGAACAGAGGGCACATTCAGCAATCATTCATTAGGCTGTGCATTTGATGTAAGTGAAAATATAGACACCATGCAAAACCACCACTTTTTGGAAGTTGCTGACCAAAGTCTTCTCAAACTTGTACAGGAAGTAGTCCAGGAACAGGTAGCAGGTTGGAATACTTTTGATATAGTTGCAGACAAGGGACTTCGTCAGCTTGACGCTTCAAATCATTTTACAATAGAATTTCCAAAGTGGTTGCATACCTATGCCACTACTCTTGCTCCTGAAGCAAGTGATAGCAGCCTGGCTGAAATACCTTGGCCGGACTATTATTCAGATGCCAGATTAAAAAAAATGATACAGGCTTTAGATGGAACACTCCAGGAAAAAGAAAGACTTGAGCCCCTTTTCAAAACAATAATTAATTATAAACAGATCTTGACCACATGGATGAGCGGAATCAATATTGGCGGAGTTTGGCTAACAGGAATGATAAGCATGGACAGAAAATTTCTAGAGATAATGCTGGCCAATGGCTGGCGTTGGGGTGGGGATTACGATAGCCTGAGAAAGGATTACATGCATTTTGAAGACATGAATGCGGTAGCATTGATTCAAACCCCTTAATTTATGACAGAAGAAAGAAAATTAATTTATTCTTCCCTAGAATCCCAGCTCTCCCACCGCCTCGAAAAGCTCTGGCGGATATTCAGCTGGTGCAGCAGCATTCTGATAAGTATTACCGGTGCAGTACTGGCTGCAGCAAGGTTAGGAGAAAAGCCCTTGCTGCAGTTGCCGTTCGATCATATCCTTGTTTCCGCTGTGATCATTATCATAAGCATTTACGCATGGCTATGGCTGAATCAAAATCTTAAATTTGAAGCAGCCATCCGCAATCAGATGGAAGAAATAATAGAAAAGGATATGAACTATCCTGAAATTAAAAAACTGAGGCCCGATAAAATGGCAAAATTTGGCTACAAAGATGTGATCCTATGGCTCGGCGCCATAGCGCTGGCCGCCACCTGGGTGGATGTTCTTATTTAAAAAAGACGGCAACTTAAGTTGCCGCCTTTTTAATTTATTTATGTCTTGTTCCTTTATTGTTAAAATATCTTTTCTTTCCACCACCTCCGCCGGATGATCTTCTTCCCGCAGAAGGGGTATAGGCCGGTTGCTCACCGAGGTGCTCCGGCAGTGTGACTTTCTCCACCTCTTTACCGATCAGCTTTTCTATGGAGTGAAATTTACGCTGCTCTTTTACATTTACAAGCGTGAAAGCGCTGCCTTCGGCGGCTGCACGGGCTGTACGGCCGATGCGGTGCACATAATCTTCCCCGTCGTGCGGCACATCAAAATTGATCACCAGGTCGATATTGTCTATATCGATGCCACGGCTGAGAATGTCGGTGGCGACCAATACCGGCAGCCGACCACTTTTATATTTAATAAGGGTTTCTTCCCGCTCTTCCTGCTCCAGGTCACTGTGTATTTCACCGGCTTTGATGCCTTTTCGTTTCAGGTCACGGGTCAGTTGCTTTACACTTAGTTTGCTGCTGCAGAATATAAGCACCGAACGGTAATTTTTTTCTTTCAGCAAATGCTGTATCAGGGGAATTTTTTGTTCGTCGTACACCATGTAAGCCTGCTGCACAATTTTTTCAGGCGGCTTGCTCATGGCAATGCTGATCTCCACAGGCTGCTTCAATATCTTCTGCGCCATGGTTTTTATTTTCGGCGGCATGGTAGCGCTGAACAGAAGGTTCTGCCTTTTTTCAGGAAGATGGTTAATGATGAACATGATGTCATCATAAAAACCCATATCCAGCATGCGATCGGCCTCATCCAGCACCAGGTACTGCAGGCTGTCGAGCTTTACATAACCCATTTTAATATGGGCCATCATTTTACCGGGCGTGCATATCACAAAATCGGCGCCCATGCTGAGCGCTTTTTTCTCCTGGACAAAATTATTTCCATCGCCACCGCCGTACACGGCGATAGAGCTTACAGAAGTAAAGTAGGACAAGCCTTCCAGGTGCTGCGCAATCTGGACGGCGAGCTCCCTCGTGGGAACGATCACCATCGCATTGATGCCATTGGGATCGGTGCCATTGGTCAGCATACGGTTAATAAGCGGTAGTAAAAAGGCGGCCGTTTTACCGGTGCCGGTCTGGGCAAATGCCAGCACATCTTTGCCTTCCAGGATATATGGTATCACTTTTTCCTGGATCGGGGTGGCTTGCTGGTAATTAGAGGCATCAATGCCTTCCATTAATCTTTCGTCAAATCCGAATTCTGTAAAATTCACGTATACAATTTTCTATAGTTGCGCAAATATACCTGTTTGCGGCCGATTCATCAGTGTCTTGGTCTGAAAAGCTGCCAGGCAGGGGAAACAGCTATTTGGGAGCAGGCATTTTCAAACTGGCACACTACCATTATCTTTACCGAATGATACAGGCAGGCAGGTACAACAGGTTAAAAGTATTACGGAAGGTTGACTTTGGCGTTTTTATGGATGACGGGTCCGAAGGCATCCTGCTCCCGAAAAGATTTGTGCCGGCCGGTACAGAACCGGGCGATGAGCTGGAAGTATTTATTTACCACGACGGCGAAGACCGCCTGATCGCCACCACGCAGCAGCCATTGGGCCAGGTGGGCGATATTGTAAAGCTGCAGGCAGTGAATGTAACACCCCAGGGCGCTTTTATGGACTGGGGATTGATGAAGGACCTGTTTGTACCCAGGAGCCAGCAGCTTACCGGCATGCGTGCCAAAGGGGAATACCTGGTAAAGATCTACCTGGATGAAAAAACAGGCAGGGTGGCCGCCACAGAAAAATTTGCATCTTCACTCAGCAATGATACCCTCACGGTGCAACCTTTGGAACTGGTTGACCTGGTAGTCTATCGCCGCACGGATATCGGCTACCTTGTCATCATCAATAACAGGCACACCGGCGTGCTGCATCACAATGAAATTTACAGGAGCATTTCCACAGGCGACCGCTTCAGCGGTTTTATAAAAAATATTTACCCCGATAACAGGATCGATGTGGCAGCGGGTAAACCCGGGTACGGGCGTGTGGAAGATGAGGCCGGGAAAGTGATAAGACTATTGCAGGAAAACGATGGTTATCTCCCCTATTATGATAAAAGCGACCCCGACGAAATTTATGAAGTGTTTGGCATGAGCAAAAAAACATTCAAGATGACCATCGGCAACCTGTATAAGCAAAAAAAGATAGCCCTTGAAAAAACAGGTATCCGGCTGATTGAAAATGCATAATCAAAAAACAGTTGCTTGAGATATATCCCCGATTATACAGGCAGAACGGCCAAAAAGCTGCTGGCTAACTTCGGCATCCTGCTGGCGGTTTTCATTATATGCCTGGCTGTTTTTTTATGGTTGGCCGATATGACTTTCCATACCAGCGACCTGCAGTTTGATGATAAAGTGTTCAAAGCGATCCATCCTTATTACAATGACGGGCTCACACATTTTTTCCAGGTGATCACCTGGTTTGGCAGCCAGGAATTTTTACTGCCCGCTTATCTTGTACTGATCATTATTTTTCTTTCAGTTAAAAAAATACGGTTCTACGGGTGGAAGATCGCCATCATCTCCATTACAGGCGTATCGGTTATGTTTGGTCTCAAGGCATTGCTCGAAAGGCAACGGCCTCTGGTGCCGTTGATCAGCAAAGCGCATGGCTACAGTTTTCCCAGCGGGCATTCTTTTTCCAGCTTTTTATTTTTCGGTATGATCGCTTACATCGTTTATAAAACAGTGGACAATCTTTTCTGGCGCTGGACGATCATTCTTTTGCTGGCAGCACTGGTGCTGCTCATCGGCTACAGCCGGATCTATTTAAAAGTGCACTATGCCACCGATGTGATGGCAGGCTTCCTGCTGGCGGCTATCTGGTTGATGCTGGCCAAATGGATACTGATCGACCGCAGGCGATCATTGCCGCCGGGTAACCAGACCCTCATAAAGTAAATTGATAAAATATAAAAAGCGGGTTGATGATTTACATCACCAGGTCCCGCCCTTTACGATTGCTAATCTGCCTGTATCAATAAAAAAACGCCTATGAGAAACGAATCAACTGCAAAACTTTATTGATAAACTCTTATATAGTCTACCTCCATGGTTCCGCCGTTAACGGAAGGATCCACGGCTCCACCGAAATTGCCGCCCATTGCCAGGTTCATAATCAGGAAAAAATTATGATTGAAAGGAATAGACGATGAATTGGCTACGGAATGGATCAACTGGCCATCCACTAAAATCTTGATCTCCGTGGCGGTCCACTCTGTAGAATAAATATGGAACTCTGTAGTGGCATTGGTAATCACTCTTGAATTACCATCAGCATTGCCACCGGAGCGGCCGGGATAATGCAGGGTGCCATAAATTTTATTCAGCTCTCTTCCCAGGTGTTCCATAATATCCAGCTCTCCGCAAGCGGGCCATCCCACTGTATTGATATCACTGCCGAGCGCCCAGATGGCTGCCCATGTTCCCACACCTGCAGGAAGCTTTGCCCTCGCTTCCACCTTGCCATATTTAAAATCAAACTTGCCCTGGGTTTTAATACGGGCCGAAGTGAAAGTGCTGCCACTGTAATTTTCCCTGATGGATTTTATCTTCAGCATACCACCTTCCACAATTACATTCTCCGGGCGATCGGTATAATACTGCAGCTCCTGGTTGCCCCAACCGCCTGAACCCGTGCCCAGGTCATAAGTCCATTTGGAAGAATTGGGTGCACCGGCCACATCAAATTCATCGGACCATACAAGCGACATGGTCACAGTCACCGCAATGACAGTGGTCTTTGAGATGGTTTGCGTAGTGCTGTTTTTCGCCGTTACTTTCACGGTGTAATTGCCTGATACCGGGTAACGATAGGTTACCACACCGGAAGGAACCGTCTGGAAAGCGCCGTTACCGAAATCATACTCGTACGTAGTGGCATTGGTAGCGCTGGCCGTAAAAGCCACATTGCCGCTGTTATCTGGATTCACTGTTGCAGTGAGGGTAAGATTAGTGGGCGCAGTTCCGCCGGTAGACGGTCCGTCGCCGCCGTCTTTACCGCAGCTGTTCAGCAATACCAGTAAAGGCATTAATAGATATGTAAGCATTTGTTTCATTTGTTTTTTAATGATGGGTCTTTCAACAGTTACCATTCTGATTATATTTCTGTTTTTAAATAAATAGAAATGTTTTGCTGCAATATTGCAGCAAAACACTCTCCAGTTTTATGGTTTAGGCGCTAATTTCTGGTACCATGAATTACCATCCGCTCCTATATTCCTTAAAAATATCTGTTGATCGGTCACAGAAATTATTTCGTAGGTAGTACCCCCTGTACCGAAATTGATGATGCCGTTGCCCGGCACTACAAACTGTATCTGTGTAGATTGTGCAGAGGTAGAACCGGAAGTGGCATTCATAAATGTGAGCAGCTTGGTACCACCGGGATTGATAGGATAACAGCCGTCGCCACCGCTTTGACCGTAGAAGGCGGTGGATGCGCCGATAGAAAAGGATTCTCCTTTGTTATTCACCGTCATGGAAATCCTGTTAAGCGCATCTTTCGAGAAAGTGATCTCGTCATCATAGGCGCAGGCCTCCCTGGTGTTGGGTGGTGCGGCATACCAGATGGGTGTGAACTCGTTGTTGGGTCCTACTCCAAAATGCCCTACCGCATCATGATCGGTGATCCACACCCTGGAGCTGCCATGCGTAATGAACTGCAGCATATCATCGGGAATGTTGAACAATACAAAAACCGTAACGGTTTTGGTAATGGTAGAGATCACACCGCCGGTGCCGATGGCATTTACGGTGATGGTATAGGTATTCACACCCGGATCCCGGTACGTTTGTGTAACAGTACCCGCCTGTGTCATCAGGGAATCCATATGGTTACCGAAGTCGATCTTATACGTGATCGCATTATCGCCGCTGATGGTTACATCTACCTTACCGGAACCGTCGCCATTCGGATTGGATGCATCCACTCCTTTTACAGTGGCCGTTATGGAAAGGTTCGTCGGTGTTTTGATATCACCGAAAGCATATTCATCTTTTTTACAGCTGCTGAGCCCAACCGAAACGGCGAGCAGCCACAGCATTACTAATTTAATATTCTTAGGCATGATCATATTTTTAATTAGTTAAGTTTTATATCATCAAATAAGAAAGTGTAATTGGGTGAACCGTCGCCCATAGTGCCCAGGTCGAAGATGAGCACAATTTTCTGGTAGCTGTTCGCCGTGTTGATGGTCGAATAATCGAACGTAAGCTCTTCCCATGCATTTGCGACGGTAGTGCTGACTTCTTTTTCAAAGTTGATATTACCATCAGTCAGGTTCTCCACTTTAAGCAGCACTTTGGCGCCTACCCTCGGAGAGTACACTTTCATTTTAAAGCTGTTGCCGCTGGCTGCAAAAGGTATCGGGCTGCCAAGTGTAATAAAGCTGCCGCCCCACACCTGGCCCGCATTTTTCACCATCCTTGCCACCCTCGTGCTGGTGTTGATGCCGGATGACTGCGGGTTGGCGATCATCGTTACATTGCCACCGTCGAAATCGGTCCAGCCGTAGTTGATAAGCGTTGATTCAAAATTGAGCGGTAATGCTACCGGCACCGAATTCACCAGCCTGATATCATCATACAGGAAAGTGAAGTTGGGTGAGCCATCGCCCATAATGCCCAGCTCGAAGATGATCACCACATTGTGGTACTGGTTGGCCGTGTTGATGGAAGTATAATCAAAGATCAGGTCTTCCCATTGGTTAGCCACCGTGGTGCTGACTTCTTTTTCAAAGCTGATGGCGCTGTTGGTGGCATTCTCCACTTTGAGCAGCACTTTGGCGCCTACCCTGGGAGAAAACACTTTCATGCGAAAGATTTTGTTGGTGGAAAAATCGATCGCAGTGCTCAATGGGATCACACTGCCTCCCCACACCTGGCCTGCATTTTTCACCATGCGTACCACTTTGGCGCTGGTGTTGATGCCGGACGATTGCGGGTTATCGATCCTGGTGGATACACCACCGTCGAAGTTGGAGAAATTGTAATTGAGCGTATTCGATTCAAACGTGAGCGGCAACACCACAGGATCTACGATCGTAATGGTACGGGTGATCACTGCCGTGGCAGCGCCGCCGCTTACAGCCACTATTCTCACTGTGTAGGTACCTGTTGCAGCATATACGTGGTTAACCGTTTCGCCTTCTAAAAAAGACCGGGGCACTTCATTCACCGCATCGCCGAATGTTACCCTGAAGTTGGTTTCGTACAAGGCAGTCGCCGATACATTGAGCTGGTAATTATTGCCCGGATCAATTTCCGTTTCAGCCTCAAAATTTTCCGGCACCCTGAAAGTAACCGTCAATTGTTGGGTGAATTCAGTTTTTTGTCCGCCGATACCGTAAGCGATAAGCTTTACATTGTACACGCCTTCCGCATAGATGTGCTCTACGCTTCTTCCGGGCTGCACAGTGGCAGGAGTTGTAGTAGCATCACCGAAATAGATCTCGTATTTGGAAGCGCCGTTACCGGTAGGTGTAATGGTTACCTTACCGGTATTGTCCTGCGTAATATCGAAGCCCAGCGCCAGGTTATCGGGCGCTACGCTGGTTGCCACAAAGGAGGTATCGCCTGTATCTTCTTTCTCGCAGGCTGTGAGCATTAGCATCGAACAGCACAGGAGCAGCATATATTGTTTCAATTTCATAATTATTTTTTTGAATGATTACAATGGCTGTTTAATAATTAGGATTCTGTTCAAGTCCGCCTACCTGCACTTCATGCTGTGGCAGAGGGAACACTTCATTTTTACCTGCCTGGAAGCCGGTGATTTTAGCAGCAGCCTGCCCGGTACGAACCAGGTCGAAGAAACGTTCACCTTCCATTGCCAGCTCCAGCCTTCTTTCATCCCATATTTCCTGTTTCAGCGTAGTGCCGGATGAGCTGCTGTTGTGCGATGTATTACCAAATGCACGCTGGCGCACATCATTCAGGTAACCACGGGCTTTGCTGTCATCGGGAGCAGAAGACCTGTTGTAGGCTTCCGCTGCAAGAAGCAGCACTTCGGCATACCGCATAGTGCGATAGTTATTGCCATAGTTCAGCTCTATCTGTCCGGAGGTTTCGCCTTTGCGTGGCTGGTATTTCTGGTTGTACAAACCGGTGTTCTTATAAGGAGCCACCTGGTAAGTAATATTGTAAGAAGGGTGTGCGGCTTTGTATGCTTCAATATCCAATATGGTTACCTCTTTACGCTGGTCGCCGGCCTGGTAGGCAGCAGCAAGATTCTGCGTAGGCAGCCCTGTGCTCCATCCTGCCGCATAAGGCATATCGCTGGAACCGTTGATACCACGGATGCCGCATTGTTGCACGGCATAATTTCCCTGGCCTCTCAGGTAGCCTGCCCAGTTATAGTAAGGCGTGCCATTGGAGTATTGTATTTCAAATACTGATTCGGGGCCATTCTCGCCTGAATTAAGAAATACAGCATTGAAATCAGATACCAGTGTAAAAGCATGGGTGGCAATCACACTTTCCAGCACCGTTTTCGCTTCATCAAATTTTTCTTCATAGATGAGCACTTTGCCCAGTAATGCCTGTGCGGCATACTTGGTGGCACGGCCTTTTTCCACCTGCTGAGCCACTGCGGGCAATGAAGCGATCGCAGTATTCAGATCGGCTTCAATGGCAGCATACACTTCTGCTTTAGGCGCTCTTGTAAGACCGCTTGCATCTGTAGGTCCTAACCTCCTGTCGAGGAACAGCGGCACATCGCCGAAGAAGCGTACGAGTGTGAAATAATAGTATGCCCTTAAGAAATAAATCTCACCATATAAAGATTCCTTGCCTGCAAATTCCACGGCTGTGCCTGCGGGATTGGCATTTTTGAACTGGTGCAGGTAGTTGGCCCTGTTAATACCCTCGTAGCAGGATTTCCATATTTCTTCCAGCGTTGTATTTACGGGTGTATGCGTCATATCATCTATCTGCTGCAGCGATAAAACATCCGAAGCGCTTTCGCCGCCGCTTACAGCGTTATCGCTGGCAATATCACCTACCTGCACGGCCTGGTTGATCCATTGCAGGGCAGTGTAAACGCTCACCGTCATGGTGCGGTAATCCGATTCCGATTTCAGGTAATCAAGATCCGTCACCAGGTAATCATCGTGGGGGTTATACTCCACCCATTTTTTACAGGAAACAAGCGATGCCGTCAGCAGCAATACACTTATTATTCTTATATATATTCTTTTTTGCATTGTTGTATTTTTTGAGTTTTCAGATTAGAATTTAAAATCCAAACCAACAGCATAAGTGCGGGCCTGCGGATAAGCGCCCCTGTCAACACCTGTTTCCAGGATACCGCCACCCAGCTCAGGATCAAATCCTGTGTACTTGGTGAAGGTGAACGCATTTCTTACCTGTCCGTAGATCCTCATGCTTTTAAATACATTTTTAAGAAGTGAAGAAGGAAGTGTATAGCCCAACTGTATATCTTTTATTTTGATGAAGGAAGCATCTTCCACATAGCGGTTGCTTACCCTTGCATTGTTATTGGCATCCACAAAAGTGTAGCGAGGAAAACGGGCATCATTGGTGCTGCCTTCGCCGGTCCACCTGCCTAGGATACTGCGGAATTTATTGGTGTAGTTGGCATTTCTTTCGTAAGCCCTGTACATATCATTGCCCGCAGAAGCGTAGGTAAACGCACTGAGGTCGATGTTTTTGTACGACAGGTTCAGGTTCCAGCCCATGGTGAAATCGGGGAATGGATCACCGATCTTTTTCTGGTCTGCAGAAGTGATCACACCGTCGCCATCCAGGTCTTTAAAACGGATATCGCCGGGTGCAGCGCCTGTCTGTGAAGGACCTGCCGCCACTTCAGCTGCATTCTGGAACAAACCATCGGTTACATAACCATAAAAATAACCGGGTGACTGGCCTTTTTCATATACGGTCACTGTTTGTGACTGGCCGTTGAAATAAGAGCCGCCGGTAAGTTTTGCAGAACCGTCTTCGTTTGTGGCCACTACACGGTTTTTCGCAGTAGTGAAAGTAACCGTAGTTCCTATTTTCAGGTTTTTGGCAATCACATCATTATAAGACAAGGTAAGCTCCACACCATTGGATTTGGTGGAACCGATATTCGCCTGAGGTGCAGGTATTTGTCCCAGTACCCATGGCAGTGTCGGTGTGAAGAGCTGCCCGTTCACTCTTTTTTCAAAATAGTCGGCAGTGAAAGATATTTTATTGTTGAAAGCGCCCAGGTCAAAACCGGCGTTCAGTTGTTTTTGCTCTTCCCATGCCAGTGCGGTGTTCACCAGTGAGCCCAGTGTAGAACCCGGCATGAATACACCGCCGAAAGTATAGCCGTTACTGTTGGCAGTAGAGCCATAGCTTGGGCCACCTGTAATAATGGACGCTGATTGCGGAGATACATTATCATTACCTACGGTACCATAGCTGCCTCTTATCTTTAAGAAGTTGACCTGTTTTGACTGGAAGAAATCTTCTTTGGAAACCACCCAGCCCAGTGAGCCGGAGAAGAAGTTGGCAAATTTGTTATCCACGCCGAATGCATAGGAACCATCTCTTCTTGCAGAGAAGGACGCAAGATATTTGTCCTTGTAATCGTAGTTCACACGACCGAACACAGAAGCATTTTTACCAAAGTAGCGGTAGTAGCTGCCATTGGACGCATTGGGATTAGCTGTGCTGTTGGTACCGGTTGCCGCTGCAAATGTGGCAAACTCCCATGAGTTGAACGGCACATCCTGGCGGGTGGCGCTTGCGCCGTCGCCGGAAGATTTGTATAAGGAACCACCGAGTACGGTTTCAAAATTATGGACATCGGCAATTTTGAAATTGTAGTTGCCGAATGTTTCCCAGGTAAAATTGAAATTGTTATCGAGGTTATGGGTTACACTGTTGAATTTGCCGGTAACGGTAGAGCCATCGGCATTCATGGTATTCTCTACGTTCAAAGGGCCATAGAATACCAGCGGTGTAAAGCTGCGGGCATTGCCGTTATATTTGGTATAACCAAAACGGGAGCTGAGCGTAAGCCCTTTGATCACTTTGTACTGCAGTTCAAATTTGCCATACAGCTTGTTACCATTGCTTTTATTATAGGTATTGTCCAGCTTGGTGAGCGGGTTGAATATCTCAGACAATATAAGGTTGCTGAAACCATATTTACCCACGGTGCCGGGCACTGTATTGTAAATCTCTACGGTAGGATCGAAGTTGATCGCACTGCCCAGAATACTGTTGAAAGAATTTTCCTGTATGCCTTTTGAATTCAGCAATACACCTGTGGTGTTGATGATGAATTTCAAACGGCTGGTAAGATCAAAGTTCAGGTTGGCCGTAAAGGTTCCCCGGTTAAATCTCGATTTATCATAACCACCCACAATACCTCCCTGGCTGGAATAAGCAGCCGACAGGAAATACGTCACTTTATCGCTGCCGCCTGTGGCAGAGATGCTGTGGTTTTGCACAGGCGCCGATTCAAATACCTGGTCCTGCCAGTTGGTACCTTTCCCTAATATGGAAAGGTCGGAGAAAATCACCGGGCCGCCGGAAACCGTGCTGCCTTCGTTGATCATAGCGCCATATTCGGCAGCGTTTAATACCCCGAGCTTCCTTACCACTTCCTGCATACCATAGTTGGCATTGATGCCGAAAACGGTTTTTTGGTTTTTACGGCCGGTCTTCGTGGTTACCACGATCACGCCGTTACCACCTTTTACACCATATATGCTGGTGGTGGCCGCATCTTTCAGCACGTTTACTGATTCTATATCCGATGGGCTGATTGAATTGAAATCCGTCAGGGTTTGTATCACACCGTCAATAATTACAATCGGGTCGGTACCGGTGTAGGAAGGAATACCCCTGATCTGTACCGTAGGGCGTGAGCCCGGTGAACCGGTTTGTATTACATTCACCCCTGCTGCCATCCCCTGCAGGGCTGCATCCACCCTCGTAGGCTTCAGCTTTTCCATATCAGCGCCTTTTACAGTACTGATAGCGCCCGACACCTTGGTTACTTTCTGGGTACCATACCCTACCACCACTACATCGGCCAGTGTATTCACATCTTCATCCAGGGCAAAATTAACAGCGCCGGATGCGGTTACCTTCTGCTCTGCCGATATCATACCGGCATAGCTTACCGTAATAGTAACACTGCTGCGTTGAGGAATAGTGAGCGAAAAACTACCGGTTTCGTCCGTCCGGGTAGCTACACCGGTTCCCCGGGCTACTACACTGGCGCCTGCAAGAGGTTCCCCGCCGGTTTTTTTGGTAACCCTTCCGGTTACCTGCAGATTCTGAGCAAATAGCTGATTAAAAGCGCTGAATAGAAGGAGTACAGCGCAAAACATTGCGAGCTTTAATTTCATACAGCAATCGTTTGGTTTTTAAAATGATAAGAAATCGACAACATAAAAATAAGATCGGACTCCTACAAAAAAGAAATTTATCACTACAACATTACTACATCAAAAAATCTAAACGATTGATTTTCAATAATATTAAAGTACAGCATTGGTACATCATTTATTTTTTTATTACTTTCACTTTTCGAACTGCTGCCATGCTTAAAAAAATTCTTGCTTTTTGCCTGCTGCCCATTACCGCATTTACCCAGAATACCATCGGGTTACCCGATGTGATCAATTATCCCAAGCAGGTATATGGCGGAGGATTGCAAAACTGGGACGCCACCCAGGATAAAAACGGGGTGGTTTACTTCGCCAATAATGAAGGGCTACTGAGCTTCGATGGGCACTACTGGAAAATTTATCCTTTATCAAACCGCACCATTGTGCGCTCTGTGCAGATCGGCAACGACAACCGCATTTATGTGGGCGGACAGGATGAAATAGGCTATTACTCCCCGGCCGCCAATGGTCGGCTGGTCTATCATTCTCTTGTAGAGCTGGTACCCGCCAAAGACCGCAGCTTCGGCGATGTATGGGATATCATTGCCCTGAATAAAGATGTGTTCTTCCGCTCGCCCAATAAAATATTCCGTCTCAGTAATGATAAAATAGCCGCTTACTATCCCCCGCAGGAATGGTCGTTCATGGGTTTATGGAACGGCAAACTCTATGCCCATGATTTCAGTAAGGGGCTCATGGTTTTCAAAAATGATAACTGGAACCCCGTTCCCACCGCCAGCAATGCGCTCAACGATCCCATTACTGCCATTATTCCCAAAAACAGGGATACGGCTATTGTAACCAGTCTGAAAAAAGGCCTGTTCTATCTTACGGAAAACGGCATCTCCAAATTTGAAAGTCCCAATGATGCGCTTTTCCAGACGGAAAGGATCTATGCGGCTACACCCATCGATGAGGAAAAGATTGGCCTGGCAACCAGCAACAGCGGTGTGTACATCATCAGCTTCGATGGCAATATTGTGCAGCGTTTTTCCAAAACCGAAGGGCTGCAAAACCAGAATGTGCTGACTATTTATAAAGATGCCCAGAAAAATCTCTGGCTCGGCCTGGATAATGGTATAGATCTTATCAATTATAATAATGCCATTAAAAAGGTGAATCCCCTGCAGCAGGATGGCTCGGGCTATACCGCACTTATCTATCACAATGACCTGTATGTGGGCACTTCCGGCGGGCTGTTCAGTGTGCCGCTGCAACCCAAGGCTGATCTCAGCTTCAGCATGGGTAATTTTTCAAGGGTAGCCAATACAGCGGGGCAAACCTGGCGGCTGGCCGAAGTGAATAACCAGCTGTTGCTGGGGCACCACGATGGCGCTTACCTTGTAAAAGACAACAGCGCCTCCCAGTTTGCCGCAGGGGTGGGTTTCTGGAACTTTGTACCGCTCAGCAATACTTTTCCAACACAATACATGATATCCGGCACCTACAAAGGCCTGAGCCTTTTTGAATATGTGAACGACAAATTCGTTCATGTGCAGGATGTTCCCGATTTCAATGAATCTTCCCGCTTTGTAGCCATTGATCAGCAGGATAATATCTGGGTATCGCAGCCCTATCATGGCGTTTACCGCATTTCCAGGAACAGCAGCGGCCGTTACCAGGCCATAGTGTACAATGAAAAGAAAGGCCTGCCCAGGCCGCTCGGCAATCATGTGTACAAAATAAAAAATGAAGTGCTGGCCGCCACGGAAGAAGGCATTTACAGCTACAATACTGCAAAAGACAGCTTTGAGCCCGCTGCATTTTATTCGCAGCTGCTGGGCAATCTCAGCGTACGCTATTTAAAAGAAGATGCCGAAGGCAATATCTGGTTCATCCATGATAAATCACTGGGAGTGATCGACCTCAGCGGCGCAAAGCCCGCCATCATTTATATACCGGAGCTAAGCACCAAATTACTGAGTGGCTTTGAATTCATTTACCCGGTCAACAAAGAAAATATTTTCCTTGGGGCGGAAAGAGGCTTCTTCCATATCAATTACAGCAAGTATAAGCAGACTATGCCTGTGCTGCAGTCGCAGATAAGGCTGGTGCGGATCATCGATAAAACAGACAGCCTGCTTTTTGGCGGCTACTTCCGTGATGTCAATGAAAAGCAGGAGCAATCGGCCAAAGCCATTCCTGCCATCAGCCATCACTGGAAAACCATCCGGTTTGAATATACTTCTACCCTCTTCGGCAATGCATCCAATATCGACTACAGCTTCCGGCTGAAAGGCTTTGACGACAGCTGGTCGGAATACACCAGCAAAACAGAAAAAGAATATACCAACCTGCCGGCCGGGAAATTCGTATTTGAGGTAAAGGCCCGCAATAATTTCGGCAAGGAATCCCCCGTGGCTGCGTATGCGTTCACTATTTTACCGCCCTGGTATGCTACCCTTTGGGCAAGGCTGTTGTATGCGTTGGTCATTTTAACGGGGCTCTACCTGCTGTACCGCTGGCTCAAGAAAAAGTTCCGTTTACAGAAAGCCCGCTTTGAAGAAGAACAGAAAAGACTGCAGTACATCCATGAGCTGGAGATCAATAAAACAGAAAGTGAAATGGTGGCGCTCCGCAATGAAAAGCTGGAAGCAGAGATCAATTATAAAAACTCAGAGCTGGCTTCATCCGCCATGCACCTGGTAAAAAAAGGAGAGCTGCTCACCCGTGTAAAAGCAGAGCTGTCGCAGGCCATGAAGGTAATGGATAATCCGCCGGCAGTGGCCGAGCTCAAGAAGATGCTGCGCAGCCTGAGCGACGATGATAATATGGACAAGGAATGGGAAAACTTTACCAAGCATTTCGATAAAGTGCACAGTGATTTCGTGGTAAGCTTAAAGGAAAAACATCCTACCATCACGGGTAACGAAGTAAAACTTTGCGCTTACCTGCGCATGAACCTGAGCACCAAAGAAATTGCCCAGCTCATGAATATTTCCGTACGGGGTGTGGAGATCAGCCGCTACCGTTTAAGAAAAAAGCTGCAGCTCAATTCTGAAACAAACCTGTTCGATTACCTTATCAATATCCAGGCGAAATAATCCATGTTCAATTGAGCATGCGGTATTCGTTGGGCGACATCCCGGTTTTTTGTTTGAACAGCCGGGTGAAATGCTGCGGGTATTTGAAGCCCAGGTTGTAGGCTACTTCGCTGATGGACTTATCAATATCGAAGATCCGTTCTTTCGCAATATCTATCACCCTGGATTGAATGTATTCCTGCGCTGAAATACCGGTTTCTTTTTTGATCAGGTCGCCGAAATAATTGGCGGAAAAATGCAAGGCCTCCGCACACCATGCTACAGAAGGAAGCCCGATATGCTGGGGTTTATCTGATTGGAAGTATTCGCCCAAAAGATTTTCAAATTTCTCCAGGATCCCTTTATTAATATGTTCCCTTGTGATGAACTGGCGATCGTAAAACCGGGTTGCATAATTCAGCAACACCTGCAGGTGAGAGATCACCAGGGTTTTGCTGTGCTTATCCATATTTTGCTTCAGCTCATCCCGGATGGTCTTAAACATATTTACAATCATCTTTCTTTCTTTGATGGAAAGATGCAACGCCTCGCTGGAAGCATAGGAGAAAAAAGTATAATCATTCTGCATATTTCCCAGTAGCGTTCCCTTGATAAAATCAGGGTGTATAATAACGACTGTTCCTTTCGGCCTTACCCCAGGCAGATATTTTTCCACCGTTAAAATCTGTCCCGGGGCTACGAACAACAAGCTTTCTTCCTGGTAATCATATAATTCTTTCCCATAACGCAGATCCCCGCATTTGGTTTCTTTTAAGAAAATACTGAAGAAGCCAAAATTATACGATCCCTGTTCGAGGAATTGCAGGTGCTCATAATCCATGATATTGATCAGCGGATGCAATATTTCTCCTCCTCTCAGGCTGGTATATTCACTTACAGTTTTTACTTGTTTGATTTTTTCCATTTCAATTCATTTCTTCCTTAAAATTACTTCAAAAAGAACGGCCTGTAATAAGAGAGACGTCAAATCAGTAAAAATGGTAAGAAAAAATGTAAAGTATATAAGGGATCCGCTTGTCGTTCCTAATTTCTAACTGGTTTATGAAATAAGTAAAAATGGTATGTAAAGCAGTAATCCATATAATACTCCTTTTTATAAACTGGCTGAAATTTGCCCTATCAAAATTTTACAATGAAAACAAGAACATTAGGACAAGGATTACAGGTATCTGAATTAGGATTGGGCTGTATGGGCCTTACATTCGGCTATGGACCGGCAAGCAGCGAAGCAGATGCAATTGCACTTATTCAGAAAGCATATGACCTCGGCATCACATTTTTTGATACCGCAGAAGCATATAGCCAGGGATTGAATGAAGAATTTTTAGGCAAAGCTGTAAAGCCCTTCAGGGATAAAGTAGTACTCGCCACAAAATTCGGTTTCCCTGAGGGCGATGCAACCAAAGGGGTAGACAGCCGCCCCGAACGTATCCGCATCGTTGTAGAAAATTCGCTCCGGTATCTTCAGACAGATGTGATCGATCTGCTTTACCAGCATCGTGTAGATCCCAATGTGCCGATGGAAGACGTAGCCGGCACTGTGAAAGATTTAATTGCAGAAGGCAAAGTAAAACATTTTGGCATGAGCGAAGCCGGTGTACAAAGCATCCGTAAAGCACATGCGGTGTTACCTGTTACAGCTTTACAAAGCGAGTACTCTATGTTTTGGCGTGAACCGGAAAAAGAAATACTGCCATTACTGGAAGAGCTCGGAATCGGGTTTGTTCCGTTCAGTCCTTTGGGCAAAGGCTTCTTAACAGGCGCCATTACTGCCGATACCGAATTTGATAAAACAGATTTCCGCAATGTAGTGCCCAGGTTCTCAAAAGAAAACAGGGATGCAAACCATGCACTGGTGGAACTGGTTACCGCCATAGCCCAGAATAATGCAGCGACACCTGCCCAGGTCGCACTGGCATGGTTGCTTGCGCAAAAGACTTTTATCGTCCCTATTCCCGGCACAACAAAAATCCATCGCCTGGAAGAGAATGCCGGGGCTGTAAATATTACATTGTCGGTAAATGAATTAACCAGGATCAACGCAGCGCTGGATAATATTAAAATTGTGGGCGAACGTTACCCGGCAGCATTACAGGCAAGAGTAGGAAAATAATTGGTTATTATGAAAGCGACTATTCTATTCTCTTTTATTTCATTACTGCTATTGCAGCATTGTGCAGGAAAAGGACCGCTGCTATCTAATACAGCTGACAGCCTGAATGCAAAGAAGATACTGATTGTATATCTCACCCGTACCAAAAACACCGAAGCCGTTGCTGAAATGATACATCAGCGGGTTAAAGGAGATATGGTAGCCCTTGAACTGCTCCATCCGTATCCTGAAAATTACCAGCAGCATGTAGACCAGGTAGCTGAAGAAAACAGGTCGGGATATTTGCCGCCACTTAAGACAGTCATTGACAGCATCCGGCAATATGATGTGGTATTTATTGGCTTCCCCACCTGGGGCATGCAATTACCGCCTCCATTGAAAACCTTTTTAACTCAGTATAACCTAAGCGGAAAAACAATTGTGCCTTTCAATACCAATGCAGGTTATGGCGTAGGCAGCGGTTTCGAAACCATTAAAAAACTTTGCCCCGGTAGTATTGTATTAAAAGGTTTCAGCGTGGAAGGAGGAAAAGAAAAAGAAGGCATCCTGTTTGTAATGCAGGGCAATAAAGAAATACAGGTAAGAACGGAAGTCAACAATTGGCTGCAATCCATACAATTTTAAATCATCAAACTATATAATGCAAAAAATACTCATCATAGGTGCTACCGGGAGCCTGGCCCAATATGTAATTGAAGCATTACGATCATTAGAAAATATGCAATTAACCCTGTTTTCAAGAAGCGCAAACAGGTTGTCAAAAAAAGTATCAGGAGACTGTGAAGTAATAGCCGGCGATGCAACTGATTATAACGAGGTAAAAGCAGTTATTGCTGGTAAAGACATTGTGTATGTAAACCTTGCCGGCGACCTGGAAGTGATGAGTAAAAATATTGTAAGAGCAATGCAGGAAACGGGCGTAACCAGGATAATCGCCATCACTTCAATAGGCATTTACGAAACTCCTTTGCAGCCGGTGCTAAAACCTTACCGTGCATTGGCTGATACTATTGAAACGTCAGGATTGGATTACACGATTATCCGTCCGGACTGGTTTACGAATGCCGATGAGATAGATTATCACATCACGCAAAAGCCAGCGCAGGAAATCGGTGGAGCGGTGTCAAGAAAAAGCATTGCGGCTTTGATAGCGTTTATTGCAAAAAATCCGGAAACTTATCTAAAGGAAAACATAGGGATCAGCAAGCTGTAAGTATTTTAAACCCTTATTCGTTCTCAAGCATTTAATACCCGGCGAAATGAAAAACAAGACGGAGCTGCATGTTTTTCAGTAATAATGGTAAGTGATACAGTAATATAGATAACTGTATCCCGAAGCGAAAGCAGAACTTTATCCCGGTTAAACCTGAAAAATATAATGCATTGAGAGTAAAAATATTTTTATACCTGGGTGTTATCAGCACGCTATCTGTTGTAGCTTGTAACCAAAAAAAACTGTCACCAATGAATGCATCTGTCCCAACAATCAGTCCGTTTCCCGTCGGAGAAGAAAATACAGGCTTTGCTCAATATTTTACCGGGAAATCATACCTGGCAAAGCTCAGCAGCAATGACAGCCTTCATGTGCCCATTTCCAATGTGACTTTTGAACCGGGTTGCCGCAACAACTGGCACCTGCATACCGGTGGCCAGATTTTAATTGCAGTAGGTGGGAAAGGATTGTTCCAGGAAAGAGGAAAACCTGCCCGGCATTTAAAGCCGGGTGAAATCGTAGAAATTGCAGCTAATACGGAACACTGGCATGGAGCAACCGCCGATAGCTGGTTTGCACACCTGGCCATTGCCTGCAATCCACAGATCAATGAAAATAAATGGCTGGAGAAAGTAACAGACGAAGTATATGAAGCAGCCAATCTTCAGTAATGATCGCATGAAAAAAATGTATTACAGGCCGGGTAGTTTATTCCTGGCACTGCTTTTTACTTTTATAACAATGAATGCACAGGATAAAGTTATACTCGACCCTCAACAACAGGCCCTTGTGAAAATTTCGGCATTGACCGCCGCAGGCAATATTCCAGCGCTCAGGATGCAGCTTGACAGTGCGCTTCAAAATGCCGTCACTGTTAATGAAATAAAAGAAGCCCTCGTTCAGCTGTATGCTTACTGCGGCTTCCCCCGAAGTTTGAATGCAATCAATACTTTTAAAACGGTGCTGGAGGAAAGAAAAGCAAAAGGCATTACCGATCCGGAAGGCAAACCAATTATCGGGGATAATAACCCGGCTGATAAATATGAGCAGGGCAGGAAGACATTGGAGCTCCTCACCGGGACAGCACAACCCAAACCAGCACCGGGTTTCGGAACATTTGCACCCCGCATTGATGCATTTTTAAAAGAGCATTTATTTGCCGATATTTTTGCAAGTGAGGTACTGAGTCATCAGCAAAGAGAACTGGTAACCATTGCTGCTTTGGCATCTATGACGGGAGTAGAGTCTCAACTGCAGTCACATATTAACATCGGGAAAAATATTGGCATTACAACCAATCAACTGGAAGCCTTAGCCGACCTCATATCAAAATATATCAGCACCGAGCAAGGCAATACCGTGAGGAAAATAATCGGGAAACCAGTTGAACCATCTGTTACCCCCGGCATGATGATACGTATTGCGGAAATAGAAATTGTTCCCGAATTCCTGCAGGCCTACAAAACAATCCTGCAGGCAAATGTGCTGGCCTCAATGGAAAAAGAACCAGGTGTAATTTCCATTTTTCCAATGTACCGGCAGCAAACGCCCACACTATTCAGGATTGTTGAAATTTATGCAACAAAAGATGCCTACGAATCACATTTGAAAACGTATCATTTTCAGGATTATAAAACAAGCACTTTCAAAATGGTGAAATCTTTGAAGCTGATAGAAATGGAAGCAGTTAATAAAGAAACGATGCCATTGATTTTTGAAAAGCTATGATCTATTTTTACCGGAGGTATATGCAGATGGGTGCGCCAAAAATTTAATGATCCGATTATATACAAGCAATAAAAAAGGGTAAGTAAACCCATACATTTGAACTGTCAATTAAAAACAAACCATGAATAGCTACAAAGTAAAAGCCTTTGGTAATGAATCCAAAGAAGCTGATTTAAAAGAAATACATATTCACCGCAGGGAAGCAGCCGCTAAAGATGTGGAGATCGACATTTTATACTGCGGTGTTTGTCATTCCGATCTGCATACAGCCCGCAGCGATTGGGGACCTTCCAAATATCCTGTTGTACCCGGTCACGAAATTGTGGGCCGTGTAACAAAAGTGGGCAGCGATGTAAGTAAATTCAAAGTGGGCGACCTGGCTGCTGTAGGCTGCCTGGTAGATAGCTGCCGCTCCTGCGATAGCTGTAAAAAAGACCTGGAACAATATTGCCTCAATGGCTTCACGGGCACCTATAATGGTGATGACAAACACCTGGGCGGTCACACATTTGGCGGCTATTCCGAAAAAGTGGTCGTGGATGAAGCCTTTGTATTGAAAGTTCCTGCAAATCTCGATCTTGCTGCAGCAGCGCCCCTGCTCTGCGCAGGCATCACTACATGGTCTCCTTTAAAACACTGGAAAGTTGGCAAGGGCAGCAAAGTAGCCGTTGTAGGTTTGGGCGGTCTGGGTCATATGGCCATTAAGCTGGCCAAAGGGCTGGGCGCCGAAGTGAGCTTGTTTTCAAGAACGCCCAGCAAAGAAAAAGATGCAAAAGAATTAGGCGCCGATGAAGTGATCATCTCCACGGATGCCGCTCACATGCAGGCTACAAGAGGAAAATTTGATCTTATTATTGATACCGTTCCTTATGTGCATCCGCTCAATCCTTATATAGATACATTGAAGATAGATGGCACACTTGTAGTGGTGGGTTATCTTGGAGACCTCACTGATCTGCTTAACACGGTGCCATTAATTCTTGGCAGAAAAGCCGTAGCTGGTTCTGTGATTGGCGGCATTGCTGAAACACAGGAAATGCTTGATTTCTGCGGTGAGCACAATATCGTTTCTGAAATTGAAGTGATCAAAATGCAGGAGATCAACGAAGCTTACGAGCGCATGCTGAAGAGCGATGTTCGTTATCGTTTTGTAATTGATATGGCTTCACTGAAGAACGGGTAATAACAAGTCAGCTTATTTTTTAAGCTGAATATTGTCAGCCTGAGTTTGTCAAAAGCAGGTGCAGTAAAAATTTTATCTGCAGTAAATAAACAGTAACTTTAAGATGTTGTGTTTTTGTTGTATCAGCAATCGCACAACATCTTTTAGTTTAAACGACTAAATTTTATCAGCTATGAGTGAATCCACCGGATCAGGCAGAAGGTTTTTCCTGAAAGCATCCGGACTGATAGGCCTTTGGGCCGCAGTGCCGGGGCAGGTAAAAGTATTCGGGCAAAAAGTAAAAAACCTTTTTGTTGCGCCTAAAAAAACAATTCCGCTCACTGTCTCCATTAACCGAAAAAAATATATGGTAGAAGCAGACACCCGCACTACCCTGCTCGACCTGCTGCGGGAAAATTTACACTTAACCGGCAGTAAAAAGGGATGTGATCATGGCCAGTGCGGCGCCTGCACTGTACACATAGACGGGGAGCGGGTACTGAGCTGCCTTACACTTGCAGCGATGGTTCCCGGCAGGGAAGTCACCACTATTGAAGGACTGGCGGATGGCGAAACATTGCATCCCATGCAGCAGGCATTCATTGAATGCGATGGCTTCCAGTGCGGTTATTGCACACCCGGCCAGATCATGTCTGCAGTAGCCTGTGTAAAAGAAGGCCATACCCGTTCGGTGGAAGAGATCAAGGAATTCATGAGCGGCAACCTCTGCCGCTGCGGCGCATATAACGGCATTGTTGAATCCATTCAAAAAGTAGCAGGATGAAACCATTCAACTTTATAAAACAGGATACACTTTCAAAAATACTGGCGCAGAAAAACAGCAGCAGCAGCTTTATCGCCGGTGGCACCAACCTGGTGGATCTTATGAAAAAGGATATTGCCAGGCCGGATGCATTACTGGATATCACTGCTGCCCTGCCCGGCAAAATCGAAGAAACAAAAACCGGCCTGCGCATTGGCGCCATGTCACGCAACAGTGCAGTCGCCAACAATGAAGCGGTGATCAAAAAATATCCCCTCCTCGCAAAAGCCATACTGGCCGGGGCTTCGCCCCAGATCCGGAACATGGCTTCCAGCGGCGGCAATTTGCTGCAAAGAACAAGATGCCCCTATTTTTATGATATCACTACACCCTGCAACAAACGCAAACCCGGTGAGGGATGCAGCGCCTACAACGGCGAAAACAGGATGAGCGCTATCATCGGTTACAGCAATGATTGTGTGGCGGTACACCCTTCCGATTTTTGCGTGGCGCTGGCAGCGCTGGATGCAACCGTAGTTATAAAAGACAAAGGCCTGCAGCAAAAAAATATTCCTTTCAGGTATTTCCATCGCCTGCCCGGCAATACACCGGATAAAGACAATGATCTGCCGGCCAATACCATCATCGAATATATTGATGTACCAGTCAATAGCTTTCACAAAAATTTCAGCTATCTCAAATTAAGAGACAGGGATTCTTATGCCTTTGCACTGGTATCCGTTGCAGCAGCTTTACAGCTCAATGGCAATACGATCACCGCAGCCCGGCTGGCTTCCGGCGGAGTGGCGCATAAGCCCTGGCGCTGGTACGATGCAGAAAAATTCCTGGAAGGCAGGGAAGCCACTGATGCCAGCTTTACGGCCGCCGCTGAGATTGCCTGTAAAGATGTAAAACCCTTATCACACAACGGCTTTAAGAAAGATATGCTGAGAGGCGCCATCATCACTGCATTGCAGCATTGTTTAAACGCTTAAAATTTTTATCATGCCTTTTTTTGACAATGACTTTGATAATGATATGCCGGCCGAGGGCCGGGTGGAAGCGGTTGCCAAAGTAACCGGCAGGGGTAAATACAGCGCCGAATACGAAGCAGGCAATATCTGCTATGCCGTGCTGGTAGGCAGCAGCATTGCGGCCGGCAAAATAGAAAAAATTGATACCGCCACTGCATTGCTGGCTGATGGTGTGATCGATATCATCACCCATACCAATAAACCACTGGTGCCCGGACTGGCCGATGAAGCAAAGATCAAAGAAGCTCGTATCGGTCTGCCTGTTTTTCATACTGACAGCATTTATTTTAAAGGACAACCCATCGCCATGGTAGTTGCCGGCACACTGGAAGAAGCCACCTATGCAGCTTCGCTGGTGAAAACTACTTATGCTGTAGAAAAATTTAACGTGGATTTCAACAGCGCTTATGCAGCCGTTCCGCTCAAAGATGCAGGCAGGGAAAGAGGTTCACTGGAAGCCTGGGCAAATGCCGGTAATATCGTAGAACAGGAATATCATATCAAATCGGAAGTGCATAATCCTATGGAGATGCACGCCAGCATTGCCGAATGGACAGCCGCCGACAAGCTGAAGCTGTACGATAAAAACCAGGGAGTGAATAATGTGCAGAATGTCATGGCAAAGCTGTTTGCCATTCCCGCAAAAAACATCGAAGTCATCAGCGAGTATGTAGGTGGCGGCTTCGGTTCCGGTCTCCGGGTTTGGCCAAATACCATAGCCGCAGTGATGGCCGCAAAAAAAGTGAACAGGCCGGTCAAGTTAATGCTCACCCGTCCGCAGATGTTTTACAGCGTGGGCTACCGGCCCGAAGCATGGCAGAAATTAAAATTGGGCGCCGATGCCTCCGGGAAATTTTTAGGCGCTTTGCACCAAAGTAAAAACACCACATCGGTGTATGAAAATTTTGAAGAAGGCATTACCCGTATCAGCCGGTTGATCTACCGGTTTGATAATTTAAAAACCCAGGCAGCTACGGTACCGCTCAACCTGAGCACACCCACCTGGATGCGGGCTCCCGGAGAATGTACCGGCGCCTTTGCGCTGGAATCTGCCATTGATGAGCTTAGTTACCAGTTGCAAATTGATCCCGTTGCTTTGCGCCTGAAAAATATTGCATCAGATAAAGATCCCGAATCAGGCAAGCCCTGGTCAACCCATTACCTGCAGGAATGTATTGAAAAAGGCGCCGTACAGATCAACTGGCAGCAGCGGCCCGCCGCTCATTCGCAGTTGAAAGAAGGCGATTGGCAGATCGGTTATGGCATGGCTGTTGGCATGTGGACAGCTGGTCGTGGCAATGCCAGCGCAGGTATTGCCATGCAGAAAGATGGCAGCATCACGGTGAAAACAGCGATGACAGATATCGGCACAGGCACCGGTGTATCCATTCAGAATATAGCGCACGATAAAACGAATCTTTCTCTCCGTAAAATAAAGGTGGAGCTGGGCCAATCCAGCCTCCCTCCTGCACCCAGCCAGGGTGGCAGCCGTGGTTTATCAACCATCAGCGCTGCCATTGTTGCGGTATGCGATGCATTGAAGCTTAAACTGAGCGGTTATGCGGCACAGTTAGATACGGCTTATCGCAATGCAAAGGCTGAAGATATTTTTCTTACTGACGATGGCATTGCACTGAAAGAACAAACAAGCTTTATTTCTTATAAAGATCTTTTCACAAAGAACAATATTGAGATCGCTGAAGCTGAGGCCAGTGCTGCGCCGGGTGAAGAGAACCGGCAATATGCTTTCTGTTCTGCCGCCGCCCATTTCTGCAAAGTGAGGGTACATGCCCGCACAGGCAAAGTAAAAGTAGAAAAATTTGTCGCCGTGGCAGATGGCGGCGCTATTGTAAGTGAAAAGCCTGCCGCCAACCAGATGTCAGGAGCCGTCACCGGTGGTATCGGCATGGCACTGATGGAAGAAATGGGTATTGATACAAAACTCGGCGGCCTGATCGCCAATGACCTGGCGGGTTATCATTTTGCGGTGAATGCCGATACACCCATTGTGGAAGTGCAGTTCATCAACAAACCCGATTACAATATCAATCCCAGCGGTGCCAAAGGGCTGGGCGAAGTAGGTATCATCGGTTCTGCCGCCGCTATTGCCAATGCTATTTACCATGCCACCGGCAAAAGGATGAGAAGCCTTCCTATTACCCCCGATAAAGTGCTGACGGCTACTGTTTCCTGACCCTTGTTTTCTGTAGAAATTAGCCGACAATTTCGGGTAAAATGCCGGTTATCCGGTATCTAAATCCGGTATTTTTTTGTATCTGTTTAATACTCAAGACTAAACACTGGGTACAGGTATCATTTTTGCGTAGTTTTGGGTACGATCCTCCCGACCCCGGAATTAAGTTTTTTCCGGCAAAAGGATCGGTTTACCAACAGCAGATATGGTCCCTGTTCTCAAAAAAATTGGCAAGTGGATTTTACGTATCCTGGCAGGCATCATCCTGCTGCTGCTGGTGTTATGGTTATTGCTGCAAACCCAGTGGGGTAAAAACCTGGTAAAGGATAAAGCAGTCAGCTATCTCAAAGACAAATTAAAAACCGAAGTACGCATAGAGTCCATTGACGTGGATTGGTTCAATCGGTTGCAATTGAAAGGTGTGTATCTCGAAGACCGGCAGAAAAGAGAGCTGGCTTATATCGGCAACCTCGAAACAAAATACAGCCTTGCAAATATTTTCAGGAATAAGCTTACCATCGGCACCATCAGGCTCGATGAAGTGAGGGCTGCTGTTTTACGCAGCGCCAATGACTCTGTTTTTAATTACCAGTTCATCATCGATGCCTTTGCATCCACAGAGCCGGCAAAGACAGACAGCAGCAAAGAGTCAAAACCTTTTATTCTTGAATTAAAAGACCTGGAGCTCAACAATGTGAGGTTGTTGATGGATGACCAGTATGGCGGGCAGGTTTATAAACTTTCTGCAGGGTATTTAAAAACACGCTTCCGTGATTTTGATCTTGATAAAATGAAGATCGGCGTTAACTATTTTTACACCGACAGTGTGAACGCCAGCATCAGCCTGCTCAATACTTCAAAAGTGGTGAAGCAGTCCGAGGGCAAAACCACTATCAGCACTACAGCCCCTGCTCCATTCAACCTGGATGCAGACAGTATTCACCTGGGCAGAACCGCTTTTTATTTCAGCGATGCTTCTTCGGGCATGCTCATCGATTCAAAAGCCCATGACATTGGAGCCGCTGTTGTAAAATATGACCAGGTAAAAATGAACCTCATCGCCGGTTCTTTTGTGGTGAATGATCACAGCACGGCTTTCCGGATGAAGGCTGCGCCGGGAGAATCGAAAAAAGATTCTACCATGCAAGTATCGGAAGCCAGCCAGCCATTTACTTTTTTTGTAAAAAAGCTGGATATCGATAAAAATAATTTCTCTATGGATAATGATGCGGTACCGGCAGCTGCCGCAAAAAATTCCATTGATTTCAATCACTTCAGCTTTCAGCAGATCGGGCTGCACGCAGACAGCATTGCATTTGACGGCAATACTTATACCGCCGTTATCAAAGATGCGGTGCTTGCAGAAAAAAGCGGCTTCCGGCTCAGCCAGCTGAAAGGTCGTGCCGTTTACAATGATACCAATGTAGTCATCAACGGCCTTTCCCTCATTACGAATAATTCGAGGCTGGAAGGAAATATCGGGGCAGCTTTTACATCCCTCGACAACATTACCCTGCAACCGGAAAACACCCGCATCAATGCCGCTATTGTGAACAGCAACCTGCAGCTGAACGATCTTTTATATTTTTCACCTGATCTTGCTGCCAATCCCAACTTTGCAGCCCTGCTCGGTAAAACTTTTTTCATTCATACAAACGTGTATGGCACTTTAAAAAGCTCAGCATCCCCACACTCACTTTAAAGCAGGGCGACCTGAGCCTGCTCGCCGGCGCTACAGTGTATGATGCCACCGATTCGGAAAAATTCAGGGTTGATCTTGATCTTAAACAATTCATCGGAACAAGAGCTGCATTGCTGGCATTGCTGCCCCGCAATACCATTCCGGATTCCATTCTTCATTATATACCGCAAAGCTTTGCGCTCAGCGGCACTTACCGTGGAACGGTTGATGATTTTTTTGCTGACCTGAAACTCAACAGCAGCCTGGGAAGTATCGCCATAAAAGGAACTGCTAAAAACATCACCGATTCTAAAAATGCTGTATATGACCTGAATCTTTCCGCAGCAGGTCTGCGGGTGGGACAGCTATTGCAGGACAGCACGATGGATCGCTTTACAGGAAATGTGATGATAAAAGGCCGTGGCTTTGATCCTGCTGTGGCAGATATGCATTACAAGGCCAATATCAGGGAGTTTGATTACAACCGGTATAAGTATAACAGTATTGTGGCGGAGGGAACGATGAGAAAAAATATGATCGAAGCGGCGATCAACTCATCTGATCCCAATGTATTATTAACTTCCAATACCACCATCGATTTAAGCAACCGAAAAAAAATCGTCACCAGCGCCAATATTGAAAATGCCGATCTGCAAAAGCTCGGCTTCAGCAAAGGAATTTTTTCTATCAGGAGCAATATACAATCTGACCTATTGCTGAAAGAAGACGGTAAGCTCAATGGTAATTTGCTTATCACCTGCTCCGATCTTTTTGTAGATAAGGACAGGGTATTGCTGGATACCCTTGAAATGTTGGCGACAGATGCTGCCGGCATCCAGACGATCCTGCTCAACACCCCGTTTGCGAATGCTTCTTTGATTGGCAACTATACTTTGCAGAATCTTGGCCCCGCCTTTACTACCATAGCCAATAAATATTATAAGCAGAACAGTCCGGATACCCTATTCAGCGAAAGAGCTGAAGCCACACTCCTGCTGAATGTTCATACGCCTTCTAAATTATATTCTTTTGTTCCCGGGCTTACCAACATTACCCCTTTCCAGCTCAGCGGCAACATTAATACCGATAGCTCGCTGGTATTGCTTAACACCAACATAGAACGCATCCAGTACCAGGATTATATTATCGACAGCTTCAGGATCGCTGCCACCAACAGCGTTGACGACAACAGGATAGACTACAAAATTGATTTTGCCAATCTCAACTCAACATCCTTTTCTATCCCCGGCTTCAACCTGCAGGGTTACCTGGAGCAGGGTAAAGTGGATGGCAGGATCGAGTTGCTGGATAATAAAAAAGAATTGCGCTACCGCATTCCTTTCAACCTGGCAACCACTACCAATATACCAGAATTGCATTTTGATGAATCCATCCTCCTGAACAATAAAACATGGACGGCCAATCCTGCTAATGTGATTTACCTGGATGCCACTAATTTAAAAGGGTCCAAACTCTCCATCAGCAATGGCAATGAACAATTCTCTATTGATGCCAATACGATCCACCCATCCGGTCTCCCGTTGGTAGTGCGTTTTGACAATTTCAATATCCGCAATATCACCGATGCTTTTTTACCCAAAGACAGCACTTTGTTTGAAGGCATTATTGATGGCAATGTAACCCTTCAGTCAATCGACAACCTGTTGTTTACATCAGATATTCGGATCGATTCGCTAAAGCTGGCCGGTGTAAAATCAGGGAATCTTACGGTAAAAGCAGATCAGCTGACACAGGATATTATCAATATCAATGCAGCACTGGAAGGTAATGGCAATGATCTCAGCCTTACAGGTACCTATAATTCGCAAACCAGCGCACCTGATCTTTTGCTGGATGTAAAAAAATTCAATCTTGCCAATGCCAATATTGCCACAAAAAGCATGCTCGATAACCTGCGGGGAAACATGAGCGGCAGGCTCACGGTGAAAGGAACTACAGATGCGCCTGAAATTAACGGGACCCTGCAGCTGGATTCTCTTAAAACTGTATACAGGGCTTACAATACATTCATACATCTTCCTAACGGACAGATCGTATTTGACCAGGGAAATATCCGGCTGAACAATATGAACATCTTAGACAGTATGGGCCATAAAGCTTCGGTGACCGGGGGGTTGTTTACAAAAGATTTTAAAGACATTGATCTCAATGTGCGTTTCCGCAGCAATGAATTCCAGGCCATCGGTCCTAAAATATATCCCGAGCAGCTCATATACGGGCCGGCCGGCGTGAATTCCAATCTTACCATTACCGGCGATATGCAAACCATGTATGTCAAAGGAAATGTAACCCTTGCAGAAAATTCAGCATTCACTTATGTGAATGTGCCGCAGGATAATATTATCCAGGGAGAAGGGCTCATAGAATTCTTCGATCCCAATAATCCTGATACGACTGTTGTTGCAGCCCCTGTGAGCATACCGCCTGCCATGAACATAGGCATGGCCTTGGATGTGAAACTAACGCCTACTTCTACCATTACCATTATGATGGACCAGGCCAGTGGTGATCACCTGCGTATCAAGGGAACTGCCGACCTGAACGTGACCCAGGAGCCCGGCGGTGATATGTATCTTGCCGGCAAATACGTTATTGATGAAGGCGGTTACAAGCTTTCATTGCTGGGCATTTCCAGGAAAGAATTCAGCATACAGAAAGGCAGCACCATCACCTGGGCAGGCGACCCGATGAAAGGCATGATGGATATTACGGCTGTGTACCAGGCAAGAACTTCGGCAGGTGAGCTGGTGCAGGATGTGGACCAGACATCAGGAATCGGTAAGCAACGCATGGATTTCCAGGTATATCTTACTTTAAAAGATGAGCTGCTGAAACCACAGATCGGCTTCAAGCTGGATATCGTGGAAAGAGACCGCCAGCTTTTCAACGGCATTGTATATTCCCGCATCAAGCAGATCAATACCATTCCTGCCGAGCTCAACAAGCAGGTGATCGGCTTGCTGGCACTTAACCGCTTTATTGCCGATAACCCTTTCAGCAGCTTAAACAACGGCGGCGGTAATTTTGAAACGAACCTGTACAATACCGCAGGACAATATCTTACCAGGGAATTAAGCGATATCCTCAGCAATGCCATCAAGGGTTTTGATATTGATCTTGGCCTGGATATAAGAGACAACTATATCAACGGCGCCGCACAACGTAATACCAACTTCAATGTAGGCATTACAAAAAAGCTCGCCAATGACCGGCTTTCTGTGTATGTTGGCAGCAGCTTTGCACTGGAAGGACAAAACCAGGATTATTCAGCCGCCAGCGGACTGGCCGGTAATGTGATACTTGAATATTTACTCACCAAAGATGGTAAGTACCGCATCAAGGGATTCAGGACCACAGAAAACGAAACTATTTTACAGGGCAGCATTATCAAAACGGGTATCTCTTTTGTAATGGTGTTTGAGTTCAACAGGATAACGCAATTATTTAAACCGAAAGCATTTTACAGAGGACAACAGCAAAATTGAAAAAACAATTAAACATATTGGTTCAGGGCGCTTGTATATTGCTGGCAGCGGTACTGCTGAATGCCTGCAATCCTACCAAGTATGTACCCAAAGGAGATAAATTATATACCGGCGCCGGCATTGAGGCGTCCAAAAAGGAACTGGACAAAGAGATAAAAGCAACGCTTAAAAATTCCGTAACGCCGCAACCCAATAAAAAGATACTCGGCATGCGCATCAAGCTGGCGATTTTCAATATGTTCAAAGAGCCCAAAAAGAAGAAAGGACTATTCTACAAAATAAAATACAATATTGGCGAACCACCTGTATTATTAAGCCAGGCAGACACTTCAGGCTCCAGGATGAAAATGGAAGACATTCTTTTTGCCAAAGGCTGGCTGAGGCCGGAAGTGAGAGCGGAGCTGGTACAGAAAGAAAAAACGGCTTCCGCCAGATATTTTGTACGACCCGGCACCCGTTATACGATCAACAGCATTTTCTTTTTACCGGATACTTCTGATATTGCCAAAGTGATCAATGAGAGCAAAACGGAAACACTGCTTAAGCCCGGCGACTTCATGGACCTCGATATCATCAGCCAGGAAACCGACAGGATTGAACTATACCTGAAAGAAAGGGGCTATTACTATTTTGATAATAACAATATTCTTTTTAAAGTGGACAGTCTTCATTCCGGCAAAGTGGATCTCTATCTCACTATTAAAAAAGATATAAGCAAAAATTCCTTACAGGCCTGGAAGATGGGCGATATCTATATTTACAGTAACTACAATTTCAACCGGGATTCATCCATACAAAAACAGAAAGGAAAAGAATACGAATATTTCTGGCAGATAGACAGGAGACAACGTTTTAAGCCATCGGTATTTGAGAGCACCGTACTCATGCGGGAGGACAGCATCTATCGCCGGACTGTGCACAGCCGCACTATTGAGCGATTGATGAATTTAAATACCTTCCGATTTGTACGTATGGCTTTTGATCCTGAATCGGACACCGGCCTACCGAGACTCAATGCACGCATTTATCTTACACCTTCCGTAAAGCAGAATTTCCGTTTCGAAGTATCCGGCAACCAGAAGTCCAATCATTTTGTAGGCAGCGATTTTTCCATTGCATATAAAAACCTGAACGTATTCGGTGGTGCAGAGATATTTGACCTTAAAGTAACCGGCGGTTTCGACTGGCAGGTAGGTGGTGCCGACCAGCTTTCGCCCAATGCGCAATCATTCACCACTACAGCAACCCTTACACTGCCCAGGATATTGCCGCATATAAAATGGATAAAGAATAATACCACAAGCGGTACCCTGCCCCGGACCGTATTTTCTACGGCCATTGAATTCCTGAACAGGCCTAACCTGTACACACTGCGTTCCGTAAGGGGTTCCGCAGGGTATACCTGGCAGGTAGGTAAAACAACTGATCATTATCTAAAGCTTATTAATATTAACTCTATTGCACCAAGCAATATCACCGACAGCTTTCAGAATATTTTAAATGATGACATTACGCTTCGTCAGAGCTTTGAAAAGCAGCTGATCATCGGTTCGGCATATCGCATACAGTATGGCAATACCTATCTCACCAATAAAAAATTCAACTTTGCACTGACGGGCAATATTGAATTATCCGGCAACCTGCTGAGTCTTTTATTAAAATCAGATGGCTCAGCTGTAGGCGGAAAAAAAATACTGAGAATGCCGCTATCGCAGTTTACCAAAACTGAAGCCGAAGCAAGAGGCTATCTCAGGTTATCGAAGAAAAGCACGCTGGCAGGCCGTCTTACAGGCGGCATCGCATTCGGCTATGGCAATAGTGAAACAGTGCCTTATTCGGAACAGTTTTTCATAGGCGGCGCCAGCAGCCTGCGTGCCTTCCGGGTGCGTACCCTTGGACCGGGTAGTTTCCATACAACCGCCTCCGAATACAGGGCCAATGAAGCCGGCGAAATAAAAGCAGAATCTAATGTGGAGCTGCGATACGATCTTACCAGCCTCTTTAAGCTGGCAGCATTTGTAGACGCCGGCAATATCTGGCTGCGAAAAGATGCAGCGGACAAACCGGGCAGCGGCATCAACAACGGTTTCTTCAAAACCATGGCAGTAGGCACAGGTATCGGACTCAGGGTAGATGTAAGCGTAATGCTCCTTCGGTTCGACCTGGCTTTCCCATTGCGCAAGCCCTGGTATCCCGACGGTCAGCGTTGGGTGCTCAACGAAATTGATTTCGGTAACAGTACCTGGAGAAAAGAGAATTTGATCCTGAATATCGGGATAGGGTATCCGTTTTAGATTACTTTCCGATACAAAACTTACTGAAAATATAATCCAGCTTATCCTCATTGCTGATCTCGCCGGTGATCTCGCCGAGAAAGTAAAGGCAGCGCCTGATATCCAGCGCCAGCAAGTCGCCCGGCAAGCCATTATCCAGTCCTGAACGGATATCGTTCAAAGCATTTTGCACTTCCTGTAAAGCCGCATAATGTCTTGCATTGGTGATAATGGTACTTTCCGATTCGAGGGAATCATTTACCACCTGGCCGAACAATTGTTCTTTTAACCCGGGAATGCCTGTACCCTGCCTTGCAGAAATGAATTGAATATTATTGAAGGTATCGAATGATGCCGGGGCACCATTATCAGCTTTGTTGCCCACCAGGATATAATGAATGCCTGACCGGGTAAATTGATCTGCCTGCTGCTGCAATTCTCCGGGTGATGTGGTATGTACATCAAAAATATACAGCACGATATCGGCTGATTCCATTTTCTGCAGGCTTTTTTCAATGCCTATATTTTCAATTACATCGGTGCTGTGCTCTCTTATCCCCGCTGTATCAATCAGGCGGAACAACACACCATTGATGTTCATGGTCTCTTCAATCGTATCCCTCGTTGTACCCGCTATCTCACTCACAATAGCCCGCTCTTCATTCAGCAATGCATTTAGCAAGGTAGATTTGCCCGCATTGGGTTTACCGATGATCGCCACACTTACGCCGTTCTTAATCACATTGCCCAACTGAAAGGACTGTAACAATTTCCCGGTGGATTCCTGCAGCTCATTTATAAAACGGTTAAATTTTTCCCAGTCTGCAAACTCCACATCTTCTGCTGCGAAATCCAGCTCCAGCTCTATGAGCGCAGCAAACTGGATCAGCTGCTCCCGCATATTCTTGAGGTCATTACTGAAGCCTCCCCTTATATTGTGCAGTGCTGTGCGTTGCGAAGCTTTTGTATTGGATGCAATGATATCTGCCACTGCCTCTGCCTGTGTAAGATCCATTTTACCGTTAAGAAAAGCCCGCTGTGTAAACTCGCCCGCTCTTGCCAGTCTTGCGCCTTTCGCAATACAGGCATCCAGCACCTGCTGCTGAATAAAAGGACTTCCATGACAGCTTATTTCAATGGTATCCTCACCGGTAAAGCTTCTGGGTCCTTTAAAGAGCGCCAGCACCACTTCGTCAATATCGGTATTGTTTAACCGGAGCATACCCACATGCAGGGTATGGGAAGCCTGGGCCATGATGTTTTTGGAAGGGAATAAACTATTCACAATGTCGAAGGCCCTGGCGCCGCTGATGCGTATCACAGCAATGGCGCCTATGCCAGGGGCTGTGGAAACAGCTACAATCGTATCATCCCAGCCCGATAGTTTATTGATCATGCTTCAAAGATACAGCAGCCTCAGTTAAATCGTTGTTTTTGCTCAGTGCTCAGCTCATCCATAAAATATCTTTTCACCATGTTGATATTGCATTCATCAATGAGGTCGATCATATCTTTAAATTCTGAACTTTCTGCGCCTTTCAATATCACCTGCAGCTGATCATTTCCCCTGACTGCTATTACAGCTGCTTTTTTCCTGCTGATAATACTACGCACTTCTTTCATGGTAATGAGCCTGTAATCGGCTTTCTCTTCCATACCCTCATAATACCAGATACTGTCACCTTTCACGGGGATGAAAGTCAATGCACAGCTTTCACAGATATCGCTGTCAGCACCATCTTTAGGCGTAACCATATCCATCGCCATCGATTCTGAAAGTGTGGTGGTGAATACAAAAAAAGTTACCAGGATAAAGCCAAGGTCTACCATCGGTGTAAGGTCTACCCTTACATTTTTTTTTGAAAAAAAGGCACGGCCTTTTTTATTTTTCTGATTGGGTTGATTGATCTCTGCCATAACAATTAGTTTTATAACAATGGGATGGTATAGCAGATCAAATCCATAAAAAAACTCCCGGAAAATTCCGGGAGTTTTTATGAATAGTTTCTGAAAGAATTATTGTTCCTGTACCACGAAGGTGATCGGCTGACGGCGGAATGCATTTACATAACGTCCGTTCTGTTGAGCAGGAGTCCATTTAGGGCCATTTTTAATAACCTTGATCGCTTCCTGTTCCATACCGTACCCGTGTTTGGTTTCAGCAACCACATCGCTGATGCTGCCATCTTTACTTACGATGAATCTTACGATCACCTGGTAAGTGCCTTCCGGAGCGCCATTATCGATCGGGGTGTTGGCATCGAGTTTATTACGAAGGTATTTTGTCCAGGCCGGTGTACCACCAGGGAACTCCGCCTCAATTTCTACCTTGTTAAACACTTTGTTTTCATCTTCCGATACAACCGGTGCTTCCACTACCTGTGTTCCTTTATCTTCCACAGGTGCCTGTACGATCTGCACTTTGTTTTCGCTTTCTACAGTTTTGTTGCTGATCGCCTGGTCGTCCTTGATCTCTTCAATTTTTTCTTCAGGTTTTACCTCTTCATCCTTTACCACTTTAGGAGGGGTGAATTTCACCTGGTTGATTTCCGGTGGTGGTGGCGGTGTGGGAGGCGGTGGTGGTGGTGGTGGTGGCGGTGGTGGCTCTTCATTTTTGATCTCTGCAAATTTGGTGTCCAGCACATCAATGTCCTTATCGCTCTTTTTGCCTACTTTACTAGCCAAAACAGAACCTGCGAACACAACGCCTAAAACAACCAACACAGCCAGCAAAGCCTTTTTAAGCCTTGATGCATAGGTTTTACGCAGATCGTATGCACCATACGATTTATTCTTCCCGTCGAAGATAATATCGAGAAGATCTGCGCTTAAAATTTTGTTTGCTTCCATTGTAATCTCTTTATTAATTAGATGCTGTTTCGTTCAAATTGCACAAAAATTATTGAATACCATTGGCCTTTTCCGTTTCCCTTATCATCAGCGCTTCTGCAGGTGTGATATCTACTTCAGCATAGTGACCGGGCTTCACATCGGAGATCGCCATTTCATCCAGTATGTCAATTGCATTTTTAAATGTGGCACTTGAATCTGCCTTGATGATATACATCAGGTCATCCAGTGGTGTTGCTTTTTTCTTTTCAACAATCAGGTTTCTGATTTCCTTAAAGTTGCTGCTTTTGAATTGCTCAGACAATGTATTAGGATCAAGCTGACCATAATAGTAATAGATCTGATCTTTCTTACCCAGCAGAATCGTCATAGCGCCTGAATTTTTTACTTTCATTTGCTCTTCCGGATTATCATCTTTAGGTTCATTCATACTCATGGCGGTGCTCTGCTGCATCGTGGTGGTAAACACAAAGAATGTTACCAGCAGGAATCCGAGATCCACCATGGGAGTAAGATCCACTCTTGTTGAAAGCTTTTTACCTTTTTTGACGCCGGGGCCTTTCTTATGGCCGCCACCCGACGAGGTATCCATTTCTGCCATCTTACTGCTTTTTTATTTTAATAATTTTATTTACTTGCTCTTAGAATTAATATATAATTCTGAACCTACAGGAACCGCTTCGCCATTGGTAACAATGCGGAACTTAAACAACTGGTTCTTTTTGAAAGCGAACTTTATATTCTTGAATACAGGATATAAAGCTTCCGCATCTCCTTTAATGAGTAATATATCCTGCAGCTCTGCCTGGTTTCCGCCTGCGTATACATTGGTAACGCTGCGAAGCCAGTCAACCAGCTCGTTATTGGTAGAATCCTTTACAGGAATACCGGGAAGCTGGGCAGGGTTGACAGAAGAAGAAGAGGCCAGTGAGCTTTTGATCATGCTGAATGGCAGACCATAGAACTCTGTTTTAGTCCATTTGGCCACCTCAGCAGGACTCAGTCCCAGGTTTTTGGTCAGGTTCACATTCTCCAGTATTTCTGCTTTTTTGGTTTCGTCCCCCAGGCTCAGGAAGGTTCTTCCATCCTTTGTCATAGTGATAAGGATTGCCTTGTCAGGAGCAACTTTCGCCGAAATGGAGTTAGGCAGTGTTACAGCCATTACTTCAGGCGGCTTTTGTTTGGTTGCCAAAATGAAGAACGACAGCAGCAAAAAGGCCACATCGCACATCGCAGTCATATCCACGATAGTGCTCTTGCGGGGTATTTTAACTTTTGGCATGTTTAATAATTTATTTTATGATATTATAAAGATGAATCAGGATCGTTTTTCCATACAATTATTTGTACAGAGAAGCGAAAGACTGGGTTAAAGTGAAACCAGATTCATCGATACCATAAGTAATACCGTCGATACGTGTAGTAAACATATTATAGAAAATGATAGATACAGCAGATGTACCGATACCAAGCGCCGTGTTGTAAAGGGCCTCAGAGATACCTTGTGACAACGCTGTTGCAGCAGCACCACCACCGCCATCAGCACCCAGGGCGGCAAATGAACGGATCATACCCAATACCGTACCTAACAGACCCAATAGGGTTGCTACCGAAGCAATGGTAGAAAGGAACACCAGGTTCTTTTCCAGCATCGGTAATTCCAGTGCAGTGGCTTCTTCCACTTCTTTTTGAATGGCAGCAACTTTTTGTTCTGTAGACAATTCTGAATTGTTGATCATTTCTTTGTAGCGGTGCAGACCTGCTTTCATTACATTACCAACAGAACCTTTTTGTTTGTCGCATTCTGCCAGCGCTGCATCTACATTTTTATTAGCCAGGTGATATTGTACTTTACGAACAAAATCAGCATTATTGCCGGTACCTGAAGCTTTTGAAATAGTAAGGAACCTTTCAATGATGAATACCAGAACCGTTAAGAAAATCCCGATCAGAATTGGTACGATGATACCTCCCAAATACATACCTGCGATACCTTTACCTGGTTTTGGTTCGTGGTGATCAGGCCAGAAAGCGCCGGATCCCGGATGAACGAAGTTATTAGGATTACCTAAGATAAACCTCCAGATAATATACCCGGTTAGAATACATAAAATAGGGGCAATCCAACTGATTGCATTACTTGATTTTTTTGCCTGAACTGAAGTAACCGGTTTTACGGATGCAGTTGGTTTAGTTTCTGCCATAACATTCGATTTTTAGATAGTGAAAATTAAAATACTAGTTGTTAAAAATTTATTTTGATATTGATACAATGCTACTTAAAAATTAAATACAAACAATCAGTTTTTCAGGGTCTGGAATTATGGGAACGCACAAGTTAGTAAAATAATTGAAAGCTACTAATTTGGGCCTCTTTTTTTTTGATGTTTTTAATTTGATAATATATTGATAACCTGTGAATAAATAGATATGATGCTATTATCCTGTTTATTCATATCTCAGGGCAACAATAGGGTCCAGTTTCGCTGCTTTATGCGCAGGATAAAGTCCTGCCGCCAGGCCCACTCCCGTACATACAACAATGGCTGCCAACACCCATCCCCATGGTACCACGAAGCCCGTTTTCAGCAAAAGTGCCACCCCGTTACCAAACAATATTCCTGCCACAATACCTGCCGCCGCACCCATCAAACTTATAAAAACTGATTCAAAAAGAAACTGTTTCCTGATATCTTTCGATGTGCAACCGAGTGCCTTGGCCAGTCCTATTTCTTTAGTACGTTCATTCACAGCCACCAACATAATATTCATAAGACCGATAGCTGAACCGATGAGGGTAATGAATGCAATTCCGATGGTGCCTTTTTCGAGGAAACCGAGATTGGTTAAAAAGGATTCTGCGATGCTGTCGCTTTTATCAATATAGAAGTTATCGTCATCTTTTACATCCAGCTTGCGGATAGGCCTGAAAGTGCCGGTAGCCTCTCCCACCGCCACATCCATCATTTTGATATCGGGCACCATCACGGCAATATTGTAGCTCGTGTTATCAGTGGCATACATTCTTCTCACTGCATTAAGGGGTAGTATCACTACTTTGCTGCTGTTGAAAAAAGCGCTGGAGCCTTTGTCTTCCATCACGGCAATCACCCGGTAAGGAATATGATCCACGTTGACCACTGCATCGATCGCTTTCTGCGTATTATCAGGAAAAAGGCGGGTGGCTACGGCCTGGCCGAGGATACATACGTTCCTGCCCGACTCCACTTCCGCCGGGGTAAAATTGCGGCCGTACTCCAACGTGTACCCGTTGAGCTCCAGGTAATTTTCATCCCCCCCGAACGTGGTGATCTCAGGATTGGTTTTTTTACGGCTGTTGTTCACCACGATGCTAGAAGCCCCTCTCATGGCAAGCCCCACTTTGGCGCCGGGGAAACTGTAGCGTTCTTTAAAAATGCGGGCTTCATCGTAGCTGATAGGAATACCGGTAGTGGATTTGCGGACCCGGGTATTTTTCTTGGTTACGCTGGCCTTGCCGCCATCGCCGCCGCCGAAACGGATATTCCTTTCCTTATAACGGATGCTGAAAGCATTGGCGCCCATCGTGGAGAAGCTGGTCATCAAACTGTTGCTGGCTGCTTTGATCGCAGTGATAATCAGTATCAGCGCAAAGATACCCAGCGCCATAATGATCACTGTAATAGCTGTGCGGAGCTTATTGCCCTTTACATTTGTCCAGGAAAGAAAAATGGAATCTTTATTTGTCATCAATTACTTTATACCCTTAAAGTTAAGAAGCAATAAAGATTGTTGTGCAATGTTTTTATGAATGGCGGCGATTAATGATACAACCATTGAATGAGCATCTCGGGATAAACGCCCAACGCTATAATAATGACAGCCGAGATGATCAGCAAGACTTTGAAGAAAGTAGTGATCTCTGCCCCTGGCACTACTTCATCCTCTGTCGCAGGTTTGAACCAGATAGCCTGTATCACCCGGAAATAGTAATAAGCGCTGATCGCTGCAAATAACACCGCTACGATCACCACCCAGAATTGTTGTCCGTTTTGTACCGCAGCCATAAGCATGTAGAATTTGCTCTGGAAACCTGCTGTCAGCGGGATACCGGTAAGAGAGAGCAGAAATATCGTAGCCGTAACGCCCAGCACCGGGTGGGTTTTGCCCAAGCCGTTAAACCCTTCTACGGTATAATCTTTCATTTTGATAAGAATGGCGAAAAAGCCGATAGTGGCCACGCTGTAAGCGGCCGAATAGAGGATAAGACCTTCCTTGGCCCTTTCGTTGAGCGCATACAGGGCAAACAGCATGAAGCCGGCCTGTGCAATGCTCGAATAAGCCATCATGCGTTTTACACTCTGCTGGAAAACAGCAGTGATATTGCCGATCGCCAGCGTAGCTACGGTGATAAATACAATCAGCGATTGCCATTGCCCGTGCACCTGTCCGAATGAATTTTCAAACAACCGCACAAAAGCAAAGAAAGCGCCCACTTTCACAATGGTGGCCATAAAAGAAGTGAATACGGTGGGTGCGCCGTCATATACATCCGGCGTCCAGAAATGGAAAGGAGCCGCCGATACTTTAAATGATAAGGAAATGACCAGCAGCACAAGACCCGCCGCCAGCATAGGATTCAGCATCCCTCTTCCTACCTGGATATTATCAATATAAAAAGAAGCATTGGGATTGCCTCCGTAAATGAACGCAATACCCAGCAGCATAATGCCCGTAAAGAAAGAGCCCATTAGGAAATATTTCAGCGATGCCTCGTTGCTTTTTAAATTTCTTTTGTCACTGCCGGTTAATATATACAGCGGGATAGACATGATCTCTATACCGATGAATAATATGAGCAGGGTATTGAAGGTGGCGCAGAGACTGATACCGCAGAGCACAAAAAATATCAATGCAAAATATTCAGCGGTATGCTCGCCTACTTTCTCAATATCTTTTGCGCTGAGCAAAAAATAAAGAAGCGTGCTGCCGAATACCACGGCAAGGAAGCTAAGGTTAAAGCTGTTTACCCTCAGCATATCCATGGGATCAATAAAAAAGAAAGGCCGGTAATTGTTCAGTTCAATTACATTCACTACCAACAGCAACAGCATACCGGTGATGGCCAATATCCTGGGCGTTGATGGTTTTTTGGCAAATGCGCCGCTGAACATCATCACAATCCCCCACAAAGCTGAAAATAAAATAGCATTCATAATATTATCTCAATAGTTTTCGCTGTTACCCTGGTAATACAGCTAAAATATTTTTTAAAGCATCTTTAGTAAAATCGATCATCGGCTGCGGCATGATACCGAACAGGAAGATGAGCAGCACCAGCCCGGCGAGAGCTGATTTTTCTGCAAACGAAATATCTTTCACTCCCTGCACCGCAGGCGCCACTTCACCGTAAAAGACATTGCGTACCATTCTTAATGTATAGGTAGCGGCCAGTATAATGGCCAGACCGGCCGTAACCGCATACCATAAATTCGTTTTGAACAAACCGCCCAGCATCATGAATTCGCCGGGGAATGCATTGGTCAGCGGTAGGGCAATATTGGCCAGCGCAATAATGATGAGGAAGATCGTCAGCACAGGCGCTTTCTGCGCTACACCACCCAGCTGCGATATATGCTTCACACCCGTTTGTCTTTCCAGTATATCCACCACGATCCACATACCCAGTATATTGATACCATGGCTGAAGAACTGGATAACCGCCCCCTGCACGCCGATGTCTGTAAAAGTGAAAATAGCGGCGCACATCAGGCCGATATGGGCAATGGAGGAATAAGCCACCAGCTTCTTGATATTATCCTGCACCAGTGCAATGCAGCTGGCATACAAAATGCCGATGATGCATAATATAATTACGATATGCCCGTACTGTGCAGAAGCGCCGGGCAATACCGGGATAAGCCAGCGCATTACGGCAAACAAACCCATTTTCACCATCACAGCGCTCATTACCATCGTAACCGATGTGGGTGACTGGTCGTATGCATCGGGCTGCCAGGTATGAAAAGGGAATACCGGCATCTTAATGGCAAAGGCAATAAAGAACAATGCAAATAACCAGCCCTGCTCTTTGATGTTGAACAGGGTATTCATGAAAGAAGTGATGGCGAAAGAGTGATCAGACACCGTACCATCTTCAAAGGTTCTTTGACCGGTATGCATGTACACGTATAAAATAGCAGCCAGCATTAACAGCGAGCCTGCAAAAGTGTATACGAAAAATTTGAAGGTAGCCTGTATGCGTTTTTCACCACCCCATTTGCTGCAAAGGAAGTAAACAGGTATGAGCGCCAGCTCCCAGAAGAAATAAAACAGTAATGCATCCAGCGAAACAAAAACACCCATGAGCCCGCATTGCGATAAGAGCATAAGGCCGTAGAAGGCAGAAGGATTTTTATAATTATTTTTTGCAGTGGAAATAAAGATCACCGGGAATGCAATGGCTGTGAGCAATGCCAGCAGCCTGCTGGTAGAATCCAGCCCCACAAAGAAGCTGTTACCGATCTGCTTCATCCAGTAATAATTCACCCGGTTGTAGGTAGCATATTGTTTATCGTCTGAATAGAACAGGCTCACCACTACTACCGCCAGCACGATCAGCGAAGCAAATGTGGCCCAGGTTTGCGCCGCTTTTCCTTTTAAGAAAAAAGCCAGCAGCCCTGCCAGCATGGGCAGCCAGATAAACAATTCCGGAAACGTAATAAATTCTCCCACTATAATATTTTTTTACAAGAACAATTTGATGATAAATAAAATCAGCATGCCGATCACCATCAGCAATACATACAAACCTACCTGGCCACTCTGGAGCAATCGCAGCTGCCGGCCGGCATACTGCACGCCTTTGCCCACACCGTTTACAATACCGTCGATCCCTTTTTTCTCCACCACATTATTGAGGAAGGAAGAGAATGACATCAACGGCCTGGCGATAATGGCATCGTACAATTCATCCACGTACCATTTGTTTTGCAGCAGTTTTCCAAAACCCGTTGCTTCGCTTTCTCCTTTATAATTTTTGTATTTATTCCATGCAAAGAAGATGGAAACGATCACTAACACAGTGGACAATCCCATGAGGATGTACTCGGTTTCATGACTCAGGTGATGTTCTGCTGATGGCACCACCGGTGATAAAAATGTGGCCAGCTCGTGATGGCCGCCCAATGCTTCGGGCACACCAACAAAACCACCGATCACACTCAGTATGGCGAGAATGATCAAAGGAATGGTCATCGCCGCAGGACTTTCGTGCAGGTGATGTTCCTGCTCATGGGTACCACGGAATTTACCGGTGAAAGTGATAAAATACAGTCGGAACATATAGAATGCCGTCAGCAATGCGGCAAACAAGGTAATGCCGTATAATATTTTTCCATAATCATGCGTAGCATAAGCGCCGGCGAGTATTTCATCTTTACTGAAGAAACCGGATAAACCCGGGATGCCGGAAATAGCCAGGCAACCGATTAAAAAAGTAATGCTGGTGATCTGCATTTTGCTGTGCAGTCCGCCCATTTTCCGGATATCCTGCTCGCCGCCCATCGCATGGATCACACTACCGCTGCCGAGGAACATCAATGCTTTAAAGAAAGCATGTGTCAATACATGGAATACAGCGGCCACATAATTACCGGTGCCCAGCGCAATGAACATAAAGCCCAGCTGGCTCACGGTTGAGTAGGCCAGCACTTTTTTAATATCATTCTGTTTGATAGCAATAGAAGCAGCCAGCAAAGCAGTGGCAAGGCCTACAATGGTAATGACCGTTTGTGTACAGTGTGCCAACGAGAACAGCGCATTGCTTCTTGCGATCATATAAATACCTGCAGTCACCATCGTTGCGGCATGGATCAACGCACTCACGGGAGTAGGGCCGGCCATCGCATCGGGCAACCAGGTATATAAAGGTATCTGCGCACTTTTACCGGTAGCGCCTACAAATAATAAAAGGGTAATGCCGGTAATATCGGCAGGGCTTAGCTTTTGAAGGCTTGCTGCAGAGAACACGACGTCAAAATTTACAGAGTCAACTTTTGCGATGAACCAGAAAACGGCGAGTAAGAAACCCAGGTCACCGATACGGTTCATGATAAAGGCTTTATTGGCAGCCTTGGTATAATCTGTATTCTTAAACCAGTAACCGATAAGCAGGTAAGAACAAAGCCCCACGCCTTCCCAGCCAATGAACATGATCACAAAGTTGCCGCCCAGTACGAGCAACAGCATGGAGAATACGAAGAGGTTGAGATAAGCGAAATATTTGGCGAAGTCCTTATTGTCTTCTTCATGCATGTAAGCCGTGGAATACAAATGAATAAGGAAACCTACACCGGTGATGATCAAAAGAAACAGCGATGAGAGCTGGTCTATTTTAAACTCGAAGCCGAGGTTAAAGGAAGCGATATTGATAAAATCGAAATAGTGTGCATTGAGTGTATTGCCTGATTTCGTCTGGAAAAAGATCATCACACTCAATACGAATGCAGCCAGGATCACCCCACAACCCACCACGCTTACCAAGCCTTTCGACAACAGTTTTCTGCCCAGCCCGTTGATAAGAAAACCAACCAGGGGGAGAACAGGGATCAACCAGGCCAATTCTAAAATATTACTCATAATACAGTCAAAATTCAAAATTCAAAATTCAAAAAAGCACACTCAGTTTGTTAGCTCTTTCAGATTTTAAATTTTTACTTTTTAATTTTTAATTCTTCAGTCTGTTCAAAAAATTAACGTCAACCGAATGCGTATTCCTGTACAGCATCACGATGATGGCCAGTCCTACCGCCACTTCTGCGGCAGCCACCACCATAATAAAGAACACGAATATCTGCGCATCCGCCACATAGCTGGCAGATGCTTTGGCCATCCCGCTGGCAGCATGCATTTTGGAAAAGGCCACCAGTAAAAGATTCACCGCATTCAGCATGAGTTCCACGCACATGAAGATCAATATGGCATTGCGGCGGGTAAGTACCCCGATGATACCTATCGAAAACAAGGCAAGCGATAACCCGATATAATATTTTATATCCATAATTATAATTGTACATACAGGCCCAGGCCCAGTGTCTGGGACGCAGGCTTAATTGAAAATATATCTGTCACTTTTTTCTTTACAACACCATTGAAAATATCCACCGCTTTGTAAGAAGCTTTCTTGGTAAGCACTTTGGTGAGCACACCTGTGGCCACACTGGCCAGTGCAGGGTAGAGCATTTTTTTAACGGTGCCATCGTCAAACTTATCGCTGTTGGTAGCGCCTCTTATCACACTATAGGTAGTAACGGCCGTACCCGCAGCGCCGAGCACTTTAAACACAATCAGGCCGGTTTTGTAGGTTTTATACAGCTTCGTCACCTGGTCGATATTCTTTTTATTGAACACCTGGCCCAGCACTTCCACACCTTTTAATTTTTCACCGAGTATACCAACTTTATTCAGCTGCAGGTCGCCCAGGAAGAACTTAGGACTAAAGCCTTTCTGCACTTTCAATACTTTCACCTTGCCCAGTATCTGGTCAAGATCAACATTGATATCACCGATTTTTATCTGTGCCGATGCCGCCAATCCTGCAAATGCCAGCAGAACAATAAAAGCGCTTTTTTTGAAGTAGTTATTCATACAATTTAATATTAAGCTTTTTTACCGATGACCACCGCCCCGATCATAGCGCTGAGGAACAGCACGCTTGCGATCTCGAAAGGCAGCACATAATTAGTGAACAATACATTGCCCAGGTTCTTGATCAACCCCGCATCTCCTATTCTTAACTCTACCAGTTGAGCTCTGCCTCCTCCTCTTACCAGTGATGACAATACGATCAGGAACAAGGCACCGCCGGACACTACACCCACCAGCTGCATCCTGAAATTCTTCACCGGCTCTGTTGTACTGTTGAGGTTCATCAGCATCACCACGAAAAGGAAGAGCACCATGATAGCACCTGCATATACAATGATATTCACCACCGCAAGGAACTGTGCATTCAATAAAATATAATGACCGGAAATGGCGAAGAACACCACGATGAGCCAGAGAATGCTTTTCACCGGGTTTTTGCTGAGCAGCATTAATATTGCGCTGCCCACCGCCATGGCAGATAAAATATAAAATAGTAGCGTGAGTATGTTCATGTCGTTGGTTGAAAAAGGAATTAAACCGTTTCGTTTTTAGCAGCCCTGTTGCCCAATGCCTTTTTGTAGGCTTCCGGGTCTTCCACCGGGTTAGGGATCAGCAGGTCTTTTTTACCATAAATGAATTGCTTGCGCTGGTAATCTGCCGGCGTAAATGTTTCACTTAAATAGATCGCATCTTTGGGACAAGCTTCTTCGCACAGCCCGCAGAAAATGCAGCGCAGTAAATTGATCTCGTACCTGGCTGCATATTTTTCTTCCCTGTACAGGTTCTCTTCACCCGGCTGCCTTTCCGCCGCTTCCATGGTAATGGCTTCGGCCGGGCAGGCCACAGCGCACAATCCGCATGCAGTACAGTTTTCACGCCCTTCCTCATCCCGGTTGAGCACATGCATACCCCTGAACACAGGACTGAAAGGCCTGGTTTTTTCGGGATAGTTAATGGTAGGCTTCTTCTTGAAGATATGACTGAAAGTGATCAGCATTCCCTTGAAGATGCTGGGTAAATACAACCGCTCCATGAAGCTCATGGGCTTCCTGTCTACCGGTTTCACTCTGTTTGTTAATGCCTGCATTGTATAAAAAATTTGCAATAATAAAATTTAACCGGCTTTATTTAATAATGCCTGTCAGCACCAGGATACCGGTGAGCAGCATATTAAATAAAGACAAAGGAATTAAAACCTGCCATCCCAGGCGCATCAGCTGGTCATACCTGAATCTCGGTATGGTCCATCTTACCCACATGAATAAAAATATAAAGAACAACACTTTGATCATTAATGCCGCTACACCAAGGATCGCTGCCAGGTTGGGCGCCAGTGTTGATTCATCCAGGAAAGGAATATCATAGCCGCCAAAGAAAAGCGTGCTCATGATCACACTGCTGATGAACATATTGATGTATTCTGCAAAAAGATAAAAACCCAGCTTCATCGAAGAATACTCTGTATGATAACCGGCCACCAGCTCACTTTCCGCTTCCGGCAGATCGAAAGGCGTACGGTTACACTCCGCAAATGCGCAGATTAAAAATATCAGGAATCCAAGAGGCTGATTCAGTACGTTCCAGATATGACCCTGCTGCTGCAAGACCATTTCTTTCAGGCTCAATGTACCGGTCACCATCAGCAAGGCAATTAATGATATACCCATCGCCAGCTCATAGCTGATGATCTGCGAAGCCGCACGGATGGCGCCCATCAATGAATATTTATTATTACTGGCCCAGCCACCGATCATGATCCCGTACACGCCCATACTCACTACACCAAACACATAAAGAATGCCCACATTTACATCTGCTACCTGCAGAGAAATGGAGCGTCCGAATAATTCTACCTTATCACCCCATGGAATCACTGCGCTGGTCATGATAGCGGTAATCATCGCCAGTGAAGGCCCCAGGATGAAAAGAAACTTTGAAGAAAAATTAGGAATGATCTCTTCCTTAAAGAATAATTTTAACCCATCCGCCATGGGCTGCAGAATACCGAAAGGCCCGGCCCTGTTAGGTCCACGCCTGTCCTGTAATATGGCCGCTACTTTACGTTCACCGTAAGTAGTGTACATAGCCACCACCAGCGCTATGGATACTACGATCACAATCAGCACCAGCTTTTCAATTAAAAATCCCAGGTCTATCGTTAAAAGCATTCTGCTTATTTTTTTGTTTTGTAACCAACTTTATATCGTTGTGCAGCTTCACCGGCGTCGCACACTTGTACTGTATCACTTTATGCAGCTATGTTTTAGCTGTGAAATCACCCGAGTTAGCCGGACGGTTCAGTTCGCTCAGATCAATGTCTGACTGGTTCACTTCACTGATGGTGTGAATATCCATCAGCAATTTCGGTGTTCTTCCGTCCATCACTTCTTTGAACGTTTCAGTCGGCACTTCCAGTCCTTTATATTTATTGGCGCCGATCACCGAGTGGCGGCTGATGGTGGTTAATCCTTCCACCACCCAATCGCTTGCCTGCTTTTTATCGAAGCGGCAGGTATTGCAGATCCAGCCCGGCTTACCTTCAAAGCTCTGCACTTCGCCGAAAGGATCTTTACGCACCGTTACCCGGAACACTTCATCGCCTCTCATCCACAACGTGGCTTTACCACAGCATTTCGGGTTATCGCAATTCCGGTGGGCATCCACAGGTTTGGTAAACCATACCCTGTTCTTAAACCGGAATGTTTTATCGGTGAGCGCACCTACGGGGCATACATCGATCATGTTACCGCTAAAGTCGTTGTCAATCGCTTTGGAAATGTAAGTTGAGATGGCTGCATGATCGCCCCTGTCCACCACACCATGTACCCGCTGATCTGTGAGCTGTGCAGCTACATAGGTACAGCGGTAACAAAGGATACACCTTGTCATGTGCAGCTGTATGTATGGACCGATATCTTCTTTCTTGAATGTTCTCCTGGCAAATTCGTAGCGGGTACCTTCTTTACCATGATCATATCCCAAATCCTGCAGGTGGCATTCGCCGGCCTGGTCGCAGATAGGACAATCGAGAGGATGGTTCAGCAATAAAAATTCCACCACGCCGGCCCTTGCTTCCGGCACTTTTTCGCTCGTAATATTTTTTACGATCATACCGTCCATTACCGTAGTGCGGCAGCTGGCCACCAGCTTTGGCATCGGTCTTGGATCGGCCGTTGAGCCGGCGGCTACTTCCACCAGGCAGGTACGGCATTTACCGCCGCTGCCTTCCAGCTTGCTGTAATAGCACATTGCCGGTGGCGTTACATCGCCTCCTATCTGGCGTGCAGCATTTAATATGGTTGTACCCGGCGCCACCTCGATCGTAATGTTATCGATGGTAACTTTAAAATTTGCCGGGGCTTCTTTTTTTACTTCTTCTGCCATATTTATTATTTCACGCAGCGTGCACAGCGTTAATGTGCCGCAACGAATTATAACTTATTTGCAATTCTTTTTATTCCATCTTTCAAAAGCACTGAATTGAAATTTATCAGAATACCCAATTTCAGATTTGTCAATTTCAAATAGGTTAATACTTGCTTGAAATGAATATCTGCTAATGCTTCAATGCTCTTAATTTCTATAATTACTTTGTTATCCAAAATAACATCCGCTCTAAATCCCAGTTCTAATTTTATCGTTTCATGCACAACCGGGATTCCTTGCTGCCTGCTAAAAGGTATTCCTGTTTTCGTCCATTCAAAACAAAATATTTCTTCATACACACTTTCAAATAACCCTGGTCCATATTGCCTGTGAATATTGAAGCATATGTCCAATGCTTTCGTTGCAATATCATTTTCTGTCAAAATCATAGTGTACGTTAAAATATACCCGTTGCGTCATCTTTCCACTGCGTCCGCTGCGAGAAATATCTACGCAACAGGCACATGTATCGGGTCCGCATAATGCCTCAATCCAAAATTCTCTGTCAGGCATTTTTCAGGATTCAGCACATGCCATTCAAACTCATCCCTGAAGTGACGGATTGCAGCAGCCACAGGCCATGCAGCCGCATCACCCAGCGGGCAAATGGTATTGCCTTCAATCTTGCGCTGGATATCCCACAGCAGGTCGATGTCTTTCATCTCTCCTCTACCTGTATCAATTTTCTTCAGCAGCTTTTCCATCCAGCCTGTACCTTCCCGGCAGGGACTGCATTGGCCGCAGCTTTCGTGGCGGTAGAACCTTGCTAAAGTATAGGTATGCTTCACCACGCACTGGTCTTCATCCAGCACTATGAAACCGCCGGAACCCATCATGGTACCGGTAGCAAAACCGCCGTCTGCGAGGCTTTCGTAGTTCATCATTCTTTTTTCGCCTTTAGCGGTGGTGAGCAATAAATTAGCCGGTAAAATAGGAACGGAAGAACCGCCCGGGATACAGGCTTTCAGTCTTTTCCCGTTAGGAATACCGCCACAGTATTCATCGCTGAAAATAAATTCTTCCACGCTGATGGTCATGTCAATCTCATACACACCGGGCTTGTTGATATTGCCGCAGGCAGAGATGAGCTTGGTGCCGGTAGATTTACCCACACCGATCTTTGCATATTCTTCACCGCCGTCATTGATAATCGGAACAACCGCTGCAATGGTTTCCACGTTGTTCACCACCGTTGGCCTTTCCCACACACCTTTTACCGCCGGGAACGGAGGCTTGATCCTCGGGTTGCCTCTTTTACCTTCCAATGATTCGATCAATGCCGTTTCTTCACCACAGATATAAGCGCCGGCTCCACGCTGCACATAGATCTCGCAATCGAAACCGGTGCCCAGGATATTTTTTCCCAGCCAGCCGTTTTGCCTGGCTTCTTCAATCGCTTCTTCGAGTATATCGGGGATCCAGGCATATTCGCCACGGATATAGATATAGCTTACGTTGCTACCCAAAGCAAATGATGAAACGATCATTCCCTCAATCAGGTAATGCGGAATGAATTCCATCAGGTACCGGTCTTTAAAAGTACCGGGTTCACTTTCATCAGCATTGACCACCAGGTGGCGTGGCACGCCTTCGGGCTTCGCAATAAAGCTCCATTTCATGCCGGTAGGGAAACCTGCGCCACCACGGCCACGCAGGCCGCTTTTCTTTACCTCTTCCACAATTTCTTCGGGCTTCATCTTCAGGGCTTTTTCCACGCTGCGGTAGCCACCTTCACGGCGATACACTTCGTAGGTTCTTATACCCGGAACATTTGCGTTTGCTAATAATAGTTTCTTACTCATTGTTGAAAGTCAAAAGTTAAAAGTCAAAAGTCAAAACCGACCTTAACTTATACCCTGCTATTTTAAGTACCGTAAAAAGTCAAACCAGTTTTGAATTTTTACTTTTTAATTTTTATTTATTATTTCTTTTCGTAATCATAATTAAACATCCAATGCACGCCAAACTTGTCCTTCGTCATTCCAAACCTTGCACCCCAGAAGGTATCCTGCACCGGCATGGTAATATTGCCACCATCTGCCAAAGCGTTGAAGGTTTTCTCCAATAATTCAACACTGTCAAAATTCAGTGACAGACTTACCTGGTCGCCGCTGTGTACGCTTACACCCGGGGGGCAATCACTTACCATGAATTTCAGGTCGCCTGCCGCAAAAGTTGCATGCATCACTTTGTCTTTAAAACTTTCTTCGGTCGCCATATCGCCAAACAACTGTTGAAATTCAACCTGCCCGTTGAGTGCAGTGCTGTAGAATGCCAATGCTTCGGCAGCATTACCGTTAAAATTTAAATATGGAACAATCGCTTGCATGGCTTAATAATTATTGATTATTAGTTATTTTTTGCACGACATTCTTCGATGATCGCATCAATTTTTTCTTTTGTTAAATGCTCCCTGTAGGTTTTACCATACTGCATCATGGGTGCATAACCACAGGCGCCCAGGCACTCCACGGTCTTTAAGGTAAACATTCCGTCGGCTGTTGTTTCACCTACATTAATGTTGAGCTTTTGCTTGATGTATTCAATGATATCGTCGCTGCCGTTGATCATACAAGGGCCGGTCTGGCAAACTTCAAACATATGCTTACCCACCGGCTTTAAATTGTACATGCTGTAAAAGCTGGCCACTTCGTACACTTCAATGGGTTCAATACTCAACAGGCTGGCCACATAATCCATCACCGGCACATCCAGCCAGCCGCCAAAACTATCCTGCGCCAGGTGCAATAAAGGCAGCAATGCACTTTTCTGTTTCCCTTCCGGGTAACGTGCAATGATCTGCTTCACTTTTGCCATTTGTTGTTCGTTAAACGATACCATATTAAGTCAAAATTCAACATTTAAAATTCAAAAAAGAAGTCCTGAATGACGAACCTTCCTGATTTATAATTTTTACTTTCTAATTTTTAATTTCTTATGCGTCCATCTCTCCCGCAATCAGGTTCAGGCTACTCATAGTGATCACCGCATCGCTCAGTAAGCCGCCTTCTACAAGTTCAGGGTAAGCCTGGTAGTACACAAAACAAGGCCTGCGGAAATGCAGCCTGTAAGGCGTACGGCCCCCGTCGCTGATAAGGTAATAACCCAGCTCGCCATTGGCGCCTTCAATAGAATTGTACACTTCTCCTGCAGGCATTTCGGTTTCACCCATCACAATTTTAAAGTGATAGATGAGCGCCTCCATCTTGGTGTACACATCTTTTTTCTCCGGGAGATAATATGCAGGCGCATCCGCATGAAATACTTCTGCTTCCGCTCCTTTAAATTCCTTCACTTTCTGGTAAGCCTGCCTGATGATGCTTAAGCTCTCCCACATTTCGGCATTGCGCACCAGGAACCTGTCGTAGCAATCTCCGGTAGAACCCACAGGTATGGTGAATTGAAAATCTTCATAGCTGCTATAGGGCGTAGCCACACGCACATCATAATCCACGCCGGCTGCACGCAGGTTAGGACCTGTGAAGCCGTAGTTGAGCGCACGTTCGCCGCTGATAGGACCGCAACCAATGGTGCGTTCCATAAAGATCCTGTTGCGGTTGAACAACTTTTCAAACTCTCTCAACTGGGCTGGATAGCCATGCTTTTCATCTAGAAATTTATCCAGCTTTTCAAAAGCTGCATTGCTGAAATTTCTTTCAAAGCCACCGATACGGCCGATGGTGGTGGTGAGCCTGCTGCCGCAAACCTCCTCATATATTTCATAAATGAGCTCACGGAACTGCATTACATACAGGAAGCCGGTATAAGCGCCGCTATCCACCCCTACGATTGAGTTGCAGATAAGGTGATCGCTGATGCGGGCCAGCTCCATAATGATGATACGCAGGTAATCCACCCTTTTAGGCGTTTTGATGCCCAGCAGCTTTTCGCAGGTGAGATGCCAGCCCATATTATTCAATGGCGCCGAGCAATAATTCAAACGATCTGTAAGCGGGGTGATCTGATATAAAGGTCTGCGTTCTGCAATTTTTTCAAATGCACGGTGGATATAGCCTACCGTAGAAGTGGCTTTAATGATGCGCTCCCCATCCAGTTCCAGGATATTCTGGAATACGCCATGCGTTGCCGGGTGCGTAGGACCCAGGTTAAGCGTGGTGGTTTGCTTGCCGATGCTTCCTTCCGGTAGTACAATATGATCTGTTGCTGCTGACATTTATTTTATTTAATGCAGGTAACTATTTTAAATTTCTTTTTCCCGGTCAACCTCCGGTTTTTCATCTTCCGCAATGCTGTTCCTGGGTTCCACTTTTTCAATGCCGAAACCGGACAGACCGCCACGGCCAAACATCTCATCATCCTTATCGATCCTGGTCTGGTCTTCCAGCGGGTATTCTTTCCGCATGGGGAAATAATCCATTTCATCCACGTTCAGCACCCTTATCAGGTTGGGATGACCGACGAAATTCACTCCGTAAAAATCGTAGGTCTCTCTTTCCATCCAGTTGGCGGCTGAAAATAATGCGGTAGCGCTGAATACATCAGGCGTTGTTATATCGGTATATACTTTGAAACGGATGCGCACATTGTCGGTAAGATTATGCAGGTGGTATACCACTGCAAGCTCTGCTCCTTTATTATTGGGATAATGTACGGCCTGCAGGTCGGTTAAAAAACGAAAACCGGCATCATCGTATAAGAACTGCATCACTTTAAGATTTAATTCCTTGGGTGCAGTGAAAGTGAGCATGCCGTAGGGCTCCTGCCAGTTGGTCAACTGGTCGCCGAATTTTTCGGTAAGTAGTAGTTGTAGTTGTTCGTTGGTCACTTTAAAAGCTTTTAGCTTTTAGCCAATGCTATTAGCTGTATTAACTTATTTTTCCTGCTAACCGCTAACGGCTAACAGCTGCTATCCTATTGTATCCCGTATCCCGCCAGGAGTTGCTTGTAATGCTCGCTGTTCCTTCTTCTCAGGCTTTCGTTGTGCACCAGCTCCTGTATTTTCATAAACCCATCCAGGATGGCTTCCGGCCTGGGCGGACAACCCGGCACATATACATCCACGGGTATCACCTGGTCAATTCCCTGCAACACAGAATAAGTATCGAAGATACCGCCGCTGCTGGCACAGGCGCCTACGGCCATTACCCAGCGGGGCTCCGCCATCTGCAGGTACACCTGCCGAACCACGGGACCCATTTTTTTGGCGATGGTTCCCATCACCATCAGCAGGTCGCACTGGCGGGGCGAAAAGCCTACCCGCTCGCTCCCGAAACGGGCTAGGTCGTAATGGCTTGCCATGGTAGCCATGAATTCAATGCCGCAGCAGCTGGTGGCAAACGGCAGTGGCCAGATGGAGTTCTTTCTTGCCAGGCCTACCACTTTTTCAAGGCTGGTTGCCATAAACCCTTCCCCCATGTACCCTTCGGGGATACCCTGGAACTTCACTGTGTTATTAAACTGTACCGGACGAGCCATAATATTAATTTAGTGATTTGATAATTTGAAAATGAGTCAATGAAAATCATTTCAAATAATAAACCACTTATTGTTTTAAATAGTTTAGTACTTCAACCTGGCAACTTTCATTATCAAATTACCCAATTGACTAATTTCCAAATTACTCCTCCCACTTCAGTGCACCCTTCTTCCATATATATATAAAGCCGGCAAGAAACAGGCCTACAAACATGGCAACGGCACCAAAACCCTGCCAGCCCAGCTCACGGAAATTAACGGCGTATGGATAGAAGAAGATCACTTCCACATCAAATAAAACAAAGAGAATAGCCACCAGGAAATATTTGATAGACATCGGCTGACGTGCATTGCCTTTCTGCTCGATACCGCTCTCGAAGTTCTCAAGCTTATCGGCTGTCTTTCTTTTGGGACCTAAGGCATTGGAACCAAATACCATTAAGCCGATTAAACCAATGGCAAAAAGAAGCTGGAGGGCTATAGGAAGATAATTGGATGCATCGTTCACTTTCCCTGCCTGTAATAGAAAAAATTCCATAGATATTGCCTGGTTATTAGTTATGAAGCAAAAATAAGGCAGCATCATTAATATCCAATGCCAAAAAATGATTATTGTGTGACAAATACACACAAATTTTAAAATAAAAAGAGTTTGGAAAGAAATGAGAGACTTTTATGACAGCTATGGGCCGGGACAGTTGTGTCCTATATTGATTTATCAGGTAATGCCCCGGTTTAAATTTACTATTCAAAAAACTGCCAGGTTGTATGTCACACTAAGCCTGTTGAAGTGTTGTCGAAACCGGGATAGTATAATAATAGCCCCGCCTTCAACAAGTTCAGGCTGACAATCTTTCAAACTGAGACATCCCCCACTTTATAAATCTTAAACATATTAAGAATTTAAAATGTACCTTGGGTTACTGGATTTCATTGTTTACCAAAATTCTTAAATATGAAAAGTTATTTTGCAGAATTCATCGGCACTTTCTGGCTGGTACTGGGAGGATGCGGCAGCGCTGTACTGGCGGCCAAATTTCCGGAAGTGGGTATCGGCCTGGTAGGTGTGGCATTGGCCTTCGGCTTAACTGTGCTTACGATTGCCTATAGCCTGGGCCATATTTCCGGGGCCCATTTAAATCCTGCTGTTACGCTTGGCCTGTGGGCCGGCGGCAGGGTATCTGCCAACATCGTGTTGCCCTATATTGTATCGCAGGTGTTAGGCGCTTTGGCCGCTGCGGGTGTATTATATATTATTGCTACCGGCAATGGCAGCGATATAGGCGGCTTTGCAGCCAACGGGTACGGAGAGCATTCCCCGGGAGGTTACTCTTTAACAGCGGGCATTGTGTGCGAACTGGTAATGACCTTTATTTTCCTCATAGTAATTTTAGGTGCTACCGATAAAAAAGCGCCCCAGGGTTTTGCCGGCCTGGCGATAGGCCTGGCGCTTACTTTAATACATTTAATTTCCATTCCTGTTACCAACACTTCGGTAAATCCTGCCAGGAGTATTTCCCAGGCGGTATTTGTAGGCGATTGGGCATTGAGCCAGCTTTGGATGTTTATTGTTATACCCGCTGCCGGAGCCATGCTTGCCGGGTTTGTGTATAAAACTTTTTTTGAAGAAGCAAAATAACCAATGCTTCAGCAATATTTTTAACAGCGCCCGATCGGGCGCTGTTTTTCATTTACAGCAGATCTTCTGCAATCCCCGATAGCGACCTAGTTAAAAATATCAGCCTGGTTAAAATATTATTTACTATATTCGGCCTCATGTTGATGAGCAACACCTATATTTCCCCTTCTATTTGCGTAGCATGCAATGCTACCATCACCACTATTACAACCCGCTAGGGTTGCACAAGATCATATTACCAACTGAGCAGGGCTCCATTCAACAAACAAGGTTCTTCATTTCATATTCAAAAATATTATGCAGGTATTAAAATTCGGTGGCAGTTCAGTAGCCAATGCCGATAACATTAAAAAGGTAATCGCCATCGTTAAAGAGAAAATCAAACATGACACTACGGTAGTTGTTGTATCTGCGCTGGGCGGCGTCACCGACCTTTTGCTCGACAGCGGCGCAGAAGCTGCGGCCGGCAATGAAAGCTACAAAGACAAGCTGGCTGAAATTGAAAGCAGACACATGGAAGCCGTGCGGGCATTGATCCCTATCACCGGCCAAAGCAGCATCCTCAGTTTTGTAAAAACGCAATGCAACGAAATGGAAGATATCTGCAATGGTATTTTCCTGCTAAGGGAAGTATCGCCCCGAACCAAGGACCGCATGGCAAGCTATGGCGAATTATTATCGTCCAGGATCATTGCCACTGCCCTGCAAAGCGAATCGGTTGCAACACACTGGATAGATTCTGCCCAGGTGATAAAAACTAATGCCGATTATGGCAATGCCGCAGTGAATTTCGCCATCACCAATGCCAATATCAGCCTGTATGTGCAGGAAAATCCCTGCGGGCTTTACCTGGCCCCCGGTTTTATCGCCAGCAGCGAAGAAAATATTCATACCACACTCGGGCGTGGAGGATCTGATTACAGCGCTGCTATCTATGCCGGCGCTCTTAAGGCAGACCGGCTGGAAATATGGACAGATGTGAGCGGTATGATGACCGCCGATCCACGCCTGGTAAAACATGCAAGGATCATTGATTCTATTTCGTACCAGGAAGCAATGGAGCTTTCTCATTTCGGCGCCAAAGTAATCTATCCGCCCACCATTCAGCCGGTAATGATCAAGGGTATTCCAGTATGGATCAAAAACACTTTTGCACCGGACGATAAAGGCACATTGATACAGGACCGTTCCACTGCCGCAGAAAGCAGTGTTACCGGCATATCCAGCATCAATCATATTGCGCTGCTCAGCCTCGAAGGCAGCGGCATGATCGGTATCCCGGGTTTTTCCAAGAGATTGTTTGCAGCCCTGGCCACCCAGAAAATAAATGTGATCCTCATCACCCAGAGCTCCAGCGAGCATTCCATCTGCGTGGGCATTGATGAAAAAAATGTTTTGGTGGCGAAAAAAGTGATCGATGAAGAATTTTCTTACGAGATAGGCCTGAAAAAACTGGACCCGCTGAAAACAGAGGTCAACCTTTCTGTTATTGCGCTGGTGGGCGACCGTATGAAAAATCATTCCGGTATCAGCGGTAAATTCTTCAGCGCCCTTGGCACAAACGGCGTGAACATCCGTGCTATTTCACAGGGCTCTTCCGAAAGGAATATCACGGCTGTGATCAGCAGCAAGGATGTGCGCAAAGCCATCAATGTCATTCACGAAGCCTTCTTTGAAAAAGCGTTGAAGGAAGTGAACCTCTTCATTGCAGGTGTGGGTAATGTAGGATCGAAGCTCATTGCGCAGCTGCAGCAGCAACAGCAGTACCTGCAGGACCAGCTGAATGTAAAGATCAAGCTGGTGGGCATTGCCAACAGCAAAAAAAGCTATATCGATGAAACAGGTATGGATATTCATAGCTGGCAAAACCTGCTGGAAGACGGCCTGAGCGGCAACATCCATGATTTTATCGACAAATGCATACAGCTCAACCTGCGCAACACCGTTTTTGCCGATGTTACGGCCAACGAAGTGGTGGCCAATGTATATGACAGGCTGCTGAAAAAGACCATTGCAGTGGTGGCATGCAACAAAATTGCCTGCTCTTCCAGTTACGAATACTATAAAAAATTAAAAGACACTTCCAAGGAATTCAATGCAAGATTTTTATTTGAGACCAATGTAGGCGCCAGTTTGCCGATCATCGGTACACTCAATGATCTGCTGCGCAGCGGCGACAAGGTAACGGAAATGCAGGCGGTGCTGAGCGGTACGCTCAACTTTGTTTTCAATAACTATGACGGAACTAGAAGTTTTGCCCAGGTAGTGAAGCAGGCACAGGACGAAGGGTACACCGAACCCGATCCACGGCTTGACCTGAGCGGTAAGGATGTAATGCGCAAGATCATGATCCTTGCCAGGGAAGCCGGTCATGTGATCGAGATGGAAGATATCAGCAATAACAGCTTTATGCCGGAAGAGTGCATGAAAGGATCGGTGGAAGATTTTTATGCTTCCATGGAAAGGCATGAACCTCATTTCAGGAAGATACTGGATGAAGCCCAGGCAAAGAACTGCAAGCTTAAATTTGTAGCATCTTTTAAAGATAGCAAGGCAGCAGTAGGCCTGCAGCATATAGACCCGGCGCATGACCTGTACCATTTATATGGCAAGGATAATATCGTGCTGTTCAATACCAACCGTTATGTGCAGCAACCGCTGGTGGTGAAGGGCGCAGGCGCAGGCGCCGAGCTTACGGCTTCGGGTGTGTTTGCAGATATTTTAAGAGCATCCAGAACATAGGAACGCTGATAACACAGATTGAACAGATATTGCAGATGATCTCTATCCATCTGTCTCATCAGTTAAATCAGTGTTCAAAAAAATTATATGAATCAATCAATAAAAGTATACCCCCCCGGCACTGTAGCCAACCTTGTGTGTGGCTTCGATGTGCTGGGTCTTTGTCTGCACGAGCCCGCAGACGAAATGGAGATCACCCTTACCGGCAACCGTGAAGTGATCATAAAAAGCGCTGACGGGTACGAGCTGCCGTCAGACCCCGCACTGAATACGGCAGGCGCTCCCCTGCTGGAGATCCTGCAGCAGCTGAAAAATGATACGGGCTTTGAAGTGCTCATCAAAAAAAATATAAAACCCGGCAGCGGCGTGGGTTCCAGCGCTGCAAGTGCAGCAGGCGCCGTGGTAGCGGCCAATCATTTGCTGGGGAATATTTTTACGAAAGAAGAAATGGTAAGCTTTGCCATGTTCGGCGAAAAAGCGGCGAGTGGAGTAAAGCATGCCGATAATGTGGCGCCCTGTATTTATGGCGGTATTACGTTGATCAGGGGAATTTTCCCGCTGGATATTGTAAGCATCCCCGCCCCGGAGCTATGGGTAACGGTGGTGCATCCGCAGATAGAAGTAAGAACTTCTGATGCAAGACAGATCTTAAAAAAACAGGTATTGCTGAAAGATGCCATCAAGCAATGGGGCAATATTGCCGGGCTGGTGGCAGGCTTTATGAAAAATGATTACGGGCTCATCAGCCGCAGTCTGGAAGATGTGATCATAGAACCCATAAGGAGCATCCTGATACCCGGGTTTGATGAAGTGAAGAAAAGAAGCAAGGAAGCCGGCGCACTCGGCGGTGGTATATCCGGTTCAGGACCCAGTGTATTTATGCTCAGCAGGGATGAAGCCACTGCAAGAGCTGTAAAAGATGAAATGCAGGATGTTTACAGCAGGATCGGATTGGAACATCATGTGTATGTGACAAAGATCAATAATGAAGGGGTGAGGATTGAGAATTAATTACACGAATGAAACGAAAAAAGCTAATAGCTGTTAGCGATTAGCTTTTAGCAGGAAGCTTTCGTGAACTGAACTTATACTTTGAACTATTGAACCTTCAACCTTGAACGGTTGAACTCCAAAACAATGAATTACTACAGCACCAATAAACAATCTCCGAAGGCAGATTTTAAAACCGCTACCATACAGGGACAGGCGCCGGATAAAGGCCTGTATTTCCCGGAATATATCCCGGCAGTCTCCGAAGAGCTAATCAGCCATATTGAGCAGTACAGCAATGAAGCCATTGCATACGAAGTGATCAAACCATATGTGGGTGATTGTATTCCTGAAAATGATCTGAAAAAAATTGTAGCGGAAACCATCAACTTCCCTATTCCGCTGGTTCCAATTAACGAAGCCATTTCTTCGCTTGAATTATACCACGGGCCTACACTTGCTTTTAAAGATGTGGGCGCAAGATTTATGAGCCGCTGCCTGGGGTATTTTGTAAAGGACCAGGATAAAAAGGTAACGGTGCTGGTAGCCACTAGTGGTGATACCGGCGGAGCAGTCGCTAACGGGTTTTATGATGTACCCGGTGTGGAAGTGGTGATCCTGTATCCTTCCGGGAAAGTGAGCAGCGTGCAGGAGAAACAGCTGACAACACTGGGTAAAAATATTCATGCGCTGGAAGTAAAAGGAACTTTTGATGATTGCCAGCAGATGGTAAAACAAGTATTTGCCGATGCGGCAGATTTTCCTCACTTATTTTTAACCTCGGCCAATTCTATCAATGTGGCCCGCTGGCTGCCGCAGCAGTTTTATTATTTCCTGGCATATAAGCAATGGAAAGACAAACAACACCCGCCTGTGATCAGTGTGCCCAGCGGCAACTTCGGGAACATCTGTGCGGGCATACTGGCCCATGCATCCGGCTTGCCGGTGCAGCATTTTATTGCGGCCTGCAATGCCAATGACATTATCCCGGAATTTTTAAATACAGGAATCTTTGCCGAAAAAAAAGCAGTCGCCACCATCAGCAATGCCATGGATGTGGCTAACCCCAGCAACTTTGTCCGCATCATGGAAATCTTCGGGCAGCAGGTGCCTGAACTGAAAAAGAAATTATCTGCTTACAGTGTAAATGATGATGAGACAAAAGCTACGCTTAAAAAAGTATTCGACACCTACCAATATCTCCTGGACCCCCATGGCGCAGTGGGTTACCATGCCCTGGAAAAATACCTGGCCGGTCATTCTTCAGAAAAAGGTATCGTGGTGGAAACGGCACACCCGGTAAAGTTTTATGATGTAGTGGAACCCGTAACCGGCACCCCTGTTTCGTTACCGGCGATTATACAGGAACAGATGCAGCTGGAGAAAAAAGCATTGCTTCTTGCACCTGGAACAGCTGAACTGAAAAACTTCCTGTCAGCTATGGCCTGATCTTTACTGAATGCCGGCAACTATAATGTTATTCAGGATATACCTGCAGCATCAGCCTGGTTTCGGACCAGGATGCTACCCTTAACTCTCCTCCGAGCGGATCCGACCTGTAGATGACCACATTGGTTGTATATGTTCCGGCGGGTAATACGAGTATGGTCTGAAAACCGCTTTGCACATACCAATCAGTCACAAAATTATAATATACAGTCCTGTCGAAAACGGTCTGTGATGCCCCGTTCACAATTTTGATGGAAGTGCCGCCGTACGGTTTTCCAAATGCATTGGTTGCCAGTGCAGCATTATAGGAAAGCACTACCGTTGATTGCTGGCTGAGAGTGAACTGCCGGTTATTCAGGCCCGGGATGGTAGTATAGGTCTGGCTGCTGCCGGTCATATTCACTTCGGCACTCAGATCAAAATGCACCACATAAGGACGATTGAGGTTGACCCAGCCCGGCGCAGCAGCCGTGCCGTTGCTGGCGAGCACCTGCCCGCTGGTGCCGGTATTGCCGCTCACGGCGATGGCGCCGTTGCTTTTCACTCTTAACTTTTCTGATAAACCGCTTTGTCCTGTTTGCGATGTGGCAAAGCTTAAATCCATGGCTTCGGAACCCGGCGCATTACCTGTAATAATACCGGTGACCATGCCAGTCACAACATCCGTATTACTGGTATTGTTCACACTAAAGCCGATATTGGGATAATTGAACGTAGGCGAATAGCCTTTGATCAACAGCCCGCCATTGCCCCCGAAATTTTTTTGCTCTATCACTACCTGGCCATTCACATCCAACCTAGAACCGGGATTATCCATACCTATACCGATGTTCCCGTTCTTAAGAACTGTAAGGGCATTGCTCCTTGCATTGTCTGCAGTACCATTGCCAACCGACAGCAGCCGGTCGCTGCTGTTCCATTGGGTTGCTCCATTGGCTGCGGGTGTATAATTACTGTTGTATACCCCAATGCCCGTTTCGGCATAGGAAGGAGCTTTAGTGCCTGCACCTGTGGCTAAAGAATAATCTCCGGAAGCCTGGGTGCTAACGCCCATCGCTGCAGCTGTGCTGCCTGAAGCAATATTGGCAAAACCTGCAGTCAGTGAATTGATGCCTGAAGCTGTACCCCAACTGCCCAATGTGGTGGCTGCGGTTCCCGAAGCGGTATTACCGTCACCCATCGCTGTAGCTGCGTAGCCGGAAGCGGTATTGATATGGCCCATGGCTGTAGCGTAATCGCCGCCGGCGATGGTTTTATAACCCATGGCAGTGGCATAGCTTGCCGGGGCTTTGGTTTCTCCACCCAGTGCGGTGGATACCCAACCGGAGGCATCGGTAATAGCTCCCAATGCTGTAGCGGCATGCCCGGCAGCGCTGCTACCCTGCCCGATGGCAGTGGCAAATTCCCCCTTGGCCCTAGTATCGGTACCGGCAGCAAAAGAATATACGCCGAGGCTGTCGTTGTTCCAGTTGGCGCCGGTTACATTCCCTGCCCGGAATGCCCCTTTGGCCTTATTGAAGAAGAAACGGTTATTATCAGAAGTTGTGCCTGTGCTGTCATCCAGCCGGGTGCTGCCAAATACAAAATTATCGCCGGCAATATTGGTGCTGTTGCGCACCAGGCCGTCCTGTCTTATAAACTCTGTGCTGGTCAGCAGGTTGTTCCATGCCGAGCCGTTGTAATACCAGAAGCCGTTGGTATCGGTATCAAATACCAGCAACCCTTTCACCGGTGAGGCAATGCCCGTACGCTGGGCGCTCGTCATGCGTGGCACCAGTACACCTTTGGTGGTGCTGCTGATATCCAGCAATGCGCTGGCATTGGGTGTAGTGGTACCAATGCCTACATTTTGTGCAGACAGTGTTACGGAAACTACCAGTAAAACAGTGAGCGTATATAATCTTAAAAGCATAGTAAGCGTATTTGCCGTAAAATAACAGCGATACACCGCCTTTGCTACTCATTAAAAAGGATGATTTTTGGGCAAGTCCCAATTCTAGGAAGAACATATAGAAGGGTTCTGTCTTTTTGGACGTAAAGACAATCCAACAGATATTTATTCAATCGCTTTTACCACTTTATATTTTATATAGTTTTTGTACATTGATTTTGTACCATCGGGATTTTTGATTTCTATTGTAACCGAAACTTTCTTATCCCCAGCAACAGTATCAACTTTTATCCTTTGTTCCGCAAAACCCCGCTCATTGGGCTTAACTTTCTTTCCACCAATTTGTATTTCCTGGTAAGGAAAAATATAGGCACCCGTACCTGCCGTGATGATGAGTTCTTTGCCTGCTTGAACAACAGTTGCACTTTGCGTTATAAGCGGAACAGGAAACTCGTCATGAATAATAACATCATTAGTATAGGATTGAAAAATTTTATACAATATTGCATTTTCATAATTTTTCACCCTCAGCTTTAGCTGTAATAAATTATTTTTTATCTCCCGGTAGGTTTGGTTCTTAAAAAGCAATTCATAAAACTCAGTTGGCTCAACATTAACCTTTTTTAATGTGTCATAAGGTAAAATATGTTCTTGTGAAAAGAAATAACTCCGCCCGGGAACCAGAGGAATAATATCAGATTCATATTTTTTCATCTCTTGATAAAGCAATACTGCATATTTTTCTGATTCATTTACCAGACGAACACTATCCTTTCCAAGAACTTCATCAATATAGCTATATAGCTTTGGTGAGTTTACATACAGGTAAGAAAGAACAGGTTTAAAGAAAGAGGCATTAACTTTAGTTGCCGGATCTGCAATATCTCCCTCCAGCTTAATATATAATATTCTTGAACTTTCATCCGTTAAGTTGATACTTTTTAAAAAAGTAGTTTCCAAAAAGTTTGCAGCCTGAATATCTTGCTTCTTTTTATAATCAGCATGGCATCCTGTATTCAGCAAAATAATTGCAATAAGATATACGCATATCTGACTTCTACGCAGAATCCATAAATAGCGGGCCTGTTTCTTTATCATCCAGATTTTCTTTCTTTAAATAATCGGCATTATTACAAAAATCTTCCCGTATAACTCTCCTTCACTTTCTTCAGCTCCGCCGGCTTGCCTTCAAATACCAGGTTGCCGCCGCCATCACCGGCTTCGGGACCCAGGTCGATGATCCAGTCAGCGCTCTTTAACACATCGGTATTGTGCTCTATCACTAAAATTGAATGCCCCTGGTCAATCAGGGCATTGAACGAAGTGAGCAGCTTTTTAATATCATGAAAATGCAGGCCCGTGGTAGGCTCATCAAAAATGAACAGGATATGCCCCTGCGCTTTTCCTTTGCCTAAGAAAGAAGCCAGCTTTACCCGTTGCGCTTCACCACCGCTCAATGTATTGGACGACTGACCCAGCTTCACATAGCCCAGGCCCACATCGCTCAGGGGTTGTATCTTGGCTGCCACAGCCTTCCCTTCCTTGTCTTTGGGATCAGCATTGAAAAATTCGATCGCTTCATCCACGCCCATTTCCAGCACTTCATAAATATTTTTATCCCGGTATTTTACTTCCAGCACTTCTTCCTTGAATTTTTTGCCGCCGCATATATCGCATTCCAGGTGCACATCTGCCAGGAACTGCATTTCCACGATCTGCTCGCCTTCTCCTTTGCAGGTATCGCATCTTCCGCCATCCACGTTAAAAGAAAAATGCTTCGGCTGAAAGCCACGCATTTTACTCAAAGGCTGGTGCGCAAACAGGTCCCTTATTTCGTCGTAGGCTTTGATATAAGTTACCGGGTTGCTCCGGCTGCTCTTACCGATAGGATTCTGATCCACCAGCTCTACCTGGCTGATAAAATCAATATCCCCTTTCAATCCCCTGAACAGGCCCGGCTTATCCGTACCTTCTCCTTTTATCTTTTGCAAAGCAGGATATAATATCTGTTTAATGAGCGTGGTCTTACCACTGCCGCTCACACCGCTTACCGCACACAACACGCCCAATGGGATTTCCACCGTTACATCTTTCAGGTTATTCTGCCGGGCGCCTTCAATGGTAAGCGAACGTTTCCATTTGCGTACTTCTTTGGGCGCATCTATGCTAAGCTTGCCGGATAAATATTGTCCGGTGAGACTTTCTTTGTTATTGACAATCGCATCATAATCCCCTTCTGCGATCACCTGTCCACCCAGGTGGCTGGCCAGCGGGCCCATATCAATGATATGATCGGCTTCCCGCATCATGAGCTCATCATGCTCTACCACCACCACCGTATTGCCCAGGTCTCTCAGTTCCTTCAGCACTTTTATCAGCCGTTCGGTATCCCTGCTGTGCAGGCCGATGGAAGGTTCATCAAGGATGTATAAAGAATTGGTAAGATTGCTTCCCAGGCTCCGTGTTAGTTGTATACGCTGGCTTTCGCCGCCGCTGAGCGAATTGGCCAGCCGGTTCAATGTCAGGTATCCCAATCCTACGTCGATGAGTGTTTTCAACCGGTGATTGATCTCCAGCAAAATTCTTTTCGCCACCTGCTCATCATACTTGCTGAGCGATAATTCTTTGAACCAGGCCTGCAGGTCTTTCACCGGCATTTCACATAACTGGCCGATATGCAGACCGCCCACTTTTACATATAATGCTTCTTTGCGCAAACGAAAGCCATTGCAATCCGTACATTTTGTGCGGCCCCGGTAGCGGCTCAGCAGCACCCTGTATTGCACTTTGTATAAATTCTGTTCCACTTCCTTGAAAAAATCATTGATGCCATTCGCATACTGGTTGCCTTCCCACAGATCGCTCAATTGTTTTTCCGTAAGATCCATAATGGGCTTGTGAATGGGAAAATCAAATTTCTTTGCAGCCCTGATAAAAGCACTGTTCCACTCTCCCAGCTTTTCTCCTCTCCAGGGCGCCACTGCATTTTCATACAAGCTTAATCTTTTATCCGGAATGATAAGATCGGGATCAAGGCCCAGTATCTGTGAAAAGCCTTCGCAGGTGGGGCAGGCGCCATAAGGATTATTGAAAGAAAATAAATTGGGCACCGGCTCTTCGAATGTCATACCATCCAGCTCAAATTTATTGCTGAAGAGCACCGGCTTTTTATTATTCACCAGCAGGTGCATGGTCCCTTCGCCTTCATAAAAAGCGGTGCCTATCGAATCGGCAATGCGATGCAGGTCGTCTTCATCAAATTCTTTTTTTACCAGGCGGTCAATCAATATATACGCATTGCTGAAATAAGAAGCCGCCGGTAATTTCTTTTGTTCCAGCAGGTCTTCTATCTGCACCATTTCATTGTCCGCATATAATCTTGAAAAGCCTTTCTGCAATAAAATATTCAGCTCTTCCTTCGGTTCTCTTTTACCATGACTTTTAAACGGTGCAAGGATCAGTATCTTATCGCCTTCACTGGTTTCATTGATCGCTTTCACCACATCAGGCACATCATCTTTTTTCACTTCCCTGCCGCTGACAGGCGAAATGGTTTTCCCGGCACGGGCAAATAACAAACGCAGGTAATCGTATATCTCCGTCATGCTGCCCACAGTACTGCGTGGGGTACGTGTAATTACTTTTTGTTCAATGGCAATTGCAGGACATAACCCTTTAATGTAATCCACATCCGGCTTATTCATGCGCTGCATGAATTGCCTTGCATATGCACTCAGGCTTTCTGCATAACGCCGCTGGCCTTCGGCAAATAAAGTATCAATAGTGAGAGATGATTTGCCGGAGCCCGATACACCCGTCACTACCACTAGCTTATTCCTGGGAATGGTAACGGTCACATTTTTTAAATTATGAACCCTTGCACCTTTTATGGTGATATTGTTGTCTGGTGCGGGTTTCAGCCCGGCTGCCTCTTTATCTTTTTTGATAGTTGATGTACTCATTACAAACAAATTTACAACGCTCTTTAGTGTATTTGAGAATGTGAAATTAATCTTAAAAAACGGTATCGGAGTTTTACGATTCGTAGTTTTACGATAGATTAGTACTTCCACTCGATTTTTTAAAATTGTATTGGAAAAATTTTGCAGGTCATTTTTTCTATATATTTTCACAGTCCAATATCCAATAAAATGAAAAGCCGCAAAGCCTATCACATAGACTTCTACGCTTAGCACATCTTATTGGTTTATCCAAAACAAAAAGTCCTAAACCAACAAAAACTGTAGAAGTTATGAAATGCCTTAACAACCTCACCGACCAGCAATTGGTACACCTGTACATGAACGGCGATGCCGATGCCCTTGCAACATTAGTCGTTCGTTACAAAGACAAAATTTACACTTCCATTTATTTACTGGTAAAAGACAAATACCTGGCCGAAGATATTTTCCAGGATGTTTTTATCCGTATCATCGACACGCTGAAAACCGGCCGTTACACCGATGAAGGAAAGTTTTTACCATGGGCAATGCGCATTGCGCACAACCTTTGTGTAGATCATTTCCGTAAAGTAAAACGCAGCCCCAGCATTAAAACCAGCGATGACAGGGATATTTTTGAAGTGCTGAATTTTTCTGAAGCCGGCGCCGATCAGCGCATGATGGCCGATCAAAGCCATGATAAAGTACGCAGGATGATCGATCTGCTGCCTGAAGACCAGCGTGAAGTGATCATTTTACGTCACTATGCTGATCTTAGCTTTAAAGAAATCTCCGAGCTCACCAAATGCAGCATCAACACTGCACTGGGAAGAATGCGTTACGGCCTCATCAACCTGCGTAAAATGATGGTTGAAAAACAAATCGCTCTCTAAACGCTGACATAGATACTAGTTTAAAAAAGGCCCGGTTTATACCGGGCTTTTATTTTTGTCCCGGGGGCCGGTACTAAAGGTCAGGCCAAAGCTGGGGAATTGGTTTAGACGGGTCTGACCTTTGGTGCCGACCCTGCAGCGCTCTTCCCATTACAGCATAGCTAAAATCGCCGCAAAAAATAAATGAAAAAGGAACAGCTGCGGGCTGCTCCTTTTTAAATATGTTTATGAAGAAGAACTATCTGGTTTTTTCTACTCCTTCCAGGCCTTTCTGCAACCAGGTTAAATATTCTCTCCATTCGGGTACATAACCTACAGGATGGGTCATCAGTTCCTCTTTGGTATTCAATACCGCATACCATGGCTGAGAATTATTTTTAAAATTCTCTGTCTGGAAAGTCGCCCATTTATCTCCCACCGTTTTAATGTCCTTCGTAGAACCGTCTTTGAAAGTATAGATGAATTGTTCGCCGGCAGGTAATTCTTTTTTATCATCCACGTAAAGAGAGATGATGATGAATTGATCGTGCAGCACTTTATACACTTCCGGCTTGGTCCATACATTTTCTTCCATGCGGCGGCAGTTCACACAGGCATAGCCGGTGAAGTCGAGCAAGATGGCTTTGTTTTGCTCCTTTGCCATTTTTACACCGGTGGCATAATCCCTTGTACAATTGAGGTTGAGCACACAGTCGGATGGTTTCTGGTAAATGCTGTAATACAACGGCGGCGGGAAGCCGCTGATGAGCGACAGGTTATTCCATTTGGAATTATTGGTAAGACCCGGCACCAGGTACAATGCAAATGCACCGGTGAGCACCGCAAGGATCAACCGCACTTTCGGTATTTTTTTCACCGGCCCTTCGCCTTTGAACCGGATGATGCCAAAAAGATACAGGCTGAGCAGTGCAAAGCAGATGATCCAGATACCGATGAATATCTCTCTTTTCAATATACCCCAGTGCATCACCAGGTCGGCATTGGATAAAAATTTAAAGGCCAGCGCCACTTCGAGGAAGCCCAGCACAATTTTTACCGTAGTAAGCCAGCCACCCGATTTGGGCAATGCATTCAGCCAGTTGGGGAACATGGCAAACAATGCAAACGGCAAAGCCAGCGCCAGTCCAAAGCCTGCCATGCCTGCCGTGAGCTGCATGGCGCCTCCATCGGCAGTTAATGAGCCTGCGAGCAAAGAACCAAGAATGGGGCCGGTACAGGAAAAAGAAACAATGGCCAGTGTAAGCGCCATAAAGAAAATACCTATCACACTGCCTACATTGGCTTTGCTGTCGGCCGTATTGCCCACTGCTCCCGGAAGGGTGATCTCAAACAATCCAAAGAAAGAAAGTGCGAATACGATAAACACAATAAAGAACGCAACGTTGAGATAAACGTTGGTTGAAATATTATTGAATATTTCCGGTTTCAACCCTCCTATAAAATGGAAGGGGAGGCTTAATACCACATAGATCGAGAAAATGAAGAAGCCGTACAGGAATGCATTTTTGATGCCCGACTGGCGGCTGCCCGATTTTTTAGTGAAGAAGGAAACGGTCAGCGGTATCATCGGGAATACGCAGGGCGTAAGCAACCCTACAAGACCGCCTAAAAAACCCAGAATGAATATGCTCAGCAATCCTTTTGACTGTGTATTGTTGACACCACCGTAATCAATTGCCGGCTTATCCAGGTTGATGGTGGACAGTAAAATTTTATTCGCTGTTGCCAGCTCTACGCCGCCTTCCATCTGTACCTGCACCGTTTTTTCCTCCGGCACAAACTGGTCGGCACCTACAGCCGTTTCATAGATCAGCTGGAGCGTTACCGATCCCGGTACTGTATCACCGGTATTGACCGGAAGCTTCACTGTGATGCTGTCTTTTGCAATCTGCTGGCTGGTGTTATCAAACAGTATATCTGTATAAGTGCTAAGCGGGCTCAGCACCGCCACGCTATCTGCTGTAATGTTATGATTTTTTACATTGATCACAAGGCCTGCTATCCCTACACCCACATCAGGTTTTGCATACAGGTGCCAGCCTTTTTTCAGCTGTCCTTTTAAGATGATGTCAAACTTTTTTTCAGCAATTTTCTGAGAGCTGGCTGTCCAGGTAACAATGCTGCTGTCCTGTGCAGCAGCCATTCCTGTCAGTAAAATAAGGCATAAGGCAGTTAAAATATATCTGAGGCGCATCGTGATACTTTATAAAAAAAATCCCGAATTTTCATCGGGACACTAAGTTAGTAATACATTTATTTAGACTTTCCTCCAACATTTACGGAAAAGGGAATTGATTTGGGCGGAAGACATTTCCGGTCGTTACAAACCATAAAATTCACGGCCCCTTTTACCACGGTCGCTACATTGGTTTTCAGCTTCACTCTTTGCACAAAGCTTACCTGGGTAGCATAGAATTTCAGTACAGAATTAAAGTTATTGTCATACTCTTTTATGAGCTTGCCTACTTCTTTGGGTTTGCCGACTGTTGTCACCAGCGGATTTTTTGTAAAGCTGATAGTAGTAGGTTCCGGGCCTTCGCCTGCATCCTGTGCGTAGAGATGCCATTTGGCATCAATGCTGGCAGTAATATAAATATCGTATTCTTTATCGCTGATCTTTTTGGCAGTGTAGCTCCACTTCACAGGGTTTTCTATCTGCGCCATAGCAACCCCTGCAACAAACAATGTTACCAGAAGAGATAATGTAATTTTTTTCATCATGGTTGATCGGTTAAATGTAAGTGCAAATGTATTGAACCTGTACAGTAACACCTGTTAAAGGTTGTTAATTCTACTTAAGAAAGACCAAAGAGCAGGTTAAATACTTTTTTACCGTCTTCATTGTGCAGATCGTTGCTGCAGGCCCTTTCGGGATGTGGCATCATACCAAACACATTGCGCCCTTCGTTGCAGATGCCGGCAATATTTTCGGTAGTGCCGTTGGGATTGCTGTGGTCGTTCACCGACCCGCTTTCATCGCAGTAACGATAAATAACCTGGTTATTCTTATTCAGCTGCGCCAGCACTTCATCGCTTGCATAATATCTTCCTTCACCATGGGCAATCGGAATTTTCAATGCTGTGCCGCCATCGCTTTTGATATGTACATTTTTGCAGATGAATTTCTGGTTGGCATTGCGCAGCAATACGCCCGGCAGCAGACCGCTTTCACACAATATCTGGAAGCCGTTGCATACGCCCAGCACCTTACCACCTTTGTGGGCAAATTCAATAACGCTTTGCATCATGGGACTGAAGCGGGCAATAGCGCCGCAACGCAGGTAATCGCCATAGCTGAAACCCCCAGGCAGCACAATACAGTCGCCTGTGCTGAACATACTGATATCCTTGTCTTTATGCCAGAGAGGAATCACTTCCTGTTGAAGATCATTTTGCAGGGCTTCTATCATATCCCTGTCGCAATTGGAGCCGGGGAAAACAACTACGCCAAATTTCATGTGATGCTGTTTATGATTTGGAGTGGCAAAAGTACGATTAGCCGTTCATTTTACCGAATGAAATAACCAATTGTAATGGCAAGCGCCACCATGGCCCAGTGCAGGCCAAGGGGGAACCATTTTTTATCGGGATAGAAAAAGGCGGCAGCCAGGATCAGCGATGCCGGTACGGCTGCCAGGATCCAGCTGTTAAAACCATCTGCATTAAAAAAAGGAATAATAGCTGCCACCAGCAGGTACAGGTAGATCAATTGCCAGCTTTTGCGGGTCTGTACCAGCTGCCTGCGCATCTGCGTGCGCATAAATACCAGTCCCATAAGCACCCCCAGGACTACCAGGATCAGGGCGGTGACCTCCCATCGGTCAATCACCAGCCTCGGCAGGGCAATGTCGAAGCCGGGCAGCTTGTATGTTTTCCAGCGGCCGCTGATGAATATCCAGGCGGCATAAAAATAATAGCAGGTAAAAATACCGAGCATGCCCAGCAGCCACTCATTGAGGCGGAAAGGCCGGGTGGTAGCCAGGCCGGTTATGAACAATACGATGAATAAAATAGAGGGTGTATAAAAGAATGCTGCAAGGCCAATTGCCAGGCCGATATTAAAAATGGTGCCTTTGGGCGAGGAAGCATTGTGCAGGCCGGAAAGCTTTGCCCACACCCATATAAGCAGGGTATTTGCAAAAAGCGCCGCCGACAACGGGAACCAGTCGCTGAAAAGCGATGTCACCAGCAGGTAGCTCATGCCCGGCAGGTAATTGGGCCGCTGCATCATACGCTGGTCATTCACGAGCTTATTAAAACTTACCGCATGTATATACAATAACGCAAAGCTGATGAGGCTGAATACAAAAGGCGCTCCTGCAAAATTCCTGATCAGCCAGTTCACAAAAGAGCGGTAGAGGATACCATCGGAGCCCTGGAGCTTTGGCTGGGGCGGGTATAAAAAAAGATGAAACTTGATTGCCAGGCCGTACAGCAGCAGCAAAAAATTATTGTTGGGATTATTGGCTTTGAAAGTGCCTGTCACGCTTCAGTTTTTTTTTGAATGGCTTTTGCCGCTGCAAAAATCAGCAAATTCAACTAATAAAAAAATTGTAAATCGGCGGGCACTGTTCCAGTTTAAAGGTGGTCGACCTTTTTGCAGATAATTAAGCATAAGGAATGCCATTCAGAAGGTCGATCATCTTATTGTACTTAGCGGGGGCTTGCCGAAGGCGGGCGCAATTATTATACTATCGCCGTTTCGGCAATACCTCGACAGGCTCAGCATGATATATAACCTGGCAGTTTTTTGAATAGTAAAATTCAAACCTTACAGAACAAATCAATGCTTATCAGAAATCAATTTTTGCAAATGCAATGCTTCCCCGGTGCACGCAGGGCACAATGATGCTGCGGGCACCCACCTGCTTCAGCAAACGGGGCATGAACTGGTAACCCGATTCGCCGCCCTTGATGGTGGGATAGCGGTAAAGATTACCGTAGGGTGAAATGCTGTGGTTATTGACGATCTGCGCATTCTTTTCTTTTTCGATGTACAGGAAATGGACCTGCCCGCCGGCGTTGAGGGTACCGAAGGAAAGATAGCTGTCATCGTCATCCGCTACCTGGTTCTTCAGGATCGTATTGTCCCATTGAAGCTTCAGGTTGCTGTCCACGCTCAGTATGAGTATTTTTTCATAATAATAACGGGTGGTAGCGCCGGTATTGAACGAGTTGAAACGATTGTAGCGATAATAATAAGGACTGTACATGTAATTGTAATCATAGTAGGAATAGGGATTATTGTACAGGTAATCCCAGCGGTTCCAGGGCCGGAAGCCCCCGATGCTCTGTGTAGAAAAATCTTCGCCCACCACGATAAAGCTCCCGTCTCTTTTCAGGAAGAGGTTTTTAAGGAATACATTGTCAAATGCATATTTAAACTGGTTGGTGCCCACCATCGAATTGCGGAGGGAGTCGCTGAATACATTGATGCCTGTTCGTACCCCAAGCGTTTTGCGGTCGATCACCGCTGTGAACAATCCTACGATATTGGATGATTTTTTTTCGGGGTAGAAGAACGCATTGATCAGGTAATTGTTATTGAGGTTATCGATCTTTACGCTGATATCATCCACATAATTCTTTTGCAGATCGATGGGTATCGACATGAACTCCGGTGTGTTCGGTTTTCTCTCCACAAGATCGATCATGCCAAAATTTTCCCGGGTGCCTGTTTTGGTTTCCCTCGTAAAGCTGAAAGTACCATCATTCGCCAGCTGGAAAGCGCTGTATATTTCCTTGCGGTCGTTGTAATCAAATACAGAGCGGGTGCTGTCTGTCAGCTTCAGATCGGCATTGTACAGCCTGGTCACCAGCGTAAGCTTGCTGTCTCTTTCCAGCATTTTGTAGACCAGTATATTTTTCTTGTCTTCACTGTAAATAGTGCTGTACACTCCTTTTGCCGACCGCAGGCCGATGCGGGTGGTGTCAATTGTATATTCATCCTGCAGCTTCTTACCAAAAGGATCCATTTTAACCGCATCACAATACAGGATATTCCCTTTCTGGTACTGGTAGATCATAATGAAATGATCGGGGTAGGTAACAAAGTCAACGTTCAGCACTTTATCAGGTACAAATTTCAGGCGGTCATTGCTGATCTCATTCATATCCTGGTCAAACACCTGCAGGATGCTGCGCCAGGTAATATTTTTAAAGACAAGGTAATTGGGGCCTACCTTACCCAGTATCTCAAAATCAACCGAATTGCTGCCTTCATTGTTATGTACGGGTGAATAGGTAATTTTTTGAGCTTCCGACTGGAAGAAGGTACATATAACAAGGAGTATGGCTGAAAGGACTTTCATGAATTTTTATTTACAGAACAAATGTATAGTTAATAAATTTAAGCATCGGATGGAGCAAATGTTCTTCATCCATTGCATATACGCAAAAATAAGATCAAGCGTTGGCCTTATGATGCAATAAAATGCTGTATTACATTTTTATCAGACAACAAAAATGCCTAAAATGTTGTTTTGTGTAAACCTATTTTATTATGAGCAATTTTTTAATCACCGGGGGAACGGGTTTGGTAGGCAAGGCACTCACTAAAATGCTGACCGGCAAAGGCCACGAGGTAATTATTCTCACCCGTGACCCTGCAAAGGCGCCACCGCTGCCGATGGTGCAATATGCACACTGGGATGTGAAAAAACAAACCATCGACCGGCAGGCCGTGGAGCAGGCCGATTATATTTTTCACCTCGCCGGCGCTTCGGTATTTGCAAAAAGATGGACAAAAAAATATAAAAAAGAAATTGAGCAAAGCCGTGTAATGAGCAGCCGCCTGCTGGTGGAAACGCTGGCAACTGTGCCTCACAATGTAAAAGCGATTGTGAGCTCATCTGCGATCGGCTGGTATGGGGCAGACAGGGTGGCTGGCAAGGCTTTTACGGAAGAAGACCCTGCGGCAGCCGATTTCCTGGGAATGGTTTGCGGGAAATGGGAAGCGGCGATCGGTGCAGCAGAAGAAAAAGGTGTACCGGTGATAAAGCTCCGGACCGGCATGGTATTCAGCAATGAAGGGGGTTTCCTGGAGCCGGTGCAAAAAGGATTGAAATGGGGTATCGCTGCTATTCCCGGCAACGGCCGGCAGATCATCAGCTGGATACATATCGATGACCTTTGCCGGTTATTTTTATTTGCAGCAGAGAACGAAGCGGTAAGAGGCAGCATCAACGCAGTGGCATCCATGCCGCTGCCGATGAAAGACCTTACATTAAAGGAAGCAACTCTATTAAAGAGGAACAGGTTCATTACTGTATATGTACCGGGCTTTTTGCTCAGGCTGGCGCTGGGCGCCATGAGCACCGAAACAACAAAGAGCATTACCGTCAGCAACAGCCTTATAAGAAGCAAAGGCTTCCAGTTTATTTATCCTGCTGCAGACGCAGCGCTGGAAGCGCTGGCTAAAGATCCGACTCAATAATTCTTCTCCTGCTGAGCCAGATGAATAATACCAGGTAGGCCAGTGCGAATCCGAAAACCAGCCATGTATAATCGGTAGGCATCACCGATTTCGCCATCGACTTCAGCGGGTTATCGGGGAAAGGCAGCAAGCCGTCTGATGCATTCATCGGCAGGTAATCACCCATGCTGCCCAGGTCGTAACCGGTATCCATTTTAATTTTCCTGCTCCAGAAATCCAGCAGGTTGGCAATGATATTTTCAATCCACAGGTAAATAAAGAACACCCCGATGGCAAAGCCGGTACGTCTCACCAGCACGGCTATAAATACCGCAATAACATTATAACTGAGCGCTTTGAGAAAAAGATAAAGCAGGTGCACTATTTTATAGAATGAAAACCCGTCTTCGCTGGTAGCAAGGCCGAATACAAAAGCAGTGAGCAATGCGATGACCGTAGTTGCCAATGCAAACCAGAAAGCAAGCACCAGCTTTACATCAATGAACTGGCGGCGGCTCCAGCCGTCAATGATATTCTGGCGGTTGGTGCGGTAAGTGAATTCATTGGTCACCAGTATCACCAGCAGCATAGCCGGTAATATGAGCAGGCAACCTGTAACAAAGCTGGTTGTCTGCCAGGTATTTTCAAAGCTGTACGGGTTGTATTTTCCCATCAGCATGGAAGCTGTTTTTTGTTCTGTCACCACTGCTACCGAGCGATAAAAAATATAGTTGCTCAGCACTACCCCTACTACAAAAAATATGGACAGTATTTTAAATGCGCTGTAATCTTTCAGCTTAAGCCATTCTGTTTTCAGTAATTGTTTCATATATGATGATAAGGGATAATTAAGAATTGGTCAGTTCAAAAAACTTGCTTTCAAGGCTTTTACGTTTCAGCTGCATATGATTCAGCACAATACCATTGTTGAAGCAATACTGGTTGATCTGCTCCAGGTTGGCCGTACCCATCGGCAGGTACAGCTGCAGTCTGCCCTCCGATTCGGAATTGCGCAGCACACCCGGCACGGATGCTGCCAGCGATTGCAGCTGCTGCAGGTTGGCAGCGCCCACCTCCACGATATCATCCTGTACAAAAATCTCATCCACATGGCCCGAAGTGATCAGGTCACCCTGCTTCAGGATGGCCACATGGGTACAAACTTTTTCCACTTCATCCAGCAGGTGGCTTGCCATGATGATCGTCTTTCCCTGTTTGGCCAGGTCTTTTATCAGCGAACGGATCTCGGCGATCCCGACAGGATCCAACCCATTGGTGGGCTCATCAAAAACCAGCACTTCCGGGTCGCCCAGCAAGGCGGCGCCAATGGCCAGCCTTTGTTTCATCCCCAGTGAGTATGAGCTGAAGGGGGAATTTTTGCGCTGCTGCAGGTTCACGATCTGCAGTACTTTATCTATATCGTCTGCTCCCTTGCCTTTGATGGAAGAAGTGATCTTCAGGTTTTGCACGGCAGATAAGTAATGATAAAAATTCGGTGTTTCCAGCAATGTACCGATCCGCTTGCGATGATCGTCGTTAGGCGTTTCATCAAATAATTTATACGTACCGCCCGAAGCTTTTAAGATGCTCATTACGATCCCCAGCAAAGTCGTTTTACCGCTGCCGTTAGGACCCAATATGCCAAACACAGATCCTTTGGGTACAGAAAAGCTGACACCCTTCAGCGCCTGGATCTGCCCGTAAGATTTTGCAAGATTTTCTACAGAAAGTATAGCCATATGAGATAAATATAATTATGCCTACAAGATAAGTATTTTGCTGATGCATTAAGAAGTGATTGTCTGGCCGGTAAATGACGGGTGCCTGTGGCGGATGGAATATGCTGCCGGTGAAAAAAGTATCAATGTTTTTGGTGCCATACAGAGCTGAATTCTCCAACGATTGCCCTGCCTTTTCCATCAAACGATAATTTATGCAGCCGCAGATCTTCAATATCCTGCTGCCGCACTTTCCGGAAAGCAGGATTCATGGTACCGCCCACCACACCCGGCGGTACAGCAGGATCATACTGGTACTGCGGGTCAACCAGCGTACCCCTGGGATACATGATGCCCGGTGTGCCCTGGCCGATGATATTCAGGTTGTCGGGATGCTCCAGGCCGATCGTGTGGCCGAACTCATGCGCTGCAGTGGTAGAGCCGTTGGATAAATTGAGCAGCTTGAAATAACCGGTATTGCAACCCAGTCCGTCAACAAACGAAATATCAATAACGCTGTATTCTTCCACCCGGAAATAATTGAGGAGGGGATCCGTGTTTTCAAACACTTCTTCAGGCTGCAGCCCCGGCTTGTATTCACCCGTTACTTTGAACTGTACGGTGAGCGGCTGTCCTTTGATGGTAATCCTTGCGGCCGGTTCGCTCCAGTAGGTTTCTATTTCGGCAGCGGCCATCTGTACCAGCAATTCGCTGGCAGCATCGCCATAAAAGATAATATGGGCGCTGATCAGCAGGCAGTTATTTTCTTTATCGATTTCGGCAATACCCATACAGCTTTCATTATGAAATAAAATTATAGCAAACTTTTATTTCCCGGTCATTTAATTTAAAAACTGCCAGGGCATATGGTACACTAAGCCTGCCGAAGTGTTGCCAAAACCCGGGTAGCATAGTAATGACCATGCATTCAACAATGCTAAGGCTGATCATCTTTCAAACTAGGACACTACCAAAAAATTCACATTGACAGCCAATAAAGGAATTATACTTTTATTTGCAGCAAAAAATAACACTATGCCCCAGGATCAGCTCGACAATGTTTTTTACCCCTACGATTTCAGGTTCAAAATAGGAACCATTCACAACGACTTTGTAGCCAAAGATGCCACCGGCAATACCAAGGCTTTTGTAAGGCAGAAATTATTAAAGCTGAAGGAGCATGTGGAAGTATTCACAGATGAAAGCAAAAGAGAAGTGTTGTATGATATCCGTGCCAACAAATGGCTTGACTTCAACACCACTTATTCTTTCACCGGGCGTAATGGCGCAAATGTTGGCAGGCTGGCCCGCCGGGGCTGGCGCTCCTTATGGAAAGCCACTTATGAACTGTATGATGAAAATGACCAGCAGGACCTGCTGATACAGGAAAAAAATGCCTGGGTAAAAGTGATGGACGGCCTGCTGGGCGAAGTGCCGGTACTGGGCATTTTTACAGGTTATCTTTTTAACCCAAGCTATACGGTCAAAAGGCCTGATGGCACACTGGTGGCCACTTTCACCAAGAAGCCTTCCTTTTTCGGGAGAAGCTTTGCGCTGACGCAGGATGGCGAATTTGAAAAAGGCGAAGAAGAGCGCATCCATCTCGGCCTGATGATGATGGCCCTGCTGGAAAGAAGAAGAGGATAATGGATGAACATAAAAAAAGTGCTGTCAACAACAGCACTTTTTTCCACTTAGACAACCTGCTTTAGTTGCGTAACGGTTTACCCGTTTTCAAAACAGACTGAATTCTTTCCAGCGTTTTCTTCTCGGCGCAGAGGCTGAGGAACGCTTCTCTTTCCAGGTCCAGTAAATATTGTTCGCTTACAAGGCTTTGTTCGCTGAGGTCGCCGCCGCACATTACATACGCCAGCTTCTTGGCAACCGTCACATCATGATCGGTGGCATATTTCCCCCGCCACATACCATTGATACCTGCATGCATGGCACCTAATGCGGAACGGCCGAGCACTTTGATATCATTGCGCTGCACAGGCATTACATAACCGTCATCATACAGGTCGATCACCGCCTGCTTGGCTTCGGCAATACGGCGGCCGATATTGATGCTGACAATATCATTGCCCTTCCTGTAAATGCCCAGGTCAAATGCTTCCTGTGCAGAGGTCGCCACTTTAGCAGTGGCAATGGTCAGGAACCGGTTCTGCAGGGTAATGGTTTCCGGTTCGCCGGCATGCATTTCATCTGCAGCACGCAGCACAAATTCTTTTGTACCGCCGCCGCCGGGAATAACACCGATGCCCACTTCCACCAGGCCTGTATAGGTTTCGGCGGCAGGGATCACTTTATCCGCATGCAGGCTCAGCTCGCAGGCGCCACCCAGGGCAAGGCCATGCGGCGCCACCACTACCGGTATGCTGGAATATCTTGCACGCATCATGGTGTTCTGGAATAAACGGATCGCCATATCGATCTCATCGTAATCCTGCTCAATGGCCAGCATGAATATCATCGCCACATTGGCGCCGGCGCTGAAATTAGCACCTTCATTGGCGATCACCAGTCCCTTGTATTTTTCTTCGGCCAGCGAAATGGAGCGTTGGATACCTTCCAGCACTTCGCCGCCGATGCTGCCCATTTTGGTGTACCATTCCAGGCCCAGCACATCATCGCCTAAATGATAGGTACGGCAGGCGCTGTTTTTCCAAACGGTCTGGTTGGCAAAATTCTTCATTACAATAAAGGCTTCCCCACCGGGCAGCGCTTTATAATCTTTGGTAGCTACATCATAATAGTAACGCTTACCATTCTCTACTTTATAAAATGTTTTGGCACCTGATGCGATCATTTCATCGATCCATGGAGCCACTGCATAACCGGTCGCCTTCATGGCTTCCGTTGTTTTGGCAACCCCTAATGCATCCCAGCTTTCAAATGCGCCGATCTCCCAGCCAAAGCCGGCCATCATCGCATCATCTACACGATACACTTCGTCGCTGATCTCCGGAATGCGGTGTGAAATATAAGAGAACAATGCATAATGGAACTGCCGGTAAAATTCTCCGGCCTTATCGGTACCGGCAGCCAGCGCCTTGATCCTGGTAGGAAGGTCTTCTATCGGTTTGGCAGTTTCCAGCGTGGCAAATTTGGGTTTCTGGCGTGGGCCATATTCCATGGTCTGCAGGTTGAGTACCTGTATATCCGATTTGCCATCGGCGCCTTTTACTTTTTTAAAGAAGCCCTGGCCTGTTTTATCACCCAGCCATTTTTTCTCTTCCATATCATTGAGCCATCCCTGAATATTGAAATAGGCCCTGGCTTCGTCTTCGGGACAATTTTCCGCTACCCCTTTGGCCACTTTGATCAATGTATCCAGCCCCACCACATCCGCCGTGCGGAAGGTAGCTGATTTGGGACGGCCAATCACCGGGCCTGTCAATGCTTCAATTTCGTCTATGCTCAACTGTAAGTCGCCCATTATTTTCATGATGGCCATCATGCTGAATACGCCGATGCGGTTGGCAATAAAGGCAGGCGTATCTTTTGCCAGCACGGTTGTTTTACCCAGGTAGAGATCGCCGTAGTGCATCAGGAAATCCACCACTTCCGGGTCGGTATAAGGAGTGGGAATGATCTCCAGCAGGCGTAAGTAACGGGGCGGGTTGAAGAAATGCGTTCCGCAGAAATGTTTTTTAAAATCATCGCTCCGGCCTTCCGCCATCAGGTGAATGGGAATACCGGAGGTATTGGAGGTAACCAGCGTTCCGGGCTTGCGGTATTTTTCCACTTCATTGAACACCGATTGTTTGATATCCAGCCTTTCCACCACCACCTCGATCACCCAGTCGGCGCCGGCAATATCTTTCATGTTATCGGTGAAGTTACCCGTGGTAATTCTTTTCAGCACATTTGCATCATATACCGGTGATGGATTCGATTTGATAGCGGCTGCCAGGGCATCATTTACAATTTTATTCTTCTCTGCAGGCTTTGCATCCGCAGGCAGATCTTTCGGTTGAATATCCAGCAATAATACCTGTAATCCCACGCCTGCAAAATGACAGGCGATGCGGCTTCCCATGACGCCACTGCCCAATACGGCTACTTTTTTTATGGTTCTTTTTGGCATTGTCGAAAATTAGTTAGTTAAACAACTATTTTTATGAGCCGAAGTTAGGATTTTTATATTACCAATAAAATAAAAAACTGGTCCTGTATCCGTTTGAAGCCGCCAAAGCGAAGTGCAATAAGGTGGTCGACCTTCTGTTCGGAAGGTCGACCACCTTAAACAAAAACTCCGGCAGTGATGCCGGAGTTTGCTCATGCTTACTTCCCTGTTTTTACTCTACAAAATATTCGTTCCCGGTGGAGCTTACATAGCCGGTTTTGCCGGAAAATGTTTTTACCAGCAGGTAGCTGCTGTTCCCGTTCACCGCTTTGATTTCGGTGTATTTGGGAGCAATGCTGGTTTTATCTTTGAATATATAACCCTGCATATTGTCGTTGCCCGTTACAATAAAGCCGCCATTATCGTCATATACGATATTGTTGTAACCGTCCGGGATCACCAGGTTGTTATCGAGGTCTCTCACATATGTTTTACCGTCTTTCTGCACAATGAAATATTCTTTACCGTCCTGCGCATCCACTGCTTTCAGGCTTACATTGTCGGGTACTACCCTTACCTGTCCCAGCGTAGTGGCGATACCATACATGCCGTTTTTCTTTACCAGCAGGTGCGGCACATTCGATTTTTTATTGATCCTGATCTCGTCGTATTCAAAAGGCACAATGGTTTCAAACTTGGTATTGAACACACCATACTTTCCGCCCTTCTGTGCGATATAATAGGTTTCATCGCTGCCTTCAATTTTATAATCATCCACGATCTTATCAAAAAGACCATCGTTGTTAGGCACACTGTATGTTTTTTGCTGTGTAACCGTTTCTACCGGTCCCCTGTTTTCAGGCACTGAATTTTCTGATATGGCAGGACATTTCACCGTAACATTGCCACGGGTATCAATACAGTTTTCATAACCATCTGCCTTCACTGATACGCCTGCAAATAAAACCGAGTCACCGCCTTCTTTGCCACTGTGGGGCACAAAGCCTTTGCGAAAAGATTTGGCTACGGTGTAGCGGGCGGGTATCACCATTTTGCCTGCCTTGTTAATATAGCCCCATTTGCCGCCTACTTTCACGGCGGCAAAACCTTCGGAGAACCATTGGGCATCATCATATTTAGGAGCTATTACAATTTGTTTATCGGGATTGGCATAGCCCCATTTGCTGCCGGAGCGGTAGGGAATCATAGACATATCAACCTGTTGGGCAAAAAGACCTGCTGTAGAAAATAATAATCCCAGCACAATCAGTAGTCTGTTCTTCATATAATTTGTTTTAGCGTTCAGTATAGTTATACAAAAGCTTTACCAAACTTGCCAAATGATGATGAAGATAAACCCAGGGTAATTTATAACGGACTAATTTCCAGACTGGTACAATACAATGGAAATATTCTGCTGGTGTTCCAGGCGATATTTAAAAATATTGCCTACGATGCTGATCTTAGCATCATCGGCCCAGGTGAGGATGGGAAATCCGGGAAAAAATTTCATCAGAAAAGGGGCCTGGAAATAATAACCGGATAAAGCAGAAACAGGGTATTTTTTAAGCAGGCCGGCAATGCTGTCAATTTTTTGCGTCAGCGCTTCTTCCTTTTCGTTGTAGGGATTGAAAAATGGTGTGTAAAAAGAAGTATAAAAGCTGCTGTCGCAAAAAGTGGTCAGGCAGGAAATGTTCGGCGACTCTATAAGCATTCTTTTCTGCAACCCGAAACGGGAACGCAGGGCGCAGACTTTTTCCAGCACAAGATTCTTATTCTGTTCGGAAAGATTTTTAATATCGAACCATATCGAAGGAGCCAGGCGCTTCTGCTCCACTACCTGCAGGATATCTTCAATGAGCACATTGCTGATGACAGATGTATCGTGGTAGACATAGAATGATTTTTTTGCCGTATCAAAATAAAGATCCATTTCAAAACCGCTTACAGAAGAGTCCAGCACAGCGGCCAGTGCAGGTGTATTGACTGCCTTGCGCCATTTTTTTTCTTTGATGATGAGCTCCGAATTGCAGCGTGCGATGCCTTCCTGCGGAGATCGTTTATCTGTAAAGTTTTCCGGTATGATGACCCGGCTCATGCCTTTGTGCAAAATGATATCTGTTGCAAGGATGGCCAGCAGAATGAAAACCGAGATTGTATATTTGTTGGTAATAAAACCCTTCTTCATTTAAAAGGAAAAGTTTTGGCAAATTTAAAAGAGGCATTCCGTGATGAGAAACCTGCTTTGGTAATTTTATTAAAGCTACTCATTTTGCTGTGCCTGGTAAAAATTATCTTTTTTGCCTACAACTACCTATTTTACAGGGGCTGGGCTATTCATAACCTGCAGGACCTGGCCCCGGTTTTACAATGGTCTTTTTATTATGACACTGTGATCGCCTGCCTTCTTTTGCTGCCGGTGATCTTCATCAGTCTTATCGCAAATATTGCAAACAAACGGTTCATTATCTTTCTACTGTTCCTCGCAGCCTGCATAACAACAGTTGCACTGTTGCTGAACCTTGCCGACATTTTTTATTTCCGTTTTCACCGGCAGCGTGCCGACGCCGACCTGCTGTATGTGCTGCGCAACCCGGTAAAAACAGGCAGTATATCGGTATGGCTTATCTGGATCGCCGTACTCGTTGCAGGCTATTTTATCGGCCGTTATTTTTTAAAACAGTACAGGCAGGTAATTGCCAAACAAAAGCGCCCTTATTGTTTAACCGGTATTGCAACATTATTGCTGCTCGCAACACTGTTTGCAGGAAAATCGAAAAAGATGATCCCTACTGCGGCGCTTACAAAAGTAACGGCCGCCCAGCTGCCGCTGACGCAGAACTCTTTTCATACATTCCTCTATTCTGTGTACCGCAGGGGCGAATCTGCCATCCCTTCGCAGACCTATATGAGCGATGCCGTGCTGCTGAAAGAATTCCCGCTCTTTAAAAAAAATATCAATGGCCCTGATACGGGTAAGAACGTGGTGCTGTTCATTATGGAAAGTGTGCCCTACGAATTTTTTGACACTACCGGAAAATATAAACCTGCATTGCCTTTCCTGGATTCGCTGGTACGGCATGCTGCTTTTTACAGCAATGCTTTCAGCTATTCATATAATTCCAACAAGGGTATTACGGCCATTCTTTCGGGTCTGCCTACTTTAACGGATATACCGCTGTATCATTCGGGTTTTGCGCATATCGCTAAAACATCTGTAGGTAACGTATTATCAGGTGAAAAATACAGTTCCTCCTTTTTCATCGGTGATAACTATGATGATTTTGGCTTTGCCAAATGCTGCAACTGGGTTGGCATCCAACATTATTACAGCATGGAAAGCATACCGGGCTATAAAAAAATGGAAAAACATACCATGGGCCTGCACGACGAATATGTGCTGCAGTTCATGCAACAGAAAATGCAAAGCATGCAGCAGCCTTTCTTTAACTGCTTTTATAATATTTCCACGCATTACCCCAACGATCTTACCAGCGCTTTTTCCAAAAAACCGGGCATGGATAACCTGCCACCACCTTTCCGTTCCATGAAATATTATGATGAATGCCTGCGCCGCTTTTTTCAATGGGCTTCCCTGCAATCCTGGTTTAATAACACCGTCTTTATTTTCTGCTCGGATCACTGGACCAATCCTGCCAACGACAGTCGCATCAAGGATGATATGGTGAACAGCTTCCGCATTCCCATTATGATCTATGAACCTTCCGTGAACGAAGGAAAAAACATACCGGATATAGTGAGCCAGCTCGATATCATGAACACTGTACTGGCGTATGCAGGCGATAAAAAGTATATTAAAAGCTATGGCAATTCGTTACTGGACAGCAAGGCTGGCAGAACCGTTTTCACAAAGCTGAACAACGCAGTATACCAGGCTATCAACGATCGTTATGTACTGGGCTTTAACGCCACGGAAGGCAATACACTGTATTGCTATGATTATAGAAATGATGTGGAGCGGCAACATAACCTGTGGCCTTCCTCCAATGCATCCATCGATTCGCTGAACACTCAGATGAAAGCTTTTTTACAAACAGCCTGCGAAGATTACCGCAATAAATAACTGGTCAAAACAGGAAGAGCGCAACGATGGTTGCGCTCTTGTCTTGCATGTTAAATAATATCAGCTTACCCCGCTGCCGTTGGCTACGGCTTCATCAGGGTTTACAAATTTTAGTTTACCGTCTGCATCTTCGGCCATCAGGATCATACCATTGCTTTCAATGCCACGCATTTTACGTGGGGCCAGGTTGGTCACTACCGTTACCTGTTTGCCTACAATAGCGGCAGGATCAAAGTGCAGGGCGATGCCACTCACAATGGTTCTTTTTTCAAAGCCCAGGTCTACCTCCAGTTTCAGCAGCTTATCCGCCTTTTCCACTTTTTCGGCAGCGGTAATGGTACCTACTTTCAGATCGATCTTTGCGAAATCATCAAACTGTATGCTCTCCTTGATCACCGGCGCTGCTATTGCTGCAGGAGCAGCGGCTTTTTCTGCCGGTTTATTTTCCTGCGCCGCTTTTTTCAGGGTCTCGCTTTTTGATTTTAGTTTTTCTACCTGTTCCGCCACTTCGGCATCTTCAATTTTACGGAACAGCAGCTCTGGCGCCCGCAGGCTGTAACCCACGCTCAGCAGGTTTATTTTGCCGGCATTTTCCCAATCCAGCATTTTTTCCACCACCTTCATCATGCTGCACATTTTTTTTGCAGCAAAGGGAAGGAATGGATTGATAAGAATAGCCAGGTTGGCGGTGGTCTGCAGGCAGATGTGCAGGCAGTTATCGATCTGCTGCTGCGCAGCTGCAGTGATCTTTCCATCTTCACCTATTTGCTTCGCAACGATCCACGGTTCTTTCTTCTGCATGTATTTATTGGCTGCATCGCTCAGCATGATCACTTCAAAGAGCGCATCCCTGAAACGGTAGCCTTCAATCGCTTCTTCCACTGCTTTTTTTGCAGCGGCAATGGCTGCTATCATGGCTTCATCATCCGCATCTTTGATATCGGGGTGAAAGGCAGGCACTTTACCGCCGCAGAGCTTGTGCATCAGCACAAATGTGCGGTTCACAAAATTGCCGAACTTTCCTACGATATCGCTGTTCACCGCATCCTGGAAACCTTTCCAGGTAAATTCACTGTCCTTGGTTTCGGGAGCGATGCTGGCAAGATAATAGCGCAGCGCATCCACCATCTGGTCGCCGCCGTTTTCCTTCTTCACAAAATCATTGATATAGTCATCCATCTCAATGCTCCATCCACGGCTGGTGCTCATTTTATCGCCTTCCAGGTTCATGAACTCATTGCTGGGCACATTATCGGGTAATATATTTCCATGCAAACGCAGCATCACCGGGAAGATGATGCAATGGAATACAATATTGTCCTTACCGATGAAATGCACCAGCTTCGTTTCCTTATCCTTCCAGTAAGGCTTCCAGTCCTTATCATGATCAATGGCCCATTGCTTGGTAGCGCTGATATAACCGATCGGCGCATCAAACCATACATATAATACTTTGCCATCCGCTCCTTCCACGGGCACCTGCACACCCCAGTCGAGATCCCTGGTTACGGCCCTTGGCTGCAGACCTGCTTCTATCCATCCTTTGCACTGGCCTACCACATTGGCTTTCCAGTCGTCCTTGTGCTTTTCGAGTATCCATTCCCGTAAAAAGCTTTCGTATTTATTCAAAGGCAGGTACCAGTGCTTTGTTACTTTCTTTACCGGCGTGTTGCCGCTGAGCGTGCTGCGTGGATTGATGAGCTGTTCAGGACTTAATGACGTACCGCATTTTTCACATTGATCGCCATAAGCGCTGTCGTTACCACATACCGGGCAGGTGCCGATGATATAGCGGTCGGCCAGGAATGTTTTGGCTTCCTCATCATAATACTGCTCTGTTTCCTTCTGTTCCAGCTCGCCTGCAATATTCAGCGTGCTGAAAAATTCCTGCGCCGTTTCATGATGAATGGGTTCGCTGGTGCGGTGATAAATATCAAAAGATATACCAAGGTCGGCCATATTGTTTTTCAGCATCTCGTGGTACTTGTCTACAATAGCCCTTGGCGTGGTGTTCTCCTTCATGGCCTGTATGGTAATGGCGGCGCCATGCTCATCGCTGCCGCATACATATACCACATCTCTTTTTTGTGCACGCAGGTAGCGCACATAAATATCGGCGGGGAGGTATGCGCCCGCAAGGTGACCAATATGTTTAGGCCCGTTGGCATAAGGCAGGGCCGAAGTGATCAAATATCTTTTTGGATCTGTCATTTTTTCTATCTGCTTGGCTTTTGTACTACTATTAAACATCGTTGTGTCACTCACTTGTACTTTTTGTACTTTATGGAGCCAGGGGACCAGATTTCCCTGGCAAGTGACATGAATGCGCAAAATTACCGCAATCCGCCGCAAGAATCAAAAAAGCATGGAAATGCAGCAGCACAGGAGCTTTGATCAATACTGCTATCAGCAGCGGGCTCGCCGGTAGCAGGCATTAAAAAAGGCTGTAGCTAGAGAGCAACAGCCTTAATAAAAGAAAACCCCCATGTTTAAAACTAATCGAATCGAGTCAACGATTGTTTTATTTCGGGCACGGATGATTCATGATATAATAAACCCTCAAACATATTTTTACTGACCCTGGTTTCGGCCACAGCCAGTACTTTTTTACCTTCATTGTTAATGCCCATGCTCACTATAGTCACCGGTTCACCGATGGGCAGGTTCTCAAAGACCACTTTGTTCCCGCTGCGCAGGGTACTGCTCATGGCAGAACGCATGTCTTTAAAGACCAGGATGCTGTAATAATTTTTCGCTTCATCGCCCAGGTTCACGAAAAAATTGGTTTTGGGCGCATCGCTCCTGTAGAATTTATCGCAGTTGATCCAGCCCAGCCTGTTCAGCTGGATATTGTATTTTTCCCCTATCCTTTCCTGTATTTCAGGGTCGGAGAAAGAAAGATCTTTGGTCATGTCACCCACCCTTATCCTGTTCACCATATGATACACCGTATCGATCGGCTGCAGCTTGTATATTCTCATCGTACTGGGCAAAAACTCTGCAGTATCACCTATGCCATAGGAATTGTACACAATGTTGCCGTATTCATAGTCTTCAAATTCCCTTTTTTTGAAAAGCAGGTTGCGTTTCCAGGGCACTTTGATCTTGATCTTGTCATAGTAAGGATATTTTTCCTTCATAAGCGTCTTCAGCTCTTTTGCGCTGAGTGAAGATTTTGGTGAACGGGGTATCCTGGTGATCAGCTTTCCTTTTGTAGAGAAAACAGGATGCTCGGAAAGATTATCCCTGAGATCAAGCGCTGTTACGAACATTTTAAATACCGGCGAGTCAATGGGAATATCCGTCAGCTCCCAGTCTACCGAATAATCTGCCGCACCCACTTCTTTGTCCCTTGTTTCCTGCCCTTCAAAAATGCTGAAGGAATCTTTTGCGGCAATGCCGGGTATAAACACTTTTATAAAACTGTTACGGCTGATATCGGTTTCTTTGCCTTCCACACTGGCCGTAATATTCATCATGCCACCGGTAACCAGTTGCTGCTTATCAGACAGGGTGGTAAGCCTGTTTGCAATAAAATCGGAATACCTGTAGTATTCAGTAACATTCAGCTGCACTTTTGCAGTGGTGTTAAAGGCAAAGGCCGGCACATACAGGGAGGTACCTTCACTACAATGCACGATGGTATCTTTCCTGTTATCAATAATGAATACCTGTGCAGGTTTTGAAAGCCCGTCAAACATTTCCTGCAGCAATACCTGCTTATTCGATTCGGTTGCAACGGCCGTATTATTCTGCTGCGGAAGATTTTCTTCCCAGCTATCTACTGGTAGAACATAACTATCATAAATCTGATCTGCAAAATATACATCTCTGTGAACCGGCGCTACACGGTTGTTATGCCCGGATAAGTGAAACTTTGCGGTGGCAACAGGGCCGGATGATGAATCCGTATTCACCTGCACTGCAGCGCTGTTTACAGGAACTGCAGCGGTGGATGTAGATGTTTGCTGCGGACCCGGGGCTGTAGCGATTTGTTGTTTGGCAACGGGAGCAGGCTCATCTTTCTGAAGCAACACTATCCCTGTAACGGTACCGGCTGCTGCCAGGGCTGCAATGAGCCACTTGGTCCATACGGCGCCGGATTGTACAACAGAACCGCCTCCTGCAGGCTGCAGCATGTGCTGCATATTTTGCCAGTCGGCATCCATCCTGCTCAGGTCGGGCAACTGCTGGTTCTCCAGTTTTTGTAATTGTTGTATGAGCTCCTTATCCTGCTGCATTTTTTAGATGTATTTTCAAACTATTTTCAATTGTGGTTTTGAGTAATCTTTTTGCTTCGCTCACATGCCATTTGCTGGTGCCGTCGCTGATGCCCAGCACAGCAGCAATTTCTTTGTGTGTATACCCTTCATATACATACATATTAAAGACAGTAGCGGTTGCAGCAGGTAAGCCTGCAATAAGCTGCTGTATTTCTTTTCCTGAAAAATGATCAAAGACTTCGGGTGCGATGGCTACTTCCTGCGCATGCTCCAGCGGAACATATTTGCTGAACACTGCTTTTGATTTGCAGAAGTCGATGCAGGCATTGATAACAATCGTTTTGATCCAGCCACCCAGCTTTGCCTGCTCCTTATAGGTATGAATACCTTTAAATACCCTGAGCATGGCATTGTTATAGATAGTAGCCGCCCCATCCATATCTCCTGCATACCTGAAACAGATCTTTATCATCTCAGGATAATACAGTTTATACAGCTGCTGCTGGCATTGCAGATCATTCTTTCTGCAACCATCTATCAGTTGGTCAATGGCAATATCCAAAAAGCGCTTTTTAATATCTGTAGAGTTCTCTAATATATATAACTGTTCATTGTAGTGAAAGGGTTGGGTAAATTTTTTATTTTTTTCAAAATGCACTTAAAATCTGCCTAAATTCAGCCAATGAAGCGCAAAGCCTTTCTTTCTTCCATTATTCCTGCGGCGGTTTCGGTGCAGGCCATTTCCAGGGGTATGGATCATAAACCCCTGACAGTCACGCAGGTGCCACCTTTTTTAAAAAAAGGAGATACCATCGGCATCACCAGCCCGGCGGGATATATTACCATTCCTGAAATACAATCGGCAGTAGGAAAATTAAAGGAATGGGGCTACCAGGTAAAGACCGGCAATGCCGTAGGCCGGCGGGCTTTTACGTTCGGGGGTACGGATGAAGAGCGCCGGGCAGACCTGCAACAGATGCTGGATGACCCTTCCATTAAAGCCATCCTTTGTGCCCGGGGCGGTTATGGCATGGTGAGGATCATAGATGCGCTGGATTTTACCGCTTTCCGGCGGCATCCCAAATGGGTGATCGGCTTCAGCGATATCACGGTGCTACATGAGCATATACATGCCAATTTCGGTATTGCCACCCTGCATTCAAAAATGTGCAACAGCTTTCCTGACGACTGGAGCAAGGCGGAGCCCATACAGCTGGATACCATCAACAGCATCAACGATTGCCTTTCCGGAAAAAAAATGAATTATACGGCTTTGCCGAATGCATTTAACAGGCCGGGCGAAGGTACCGGTGAGCTCATCGGCGGCAATCTCAAGACCATTGAAAGCCTCTCAGGCAGCAAAAGCGATTTCCGTACCGACGGAAAAATATTATTCGTGGAAGACACCAATGAGAAGCTGTACAGCATCGACCGCATGTTCTGGAACCTCAAACGTTCTGGAAAGCTGGAAAAGCTTGCAGGACTGATCGTCGGCGGCTTTAAAATAAAGCCGGATGATGAAGGAGAGGAATTCGGCTATTCGGTAGGTGAAATTGTAACCGATAAAATAAAGGAATACGCTTACCCTGTATGCTTTGATTTCCCGGTGGGTCACCAGAAAAATAATTATGCGCTGAAATGCGGTGTAACCCATCGCTTACGGGTAAGCACAAACGAAAGCAGGCTGGCAGATATCTGATCTGCCAGGCTGCTGCTGATTTTACATTTTTATTACCGGATGAGGATGCTGGTTCCTTTTTCAAATACCTTCTGCCCGGTCACCGGGTGTATGTAGCTGAGTACCCATACATAAGTACCGGTATCAACCGGGTTGCCTTTGTAACGCCCATCCCATCCTTCTGTAGGAATGGAAGTGGCAAATACCAGCTGCCCGTAACGGTTGTATACTTTCAGCGAAAATTCTCTTGCAAGATCGGCATTGATGGCTTTCAGCCTGTCATTCAGCCCGTCGTTGTTGGGTGTAAATGCGGTGGGCACTTTTATGAGACAGTTATCCAGCACTCTCACTATGATATCATCGCTCGCCGTACAGCTGTTGTTATTTACAGTCAATGTATAAGTGGCGGTAACAGGACCGCTTACAGTGCGGGAAGTTGTGGCGCCCGTATTCCATAAATAGGTATAGCCTGTGATGGCATCCACGCCTATCTGCGTGGTCATGCCCGGGCAAAGGGTGATATCATTTCCGAGGCTGAATACCGGCACCCTGTATACCTGCGTGGATTGCGTCGCACTGAAGCTGCCGCAGAAGCGGTCTGTAGCAGTCAGCACAATGCTGTAGTTTCCTTCAGTACCATAAGTGAATGCTATTACCGGCTGATTGCTCTGCGTTACACCGTTCCCATTGTTCCATGTATAGCTGCTGACGTTGCCGCCGCTGATATTGCTGGTAAGGGTTACTTCCTCAGCAGTGCAATATTGCGCATTCAATCCTGTAAAGCGAACTACCGGTGTATCGGTTACATTGATCACCCGGATGGAATCATCCGTGCAGGCATGATCATTGGTCGCTGTAAGCCTGATGGTATAATTGCCGGGTGTGGCGAAAGCATGCGCCGGCGGTGTTTGCCCGGCAAAGCTGAAACCATCGCTGTAATTCCATTGATAGGTAAGGTTATTACCCGATGAAGTATTGGTAACGCTGAGATTACTGTTGCGGCAAACGGTGTCGGCGCTGACAGTGAAGCCGGCAACAAAAGCATTGTTCAATGTATAGGTTCTTGATAAGGTATCATTGCAGATGCCATTGGAAACGACCAGCTGCACAGAGGCTGTAACAGTCGATACCGGGAATTCATGTGTTACCGACTGTCCCGTAAGCACCGTTCCGTCGCTGAATGTCCATTCCCATGAGCTGATGCCATTGCCACCCGGGTGCAATACCACCAGGGTATCCGTCACACAACCGAAATGAACAGAGTCTTCAAAGTCGGCAGATGGTCTTCCCAGCACGTTGAATGCAATCGTTTCATTGAGATTCTGTGCGGCATAGCAGGTATCGGTTACACTGTTGCCATCGGTACCTGCAATATTATGAATCGTATAAGTGCCGAAGCTGTTGATCGGCTGAGCAAGATTAAGCGTCAACGTGTGCGTATAGCCGCCGTTGCTGCAGGTGGCTTCGGTGCTCACCGAGCTGATGGTTACCGGCGACGGGCCGGTGATCGAGAACTCGGTACCGTTGCTGTTCACACTACTGCACAATATGGGATGATTATAAAATATTTTTATTGTCTGCGGGGAACAGCGGTCATACTGCACCGAATCATACACGGGCGCAGGCGCCTGTGTGGTAGTAAAAGGAAATACCGATGCCGCCTGTATGAATGCAAAGCAACTGTCGGAAAAAGTGTTGCCGTCTGTCCCGTTGTTGACATTCACATTGAAGTTCCCGGCAGGCAGGTTGCCTGACAAAGTAAGCACAGCCTGCAGAGTGGTACCATTCGTGCAACTGGTGCTGATGCCGGTTACCGTAAGCGTACCGGGTGTAATGCTGAACTCGGAACCTGTTGCCGAAAGGCTGTTGCAGGCCACGGACTTATCGAAATTAAGGACTACCCTGAAAGGTTTGCATTCATCAAAGCTGACAGACTGGATCACCGGCGCCGTGGTAGTTTGTACAATCGTGAATGGGTACTGGTACCCTAATGGTACCGGTTGGTTACAGGTATCGATCAATGTATTGGCATCGCTGCCATTGTTCACTATAAGCTGGTAGCTGCCGTGTGGCAGCGGGTTTTGCAAAACGATCTGTATCGTATCCGTGTACGTTGTGGCGCCGCCGCAGGCCGTTTGGACCGAAGCAATGGCAGGATTGCCGGGAGTGATCGAGAACTCGGTGCCGGCAGTTGTAATGCTGTTGCATTGGATCGGCTTGCTCAAAGCGATCTTTAGCACCGTAGGGGCACAGCCGGTATAGGAAAAATTGCTGATCACCGGGGCAGGCGCCTGCGTGGTAACAAAAGCGCTGTTCGTACCGGCGGTTATAAAAGCAAAGCAGCTGTCTGAAAGCGTATTGCCATCGCTGCCATTATTAATATTCACATTGAAATTGCCTGCTGGCAGGTTACCCGATAACGTTAGTGTGACCTGCGTGGTAGTACCATTGGCTATGCAATTGCTACTCACATCTGTGACCGTGAATGTGCCGGGTGTAATGCTAAACTCAGAACCGTTTGCGGAGAGACTGTTACAGGCAATGGAACCATTGAAGTTCAGCACCACTTTATCGGGCTGGCATTCGTTGAACTGTATGGATTGTATCACCGGGGCCGTGGTGGTTTGTGCAATGGTAAAAGGGAACTGGTAGCCCGCTGCCAGGGCATTGCTGCAGGTGTCTACCAGCGTATTGCCATCCGTGCCGCTATTCACTACAAGGTTATAGCTGCCATGCGGTAAAGGGTTTTGCAGCACTACCTGTATCGTATCGGTGTAGGTAGTGGTGCCTCCGCAGGCCGTTTGCACCGAAGCAATGGCCGGTCCGCCGGGCGTAATGCTGAATTCAGAACCCGTGGCTGTGATGCTGTTGCAGAGCACGGGTTTGCTAAGCGCTACTTTTAACACGGTGGGAGCACAACCGGTGTACGTAATATTATTAATGGCCACAGGTGGCTGTGCGGCAATCGAAAACGGGAAAGAAGCCGCCAGCATTTCGGTCACACACACATCGAGCACCGTATTCGCATCGGTACCTGTGTTTACCTGCAGCTGGTAATTGCCCGGCGGCAGGGGATTCTGCATGTTGAGGATTAATGATGTAGTAGCATTTTGCCCTGTGCTGCATTGAGATGTAATGCTTGTAAACGGATACGTGTTGGTTCCATCTGTTACGGTAAATTCACTACCTGCAGCTGTAATGCTGCTACATAAAATTTCTTCTGTGAATTGTACACGTACTTGCTGTGTATTACAGCCCACCGGTCCTGCATTGCTCACATTAGGTAGCTGGTTATCAGTCAATACAGCGGTACCTCCTGAAAAAGATAGATTATAACCAAGGCCGGAATTGGACCAGTTGGTTACCATTACCAGATAGTCATGACCAGCAGTAATAGGTGGCATCCTGTTAAACTGTGTGCCGGCAGCACCACCTGCACAATGCACATCCAGCGTACCGGTTGATGTACAACCCGTAGGACCGGTAACACCGCTAAGGTTAAGTGATATGGTCAGATTCGTAGTAAGTACATCCTGTGGCTGACGGCCCGTAATATCCATCACTGCCCAGTCATAATCGTCACCGGCACCCAATGGTGTAATAAGAAAACCCAACGTGCCCGATTGGTAGCAATGAAAACTATACCAGACAGAATTGCTGGTGGTAGCAGGATCCGAACATCCTCCAAATGCAGGCAGATCAGGGCCTGAACAAGAAGGCACGTTTGCCTGCGGGAACACCAGTGTACCACAGACAGCAACGCTTGTTTGGGGTGTCATGCCCGGTGAAGAACAAGGCTGGGCCAATGCTTCCAGTGAAATAAATAACACAAAAGTTAGCAGCAGGAGGCGCATGGTTGAGCAGTTTAGTGATGGAAATCTTAAAAATACAAAATATCCTGCGCCTTTGCCTGCAAAAAAAATGCCCGGATTGCCGGTATGCTTTCCCGGACTCCTGGCGGATGGGCGGTTTGATAGTATCTCAGTCTGAAAGATGATCATCCAAAGATTGCCAGCCAACGCTTGCCGAAGACGTATTTACAGATGGAATCATACCGGCTTCGACAAGCTCAGCCTGACAGTTTTGTAAACTGAGATACTAACGCCGGTTTACAATATCCCCGCAATCCCGGGAATAGATTATCTTACAACAAGCCGGAAAAAACCAGCTGCCGATGAACCTGCAACAATTTTTACCATTTGAAAAATATACACTTACGACAAAGCTCAGCGAAACAGCAATAAGGGAACGCCTGGCAAACAATGTTCAGCCAAGGAGAGGAATGTTCTCTTACGCCGGCGACCGAAGCGGCAGGCCTTATGAAGGAACAATGAATGGGAATCTTTTCACGATCAGCCGCATCATACAGCACCGCAACTCTTTCCTGCCTGTGATCAACGGGGAAATATCCTCCTTTTTAGGGCAGACAGAAATCAGGATCCGCATGGGGCTGGATGGTTTTGTGAAGGTCTTTATCATCCTCTGGCTATCTTTTGCAGGACTGGCCTGCATCGTTACTTCGGCTGTATTGATAGCAAAACCGGCGGCAATATTTAAGAATGATTTTCCTATTGGCATGCTGGTGCCTTTCTTCCTGTTTATCTTTGGCTTCCTGTTGATGTTGCTGCTTTTCAAATATGAAAGCAAAAAATCCAGGGCTTTCCTGGCCGGTCTTTTTGAAGCAAAGGAAGAAGCATCTGCCAGGTAATGCAACATTTTACCATTATAATGATCTGATCATTTAAAGAATCATTTATGCTCACTCATATCCATCCGAAATTAACCATGCGCAGCAAGGCTGCCACAAAAGAATTTTACATAAACGGGTTAGGCTTCACCCAATTGGGACCTGTAGAATATGAGGGTTACCTGATGCTGCAGAAAGATAATATCGAAATCCATTTTTTTGAATTTGCGGCACTGGATCCAAAAGAAAATTACGGGCAGGTATATATCCGCACCGATGATATTGATGCCTTGTATCAATCCATGCTGGACAAGAAGCTGCCCATTCACCCGAATGACCCGCTGCAGGTAAAACCTTGGCGGCAGAAGGAATTTTCCATGCTTGATCCTGATAATAACCTGGTCACATTCGGTCAGAGCATATAAAACAAGGCCTGCCGTAAACGGCAGGCTTTGATCATTTTATGATACTTATTTATTGCAATACAAAATCCGCTTCCTTCACATCCCGGCTGTTGCCGCCTACAAAAATCTTAAAATCTCCGGGTTCGCTGATGCGTTTCATATCGGCATTGTAAAATGTAAGATCGTCGGGTTTAATGGTAAAAGTGAGTTCCCTGCTTTCGCCTGCACCCAGTGATATTTTCTGAAAGCCCCTGAGCTCTTTCACGGGCCGCACACGGCTTGCGACCATATCTCTTATATACAGTTGTACCACTTCCTCCCCTGCTACCGTGCCGGTATTTTTTACAGTGATCTTTACCTGCAGGTCTTCATTAGAGCCGATCGTTTTTTTATTGAGCTGAACAGCGCCATATTCAAAAGCTGTATAACTCAGCCCGAAACCGAAAGGATAACGGGGCGAATTCATTAAATCGATATAAGAAGATACATAGCCCACATCACTTTCATTTTTCGCCGGACGGCCGGTATTGAAATGATTATAATAAATAGGCACCTGTCCTTCTGTTCTCGGGAAGGTCATAGGCAGTTTCCCGGAGGGATTGTAATCGCCGAACAATACATCGGCAATGGCATTACCCGCTTCGGTTCCCAACCACCAGGTGTACAGGATTGATTTTGCATTATCGGCTGTATAATTGAATACCAGCGGGCGGCCTGCGGCGATCATCACCACTACCGGCTTGCCGGTTGCCACTAACGCTTTAATCAACTCTTCCTGCACACCGGGGAAATGGAGATTACTGCGACTCTTGGCCTCGCCGCTCATATCTCTTTTTTCGCCTGCGGTAAATACAATAATGTCTGATTGTGCAGCCACTGCTACGGCTTCATCAAAACCCGCTTTTGAGCTGTCGGTAATGCCGCAGCCTTTTGCATATAATAATTTATTGGTGCCTTTTTTTGCAGCGGCATCATAAATGGTAGTGATCCGGCTGCTGTCATCCGGCCAGTCGAAGCTCCAGAAACCATTGTGGTCACTGATGGCTTTTACAAACGGACCAATGAAGGCGATTGTTTTTCCCTGTTTGGGCAGAGGTAATATATTCTGTTCATTTTTCAGCAGTACGATGCTTTTTTTAGCAATATCCCTTGCAGCGCTCCTGTTGGCTACATTGTTCCATTGTTCTTTTTCCCTTTCCACGCTGCAATACCTGTAGGGATCATCAAACAAACCCATTTCAAATTTCTTGCGCAATATCCTGCGTACGGCATCATCTACCAGGGCAAGATCTACTTTTTTATCCTTCACCGCTTTTTCCAGGTTGTTGATATAGCTGCGGCTTTCCATATCCATATCGCTGCCTGCGGCAAGCGCTTTAACGGCCGCATCATAATTGTCTTTTGCAAAACCATGATCGATCATTTCGCCGATGCTGCCCCAGTCGCTCACCACAAATCCTTTAAAGCCCCAGGCGCCTTTGAGCAGGTCCCGCTGAATATATTTATTACCGGTGGCGGGAATACCATTGATATCATTGAAAGAATTCATGAAGGTAGCGGCCCCTGCCTGCGCCGCTGCTTTGAAAGGCGGCAGGTAAATTTCGTTGAGCTGCTGCAGGCTCATGTCCACGCTGTTGTAATCTCTTCCACCCACGGCAGCGCCATAGGCGGCAAAATGTTTGGCGCAGGCCATGATGGCATCAATATTTCCAAGGCCTTTGCCCTGGAAGCCTTTCACTCTTGCTACTGCAATGAGCGAACCGAGGTAAGTATCTTCACCTGCACCTTCCATTACACGGCCCCAGCGGGGGTCACGGCCGATATCCACCATAGGGGCAAAGGTCCAGTGGATGCCTTGTGCGGCGGCTTCGGTGGCAGCAATGCGGGCGCCTTTTTCAATAGCGAGCAGATCCCAACTGGCGGCTTCGGCCAGTGGCAGCGGGAAAATGGTGCGGAAACCATGGATAACGTCCTGCCCGAACAACAGCGGAATTTTCAGACGGCTCTGCATGGCAATTTCCTGCAGGCTGCGGGTACGCTCCGCCCCATAGATATTAAGGTAAGAACCTACCAGCCCCTGCCTCACTTTTACTTTTTTATCGCCGTCTTTTGTAATCGGGCCGGTTTCTGCAAAATCGTTGCTGTATTGTGTCATCTGGCCGATCTTTTCGGCAAGGGTCATGAGCTTTAAAACAGAATCAACTTTCTGGTCGATTGTTTTGGCGGGAGCTTTCTGAGCATAGCTGCAAAAAGCTGCAACACCCAGGGAGAAGGTGCATACAATTTTTTTCAAATACATATTTCAAGCATTTATGTAAAAATAGACGGGTTGCCGAGCAATACAAACAGTTTCACTACATCAATACTACATCAAAGCAGGTGAACGGAGGCCTGTGAAGGCTACAAATGTTTCATGAAGGAAAAGATAACAGGATTGCTGCGTTTTTGCCGAAGGAAGATCCGCCGATGAACGGAGCGTCGCCTATGCCGCCGGAACAAGGTAATGCAGCCGGTAACCTTAAAAGGAACAGCACAGGGCTGTAATAAGAAAGGAAGCCTTTGGGCTTCCTTTCAACTATTTATTTTACCCAATTCACCATCACGCTTTTTACATCTCTTGAATTGCCGCCGATCATGATATTGAAATCACCGGCTTCCCAATCATATTTCAGATCGTAGTTGTAAAACTTAAGGTCATTGGGAGTGATGTTAAAGGTCACTTTCTTTGACTCACCTGCCTTGATGAGCAGCTTCTGGAAACCTTTCAGCTCTTTTACAGGCCGTGTGCTGCTGCCTACCATATCCCTGATGTATAGCTGCACCACCTCTTTGCCGTCTGTATTGCTGTTATTGGTCACCGTTACTGTGGCGGTGAGCGTTTGATTACCTTTTAAATTTTTGCTGCTGACGGTAATATCGCTGTAGGTAAAATTGCTATAGCTTAACCCATAGCCAAAGGGAAACAACGGATCGTTGCTTACATCCAGGTAATTGCTGCGGAATTTTTCAAACCATTTTCCTTCTGCCAGCGGGCGGCCGGTATTTTTATGATTGTAATACAAAGGTACCTGGCCAATATTCTGCGGAAAAGTGGTGCTGAGCTTACCGGAGGGATTGATATCGCCAAAAAGCACATCGGCCACGGCATTGCCGGCCTCGCTTCCGGGAAACCATACATTGAGGATGGCCGGAATATTTTCGTTTTCCCATTTCAATGTCAAAGGCCTGCCGGTGAATAACACCAGCACTACGGGCTTGCCTGTTTTCACCAGGGCTTTCAATAAATTTTTCTGCACTTCAGGAATATCCAGGCTGGTAACGCTGCTGCTTTCACCACTGAATTCGGAAGCTTCGCCCATCACTGCCACGATCACATCCGACTGCGCTGCAATATCCAGCGCTTCTTTGGTCATGTCTGCTTCGGAACGGGTATCTCTTTTATAAGAATTTTTATTATGAATGTTCACAAAACGATTTTCAAGGGTTTCATCCCCGATAAAATTGGAACCTCTCGCTGTGAGTATTTTCGCATTGCTGCCTGCGGCATTTTTCAATCCCTGCAGAATGGTCACCGACTGGTCGAACTTTGCCGCCACACTCCAGGTGCCGAACATATTAGCGGTATTATCGGCCAGCGGCCCGATGAGACCGATGGTGCCGGCTTTTTTCAGCGGCAGCAGATTTTTATCATTCTTCATCAGCACAAAACTTTCGGCAGCAATTTTACGGGCCACATTCCTGTTATCTGCGCTGAACACATCCGTTGCCACTCTCTGCACTTCGCAATATTTGTAAGGATTGGCAAAAAGGCCGAGCTTGTATTTTGCCTCGAGTATCCTGCGGCAGGCCGCATCAATATCGGCAAGGCTGATCTTTTTTTCGTCCAGCGATTTTTTCAGCGTGGTAAGCAGCCCTTCGCCAACCATATCCATATCCACGCCTGCTTTTAAAGCGAGTGCAGATACCTGCTGCAGGTTACCCATACCATGATCCATCATTTCATTGATGCCGGTGTAATCGGTCACCACAAAACCATTGAAGCCCCATTGTTTCCTGAGCACATCGGTGAGCAGCCAGCGGTTGCGCGTGGCAGGCACACCGTCAATTTCATTGAAGGATGACATTACGCTGCCCACACCTGCATCCACTGCGGCTTTATAGGGAGGAAAATATTCATTATACATTCTCACCCGGCTCATGTCAACGGTATTGTAATCCCGTCCTGCTTCCGGCGCACCATACAGGGCATAATGTTTTACACATGCCATGATGTTGCTATTGCCTGCATAATTGCCCTGGTAACCTTTCACCATTGCTTTGGCAATCTGGGAACCGAGGTAAGCATCTTCACCATTGCCTTCGGATACCCTTCCCCAGCGTGGGTCACGGCTGACATCCACCATCGGGCTGAAGGTCCAGTTGATGCCTGAGGCGCTGGCTTCTTTTGCAGCCACCTGTGCAGAGCGCTGCACCGCATCCATGTCCCAGCTGCACGAAAGTCCCAGTGGAATAGGAAATACGGTTTCATAACCATGGATCACATCCATGCCGAAGATGAGGGGAATTTTAAGACGGCTTTCTTCCACGGCAACCCGTTGCACTTCCCTGATTTTTTCCACTCCTTTAATATTGAAAAGACCGCCTACCTGGCCGGCTTTTATCTTTTTTGCAATGTCGGAGCTTTTTGCCTGGCCGGTCACAATATCGCCGCTGCCCGGTAAATTAAGCTGGCCGATCTTTTCATCGATCGTCATTTTTTTCATCAGAGCATCTACAAAGACTTTCATCTTTGCCGCATCTGGCACCTGTGTAAAGCCCGCTGCAGAAAAAAATACCATTACAAATGTGAGCAACCAATAATTCCTTTTCATGTGTGTTTGTTTATACAGTTCGTCAAAAAAATTTATTCTTATTTTTTCAGGTAGGGTTCAATGATCTTCTGCCAGATGGCATATCCTTTGGCATTCATATGGAGATTATCGCCGATAAAAATATCTTTCATAGGCGTACCATCGCTGTTGAGCATGGCATGATATACATCGATGAAATCGGTATGCTTTTTCTTCGCCAGGAATTCCCTGATCATCACATTGGCCACATTGTATTTGGCCATGAGATGCGCCCGGCTGGGACTGGGTTTCATTGAAATAAAAGCAATGGGCACTTTTTTATACTTCGTCCGGATGATATGAAAGAGCTGGTAGAATCTTTCAGCCACCTGCGCCGGCATGAGGTTCTCATCGGCGGCAAAATCATTTTCGCCGCAATAGATAACGATCTGCCTGGCTTTGTACGGCAGGATGATATCGTCTGCATACCGGATAACATCCAACAAGGTAGAGCCTCCGAATCCCCTGTTAATGATCGGGTATGCCGGGAAATAGCTTTGCACATCCGTCCACTTGGTAAAAGAAGAGCTACCAACAAACAGTATCTGCTTTTCTTTGGGAAAAGCCACGCTGTCTGCTTTTTTAAACTGCTGGATATCGTTCCAGAAAGCTGGCTGCTGTGCGCAGGTGATCTGCGCCAAAGCCATCAGTGCAATGCTTACTAAAATACCTAGTCGTTTCATATTCCTGTCTGATTATTGAATGATATGATTAATCCACTTTTATTACCTGCGTCCGCTCACTGGTACCATTCTCATTCACAGCCTCTATACAATAGTAATAAGGCTTCAGCAGATCCATTGCCTTCATCCAGTATTCGTTGTTATTATGCACCATGATGCTGGTATATAATTTATCCGGCGCTGTGCCATAATAAATATTATAGGCAAAAGCATCATCGGCAGGTTTCCATTTAATGAATGCGCTGCGTTTGTCTTTTTCCGTACGCAAAACAATAAACCCTTCCACCGGCTTTGGTTTGGCGCCATTGCCATTGCCAAATACACGCAGACCACTGATAGCAAATTTACCCGTGGGCATGCTTATATTTTCGAGCCGGATGTAACGGGTCTGCACCGGCTTTTCCAGCTCCACATAATCGTGCGGCACATCTTTTTTGTTGTTGCTTTTATCCACCAGCAGGTTCCATTTTTTTCCATCGGCAGAATAGTACAATTTATACCGGTGAAAAAGACCCAGCGTTTTTCCCAGGAAAATAGTGTCCATTTCTTTGGGGAAGCTTACATCCTGGTCGGCATAGTTAACCTGCACAGCATTGACGGTGGAGAGGTTGCCGAGATCAGTCTGTATCCATTCTCCTTTATTACCCGTTGCAGCGCTCCAGTAGGTTTTGGCCAGCTCATCCACGGCATTGTTGGCAACAAAACCACCGTAGGTGGAAGATACCTGCACAGGCTTGTTGTAATTGAGCAGCATCCAGCCGGTGAAGTAAGGCGATTTACCATTGTTGCCATACTGATCGCCATTGATATTCTCAGAAGGGATATAATGCGGGTAGTCGCCGAAGGTAGTGTTGCAAAACATCTTATCATCTTTATCAAAACCGGCCGGCCATATACCGAGCCTTCTTTCAAACGTATTTTTTACCGATATAACGGTAGTGGACACATGCCAGTACTGCCCGAACAGATCCCGGAAAGTGGCGCCATGCCCTGCACCTCTTACAAAACCGCCGAGCTTGATGCTTAGCGGATCGCTCTGTGCTTCAAAGCCACCCAACGGTTCATTGCCCACCAGCAATCCATCTGCATAACCGCTGAACTCTGTGCCTGGTGCGCCATACTGCAGGTAATACTTGCCGTTATGTTTGGTCATATGACTTCCTTCAATAAAAGGATCTAGGAACGTATTGTCCATATGCTCACCGAAACGCTGCCATCCGAAGCGCCAGGGCTCCAGCAGGTACATTTCCTTGCGTGTACCGTAAGGCTTCATGGTTTTGCGATCCAGCTCAATGCCATACATGGGGAATTTATTGCTGCTGCCATTGTACATATATAGCTTACCGTCATCGTCTGTGAAAAAAGTAGGGTCCCATCCGCCGATCTCGAAAGAATCTACCAGCGGCTTCCATTCGTTGGCCTTCGGGTTGGTGCTCATCCAGATGGTAAAATTGCTGGAATAAGTGGAACCGAATACCAGCATGGTATCGCCGATGATGCCTACCGCCGGTGCACATAATTCATCGTACACTTTATTCCAGGGACGAAGAAATTTCTTTGAAACAAAATTCCAGTTCAGCATATCGCTGCTCCACCAGTAACCCCACTGGTTGGTACTGAATAAATAATAATCGCCTTTGTAGGTGACGATCACCGGATCAGCCGTAGCCCTGTGCCTCCCCCATGTGCTGAAGTTGGGAATCGGTGAATAGCCATAATCAATGTTCACAGGATTGCAATACGTTTTTTGCTGCGCATGACCAGCATGGACCAGCAATAAAAAGCAAACCGAAAAAAATATTTTTATCATGAATCGTATTTATTGTCCTATACTGTATTTAACATCCTGCGTAATAAGCTTCCAGTGATCGGTCCTGAAAGGAGAAGCGGGCAATCCTTCTTTGTTGAATAAATTGGCCCTGCTCGCATCATCCATCCACCCGTAGCGCACGGCCACCGGGTGGCTTATGTTCTCATTCCACACCAGCACTTCATTGCCTTCCAGCTTTGCTTTTGCCCAGTGGAACAGCTGGTCTTCCCCTGCAATCATAAAACCGGATAAAATGCCCTGGTCATTTTTTGCCGACATCAGACCTGTGCCGGTACTATCAAAGCGTACCCTTATTTTATCACCATCAACGATAAAACTTTTATACACCGGGCCGGATGCCTGCAGGTCTTTATGATATTCATTTTTCAGCGCAATCAATGCCAGCCTTTCACCCACGTCTTTTTTATTGCGGGGGTGAATATCTTTCGGGTCGCCGATATCCGTAGTCACTGCCATACCGGTATGCGAAACTGAAGTGGTATGCAGCTGCGCTTCTCTCAGCTCCGCCCATTTGCTGCCATAGGTAGTATTCTGGTTATTGGCGTTGAAAGAAGAAAGCTGCGTAAAATAGAAAGGCATGGCAGGTTGATTGAATTTACTTCTCCAGTCGCTGATGAGTAGAGGAAAAGTTTCATTGTATTGAAAAGCCCGGTCGGCATTGCTTTCGCCCTGGTACCAGATAGTGCCTTTAATATTGTATTTCAGCAGTGGTGCAATCATGGCATTGTACAGCAATGATGGCATTGAGTTGGGATTGAGAATGTTTAAAAAGTAATTCACATCCACCCTTGCTTTCCAGCTGCCGGCAAGCGAAAGGTATTCATCGCCCAGCTGTAGCTTCACGTTGGTATGATCACCGTAAAAACCGCCGCCGCCGCCAGTGTCCACCACTTTTACAGCAATGGTATTATTTCCTTTTTTAAGCAATGCTTTGGGAATCAGATAACGCCTGTATTTATCCCAGCCATCCGTTTCTCCCACTTTTACACCATTGATATAGGTGATGTCCTTGTCATCAATAGTGCCTAAAAAAACTACGGCATCATTTTTCAGCTGCTCCTCTGTAAGGGTAAAATTTTTCCTGTACCATACAATACCATCGAAGGTGGGCAGTCCCTGCTTCTCCCAGGGTTCGGGGACATTCAGGCTGCTCCAGTAGCTGTCATCAAAGGCGGGTTGCTCCCAGCCTTTTGCCTCTTCATTTTCCTTTGTTTTCTGAAAAGCGCTGATATCGTTTTTCAATTTCTGCAGCTGGTCTTTTTTAAACTGCTCCATCGTTTCCGGCAGCTGGCTGGCGATATTAATAAAAGCAGCATTGCTTTGCAAGCCCGACTTGCTGATCCATGTTTCAATATGGGTGCCTCCCCAGCTGCTGTTGATCAGCCCGATGGGAACATTCAGCTCTTTCTGCAGCATCCTGGCAAAATAATAGCCGGCTGCTGTAAAGTCGCCCGAAGTGGCCGGTGAAGCCACTCTCCATTCTGTTTTATTGATATCGTCGAGCGGCGTTACACTGATCACATGCTCTACTTTTACATGACGGATGCGGTTATTCGCCGAAGCTGCAATGGCAGCCGCAGAACCATCGGTCATGCTTAAAGGCCATTCCATATTTGACTGGCCCGAACAAAGCCACACATCACCTACAAGGATATCGTTTACAAACCATTTGTCTTTTTTGCCCTGTATGGCGAGCATATATGGACCGCCTGCCTGCTCGGCGGCAAAGCTCACCAGCCATTTGCCTTTTTTATCGGCGATGGCGTTGCGGGATTGTTTATTAAATTTCACCACAAGCTTTTCATTGGGTGATGCCGATCCCCAGATATTAATAGGCGCATTTCTTTGCAGCACCATATGATCCGAAAAAATATTAGCCGTCTTCAGCTGTGCTCTTGTCAGCAAAGCACAACATACAGTAGCCAGCAAAACAACAATTTTCTTCATCGCTATTTCTTTATTTCAATTTCTGCCATGATGGGAAAATGATCTGAAGGATATTTAAGATCGTAGGAATCGGTGATGGTGGCAAATTTCTTCACATGGATATTCTCATTCCTCGATACAAAAATATAATCAATGCAGCCGTCGGGCTTTTCATTGAATTTAAATGCATTCCAGGTATCGGCGCCACCATATACCAGCTGGCTGCTTGCCCTTGCGCTGTTCAGGTTGACCAGCATATACTGCGCAGGATCTTCCACCGGCCTGGAATTGAAATCGCCGGAAACAATTACCGGGTAATGTTTTGTATTGACTTTATTAATCGTCTGCACGATGAGCTTAGCCGATTCCAGCCTTGCCTCTGCGCTGATATGATCAAAATGCGTATTGAACACCCAGATATACTGTTTTGTTTTTTTATTCCTGAAAAGACCGTAGGTGCATACCCGCCGGCAAGCCGCATTCCAGCCAAAAGAAACAGAGTCGGGTGTAGGCGACAGCCAGAAAGTACGCTGGCTGATGAGCGTGTATTTATCTTTTTTGTAGAAGATGCAGGAATATTCACCATCGGTTTTACCATCGTCCCTGCCTACACCAATGTAGGAATATCCTTTCAGGTTTTCCAGCAGGTATTGCAGCTGGTGATGCTGCACTTCCTGTCCGCCCATAAAATCGGGCTCATGATAATTGATAAGACCGGCCACTTTATCTTTACGTGCATCCCAGCGGTTGACTCCATCGGATGCTACATCCAGCCTTATATTAAAGCTCATCATTTTTACGGTCGTTTGAGCGTCGGCAGCAATCGTTGCCGTAATAAGCAGGAATAAAAAACAAATCTTTTTCATCGGTTATTTTTTTTGAGCAAACAGCCAGTGTAAGAAATCAGGTTCTGCAAAAGCCGGGTCCCAGCTGTTGTGATTGGCCGAAGGATAAAGTGTGAAGTTCACTTTGGCGCCGGCCTGTTTCAGTGCCGCTACCATTTCTTCCGAATATTGCGGTAGCACCACATCATCTTTTGCGCCGTGAAAAATCCACCAGGGGATTTTTGCCAGCGATTTTGCCGTGGAAGGATCACCCCCACCGCAAATAGGCATGGCAGCAGTAAAATAGCCTTTTCGCCTGTTCACTATTTCAAATGTACCCATGCCTCCCATGGATAAGCCGGCCACATATACCCTCTTTTTATCCAGCTTATATGTTTTATCCACCTGCTGTGTAAGACCTAAGAGCAGGCTCATAGCAATGCTGGGTGGTTGGGTAGCGTCAAAAAGAAAGGAATGTTTTTTTGTAACGGAATCCAGCTGGAAGCGCACATTGCTCCAGAAAGAAGCGGCCGGGCATTGCGGGAAGATCACAATGGCAGGATAATTTTTCCGGATACTGTCCCTCAAAAAAAGCGCAGCGCCATGTGTCAGCTGGCTTTCATTATCGTTACCCCTTTCACCGGCACCATGCAGGAAATAAACCACGGGATATTTCTTTTTCGGATTAAAATTCTCCGGCAACAGGATGCGGTAAGGCAAGGTATCTGTGCCCCGGATAAACCATTCTTTTTTAAAAAGAGAAAGGTCCTGAGCATGTGCCGCAACTGCTGCAAAAAGAATAACCAGCGAAAGGAATATTTTTTTCATGCGTTTATTGTTTAGATGCAGGCAATGCTGCCTGTTATTATTTGATATAGGGGCTCTGGAAACCGAGCTTCTTTAATCCTCCCTGTATAGCAGGGTCGCTCATGAACAGCTTCCATAATAACCCGCTGCGGTAATTCTCTATCATTACAATAATAGGTCCCTGGTCGATGGCGAGGTGCGATTGCGCCACCCAGCTTTTTGTTTCATTGAAAGCATCCACGAAACCATATTCACTCCATAGCTGGTCGCCCTTGTCATAATAAAAATGCTTCAATGCCTGCATGCTGTATTCAGGTGTGTAGGGAAATGCAGACAATGCCGCTGTAGGGGTAATGGTGCCATTGTCGTTGGTGGGCGAATGCGCATCGTACCCGTTGTAGGTATCGCTGGCGGTTAAGCCCCAGCAGTTTTCCCCATAACCTTTGAATGCTTTGGGATTGTCCACGCAATACGCCCTGTTGATGAGGGTATGATTTTTATTCTGCTCCCAATAATCTGCATACATATCTTTCAGCCCGTGGGGATTAAGTCCTAAGAATGAATAGTGTGAAAAAAACAAAGGCCCGCCGTAATCGAAACCTAACGGTAAGGTATAACCGTAAAACTGGCGTTTGTTAATGAAAAAATTACTTTCGGCCCAGCCCCTGTGATAAACGGAAGCAGGCACTGAATATTTTCCGGGCTGGCTGGCAGCCAGGATATACATGATGAGACATTCGTTGAAACCACGCACCGGAAAATCCATGGCCCAGCCGTTATTGGGACTCCAGTGCCAGTACAGCACATCCCGGCCTCCCTGTGTAAACCAGTTCCACTCCACACCTTCCCAAAGCCAGCCTATTCTTCCACGAAGTTCTCTCTCCACCCGATCGTTGCCATTGAAATACTGGCGGGCACATAGCAATCCCTGTAACAGATAGGATGTTTCCACGAGGTCGGCGCCATCATCCTTCCTGCTGAAAGGAATGGTCTTACCCGTGCTGCCATTGAGCCAATGCGGAAATACGCCGTGGTATGCATCGGCCTTCAATAAAAAATTGACCATTTTAAGCAGGAACTTTGCAGCAGTATCCCTTCCGATCCATTTTCTTTCGGTGGCGACGATCACACTCATTACACCAAAGCCGGTACCACCGGTGGTGGTCACTTCATGACCGTACCCGAAATTGTCATTGCTTCTTTCCCTTGCCAGGCCGCTTACAGGGTGGGCAAAATCCCAGAAATACCGGAAGGTTTGTTTTTGCACCAGGTCAAGCAGGGCTGAATCTGATAAGTTTTTGGGACGTTTGGCCGGATCAAAAGTTTTTACCGCTGTTTTCTGTGCATACGCCGTGGTATGAACAATCAACAGCATTACAATGGCAATCTTTTTAAAGGTCATGTGATATGTTTAAACCTAAATTTACAAATAAGGAGCTGTAAAGCCGAGGCTTTGCATACCTGTCTTCACTTCGGGGCAACTGGTAAATAAATTCCAGAGCAATGCCGAACGATAATTTTCAATCATCAGGATGATCGGTCCCTGGTCAATGGCAAGGAACGAGCCGGCGATCCATGGTTTGTTCAGTGAAAATGCATCAATAAAACCATATTCTTTCCAGAGCTTATCGCCCAGCACATAATAAAAGAATTTCAATGCGGCCATTGATTCTGCCGGTGTGTAGGGCATAGATGATATTGCAGCGGTTGGTGCGATCACTCCCACATCATTGGTGGGAGAGCTGGCAGTGTAGCCGCCGTCAATATCGCTGGCGGTTAACCCCCAGGTAGAATCGCTGTAGCCAAAATACCCTCTCGGGTTGGTTTTGCAATAAGTATAATTGATGAGCGTGTGATTTTTATTCTGCGTAAAGAAATTAACGCCGCCCTCCGCAAGGCTGTTGGGATTGATACCGAGGAATGAATAATGCGCCAGGAATAAAGGACCGCCCTGCGCAGGACCTAACGGTAACGAATAACCGTAATATGTATTCCCGTTGGCATAACCGGAGCTGCCTTTCCAGCCATTGGTATAAACGCTGGCAGGGATACCGTGTGTAGTGGAAGAAGCTGCCAGCACATAAGTGATGAGGCATTCGTTCCAGCCACGGATGGGCAGGTTCATGGCCCAACCTACGGTAGGACTATAATGCCAATACAGCACATCCTGCCCGCCGTTGCGGAACCAGTCCCATTCCACGTTGTTATAAATCGTATTGATATCGGCACGCAAAGCAGTTTCCGCTGCGCCGGCATCATTAAAATACTGGCGGGCAGTGAGGAGCCCCATGATGAGATAGGAAGATTCTACCAGGTCGGCGCCATTATCATTGGCGCTGAAAGGAACAATAGCACCGGTAGCGCCATTGAGCCAGTGCGGGAAAGCGCCTTTTACTTTTACCGCTGTATTTTTTAAGAAGCCCACAATAGTCTGCATGCGTGCAAGTCCCTGTGCACGGGTAATGAAGCCACGGTTAATGGCTACGGGAATGGTCATGATACCAAAGCCGGAGCCGCCGGAAGTAACCACATCGCCGGAAGTATTTCTTTCCCTTGCCAACCCGCTTACCGGGTGTGCAAAGTCCCAGAAATATTTAAAGGTCTGCTCCTGGACCTTTGTGAGCAATGCATCATCGCTGAGCGCCGGGAATTTCCGGCTGCTGTCGATGCTGGTGAGAAAGCTGAAGCTGAAGGCAGCGCTCAACACTCTCCCGTTAGCAGCTTTCAACGAAGTGCTGCCGGCAAGGCTGTATTTTGTAAGATTTTTAAAGGCTGAAGAAGCAGTGATCAGCACAGTGCTGTCGCCATTCTCATACCCTACATTATAAGCTACCGATCCTACAGCATCTTCTGTGACAGTGATGGCAGGCGCCACCGTCGCCCTGTCTACTTTGTTGTTAAAGCTTAAGCGCAGCACGGCATTTTTCGGCACATTGTAGTTGGTGGCCGTAAGCGAAGCAGCGCTGCTATTGATCCTGGCGCCGGTAAAGCTGATAGGCGTGGCAGTTACAGGCGGGGTATCTCCTCCGCCACCACCACCTTTTTTACAGCCGGTACCGAACAGGACAATAATGGCAACGGCTAAAATATTTTTAATCATCCCCCAATATTTTTATAACAGCAATGTTGAAATAGAATGTGGCGCTGCAACAGCCTGTGCTGCTTTACCATTGATCCATAATGAATAGGGTGTATTGATACTGCTCTGGTTCATTACCACCACCACGAGCTGACCGTCTTCATTGCGGAAGGCAGTTGTCAGCAACTGGCTGCGGGTAGCAGTAGCAGCCACTCTTTTGGCGCCCGGCTTAATAAACTTGCTGAAATGACCGATGTAGTAATAAGCATTGGTGTAAATGAGCTTGCCGGTTTTTGTATCGGCATGCACCGGTGCAAAGCAGAAATTTTTCACATGGTTGGGCCCCCCGGTTTCATCGAGCAGGATGTTCCAGTCGGTGAAGCCTACCATGCCGTTGTTAAAATCATTGATCATGGAACGACCGTACTCTTCACCCAATACCCAGGCATTGTAGCGGGCAGGGTTAAAGCTTTCGGCACAGCCTTCGGTGAAGAAAATATTTTTATCCGGGAAAGCTTCATATACCCTTCTCAGGTTTTCGTACATGGGCGTACCACCGCTCCAGTCTTCGTACCAGTGAAAGCCGATGCCCCAGATATATTTGGCGGCTTCGGGATCATTGAAATAAGTTTGCGCCCTTTGATAAATAAGATCCCTGTTGTGATCCCACACAATTATTTTTTTATCCTTTAGTCCTTCTTTTTCCATGGTAGGGCCTAAATATTTTTTGAGGAAATTGGTTTCCTCTTCGGCTGTGTAGATACAGCTTTCCCATATCTGCTTGGCCATAGGCTCATTCTGTACACTGATGCCCCACACCGGTACGCCTGCTTTTTCATATTCTTTGATGAACTTTGTATAGTAAAGCGCCCAGCTGTCATAAAATTCCGGCTTCAGCTTACCGCCATGCAGCATATCGTTGTTGTCTTTCATAAATGCCGGCGGGCTCCAGGGGCTCGCAAACAGGTTGAGCTTGCCGCCTGCGGCCTGCGTAGCTTCCTTGATGAAAGGAATTTTAAACTTCTGGTCGTGGGCAATATTGAAAGTCTTTAAATCCTTATCGCCTTCCTGTACGTAGGTATATGTATCGCTGCTGAAGTCGCAGCTGTTGATATTGGTACGTGCCACGGTATAGGCAATGCCGCTGTCTTTGCTGAAATAAGCTCTCAGCAATTCCTGCTGCACATTTTTAGGCATTTTATAAAAGGTTTCTGCGGCGGCATCGGTCAATGCTGCACCAACCCCGAAAAATGTCTGGAAACTTTTACCGGGATCTACAAAAACAGTTACTTCATTTTCAAAGGGCTGACCCTTTTCTGCGAATTCAATGGTATCCACCAGGCTCAGCCTGTTATTACTGCTATCAGCGGTGGTATACACCAGCACTTTTTTTCCATCGGTTGAAAAAGTGGATTTTGACGTAGAGGAATTACCGGCTGCAGCTTCTTTTTTTTGATCACAGGATATTAAAAAGAAGGTAATGGCCGCTAAACCGAAGACTGTTTTTTTCATGCGTTCTATTTTTTATACTATAGACAAATTTAAAAATATACAACTGTATTTATGTAAAGGAATGATTACCATACATAGGTGCCTACTGACCCGTTGTTGAGCACAGTGGTGGCCCATCTTTCCTTGAATTTGATATTGAATGCCCTGGAGCTACCGGTATCGTTCAATACGATGAGCACTTTTTTTCCATCGGGTCTTTTGAAAGCAACATTAGGAAGCGTGGTCACCATCGAGCTTGAAATTCTTACCGACCCTGCGGGAACAAATTTGGATGCATGGGCAATGATATAATAGGAAACATTTTTAGAAACGCTTGACCCGGTGATGGTGAGAGCGCCTTTGCACTGATCGCAGCCACCAGTCGTATGCGGCCCGAATGAAGGATCATTGGCAAGGTTCCATTCCAGTGCATTCTTACTCCAGTTGCGCATGGAACCGATGATAACATTTTTCAGGTGCCAGTTGAGATCGCCGCCGAAGCCACCGCTTGCCGATGTCCATTGTTCGGTGAAATATACATTCTTGTCGGGATGTGCATTGTGCACCGTGCTGAGAGCGCTGATATCGCCGGCATACAGGTGAAAAGCGGAGCCATCCACGAAAGGCTTTGCAGCCGCATCATTCAGGATGCTGATGGGATAATTGGCGTTATCGCAATTGTGATCCCAGATAATGATTTTGGTAGCAAGGGATGCTGCCTGGAAAGCAGGTCCAAGATGATTTTTTACAAAGTCGGCCTGCTCTGCAGCATTCATGAGCATGCTGGGGTTATTGCCGCCATGCTCGGGTTCGTTCTGAACCGTTACCGCATCAATGGTGATGCCCAGCGCTTTCATTGCCTGTATGTACTTTACAAAGTATTGCGCATACACGGCATAGTTAGCAGGCTTCAGGCTGCCGCCGATAGGACTCTCGGGATTTTTCATCCAGGCCGGGGGACTCCAGGGAGAACCTAAAATTTTTATATTGGGGTTGATGGCTATTATTTTTTGCAGCACCGGCACCAGGTGTGTGAGATCGGGTCCGAGGCTAAAGTTGGCCAGCGTGGGATCTGTTTGTCCTGCCGGCATATCATCGTAACTGAATACGGAAGGGCTGAGATCGGAAGCGCCGATGCTTACCCTGATATAGCTCACGCCGATTCCCGATGAGGAGAAGAGGTCGTTGAGCAATGCATTTTTTTCGCTGTTGCCCATGTTATTGATGAGCTGGGCGCTGCTACCGGTGAGGGTGTAACCGAATCCATCAATGGACTGGTAGCTGGTGGCAGAATCTACCACGATATTATAATTGGTATTGGCAGTGGTACCGAAACCCAGCACGGCAGTCTGCTGCTGCAGTAAAGCGGAGCCATCTGCATTGGTAACCCAATAGCTGATATCATTGGTGACGGTCGGCGGATTAACCGGATCGGGATCCGATTTTCCTTTTGAACAACTGGAATATAATGACACTCCTCCTACGAGTAACATTGCCATTAACGGGAATCTATTTTTCATATGTTATTTTTCTTATGCCCTGAACGCTGCAGGTATGATCAATAAAACAAGAGTAAAAAAAAGGCTGGATAACTTTCGCTTCCAGCCCTTTTTTAATATCCAATCTGCAAAAGATATTCTAATCAAAAAACACTGGCTGCATTATTTTTTGGAAGTAAACAATGCATTTACTTCTGCAGCAGTCAATGCTGTGCCATATAACCTTACCTGGTCAATGGCGCCTTTAAAGGATGAAGATAACCAATCGTCTGTATCATAGCTGGTACCCGGACCGGCGCCTACACGGAATTCTGTGATTTTAGAATCATCAAAATTGATATTGCCATGAGTACCCCATGTTCTTGTACCTGCATTGGCAACACCATCAATATACAGCGTCGTAGTGCTGTTAGTGTTGTTGTACACTATAGCGATATGATGCCATTGATTATCTACTAATCCCGGAATAGCTGTACCGCCTTCCCAGGTCATCCATGAATCCGCATTGGTAGCATCGGCCACCATTACTTTTACCGCACAGGCGGTGTTATTTCCTTCGAGGAAAAACAGGAAGCTGCCTCCTGACCAGTGGCCGCTGCTTGATTTAAAGCTCATCAGGTATTCCGGGCCGTTGGTGCCGGTATTATTCTTGGTTTGTCCGTCATGCTTATACCAGCAGGTAGCAGTGAAAGCCTGGGCCGTAGAGGCAAAATCGTTCGGCTTAATGTACTTAATGAATTTTTTATTTTCACCCTGTATCGCTTTACCGCTGATGCCATCTATTGAAACGAGTGGATTATCGCTCGGGTAGTTGGCCCTGATGCTGTCTACGCCATTTTTCAAAACGTTATCGGTAGTGCCGTCAAATGCCGCATAGAACTTCAGCGGACCACCGGGAGGATTGGTATCCACCGGGTAATCGCCTAAAGCCGGATGATCCATTTTCTGGCAGGATGCTCCCATTAACACTGTAATGGCAAGCACAGGTAAAAGTTTATAATTTATTTTTTTCATTGTTTTTATTTTAAAACTGCATTAATTGTTTTACTGAAAAAACCGTACCTGCTATGGGTATTCAGGGTTTTGGATCAGCACACCCTGAGACTGATCGATGATCGGCTGTGGCAGAGGCATGTAACGGTTACGGTTCTGGTAGCCTGATGGACCTAACACAGTCAATGCATCACCCCAGCGTACGAGGTCGAAGAATCTTTCACCTTCACCTTCCAGTTCAATCCTGCGCTCCTGTTTGATAGCAGCTCTCATCTGTACCTGGCTGGCGTAAAGCACTTTAGGCAAAACGCCTGCTTGCCCTTCCCTGGCCCTTGCCCTGATCATTTCCAGCAATTCTTCTGCTCTTGGGCCGTTGCCTGTTTCGTTGGCAGCTTCAGCAGCCATCAGCAGCACATCAGCATAACGCAGGATGCGTTGGTTGTAAGCACCATTACCATTAGGATCGTTGGTAGCTGCCTGCTCTGCAGGATCAGCATACACTTTTTTATTCCAGTAAGGTCTTGGCAATACAGCAGGATATGCAGCCAGCGTACGACCATAACCGCCATACTGAGGATCATCAGACTGGCCAGAGAAAAGGATAGACCTTCTCAGGCGTGGGTCATTGGCTTCGTATGCATTCACCAGGTTGGCGGTAGGCGTATTCCAGCCCCAGCCCATGTTCCAGCCGGATGCATCTGAACCCCTTACACCCTGTGCAGTTGCAAAGAAGGTATAATAATCAGGTACACCACCCGGGCCTTTGTAAGCCTGGATCTCGAAAATAGATTCGCTGCTGTTCTCGCCTACTGTTTTAAATACGTTTGAATAGTTGGACAACAGGCTGTACTGCCCGGAACCGATCACAGATTCCAGCAGGCTGAGCGCCTGGCCCCATTGCTGGCGATACAGCAACGTTTTTGCATGCAGTGATTTGGCGGCGCCCACTGTTAAACGGCCGGGGTACTGGCTGGTACCGGTAGCAGTATTCCAGTTAAGCGGCAGGTATTGTTCTGCATAAGTAAGGTCTTCATCAATCAGCGCATAAATTTCAGCTACAGTTGATTTAGGCATGCTGTTCACCTGGGCCGCATTGCGGATAGGCACAGTCACTTTTCTTACTTCGCCGTAAGTTCTTACCAGGTCAAAATAAGTAAGCGCTCTTACAAATTTTGCTTCTGCAATGTTTACGAGTGAAGGCTGATCGGTCAGGTGCAATGAATCGGCAGTGTACAATACTGTATTGGCCAGGTTGATCATTACATATTTCCTTTCATAGTAAATGTTAGTGCTCCAGTGATCTTTTGAATACTGGAACTGGTCGTAGATCACAGCCCAGTCTGCACCATCCGATTCACTGCTCCCTTTGATATAATCGTCGTCACGGAAGCTGTGGATCGCCAGCCAGGGAATATGTCCCCAGGCAGCGCCACCCACATCAGGATTGCGCAAACCGCCATAAAGGCCGAATACAAGCCCTTCCAAACCACCCTGTCCGAGATCATCGAGGGTAGCTTCCAATGGTTTTTTGTCAAGGAACTTTTCGCAGCTCTGCATACTTACCATCATGATGATGAATGCAGCCATTGAAAAAATTCCTACTATTACTTTTTTCATATGAAACAATTTAAATAATAACTGATTTTAAAAATTTACGTTTATGCCTGCAGTGTATACCATCGGGATCGGACCGTTACCCCAGTCAACACCGAAAGATGTTGGAGAGCCGCCGAATTCCGGAGAGTATCCTGAATTACGTTTGAATGTTTTTAAGTTCTGCACGTTGGCAAACAACCTCAGGCTTTTGATATGAGCTTTGGCCAGCATATCGGTAGAGAAATTATATCCAACCTGGATATTGCGGATACGTAGGTAGCTTCCGTCTTCGATACCAAAGGTAGATGGCAGCCTGTTGATCGCAAATTTATCACCCAATCTTGGCACCCAGTTAGAAGTACCTTCACCATGCCACCTGTCCATTTTAAAGCTGGCGTAGTTGTACCTTGAATAAGGAAGCTCTGATGAGCCCCAAACCCTGTACACTTCAGCGCCATAAGAACCCTGCAGGTCAATACCGATATCAAGGCGTTTGTAATTCACCGCAAAAGATGCACCATAAGTGAAATCCGGTGTAGGATTACCGATAAGGGTCCTGTCGGTGGTTGTAATGAAACCATCGCCATCCAGGTCTTTGTATTTCAGATCGCCCGGACCGTAGTCGTAACCCACCACAATAGGTGATGCAATTTTATCCGCATAGCTTTGGTAAACACCTTCCACTACATAACCGTAGAAATAACCGATAGGGAATCCTACTTCTGTCTGGTTAGGCGTACTTTCTCCTGCAGCCAGGAAGGTTCCGAATTTTTCTACCTTGTTTTTAAACGTGGTGATGTTACCACTTATACTATACGATAAATCTTTTGATATGGTTCCGTCGTATTTCAGGGAAGCTTCGATACCCTTGTTGGAAATTGAACCGAAGTTACCGAGTGTACGGCTGGGACCATTGTTCAGGTAAGACAGCATGTCTTTGGTCAGCCTGTTGTAATAGTTAATCTCACCGGTGAGCTTATTTTTCAGCAAACCGAATTCAACACCGATCTCCCTGCCATGAACGGTTTCCCAACGCAGGTTAGGATCCACTTCGTAAGTATTTACATAAGAAGGGAATACGCTGCTGCCGAATACGGCTGTGTTACCCGCAGTCAGTGTTGGGAAGTAAGGATAGTTCACACCATAAGTGTTCTGGCTACCCAGCACACCGATCGATCCTTTCAGTTTCAGGTAATCGATGCTTGAAACATTGGACATGAACGCTTCTTTGGTAAGTTCCCAACCGGCACCGATCGCCCAGAAATTCTGCCAGCGCTGATCAGGATTGTAGATCAGTGAAGAGCCATCCCTGCGGAAAGTAGCATTCAGGTAATATTTGTTGTTATAGTTATAGATACCACGTAACAGGAGAGATAATGTGTTCCTGTCCCACTGGCCTGAGCTTGCAGTAGCGGTAGCCACATCAGTAAAGCCATTATTCAGGTACCAGAAACGTTTATCATCCGGGATGGCAGGCTGTCCGTCACGTTGTGCCACACGGCCGCTGGTTCCCCTGTAAGAGCTGGCATAAGTTGTCCAGCCGGCAGTACCCTGGATATTGTGACCGCCGATTTTTTTCTTGTAATTCAATAAATAGTCAGACTGGTATTTAGCCCAGCGCTCTTCGCTTTGTGCTACTGAAGTAGTGCGGCTTACCAGGAAGGCAGTGCCTGCATCAGGATCGTATGCTGCATAAATCGGGTTGTAGGTCCTGCTGCTTACATAGCTCTGATCGCCATAAAATGCTATACGGAAATTAAAGTCTTTCAGGAAATTCACTTCCGCATACAGGCTACCTACATAACGTTGTTCACGACCGATATATTTATCCCAGGTATTTTCTCTTGTAACCAGTGGGTTCTGCAGCGTATTCTGGATAGAAGGCAGCGCAGAATATAAATTATAGTTCATGGTATCGTTATACAGCTTCATGCGGTAAGGAGTGGTTCCTGCGCTTACCACCGGTGCAATTCTTCTTGCAGTTTCCAGTGTGCTGGTACCGTCGTTCGGAGATTCTGTACGGGTAGTATTGAACGTTACTCCTACTTTGAAACTCTTGTTGAAACGGTATTCGTTGCTCATGTTGAACAGGTATTTTTTCAGTTGTTCGTGAACTACAATACCTTCTTCGTTGGTATAACCCACACCTGCATAGAACCTGTTTTTGTCGCTGCTGGCAGTTACACTCAGGTTATTGTTATTGAACATCCCTTTTTGTGTAACGGCATCGATCCAGTCTGTGTTGCCATTCCAGTTGGTAAAATCAAAGTTGTTGGTAACACCGATATTGGCATTCTCTTCCAGGTACAATGTTTTAAAATCATCCCCGTTGGTAAGCACATCAATTTTATCTACCAGTTGTTTCTGACCAACGCTTGAATTGAAGTTTACCATTACCTGGCCTGCTTTTGCCTTTTTGGTAGTTACGGCAATCGCACCGGCCGCACCTCTTACCCCAAAGATGGCGAGGGAAGAAGGATCTTTCAGAATTTCAATAGACTCGATATCGTTCGGGTTAAGGAAGTCGATGTTATCGTTGAGGATACCATCTACCACATATACAGGACGTACGGCTTCATCGCCGATACTGTTTGTACCCCTGATACGGATATCCGGAGCTTTACCGATACCTGCAGAAGGCGTTACGCTTAAACCTGCCACTTTACCTTGCAGCGAGGCAACAGGGTTAACGTTCGGTTTGTCTGCGATCTCTTTACCATCAATTTTTACAATAGAACCGGTAAGGTCTCTTTTGTTGGCAGTACCATAACCGATCACTACCACTTCATCCATTTTTTTGCTGGAACGGACAAGCGTGATGGTGAGCTGCTGCCTGCCGTTTACAGATATTTCTGTAGGATTGTGGCCTACGGCAGAAATGATCAGCACTGCATTTTCAGGAACGGTGATGCTGAAAGCGCCATCGATACCTGAGCTGGTGCCGGTGTTGCTTCCTTTTACGGTAATGGAAGCCGATGATACAGGTTCGCCTGCATCATTGATCACACGGCCGTTCACCAGGATGTCCGCTTCTTCCGGTTTGCCGGAGCGGATAGCCACCAGGTTGTTTTCCAGCACTGCATAAATGAGGCTGGTGTTGGTGAAAAGCTGGCTCATTACAGAATTGATATCGCTGTTTTTGAACTCAACAGAAACCTTCTGTGAAAGATCGCTCAGCCGGCTGTTGAAGATGAAACGAAACCTACCTTGTTTCTGAATGGCCGACAATACTTTCCCGATCTCTTTATTGTCCGCCTTTAATGTAACGGTTTGCGCATTTGCACCAGCCATCGCCTGCATGGTGCAGAATGCAATAAGTATTAGCGTAAGTTTCATAATAATTAATGGTTTTCGGCAAGCCTCAATCACCATCGTTATTTGTTTAATTTTTTTCATTAGAATGTGAAAGTTTTGGTGTAACTAATGGCATGCAAAATCTACAAGCCGATAATTGAATGAATGGTGTGCTCATAAAAAATTACGGCACATAGCAGTGTTACGTCTCGTTTTTGAATAAAATCATAAGCAATCGTTTTTTGTTTTTAGTAATGCGTTAATATATTGATACTTTATCTCCGTCTATGGTGAACTTAAAGCCGGTAGTGAATTTGAGGGCAGCCAGCGCCTGGTCAAGCGTTTCACTTTCAAAAGAGCCACTCAGGAACTTTTTTTCCCAGCTTTTATTTTTAAACTTAATGGTCACATTATACCATCGCTCCATTTTCTTTGCCACTTCGCTGAACTGCTCATCATCAAAAGAAAGAATATTCTTTGTCCAGCTGCTTTCCACGTTCTCATTGTCATCGAGGTAGCTGAGCTCTTTAATGGCCACCTGCGGCTCCCTGACCTTCGCCACTGCGTTCTTGCTGTTTTCCCTTTCCTTCCTTGGTTCGGGAGCCAGCACAGGCTCATTGTCCAGCACCAGCTTTTCGTTGGGATGCAGCAGGTATTTTTTAGAAGGATGACTTTTCAGGAACACTTCCACGCTTCCCCTGATAAGACTGGTTTCGGTGGTTTTATCTTCTTCGTATGCTTTTACATTGAACTGTGTTCCCAGTACCCTTACATCAATTTTTGAAGTGTGGATGATAAAAGGCCTGTCGGGATTTTTCACCACATCAAAAAATGCTTCACCGGTGAGGTTCACTACCCTTTCCTTACCATTAAAAGCCTTATCGTAATAGATCCGGCTTCCTGCATTCAGCCACACATTGGAACCATCGGGCAGCTGCAGTTTGGTGCGGGAACCTTTTTTGGTGGTCACTTCCTTCATATTGGCCGCCATCATACCTGTACCTGCAGTATCAGGCTCAGCGGTTTTTGAGCTCAGCAGGATCCATATGCCTGAAAGCATTACAGCAAATACGGCGGCAAGCGCCAGGTTTTTAAGGGAGAATATTTTTTTCTGAGGGGAACCGGTCGTAATGGTCTCGTCTTCCAGGCCGGGAGCATCAGCGCCTATGGCAACGCCTTTATCTTTCATCCTTTCCACATGGGCCAGGAAAGTGGCTTCCATAAAATCATCATCCTGGCGGGCTGGTGTATTCCAGATACCCGTGATATGATGCACCGTCTGTTTATCGCTGTTAAGGGAAGATAATAATGAATCAAGCTCCTTTAACTCGGTAGAGGTAGCTTCACCCGTCAGTTTACGGGTCAATAATGTCCATATACGATCGTTACACATAGCAGCTCGTATATGTTAAGAGAATATTAAAGTGAAAATCCCCTAAGTCAGGAAGGATTTTTTTTTGAAGAAAAATCCCTCACCGCCTGCCCGATCCGTTTCAAAGCTATAGATAATTGATTATCAATAGTTTTAACGCTCAGATCCAGCAATTCGGCGATCTCTTTGTATCGCAGTCGGTCTTCTTTTGCCAGTTTGTAGATCAGCTGGCAGGAAGGAGGAAGGTCTTTTACAGCCTTGGCCACGACTGCTTCCAGCTGGTGAAATTCGGTGAACTGGTCGGGATTACTGTATTCAGATACAAATTCTACCTGCAGCTCATCGATGGAAAAGCGGGAATACCTGTTTTCCTGCTTCAGGCGGGCAACGGAGGCATTTTTTACGCTGACGAACAGGTAGAGCTTGAGATTTTCTATTTCGGTCAGCTTTTCCCGGCGTACCCATACTTCCAGGAGCATATCCGAAGCAATCTCTTCGGCAAGCACTCTTGACTTTACGATGGAATAGGCAAAATTCTGCAGGGAAGGGAATAGTAAAAAGAACAATGACTTATAGGCAGCCTGATCCTCATACACACTTATCTGGTATTGCAATTCGGCAATGGTGCGATCCTCATTATGAGCTGTGTCCGGGGAAGTCATAGCAAACAATCTTGTAACTAAAGTTAATTAAAAGTTACCTATTACGCTGCAATGTAAAATTTTATCCGGTATATTAACGTACCCTGATTTAAAATATATTTGGACCAAATACAACCGGCAATGAAAATTCCAGCATACCTGCAAAAGGGAGATACCATCGGCATTACCTGCCCGGCAGGTTATATGGCTGCTGAAAAAGCGCAGACCTGCATTGACACTTTACAAAAATGGGGCTATGAGGTAATGGTAGGCAAAACGCTGGGAAGCGCTTCGCAAACCTATTTCAGCGGAACGGATGAAGAAAGGCTGGATGAGCTGCAGGCCATGCTGGATGACAAGTCTATCAAAGCTATTTTATTCGGACGGGGCGGCTATGGCACGGGCCGCATACTGGATCAACTGGATTTTAAAGAATTTAAAAAACATCCCAAGTGGCTGATCGGCTTCAGTGATATTACTATCCTGCATTGTCATTTATTCAGCAGGTTCAATATTGCTTCGATGCATGCGCCCATGGCAGCGGCATTCAATGACGGCGGCGCCGGTAATGAATTTGTACTGTCGTTGAAAAAAGCCATTGCCGGCAAAAAGGCCAGCTATACTGCAGCCCCGCACGCTTTTAATAAAACGGGCAAAGCCTCTGGCAAACTGGTGGGCGGCAACCTATCATTGCTGGCAAACAGCATCGGCACTCCATCTGAACCGGATACCAGGAACTGTATTGTTTTCCTGGAAGATATCGGTGAATATATTTACAGTACCGACCGTATGCTGCGACAACTGCTGCGTGCCGGGAAACTACAGAAGGCAGCAGCAATTATTTTCGGCGGATTTACCGACATGAAGGATACCGAAAGGCCTTTTGGCAAAACCATCGATGAAGTACTGGCCGATGCGGTTAAAGATATTGATGTGCCGGTATGCTTCCATTTTCCTGTAAGTCACAACAAAGAAAACTACGCATTGAAAGTAGGCATGAAGTATGAGCTGAATGTGGGGAAGAAAATAGTAAGGCTAAAAGAGTTGTGATGGTGTTGAAAAAGTTGAAGGTTGAAGAAGTTGAAGAAGTTGAAGGTTGAAGGTTAAAGGTTGCTAGTTGAACTTTCAACATTCAACTTTCAATTATTAAGCCTACTTCTCCAGCAACGAATCCAGCACCTGCATATACAGTTTTGATTCGCTTAGATTATTGTGCTCCCCGTGTTCGATTTTAATGAACTGATCGCCGGGTTTTAAAAACTTCTTCAATTTTACGCCTGAACGGTAAGGCACTACCCAGTCGCCGGTGCCGTGGAAGATAGTGACGGGCGCTTTCACTTCCTGTAAAAATTCATAGGTAGGCAGCTTATACCGGCTCATGATGCGGGCAGGATACATGAATGCATAGCTGTTGAACAGGGATGGAATACTATAGTAAGGCGTTTCCAGTATCAGCTGTTTGCAGGGCAGTACAGAAGCGGTGTACGTTGCAATGGCGGTGCCCAGCGATTTACCGTAGATCACTACGCTGTCGGATGAGAACCTGCCTGCTGCCATCTTTCTTACCTGGTAGGCAATGCTGTATAATTTTTCTTCGCTGATCTCGCCGGTGCTTTTGCCAAAGCCGGGATAATCGGGCATCCACACTTCGTAGCCATGCCGGGTGAAAGCAGGTACAAAGGGAGCATAATGCTCCACGTTATCCTTGTTGCCGTGAAAATAAATCACCAATCCTTTCTTTACCGAATCCGTTGCATGAAAGGCAATCATGTTAATGGTATCAGTTTTACTGAAAGGAATATCCTGCTCGGTGAATTCCTGGTTGAAAGTAAACACATGATTCCTGTCAAGCGCCCTGGGATGCAGCAGTATGCTGTCCTGCAGGTAATAAAGGGCAATACCCACGCCGCAATAAATAATCACCAACCATTTAAGAAAACGAATCAGCTTACGGGATTTCATGCAGCAAAGATAGGTGGGGTGGTAAAGGTTTCAAAAGTTTAAGAAGTTTCAAAGGCTAAAGAGGTTTATGCCTGAGCAGGTGATAGCATCAGGTAGCAAGCAGTATGTCCCGGATAAAATTATGATACTCGTTGAAAGCAGGCAGGTTGTTGTGGCCTCCTCCTTCTATCCGGATCAGTGTGATCTTTGAAGGATTGAGCTGCTGCAGCTTTTCACTGTTGCTGATAGGTATCAGCCAGTCCCTGGTGCCGTGCAGGATATAGGTGTGGCATTTCACCTTCCTGATCCACCTATCCGTCCGCAGGTGATAGCGCAATAAAAACCGTACCGGCAGTATAGGCAAAAATCTTTCGATCACTTTGGTAAAGCTGAGGTAAGGCGCATCCAGTATTAAATAACGTGGATGATTGTCGCTGGCAATTTTTGCAGCAAACCCGCTGCCCAGGCTGCGGCCATACACAATGAGATGCTGCTCGGTGAATTTATCAGCCAGCGCCTGGTAGACAAACTGCATATCGTTGAGCATATCTTCTTCATTGCGCTTGCCGGTGCTTTTGCCGAAGCCACGGTAATCCACCAGCACCACATCGTAATTGTAGCGGTAAAAATCATAGGCATATTTTGCCCAGCCTTTTATGCTGCGGGTATTGCCATGAAAATACAGCAGCAGCCCATGCGGGTTTTTACAGGTAAAATGCAGGCCATTGATGCGTACACCCGGCTCCACATCAAAGAAGAGCTCTTCAAAAGGCCAGTCGTATTTGTATTGAAAATCCTTGTGCAGCTTTTCGGGCTTGAAAATAAAATATTCCTGTGCCAGGTAAATAATAACGGCAAGCGCTACATAACCGATGATAATATATAGCCAGGTTGTATTCAAGGCTATGAATATAATAATGAAAGCCGATAAAAAATAAAGGGACCAGGTTTTTATGTTTCCTGCCAGGCTTCTATGCCGCCACTGAGGTTGTATAAATTATCAAAATGATCTTTTTGCTGCAGCTTCTGGATAGCGATCACACTCCGGATACCTTTCCTGCAATAGATCACCACTTTTTTGTCTTTTGGAATATCCTGTACATGCCGGGCAATATCATGCAACGGGTAAAGCACACCGCCGATATTATAGGCTTCATGCTCCCATGGTTCCCGTACATCTACCAGCAGGATGTCTTCCTGCGTTGCCAGCATTTCACGGAGGGCCGCAGCATCAATACTATTCATCTTCATCATTAAAGTACACCCGCTTCAGCTTAAGCTTACTGACAGGCGCCACTACGAGCGGGAATTTTTCCACCATCACATTGCTCTGCTCCAGGCCAAAGCTGCGCTCTTCGCTTACGCTTAGCTCTTTGAGATAGAAATACAACTTCATCACCAGCTCTTCAAAGAAAGGCAGCTCATTATCGAGGCTCAGGAATTTTTCCATCACGATAAACTGGAAGTCGCCCACCATATTATTTTTCTGCTGGCTTTCATAGCGGCTCAGGATATTCACTTCCCTGTTGGCCACCAGGTCTTCCACCACTTTTTTGAACATAAGGTTGAGCCTGGGCGCCATACGGAAGCCCAGCCTGAATTCCACCCGTATGATATCATTGGGAATGATATGCTCTACGGTGTATTCGCAGGTATAAGGATCATCCAGTGTATCCACGTGAACGAACCAGTAAATATCAGCCCGTTTGGGCTTGCCGCTCAGGATGCTGTACATGATCTTGTGCTCGATCTCCTTGGGATTGTTGGCACTGGTTAAATATACCAGGTGCGTCGCATACTTGGGCACCGAAGTATCGTTGCTCAATTCTTCCAGCTTGGGCACATATTCTTCCACCCGCACAAACTCCACGTAACGGTTCTTTATTTTTCTTGCCCGGTACCACACATACATCACGCCGAAGAGCATGCCGCCGATCATTAAAGTGATATAACCGCCGTGCACAAATTTATCCATCAGCGCCACGAGGAACCCTATTTCTCCCGACAGATAAAATGCAAGGAAAATATAGATGAGCCCGGGATTCACCCTGTGCAGCACCATATAGTTAGCAAAAAGAATGGTGGTCATGATCATGGTGGTGATGATGGCCATGCCATAGGCCGCTTCCATCCGGGAAGATTCCCTGAAATATAATACCACCCCCACACAACCGATGAACAATAAAAAATTAATGCCGGGAATAAACAACTGTCCTTTGGCTTCGCTCGGGAATTTGATCCGCATTTTCGGCCACAGGTTAAGACGAATGGCTTCGCTGATGAGTGTAAAAGAACCGGTCACCATAGCCTGGCTGGCAATGATGGCGGCAGAAGTGGCGATGATCACACCGGGCACCACAAACCATTGCGGCATAAGATCGTAAAAAGCGTTGATGCCATTGGCTTTAATAAAAGCGGCATCCAGGGTCTGCCCAGTATGGTTCCTGAGCAGGCTGGCTCCCTGGCCGAAATAATTCAGCAGCAGGCAGGTTTTAACGAATATCCAGGAAATGCGGATATTGTCCCTTCCGCAATGACCAAGGTCACTGTACAATGCTTCGGCACCCGTGGTACAAAGGAACACGGCGCCGAGCAGCCAGAAGCCTTCGGGATAGGTGAAAAGAAAATGCAGGGCATAGTATGGATTGAGAGCGGCCAGGATGCCGAAATCATCCGATATATGAAACAGGCCCAGGGCGCCCAGCATCAGGAACCATACGGTCATAAACGGACCGAATAATTTACCAATGTTGGATGTACCGAACTGCTGCGCAAAAAAGAAAATAGTAATGATGCTTAAAACAATGTACACTACGGTAGAAGTAGGCATACCCCTGAACTGCTCCAGCTCTTTCAATCCTTCCACTGCAGAGGTGATAGAGATTGGCGGTGTAATGATCCCATCAGCCAGCAGGGCCGCCCCGCCGATCATGGCAGGAATGACGAGCCATTTTTTTCGCCGCCGCACAAGGGCAAACAATGAGAAAATACCTCCCTCCCCTTTATTATCCGCTCTCAGGATGAGGATAACATATTTGATGGTGGTTTGAATGGTAATGGTCCAGATGATCAGCGAAAGGGTGCCGAGTACCAGTTCCCTGGTCAATACCCTGTCTTTGATAATGGAGTTAAAAACGTAAAGCGGTGAGGTACCAATATCGCCGTATATGATGCCGAGTGCAATGAGCAAACCGGCAGCGGAGACCTTGTTAATATGTTTCGACACTAAAAAAGATTTTCGATTCAATATCCGGCGGGCCGGAAATACTATACAAATGTAGCAGCAATTCAAATTAAAAAACAAAAGATATTTTGAAGTGTGCCAACGATTGTGCAGTTTGGCCAAAAGGCGGGATCGCTCTTTTATATATAAGTGCCGGAGATTGTTATCGCTAACCGAAATTGCGGCGTATGCCCGTTTCCAACCCCCGCAGTTCTGCCAGTCCTCTCAAACGCCCGATGGCGGAATAGCCGGGGTTGGTTTTCTTTTTCAGATCATCCAGCATCTGGTGCCCGTGATCGGGCCGCATGGGAATAGATTGCCGGCGTGCCTGCATGGTTTCCACGATCGATTTTACCACTTCATACATATCCACATCACCTTCCAGGTGATTGGCCTCGTAAAAATCACCGGCTTCATTGCGGCTGGTGCTGCGCAGGTGAATAAAATGGATACGGTCTGCAAACTGCCTTACCATGGCAGGCAGGTTATTATCGGCCCGCACTCCAAAAGAACCGGTACAAAAACAAAGACCATTATGAAGGGAAGGTACTGCATTGATCAGCGCCGTGATATCGGCAGCCGTGCTCACCACCCTCGGCAGGCCGAGAATAGGATAAGGCGGATCATCCGGATGAATCACCATTTTTACAGCATGGGCTTCCGCCACAGGAATGACCTGCTGCAGGAACCAGGTAAGATTATTTCTCAGCCGGGCAGCATCAATATTTTTATAGGTATCCAGCACCGCCCTGAACTGCGCTAGTGTAAAGCTTTCTTCGCTGCCGGGCAGACCAGCGATGATATTTTTCTGCAGCTGCTGCTTTTCCGCTTCGCTCATATTTTCAAAGCGTTGCTTTGCCTGCTGCAGCTCCTGTGCGGTATATTCTTTTTCAGCACCCTGCCGTTGCAGCATATACACATCAAAAGCAATGAAAGCGGCTTTTTCAAAACGCAGCGCTTTGCTGCCATCTTCTACCGTGTAGGCCAGGTCGGTCCTGGTCCAGTCAAGCACCGGCATAAAATTATAAGTGATCACATGAATGCCGCAGGCGCTTAAATTGCGGATGCTGGTCTTGTAATTTTCAATGTATTGCTCAAAACCTGCTGCCTGGGTTTTGATGGCTTCATGCACGGGTACGCTTTCCACCACATCCCAGCTCATGCCTGCCCGCTCTACTTCTTCTTTCCTTTGCCTGATATCCTCTATCGTCCACACGTCTCCGTTAGGAATATGGTGCAAAGCTGTTACCACGCCGCTGCAGCCGGCCTGCCTGATATCCTGCAGGCTGACCGGGTCGTTGGGACCAAACCAGCGCATGGTTTGCTTCATTGAAAATCTATCTGTCATAAATAATGATCGTCTTTACAATTATACGCCGCTGAAAGCGCTGAAGCCGCCATCGACTGTAACGATGGTTCCTGTTACAAATTTAGAGGCATCGCTCAGCAGCCATACCAGGGCGCCTTTCAATTCATCAGCATTGCCCATTCTTTTATAAGGCGTATTCTGGATAATGAGCTTTCCCCGTTCGGTATAATCGCCATTGGTATGGGTAAGCAAAGTGCGGTTCTGCTCTGTAAGAAAAAAGCCGGGCATGATCGCATTCATGCGCAAGACATCGCCATAGCGATTGGCCAGCTCTACGGCCATCCAGCGGGTATAGCAATCAATGGCTGATTTCCCGAGGCTGTAACCAAGCACTTTGGTGAGTGCTTTGCCGGCGCTTACGGAAGAAATATTAACAATGCTGCCTGCGCCGTTCCCGGCGATCATCTTACCAAAAACCTGGGTGGGCAATACCGTACCCCATAGATTTAATTTCATCGCTTTATCCAGCCCGTCCATGTCGAGTGTAAAAATATCATCGCCTTTTTCCACCACCGCTTCGGGAATATTGCCACCTGCGGCATTCACCAGCCCGTCTATCTTTCCAAACCTGGCGATCATCTCTTTACCGGCAGCGACCAGCGTTTCTTCCTGTGTAACATCTGCAATCAGAGGAATTGCATTGCCGCCATTGCTTACAATAGCATGCGCTCTTTCTTCTGCCAGCTGTTTGTTTCTTCCCAGGATACCGATACTGCCACCCTGTTCGGCAATGGCATCCAGGAAAGCTTTTCCCAGCACACCGGTGCCTCCTGTTACAATTACAGATTTATCCTGTAATGAAAAACTATCCGCCATATTTTATTTTTTATGCTTCGTTTCCTGTTTCCGGCGTTGCGCCAGCTGTGCCAGGAATAAAGACTTTGTTTGAAGTTTTTTATCATCCGTGCAATACCATGCCGAAGCATTCCGGCCTTTCAATCTTCCGTCATAAGGTACTGCCTGCATACAAATAACATAATTTTTCCCGGATACCCATGGGTCCTGTATGGCTGCCCTGGAAGCTACGCAGTTAAAGAATACCTGGTTCACCCCGCTCCAGCCGTGGCCGGTTCCCCAGTTGCCCCTGTCCTGCGCATTGATCTCGCCATCGCTTACAATATTATCATACAAGGTACCCATTGCCCAGCGGTGATGCGGACCAATATCTGCTTTTGCATTTTCGGAAACACAATCAAGGAACACATTCGGGCCTCTTACTTTAGCGCCTGTTACATAATCGTGCCGCCCTTCATTGGCGTAGCAGGATGATACGATGTTCATTTGCCCGTCGTTGTTAAACGAATATCTCCTGCCTCCTTCAATCCTGGATTTAGGCGAAAGGTACCTGCAGGAAATAACCGATACATTCCTGCTTTCCTCCCCGAGGTTAACACAGGAGTATCCGAAATGAATGGCAGTGATATTTCTTACCCAGCCGTTTTGCAGGCGATTGAAATGAACGGCATTCCATCCATGATCTTCATCGGTATCGCCGTTGTATTCGGACCGGCATACGAGGCGTTCAATGCCCACATCGCTGATGCGGCCTGCATAAGTGTAGTGGTAAATTTCTCCGCCGCCATATTTATCTTCCATCGCCATCACCACGGGGTTATCAATAAAAATGCGATGACCCTGTATGGCTGTAATGGTCCTTTCAAAATGAAAATCATATTCTTTGGGCAGCCACTGTTTCGTGCTACTGTCCCTCACCTGTATGCTGTCCATTTTGAGATCGGTGATCCACTGCTGTGTGCCGGGCCTGAACAGAATAATGCTGTCACCCACTTTAAAAGCTGCTGCATCCTGCACCGTAAAAGATTGGGCTCCCAGCGGCACATAGGCATCGGTGATCTTTTGCCTGCTTCCTTTTATTTCCTGTATTTTCCCACGGCCCGACACTGCTATAAGGTTGCGCTGGCCCTTACCTGTAGCCAGCAATATGGTACTGTCGCCCTCTCCTCTTAAAACAATGCCTCCTGCATTTATTTTGAGGGTGCCGCTAATTTTGTATACGCCTTTCCGCAGCAGGATCGCTCCCCTGAATCCATTTTTACCAGGAGGCAAAGAAGATAATTCATCAATGGCAGCCTGTATGATCTGTTCATCATTGATGCCATTGGGCGCCAGTTTTTTCCACACAGGTACATCCGGAATTTTTTTATCGCCTCCGTAATAGCCCACCCTGCTGAAATCCGGCAGCCGGTCGCCTCTTTCGCCGGGTATATATTCCACAGTTCCGTTTGGCAGAAAACGCAGGTATCTAAGATCATTCTTTTGCTGCGCCGATATTGCCGTGAAGCACAGCAACGCAACGAGCAGAAAAAATATATGATGACGGTTCAAATGCATGAAGAAGGTTACGGGTTAAAAAGCTTTTTGTTTTGTTGCAGCTTATTACCACGCAATAATGCTTCCAGGTAATAATAATCTGCATAAATAATGGGCACATCTATTTCAGTGCCGGCCGGCTTATGACCGGTGCTGTGCAATAAAATAAAGCCCTCGTTTTCACCCAAAGCCGAACGATATTTCCGGGTAAGATTTTTTACAATGGCATTTGCCTTCTTCAGATAATTTTTTTTCTGTTGACTGTACTGGCTCAATTCATACAAAGCGGAAGCTGTAATAGCAGCCGCAGAAGCATCCCGGGGTGCACCAGGAATACCGGGCGCATTGTAATCCCAGTAAGGAATAAGGTCTTTGGGTAGGTTTTTATGCTGAAAGATGAAGGCCGCAATTTTTTCCGCCTGCTGCAAATATATTTTGTCGCCTGTTTCCCGGTAACACATAGTGAATCCATACAATCCCCAGGCCTGTCCACGGGCCCATGCGCTTTCATCGGCATAACCCTGGTGGGTATTTTTTGACCGGATCTTTCCTGGCTGCAGGCTATCATAATCCACTACATGAAAAGAGCTGTTGTCTTCCCTGAAATGATTTTTTATGGTAGCATTGGCATGACTTACTGCGATCTTATAAAAAGAAGAATCGCCGGTAAGCCGGGTAGCGGCAAATAATAATTCAAGGTTCATCATGTTATCAATGATCACGGGATAATCCCATTGCTTCATGTGGTCCCATGATTTGATGGTACCTGTATTGGCATTGAACCTTGCGGAGAGTGTCCTGGCTGTTTGTACCAGCACCGCTTTGTAATGTTCGTTGCCGGTCTCGGCATAACCTGCCCCCACGCTGCAATACACTTTAAACCCCAGATCGTGTGTGCTGCGATCGAACTGTTGCCCTTCTATTTCTTTGGTAAACAACTCCGCTTTTGTTTTCCATACCGCTTTTCCTGTGGCTTCATACAGCATCCACAGCTCACCGGGAAAGAAGCCGCTGGTCCAGTCCCTGGCGGTAACCAGCCGGAGCTCATTTTTATCCAGGCTCCGGGGTGAAACCAGCGAAGGATTATTGCCTGCCGCTTTAGCCGCATTTAGTTTTTCGATCATCAACTCCGTTTGCTTTTCCGCATCAGCGATGGTATTGCTGTAATTGATTTGCTGCGCTCCTGCAACAGGCGCAACCAACAAAAAGAGAAGAACTGCAGGTAAAAATTTCATTGCAAAGGATTGAAAGGATGATTGCTTCAAAAGATACTGCTGATACTGAAAAAAATAATTACCCTTTCATATCAAAGATATTTCAAGGATAATTATTCACGATTGCTATTATACTAAAAAACTACCTTAATTAATGGTTACCGGCCGCCTGTAAGCGGTGGAGAAGAAATCCACGGTGAACTGCGAAGTGGTATTTTCCAATATCTGCACTTCAAATTTTCTTGCACCGGCTGCCGTGTTGTTCAGCATTTTCAGGTAGATGGTATCCATTTTCTGGATGGCCTGTGGAAATACGATCGAGTAAGTGGTATCGGATGATGTGATCACCGCACCATTTTTGTCAACCACTTCGTAATCCACGCCTCTTACTGCCGCAGGCGTGAGGCCATAGGAAGTAATGGCATATTTGGCTACCGCATCATACGACCTGGTATAGGTGGAATAAAACTGCACCGGCAGCTTCAGCAATGCTGTCTGCGAACGGGATGCAGTGACGGCCGTGTTATTATTGGGAACAAAGATGGCATAGTAATGATGCTCCAGCTCAGACACTCCTTTGGGTGTATCCGGCTCTTTATTACAGGCACTCAGCAGCACAGCAGTTATCAATACGCTTAGAATATAATTGATCGGTTTCATTGTTGACTTCATTTTTTAAATTATTGCCAGTTGGGGTTCTGCACTACGTTGCCATGACTCAGGCTTATTTCATTTAAAGGCACAGGATAGAGATAATCCCTGTCTACCCTGAAACTGCGGTTGGCGGCGGTTTCCACCACCAGCACTTTATCAGCATTAAGGTTCAGGCTGTTCTGGTTGGTACCCACCCACTCGGCAGCGATGAACTTGGCTCCCAGCAAGGTTTGCGGCAAAACGGTTTCGGCTGTTTTCCAGCGGATGAGATCATCATAACGAAACCCTTCCATGGCCAGCTCAACAGTTCTCTCCCTTCTTATTTCTTCCCGCATGCTCAGGTTGTTGGCGGTCACAAAAGCATTGGTAAGCTTTGGTGTAAAACCAACCCTGGTGCGCAATGCATTCACCGTTGTATTGAGATCGGCATCGCTGATGGATTCGGTAAGCTCAAATTTTGCTTCTGCAAGAATGAGCAGCACTTCCGCATACCGGATCAGAATCCTGTCAACCGTAGCTGCATTCACAGTGGTCTGGTCAATGGTATTGAATCCTTTTTTAGGTGCAATGGCCGTACGGATACCCAGGGATGTTTTAGGCACCCATGGTCCCTGGTAAGCCACATCACCGGCCCTGAAATAAGAGAAGCCCATACGGGGATCCCGGTTATCAAGAATAGTATTATAGCTGGTTTCATTCAGCTCCGGCACAAATAAAGGCGACCGGGTGGCGGATGGACTCGTTCCATCTATATTGAATGCCGGCAGGCCATCGCTGTATAAATACTCCCGCAGCAGGTTGCGGGTAGGCGCCAGCTGGCCATTTTCCATATTGCGGGAATGGTTGTGACCCAACAATAAATTTTCACGGCTTACCCCATAGATCTTTACAAAAATATTTTCGGTGTTGGTAGCGCCTTCACCGGCCTGTATAAAGAGATTGCCGTAATTGCTGAAGAGCGTATGTCCCTGCCCCATAACATTATTGGCAGCCTGAACAGCAATATTCAGGTGATCCTGCCAGTTGGCCAGTGTGCCATGAAATTTACCTCTTGTTCCTTCATACAAGGCCACTCTTGCTTTAAGCGCCCATGCAGCGCTTTTGGTCACCCGGCCCCATTGTGCTGCAGGCAATGCAGCCCTGGTGGGGAGGTATTTGGCAGCAGAATCAAGATCATTGTATATCTGCTGCACTACCTCGGCCCTTGGAGTGCGACCCATATAGAGTTCAGGAGAATTAAGCTGCAGCGTTTTTAAAAGCAGCGGCACATCCCCATACAATTTTACCAGCTTTGAATAGGCATAGGCCCTGAAGAACCATGACTCTGCAAACCAGCGGTTGCGTACATCATCGGTCACTCTTGCCTTCACGCCTTTTTCTAAAATATTATTGGCAGTGAAGATTTCATCATACCGGTCGTTCCAGTCGGCGCTGGTATTGGGCACCGAGCGGTTTCCTGTACTTACAGAGTTGGGCGATGTATTGAGCACATCGTCGGCCCTGTTATCGATCCAGTCGCCATCCAGCTCCTGGTACAGGCGGTTGGATGCGCTGATAAGATCATTTTCGGTATTCCAGAATTGCTCATCCGTTAATTCTGTTTCCGGCAGGCGGTCTAACTTTTTACATGCTGAAAAAATCAGTGCCAGTAGTAAGATTGATATTGATAGCTTTTTCATTTTCCAGATTGTTTAAAGTGAAATATTTAAACCGAATGCCACGCTGCGGTAAAACGGATAAGAAGTAGCGCTTACATTGTTGCCCACTTCGGGATCGAATACCCGCAGCACTTTGGTGGTTTCCCAGAGATCCTGTCCTGAAACATATACCCTGAATTCCCTGGCGAATTTTTTAGATACCGGTATCTTGTACCCGATCTGGATATTTTTCAGGCGCAGGTAAGAGCCGTTCTGTGCCCAGCGATCGGAAGGCCTGTAGTTGTGGGCGCTGGTCTGGTACATGCGTGGGAAGAATGCATCGGGGTTATCCGGCGTCCAGCGGTCCATATGAATGCTCCATGGCATATCTGCTGTTCCTAAAATCGGTGACAATGTTTCTTCTGCGATCAGGAATTTTCTTTTCAGCGCACCCTGGAAGAAAACAGAAAAATCAAAACCTTTCCATGACATGCCCAGGTCGAAACCATAGGTGTACCGGGCATTGGTAGTACCCAGGTAAACCAGGTCGCCGGGATTATCAGGTGTGCCATCGCCGGCATCTATCCTGCCATTGCCATCAAGGTCAAGGTATTTTACATCACCGGCCTTGGGGTTGGCAAAGAAGGGATAGTTTACCCTGGAAGCATAATCAGCAGCTTCCTGGTCGGACTGGAAGAAGCCATCTGTTTTATAACCCCACACGGTATTCATGGCATAGCCTTCCATGAGGCTGATCACACCACCGGTACCGATGGAACGGCGGCCGTCATATTCCAGCAACTTATTCTGGTTATCCGAAATATTAAAGCCTACACGGTATTCAAGCTTGCCCACTGCATCCCTCCATTTAATATCCAGCTCCTTACCCCAGCTCCTTAATTTACCCAGGTTGATATAGCCGGGTGTTACACCGATAATATTGGGCAGGTTGGGTTGTGAAAGCATATCGGTTGTGATCTTCACATAATAGTCCGCTGTTACATTCAGTTTATTCTGCAGCAGGGTAAAATCAACCCCCACGTTGGATTGCGTCACTGTTTCCCAGGTAAGATCGGGGGAAGATTGTATGGATTGATATACATACTGGTTGCGGGTACCGTTAAACACAACATTGTTGGTGGTGGAAATACCGCTGGTGAGCAAAGTAAGATAATCATAGTAGCCCAGCGCATCGCTGTTACCCAGCTTACCCCAGGAAGCACGCAGCTTTAAATTCTTCACAGCATCGATTCCCTTCATGAAATTTTCTTCGCTGATGCGCCATGCGGCAGAAAAGGAAGGGAAGAAACGCCAGCGATCTTCGGGTACCAGCCTGGAGCTGCCGTCGTAGCGGTAAGATGCTTCGAGCAAATATTTTCCTTTGTACCCATAATTGAAACGACCGAAGGCAGATGCCAGCGCCCATGTCTGCACTGCATCCTTGCTTGTTTTGGTGAGCGGGTCGGCAAAATTCAGGCTGAATGCTTCATTGCTTGGCATATTCTGGCCCGTAGCCTGCATTTCATCTTTCCGGTATTCTTCATAAGAGCCGCCCTGCAACAGGGTGATCTCATGATCCTTGAATTTTTTATTGTAGGTAAGAAAACTCTGTACGTTATTCTGGTAGGATTTATTTTTTACCAGGGTGATCTGGTTCGGCGTGTTGATGCTGAAGCGGATGGTATTGGTAGAACGGCCATACCAATACAATGTTTTGGCCTGGTTCTCCATATTGTAATTGCCCTGGTTTCTCCATGCGATCACATCCAGCGTTAAACCCTTCACTACATTTTTTACCTGCAGGTTTACACGGCTGGTGAAGGTTTCATAATCCCTGGTTTCCATGCCGGCATTTTTTTCAATGTCAACAGCGTTTACCTGCAGGTCACCGTTATAGATATTGCCCGTCACATCTTCTTTGGGCACATACAAAGACTGCCTGGTGCGGCTGCGGTACAGCCTGTTGATGATCTGCTCTGTGCCGTAGGAGTTCTCCCTTACAAAAGAACCGATATAGCCGGTCGTTACTTTTAAGCTCAGGTATCTGTTGAGCTCGGCATTTACATTGAGCTTGAAATTGTAACGTTTGTTGTCATCGGGACCAAATTTCAGCACCCCATCTCTTTGGTAATAGCTGCCTGATACCAGGTAGTTCAGCTTGTCGATACCGCCACCCACTGAAATCGAATGATTGTGCTGGTGGTTGATCTTATCCATGCCCTCTTCCACCCAGTTGTTGTTGCCGTAATATTCCCAGCGGTCTGCAGTAGGATTCGGGCGATAGGAGAAATTTGGATTGCGCAACCATTCCATCTGCTCATCAGTATATTCACGGGCGCCGGTTGCATTAAAGCGGGCCTCATCTATCAATAGCTGTTCATCCCAGGAGTTTAATCTTTTGGGTTGTCTTGCAGTGATGTTGATACCATAGTAGCTGCTGAAATTAACCGTTGTCCTGCCACCCTTTCCCTGCTTGGTGGTTACCAGTATCACACCTGCAGCAGCCCTGGCGCCATAGATAGCAGAAGCCGAAGCATCTTTCAGAACAGAAATGGATTCTATATCGGAAGGGTCCAGCAGGTTGATATCCTGCTCAATGCCATCTACCAGCACCAGTGCATTGGCGTTATTAGCAGAAGTGAATCCTCTCACCCTTACACCATAGCCTTCCGCACCGGGCTTTCCGCTTCCCCGCACAACGGTTACACCGGGGAGTACACCCTGCAATGCGCCGGTTACATTGGGCACAGGCCTGTTCACCAGCTCCTTGCCGGAAACCACGCCTACCGCACCGCTCAGGTTCGTCTTACGTTGCGTACCATAACCTACTACCACCACGGCATCAATAACCTGTGCAGTAAGCTGCAGGGTCACATTCACAGCGCCGCTCTCTCTTACCGTATGCGTCTGCGACTGGTAACCGGCAAACGAAAAGCGAAGCCTGTCGCCTGTCTTTGCCTGCACCGTGTAGCCGCCACTGTTATCGGTAACAGCACCCGATTTAGAATTATTGAGGATAACACTCACGCCTTCGAGCGGAGCGCCAGTGGAATCTGTTACCCTTCCCTGCACAGTTCTCACCTGTGAAAAGAGAACGGTACTACATAAGATCAACAAATTGGTGAGGAAAAACAACCGCCATTTTCTGAACGTGAAAAGGCGCATGTTACTTGTTTTTACAACATACATACAGCAGTCAGTTTATTTGATTGTTAGAAATCTTGGTAGCAGATCATCGAAATTCTGCGGGGGAAAGTTCATTGTAATTTTCTGTTTTTCAGGCAGCCGGTACAGTATTTATTTACGAAAACGTAGTAGTAAAAGAATAGTAAATTTTTCGATAATTTTATTTTCTTCGTTCACAAAAACGATTGCGCAAATGTCGAAAGTAAACCTTAAGAAACTGGCTGCAGCCCTTGATGTATCTATATCTACGGTAAGCAAGGCTTTAAAGGACAGCCACGAAATAGGGCCGGAAACAAAAAGCCGTGTGCTGGAAAAAGCAAAGGAAATGGGCTATAAGGCCAACCCTTATGCCACCTATATGCGCAATCATAAAAGCAAAACAATTGCGATCATCATACCGGAAATGACGAACAATTTTTTTCTGCAGGTGATCAATGGCGCCGAATCCATTGCCCGTGAAAAAGATTATCACCTGCTGGTGTACATCACCCATGAAGATGCGCAGAAAGAGATCGACATTATCAATCACCTGCAGAACGGAAGAGTGGATGGCATCATCATGTCACTCTCTTCCACCACGACCGATTATGTACACCTGCATCAATGCATAGACAATAAGATACCGATCATTTTTTTCGACAGGATCTGCCACGAAATAGAAACGGTCAAGATCATTACGGATGATTTCGCCAGCGGCTTTGCTGCTACCGAACACCTGATACAAAGTGGTTGTAAGCATATTGCCTACCTAGCGATATCGAGGCATTTATCCATCGACAATAAAAGAATGCAGGGTTACCTGGAAGCGCTGGACAAGCACGGCATCATGCATGATAAGAAAAAGATCGTTCAATGCAGCAACGATGAGAAACAGAATTACCAGAAAATAAAAAAGCTGCTTACAGGTCCGGATAAAATCGACGGCATATTTGCATCGGTGGAAAAGCTGGCATTAACGGCGTACAGGGTTTGCGCCGATTCGGGCATCAGCATTCCCAAAAAGATAAAGCTGATCTGTTTTTCGAATTTAAGAACAGCCGATATCCTGAACCCGCCGCTTACCACCATCACACAACCGGCCCATGAAATGGGCATTGCAGCTGCATCGCAGCTTTTCCGTTACCTGGATAAAAAGAATGCGCAGATCAGCAATGAGAATATAATTATCAAATCGGCGCTGACGGTGAGAGGCTCCACCGGTTAAACTCTATACTTCCTGCTCCTTGTTTTCAAACTGCATGCGATATAGCTGTGCGTAAAAACCATTCTGCGCAAGCAGCTGCTCATGGCTGCCCGCTTCTTTCACTTCGCCTTTATCGAGCACCAGTATTTTATCTGCTTTGCGGATGGTGCTGAGGCGGTGCGCAATCACCACAGAGGTGCGGCCTGCAATAAGCTTATCAATGGCGTGTTGTATCAATGCCTCGCTTTCTGTATCCACGCTGGAAGTGGCTTCATCCAAAATGAGGATTGAAGGATCGTATAACAATGCCCTGATGAAAGAGAGCAGCTGCCGCTGTCCCATCGACAGGGTGGCGCCCCGCTCCATTACATTGTAATGATAGCCGCCGGGCAGGCTCATGATAAAATCATGCATGCCGATCAGCTTTGCTGCATGCTGCACCTGCTCCAGGCTGATATCCGGGTTGCGGAGGGTCACATTTTCCAGCACCGACCCGCTGAACAGGAATACATCCTGCAATACCACGCCGATCCTGCTTCGCAGGTAATCCATATCATATTCCTCTATCGGTATATTATCGATCAGTACATCGCCTTTATTGATCTTATAGAGCCGGTTGATGAGACTGATCACCGATGTTTTACCGCTACCGGTATGCCCTACAATCGCCAGCGTTTGTCCCGGCAGTATATTGAATGATACATCTTTTAAAACAAACTGCTCATTCACATAAGCAAACCAAACATTTTTAAATTCCACTTCTCCTTTCATCACCGGTGGTGGAGTACCTAAGGCGCCGATGCTACCGGTATGTTCAGTTACATCAGGATTGTCCAGCACTTTGAATACCCGTTCCCCGGCGATCATACCCATCTGCAGCACATTGAATTTATCAGCGATCACCCTCAATGGCCTGAACAATAAATTGAGACATAAAATAAAAGAAGTGATGATGGCGCCGGTGTCGGCCGCTGTATCAGCGCCGAAGTAAGAGCTGTTCTTTGCCGCCCACCATACCAGCAGCCCCATCGACAATGCAGATACCAGCTCTACAATGGGAAAGAAAACAGAATACGCAAAAATGGCTTTTATATTCGCATTTCGGTGCTCGGTATTGATGGCATCAAAATGTTCCTGCTCCTTTTTTTCTGCTGCGAATGCCTGCACCAGGCTCATACCGGTGATATGCTCCTGCACAAATGCATTGAGCGATGATATGGCATTGCGCACAATGATGAATGATTTGTTTACACTTTCCTTGAAATAATAAGTGGCAACGATCATGATAGGAAAAGGCGCCAGGCACACCAACGTAAGCTTCCAGCTTACCATGAACATATAGGTGAGTATGGAAGCAATGGACAGCAGGTCGGCAATGATGGGAATGAGCCCGTCGCTGAAAATATCATTGACAGATTCAATATCATTGATGGTCCTTGTAGTGAGTGTGCCGATCGGTGTCCGGTCGAATTGCGAAAGATTGAGCGAGCTTATTTTGCGGTAAGTGCTTACCCGCAGATCCTTCACTACGCTTTGCCCCAGCGAAGCCGTCATGAAGCTGAAAATAAAACGGCAAGCCGTTTCCAGCGCAAGCAATACGATCTGTATAATGGTGATCTCTATTAAAAAGCCGCCCGGTCCTTTTAAGAATTGTCCGAGGGCATGATCGCTCAAACCCTTGCTGATGCTGATCTGTATCAGCAGCGGGCGAACAGGTGCAATAAACGCTAAAAAGATGGCGAGAAAAACCGACCAGTAAAATTTTTTTCGGTATGGCGCAGCAAAACTAAAAACCCTCCGCAGTACCGATCTTTTCGAATACTGCTTTTCTGCTATATCAATGCTCATGCTGCAAAGTTAAAGGAAACTGTATGGCATTCATTAATTCCCCAGCTCTTCACCACCCGTTTGCTTATTGTATGCCTTGATGAAGATAGCGCCCAGGTTTTTGTAAGGAGGCACATAGTCATCCCAGCTTTCCCGGATGCTCATGCTCGGATCGGTGGAGAATGTTTTACCCAGCGTTTGCCACATGCGTTTCCAGTACAAGGTACTGCCCGAAATAAAGGCCTGGTTCATATAGTTCAGTATCGGGCGGTTGATATCGCCAGCGCCGATCTCCTTGGTGGAAATGATATGTGCATCGGGACTTACTTCTAAAATTTTATGCAGGTTCTGGTAGCCGCCACAGCTACCCAGCACCACGATCTTGGCATTATCGGGCATGCGTTTGATAGTTCCCGGCAGCCAGTAGCTGTGCCCCCTGTGCACTACGATGCTGGGATGCATATCCTGTGATTCCAGGTATTTGGTCAGGTGTACCTGTGCAGAATCATCCAGGTTCTCATTGAAATCCAGCGGGCGGTTGGCATACACAAATACATCGCCTTTGAGCGACTGGATTTCCACCCATTCTTTTTTGTAGGTCACTTTCCAATCCTTCGTTGGAAATGAATTTACAAAGGGAGGGAAAAAGGTTTTTCCATCTTCATCCCCGTAAAAAAATACCTGTTGCACAATCCTTCCTTTTTCATCCTGCAAATCCTTGTTGCCTATCTCGTAAATAGAAGGAATACCGATGGCTGCAGTGAGGTCTATTTTATTGGCCGTATCTGCAGAGAGCATGATCATTTCGAGCAGGCCGTAAATATTGCTGCCTCTTGTATTATTTTCCTCAATACTCTTCTCCTTGTTTTGCTTTACATAAGAGAGAATGGTGGCGAGCAGCTTTTTATCGGTAACACTGCTATAGGAATCCGCCACATCCACCACATCTTCCAGGTTGCCTGTTTTATCCAGGTTGGCCACAAAGGCACGCATCAGTATCTCCGATTTATCGATCGGCATGGTCTTCAAAAAAGTATCGAGTTTATTGTAGTTCGCTGCCATTTTGATGAACTTCTTGAAATAATCAAAATGCACGGCCTGCAATAAGGAATCGCCTCTTGGTTTGGAGCCCATCAGCTGCAGCATGCGGTTAAAGCTGTGCTTGTAGCTGGATGTATAGAGATCACTTTCGCCCATGATCATCATGTAATACAATTCCACCGGTGTAAGCGGTTGGATGGCTTTCATACGCACCGCAAGATTGTTAACATCGTGCAGGTCGTTGATATGCTTGATGAAATGCTGCATGGCTTTGCCCCTCAGCGTTTCCCGCAGTCCGTTAGGACCAAACATAGCCACCGGGGTATCCCTTGCAGGAGGCGCCATCCGTTTGTAATATTCGATCTCCGTATTCACCAGTAACCTGAAGTAGCCGAGACTATCGTAATTCACGCCGTCGCCTACCAGGGGCTTAATGCTTTCAATTGTTTTTTTGCCGCTCAGCAAGTCATCCAAGAAAGGGAAATAAAAAAGTGCGTTGGGCGTCTGGCTCAGCTGTACCACGGTCTTCACCATGGAGTTGCTGTTGCGGTGAATAAGCTTGCCTTCGGGAGAAGAGGTGGATTGCGCATAGCTGTATAACTGCACAGGATTATTCTGCGCCGCTACCACTACCAGGCTGTCTGCAAAATCGCTTCCCGCATAAGGCCTGATGGTCTTTAAGATATTTTCAGGATGCAGGCTGCTGTATTTCAGGTACACCATTTCATCCGCTTTTTTATAATCGGGATGCTGGTTAAAAACAGTGGTGATGATCTTGGCGGTTTCATAATTGGCGGCACCGATCACAGGCAAAATAGATTTTCCTGCGGCGGCGTCTTTAACCGCCTGGTCGAAGGCATTCAATAAGCCGGGAAATTCGATCGGCCTGATGTCCCTTGTCCTCCATTCTTTGGAAAAAGTTTTCAGCAGGTCTTCAATATAGCGCAGGTAACGAACCTTATCATTATTGGTGGCAATTGCATCATTGGTTTCTATCCAGTCCTGCAGCTCATCTACTTTCCTGAAAAGCGCATCTGTAATATGCAGGTTGATATCATCATTCTTGGTGATATTCCACATACCATCCAGTTTGCCATCCGATTTATCAAGGGCGGTCTGCTCATTGTTTACTTTGTCGTGAAAGCCTATGCGTGAGTAAGGAATGGGCGTTTTAAGGGTATCGGTCCCCGCTGCCATTACCCCCAGTCCCTGTATGAGTAAGAAAACAAATAAGTATAATTGTTTCATAAAGTGCCTTTCTTTTGCAAAGATGCTGCAAATAAATGGTTCGCTTATAATTATAACAGTACAATAATAAAGAATCGTACCAAAGGCGCTTAACAATTTAATAATATTATAACTTGCCTTTAACGGTTGCAGGCTCAACTCGTTAAAGTAATTTTGCGAAACCAATTATTTATGAGTACAAGCAGAAAGATTCTGATTGCTGATGATGAGCCGGATATACTGGAAATACTTCAATTTAACCTGCAACAGGAAGGGTATGAAGTGGTTACCGCCAAAAACGGGGATGAAGCGATAGAAAAGGCAAAAAAGCACAACCCTGACCTGATTGTACTGGATATTATGATGCCCGGCAAAACAGGGCTGGAAGCCTGTGATATCCTGCGTATGCAGCCGGCATTCAAAGAAACACTCATTGTATTCCTCACCGCTATGAGCGATGAGAACAGCGAAGTAAAAGGCCTGGAAACCGGGGCCGATGATTATATCACCAAACCCATAAGCCCTAAAGTTTTTCTCAGCAAGATCAATTCACTTTTCCGCAGGATACATAAGGAAGAAAGCAGCACCATTAAGCTGGGGGATATGGAGATCGACCGGGAACAATACCTGGTGAAGCTGAATGGTAATGATATTGTGCTGGCCCGCAAGGAATTTGAGTTGCTGGCCCTGCTGGCATCCAAACCCGGCAAAGTATTCCTGCGCAACGAGATCCTGAACCAGATATGGGGAACGGAAGTGATCGTAGGCGACCGAACCATCGATGTGCATATCAGGAAAATCAGGCAGAAGCTGGGCCTCGATTGCATTACAACAGTGAAAGGCGTAGGTTATAAATTTGAATTGTAAAGACCAGCTATTAGCGAATCACTAACGTTTGTACTTCTCTATTTTTAATAGCTTTGCAAATCAGACACTGTGACTAACAGCCGGCAGCTAAAGGCCAGTGGCTCCCTATTATGCTTTCTACAAAAAATTTCTCCCCGCAGCAGCTCGCAGCGCTTACTGCACTGGCACTATCGGTACCCATAGCGCTCGGCATTTTTGTATTCAAACCGGTATGGTGGATTGCACTGCTTTCTTTTGTGGTGATCTTCCTGGGTAGCTTCGGGCTGATCCTGTACACACTGCAGAATTTTATTTTCCGCAAGATCAAGCTCATCTATAAACTCATTTACCAGACAAAGGCCACCAAACGGGAAGAGTTTTATTACAAGAATATACTGCCACAGAAAAGCATAGACGAAGTAAGGGAAGACGTAGAAGCCTGGGCCAAGCAAAAGAAAAATGAAATTGAAGTGCTGCAGCAGAACGAGGCTTTCAGGAAAGAATTCCTGCAGAACCTCAGCCATGAATTGAAGACGCCCATCTTTGCCATACAGGGCTACGTGGATACCCTGCTCAACGGCGCCCTGCACAACGAGCAGGTGAACAGCAAATTTTTACAGAATACATCGCACAACGTAGACCGGCTGGTGAACCTGCTGGATGACCTCGACCAGATATCCAGGCTGGAAAGCGGGCGTTTAAAGCTCAACCTTACGTCTTTTGTTATACAGGATCTGTACAGGGAAGTGGAAGATTCCCTATACATCAAAGCGAAGGAAAAAAACATCCGGTGCCTTATTAAAAAAGGCTGCGAGTTCCCTATCCAGGTGAATGCCGATAAGGAAAAAATAAGACAGGTGCTCATCAACCTGGTAGACAATTCGCTTAAATATGGCCGCTATTCGGGCATTGTGGAAGCCAGCTTTTACAATATGGACGGCAATACGGTGCTGGTAGAAATAAGCGATGACGGCGACGGTATCAGCGAAGCGCACCTGCCCCGCATTTTTGAAAGATTTTACCGCACTGATCTTGCCCGTAGCCGCAAAGAAGGGGGCAGCGGGCTGGGTCTTTCCATCTGTAAGCATATCGTGGAAGCACATGGCCATACCATGCATGTACGCAGTAAAATAGATGTAGGCACCACCATCGGCTTCAGCCTCTCTGCAAGAAAAGAGCAACCGGCTCAATAATACTTTTCTACCCTACCATTCTGCAAAAATAACCCCGGTTACAATTTCTTAACATTGGCATTACAGAAAGGCAATACAGGTTTTCCAAATTTGTATTGCTATGAAAATTTTATATTCACTGCAAGCTACCGGCAACGGCCATATCAGCCGTGCCAACGAGATCCTGCCGATTTTAGAAACAATGGCAGATGTTGATGTGCTGTTAAGCGGCACGCAGGCGGACGTTGGCCTTAACCACACAGTAAAATTTCATAAAAAAGGCATCAGCTTTGTTTTCGGCAAAAAAGGCGGCATTGATTATTATGCTACGCTGAAGCTGATGAAGCGCAAACAGTTCCTGCAGGAGATGCGCTCTGTTCCCGTAGAAGAATATGACCTGGTGATCAACGATTTTGAACCCCTGAGCGCCTGGGCCTGCCGCATTAAAAAAGTGCCTTGTGTTGCGCTGAGCCACCAGTTTGCCGTTATCGGCAAGCAGGCTCCGTTACCTTCCAGCATTGATCCTATGGCCTGGCTGCTGCTGCGTTACTATGCACCCTGCAACAGCGGCATCGGCTTCCACTTTGAGGCCTATGATGCCAATACTTTTACACCGGTGATCCGTTCTGAAATAAGAAATGCCTATACCCGCAACATGGGACATTATACAGTGTACCTGCCTGCCTATTCGGATAAAAAGATCATCAAGGTGTTGAGCAGGTTCAAGCATATACAGTGGCAGGTGTTCAGCAAGCATTCCAGGAAAGCTTATTCAGAAGCTAACTGCTGGATAAGGCCGATCAATAACCATGAATTTATCAGCAGCATGAGCACCAGCACCGGTGTATTATGCGGGGCAGGCTTTGAAACACCTGCCGAAGCGCTGTACATGAAAAAGAAGCTGCTGGTGATCCCCATGAAAGGCCAATACGAACAGCATTGCAACGCTGCCGGCCTGAAACAACTGGGCGTAGGCGTATTGAAAAAATTATCCCTGAAATACGAGGATAAGATCGGCCGGTGGATCGATGGCGACAAGATCATCCCCGTTCATTTTCCCAACAATACCATAGCGGCACTCAACAGGGTGTTTGAAATATCTCTTCTCATGCGAAATCAATTCCGTTCCTCAACAAACGCCAACAACACTCTGCCTGTTTTAATTCACAAGGAAGAGTTTGCAGAAATAGCGTAAGTATATCTTACCACTGTCTGCATGTGTATTTATAAGGGCTTGCTTATGCAGGCCTTTTTTATGCCTGCAACTTTTCTCTTTATAAATTTCCCTGTCCCTGTAATAAAACAAAAACCACCAATAAGACTATTGGTGGTACAAGCATGATTAAAACTTGCTATTTGCTTAAGGAAAAACTTAAAAACTAACTTAAAATCAGGATTGCAAGATGATACTATTTTGCTGCACTACAGCATGCAGGCAATTAATAAATCATTAAGTAAACATTACCAAAAAAGCAGCCTTAAAAAGACTGCTTTCCGGAATTTCAAATGAGAAAAACTTATTAGTTACCAAACCTGGTCCATCCTTTCCACCATGTAGAAAGTGGTCCTGAAGGAGCAACAGCTCCACGGAAGGTCAGCGGCTTGGTTGGATCTTCAGGTAATACTTTATCAAAGAAACTATCACCGTTGAATTTAGGATCAGTGAAGCCACCGCCTGTCAGCACTTTCGCATTACCGTTACCGGCTGCAAAAGGCGTAGGATCAGGAGTTGAATAGTTGAAAGGCTGGATCAGCCTTACATCTGTATTGTTGGCAATAATATCGTTGTTGTAATAAGAGTTGGTGAACCATGCTGCAAAAGCTGCATCGGTGGTAATGGTAGCACCCGCTGTTCCCGAGAACTTGGTATTTACCGCCGTACCGGAAATGGTAATATTTCTTAAACGGATAGTGCTGTCTTCAATATTCAGCGCTGTAGAAGTTCCCAGGGTAGCGTCAATTTCAATACCTACAGGCCATCCCATGATGATGGTGTTGAAAATAGAGATACCGGTGTTCCTCCTGATATGTGCAGCGCCACGGAACAAACCGTTACCTACGTTGCTGGTAGTGGCTCTTGGACCGATCGCAGTAACGTTACTGAAGATAGCAGTTGTTTTAGGCGTGGCATTGGTGCCCTGAGCATCGTTATCGCTTTCAAAAGCTTCAGATCTTGAACCATCCGCCAGCAATGAGTCACGCATGATCAGACCAAACTGTACTTTTCCGGAGAAACCTAAGTCAGTATCAAAATCATCATCCAGTGTTTTGTAAGCGATCAGGAATTTACAGTTTACAGTACCGCCAAACCATTCGAATGCATCATCTTTTGCATAAATCGTCTGGATATGATCGATCACTGTTTTATTGCCCACACCGGCCATTGTCAGGCTGTTGATCTCTTTATCAGGCTGGAATGCATAACCCGCATATTCAATACGGATATATTGCAGCACGCCTGAGCTGTCTGTAGCAACAGGGCTCGGCACTGTGGCATCACCGGAACCGGCAAGACCGTCTCCATATGAGTTATCAATACCTCCTTCTACCTGGTACAACCCTGCGGTACCCTGAAAGCTTGAATTGATCGGAGCTTTACCGCAAAGTACGATACCGCCCCAGTCGCCCGATTGCGGGTTCGGAGAAGATGAGGTGAAGATGATCGGGTTATCAGATGTTCCTGATGCAACCAGCTTGGAACCCCTGGTGATGATCAGCGCAGCAACATCTGTACCGCTATAAGAACCTTTTACAGTTGTACCCGGCTGAATGGTCATTGTATGATTACCCACCATGTATACCAATCCCTGCAGGATGTAGGTATTTTCTTTTCTCAATAATGTATCAGCATTGATACGTCCTTTCAGATAGATCGTTTGACCTGTTGTTGTTCCGCCACTGCCCGGAACTTCAATAATGATCGGCTCTCCGTCTGTTTCAATCTTTCTGCAGCTTACAGTTGTAACCGAGATCAGCGCAGCCAGGTAAAAAATGTACTTTTTCATTTTATTTGTTTATAGCGTTTTAGTAGTTATTATTTTATGGAGTAGTTAAATGTGAGACTGTAGTTGGTGCCCAGCTTCCTTGTAAAACGGTAAGCATCTTTATTTTTATCAAAGCTGGTATTGTCGTCAGCATTCTGATAGAAATATTGTGTCTGGTTTAAGATATCGGAAATATTCAGCCTCAGCTCCCCTCTTTTCGCCAGTATTTTTTTGGCAACCTGGAAGTCAAGCAATGGCCTGGAAGCTTCGTATACATCGGGTGCGCCGCCCACAGCAATGGAGCTGGTACCGATCACATAAATACGTTTACCGATCTGGTTGAACAACACAGTCGCATTCAATCCGGCTTTCTCCAGGTCGTACAGCAAACCGAAGTTCAGCAGGTAGGGAGACTGTCCCTGCATGGGCCTGTCTACGCTGAACGTTTCGCTTTTTACACGGCTCTTGATGTAAGCGGCATTGGCCTGGAAAGTGAAATTTTTGAGTACGCTTGAAAAGTCAAGCTTTTTCCTCACTTCCAGTTCCACACCATAATTATTTGCTTTTTCAGCATTCACATAAGAGAAAGTGCTGGCGCCGCCTGATTGTTCATCCAGCAGCTGCTCGATAGGATCTTTGAAGTTTTTATAGAATACGCCCAGGGTGAACACTTCACCTGGTCTTGGATAATATTCATAGCGGAGATCTGCATTGGAAACCTTGGTCCTTTTCAGATCAGGGTTACCCTGTACCGATGCATTCAGCTCAAAATCATAAATATTCAATGACGCCAGCTCTCTCAGCTCAGGCCTGATCACAGTTTGCGAAGCAGAGAGACGCAGGTTTGTTTTTTTATTGAGCTTCAGGGTTGCATTTAAGCCGGGCAGGAAATCGGTCACCCTTGTATGGTTGTACCTGTCATCCCATGTTTTAACACTGCCTATCAGCTGATCGTAATCTTCCACACGCAGCCCCCACACAACTCTTACAGCAGAAGAGAACTGGTTGTCAAATTGTAGAAACCCTGCATTAAGAATGGTATTGGCCATGTAACGGAAGTTCTTGTTCTTGATGGCATCAAAGCCGATCTTGTTATCATCCACACCGTTACCAAAATTTTCAGGAGCAAAGATCTGGCTCGCAGGAAGCAGCTTTAAATTCTCATCATTCCCTGCCATGTAGTTGGCAAAGAACTGCCCGTCATATAAACGATCTTTTATCTGCAGCATATAACCGCCTTTCACGGCCTGCTTTTGCCCGAACAGGTCAAAGTTATAATTCAGGTCACCGCCCGCAGTGTAGATATAATCGCTCAGGTTCTGGTAAATGCGGCTACCGTTCTGCTGAGACAATGTGCGGGAGATAATATTTTTATAAGGATCAGCAGAGCCCAGGTCTTTTGAATAAAGGATGCGGCGCTGATCAGGAATATAACCATCCAGGATGTTGAAAGCGCCATACCATTTAAGTTTCAGCGGGGTGATCAGTGTATGCTCGCCGCTCAGTTGGGTAGTGAAGAATGTATTTTGCTTGAAGGTAAATTCAGATCCCTGGAGGTCTTCGTTCCTGCCGATATCGTATCCTTTACGCTGCGTCACATAATTGGGATTGTTTACATTGATGATCCCTTTCAGGGATACTTTATTCCGGGCATTCAGCTGCGCTGTGAGGTTACCGATGGCGCCTGTAGTTACTTCCTGCAGGTATTTGTCATCATCGTAGCTGCTTTCAATCATCGTGCTGCTACCGCCGAAATTATTCCTCCTGTTCAGAAGTTTCTGGTAACGGTTTGATTTCTGGTAAAGGATACCGAATATACCGCCCACCTGTTTGCCCCATACTTTCTTCGTGAAGCCTGCATTGGCCTGGAAGGATACCATCAAAGGCGCTGTAATTTTTTCCGGCGCCCATGAATTACGCAGCTGCTTGCCGATCGCCGCTTTATCTGCTGCCGGCAGCAGGTCAAATTCTGATTTTTTGGTATAGGAACTTGGTAAAGCTCTTGTGCCGTCATCAAAACCCAGCCAGTCTGTTTTACCGCCCTGGCCGTCACGGTAAAAATCTTTACCGATCGTCTGGCTGTTGAAGCCGGTACCTATCTGTACATTAAAAAATCCTTTTGAGGGAATATCCTTTGTATTGACCTGGATCAGACCGCCGGCCCATTCGCCCGGGTATTCCGGCACAAATGCTTTGTTGATGATAATATTATCAATCATCGGGGCCGGGATAAGATCGAATGAAAATGTTTTACGGTCAGGTTCTGTGCTGGTGAGCAGGATACCATTCAGCATAGCCTGGTTGTAACGGTCTGCCAATCCTCTTACTACAATAAAACGGCCTTCCTGGATACTGGCGCCCGGTGTTCTTTTTAAAACCTCACCGGTATTTTTATCGGGTGAGCGCTTAATAGATTCAGCCGATATCACAGACGCAACCGTGTTGGTATTTTTCTGGAAGGAAATGATGGCTGCAGCTGTCTCCTTACGGGCATTGCTCGTAGCTCTTACCACTACACCTTCTTCTGTTTTTGTTTTGGGAGTAATGGCGAGATCCTGCGTGGTCACTTTTCCTTCCTGTATCTCCACCCCGTCTACCTGCTGGGTAACGCCGTTGTATGAAAAAACAAGGCTCACTGTTTTGCCTTCCACATTGATTATGTAGCGGCCATCTGCATTGGTGGCAACACCTTTACCGCTGGATTTTTCTACAACTGACACCCCGGCCAAAGCCTGGCCCGTATTGGCATCTGTGACTTTCCCTTCTACCTTTCCTTTCTGAGCAAATAAAACAGTGTTAAAAAGCAACACTACAGCGAGTAAAAATAACCTTCTCATTCCTTGTTTGTTTGTGCCGCAAAGTGACGAACACAGTGTTACCAGAAAATGAACAGAAGATTACGCAAATGTTACCGGTATGTTAAGCCAATGTTACGGCCAGTATCAAAACCTGAATTGCAGGCGCAGGGTAAGCACATTGTCTTTGACATCGCTGCTGAAGCCCGGGAGGCCGGTTCTTTCATTTTTCACCATGGCATAATAGAGCAGTGATTTTACATTGGGAGTGATATAATATATATACCCGATGCCCAGGGTATTGTACTTTATATCGGCAGCGCTGAAATTACTGCCCGGTGCACCGATCTCTTTTCCTTTTACAGAAGCATTGGGATCGTACCAGTCATATTTAAGCAGCAGCTGGTGACTGGAAGAAAATATATGCTGCAGGAAATAAAAATAAGCGCCGTTGAATTTTCGGGCATAAAAGCCATCGGTTCCGGTAGCCAGCGCCGCAGGGGTTTCGCTGCTGCCGGCAGTGCCCGTTTGAGTGCCTGCAATTACCTCTGCCCTGAATTCGGTAAACCGGTGACCGGCGTTCGCAATTTTCAGCTGCGCATCTGCGCCAAAATATTTACGGGGCGATATTTCACCTACATTGTCATCGGCAGAATCCACCACCTGCATTTTGACACCTCCGCTTTCAGCGGTGGTATAATGATACTTCGTATTATTCTCCAGGCCCCCATACAAAAATGAACCGCCGGCAGAAAACGTACTTTTTTTACCCAGCTGCAGGGGCTTGAGCGCCACCCGCCCTATCAGGTCTTTTCGGTTGTCAAATTCTCCTTCGGCATTAATGCCCTGCCCGTTAAAAATACCCAGGTCTATCTTCAGGTGATTAAGCGCATAATTTTTCCGGCGGGGGTCAAAGCTCACCATAGCGCCCAGGTCCCGTTCGCTCTTCATCAAAAGCTGGTTCATGCGCCCCCGTTCAGGACTTTCCCGGTCGCTGCTGCTGAGATTGGTCTCGTACCCGAAAGGCCGGGCAAACATGCCGGTGGTAAAGGAGAACAGCTTGAACTTATTTTCAAATATCCTACCCCATACATCTCTTATAGTAATGCGGCGCTCATTGATATCAAACTGGAAAACGAACTGTACACCGGGTCCTTCTTCACCTTTAAAATGTACATAATCTATGCGGACCCTGCTGCGCCGCAGCATGAAGCGGTTGCTTACCCGGGCGCCAAAGTCGGTGCCTTCAAAAGTTTTGATGCCCTTCTCCTCTGCTACCTGGAACTGGGGCTGTATATAACCGCTGAATTTGAGGTGATCGTATTTTTTATAGATGCTCAGCATCCCCCGGCCGGTTTCAGTAGTGGTATCTACCATATCCATCAGGAACTGCGCACGGGCTAGCAATGATATTATGGTGAATATCACTAAAAAACTGGTTCTCTTAAGCACTGCTTGTTTTTTAAACCGCAAAGGAATAACAATTTAATGTTACCTCTATGTTACTAAATTATTACCATTTATATTTATGAATGATAAGCTTTCTAACTTTTTAAATTTGCGCAAAATTCTAAAACCATGGCTTTCAATTCTATTTTAAAAGTGTTTCTCCCTAAAGATCGTGTCTTTTACCAGCTGTTTGAATCGGTAGCCGATGAACTGGTAAAGATGGGCATCAGGCTAAAAGATGTGGTATCTGAACCCGACTTTGACAAAAGAGGCCGGCTGATAAAAGACCTGGAAGATATGGAGCATGTGAATGACGAATACACACACAAAATTTTTACTGAGCTCGGAAAAAATTTCATCACGCCTTTTGACCGTGAAGACATTCATTACCTGGCCAACGCACTGGACGATATTGCAGACTATATTTATGCCACTGCAAAAAAGATCAACTTTTACAGGGTGAACCCTGATGACATCGGTATACAAAAATTCGCTGACCTTATTGCGCTGGGCACACAGCATGTGCAGAAAGCGGTTACAGAGCTGAGGAATATGAAAAATATGCGCCAGATCACTGACTCGCTGGTGGCCATCAACAGCATCGAGAACCAGGGCGACGATATTTTTGACATGAGTATTGAAAGGCTGTTTGCCACCGAGCCTGATGCCAAAGAAGTGATCAAGAAGAGAGAGATCTACCAGGTAATGGAAATTGTAACCGATAAATGCGAAGATGCCGCCAATGTAATTGAAAGCATCATTGTAAAGTACGCTTAAGTAGTTTGAATATTTGAAAATTTGAAATAAGCCTGCCTGGCTTTCAACATCAAATTACCGGATTCTCAAATTACCAAATTAATGATATGACTACCATACTAATTGTAATTATAGCCCTGGCCCTCATCTTCGATTTTATCAATGGTTTTCACGATGCGGCCAACTCTATTGCAACCATTGTGAGCACCAAAGTGCTTACGCCTTTCCAGGCGGTGATCTGGGCAGCCTTCTTCAACTTCGTGGCCTTCTTTATTTTCAGTGATCATGCGGTGGCCAACACCGTGGCCAAAACAGTGAAACCTGAAGTCGTGGACGGTACGCTGGGAATGACGATCATTTTATCGGGTCTTATTGCAGCCATCTTCTGGAACCTGCTTACCTGGTGGTACGGATTGCCATCCTCCTCATCGCACACACTGATTGGCGGATTTGCCGGCGCAGCCATTGCTGCAGCAGGATTCGACAGCATCGACAGCGCCATGATCATGAAGACCATCCTGTTCATTGTATTGGCGCCGCTGATCGGCATGGTTATCTCCATCTTCATTACACTGGTAACCATACAAAAGAACTTCTGGCTTAAGATAAGCATCATCATTGCCGTAGTGGCATGTTGCGTACTGTTCATTCCTTTTAAGAAAGAATTTGAAAAATGGGGACTCCTCCTCCTCGGCGTGGTATTTGTCGCCTCCTATTTCTATAATTATATGAGAGGGGAGAATGCTTACCGCACTTCCAATATGTACAAAAAGCTGCAGCTGGTTTCTTCCGCTGTATTCAGCATCGGGCATGGCGGAGCGGATGCACAGAAAGTAATGGGTATCATTACGGCTGCGTTGATCGCAGGCGGGCGGATAGAACAATTCAGCCAGATGCCGGCATGGGTACCGCTGGCCTGCTATACGGCCATCGGCATCGGTACGATGAGCGGCGGCTGGAAGATCGTAAAGACAATGGGTACTAAAATTACCAAGGTAACACCGCTGGAAGGGGTTTGTGCGGAAACGGCCGGTGCGATTACACTGTTCACTGCGGCTAACTTAGGCGCTCCTGTGAGCACTACGCATACCATCACCGGCGCTATCATCGGTGTGGGCGCCACCAAAAGACTCAGTGCCGTTCGCTGGGGCGTTACCGTTAATCTTATCTGGGCATGGATATTAACCATCCCCGTGAGCGGTGCGCTGGCTGCAGGCGTTTTCTTTATACTGCACAATGTGCTTCATTTTTAATCATTTCTATAACAAAGCAGCGCTCGCAAAACGCTATGCGCTTTAAATATTTTTAAAACGCTCAACGCCCGTTGGGCGTTTTTCATTTTCTTTGCACAACAAAAAAGAATACTATGAAAATTTTGGTTACAGGCGGTACAGGCTTTATCGGTTCGCATACGATTGTGGACCTTGTTCAGAATGGCTACGATGTTATCAATGTAGATAACAACAGCCGCAGTAACCCCCAGATCATGAAAGGCGTGGAAGCCATCCTTGGCAAAAAAATAAAAACCTATCCTGTTGACCTTTGCAATTTTGAAGATACCCGTGCCATTTTCCAGGAGAATACCGATATAGAAGGCATCATTCATTTTGCAGCCTACAAGGCCGTTGGAGAATCCGTTGAAAATCCGCTGCTGTACTTTGAGAACAACAACGGCTCACTGGTGAACATCCTGAAATGCGTAGCCGAATTTAATGTGCCGCATTTTGTATTCTCGTCTTCCTGTACAGTCTACGGCAACCCCGACAGCATTCCCGTTACAGAAGCCACCCCGCAAAAACCTGCCGAAAGCCCCTATGGCAGCACCAAGCAAATGGGCGAAGCCATCGTGCAGCAGGTGATGAATAGTTTAAGAGATCAGCAGGCTATTTTATTAAGATATTTTAATCCCGTAGGAGCTCACCCCAGCAATATGATCGGTGAAGTACCGGTAGGCCGCCCAGCCAACTTGGTGCCTGCCATTACCCAGACGGCGATCGGCAAGCTGCCGCAGATGCAGGTTTGGGGCGACGACTATGATACCAGGGACGGCAGCTGCCTGCGTGACTACATCCATGTAAGCGATATCGCTCATGCGCATACGCTGGCGCTGAACTATCTCATCGAAAAAAAGAACCAGACCAACTGCGATATTTTCAACCTGGGCACCGGTAATGGTTTTACCGTGCTGGAAGTGATCCAGACCTTCGAAAAAGTAAGCGGCGAAAAGCTCAATTATATCATGGGCCCACGCCGTGCCGGCGATGTGGTGGCTATTTATGCCAATAACGATAAAGCGGTGAAAGACCTGGGTTGGGTATGCGAATACAACCTCGAAGATATGATGCGGACGGCCTGGGATTGGGAAAAGAAGCTGGCAGGAAAATAAAAGATATAGGGTAAGGAGATATGGGTAACAATAGATATTAAGGCAGCCGGATAAAAGTTAGAACAAGGGTAAAAAAACAAACGGCATTGAAATTTCAACGCCGTCCTAAGAAGCCTCCTGCTCTACCAACTGAGCTACGCTCACCGTGAAAAATTAAATTAGGGTGAACGACCGGGCTTGAACCGGCGACCAAGAGATTATATCTTAAATATCTTTACGCAAATATACCAAATCTATTTTTTGGTTGCAATATTTCAAGCTGATTTCTTTGCTCCCAGCCCAGCCCTGTAGCTGATATAGCAATCAAATCCTCAAAAATTCCATTAAACGCTACAGTTGGTTCTAGTAAAAGAATTAGATCCGTTTTCATCTGATGTATGCCTTCAAAATGGCTGGTAAAACAGCGAACCGGTAGTCTTTCAATTTGAAATATTGTCAGCCTGAGCTTGTCGAAGGCGTGGTCAGTATCATACTATTCCGGTTTCGACAAGCTCAACCTGACAGTTTTTGAATAGTAAAATTCAAACTGGGACACTACCATCCAGCCCGAACTTTTGAACCCTTAAACCTTTTACTTATCTTGCGCACCTATAAAAAGTACAAATTATGTTGAGCAAAATAGAAGTTACCGGAAGCAAGGATACCCGCAGCGGTTTCGGCGACGGCATCCTGGAAGCAGCACGCAGCAATGAAAATATTGTGGCATTAACGGCAGACCTTGCCGGCTCACTGAAGCTCGGTGGGTTCATAAAAGAATTTCCCGAACGTTATTTCCAGGTAGGGATTGCAGAAGCCAATATGATCGGCATCGCCGCAGGAATGACCATCGGGGGCAAAATACCTTACACTACAACATTTGCCAACTTCAGCACGGGACGGGTATACGACCAGATCCGCCAGAGCATTGCTTACAGCAACAAGAATGTAAAAATATGCGCTTCGCATGCAGGATTGACCCTGGGTGAAGACGGTGCTACGCACCAGATACTGGAAGATATCGGCATGATGAAAATGCTGCCGGGTATGACGGTGATTGTACCGGCCGATTATAACCAGACCAAAGCCGCTACCAAAGCCATTGCCCATTATGAGGGACCGGTTTACCTGCGCTTCGGCCGCCCGGTCTGGCCTATTTTCACCAAAGAAGAAGATTTTGTGATAGGCAAGGCGCAGAAATTAAATGACGGAAAGGATGTGAGCATCTTTGCCTGTGGTCACCTCGTATGGAAAGCGGTAGAAGCAGCGAGGGAACTGGAAGAAAAAGGCATCAGCGTTGACCTGATCAATATACATACCATCAAGCCGCTGGACGAAGAAGCCGTGCTGGCCTCCATCAGCAAAACAAAATGCGTGGTAACAGCCGAAGAGCATAATATTTACGGTGGCCTCGGCGACAGCATTGCGCATGTGGCGTCCAGGAAATTGCCCGTACCGATTGAATATGTTGGCACCAAAGATACTTTCGGCGAAAGCGGCAAACCCAATGAGCTGCTAACCAAATACGAATTGGATACGCCGGATATTGTAGCGGCTGCAGAAAGGGTGATCGCCAGGAAATAATCAACACTAGAAATTCATACGGCGGCTTCATTGCGAAGCCGCTTTTATTTTTATCTGTATTTTAGTAAAAGAATAATGCAGCAGGAAAATAATAAAAGCAATAACAGGCCTTCGGGATTTGAGATCCTCCTGGAAATATTCGGATGGATACAGATATTCATTTCCCCTTTCCTGCTTGCTGCCATTATAGCCTGCATCTTTTATTTTTCTGTTCCCGGTACTATGGGATTAATCATTTCGATCATCCTGGTCATAACCGGCGCTGTCACAGGTATAATAATGGCTACCAAAGCCTGGAAAGATAAAGGAACAATACATTTTATGTCAAGGGTATCTGCTTCTCCCGAATTGGATAAAGAAAAAATATAGCTGCATGAAAAGCACCTGGTTCTCATTCATCGCCATCTTCTTAAAAATGACTTCGCCCAGATTTATGGTCACCATTAAAAAAGGAGCCGTAATGTTACAGACCAATACCGCATCCAACAGGTTTTTCACGGATTGCAGGCAGGTACTAAACGAGAATGGTATCCGCAATGGGATTGTATATGTTTCGGGCCGCAGTAATGTTTTAAAAGCGATGGGAGATATTGATAAAGGCACTTTGCAGCGGCTCAGGAATGTCTGGGGTTTTCATCGTTGAAAACAACTTTCGCCTTTTACAAAGAATATTATTAGCTGAGCTTACAAACAAAATGATCATGGTTTCTTTAAGCGTAACCCGGCATCTTCAAAAATTCTTACCTTCATAGTCATATGCAATCACCCCTTATCCTGCTGCAGTCTCTGTCTAAATATATTCAGCTAACCACTGAAGAAGAAAACTTTTTTCTTTCCCTGCTGCAATCAAGAAAAATAAAAAAGAAGCAGTTTGTATCGCAGGAAGGAGACATCAATAACAGCGCAAAATTTGTACTCTCAGGCTTGCTGCGCCTCTATTCGGTGGATAAGAACGGTTTTGAGCACATTATCCAGTTTGCACCCGCCGGCTGGTGGATCGGCGATCTCATGAGCTACCAGAAACAGCAGCCCGGTAATCTTTTCATTGATGCTATCGAAGAAACCGAGCTGATAGAAATATCCCGCTCTGCCATGGAGCAGCTGTACACCGAAGTGCCCAAATTTGAACGGTTTTTTCGCATCTTGTCAGAGAATGCATTATCCGCCTACCAGCAGCGGCTTTCTGCCAACCTGAGCCTGCCCGCCAAAGACCGGTTTGCTTATTTCGTAGAGCTGTACCCTTCCCTACTGCAGCAGCTTCCCCAGAAATATATTGCCTCCTACATCGGCGTTACGCCCGAATTCCTGAGCAAAATGCTCAACCAGCCGGCATCCTCCCGGTAAACAGTTACATTGATCCAAATCTTAACCTGGATTAACATTTTCGCTTAACCTAGGTTATTGCAAAAGGCTATCCATTCCTGCTAGTTTTGTGTTATCAAAAAAAGGAGATAACATGAACAAAGCAACTATTCTTATCATAGGCGCCGATACAGACCGCCGGGCAGCTTTGGTTGAAAATTTTGGTAACAGGTTCTACCATCTTACCGCTGCGGACGAAGAAACTGCTGTTGATCGCTTTTTGCAATCACCGGTAGATGCAGTGCTGTTCGGAACAGGTGTAAGCGATGCTGTAAGGAATAAGCTTACCAGGCTTTTCGCCACCCAGCAATCCGATACGGTTTTCATCAATGATAATCCCGGTGCAGATATTACCGCTGAGATCAGCGGTGCTATCAGCCGGCAACAAAAAGAAAATAAACCTGCGTTTTCTTTTAAAGATGATGCCTTAAAAAAAGCAGGATTAAACATTCAAATACAATAAGGAGAAACATATCATGAAAAAATCAGTAGAAAGAATCGTAACAAAACCTGCCCAACCCGGCATGGTGGGCGATGGTTTCAGGGTGTACAATTTTATACCCCGTGGCAATGTATCACAACGCCGCATGAGCCCTTTCCTGATGCTCGATTTTGCAGCCGCATTTAATTTTACACCCACCGATCAGCCCCGTGGCGTGGATGTGCATCCTCACAAGGGTTTTGAAACAGTGACCATTGCCTATCAGGGCAGTGTAGCGCACAATGACAGCGCCGGCAACAGCGGGGTGATCAACCCGGGCGATGTGCAATGGATGACTGCAGGTGCAGGTGTGCTGCATAAAGAATACCACGAAACCGAATTTTCCCGGAAAGGCGGTGTGTTTGAAATGGTGCAGCTCTGGGTGAACCTTCCCAAAAAACACAAAAGTGTAGCCGCCCATTACCAGGCATTGACTTCCGACGGCATGGGTACATTAACCTTGCCCGGCAACGCAGGTGTGGTCAATATCATTGCAGGTGAAGCAGAAGGGGTAAAAGGCCCGGCTGAAACTTACAGCCCTGTAAACCTGTTTGATATCAAACTGAACAAAGGCGGCCGGTTCAATACCCTTGTTCCTGCATCGCATAACACGGCTTTGCTGATGATCAAAGGCGCTGCAACGATCAATGGTGAAACAGCGCCGGAACACAGCTTCGTATTAATGAAAAATGAAGGGGAAGAGATCAGCATAGAAGCTGCCGAAGATGCGGTGATATTGCTGATGAGCGGCGAGCCCATCGATGAGCCCATCGCAAGCTACGGACCTTTTGTAATGAATACACAGGCGGAAATATATGAAGCGATAGAAGAATTCCAGAACGGCAAGTTCGGGCAGTTGGTCTAAACAATTAACCGCTAAGACGCCGGGACGCTAAGATAAGCTGCGTCTCAGCGCCTTACCGGTTTAAAACAATCATCAATCATTCATCATAAATAATCAAAACAATGTCAACAACCAAATGGGCACTGGATGCCACGCACAGCGAATTAGGATTTAAGATCAAACATTTAATGATCAGCAATGTTTCCGGAAGATTCAACAGCTTCGATGTTACAGCTGAAACTTCTTCAGATGATTTCAGCGATGGTTCCATCAGCGCAAACATTGATGTGGCTTCTATCTACACCAACAATGAGCAAAGAGACGGTCACCTGCGTACCGGTGACTTTTTTGAAATAGAAAAATATCCCGCCATTACATTCAAATCCACTGCTGTAAAAAAAGAGGGCGATGACCTGGAAGTGACCGGCGATCTTACCATGAAAGATGTAACAAAACCGGTTACGCTGAAAGTGGAATTCGCCGGCATCACCAAAGATCCTTATGGCAATATCAAAGCAGGCTTTTCTTTTGCAGGTAAGCTGAACCGTAAAGACTGGGGCATTAACTTTAATGCAGCGCTGGAAACCGGTGGTGTGATGCTGGGCGAAGAAGTGAAATATGAAGGAGAGATCCAGCTGGTAAAACAAGGCTAAAAGCTTAGAGCTAACAGCTATTAGCTGATAGCTGTTAGCTCCAAAACTTTCAACTTTCCTTCTATGCAAAAGAAAATCGAACATATCTTAAAAGGACGTGCCAAGCAGATCACCAAAGATGAAACGGTTTTACAGCCGCTTCCTCATAAAGATTTCCGCTTTGCCAATCCTTTTATCGTATTGCATCACCAATTGCCCGAAACCGTGCAAGCAGGCTCGCAGCGACGCATTCACCCGCACCCGCACCGTGGCTTTGCTCCTGTAACCATTATGCTGCAGGGCAAAGGATTTCACCAGGACAATGCAGGGCACAGTGAAACCGTGGAAGCCGGCGATGTGCAATGGATGTTTGCAGGCAAAGGGTTGCTGCACAGCGAAGGACCTGCCGATGATATACTGGCCAATGGTGGTATACAGGAATTTGTACAGCTCTGGATCAATGTGCCGAAAGACAAAAAACTATCGGAACCCTTTTACCAGACGGCCAGGGCATCCGAACAACCCCGCATCTTCGAGCAGGAAGGCATTCAATTCAAACTGGCCGCAGGCGGGCTGGATGGCAAGACCGGCCCTTTACATAGTTTTACACCGGTGATCATTGCCGATGGAAAAATGCAGGCCGGCACCCGGTTCTTATTAACGGCCCAACCGGGCTACTGGAGCCTGCTGTACATCATCAGCGGCAAGCTCAATGTAAACCAGGAATCGGTGGAAGAGCAGCAGCTCATCGTATTTGAAAAGGAAAACGACGAAATACTGTTATGCGCCGAAGAAGATACAAGACTTTTATTTTTATCTGCCGAGCCCATTGAAGAACCTGTAGCCGCAAAAGATAATTTTGTAATGAATACCATGGAAGAAATAGACCAGGCGCTGGAAGATTATAAGAACGGCGTTTTCGGAACACTCAACTATTAAACTGTTTGATATGAAACCTGAATTTGAAAATATTACCCTGCACGACAATAAGGCTGCCAGCCGCTATGAAATGACATTTGAGGGTCATCTCTCCCTGGTAGAATATGAAATGAAAGACGACAGCATTTTCCTGCTGCATACAGAAACCGACCCGGCCCTGGAAGGTCGGGGAGCCGGTACGGCCATCGTGGAGAAAGTGCTGGCCGATATCGAAAAAAGAGGGTTGCAACTGGTACCGCTCTGCCCCTTCGTAGTGGCGTATATCAAGCGCCATCCTGAATGGGAAAGGATCGTAGAAAAATAAATCATAGGTTTATTTGCTGCACAATTAACATTGGCTTCATCATTTGTTCATTTTGGATTAACATCCCGATTTGAACATTCGCAGCAAAACAAAACTATGAACTTCAAAACTATGCTGGCCGCCGGCCTGCTGCTGACCTTTACAGCCTGCGAAAAAAATGAGAAAGACGATTTTTTTGTCAATGAAGATGCTGCCAACTTCAACCTGATCAGCACCACCAATATTGCCGGGACCGGTGCGGCAGAAATTTCCACTTACGATGCCATTACCAAGCGCCTGTTTGTAGTCAACAACAGCAGCAGCGTAAACCAGATTGATGTGCTCGACCTGCAGAACCCCGCAGCGCCGGTTAGAATACACAGCATTAATATTGCTTCCTACGGTGGTTTTGTAAACAGCCTGGATGTTTACAACGGCAAGCTCGCCGCAGCCATCGAGGGAACCGTAAAAACAGACAACGGTAAAGTAGTGGTATTCAACACGGCTGATTATACCGAAGTGAAAGTGGTTACCGTAGGCGCCCTGCCGGATATGGTCACTTATTCCAAAGACGGCAAATTCATTCTCTCTGCCAATGAAGGTGAGCCTAACGACAGCTATGCTGTTGATCCTGCAGGATCTGTTTCCATCATAGAAGTAAACAATAATTACACGGTAACGACTCTTGATTTTTCTGCTTTCGCCTCACAGGCTACTGCATTGAAAGCCCAGGGTCTCCGGGTTTTTGGTGTAGGCAATGATTTTACAAAAGATATGGAGCCCGAATACATCACTATTTCGGAGGATTCAAAAACAGCATGGGTTACGTTACAGGAAAACAATGCCATCGCAAAGATCAATCTCAGCACTAAAACTGTCACCAACATTTTCCCGCTTGGGTTCAAAGATTACAGTCTTGCCGCCAATGCTATTGATGTGAGTGATTCCGACGGATCGGTGGCCAACCCGAATACATGGCCGGTAAAAGGCATTTACATGCCGGATGCGATCGCCCTGCTGGAAAAAGGAGGCATTCCATACCTGTTCACCGCCAATGAAGGCGATGCCAGGGAATACAGCGCTCTTACCGAAGCCAAAAGAGTGAAATCTCTTACCCTTGATCCCACAGCTTTCCCCAATGCCGCAACCCTGAAGCAGGATGCGCAAATGGGCAGGCTGAATGTTACCAATACATTGGGTGATACAGATGGCGACGGTGATTTCGATCTGCTTTATTCTTTCGGCGCCCGTTCTTTCAGTGTATGGAACGGCAATACCGGCGCACAGGTTTTTGACAGTAAAAATGAACTGGATATCAAAACAAAAGCTGCCGGCTATTATGATGATGGCCGCAGTGATGACAAATCTGTAGAGCCCGAAGGCATTACCATCGGTAAAGTGGGTCACAGGACCGTGGCTTTTGTTGGGATGGAAAGAGCGGATGCTTTGGCTATCTATGATGTAACAGACCCCACTGCACCCGTATTCCTGCAGCTGCTGGCCACCGGCGATGCTCCTGAAGGTGTGCTGTTTGTGCCGGCCGATAAAAGCCCCATCAAAAGAAGCCTGCTCATTATCAGCAGTGAAAACGACGGCAATGTGAAAATATACCAGCCGAACCTATTATAACCCTGTATATCTCATCGTAATGAAAAAGGCACAACTAAGTTGTGCCTTTTTCATTACGCAAGTCGTTAAACTATAGCTATATAATGATGTCAATAAAAAATCCTTAGCTATTTTTGCGGGATATCATTAAAACTATGGCCGAACATCTGGACGACAGGGAATTGCTTTCCCAGTTTAAAAACGAAGCAACCAAGGAGGCTGCCTATACCCGGATCATTAAAAAATACCAGGAGAAGCTGTACTGGCATATCCGCCGCATGGTGGTTGACCACGAAGACGCCAACGACGTGCTGCAGAATATGTTCATCAAGGTATGGCGTAGCCTGGATAATTTCAGGGAAGACAGCCAGCTCTATACCTGGTTGTACCGGATTGCTACAAACGAGAGCCTTACCTTCCTGGAGCAGCAGAAAAAAAGAAGCTCGGCTTCCTTAAGCGATGACGACAGCTACCTGAGCAATAAACTGGTAGCCGACAAGGATTTCGACGAAAAAAAGCTGGAATGGAAGCTTCAGAAAGCCATTCAGCTGCTGCCCGAAAAACAGAAAGCGGTATTCAACCTGCGGTATTTTGAGGAAATGCCTTATGAAGAAATGAGCAAAGTGCTGGAAACCAGTGAAGGGGCATTAAAAGCAAGCTATCACCACGCAGTAAAAAAAATTGAAGATTATATTTTAAATCATTAAACCCGGGGCCAAAAAAAGCATCTAAAAGCCGTGAACCAGCCAAAAGACATATTAAATGAACTGAGGGATTTAAGTCCCGCATTGGCCGCTATCCCGAAAACAAATGTTTTCAGCGTTCCGGATGGTTATTTCGAGCATTTACCTGCAATTTTACTAGTCCAGGCCACCCCAAAAACCGAAAAAGCAACGGTTCCGGAGGGTTATTTTGAGAACCTGGCAGGCAATATCATGAGCCGCATCAGGCAGGAAGCAATGGCTGACAACAATGGTCATTCCGAACTCCTGGCAGGTATCGGCAATACCAATATCTTCACTGTTCCCGGTGGCTATTTTGAGCAGCTTCCCGGCGCTATACTGGGCCGGATCCATACAGGAGAAGCAGCACAAACCGGGGTACTGGCGGGTATCGGCAACAAAAATGTGTTTACCGTTCCTGAAGGTTATTTTGAAGGACTGAGCAGTCGTATCATGGCTTCTCTCAACAATGAAACAGTGCAGGATGAAACCCTGGCGGTTTCTGCCCTAGTGGCAGGCATCGGTAATAAAAATGTATTCACTGTTCCCGGTGGTTATTTTGAGCAGCTGCAAATCAGCGTTCCCGGTAAAAATGTGGCTCCTGCAAAAGTGGTGCGCATGGGCGTCCGTAAAACCATCCTCCGGTATGCGGCAGCGGCGGTAGTAACTGGCTTATTGGCTGTAAGCGCCCTGTTTGTTTACAACAATAATAAAACCATTAAGCCTGATGCTGAAACGGTACAGTTAATGGCCGAAGCAAAAAAGATCAACCAGACGAACAGCTTCGATAAAGAGCTGAATTCTATCAGCGATGCGGATATTGTGAACTACCTGGAAGATAAAGGCCAGGACGTGAATGCTGCGCTGGTGGCTTCTCTTACCGATGATGATAAAAAACTGCCCGATGCGGCTGACTATATTATTGACGAAAGCACTTTGGACAATATGCTGAAAGAACTGGATTTGAATAACTAAGTTTACAGCAGGCATTAAATGAAAACTAAAGCATTGAACATGAAATACTTTTTTACTTTTTTACTGGTAATGGGCGGCATAGGATCTTCTTTTGCCCAGGATGACAGCAACCCTAACCCTAACCGGGAGCAGAAGATTGAGGCTTTATACGTGGCTTATATTACCAAAGAGCTTGGTCTTACCGAAGCAGAGGCCCAGAAATTCTGGCCCATTCATTCCCAGTATGACGCTGAAATAAAAGCAGTGAACAGCGCTGATGAGCTTACCCGCCAGCAGGCACAGCTCAATATTAAAAAGAAGTACCAGGACCGTTTCATTAAAGTGATCGGGGCCGACAGGACCAATAATTTTTATGTAAAAGACAGCGAATTCCGCAAAAAGCTCATCGACCGTTTACGCAAGCTCCGGCAACAGAACCAGGGCGGCGGCAGACCGGGTGCAAGGCAGCGCCAGGCCGGTCCGGTGGAAAGCTAAACCTGTTTTCTTTATTTTTTCTATATCCCTTCCCGTCAGCGATGATGAGAAGGGTTTTTTATTTTTTATGAAAAAACGAGTAAAAATACTCTCTGGGGAGTATAATTACCTCGGAAAAAAACCAAAGAAAACTTGGATTAAATAATATTTACTATACATTTGTAGTAGGTGTTTTTCATAGGTTAGCAACGGCCAGCTCTGTCTAGGGCAGGCCTCTTTTATTTTCAGGCCTTCCGTTTGCGGTTTTTTGCGGCCGCCTTTCCACACTTTTTCATGACAATTTTAAAAGGATATAAAAGGCGTTTTTATATCATGGTAAAACAGCATGGTCCATTTTTCATCCTGTGCCTGCTGCCACCATTGCTGTCTCAGCTCCATACATTTTTTGCCGTCGTAATCATACTTGGCAATGAACCTGCTTTTCATCTGCTGCAGTTGCGGCGCTACATCGGCGCCAAAGAAAATGGTCTGCCCTTCTTCCCCAATCCAGAAGACCATATGATAAGGACAATGCGCTCCGGTAGTTTCGTAACGGATATAACCATCAATGACGCCGCTGCCTTCTATAAATTCAACATTGGATGCCGATTGAAGTATAGTAAATTCTTCCGGGGTGTAGGAAGGCCTTCCTTTCTCAATCGCAAAATCCAGCTCCTGCCTGTTCACATAATAAGTGGCATTGGGAAAACTGATATACTGGCCTCCTAAAATTTTATCTTCTCTTGCCACACCGCCTGCATGATCTTTATGCAGGTGACTCATCAGCACTTTCGTCACTTCCAAAGGGTTGATGCCATTGTTTACCAGGTTCTGGTGGATCTGCAGCACACCATCGGGATTGCTGAACCCGAGACCTGTATCGAGCAGGATAATATCCCTGAATGTAATGATCACAAAGGGCTGCACTTCTACCAGCAGGCTGCCCAAAGCTCGCTGCTGCAGGTCGTCCTTTTCTTTATCAAAAGGAACAAACACTTTTGTTTTATCAATGCTGAAAGCGCCTTCGCTCAAGGGGATTATTTTCATACTGCCTCTCCGGGGATTTATTAATAAAAGCGATGCAAAATTAACTCAAAAGAATGGAGTGTATGCTTTAAAGATAGATGATAGTATCTCTGGTTGAATGTCACTATTCAAAAGCTGTCAGGTTGAGCCTGTCGAAACCGGGATAGTGTAGCAATGACCTCGCCTTCGACAGGCTCAGGCTGACAATCCTTCCAACTAGGACATTACTATGATGAATAGTGGTAAGATTGGAAAACCATTAAATATTGTCAAACTGCTGAGCATGGCAACCATCTGCGTATACCTACAGGAAAAATTTTAAAAAATTACCTCAGCACCATCTGCCTGTCCGAGTCCAGCTTGATGAGGATAAAGATCAGGATCGTAAAAGTGAGCAGCGAAGAACCGCCATAGCTCATCAGCGGAAGCGTAATACCGATCACAGGCGCCAGCCCGATGGTCATGCAGATATTAACCGCTACGTGGAAGAAAAGAATGCCCGCCACCGAATACGCATATACCCGGCTGAAAGTGCTTCGCTGTCTTTCGGCGATCACTACAATGCGCAGCAGCATTGCCAGGTACAACAGCATTAATATCGTTGTACCAATAAAGCCAAAGCTTTCGCCCAGTGAAGTAAAGATAAAATCAGTGTGCTGCTCCGGTACAAAGTCGCCCTGCGTCTGGGTTCCCTTCATAAAACCTTTACCTGCAAAGCCGCCCGACCCGATCGCAATTTTAGATTGTTTCACATTGTAATTCTCTCCATCGCCTTTTTTCTTTTTAGCGGCAGCAGCCTCTTCCAGCGAAGTGGTACTGTTGCTGTCCACATAAGGATTATCACGGCCCACCATACTGAATATCCTGTCGGCCTGGTATTTCTGGAATACATTTTTAAACAGGAAGGGAACGGCAACGCCCACAAACAGGGAGCTGATTCCCCAGAGGGAAATAACAATAATGAGCAGGTTACGGTTGCGTTTGATCCTGCGTTGCATAAAGAAGATGCAGAGCGCCGCTACCACCGCCAGCGCAATCAGCAGCTGCGTGGTAGGAATGAGCAAAGTGAGCACCAGCAATACCGCAAGCGATGCGCCCAGTATCAGGTAACCGGCAGGCAATCCTTCCCGGTACATAGGCAGCAGGAAAGAAAAATATACGAGCGCCAGCCCGGTCTCATTCTGCAGCAGCGAAAATATAATCGGTAAAAAGCAGATGCCTGCTGCAATGGCATGGGAGCGGGTCTTTGTAAAATCAGTATCCGGCAGGGAAAGATATTTTGCCAGCGCCAGCGCCGTAAATATTTTACAGGTCTCCACCGGCTGCAGGTTCATGAACCCCAGCGGGATCCAGCTATGTGAGCCGTTCACATTTTTACCCACCACAAAAGTGAGCATCATTAAAAATATACCGAAGATGTAAAACAGGTTGGCCGTAGCCGTAAAGAACTTGCTATCGGTGAGTAATATGAAGATGGCCACCACGCCGCTCAAACCCAGGTAAATGAACTGCTTGCTGTAATTTTTTTTGAAAGCAAAAAGACTTTGTACAAAATCTTCCGTGCCTTTGTATTCCACCGATATAATGCATACCAGCCCGATCAGCGAAATAGCAATGTAGAGCCATATCATGGTCCAGTCTACTCCTTTTGTAATGACGGGCTTGTGTTGCGACATCCTTTAATTTGTTTTATTGCTCGTATCTGCAGCACCAGTTTTTCTTTTTTCCGAAGGAAGAATAGCATCCGCTTTCGCAATGCTGTCTTTGGGTAAGTTCTTCTTATCTTCTTTTTCTTTTTTATCGTCCTTCATATCATCTTTCTTCACTTCATCGTCTTCCAGCCCTACGGTATCCTTGATGATCTTTATATAACCTTTCGACAGCAGGTAAGCTGAATCTTTGGAATGCCTCAGTGAATCCTGCGTACGCAGCTGGGCATATATTCTCGGTGGGATCAGGTTAAGGTTGGATAATCTTTCAATATTGGCCAGCCTGCCTTTATCAGTGATAGAATCCTTCAGGTATTTTTCTATCATCAACCCTACGATCGGAGCTGCATAGGTACCGCCGAAACGGCCGCTGTTCTCCACCACGCACATGATAGCGATCTTAGGGTTTTCCCTTGGAGCAAACGCACAGAAAAAAGAGTGGTTGGGTTGCTTTACGCCACGGAAGTAGTTTTCTACCGTACCTGTTTTACCACATATCGTAATATCCTTTATCCTGGCGCCGGCGCCGGTACCTCTTTCAATTACACCCTGCATCCCATTGTGTACCACTTCAAAAATACTATCAGGAATATCCATAGCCTCATGGCGCTGGCGATATTGTTCCAATATACCGTACTTATCACCGCCTTCTATGGAATCCACCACATGCGGCGTAATGAACCAGCCTTTGTTGGCGATATAAGCCATTTCATTGGCCACCTGCAATGGCGTAGTGGTCACTTCCCCCTGCCCGATACTCACCGAACGGAAACTGCAGTAGTTCCATTTTCCTTTACCGAATGCCTTGTCATAATAAGATGGCGTGGGGATCATACCGGTTTTTTCAGATGGCACATCCACACCCAGTTTTCTACCCAGGCCAAAAGCATGCATATAATTATCCCACACTTTCAGGCTGCTGTCTATATTCGGATACCTGGGATTATTGATCACCTTCTGCATAACGGTGGCAAAATAAGTATTGTCCGACATGGTAATCGCATGCTGCATATCGAAAGTGCCGTAATCGAGACAGCGCATCGGCCGGCCGCTTCCGCACCCGTAAAAAGCGCCGCTGCAGGAAACGGTAAAGCGGGTATCGATCACGCCTTCGTGCAGCCCCACCAACGCCTGCAGGGTTTTGAATGTAGAACCGGGTGAATAGGTAGCGCTCACCGTCCTGTTCAATAAAGGAAGCGCAGGATTGAGGAACAATTCTGAAAAGTGTTTCCTTCGTTCATTACCCGTAAGATAGGATGGCTGGTAAGTAGGAGCGCTTACCATGCACAGCACACCGCCGGTTTTTGGATCGAGGGCCACAATAGAGCCCAGCTTATTCTGCATCAGCTTTTCGCCCAGTTGCTGCAGCTCCACGTCGATGGAAGTATAGAGGTTCTGTCCTGCCACGGCCACGGTATCATATTTACCGCCTTCGAGCTTTTCGGTAAGGCGGTTCTTATTATCTCTTTTCCAGTATTCGATGCCCCGTTCTCCCATCAGCACTTTTTCGTAGGTACGCTCAATGCCTGTCATGCCCGCATAGTCGCCGGGCACATAGCCATCCTCAGGATATTTTTTCAGGAAATTGGTATCCACTTCCCCCAGGTAACCCAGCACATTGGCAGCGGCATCGTAAGGATAGCTGCGCACCGAACGTTCCTGCAGGTAAAAAGCCGGCGCAAACCGGTAGAGACTTTCGTTGAGCATGGCCATTTTATCTTCATTGAGCAGGGGCTCAAAGATACCTGCCCTTGCCCGCCCGTTCTTGATGATCAGCTCCACCACTTTTTTATTGAACTGGTCAAGGCTGATGCCAAGGATCGTACAAATGCCGGCAGTATCAATGCCTTTGAGCTTATTGGGTGTAAGCATCAGGTCGTAGATGGTGGCATTTTTAAGGATCGGTTTTTTATGACGGTCAAATACCAGGCCCCGGTCGGGGTAGATTACTTTGCGGAATACCCCCTGGTCGTCGGCCATGATCTTGTATTTGGAAGAAATGACCTGCAGTGAAAACAAGCGGATAATGATAACGAGGAACATGCCGATGAAGATCAGCCTTATCACATTTTTTCTTGACTGGTTAAATACAGACATAATGCTTGCTCCTGCGGAGTTCTTTTAAAATTTGCCTCGTAAAGTTCTGTTCCTGTACAACGCAAAAAAAGTTATTTTTTATATAGTGTTTGTCCTGAATTTCTGCTTACGGTTAAATATCAGGTCGGTGATAATGATGAGCAGCAGTGAAATTGCAGTAGACAATAAAGTTTTTACAAGAAAATACCAGATGTTGCCGAACTGCCAGGCTTCCAGGAGAAACAGCCAGGCATTGTGCAGGAAAGAAAAGAATGCCGCATAGATGGCATAAGGCAACAGCCCGCCCATACTGGTAATGGAAGGTTCCTCATAGTTGCTGTCGCTGCCTTCCTGCGGGATAAGGATATTGATCACAAAAGGCCTTATATAAGCGATAAGCACACAGGCAGCGGCATGAAAACCGGGCTGGTGGCGGAAACTATCAAGGGCAAAGCCCAGAAGGAAGCCGAGCACCATGAGCCAGGTACGCTGGATACGGAAAGGCAACCAAAGAATGAACAAAAAATACAGGTAGGGTGTCACCATCTGGTGCAGGTGTATCTTATCGAGCACAAATACCTGTACCAATATGAAGAAAATGAAACGGAGAATATTTTTAACGAGGCTGCTCAATGTTTAATTTGTTTTTTGTTTGGCTTTATCCAGTAAACGGTTGATCTCCTGCTGCTGCGCATTTTCAATGGCATAAGCATATTCCAATGAATGAAAATTAGCCGCTGTTTTTAAAACAATACGCACATTATTGCTCGATTGCTCGGGATACACATTCAAAATACGACCAATGAGCAAGCCTTTGGGGAAAATAGCGCTGAGGCCGCTGGTGATCACCGAATCGCCAGTCTTCAGTGTCAATCCTTTTGAAATACCGTAAAGGGTAAGCAACTCAGGATTTTTACCATCCCAGGTAACAGTACCGGTTTCGCCGGTCTTGAATAATTTACCGCTGATCTTACTGTCTTTGTGCAGCAGGCTCATCACCACCGCATAGTTACCGCTCACATCCGATACCACGCCTACCACCGCATTGTTGGCATCCACCACCGCCATGCCATTTTGCATGGCAGCCACCTGCCTTCCATAAAGCACCGCATAATTGTTTTGTGTGGTCACAGAATTGGCCACCACTTTGGCTTCCCGGTAGGTAAACCTGCGGTACTGCCTGAGCGAATCGATCTGAATGGTATCCACCACCTGCCTGATATCCATGCTGTCGGGGATATTGAAATCCTTTGCCAGCATATTGTACAGGCGTTCATTGGCTTTCACCAGCGAATCGTTGGTTCTTTTAAGCTGGAAATAATATTCAATATTGTCGTACTGCCTGTTGATGCCACCGGTAAGCTTATTCGCCGTGGTGCCAAACATGGCATGATGATATTTGCTGTTCTGAACAATGAGAAAAATACAGATCGCCTGCAGTATGATAAATACCAGGAAGTTGAAATAGCGGCGGATGAATAAGAATATATTTTTCACTAAAAGGGAGAAATGCTAACGCTTAAATACAAAATTCTAAATCCTAAAGCGAATACTCTTTCTTAGAATTTAGAATTTTGATATTAGAATTTTTAAAAATTATCTCATTACAAAAGGGAAGCGGTCATAGTTTTTGAGGGCTATACCGGTTCCTCTTACCACGCTTTTCAGCGGATCATCGGCCACATGCACCGGCAACTTGATCTTTGCCGCCAGGCGTTTATCCAGTCCACGCAACAGGGCGCCGCCACCGGTGATATACAAGCCCCTGCGATAAATATCGGCAGCCAGCTCCGGCGGAGTGGTTTCAAGGGCTTTTAAAATAGCTTCTTCAATTTTGAAAATACTTTTATCCAACGCTTCGGCAATTTCCTGGTAGCTCACCATTACCTGCTTGGGAATACCGGTTACAAGGTCACGGCCGTTTACAGGAATATCGTCCGGCGGATTATCGAGGTCTTTCATTGCAGCGCCTACCTGGATCTTGATCTGCTCGGCAGTGCGCTCACCGATGAGCAGGCTATGGTAGCGGCGGAGCGCTTCCATAATGTCGGCCGTAAATTCATCGCCGGCGATACGGATGCTCTGGTCGCATACGATACCCGCCAGGGCGATCACCGTAATGCCGGTAGTACCACCACCGATATCAATGATCATATTACCCACCGGCTCTTCCACATCGATACCGATACCCAGCGCAGCGGCCATCGGTTCATGAATAAGATACACTTCCTTGGCGCCGGCCTGTTCCGCACTATCCCTTACCGCACGCTTTTCCACCTCGGTAATACTGCTCGGAATGCAGATCATCATTCTCCAACTGGGGGCAAACAATGGCTTTTTCGGGTAAACCAGCTTGATCAGCTCCCTGATCATCAGCTCGGCCGCATTGAAATCTGCGATCACACCATCCCTCAGCGGGCGGACCGTGCGGATGCTTTCGTGGGTTTTTTCATGCATCATCAATGCTTTTTTGCCCACGGCTAGCAGATTTTTAGGATTGTTCCTGTCCAGCGCCACGATGGATGGCTCATTTACCACAACTTCGTCATTATGTATGATGAGGGTATTGGCGGTTCCCAGGTCTATGGCAATTTCCTGTGTGAAAAAGTTAAAAAGTCCCATTGGTTATTTAGTGAAAATTGTATTTAGAAAGTGATGTAAGCAAAGTTCATGGAAAATATTGGAATTAAACAACGAAGGCAAAATATTTTTTGAAATAATTATGCTTTATACACAAGTCTTGTAACACTTGTGGATAAAGGCGGGAAGCCGGTTTTGCTTTTATTGGTTTTTCATTGAAACGGCAAGGTAAAATTTTCGTTTATACCTTACCGTTAGTTCTTTTATGACCCGATAAATTCGTAGCCGATATCATGCCTGTAATGAATGCCTTCATAGTAGATATTCATGAGCAGATCTTTCGACTTGTTTACGGCATCTCTTACGTCCAGTCCTTTGGAGGTTACCGCCAGCACCCGGCCACCATTTGTTACCACTTCTTCTCCTTTCAGGGTGGTGCCTGCATGAAAAATAATACTGTCCGGGAAGTCCTCCACGGTATCCAATCCATTGATCACTTTACCCTTTTCGTAGTCGCCAGGATAACCGCCGCTGACTGCTACAACTGTTGTAACTGTCTGAGGATCAATTTCTATCTTAATGTCTCCAATCCTTCCTTCGGCAGTTGCTACCAATGCTTCCACCAGGTCAGACTGGAATCTTGTCATCACCACTTCTGTTTCCGGATCGCCCATGCGGCAGTTGTATTCGATCACATAAGGCTCTCCATCACTGATCATCAGGCCTATAAAAACAAAGCCTTTATAATCCAGGTTATCCGCCGCCAGTCCTTTAATGGTAGGCTCAACAATAGTGTCCACCACTTTTTTCTTCAGCCCGCTGTCGAAGAAAGGCACGGGGCTAACCGCACCCATTCCGCCGGTATTCAGTCCTGTATCTCCCTCGCCCACTCTTTTATAATCTTTTGCCTCAGGCAGTAACACATAATCTTTTCCATCAGTGAGTGCAAATACGCTGATCTCGATGCCTTCCAGGAACTGTTCTACCACTACCGTTTTTCCGGCTTCGCCGAATTTGCTGCGCAGGATCATGAGCTCAAATTCTGCCACGGCTTCTATGTATGTTTTACAGATGAGTACGCCTTTGCCGGCGGCCAGCCCGTCTGCTTTAAGAACGATCGGCAACGGATGCGCTTTGATGTACTCCAGTCCTTCCTCGTAATTTTCGGCTGTAAACTTCCTGAAAGCTGCCGTGGGAATATTATTCTTCTGCATGAAAGCCTTTGCGTAAGCCTTGCTGCCTTCCAGCTGGGCGGCTTCAGCCGAAGGGCCGATCACCCGGATATGGTTGAGGGAAGCCTCCTTTTTAAAATAGTCGTAAATGCCTTTCACCAGCGGCTCTTCAGGACCTACCACCAGCATGTCAATTTTATGATCGATGCATGCTTTGCCCAGCTTTTCAAACTCAGTGACTTTTATATCCAGGTTTGTTCCTATACCTGCTGTACCGGCATTGCCGGGAGCAATGAATAATTTGCTGCATTGGGGGCTTTGTTGCAATTTCCAGGCTAATGTATGTTCCCTTCCTCCTGAGCCTACTAAAATTATGTTCATCTTGAAAATTAATGGTGGGGTTAAATCGTCCGCAAAATTAATGCTGCATTTTGATTACAAAATTTTTTTTGGCATTTTCCAGCAAAAACGCCGCCAAAAATTTTAAACCCTTCTTTGCAAAATGAATACAGGGATTTGGCAGCCTTTTAAAGAATTTCACTATTTTGAGACCTTTACTACAATAACGCTACTATTAACCAGACTTAAAATTCTTTATCATGGCAGATCAGCTTGCTCAACAGGTACCTCAAAAAGGGCATCCAAAAGGCCTGTGGGTTTTATTCGGAACAGAAATGTGGGAGCGCTTCAACTTCTATGGCATGCGGGCATTGCTTTCGCTGTTCCTAGCTGAAGCTTTATTAATGGGTGAGTCAGAATCTTCTATTATTTATGGCGGATTCCTGGGTTTGTGCTACCTCACACCCATGTTGGGCGGGTATATTTCTGATAAATATTTAGGTAACCGTAACTGTATCTTACTAGGGGGTACCGTCATGGGTATTGGTCAACTGCTACTTTTTTTCAGCGGCACCTTATATGCAGATAATCTTGATCTTGCAAAAACAGTAATGTGGCTGGCTCTGATAACTATCATTTTCGGGAATGGCTTTTTCAAGCCGAATATTTCGTCTATGGTGGGAAGTCTTTACCCAACAGAACAAAAAAGCAAATTAGATTCAGCTTTTACGTTATTTTATCTAGGTATTAATGTGGGAGCCACATTGGGGCAGATTATCTGCCCGATTGTAGGTGATGTACAAAATAACGGCGTAAGAGATCTTAGCGCATTCAAATGGGGTTTTTTAGTGGCAGCTCTTGCCATGTTTATTGGCACACTTACTTTTTTATTCCTAAAAAATAAATATGTAGTTACCCCAGAAGGTAAGGCTATCGGCGGCAAGCCGCAAAAATCTGATATACCTGAAGGAGAATCAGGCAGTGCTAAATTCACAACAGCCAGCATAGTCATTTCTCTTGTAATAATGATCGCTGCTACTTACGGACTTCACCTTGTATTTGATTCACCGGGCGCCTCGCCAATAAAAGCATGGTTATACCCCTTCATTTTTGCATCCGGTTTCAGCCTTGGCTATCTAATTCTCTCAGATAAAACAATTACCAAAATAGAGCGTGACAGAATATGGGTATTATATATTGTGTGCTTCTTTGTGATGTTTTTTTGGGGGGCTTTTGAGCAGGCGGGCACTTCACTCACATTTATTGCGAACAATCAAACTGATACCAATTTTCTTGGATGGAAAATGCCTCCGAGTATGGTACAAAGCTTTAATGGCATTTTTGTAATGGTTTTCGCCATCCCGTTCAGTATACTCTGGGTTTGGATGAATAAAAAAAGAATAGAGCCCATTTCTCCTGTTAAGCAGGCCTGGGGTTTACTGCTGATCGCATTGGGTTATCTCATCATCGCCTTACAGGTAAAGGGTCTGGGCGAAGGTGCCAAGATCGGTATTATCTGGTTTGTTGTTTTATACCTCCTACATACATGGGGCGAATTATGCTTATCTCCGATTGGCCTCTCTCTTGTTGCCAAGCTGGCTCCGAAAAGATTTGCATCTTTGCTTATGGGCGTGTGGTTCCTTGGTAATGCTGGCGGTTATGTACTTACAGGTGTGCTGGGCGCTTTGTTGCCCCCATCTCCTGATAAATATATTGCCATGCAAAAAGAAAATGTTGACCTGAAAGCCATTCTGGAAGGTCAAAAAGAAGCGAGTGGGCAGGACCTTTATATTTTAGGGGCAGAAAAGATCGGGGCAGAAATAGATGTAAAAAAAGCAAAGGAAAACAATATTGACCTCAACAAGGCTTTTGAAAAATCTGCTTCTATGGTAAAAAAAGCCAAAGAAAGGAAGGACACTGCATATTCATTAAAAAATACGCTTGATTCTGTTTTGACCAAAGACCAGTTTGAAACGCTCAAAACGAAACAACTTGTAAAACCTGCATATCCTCAATTTATGGGGTATAAATTAAAAGATGTGTACGATTTCTTCATGTTATTTGTAATACTTTGCGGGTTGGCAGGGCTTGTACTGTATGCCCTCACGCCGAGGATGAAAAAGATGATGCACGGCGTACGATAAAAAATATTGACCGTATTAAAGGCAGCCGCAGATGGCTGCCTTTTTATTTACATGATTCCTTAAATATATCATGATATGGAAAAAACCTCCAAACATCCCAAAGCACTCCCCTTCCTGTTCTTCAGCGAAATGTGGGAACGCTTCGGCTATTACCTGATGATCGGCATTTTCCTGCTCTACCTCAAAAATGTGGAGCATGGCTTTGCCATGACCAACAGCGAGGCCTCCGATCTGTACGGCACTTTCATCGCCCTGGTATTTCTTACCCCTTTCCTGGGAGGATTGCTGGCCGACCGTTATTTCGGCTACCGCAGATCGATCATCGCCGGCGGCCTGATGATGGGCGTGGGGTATTGCATGATGGCCATTCACAGCCTGCCGATGCTTTACCTGAGCATGACCCTGGTGATTGTGGGGAACGGGTTTTTCAAACCGAATATCAGCACCCTGCTGGGGAATTTATATTCTGCCCCGGAATATGTGGCCCGTAAAGATGAAGGCTACAACATTTTTTACATGGGCATCAATATTGGCGCTTTTATCTGTAATTTTTTCAGCGCTGCGATCATTATTCTCTGGGGATGGAAATATGCTTTTATTGCGGCGGGTATCGGGATGTTTATCGGTGTGATCGTTTTCATCACCGGCACAAAGCATTATGCCAGCGGCGATGTATTGAAGCCGATGACGAAGGAGGATATGCCTTTCAGCCGCATTGTGCTCACGGTGCTGGCGCCTTCGATTGCAGCAGGTGTGATCGGCTGGCTGCTGAAAGGAACCTACAGCGCTTCCAACCCGAACAGCTCCTTTTTTGGTTCAGATTCCAATGACGCTTTCATTTTTGCCTGCCTTCCTGTTATCTACTTTTTTGCATCCCTGTATTTCAGGGCGGAAGCAAGCGAAAAACGTCCCATTGCCGCACTGCTGGCCATTTTTGCGGCCACCATTATGTTCTGGGCCGTATTCAAGCAGAACGGAACAGCGCTGACCATCTGGGCAGATAATTACACCAACCGCCATGTGGAAGGAACGGCCGGTGATATTTTCAGGAGTGTAAAACTGGCGTCCGAAATAGAATATAAGAAAGACAGCGTGGATAAATACGATGGCCAGTTCCGCATCCAGAAGGATGCAAACGGTAAAGTGATCAGGGAATACAATTATCCCAATTATTTTAAAAATGTAAAACCGGGAGATCTGCCGAAGGATGGTGAAAAAGCCACGTTGTGGAGCACCCCGCTCACACAATCCATCAACCCGGGCTGGGTGATATTGCTCACCCCGCTGGTGGTGGCATTCTTCTCCTACCTGCGCAGGAAGAACCGGGAACCGAGCACCGCCACCAAAATTGCTTTCGGCCTGCTCATCACCTCCCTGTCGGTATTTGTAATGATCGGCGCTGCCTATGCCAGCAACAGCGGGGCGGAAAAAGCAAGTGTATGGTGGCTGATCATGAGCTATGGGGTGATCACTATCGGCGAGCTGCTGCTGAGCCCGATGGGACTATCGCTGGTATCTAAGCTGAGCCCGGCAAGGATCACTTCGCTGATGATGGGAGGATGGTTCCTGTCGACCTCTATCGGCAATAAACTATCGGGCGTGCTGGCCACCATGTGGGACGGCTATGAGCACAAAGCCAGCTTCTTCTGGGTGAATTTTGTTCTGCTCCTTATCGCCACCCTCATCATTTTCGCTATGCTGAAATGGCTGAACAGGATCATGAAGGAGAAGGGAGTGAAGTAATGGAAAATTGATAAATGGATAGTGGATAATTTTTCAGGATTGAAATACATTCACAATTTGGAAAAATTATCCATTATCCACTATACATTATCAGTTCTATTCTATATAAATTTCAAATGATCGTACTGTTTCCCCAGTACTTTTTTATCGTCGCTGCCGAGCCATTTGTTGAGCACCGTAGCATATACGCTTTTGAAATCCACCTTATGCTTGAGGTCGCCGTCATTTAAATCGCTCAGGTCGGGCATATCATTCAGCACACCTTTCTGCTTCAGTGCGCCGCCGATAAAGAACATATTATTGGCAGTGCCATGATCGGTGCCATTGCTGGCATTCTGCGCCACCCTTCGCCCGAATTCACTGAAGGTCATCATCAGCACATCTTCAAAACGGCCGTTGCTTTTCAGGTCGTCGGTAAAAGCTTTTACCGCATCGTTGAGTTCGGTGAACAACCTTTTCTGCTGCCCTTCCTGGTTCACATGGGTATCAAAGCTACCGAGCGAAACATAATACACTTTGGTATTGATATCGCTCATGATAAGCGTGGAGATCGTTTTCAGGTTTTTACCCAGCTCGGTATTGGGATAGGCTGCTGAAGTGGGCTTTAGCCTGCTTTGCTTGTAAATATAATCGGCGCTGCTCAGCGTTTCGCTCATGGTCTTGTAGAGGTAATCAACCGTTTCTTCCGAAGAATTGTGCGCTCCTTCAATGGCTTTGTAAAACTTTTCATTGCTGCTGCTGTAAAGGCGGCGTGGATCCGTAAAAGCAAGCCCGTTCTCTTTTTCACCTTTCAGCGCAAGGCTCAATACGTCATCGATCTCCAGTATCTGCGTAGGCTTGTCGCAGCCAGAGCATTGTGCATCCAGGTAACGGCCCAGCCAGCCCGTGTACACATAATCCTTGCTGTCGCTGGCGCTATGCCAGATATCCATGCTGCGGAAATGCGAACGGTCGGGATTGGGGTAACCCACACTGTTTAAAATAGCCAGGCTGCCGTCATCGTACAAGCCTTTGAAGGCCTGCAGCGCCGGATTCAGCCCCACATCACCGTTCAGGTTGAGCGCCGCTGTTTTTGCGATACCCAGTTTGGGACGGCTTTTATAATAAATATCATTGGTGATCGGGATCACCGTATTGAGGCCATCATTACCCCCGCTGAACTGGATCACCACCACCACTTTATTGCCGGGCGGTACCAGGTTACCCGATTCAAATGCTTTCAGGAATTTGGGAAGCATCATGGAAGCCGTTGCCAGCGATCCTACCTGCAAAAACTCTTTGCGTTTAATGTACATAGCTGTCGTTTTAAACCATGTGCTGCCGGCAGCAACCGGCAGCGGGTATTAACAAAGTTGATATTCCGGTGTGGCCATGAGTTGGATCACACTGGTCTTTACAAAATTCTCCCTGCTGTCTTTTGATATGTAGACATCCAGCACCGGCTGCGGCACACGGCTGCCCGTTTGCAATAAGGTATCTGCAATTTTCTGCGACAGGTTGTCCCTGCTTACCTTTTCAAATGTTTTATCGATCAGCGACCAGTCGATCTGCGCCGAAGCGCCCTTATCTACATACGCTTTATTACGATTGATGCGCAGCTGCTCTTCTTTTACCATGCCCATGTTCACATCATCATCATTCTTGGCCGTGATATTGATGGATTCTTTTGCGGCCAGCACCTGCGGCAGCTGCAGGCGTACCATCAGCGTGCTGCTGTCGATCCAGGAACGGCCGCCGGGCCAGCCGGCCACGTTGGGCGGATAAAAAAGCACCTGCCCGAGTATTTTCTGGAACAGCAGCTGGCTTTCATCCTTGTCGAGCTCCATAGGTAAAAAACGGCGGATGCCCACCATCAGCTCAACAGGCGATTTTATTTTATTGCCGATATTTTTTTCGCTGTAAAACCAGTCGCTGGTATAGATGTCGGTGAGCAGTTTGGTAATATCGTAATTGTTATCATAAAAACGCTGTGCCAGCCATTGCAGGTTACTGTCATTCACTTCTTCATTTACAAAATTCCGGTAGATCTTGCGGGTGATATAAACAGCGGTCTGCGGCTGTTCCAGTAAAATATTCAGCACATCATCGCCGTCAAAATTTCCGGTCTTGCCCAGGATGGTTTTCTGCCCCGTATCATGCTGGTTCTGGCGGAATACAAATTCGCCCCCGGCATTGAAACCCCAGCCGGTGAAAGCTCTTGCAGCTTCCTTGATATCTTTTTCCGTATAGTTGCCACGGCCCATGGTAAAAAGCTCCATCACTTCCCGGGCAAAATTCTCATTGGGCCTGCCCTTGCGGTTTTGCTGGTTGTTTAAGAACTGCAGCATGGAAGGACATTTGCTCACTTCTTTCAGCATGGTACCAAAATTACCCAGCGCATTGCTGCGCACCACATGCAGCAATTCCTGCTGGAAATAGCTGTTGATCACCCGGCAGCTGAAATGATTATGCCAGAACAGGCTCATCTTTTCCCTTAGCTGCGCCTGGCTGTTGATCATCTGGTCCATCCACAGCAGGTTCATATTTTTAAGATCATCCCTGTACTGCTGGCGGCGCATTCTTCCCTGTTGCTCCTTGCTGAGCTGGCTTTGCATGGAGAGGTCTTTCACGCCTTCCACCAATCCATCCAGCAGGTTACTGGCCACGGCAATTTTTTCCGGGCTGCGGGAAGAGGTTTTGAGCAGCAGCTCCCATAATTTTTTTTGAGAAATATCATCGAGTGTAGCGGCATTTTCAGCCATCGGACCAAAGGCGGCACGCCATAACAGGTGTTGGTTTTTAAGACGATTGGTGATTTGCATACGATAAATTTAGGCTGGGAACCCGTGTAAGACCCTGCCTGATATCAAAGGTTTAACGATTCCCGAAAAATTATTCATAACAGGCAACAAATTACGGACCGGTTATTTTATGAAAGCATTCCTCTACATTTGATACCGGTTTCCTGTAACACAATGGAGCGGAATTTTGCATATACATATCGCTATCCCTCAAAGGATCTCTCGCCTTTTGTAGAAAGTTTCTGGATGCTGGAGAATGACAGCGATAACAGCCCGGAAGTGATCGTTCTTCCCGACGGAAGAATGGACCTTTTCTTTTCCCGGTCTGCCGCAGAACCTTTTCATGTAACATGGATGGGCATCGGCACTCTTCCTGACAAGACCATTGTTCAACCTCGATCGGTCATGTTTGCCATCAGCTGTAAGCTGCCTGCCGCAGAGTATATTTTCCGCAACAGCATCCGGATAAATGAAGCCAGGCCGATGCCCGCAGATTTCTGGGGATTCAATGACCGGGACCTGGCTGATTTTGCTGCTTTTTGCGAAAAGGCTTCCGCCAGCATGAGGTTATTGCTTCCTGCACAGGCAGATAACCGCAAGCTGGAACTCTTTGAGCTCATCTATGCTTCCAACGGCAGCCTGACCGTAAAAGAATTATCTGAAAAAGTGTACTGGAGCAGCCGGCAGATCAACCGGTATTTTACCCAGCAGTTCGGCATTTCGCTGAAAGCTTATTGCAGCATCCTGCGGTTCAGGGCTTCATTTTCACATATCAGCGAAGGAAAATTATTTCCGCAGGAGAATTTTGCGGACCAATCGCACTTTATCAAAGAAGTGAAAAAATTATCGGGCGTGGTACCCGGTGACCTGAGCAAAAACAAAGACGGACGCTTCATACAATTTTCCACCCTCCCCCAAAATCCGGGTACATGAAAGAAACATCGAAAAAAGAAATTGCATTTGAAAGAGTATTGTTCTTCAGCGATGCTATTGTAGCCATCGCCATCACTTTACTGGCGCTGGACCTGAAGCTGGATTTCCCGGAGTCGCACCAGCTCAGCTTTATGGACCTGCTATCGCCCTGGGAAAAATACATGGCGTTCATCCTTTCCTTTATCAATATCGCCGGTGCCTGGCGCACGCACCACGACTTTTTTGTGTACATCAAAAAGATGGATGAGCGCATGATGGCTTATAATATTCTCTGGCTGTTCTTTGTAGTGACGCTTCCTTTCGCCACTTCTACGCTCAGCACCCATTTCGGGCAGCGACCGGCCATCTTTTTATACAGCCTGAACATTTTTGCTTTGTCTGTATTCCAGAACTGTCTCTGGGATTATGCCGATAATCAACCCGATTTTATCATGCGGGAAAAACTGGATGAAAGACACCAGTACGATTTTCGTTTGATGCTGAACCTGGATATGATCAACGGGCTCGTTGCTATCATTGCTTCCTTCTTCTGGCCGAAGCTGGCCTTTTTCCTCCTTTTCTTCAAGTTGCCGCTTTTTGTGATCGTCACTTTTTATATAGCGGGCAAACGCAGGAAGGATATCAAGGTCACCCGGAAAAACAAACAGTCGGGCAACTAAAACGACCGATTTATACAATGCCGCCCTTCTGCAGCACAATAATTTTGTACCGTAAAATAAACAATACGGTATGTTACTGGATCATAAAAAAATTGCGATCATCGGTGGTGGCCCCGGCGGTCTTACCCTTGCCAGGCTGCTCCTGTTGCAGGGTGCCGATGTAAAAGTGTACGAACGGGATATGCACAAAGAGGTAAGGGTACAGGGCGCTACGCTGGACCTGCATGAAGGATCGGGCCTGGAAGCGCTGAAACGGGCGGGCCTGCTGGAAGCATTCAGAAAATATTACCGCCCCGATGCAGGTAAGATGAGGGTGACCGATCCATACGGCCACATTCAGCTGGACGATCATGCTTCGGAAAATGGATATGCTGAAGACCGTCCTGAAATTGACCGGGGACCTTTGCGGAAAATTTTACTGGAATCCCTGCAGCCTGATACAGTGGTATGGGACAGTCATTTTGTATCGATGGAAAAACAGGAGGGCGGCTGGTTGCTGCATTTTAAAAATGATTCCTCTGGTTATGCCGATATAGTGATTGCTGCGGATGGAGCCCACTCACGCATACGCCCATACATCAGCGATATTCAGCCTGTATATTCAGGCGTTACCATCGTGGAAGGAAATATTTATCATGCGGCTGCGAATGCCCCGCATTTGTACAGGCTGGTAAAAGGCGGAAAATTATTTGCCTTCGGTAATGAGCAATCCCTTATCCTGAGCGCCAAAGGCGACGGCAGCCTTTCTTTTTACACCGGCTGTAAAACCGAAGAGCAGTGGGTAAAAAACTGTGGTATCGATTTCAGCAATAAAGAACAGGTAGCTACATGGTTTAAAGAAGCATTTGCTTCATGGGATCCTATGTGGCAGGAATTATTTTCCGGCAATGATCTGTATTGTATTCCCCGGCCGCAATATCATTTTCCCCTTGACCAGCATTGGGAAAGCACGGGCAATCTTACCATGCTGGGTGATGCGGCCCATCGCATGCCACCCTATGCAGGCGAAGGCGTGAACATGGCCATGCAGGATGCTTTTGAGCTGGTGGAATGCCTTACAGGTACTCAGTATGCAACAATTAAAGAAGCCATCGCCGCCTTTGAACAGGGCATGTGCCGCCGTGCGGCGGAGGTAACAGCTATGACACTGGAGAATACCGGAATGCTTCATTCCGAAAATGCCCTGCAGAATATGCTGGCTATCATGAACGGTGAATAAAAAAGGCCTGCATTATATGCAGGCCCTATATCATCTTATTAGTACAACCTATTTTTCAATTTTGGTAGCGCCGAAGTAGCTGTGCAGTACTTTAGGCAGGTGGATGCCGTCTTCCTTCTGATTGTTCTCCAACAGGGCTGCCACAATGCGGGGCAATGCCAGCGAAGAGCCGTTCAATGAATGTACCAGCTCGGTTTTCCCTTCTGCATTTTTATACCTTGTTTTCATGCGGTTGGTCTGGAAGGTTTCAAAATTACTCACACTGCTCACTTCCAGCCATTTTTGCTGGGCAGCGCTGTACACTTCAAAATCGTAGGTAAGCGCAGAAGCAAAGCTCATATCGCCGCCGCATAAACGCAGTTTGCGGTAAGGCAGCTCCAGGAACTGCAGCAGGCGCTCCACATGGTTGGTCATCTCTTCCTGCACTTCATAGCTTCTGGAAGGATGCACCAGTTGTACGATCTCCACTTTATCAAACTGGTGCAGGCGGTTGAGGCCACGCACATCGGCGCCGAAGCTGCCCGCTTCCCTTCGGAAGCAGGGTGTATAGCCCGTCATTTTGACCGGCAGCTCATCTTCCTTTACAATTTCATTGGCGTAAATATTGGTCACCGGTACTTCTGCTGTAGGGATCAGGTAAAAGCCATCCGCCGTTACATGATACATCTGGCCTTCCTTATCGGGCAGCTGGCCGGTACCGTAAGCAGTGGCTTCGTTCACCATCAGTGGCGGTGTATATTCAGTGTATCCTGCTTCTGTATTATAATCCAGGAAATACTGGATCAGCGCACGCTGCAGCTTCGCTCCCTTGCCCTTGTAGATAGGAAAGCCGCTTCCGGTGATTCTTGCGCCGGTTTCAAAATCAATGATATCATATTCCCTGATCAGCTCCCAGTGTGGTTTGGCCCCGGCATATAATACCGGTATCACGCCTCCTTCAATCACCACTTCGTTCTCCTCCGGTGTTTTGCCTTTTGGTACAGAACTGTGCGGCAGGTTAGGCAGCTGAACTATTTTTTCGTTGAACGATGCTTCCATAGCATCCAGCGCCGCTTTAGCGGCAGCCATTTCCTCTTTTTTTGCAGCCACTTCCTGCTTTTTAGCTTCAGCGGCTTCTTTATCGCCTTTACCCATCAGCATGCCGATCTCTTTGCTGGCGGCATTCATAGCTGCCTGCAGCGATTCGGTGGCTGTTTTTTGTTTGCGCAGCGATTCATCCAGCTGCAGTATTTCATCTACCAACCCGATATTTCCAAAGTACTTCACGGCCAGCTTTTCCTTTACTTCTGCGGCATGCTGGCGTATATAATTAATCTGTAACATACTAAAACTTGAGAGCGCAAAGATAACGGCTTGTTATGATATGCGGCAGCGGGTTGAATTGCATCTTTCTATACTTTTGCAGGCATGCAGCATATAGAAGAGGATTTGCAGGTGCGCTGGCTCAAGCTGCGCATTAAACTGAAGGAGCGTTTCGGCATCAAGCCCGACATGAACGGCGTATTGCTGCTCATTGGTGTGCAGGAGCTGGGACAGGGCCCGCAGGATTTCAGCAAAGAGCAGAAGCAGGACCTGATGCATATTGCGGTATGCACCATTCTAAAGCCAAGCGGCTATTATACTTTTGATGGAATGGACGAGGAAGGCTGGCCGCATTTTTCGCAGCTGAAACCGTTGCCGGAACTGCAGACTTTTGAGCAGGAAAATTTCTTAAAAGATCATGCCCTGATGTATTTCAAAGAACAGGGTTTTATTTAACCGACATTAATTTTAATACGTATTATACAGGATGAAAAAATTGTTACTTTTTGCTTTGATCGCTATCAGCAGCCTCAGCAGCTTTGCGCAAACAAAACCCACCGCCAAACCGGCCGTTAAAAAAACAACCACAACAAAGCCGGCTTACAAAAAACCGGCAACAACCGCCGCCACGGCAAAAAAAGTGGTGCCAAAAGATAAAAGCATCCGTGTGAAGATAACCACCGACTCGGGTGTGATCGTGGTGAAATTATCAGATTCCACCCCGCTGCACCGGGACAATTTTGTAAAGCTGGTAAAAGAAGGTTTTTATGATAGCCTGCTTTTTCACCGGGTGATCCCCGGCTTTATGATACAGGGCGGTGATCCGCAGAGCAAGACGGCGCCTGCAGGTGTGATGCTCGGCAATGGCGGCGGCGATATGGCCCGCATCCCGGCCGAATTTAACAGCAGCCTCATTCACAAAAAAGGAGCGTTGGCCGCAGCCCGTGACGGCAACCCGGAAAAAGCCAGCAGCGCCTGCCAGTTTTACCTCGTGGAGGGAAAAGTATTGACAGATGCAGAGCTGGATATGATGGAAAGCAGGATCGGTCATAAATACACGCCCGAACAGAGAGCAATTTATAAAACCATCGGCGGCACGCCTTTCCTGGATATGAATTACACCGTTTTCGGCGAAGTGATCAGCGGGCTGGATGTGATCGCTAAAATTGCAAATGTGCCGAAAGATGGCGCTAACAGGCCTTTTGGCGATGTGCGGATGAAGATGGAAATCCTTAAATGATTTACTGATGGATGCTGGCTGAATATGAATGCTGCACCCTGCAAATCAAAATTCACAAATCAGAAATCATAAATAAAAATGTATCTTGCGCCCACATTAAAAATCACCATATCATGAGTTTTCCGGCTAATTTAAAGTATACAAAAGACCACGAATGGATCTCTATTGAAGGCAATATCGCCACCATCGGCATCACTGCTTTTGCGCAGGGTGAGCTGGGCGATATCGTATATGTTGACATCAGCACCAAAGGCAAAGCGCTGGCTGCGGAAGAAGTGTTCGGCACCGTGGAAGCAGTGAAAACAGTGAGCGACCTGTTTATGCCGGTGAGCGGAACGCTCACCGAAGTGAATCCCGCCCTGGAATCGCAACCAGAGCTGGTAAACAGTGATCCATACGGTGAAGGATGGATGGTGAAAGTGGCGGTTGACAATGTGGACGATGTGGCCAAGCTGCTGGATGCAACCGCTTACGAAGCGCTGGTGAGCTAATTAAACTACATGGACAAAAAAATTCCTTTTTATAATTTTCTGCCAGGCATTGCCTGGTTTTTTATTGTGCTGGTGCTCATCGCCATGCCCGGCAAAGATATTCCCGGCAACAGCTTCCTGGAAAAGATCAACTTCGATAAAATAGTGCATGCCTGCATCTTCGGTCTCATGGTGATCTTATTTGTACGGCCCATTGCCATGAGCAGGATTGCTGTGGATGAAAAGAGGAAATATTATATACAGATCACCGTTTTTACGATTATCTGGGGGCTTACCACCGAATTTATACAGAAATACCTGGTAACAGGCCGTGACTTTGATCTGTGGGATTTTGCCGCCGATGCCGTGGGATGCAGCATTGCCTGCTGGTTCAGCCTTAAATACCTGCTCAACAGGCCCGCATAAAATTGCGGTTTGCACCCTATTTACACTTACATTTGCCTATTAACGAACAGATACGTATGGAATACAATACCACCCGCAACCATTTAGAGATGAAAGAATATGGACGCCATATTCAGAAAATGGTGGAACAGACCCTGAGAATGGAGAACCGTGAAGAACGCCAGCAAAACGCCTATGCCATTATTGAGCTGATGGGCTTTTTAAACCCGCATTTAAAGAACGTAGAAGACTTCCGTCATAAATTATGGGATCATCTTTTCCTGATCAGCGATTTTAAGCTGGATGTTGACAGTCCCTATCCCATCCCCACCAGGGAAAAACTAAAGGCAAGACCCGAAAGGCTGCCTTATCCTAAAAAGCATCCCAAATTCAACCACCTGGGTAAAAATATTGAAGTGGTGATCGACAAAGCGCTGAAGGAAGAAAACCCTGAAAAGAAACAGGGTTTTGCCAATGCCATCGCTTATTACATGAAGCTTACCTACAGCAACTGGCATAAGGAATTAATGCACGATGACGCCATCCAGGCCGAGCTGAGCAATATGACCAAAGGGGAGCTGGAATTCAATAACCGTCCTTTTGTAAAGCACCGGACCGACAACCGTGGTGACCGGGATGATTACGGCAGCAACAACCGCAACCAGTACCGCAAAAATTTTGGCGGCAGGGATAACCGCAATAACAATAATAACAACCGCAACCGCAACAATAATAACAACAATAACGGCGGCAGCAAGAACAGAAATTTTAAGAAGAGATTCTAAGAGGCAAGCTGTTAGCTATCAGCTGCCAGCCATTAGTTTCAACTTCTGAAACCTTTGGAACCTTTAAAACGTCCCTAACTTTCACTAACTGTTGAACCTTTTTCCCGATGAGCATATTCGAAGTAAGAGGTGGTAATAAACTTTCGGGCATTATTGTGCCGCAGGGCGCAAAAAACGAAGCGCTGCAGATCATCAGCGCCGTGCTGCTGACCGCCGAAGAAGTTACCATCCATAATATTCCCGACATTATCGATGTGAACCTCCTGATAGAGCTGCTGGGAGAGATGAACGTGAAGCTGACCCGTGTTGACAGGAATACCTGCATCTTCAAAGCCGACGATGTAAACGTGGAATACCTGCACAGCGATGACTTCCATAAAAAAAGCGCCCGCCTGCGTGGCTCAGTGATGCTTGCAGGACCTTTGCTGGGAAGATTTAAAAAAGCATATATACCCAAACCCGGTGGCGATAAGATCGGCAGGAGAAGGCTGGATACCCATATCATCGGTTTCCAGAAGCTGGGGGCACAATATAATTACGATGGCGACGGTAATTTTTTCAGCCTCACCACTGATGGCCTGAAAGGAAGTTTCATGCTGCTGGATGAACCTAGCGTTACCGGGACCGCCAATATACTGATGGCAGCGGTCATGGCAGAAGGCACTACTACCATTTACAATGCAGCCTGCGAGCCTTACCTGCAGCAGCTTTGCAAAATGCTCAAACGTATGGGCGCAAAGATTGAAGGGATCGGCAGCAATATGCTCATCATTAATGGTGTGAGCAAAATGAACGGCACAACGCATACCATGCTCAGCGATATGATAGAAGTGGGCAGCTTTATCGGCATGGCAGCGATGACGCAAAGCGATATCACCATTAAAAATGCCGGCGTGGCCGACCTGGGCATCATCCCTGAAAAATTTCAGCAGCTGGGTATTAAGATGAATATCGAAGGCGATGATATTCATGTGCCTGCCCAGGAATTTTACGAGATACAAAAATATATGGATGGCGGTGTGTTGACCATATACGACCATCCCTGGCCGGGCTTCACGCCCGACCTGCTGAGCATTGTGCTGGTGACCGCCATACAGGCAAGAGGCAGCGTGCTCATTCACCAGAAAATGTTTGAAAGCCGCTTGTTCTTTGTCGACAAGCTGATAGAAATGGGTGCGCAGATCATTCTCTGCGATCCGCACCGTGCCGTGGTGATCGGCCTGGAAAGAGAAACCCAGCTGAGAGGCATCACCATGAGCAGCCCGGATATCCGTGCAGGCGTTTCGCTGCTGATTGCAGCGCTGAGCGCTAGTGGCAAAAGCACTATCCAGAATATTGAGCAGATTGACCGTGGCTACCAGCATATTGATACCAGGCTGCAGGCGCTGGGCGCTGATATCAAAAGGATCAGCAGCTAAAGCGAAAAAACTTTATAAATAAAAAGATCCCGGCCAGCTGGCCGGGATCTTTTTTATTGAAAGCAATGAAATGCTGAAAGCTTATTTCGCTTTTACATTCACTGCAACCCTCCTGTTTTGTGCACGGCCTTCCGGTGTATCGTTGCTGGCGATTGGCCATTCCTGGCCATAGCCTTCAGCACCTGTGATGGCTGCTGCTGCAATGCCTAAACCTTTTACTTTGGCTGCCACTGCTTCCGCACGTTTTTTTGACAAAGCAAGATTTTTCGCTGCATCGCCGGTATTATCCGTATAACCGCCTATTTTAAATTTAGCAGCCGGGTAAGCTTTAGCGATCGTTACCAGGTTTTTCAGCTGGGCTTCCGATTCGGCAGTGATTTCTGATCCGCCGGTTTTGAAACGCACATTCGTGAATTCAAACCAGTTGCCTTTTACTGTATCTATCGCAGCGCTCTTATCATTCAGGAACTGAACAAGTTTGTATTCAGTGCTGTTTTTACCTACCGTCAGCTTCACGCCGTCGGGCAGGCTGATCTCAACATTTTCTCCCAGGTCATAAATAAAGTCGCCGGAAAGCGAATCAATTTTACCTGCAATCGCCGGCAGAGAAACTGTACCCGCATCATGATTAGCGGTAGCAGTGCTGTCGATGACAGTGGCGGTATGTTCTGTATCACCGCTTTTGCAGCCGTCCTTAAAGAAATACCAGGCCGCTGCCGCTATCAGCGCCAGCAATAAAATAGGTAATAAATATTTGAGTGCGCTGCTGCCTTCTTCCACGGTTTCTTCCACGTGATGTTTGGCGCTCGATACGGTATTCTGTACAGCAGTAGTGGCAGCGTGAATGGTTTCTTCCGCTTTACCACCCCAGCCACTGAAAATACCGCCCAGGTTCAGTCCTGAAGGCAATGCGCTCAGTATGCTTGATTTCTGGCTGCCCAAAAAAGAAGATAAACTGCCGGCATCCAGGTTATTGGTTTTTGCGTGGTTGCCCACAATCCCAATACCGCAGGAGCGGCCATGCTCAGCAATGAAGAAGCCGATGATGATTTTACACCGGAGAACTGGGATATAAGGCTGCTTAATAAATTTGATTTGGTGTCGCCGAACAAACCGCTCAGCAAGCCTGCGCCTTTGCTTAACAGGCTGTCGCCACCACCCAGCAGTCCGCCGAGGTTGCCGAGAAAACCTTCGTCTGCAGATTCTTTCGCCAGGTTGGTTACAGTTACGGCTCCTTCATTTGAAGAAGTAGCTTTATCGGCAATGCCTCCCAGCAAGGAAGGAATAATTCCACTGAGTGCTTTGGATACTCCGCTTTCGCTTTCTCCGAGGTAAGAACTTGCTTTACCAACAAGATCACTGGTAAAAAGCCCTTTTGCGGCATCAATTAGGTTAAATGACATAATTAGTGTAGGTTTTTGTGAATGAATATTTTCCTGATAAGGGACTACAAGATTAAAATATAAATCAGTAATTCCAAATATTATTTAATTAAGTTTTTAATAAGAACCTGACCCACAAAGGTTGCAGCGATGCCCCTGAAATTTTCCACATCATTTTCCCAAATTCTTTTCTTTTCTTTGCGCATGGGTTCAAACAGCTATCAGAAAATACTCATCATTACCGCTCCTTCCGGGGCCGGAAAAACGTCCATTACGCATTACCTCATGCAACAGTTTCCGCAGCTGGCTTTTTCTGTATCTGCTGCCACCCGCCAGCCCAGGGGCACTGAAAAAGACGGTGTGGACTATTATTTCATCAGCGAAGCGGTTTTCCAGCAAAAGATCAAGCAGAAAGAATTTGCCGAATGGGAAATGGTGTACCAGGGGAAATATTACGGCACGCTGAAAAGTGAGCTGGAACGCATCTGGAACAATGGCCAGGTACCGGTGCTGGATATCGATGTAAAGGGCGCTATCCATGTGCAGAACCAGTACCCGGTGAATACCCTGAGCATTTTTATTGAGCCGCCTTCAGTGGATGAGCTCAAAAAAAGACTGCTGAGCCGGGGCACCGAAACCGAAGAATCCCTCGCCGCCAGGGTGAACAAAGCGTCTTACGAGATCTCTTTCAAAACAAACTTCAATGAAGTGATCGTAAACGACAACCTGGAAAAAGCCTGCGCCGAAGCGCTGCAGCTGGTAGGCGATTTTCTGTCCAGGCCGCTGGAAGCAGCTGCCGTGAAGGATGGCAGCACATCCGCCTGAGCACTATAACAGGGGTACCAGGATGCTGCCCCAACCAATTGACAGTATTTTTCTTATTTTTAAATATGGATATACCTGTATTGCTCATCATTTTCTTTGCCTCTATCCTGCTCATCTGTTTTTTTGCGGGTATCGAAATGGCGTTTGGCTCTGCCAATAAGCTCGCTATCGATCTCAGCAAAAAGCAGGGCACCTACAGCGGGAAGATCTGGGGCAAATTCGCCGAGCATCCTACCCGCTTCATCGGTACCATTTTAATTGCCATCAATATTGTGCTGGTGATCTACGGGCTCATGGTAGGAGAAATGATCGCCCCCTTCTGGGACTGGGTACGCAAGGTGACGCACATGAAGGAAGACAGCTTTGAGAATTATACCAGCTATGTGCGGCTCTTGTTTGAAGCAGTGGTTGCCACCGTTATCATATTATTTTTACTGGTGCCTGTAAGGGCTTTCTTTAAATCCAAAAGCAACCGGATGGTGAACAGCAGCATTGTAAGCTATTTCGCCCGTTTCTTTTACTGGATGTTTGCCGGCTTTTCCGATACCATGATCAAAGCTGCCGAATGGATCCTGAAATATGTTTTCAACGTGGTGCTTTCCGATAAGAAAGAAGTGTTCAGCAAAATAGACCTGGAACATTTTTTACAGCAGAGCAAGGGCACGACGGATGATGAGGCCGAGATCAACCACGAGCTGTTTGAAAATGCTTTGTCCATCAGCGACACCAAGCTGAGGGAATGCCTGGTGCCCCGCAAAGAGATCGTTTCCATACCTGCCGGCACCAGCATAGAAGCCGTAAAAAATAAATTTATCGAAACCCGCCTGAGCAAGCTGGTGGTATATGACAACGATATTGACAATATCACCGGTTATGTGCACCAGCTCGACCTCTTTAAGAACCCGGCCAGCTTATCGGAGATCCTGCTGCCCATTGGCGCTGTTCCGGAAAGCATGAGCGTATCAGGATTACTGGACAAATTCAGCAAAGACGGTAAAACGATCGCCTGGGTGATCGACGAATTCGGCGGCACGGCGGGCATTGTAACCATGGAAGACCTGCTGGAAGAAATCTTCGGTGAAATAAAAGACGAATACGATGACGTGGATGAGCTGGTGAACAAGCAGCTTTCCACCAATGAATATATTTTCAGCGGCCGGCTGGAGCTTGATTTTATCTCGGAAAAATACCAGATCGATTTCCCTGACAATGACAATGCAGGCACGCTTTCGGGCTATATCGTGGAGCACAACGACGGCAGCATCCCGCAGATGAAAGACCGCATCATTACCGGCTATTTCCAATTTGATATCCTCAATGTAAGCGGCACCCGCATCGAGACCGTAAAATTAAAACTGCTGAAATAAAACCGGCATCGTCGTTCTGCTTTAATTTTGCGGCATGGTGATAGCGGCACATATTCATTCTCCCGGTCTTCAGGCTTCACAGCTATTACAGTCGCTCCGGTTTTTAGCAGCCCAACATACAGATACAGATTTTATCATTTTTACCAATGACACCGGCTTCCCGGAAGCCCTTCCGTCCAATATAAAGTTCATGCCGGTGCAACCGGCGCTTAAAAGCAACCTGCGCCTGCATTACTGGTACCATTACCGGCTGCCATCCCTGTTAAAAAAGTTACAGGCCGGTATTTTCATCAGCGACACCGGCATTACCAATACCAGGATCAAAGTGCCCGCCTGGCTCTGGATCGGGCACACCGGCTTTCTGCAAAAAAAAACAACGGTACCTTCTCAGGCAGACCGTTACCTCAGGAAATATTTTCCCCAATTTTTACAGGCAGCAACAGGCATCTTGCTCAAAGAAGATTTTATGAAAGAACAGTTGCTGCAGACATACCCGGCGGCTGCCGGAAAATGCTTCGTAGCAGGTCAGTACCTGGATGAAATCTTTCACCCGATGGATGAAGAGCACAAAACAACCCTGCTGGAAAAATTAAGCGATGGCACAGAATATTATTACTGCGCCTGCACGCCTTACACAAAAGACAATATCACCACGGTATTAAAAGCATTTTCCCTGTTTAAAAAAAGGCTGAAATCTTCCCTGAAGCTGGTGCTGCATTTAAAAGGCGTCAGCCTGGAGGATTGCGTACAAGAGTTCCGCCTGTACAAATACCGCCAGGATGTGATCATAGCGGATCATACAACCGCCTTTTCAGCAGCTTCGTTAATGGCCGCTTCCTATGCGGTCATTCATCTGCCGGCCGAGCTCAACGGGCTTGAACAAACCGGTATCGCCGCTTTTGCCTCGGGGGTACCGCTGATTACCATTGCCGGGGCGGCTGATCACTTGCCTTATAAAGACGCCGCTTTGTTCAGCAAAATGACCGATATAAGCATTGCAGACCATATGATGATGCTGTACAAAGATGAGGAGCTGCGCAAGGAATATATCAGTAAAGGACTGCAAGCTGAAAGCATGTATACCCTGCCGGCAGTAGCAGACCGGCTATGGCAAACAATTTTACCTTCCCTGCCCGAAAAAGCCCAATGATGGCTACCTTTGCGGATTGAAAAATAATAGCATGCAAAAATCAACGATCACTATAGATGTACTGTTAGATCCTAACAAAATTCCCGAGCAGATCAACTGGCAGGCCAGTGACAGCAGCGCAGAAATGGCGCAGAAAGCCAAAGCAATGTCGATTGCTTTCTGGGACGGGCTGGATAAAACAGCGTTGCGTATCGACCTGTGGACAAAAGATATGATGATGGATGAGATGGCCGATTTTTATTACCAGATGCTGATGGGCATGGCCGACTCATTCAAACGTTCCACCCAGCAGGAAGGACTGGCAGAAGACATGAAAAAATTTGCCAAGGTATTTTTTGAGAAATTCCGGGCTCTGCAAATGCAGGAGCAGAAGTAACCAGGTTGCGGTTGTAAATTTACTGTTCCTCAACCTCCAGCACTTTTAAAACTTTTTAAATCGTATAATCTATGTCTTTAGAACAAAATATTATGGCCGAAATGAAAGAGGCCATGAAAAGCAAAAATGAAGGGGTTTTGAGAGGTCTCAGGGCTATCAAAGCAGAGATCATCAAAGCGAAAACAGAACCTGGCGCCAATGGCCAGATCGACGAAGCCACCGAATTGAAATTTTTGCAGAAGATGATGAAGCAGCGTAAAGATTCTTTCGACATCTTTACCCAGCAGGGCCGTGCAGACCTTGCTACCAAAGAGCAGGAAGAAATGGATGTGATCGAAAAATTTCTGCCCAAGCAATTGAGTGAAACAGAGATCAAAGACGTTTTAAAGGCCATCATTGCAGAAACCGGCGCTTCCTCTCCCGCTGATATGGGCAAGGTAATGGGCGTTGCTTCCAAACAGCTGGCCGGAAAAGCCGATGGCAAAACCATCAGCGCCATTGTGAAAGAACTGCTTGCTTCCTGAGCATGTTTATAGATATCGTATTTTTTATATTAATGCTTCTTGCTGTATTCAAAGGATACAGCAAGGGCTTTATCGTGGCCCTTTTTTCGGTGGCGGGTTTTATCCTGGGTCTTGCCGCTGCGCTGAAATTATCTTCTTACGTAGCCTCCCAGCTTTCCGATACATTTAATACTTCCGGCAAATGGCTGCCGGTCATCTCCTTCCTGCTGGTCTTTATCGGTGTGCTGTTGCTGGTAAGGCTCGGCGCCAAACTGTTGCAAAGCAGCGTGGAGATGGTAATGCTCGGCTGGCTCAACCGCATTGCCGGCATATTGCTGTTTGCATTGCTGTACAGCATCATCTTCAGTGTATTTTTATTTTATGCCGTACAGATGAACCTGCTTTCGGCCCAGGCTACGGCTTCTTCCAATATATACCCCTACCTCCGGCCTTTGGGACCAAAAGTGATCGAAGGCCTGGGTGTAGTGATCCCCTGGTTCAGGGATATGTTTGCCCAGCTGCAGGATTTCTTTGAAGGCATCAAACCACAGCCTGCCCCGCAGCCTTAATATTTCCGGTACAACAGGTTACAGCAACTGTCCCTACAGCGTTCTTTTTTTAACAAACCTATAAAAGAAGATTTTTTCTATATTTGCATAGTCCATAAAAAAGATAGACTAAATAAATTTACTCTAATGCATTCTACTTCCATCCTGGCGTTTGCCGTTCCTTTCTTTTTGTTTTTTATGGGACTTGAGTATTATTATGCCAAAAGAAAGGGGAAAAATTTTTTCCAGTTTGCAGAGTCGGTGGCCAATATCAACGTGGGCATTGCAGAAAGGCTCACCGATATTTTCACCGTCATTCCGTTTTACTATTTCTTCAAATATATTTACGAACACTATGCCTTATTCGATATACAGCCCGGCATACTGAGCTGGATCGCTTTATTCCTGCTTACCGACCTGGTATGGTACTGGTACCATCGCCTGGCACACGAGATCAACATACTGTGGGCAGCACATATCGTACATCATCAAAGCGAGGATTTTAATTATACTACGTCGGCCCGCATTACCATCTTCCAGGCAGCTATCCGAAGCCTGTTCTGGTCGGTATTGCCGCTGATGGGTTTTCCGCCGGAAATGATCACCACCTTCCTGCTCATTCATGGCATCTATCCTTTTTTTATTCATACCCAAACCATCGGCAAGCTGGGCTGGATCGAAAAAATATTTGTAACGCCTTCGCATCACCGGGTACACCATTCCAGCAACCCGCAATACCTGGATAAGAATTACGGTGATGTGCTCATCATCTGGGATAAAATGTTCGGCACATTCATTGAAGAAAAGGAAGCGCCGGTATACGGGCTCACCAAGCCGCTGAACAGTCATAGCTTTCTCTGGCAGCATTTTCACTATCACCTGGAACTCCTGCTGGCTATTAAAAAAACAAGCGGCTTCAAAGCGAAGCTGAAAATACTGTTTGGCAGGCCCGATTCGGTAGACCCCAACCTGAGGGCAATACTGGAAAGATTCTTTCTTACCAAAAACCCGGGTCTGACTCCAACGGCCGGGCACAGACGATACATTACTATCCAGACAGCGGTGACACTTGCAGGATTATTTGTATTTATCTTTTTCTATGATAAGTTGCCCGTAACCGAATGCTGGTTCATCAGTATCTTTATTTTACTCAACGTGGTGAACACAGGCGCCATACTGGAACAGAAGTCATGGGTTTTCCAGCTGGAGTTTGCCCGGTTTTCGCTGGTGCTCCTTTATATCTGGATACAATACCCGCACATTTTCACCTCTGTTTGTATTTTGTTACTGGCAGCCGTTTTGCTTTATTATTTCAGGCCGATAGAGAAGCAGTACAAACGATTACTGTACAGGTAACACAAATCGGCGCATATTTTAATGCATGTTTGTTATCTTTGAAGCATTGGGGGTATTTATTCTAAATACTTAGTATTTATGATAAATAAAGTATTTTAGCAACAACTAAAGCATGCCATAACTAGCAAATGACCTACGAGATTAAACAAGACGGGAAATTCAAATACATAGAGGAAGGGCAAGGGGAGCCTTTGGTGCTATTGCATGGTTTGTTTGGAGCATTGAGTAATTTCCAGCACTTAATAGAGCATTTTAAAAAGACCAATAAAGTAGTGGTGCCGATGCTGCCCCTGCTTGACCTGGACCTGCTGCATACTTCCGTAAGCGGCCTGCAGAAATATGTACACAAGTTCATTGAGCAGCGCAATTATGAAGGCATTCACCTGATGGGCAATTCCCTGGGCGGCCATGTGGCGCTGGTGCATATTTTAAAGCATCCCGAAAGGATCAAATCACTGATACTCACCGGCAGCTCCGGCCTGTTTGAGAACGGCATGGGCGATACTTATCCCAAACGGGGCGATAAGGAATATATCCGCAAAAAAACAGAGCTTACTTTTTACGATCCTGCAATAGCGACCGATGAGCTCGTGAATGAAGTTTTCGAGATCACCAACAACCGTTTGAAAGTGATCAAGATTATTGCCCTGGCGAAAAGCGCCATCCGCAATAACCTGGGTGAAGAGCTGTCAAATATCAAACAACCTACCCTGCTGATATGGGGAAACAATGATACCATCACTCCTCCCTTTGTCGGTAAAGAGTTCAATAAACTGATCCCTAACAGCGAATTACATTTTATTGATAAATGCGGGCATGCTCCCATGATGGAAGTTCCCGCAGAGTTCAATAAAATACTGGATGGCTTCCTGGCAAAATTAAAATCTCCGGCTGCAACGGTTTAAGCATTTCATTTGTCTGTTTTAAAAAGCAACCGGATGTTTTATAACACATCCATCCAATTTGTAATACCAAAAACCGGCACATGTTAACTATAGACCTCGTAAACAACAATATACCCAGGCTTCAATTACAGGATACCATCGCCAAAGCGATACAGCTCGTAGCCGATTACCGGGTTACCCATTTGCCCGTGGTTTCGGAAAACAGCTATCTCGGCCTCCTGAGCGAAGAGGACCTGCTGGATGCTGAAGATGACCGGGTACCGCTGGACAGCCTTCAAAAACATTTTATTCCTGCTTCGGTAAAAGACAACGTGCATTTTTTAAATGCCGTAAATATTTGCAACCAGTACGATACCAATATTGTTCCCGTAGTGAATGATGAAGGAGACCTTTCCGGCGTTATCAACACGGCTGACCTTTTAAAAACACTGGGCAACTTTGCCGGCGCCAACGAGATCGGCGGTATCATTGTATTGGAAATGGAGCGTACACAGCTCGCCATTTCCGAGATCAGCCGCATCGTGGAAAGCAATGACTGCACCATCCTGCACCTGAATTCGCATACAGACCCCGCTACCGGTATGCTTACGGTGACGTTGCATATCAATAAACGGGAGATCGCATCCGTGGTAGCCACATTTGAACGCTACGAATATGATGTGATCTATTATTTCGGCAATGAGAACTTTGAGAATGAAATCCACAGCAATTACAGGCACCTGATGAACTATCTTGACATTTAATAAAATCAAAAAGCTCCTTTGCCAACCGATTGCCGCATAATTTTTTACCATACCTTTTAAAGCGAACAGGAGCAATACGATTTTTCTTGCCGGTGATTTGTTGTGTTATTGCACCGTCTCTTTTTGCACAGCCAGCCGAACCTGATCCCTATAAGCTTCCGCTCATAGATTCTTCTGCAAAAATTGTCCTGGACAGCGTTTCCATCAGTGGTAATAAGAAAACAAAAAAGTACATCATCATCCGGGAGATGAAAATAAAAAAGGGCGACAGCATTATTGCCGCCACCCTTGCCGACAGGCTGAAGGAATCGCAGGAGCTCATCTACAATACCAATCTTTTCAGCGATGTAACCTTAACGCCCCGGTTCATCACTGCCAGGAATTTTGTGATAGATATTGTAGTGAAGGAACGGTGGTACATTTATCCCACGCCTCAGTTCCAGCTTACCGACAGGAACTACAATGAATGGATCAACCGCTACAATGCCGACCTTGACAGGGTAATATACGGTATCAAGTTTGCCCATTACAACCTGAGCGGAAGAAGGGACCAGCTGAGGATCTACCTGCTTAACGGTTTTGCAAGAAATTTTGCCATCTCCTACAGCTCGCCTTACAGCAACAGGAAACTCACTGAAGGTTTTGGCGTTTTTGGCGGCTTTTCACAAAGCAGGGATGTTACTTTCCGTAGCAGCAGCAATAACCTTCCCGTACGGTATTCAACACCCGAAAAAGGTTTTGTAAGGAACAGCTTTAATATCGGCGCCAGCTATCTTTCCCGCAGGGGATATTTTAAACGGCATTTTTATACAGCCAGCTATAATTATCTGAATGTGACCGACAGCGTTGCCAATTTTTACAACCCGTCTTTTTATAAGAACGGCGATCGTTCCCATATCGGCTTTATAGATGTAGGCTATACCTTCCAGTACATCCGCACCAACAATATCAACTACCCGCTTACCGGTAAAACATTTTCCATCTCTGCTGTAAAAAGAGGCTTCGGCTTCAGCGGCAAAGCCAATATGCTTTCCATGTCGGGCGCCTATAACCGTTATTTATCGCTGGGAAAAAAATGGTACCATGCCTTCCAGGGAAGCGGTTTCCTACGGCTGCCCTTTGATCAGCCTTATATCAACCAGACCGGGATGGGCTATGGTGATTTTTACCTGCGTGGACTGGAAGATTATGTGATCGACGGCGTATTCAGCGTTATCGGTAAATACACGCTGCGCAGGCAGCTGGTAAGCTTTAATATTCCTGTGCCGATTAAAAACAAGATCGTCTCCAGCATCCCTTTCAAAATATTTGCAAAAACCTTTGGCGATGCCGGTTACACATATAACAAATATGGCATGACAGGTCGCCTGGGCAACCGCTTGCTTTATACCGGTGGCTTTGGTATTGATATTTTATCTTTATATGATATCAACGTTGGTCTCGAATACAGTTTTAACCAATTAGGGCAAAAGGGGTTATTTTTGCACCTGAAAGGCGGTTTCTAAACTCCTGTACAGTTCAATGAGAATAGCAATTTATAGTCGTGGTATAGAAAATAACCAGTTGGAAGATATTGAATTCCTGCTGCAGGAATTGGTGAAGCATGGTGTGGAACCGGTATTTTACCAGGATTTTTTCAACCAGTTCTATTGTGCCGTCGACCTCGAAGGCAAATACTCCACTTTCAACTCCAGCTCCGATATGGACAGCAGCATCGACTGCGTCATCAGCCTGGGTGGCGATGGCACCCTGCTGGATACGGTAACCCTGGTAAAAGATTCGGGCATTCCTGTACTGGGCATCAATTATGGCCGCCTGGGTTTCCTCGCAAATATTGGCAGGGAGGATATCCATACCGCAGTGGAAGCATTGGTTGACAGGAAATATGTGCTGGATAAAAGAACGCTCATTCACCTGGATGCGGATGTGCCTTTATTCGGTGATGTGCCTTATGCGCTCAACGAGTTCACGTTGCACAAAAGTGATACATCGCCCATGATAAAGATCCGCACTTATCTCAACGGCGAATTTTTAAATACCTATTGGGCGGATGGTCTCATTGTTTCCACACCCACCGGCTCCACCGGTTATTCGCTCAGCTGCAACGGTCCTGTTGTTTTTCCTGACAGCGCCAGCTTTGTGATCACCCCTGTATCGCCGCACAACCTGAATATAAGGCCCATCATTGTGCCAGACAATACCATTGTTTCTTTTGAAGTGGAAGGCCGCACCGATAATTTCATCTGCAGCCTGGACAGCCGGAGGGAGCTTGTTCCCAAAGAAATCCAGCTGGCAGTACGCAAGGAAAGTTTTGGCATCAACCTTATCAGGCTGAACGAAAATAATTTCCTGCAAACTCTGCGCAACAAGCTCAGCTGGGGCCTCGATAAAAGGAACTAGCCAATCGTTTCCTTCAACCCTGAACTATTGAACTGTTGAACAGTTGAACCAATAAACCGTTATGCTCTTCAGACCAAAAAAATTCCACCGCATTTTTGCCATTTACTGGGTTTTGCTGGGCTATATCGTGGCAGCATTGATCTTCTGGTTCATTACGCTCAACCAGCAGAATAATGATATGCGGTTGCTGCGCCTGCAGCAGGCCATAGAAAGATCGGCCAGTCCGGCACAGATGTCGAAAATAGAAGCCGATCATGACCGGAAGGTAAAACAGTATTTGGGCGAAGGCATTACTTTTCTCATTATCATTTTTGTGGGCGCTATCCTGGTATACAGGGCTGTAAAAAAACAGCTCAAGCTCAGCAATGAGCAGCAGCATTTTATGATGGCAGTGACCCATGAACTGAAAACGCCTATTGCGGTGGCACAGCTCAACCTTGAGACGATACAAAAGCGCAAGCTGGATGAAGAACAGCGACAGCGCCTGCTGCAGAATACCCTGCACGAAACCAACCGGCTCAATACGCTTTGCAATAACCTGCTGCTATCATCACAGATAGAGGCAGAAGGATATAAAATACTGGAAGACGAGATCAATTTCTCCCTGCTTGTACAGGAATGTATCAATGATTTTATCCGTCGTTTCCCTCAGCGGGACATTACAGCGGGCATAGAGGAAAATATTATCCTGGAGGGCGACAGTAACCTGCTGCAGATACTCGTGAATAATCTCATAGAAAATGCGCTGAAATATTCGCCCAAAGAAACAGTGGTGGATGTCTCCCTGCAGCGCAAAACCGATTTGATATGGCTGGCCGTAGCCGACAGCGGAACCGGTATCAGCAATACCGACAAGCAGAAAATATTTGAGAAATTTTTCAGGCTGGGCAATGAAGCCACTAAAAGAGCGAAAGGCACAGGCTTGGGTCTTTATTTATGTAAAAAAATTGTCACAAGGCACAAAGGCCGTATCGGCATCACCGACAATCCCGGCGGTGGCAGTATCTTTACCGTTCAGTTACATCCAACAGACTAAATTTACATCATGGCTGATAAAAAATTTTCCATTTTACTGGTAGAAGATGAAGAGAACCTGCAGGAAGCCTTAAAGCTCAACCTGGAGCTGGAAGGATATGAAGTGACCAGCAGCTATGATGGTGCGGCCGCACTCAAATCATTTCAGCAAGAGCATTTTGACCTGATCATTTTAGATGTGATGCTGCCGGAGCTGGATGGCATCAGCGTTTGCGAAACCATCCGCCTCACCAACCCTGAAGTGCCCATTCTTATCCTCAGCGCCAAGAACAGCAGCGCTGATCGTGTACTGGGATTAAAAAAAGGCGCCGATGATTATCTCACCAAGCCATTCAACCTGGAAGAATTGCTATTGAGGGTAAACAAGCTGCTGCGCAAAAGCGAGCAACTGGCCATCAAGCAGCCATTGCCCGATATATATGAGTTCGGCAAAAACAAAATTGATTTCAAAGCGCTGGAAGGCAGCAACAAAAAGCTGGAGAAGATCTTACTCTCCAAAAAAGAAACCATGCTGCTGAAGCTGCTGATAGAAAATAAAAATGAAGTGGTGCCCAGGGAAAAAATATTGCAGACCGTATGGGGCTACAATGTTTATCCTACCACACGCACCATTGATAATTTCATTCTCAACTTCCGGAAATATTTTGAAGAAGACAGCCGCAATCCCCGTTACTTTCATTCGGTAAGGGGCATCGGCTATAAGTTTACGGAGCATTCTTAGCGCTCATATAAATGCAGATGGTCTGCAATACCGATTGTGCCCTGCTGTACAATTGGTTCATGGTATCGTTGCGTTCAAACGGTGTGTACAACTGCCATTCTACTTCCTGTAATAGTTTTTCCAGCTCCAGTGCGGTGCTGTTATCAATGCCGGCCTTATCAATTGCTGCAATGATCTTTTTACTGTTGACATCCTGCAGCGGCAGGGAGAATTTACTGGCCAGCCATGCCTTCAGCTCTGAGTTCAGCAATGTATAAAAATCAGTGCAGTCGGCGCTATTGAGGCATTCCTCCGTTTTCGCCAGCGGGTTCTGCGGCTGCTCCGCTACTGCTACCAGCTCTGCAATCTCATCGGGCGCTGTTTTTTCTTCCACGGGCACAGGTGTTTCTTTTTTCCGCTTCCTGCTGTCATTTCTTTGCCAGAGGAAAAGGCCCAGCATCATCAGTAAAGCGATCACCGCAATGATCCAATGCCTGTTGGTAAACATCTTTTCAGAGAAGGACACTGTACGTTTTACAGAAAGCGTATCTATATCGTAGGCAGGTTTACCTGTTCCTTTTGTTACGGTGAAATGGATGGGCTTTGAGGCCACTGTTTTATACGTTGCCGTAGCCGGGTCAAAGTAGCTGAATTGTATAGCGGGCAGCTGGTATTGTCCTTCCGCATTCACGGTAAAAGGGATCTGGAAAACCTTGTTACCTGCTTCCGGCACCTGCGACTGGTCGATATTGTCTTGCATTTTTGCATCAAACACATCCATGCCCTGTGGCCAGCTGATCTCCGGTGCTGTAAGCAGGTGCAGGTTACCTGTGCCGCCGATGGTAATGATCAGCTTGCCCGATTCATCCTGGCTGAAGCTGTTCTTTTCCAGCTGTGCATCAATATCAAATTTGCCTACCGCCCCGCTGAATCCCGCAGGTTTGCCTGTTTCGGGCAGCGGCTTTACATGAACAGTGAGCGCCTTGCTGCTGAGCGCAACATTCTGCACGATAATATTATCCGGTCCGTAATTGCCGGTGCCGTTCTGCCTGATGAATTTTACTTCGTTATCAATGGTGGCGGGTTCCACTTCAAAATCACCGTCTTGCAAAGGATACAGCTGCGACTTCCGGATGGTGTATGCATTGTATTCCCTGCCGTTCAGTTTTTCTATGCCCGATTCCGTCTGGTCGGGACGCAGCATATCCACTACGCTGAAACCATTGAAAGATGGCGCTTTGCTCATCTTGCTCTGGCTTTCCAGTCTTGTATATAATTTATAGGTTGCCACGATCGGCTCTCCCACAAAACAGCTGGTCTTATTGGTTTGCAGCACTACGTGCATGTTCTTATTCACTTTGTCCGGCACCGATTCGCCCGGCTTCAGGTAATAATCTGAATAATCAGCGGTTGGCTTGGGCGTTTCCAGGTCATCAAAAATGCTCATGGATATTTGCGGGGGCGCCTGCCCGCTGGGCGTTTTTCCCGCACCGTTTTTTACAGTAAGCTTTAAAGCCCCGCTGGTATACTGCTTACCCGATACAATGGCCGATGCAGTGCCCAGGGAATACTGACCTGCTTTGCGTGGCTTCAGCACATAGCTGATGGCGAGATAAGTTTTGCTTACACCGTTCACACTGTTCATTCCGCTTTCCTGGTTAGGACCGCTCACCACATCAAAATTATCGAGGGAAGGAAGCTTCAGCTCCCGGATGCTGTTGCTGTTGTCTATTTCAATCCGTAAGGTTGCGTATTCGTCTTTGTATATCTGTGCAGGATCTATGCTGGCCCGGAATGCCACCTGTGCCCTGGCAATACCAATGCCAAGGAAAAGAAGAAGCAGTAAGATTTTTCGTGTAGAGCGTAGCACCATAAACAAAACTTCAGCCATTGCAAAAATAACTAACACGGGCCTTCCCCTTTGTTGCAGAACCTTTAAAAGAATAAAATAAACTGTTAATTATAGATCGCCCAGCTGTGGCCGTATAACGATCTCTTCTACGGTTGCCTGTGCTGATAACCCGGAAGCAGCCAGTATCATGGCAGCAATATCAGCTGTTTCCATGATACGCTTGCTGCTGTTGTCAAAGCCGGCCCAGGAATCGGTCATTACCGCACCCGGAAAAACCGTGGTTACTTTTATGCCTGAAGCTTTGAGCTCATGCCGTAAATTTTTGCTGAATCCGGTGAGGGCAAACTTGCTTACACTGTAGCTGCCGCCGCCTTCATAGGCCGACAGGCCTGCAATAGAGCTGATATTGAAGATATGACCTTTACCCTCTTGCTGCATGGCCGGCAGCAGCATACGGGTGAGATGGTAGGCGCTGAAAAAGTTGAGCTGCATGATATGTTCCATATTCCCCTCCGGTTCATTATACAGGTTACCCGGCAGGTAGATGCCTGCATTATTGACCAGCACTTCGACCGTTCCCTCCTGCAAACAAAATTCGCCGAAGGCAGTCACCTCCGCAGGATCGGAAAAATCTGCCACAAAGGTTTTTATATCGGCGGAAGGATATTCATTCACTATTTCCGCCGCTGCTGCTTCGAGGTGCGACCGGCTGCGGGAGCAGATCAGCACCGTATACCCTTCTTTCGCAAATGCAGCCGCAACGGCTTTCCCGATTCCCTTGCTGGCGCCGGTTACCACTGCGACCGGTTTTGCAACATTTCCCATAATTGTTGGATTAATGTAATTTTGCAAGTTTAAATCTTTTATTGCATACTTAAAGGCAGGCAGCACTCATGAAAAAATACCGGCATCTTTATTTTGACCTCGATCACACTTTGTGGGACTTTGACCAGAATGCCCGGGTAACGCTCACGGAAGTGTATGCAGCTTTTGAGCTGGATAAAAAAGTGAATGCGGCTTTTGATGATTTTTACCAGAAATATCTTTTTCACAACCAGGTACTATGGGACCGGTATCACAAGGGGTTTATCAGCGCTGACGACCTGAAGTGGAAAAGAATGTGGCGTACGCTGCTGGATTACAAGGTAGCCGATGAGCCGCTGGCAAAAAACCTGAGCGGCAGTTTCCTCGAAATATTACCCACGCAGAAACAGGTATTTCCGCATACGTTTGAAATACTGGATTATCTCACAGCGAAAGGATATCAACTGCACCTCATCACCAACGGGTTTGAAAAAACACAATGGAGCAAGCTGAGGAACAGCGGGCTGGACAAATATTTTGAGCATGTGATCACTTCCGAAGCCAGCAACAGTGTGAAGCCCAATAAAGAGATATTTGAATATGCCCTGAACAAAGCAGGCGCATCATTGGATCATAGCATCATGATCGGCGATAACCTCGATGCTGATATACAGGGCGCCCTCAATGCAGGCATGGACTGCATTTTTGTAAATCATATCAATGCGGTTACTGATATTCAACCCACCTACACTGTGGTGCATTTGCAGGAGCTGGAAAATATTTTTTGATGCATAAAAAAGCCCCGCATCGGCGGGGCAAGTAATGTCGATAAGCAATCGTTAGAGTTTCGCTGTTTTGCTGTCTTTGCTGCAGCATGATTTTTTCTCCGCTTTCGCTTCTTTTTTGCAGCAGCTTTTTCCTTTGGCACATTTTTTCTTTTTGCCTTTTCCGCCTTCATGTGCCAGGGCAACACCGGCCATCATTATTGCAGCAGTTGCTAATAAAAATACTTTTTTCATACGAGTGTTTTTGTTTTTGATATGCTGTAAAAATATCTTTTATAACGAAAAAGCAAAGCCCGGATTGTTAAACCTGGCAAAAACCGGGTTAAATGGTAGCTATAACGGTTACGCCGCCTTTCACCACTTCATTCATCTGCACATTGATGGTAGTGCCTGCCGGTAATAAAAGGTCTACTCGGCTACCGAATTTTATAAAGCCGAACTCTTCTCCCTGCTTTACCTTCTGCCCCACCTCCAGGTAATTGCAGATGCGTTTGGCCAGGGCGCCGGCGATCTGCTTTACCAGCACTTCCGTATTTCCTTTACGGATCACAGCGCTGTGTCTTTCATTTTCTGTGGAAGATTTGGGATTCCAGGCTACCAGGTATTTTCCCTTGTGGTATTGATTGTACACCACATCACCGCTTAAGGGGTTGCGGTTGACGTGCACATTCGCAGGGCTCATAAAAATAGATACCTGCAGGCGTTTGTCTTTAAAATATTCTTCATCCAGCGTTTCTTCTATCACCACTACTTTTCCGTCGGCCGGTGCAATGATCTGGTGTTCATTGATCGTTAATGTGCGGGCAGGAATACGGAAAAAAGAAACAATGAATAATACCAGCCCGAGTGAAATAATGAGGAATGCAAAGCAAAGCCATAACATGCTGGCGCCCAGCTGCCAGAAAAGCAGGAGATTTAAAACAAGGAATATGATCGTAGCGACTGCTATGGATTTATAGCCTTCTCTGTGAATGGTCATGTGTAAAATTTAAGCCGCAAAAATAGGGAAAATGGGGTATAGCGCCTCCGGTAAGGCAGCACCCGGCAGAGATTGTTTTTAGGAGATAAAAAATTTCATATAGAGCCATACTGCTGGAGCAGCAAACAGCAGGGAATCAAAGCGGTCAAGGAACCCTCCATGCCCGGGCATGAAGCTGCCGCTGTCTTTCACCCCTGCCATGCGTTTCAGCTTGCTTTCAAACAGGTCGCCAATGGTACCGAAGACAGCAGCCAGCGCAGCGATCACTATCCAGTGTTTAACAGCAATTACTTTGGCCGCAGGTATGGTAGCGCCCAGGATTGCGATGACAACTATGCAGAGCAAAGCGCCACCGGCCGTTCCTTCCCAGGTTTTTTTCGGGGATATCTTGCTGAAAGGCGTTTTGCCGATCAGCGAGCCGACAATATAGGCCATGGTATCGTTGATCCAGATGGAGAAGATCACAGCAATAGGTAACAAAGGTGACCACGTTTCAGTAACATATTTTTCACCGATCGTTCCTTTGGCAAAAAGCGAAAAACTGGTTCCCATATCTATCACGGTGAGGATCGGAAATATTACATAAAAAGCGCCAAGCAGCAATAACCAGATCACATTGTTTCCGCCGATCTTAAAACACAGTTTTACATATTCTATGAGACAACCGATCATAATGATAAAGAACAATGCCAGGAAAGTCCAAACATTGGTAAACAGGCCTAGCAGCATGACTGCTGCAAATACAATAGCAGTCAATGTTCTGGTGCGAAAGGTTTTTTTATCTAAAGCCAAGGATGTAATGATTAAGGATGAATGTATACGACTGTTTTTATTCGTTCAGCCCGGTATGATCATCTGCGACAAAAGAATGAAAAGGATCTTTCTTCGCCAGCAACGTCTGCTCCTTTAAAGCAATAGCTGTTTTATGCTGCGCAGAGAATCTTTGCAGCAGGATGAAGAGCACTACCAGTCCCGCCAGGGCGATTGCTGCCAGCCACCACTCCACTTTGGGCTGCATATCATCCAGGCTGGGCTTTGCTTTATGAGTGCTCAGGTAAAACAATTGCGTTACCGCCAGGGCATTGTTTAAAAAATGCGCCACTACGTTCACCCATATATTGCGGGTCTTGTAAAACATGAGGCCAAGCACAAAGCCGAGGATCAAACGGGTAAAGAAATTATATACCGAAAAATGAATGAGGCTGAAAATAACCGAACTGATGAAAATGGCCAGCAGCGGGCTTTTCCACCATTTTTCAAAAAGGGTTTGCAATGCTCCCCTGAAAAACAGCTCTTCAAACAAGGCAGGAAAAAATGCCATGATAAAAATGGCCGTAATGTATTCGCCCCAGCTTTTAAGGTTGCTCAGCACCTGTACCTGGTCATTGTAAGCATCTTCCATTCTTTTTGCAGCAGCATCCAGCGAAGGGAAATGCGAGACCACCGATTTGGTAAGATCGGCCACAGGACCGGCCATGATATTGGCCGCAAAAATGATCACAAAGCCGATGGCGATCTGTGGCAGCCATACATATTTATTAAAGCCGAGCCAGAAATAACTTTTGCCGTTCACCACCTTCGAATACAACACCGCCGGCACACACAACATTAAAAAAGTGCTTAATACCTGCATCAGGCGCAGCAGGTTCACATTGGCCGGGTCTTTCATACCTTTCATCAATGCGTCGGGCAACTGGTCGAATGAAGTACCGGAAGGCACCATCATAAAACCTATGACCCCCTGTGCTATAGCAGCCAGTATAAAACCACAGGCGAAAAAAAGCACCAGCATTCCCAGCGCACCGGCACCTGTAAAATCCTTCGGACTCCTGTATTGCATACGCTTACATTATTATTTTGTAAATTTGCCGTTGCAATATACTGTAGATATGCCCAAAATCGGCAACATAACATTACCGGAGTTCCCCCTGCTGCTGGCGCCCATGGAAGATGTGAGCGACCCGCCTTTTCGTGCTGTTTGTAAAACAAACGGCGCCGATCTCATGTACAGCGAATTCATCAGCAGCGAAGGCCTGATAAGGGATGCTATGAAGAGCAAACGCAAGCTGGATTTTTCCGAGGAGGAACGCCCCTTCGGTATACAGATTTTCGGCGGCGATGAAGAAGCCATGGCGATGAGCGCAAGGATCTGCGAAACGGTAAATCCCGACCTGGTGGATATTAATTTCGGTTGCCCCGTGAAAAAAGTGGTGAGCAAAGGAGCCGGCGCCGGTGTATTGAAAGATATTGACCTGATGGTTCGTTTAACCGAAGCCGTGGTAAAAAGCACTCAGCTGCCGGTGACCGTAAAGACAAGGCTGGGTTGGGATGATAATACAAAAAACATCGAGGAGGTAGCCGAACGCCTGCAGGATGTGGGCATACAGGCGCTGGCCATTCATGGCCGCACCCGCTGCCAGCTGTACAAAGGCGAAGCCGACTGGACATTGATCGGGAAAGTGAAAAATAACCCCCGGATCAAAATTCCAATTTTCGGTAACGGCGATATCGACAGCGGCCAGAAAGCATACGAATACAAAAACCGTTATGGCATTGATGGCATTATGATCGGCCGTGCAGCCATCGGTTATCCGTGGATCTTCCGTGAAATAAAACATTATATACAGACCCAGCAGGTACTACCTTCCCCCACGCTGGCCGAAAGGATCGAAGTGTGTAAAACGCATCTTAAAAAATCCGTGGAATGGAAGGGACCTAAAGTGGGCATTTTTGAAATGCGCAGGCACTATACCAATTACCTCAAAGGATTGCCGGGCATTAAAGATTTCCGCATGAAGCTGGTAACGCTGCCGGATGAAGCATCGATCAACGAAGTGCTCGACGAAATAACCCGGCATTACCAAGGATACGAGTTTGAACGCAGTCCTATCGAGATCATCGATTATCACCAGAAATGTCCTTTATAAAAATCGTTTCTCACAAAAGCACAACGAAACGCAAGCGAATGTTGATTTTGCTTCGCAAAACGGGACAATAGTATAGTTACAGGCAATAGAATTTCTGTTGAGCTTTAATGGCGACGCTCCGTTCCACATTATATCAATGAGGAGCAAACAAGCAATTTTCACCTAAACACCTGGTTAGTAAGACCCTTTTCATTTTCGTCATTTGATGAAGCCAGGCACATTTTAATCAAATGATTAAAATAGTTGTTTAAATCAATTTTTACTCTTTTCTTTGCGCTGTGAATAAAAAAGAATTAGATAAATCGACCGAGGAGAGAATTAAAGAATCTGCAAGAAAGGTTTTTCATGCAAAGGGATTTGCAGCTACCCGTACCCGTGATATTGCCGAAGAGGCCAATATAAACCTGGCCTTGCTAAACTATTATTTCCGAAGCAAACAAAAGCTTTTTGAGCTGATCATCATGGAAACCCTTTCGGGATTCTTTCTTTCGGTATCCCAGGTTCTGAATGACCCGGGATCCTCCATAGAGCAGAAAATTGAAACCCTCGTTTCTAAATATATTGACTTGTTAAGCAATGAACCAGAGATTCCCACTTTTGTAATTGGTGAATTGAGAAGCAACCCGCAATTATTACTGGACAGGCTGCCTTCGAGGACACTCATTTTTGAATCTGTATTTCTCCAACAATTCCAGGAGGCGATAATTCAAGGTAAGATTGAACCCATCAACCCGGTACATTTTATAATGAATATGGTGAGTATGATTATTTTCCCTTTCATGACAAAGCCCGTTCTTAAACATGTAGTTGGTGCGAATGATGCCGAATTCAATGCTTTAATGCAGGAAAGAAAAAAGCTAATTCCAATATGGATTAAAAGGATGCTGGTAAAAAAATAAAATTTTTTACCAGCCGATTAATCAAATGATTAAAAATAATGTTTAAATATGAAATATTATCCATTTAAATTTTCTCTTTTACTGATTTTGCTTTTTCCCGTGAATGATAAGTTGGCTGCGCAGCAGCTAACACTGGAAGAGTGCTATCAATTAGCAAAACAAAACTATCCCGATGTTCAGAAATTAGGTTTGATCGAGAAATCGGCGGAGCTGGATATTGAGAATGCAGGCAAAGGCAATTTGCCGCAGATCAATTTTACAGGGAAAGCAACCTATCAATCGGAAGTAACAAATTATGCCGACCTGCTTGGAACTTCCAACCCGGCAATGAAATTTCCTGAATTCAGTAAGGATCAGTATAAAATCCAGGGGGAGGTATCACAATTGATCTATGATGGCGGAAATATCAAAAACCAAAAGTCATTGATCAGGACCAATTCCGAGCTGGAAAAACAGAATATTGAAACCCGCCTTTATGCAATCAAAGAACGGGTAAACAATCTTTATTTCTCGGTGTTGTTAATAGATGAACAGGTAAAACAAAACGAAATCAATAAGGCCAACCTTCAAACCCAGGCTGATAAAACGGAGGCGCAGCTAAAAAATGGTGTGGCTTTCAGAAGCAATTTAAATGAGCTAAAAGCAGAAGTCCTCAACATTGAAATGAAAAGTACAGAGCTGGCTGCCAACCGCAATGCATATTTAAAAATGCTGTCGTTGTTTGTCGGAAAAGAAATCAATTCTTCTGTTCAATTAAAGAAACCTGTTATTGAAGAAGTTGCTTATAGCAACAACCGCCCGGAAATAAAAGCGTTTGACATCCAGAAATCCCTGTACGATATCCAGGAAAAACAAATAAGAACAGAGCTTATCCCTAAAATGAATGCCTTTATCCAGGGCGCTTACGGCAGGCCAAACCTGAATGGGTTAAGCAATGATTTTCGTCCATGGTATATCACCGGGCTCCAGTTTAGCTGGAACCTGGGAAGTCTTTATACACGAAACAACAGGAAGAAAATTTTACAATTCAGCCGTGAAAAAGCGGAGGCCGATAAAAAAACTTTCCTGTTTAATTCCGGGCTGGATCTGCTGCAGCAAAACGACGAGGTTAAAAAATACAAAAGCTTAATAACACAAGACAAACAGGTAATTGAATTGCGTGAATCAGTTACCCAATCCTCTGTTGCCCAGCTCAACAATGGGGTGATCACCACCTATGAGTATATCCAAAAATTAAATAATGAAAACGCCGCAAAACAGCTGAGGATATTGCATGAAATACAATTGTTACAGGCGCAATACAAACAAAAATTCATAACTGGTAATTAAACTGCATACACATGAAAAAAGGAGTCATACTTTTTGCATTAACAACTTTATTTTTCTCTTGCAAGGAGAAAAAAGATTACGATGCGTCGGGAAACTTTGAAGCCGATGAAGTGATTGTTTCATCCCAGCAAAATGGACAGTTAATAAGCTATACTGTCCAGGAAGGGCAGCAACTTTCAGTGGGGCAAAATGTCGGCCAGATCGATGTCACTTTAATTCAGCTTCAAAAGGAACAAACCGAAGCCAGCATTGCTGCATTGAGCCAAAAGACATTCAGCACACAGGACGAAAGCGAACTGGTGCGCCGCCAGTTGGCTGTTCAGCAAGCACAAATGAATGAACTTTTGAGAGAAAGAACCCGTACTGCCAACCTGGTAAAAGCAGATGCTGCCACTCAAAAACAACTGGATGACATCAATTCGGACATCACGCAGTTGCAGAAACAAATTGCAGTAACGCAGCAGGAATTAAAACTGAAGACTTCCAATACACAAACACAGAACCGAAGCATTCTGAGTGAGAAAGCGCCCATGGAAAAAACGATTGCTCAATTCCAGGAACAAATGAAAAGAGGGGAAATCATTAATCCAACGGCAGGTACTGTGCTGGTCAGTTATGCATTACAAGGAGAAATGCAAACCATCGGCAAGCCGTTGTATAAAATTGCCAATACCGAATCGCTCGATTTAAAAGCCTATGTTACCGGGTCGCAATTACCCGGAATAAAAATCGGGCAAAATGTAAAAGTGCGAATCGACCAGGGCGATAATAAATACAAAGAATATCCCGGAACCATTACGTGGGTATCGTCCCAATCGGAATTCACACCAAAAACCATTCAAACCAAAGACGAAAGGGCAAACCTGGTATATGCCATCAAGGTGAGCGTGAAAAATGATGGCTATCTGAAAATAGGGATGTATGGCGAGGTGATTTTTTAATGACCAATTAAACCGGGAAAATAGAATGAATTGCATTATTGTAAAAAATATCAGTAAATCTTATGGTGACCTGAAAGCGGTGGACAGGGTATCCTTTGAGGTGAACAAAGCGGAATTATTTGGAATAATCGGTCCCGACGGCGCCGGAAAAACCACTTTGTTCAGGATACTGACCACATTGCTTTTAGCAGACCAGGGAAATGCCAGCGTTGAAACCCTGGATGTGTTAAAAGACTACAGGGAGATAAGAAAAATCGTTGGCTATATGCCCGGAAAATTTTCGTTGTACCAGGATTTAACCATACAGGAAAACCTTGACTTTTTTGCCACTGTATTCGGAACTACCATTGAAGCCAACTATGATTTGATAAAAGACATTTACGAACAAATAAAACCATTCAGCAACCGACGGGCCGGCAAACTTTCGGGGGGCATGAAACAAAAACTGGCGTTGTGCTGTGCATTGATCCATAAACCGGAGATTTTGTTTTTAGATGAGCCTACGACCGGTGTTGATGTGGTTTCCCGGAAAGAGTTCTGGGATATGCTGACCAAATTAAAGGAGCAGGGCATTACCATTGTTGTTTCTACTCCTTATATGGATGAAGCCAGGCTTTGCGACCGTATTGCATTGATGCAAAACGGCAAAATAATGAGCATTGACACTCCGCAGAATATTATTCAGCAGTTTCCAAAAACTTTATACGCAGTGAAATCTGATAATATTTACAGGCTGCTCAAAGGTCTTCGTCAAGATGATGCAGTGGAAAGTTGTTTTGCATTTGGTGAATTTTTACATGTCACCATGAAAGGCAGCAACAATTCTGAAGCAGAACTGCTATCAGCCGCAGCAAAATACAGTTCCCAAGGACTCTTAGTAAAAAAAATACCGGCAACAGTGGAAGATAGTTTTATCCGTTTGATGGAAACGGATAAACACCCGGACGGCAATCAACTTTAATTACATTGAACATGAGTTTTCAAAATAATCCGCAACAGGAAAAAGCTATTATCTGTAGAGATTTGTCCAAAACCTTTGGCGATTTTAAAGCTGTGGATGGAATCAGCTTTGAAGTGGCCCAAGGTGAGATATTTGGCTTTTTAGGCGCCAACGGCGCCGGAAAAACAACGGCGATGCGGATGTTATGCGGCTTATCCTTTCCAAGTTCAGGTGAAGCTAAAGTGGCAGGATTTGATGTATATAAGCAGCAGGAACAGATCAAAAAAAACATTGGCTATATGAGCCAGAAATTTTCGCTGTATGACGATTTAACCATCCTGGAAAACATTGAATTCTATGCTGCTGTATATGACGTTCCTAAAAAAGAAATAAAAACACGCAGCCTGGAACTGGTAAAAACACTGGGATTGGAAAAGGAAGCAAAAAAGCTCGTGGGCTCATTACCCCTGGGCTGGAAACAAAAGCTGGCTTTTTCGGTGGCGATCTTTCACCGCCCCAGGATTGTTTTCCTTGATGAGCCAACAGGTGGTGTGGATCCTGTTACCAGGCGCCAGTTCTGGGATATGATTTATGAAGCGGCAGCAGCCGGGATAACCATTTTTGTCACCACGCATTATATGGACGAAGCAGAATATTGCGATCGCATCAGTGTAATGGTTGATGGAAAAGTGGAGGCGCTGGATAGCCCGGCGGCCCTCAAGAAAAAATACAATACCGATTCAATGAATATTGTTTTTTATGAACTGGCAAGAGGAGCCAAACGCTCATCAGATTAAAACAAATAGCAGTATTTACAATGAAAAAATTATTTGCTTTTATACAAAAGGAATTTTACCACGTTTTTCGTGATAAAAGAACCCTGCTTATTTTGTTTGGCTTACCCATTGTGCAGATTGTCTTATTTGGGTTTGCACTGAGCAATGAAGTAAAAAATATTGGCGTTACTATTTTAGACAATGCACAGGATGTTCAATCAAAACAGATTATTTCCAAGCTCAGTTCCAGCAGTTACTTCAATATCATTGACCCAGCCAGAGACTATCAGGACATTGAAGAAAAATTCAAAACCGGTGCAGCCACCTGCGCTTTAATCTTTCCACAGCACTTTGCCGACAATTTATTTACCGGCGAAGGAGCAAAAATTCAATTGATTGCGGATGCTTCCGATCCCAACACTGCAACAACGGTAACTTCCTATATTAATAGCATTGTATCAGCTTATCAAAAAGACCTGAACCCCAACACGCAGCTTTCGTATCATATTGATATTAATCTCCGGAACCTGTATAATGAAGAACAAAATGGCTCACTCAATTTTATTCCCGGTGTTATTGCACTCATTTTTATGATCGTAAGCACAGCATTAACATCTGTGGCAGTAGTGAGGGAAAAAGAACTGGGGACAATGGAAATTTTGCTGGTATCTCCTTTCAATCCCATCATGGTGCTTATCGCAAAAGCGGTTCCCTATCTGGTTCTTTCCATTATTGATTTTTTAATAATTATTTTCCTGGCTGTTTATCTTTTAGATGTGGAGATAAAAGGAAGTTTCCTGTTATTGTTTGCCATCAGTATCCTGTTTATCATTACCTGTCTCTCACTGGGATTATTAATTTCCAATATTACTGATTCCCAGCAGGGGGCTATGCTTTTCTCCATGATGGGCATGATGATGCCCACCATGATGTTGACCGGCTTTATGTTCCCGATCGAAAACATGCCGAAAGTGTTCCAGGTGATATCGAACATTATTCCTTCCAAATATTATTATTCCATTACCAAGGCTGTAATGCTTAAAGGGCTAGGCTTTAGTTATGTATGGAAAGATGTGCTCGTGCTGGTTGCAATGTCGGCGGGGCTCTTATTTATTTCATTGAAAAAATTCAAAATCAGGCTGCAATGAAACGGATGAAATATATCTTAAAAAAGGAGTTTCGTTTGATCCTCCGTGATAAAATGATCCTCACGATGATGTTTGCAATGCCTGTCATCCAGCTGATCATTCTCCCCCTGGTAGCCAACTTTGAAGTAAAGCAGGTTAACCTTGTATATGTGGATCATGATTATTCATCTTATTCACAAAAGCTCATTAATAAAATTTCTTCTTCGGGTTATTTCAGGATTGTTGAAAGCACCACTTCGTATGAAGAAGGCCTGGCACAGATTGAAAATGGAAATGCTGATCTGATTTTAGAGATCCCTGCGAATTTCGAACGCAACCTGGTAAGGGAAGGAAGTCAAACCGTTAACCTGTCTGTTGATGCGATCAATGGCACCAAGGCTTCTATCGGCGGCGGTTACCTGGGTAAAGTAATTGCAGATTTTAACCGGGGTTTGGATATAAATGTCAAATCGCCCAATAATAATACCGCAGCTGCCAAAGCACAGATCTCAGTAGAAAGCCTGAACTGGTACAATCCCAGATCAGAATATAAATACTATATGGTACCCGGGATACTGGTGTTGTTACTGACAATGATTGGCGGGTTTATTACTGCGCTGAATATTGTAAGAGAAAAAGAGATCGGCACCATTGAACAGATCAATGTAACACCTATAAAGAAATGGCAGTTTATTTTAGGCAAGCTTATCCCGTTTTGGATAATAGGAATGATTGTATTTACGCTCGGGCTGATTGTGATGTACCTGGTATATGGTATTTTTCCTGCCGGAAGTTTGTTCGTTTTGTACAGTTTTGCAGCGATTTATTTAGTAGCGCTTTTAGGATTGGGATTATTGATTTCAACTTTTGCAGACAATCAATTACAAGCCATGTTTATCGCTTTCTTTTTCATGATGATCTTCATGCTGATGAGCGGTTTTTTTACCAGCACTTCGAGCATGCCGGGCTGGGCCAAAACCATATCTGAAGTTACTCCGGTAACACATTTTATTAAAGTGGTGCGACTGATTGTTTTGAAAGGCGCAGGTTTTTCTTCTGTGGGAATGGAATTTTTGTACTTAACCGGCTTTGCTGTTGCACTTAATGGCTTTGCAATATGGAATTACAGGAAAACCAGTTAAATCTATTTGCCACTGATCATTCACTTGAAAAACAAAAGCCAAGCATTGTTTCCAATACGTGGCTTTTGTTTCGTTTATGATTTTTTGGAGAAGCGGGTTTTAATTTTTACTTACAAATTCTTTCAGCCCTTTCGCATATTCCTGTGTTTTGGCTTTTGCTGTCAACTCGGAAAACAAGCAGAGCGCTGCTTCTATAAATAACGCCATACCTAGCCCTGCCCAGAATATTTTAGACGGGTCTTTCTTAAAAGCAATAAACAAACCTATGCCGGCAAGTAATAAAACCGCTTCAATCACAATAAACGTGTTGATACTTTTTAAAGCCGTTTCCATTTTGGGCAGCTCTTTTTGCGTTAGTTCCGAAGGATTCATATCGTAGGCATATGCGGCTGCTTTTCTTTGGTTATCTGCTGTGGAATATACCTTGTACCCGACGGATAACTGGAACAATCCTATTAACAGGAAAGGAATGGCTGCCCCTTTGTGCCAGTTGGTCTTCATCACAAAGAAAAAAATTACGGCGGCTATAATGCCCACAATACCAATAATGATAAATAACAGGCCGAGGTTTTTTTCGGCAATAAAGTACTTTTCGATGTCGGTTTTTGTAAACATAGTTAGATAGTTTTATTGTTCCGGGTGACAGGTTGCGGGTGACAAGCAAACAATAAAACACGCAACAAGTAATTCATAACAGGTTTATTCCTCAACGGCCTCAATGACTTCATCGCTCATCGGTTCAATCGCCGCTTCAAAGAAATGTGTAAGGTCGCCGTTTTCATCAATTAAATATTTGCAGAAGTTCCAACTTGGCGCCGTATAGTTCCAGCCGTTCTTCTCTTCCTCTGTCAGCCATTGGTATACCGGGTTCTGATCTGCCCCTTTTATTACAACAGACTTCTTTGCGAGGGGAAAGGTTACACCGAAATTAATTTTACAGAATTGCTCAATGCTGCTGTCGCTGCCTTTTTCCTGCTCCCCGAAATCATTTGCAGGGAAACCGATCAGCACCAGCTTATTCTGATATTTTTCATGCAAAGCCTGCAACCCTTCATACTGGTTGGTATAACCGCAATCGGAAGCCGTATTTACCAGCATCACTTTTTTTCCTTTTAAGGTAGAGAAATCAAGCTGTTCGCCATTGTTCAATGTTGCTGACAGGTCGTAAAAAGATGTTGTAGCCACTTTATCTGATTTTAATACTTTACTGCTTTTTCCCGTCCACAGGCTGAGCCTGTTGAAAAGGGGATAAAGGAATTTTAAAAATTTTTGTTTTGTTGTCATTATTATATGCCGGGCCTTTTTGTAAGGTCGACCACCTTGCGTAAAGGTGGTCGACCTTACAAAAAGGCTATTTAATAAACCATTTAAACAATTTCAGCTTACCCCCAAACGGCGGGTATTTCATGGCAGGATCAAACCATGTGGGTGATTTCATCACTGCCTTGCTATGGCTAAAGGTATCAAAACTATACTTGCCATGGTAACAGCCGATGCCGCTGTTGCCCCTCCCGCCGAAAGGTAGCTGGTGATTGGTAAGATGCAGGCTTGCATTGTTCACACAACCACCGCCGAAAGCCACTTTATCGATCCATTCTTTTTCTTTTGTGCTGCTGGAAGTGAATACATAAAAGGCCAGCGGGTTTTTATGCTGTGCTATAATTTTCAGGGCTTCCTGCTGCTCTTCAAAAGGAATGACCGGCAGAAGCGGGCCGAATATTTCTTCCTGCATTACAGCGCTGCCGGCCGTTATGCCGGTGATCACCGTGGGCTCTATATACAGTTTCGTTTTATCATGACGGCCTCCCTGCACAATCGTTCCTTCCCCGAGATATTTTACCAACCGGTCAAACTGCCGTTCATTGATGATCTTCCCAAAGTTTTCACTCACCGATGCATCGGCGCCAAAGAACTGCTGCAGGGCATTTTTTATTTCCGCCAGCAATGCTTCTTTGCGGGAAGCATGTACCAGCACATAATCCGGCGCTACGCACATTTGCCCGGCGTTGGAAAATTTAGTCATCGCAATGCGTTTGGCCGCCACTTTAATATCGGCGTCCGCCTCCACCACGCAGGGACTTTTGCCTCCCAGTTCCAGGGTGACCGGCACCAGGTTTTCCACCGCCAATTTATAGATGGCTTTACCCACGGCTGTACTGCCCGTGAAAAATACCAGGTCGAAAATGAAATCCTTCATCATAGCCGGTATAACTTCGGCGCCATCACCTTCGGTAAAAAGGATGTATTCGGGAGGAAAAGTTTCTGTGAATATTTTTTTCAGCACGGCAGCGGTCGCAGGAGCATGTTCCGATGGTTTTACCACTACGCAGTTACCGGCAGCGATCGCACCCACCACCGGGTTCATGAGCAACTGGAAGGGATAGTTCCATGGAGCGATCACCAGCACCACGCCGATCGGTTCTTTATACACATAGCTGGAAGAAGGAAAATTCAGCAGGTTGGTTCCCTTGCGCTCTGGCGCCATCCATTCTTTCAATTGTTTTAGCTGGTAGCTGATCTCGGCCAGCACCATCCCGTTTTCGGTGACCCAGCATTCTTCGGGGCTTTTTTTGAGATCGGTATAAAGCGCTGCATAAATTTCCTGCTCATATTTTTCAATGGAAGCTTTTAATTTTTTCAGCTGTGCTTTGCGGAAAGAATAGGGCTTGGTTGCACCCGTTTCAAAAAATTGCCGGCAAGCGTTCAGTTGATCTGTTATGGCCATGCACTAAATTTGTTTAAAGTTAAGGATAGATACCGGATAAGCGGAATGAATCGTTTGGTATAATCTGCTGACTTCGGCAGGCCTGGTATGGCAGCTTTTCAAATGGGGCGCTCCGGGGAACTTTAATCATTTTCACCAAAACCTTTATTATGCAGGCGGCTGATCATTTTTATGAACAACAACCTGAGCCGGCAAAAAGTTGCCTGCTGGCACTGAGAAGCATTATTCTCGCCACAGATAAAAACATTTCTGCTGCATGGAAATACGGTATGCCTTTTTTCTGTTACAAAGAAAAAATGTTCTGTTATCTGTGGTGCCGGAAAAAGACCGGGGAACCTTATATCGGGATAGTGGAAGGTAAATTTTTTGATGAACCTTTCCTGGTCCAGGAGGATCGCTCCCGTATGAAAATAATGCCGGTTGATCCCGCTAAAGATCTTCCCATCGATACCATTCAATACATCCTGCAAAAAGCGATAAGTTTGTACACAACAGGACAGGTAAAAAGTAAATGAGTGCGGAATTAATCTATACATATATACGATGACAGACGAATATTATATGCAGCAGGCCTTGAAGGAAGCGCTGAAGGCATTTGAGAAGGATGAAGTGCCTATTGGCGCCGTGGTGGTGATGCAGGACAGGATCATTGCCCGTGCCTTTAACCAGGTAGAGTTGCTGAACGACAGCACGGCGCATGCTGAAATACTAGCTTTGACAACCGCCTACAATTACCTGGGCAGCAAATACCTGCCGGATGCCACTTTATACGTTACCGTTGAGCCCTGCCTGATGTGCAGCGGGGCCCTGTACTGGAGCAAAATAGGCCGGATTGTTTTCGGCGCTGCCGATGATAAAAACAGTTATCGTCGCAGCACGGGAAACAACAACCCCTTCCATCCCAAAACAATGATCACCGGTGGTATACTTGGGGAAGAATGTGCCGCTTTGATGAAAGATTTCTTCAAAACAAAAAGATAATATTCCGAGATCGGGAAGATTATAACGTGGAAATGGTTTTGCCATTTTTAGGCGTTAAATTTGTAGTCATCAGAATAGATTATTTAACCGATAAATTTTTAAGATTATGGCATTTTCATTACCGCCGCTGCCTTACGCACCCGAAGCATTGGAACCACATATTGATACGCTTACCATGCAGATACACCATGACAGGCACCACCAGGCTTATGTTGACAATTTAAACAAAGCCATCGCAGGTACCGATAACGAAACAAAATCGCTGGAAGAGCTGGTAAAAGCTGCCGGCAGCATCAGTCCTGCGGTCCGCAACAATGGTGGCGGTCACTGGAATCACAGCTTTTTCTGGGAAACACTGGCGCCCAATGCGGGTGGCGTTCCCGGCGGAGCCCTTGCAGATGCGATCAACGAAACCTTTGGTTCTTTTGATGCATTCAAAGAAAAAGTGAATACAGCCGGCACTACCCGTTTTGGCAGTGGCTGGGCATGGCTGATTGTAAAAGACGGCAAGCTGGAAGTAACATCGACCCCCAACCAGGACAATCCCCTGATGGATGTTGCCGAAGTGAAAGGCACCCCTATCCTGGGTGTGGATGTATGGGAACATGCGTACTACCTGAAATACCAGAACAAGCGTCCCGATTACCTGGCTGCTTTCTGGAACGTGGTGAACTGGAAAAAAGTGGAAGAAAGGTACAACGCTGCGAAATAAGCGCAATGTTATTGAATAGCATAAACAAACCCGTTCAGTTCCTGAACGGGTTTGTTATTATCATCTGAATTTTTCTTTTTGCTATTTATGCAAAACGTATACAGTGGTAACCCTACTCTGCTTTTTTATCCTGAACAAAGAGCATGGAAATAGAGTTAACGCAATGGCGGGTGTCTTTATTGGTAAATCCTTCGCCCAGGAATACATGGCCCAGATGGCCGCCGCAATTGGCACATACAATTTCCGTACGCATACCATCTGGATCAGGTATTCTTTTTACAGCGCCGGCTATTTCATCATCGAAACTGGGCCAGCCGCAATGACTGTCGAATTTGCTTTCGGATCGGTAGAGCGGCGCATTGCATCTTTTACAGATATAGGTTCCTTTTTCTTTATTGCTGAGGAGTGAGCCGGTACCCGGGTATTCGGTGCCTTTGTTAACGATCACTCTTGCTTCTTCGGGGGTGAGTTTATTCCATTCCATGGGATTCTTTTTAATTAATGTGTCTGATGTAACAGCGGGAAAATTATTTTTCTTCTGGGCGCAGGCCGATAAAACCAGCACCATTAAAACGACGAGACAATTGAACGGTTTCATTATTATACAATTTACAAAAACATACGTAGCATTGAGGCGGATGGTTTGTTAAAGATTCGTTGCATGCTTATGGAACCGGGTCGTGCCCATGACCACCCCAGGGGTGGCAGCGGCTTACCCGCTTTAACGTGAGCCAGAAACCTTTAAGCGGTCCGTACTTTTTAAAGGCTTCAATGCCATATTGGGAGCAGGTGGGAGTATAGCGGCATTTAGGGCCGAGCAGGGGCGAAATAACCCACTGGTAAATTTTTATCAGGAAAATAAAAGGCCAGCTAAGTAGCTGTTTCAGTTTTTCCATTGCTCAGCTTGATTAATTTTTTGAGTGCGGCTTCCATTTTTTCTTTCAGCAAATGGTATTCCGGCAATTCTCTTCCCTGGAACAGGAAGAAAATTTTCATACCCCTGTCATTATCCTTGAGCGACAGGGAAAGATCATTTTTACTCAGCCGGTAGGCTTCCCGCATCAGTCTTTTTACCCGGTTCCTGTCTGTTGCTTTTTTAAAGGAACGGCTGCTGGCGCTTACGCCTGCCTTTAGGCCTTCATCGGCATCAGTAAGCTCCCATACCACCCTGAAAGGGAACAGGGAAAAGCTTTTGCCATTAGCGAAGAGATGCTCAATCGCTTTCCTGCTTTTCAGCTTGTCATTTTTGGTTAACCGGTATCGTAGGGGCTGACTCAATATTGTAAAATTAAAAAAGCTCCCGCTGAAAAACGGAAGCTTGTATATTCTTTAAGCCCGGAGGCCTCAATTTATTTTTTTGAACCGTGCTCGTCAGATACAGTCAGTTTATGACGACCTTTTGCTCTGCGGCTAGCCAGCACTTTACGACCATTGGCAGTTTCCATGCGCTTGCGGAAACCATGTACAGTTTTTCTACGACGTTTGTGCGGTTGGTATGTTCTTTTTTTACCGGGCATTTTATTAAATTTTTCCTTTTACAAAATATTGTTTGTTGTTTCATCAGCGGGGCACCATCCCTGCCTATTGTGAAAGGACGGCAAAGGTAAGGTATAAAAAGTAAAAGGCAAAAGTAAAAAGCAAAAAAAGCCCGGTTAAAGCTGAATTTGACCTGATTTTACCGGGCGGCCGAAGAAATTGGCCGCATGTTCATCAAAATCTGCCGTATCTCCGGTGGTATAAAAGCTGATATTACCGCCCCGGCTGCATTGCTCATCAATTTCGGGGTGACGGTGCAGGTAATCCACCAGGCTGTCGGCAACGATCTTTCCCTGCTCCAGCACCTGCACACCGGCAGGAATAAACCATGCTAACTTTTTCATTAGCAACGGATAATGAGTGCAGGCCAGCAGAACGGTATCGATTTTATCATCTTTTGCCAGCAGGTTATTGATATGCTGCTTTACAAAGTAATCGGCACCGGGCTTCTGGTATTCATTGTTCTCGATCAGCGGCACCCACATGGGGCAGGCTTCCTGGCTTACCTGTATCTGCGGGAAAAACTTGGCAATTTCAATGAGATAAGATTCCGACAGCACAGTACCCCTGGTACCCAGCACCCCTACATGGCCTGTTTTGCTGTATTGCCCTATTACTTCGGCGGTAGGCCTTATCACTCCCAAGACTCTTTTACCGGGCGCAATACGTTCCAAGTCATTCTGCTGAATAGTGCGAAGCGCTTTGGCTGAGGCCGTATTGCAGGCAAGAATCACCAGCGGGCAATCTTGTTTAAAAAACCATTTCACTGCTTCCAGGGTATATTCATATACCTGCTGAAAGCTGCGGGGTCCGTAAGGCGCACGGGCATTGTCACCCAGGTACAGGTAATCATATTGTGGCAATGTGGCTGCAATAGTCTTGAGTACGGTAAGACCGCCGTAGCCGCTGTCAAATACGCCGATGGGTGCAGGTTTCATTCCTGTAAAAATAATAAAAAGCAGTAAAAGCCGATAGTGTGTCACAGTTTGAGACTGCCAAAGCTAAGTACAATAAGGTGGTCGACCTTCTGAATAGCATTCCCTATGCTTAATCATCTACAAAAAGGTCGACCACCTTTAAACTGAGACACTAGCTAAAAGCCATGCGCTTTGCCCGCCGAAGATAAACGGCAGATGTTATTCTAAAGAACAAAGGCCATCTCTTCCGAGATAGCCTTTGTAAATATTATGAATGACCGGTTTAGTTTCTGGGAGCCGCTGCGCCTGGTGTAGCCGGGGTATCTTTGATACCGAGCTTCTTCTTCACCAATGGCAACAGGTCATCGCCGGGAGGGGCTACAATTACGCTGGACACATCCAGTACATAAGTATACCCATTTTCTTTAGCTACCGCTTTTACAGCATCAAGCGCTTTTGCACGGATAGGAGCAATTTTTTTCTGTGCTTCTGCATTATACAGGTCCTGGGCCTGGTTCTGCCATCCCTGTACTTTCTGGTACAGTTCGATCAGTTCCCTTCTTTTCAGATCTTTCATAGTAGGAGAAAGCTTTGCAGAATCCTTTACAAAAAGACTGTCTTTAACGGTAAGGTCTTTCATCATATCCTGACCTTGTTTAGCCAGTTCTTCCTGGTATCCCTGTAATTCTTTATCTGCTTTGTCAGCTTCGGGCATTACACCAATTAATTCATCGGGGCTAATGTAACCAATCTTCTGAGCAGATGCGCTGAATGCTGCTAATGCCATCACAGCTACTACAAACAATTTTTTCATTACTTACTGTTGTTTTTACTTTTAGTTTTTTGATTTTTTGAAAGATAAACAAATGAATACTTTTTCACAGGCAATGCTGCTTTAAAAGGTTCCATTATCATTTATTTAACACCCAGGTTTTTGAGCACTTCTTCGCTCTTATCCAGTTTTGGGTCGGCAAATATAACGGTAATTCCTTCACTTTTGTCCAATATAAAATCGTATTGTTTATCTACCGCCAGTTTTTGTACGGCATTGTAAACCCTGTCCTGTATCGGCTTGATGAGCTCCTGTCTTTTTTTGAACAGATCTCCCTCAAAACCAAAGCGTTTTCTTTGCAGGTCACGCAGTTCTTTTTCTTTATTAAATAACTCGTCTTCTCTTTTTTTCTTTAAATTATCCGGCAGCATCACCTGTTCTGCGTCGTAATCCTTGTACATTTTATCTACTGCGGCCTGTTTCTGATCCAGCTCCTGCTGCCAGAGGCGGCTGATTTCATCCAGCATGGTCTGGGCAGTTTTATATTCAGGGATCTTTTCAAGAATATATTTTGAATCGATGATGGCATAGCGCTGCGCCTGCAGGCTGCATACGGCAAATAACAGCGCAACGGAGAAAAGTAATAGTTTTTTCATGATCGTATCTTTTGAAGTTAATATTTTAATACCGGCCGCCGGAGCATGATCACACTACGGCCATTTTGCTTTTGATTACAAATAAACAATTAATGATTAAAATAAAAACTTAATTTTTATTCCGGTTCCTGGCCAAGCATGAAGGTAAATTTAGCCGCTCCTTTGATACCGGTACCAGGACTGAGCCTGTCGAAACCAATACCATAGTCGAAGCCAAGCAACCCAAACATAGGCAGGAAGAAGCGTGCACCCACACCTGCAGACCTGCGCAGCTTGAACGGATTGTAGCTCTTAAAGTCGTACCAGCCATTGGCCGCTTCAAAGAATGCGAGACCATAAATGGTGCTGCTTGCGGCCGTGCTGAACGGATACCTCAGCTCTACTGTATATTTATTGAAGATGGTAAAATATTCTGTTGGCTGCACACCATCGGGATTTACCCTCGGGTTAGAGCTGCTATACACAGGATAACCTCTTTGTGCAATGATGTCGTAACCCAGCAATGCCTGTGTATTGCTCAGACCGGCATCACCCACCTGGAACCTTTCAAACGGCGATATATTGAGCTTGGAATTGTAGCGCCCGATGAAACCGTACTTGGCGGCCGCTTTCAGGATGAACTGCTTGTTTTTGTCTACACCCCTTGCCCTGCCGATAGGCACATACCATTCACCATTGAAGCGCCATTTGTGAAACTCTGGCAATGTGTATTTGTTATCCGTGGTGGATGTAATACCCATCAGGGAATAAGGCAGTGTGAACTGTCCGCTCAGCATGAAGTTTGATCCGCTGGTCGGGAAGATCGGGTTTGGACCCGCAGAGTTCCTCAGCAAAGTGATCTTTAAGCTGATATTGGTAGAGGTACCATCCGATAAGCCTGCAAACAAACGATCGTAGTTACGCAGCTTATATTGCTGCACGTTTAATGAATAGATCAGGTTAAAATAGTCATCAGGCCATTTTAATTGTTTACCCAGCGATACACCCACACCCACAGTTTTTACATAGGAAGTGTCGCCGCAACTCTTACAATAAGCGCCGGTGGTCGGATCATATGCATTTGCATACTTGGTATTGTAATAGCTTACGCTGAATGAATTTCTTTTTTTACCGCCCAGCCATGGCTCAGTGAAGGAGAAGCTGTAAGAGCGGTATGCTTTACCGTTGGACTGTATCCTTGCGCTGAGCTTTTGACCATCACCCACCGGCAATGGATCCCAGCTTGATTTTTTCGTGATATTTTTAATCGAGAAGTTGTTGAAGGTTACACCGAGCGTACCGGTGAGACCGATACCACCGCCGAAACCTGCAGATAGTTCCAGCTGGTCAGCAGATTTTTCTTCGATCTGCCAGTTGATATCCACCGTACCGTTATCGGCATTCGGTTGAATGTTGGGGTTAATGGTCTCTGCATTGATGAAACCCAGCTGCCCCAGCTCCCTTTGCGTACGGATGATATCCGAACGGCTGAATTTTTCACCCGGGATGGTACGCAGCTCACGCAATATCACATAGTCTTTGGTTTTATCGTTACCCGATACCGTGATGTTGCCGTAAGTAGCCTGCAGCCCTTCGGTCATACGGATCTCGAAATCGATCGTATCGTTGTACACAGCTGTTTCGATAGGCTCCACCCTAAAGAAGAGATAACCATCATCCATGTACAGGCTACCGATGTCGCCGCCTTCGGCAGACAATTGTTTACCCAGGCGTTTGTTCAGCGTTTCAATATTGTACACATCGCCTTTCTTAATACCCAGCAATACGTTCAGTATAGAATCAGAGTATTTTGTGTTGCCTTTCCAGGTGATGTCACCGAAATAATATTTACGGCCTTCTTTTACTTTGATATCGATGTTCAGATCTCCTTTATGATTGTAGAACTGTGTATCGGCTACGATCAGCGCATCCCTGAAACCACGGGAGTTGTAAAAGCTGAGAATGCTTTCTTTATCTTCCGCATACTTTGTTTCATTGAACTTAGATGAGCTGAAGAGCTTGAAGCGGAAATAAGGATCAAGGATATCTTTTGTTTTGGAAGGAGACAGGTAACCCATTTCTTTCAGGTATTCCCTGAAGGATTGTGTTTGCGATGTAGTGTCGCCATAGGGGCTCACTACCCTGTCGGGGAACAAAGTGATCTTGGTCATCTCCTTCGTGCCTTTCATCTGCTTCTTCAGCCTTTGATCGCTGATGGTTTCATTGTCTGTAAAGTTGATGGAGTTCACATGCACTTTACGGCCTTTGTCTATATAAAAGATCAGTCTTACCGCATTGTTCACGCCGGCAATCGGCTCTTCCTTCATAGTAACCTGCACATTCCTGTATCCTTTGCCATAATAGAATTTATTGATGGCTTCCACTGCAGACAATTTCATGTTCTCACTGATCACCCTGTCTTTGGATAAGCCTACTTTGCCTTCCAGGTCATCCCGTTCTCCTTTCTTGGGACCTACAAATTTAAAATCGAGCAAACGGGGACGTTCTGTTATATTGAGGTTCAGGAATATCTTTTCGGCTTCCAGCTTGGTGATATTGATCTCCACATTGGATACCAGGCTTTGCTTCCACAGCTTTGCAATGGCTTTACCAAATATATCAGTGCCGGGAATCACCACTTTATCTCCTACTGCCAGACCAGAAATTGAGATGATGAGATTTGGATCAAAGGCTTTGGCTCCGGTAACGGTAACGCCACCGATGGTATATTCTTTGGGATATTTTGACTGGTATATTTCCTGTAATGCCGGATCTACCGAAACCGGTATCGTATCATTTTGAGAAAAACCGGTAAGAGCAGTAAATAAGAGCGCAGTTAGAAGAATTGCGTTTTGGTAAATCCTTTGCATCAATATTTTTTTACGAGCGGCAAATTAAGCCCATTAATGAAAACTATTTGTTAAGTCCATCCTAAATCATTGGCTGTATCCGGCTATGGTTGCCGCTTTCAGGAAGGAGATATCTGGTTTTGAGTGATTTGTTCGCCGGTTTTACCAAATCTCCGTTGCCGTCCCTGGAAATTCACAATGGCTTCGTAAAGGTTTTCCTTCCTGAAATCGGGCCACCGGGTATCGGTAAAGTATAATTCGGCATAAGCCAGCTGGTATAAAAGAAAGTTGCTGATACGGTATTCGCCGCTGGTTCGTATCATCAGCTCAGGATCGGGAAAATCACTTGTAGCCAGGTATTGCTGTAAAGTATCCTGTGTAATGCTTTCAGCGTCAAGCTTACCGGCGGCTACATCTTTCGCAATATTTTTTACCGCATTGGCCATTTCCCAGCGGCTGCTGTAGCTAAGGGCCATTATCAGCCGTAGGCCTGTGTTGGCAGCGGTTTCATTGATGGCTTCCTGCAGCTCTTTGCGGGCATTTTCGGGCAGCATACCGGTGTCGCCGATCACATGCAGCCTGATATTATTTTTATTAAGCGTGGGAACCTCCTTGCGGATGGTTTCTACCAGCAATTCCATCAGGCCAGTCACTTCATACTCAGGCCGGTCCCAGTTTTCCGTGCTGAAGGCATAGAGGGTAAGATACCCGATGCCCAGTTCTGCGGCGCCTTCCACGATATCCCTCACACTTTCCACGCCATGCAAATGGCCAAAAAGCCGGTCTTCCCCTTTTTCCTGCGCCCACCGGCCGTTACCATCCATAATGATGGCGACATGAGAAGGCAGGGCCTGTAAATTAATGTTGTCTTTTACGCTCATAGAATTGCTAAAACGAGTAGTCAGGCCCGGGGCCTGACTTTTTCGGCTGCGAAAATAATAAACTTTGACAGAAAATGGCAGAAAATTAGTCTGGCAGCGGTTTTTTACAAACGGGCTATTTTGCCCCTGTATAAGCTTTGCCCCGCCTGGATCTTATACCAGTAAACCGAAGCGGGTAGATGATGCAGGTCAATCCGGTCTGTTTTGCTGGCAACCGCCAGCCTTTTTCCCAGAAGGTCATATATTTCTATCCTGTCTGCTGTAACGGGCCCGCCGTTCTGCATAATATAGGCTATGCTGCCGGTAGGGTTTGGGCCTACTATCCAGGCGCTGCTGCCGGACTGCTGGGCAGCCGATGCACAGCTTTCCCGCATCTGCAGGTATCCTTCTACATCCGAGAGGCTTTTCTGGGTATAGCAACCGGCGCCGGTATACAAGGTAATGATCGCCGAAGGGGAAATGGTTTCGGGCAGAAGCTGTTGTTGTACATTTTCATAATAACTATACCGTCCTTTATCATATACCTCCCATTTATTGCTGCCATTAAAATGATCAGCTGTCACTGTTGTGATGCATACATCTCCCTGCTTCACCGTACCAATGCGGAAACCGGAGCTGTTGCAGCCTTTTTTATTCCCGAACCAGAAGGTATTACTGATGTTGGCAAAAGAAAGGCTATAGCGGTTTACCGTAGCCATCATCTGCCATAGCTTACCCGATTGCGCTGCCGGCACTTCGATGTAAAAGAGGGATGAATCATGTGCCGACATTACGGGTGCAACGATGTCGCCGTTATTGTTTTTAAACACAAAATATTTTTTTACTTCCGGGAGCTTTAAATATCCGGTTGAAGCGCTGTAGCTGTTCGCCACGCTGAAATATAATTTGGTAATGCCGGAAGGCACATAAAAACACCCGGGGAAAGAAGCCGGTTCTTCCAGGTAGCTTTCCGTTACATTTCCCAGAAAGCTGCCATCTTTAAAAAACCAGTTGCCCCCGGTTTGTATACCCAGGCTGAGCCGGGTTTTATATTTGCTGGTAACCGTAAAGGAATAATATCCTGCTGCAGGAAGATTAACAGTGATCTCCCCGGAAGCATTGCTGCGGCCTGCCGTAAAATCTTTTATAATCGTCAGCGGGCTGCCATCTGCTTCCACCAAGAAATTCGTTTGTCCCAACTCTTCCATGTCAAATACCTGGCGATACTTTATAATGAAGCTGCCGGCGGCTGGTGCGTAAAGCCTGTAAAACATACGGTTGTAGTAATCTGCACCCTGGGTATAGTTAATGGATACATTTATTTTTTTGGCAGGCTCAAAAGAAGCCGTAGCGGCAATAGCAGTACGGCAGGTCGCTTCGTCCTCTACCCTATACTCATTGATGCGTTCTGCATATGTAGCCAGGTCGGACTGGTAGCCTGCTTCCATTTCGGCATCTGTAAGCAATGGCAATTGACCGTTGAGGTAAGCCCTGCCGTTGATGCTGTTGTATTCATTCACAAAAGCTGTATCGGTTTTGTATTTGCTTACAATGGTATTAATCATATAATAGCTGTTCACTACCTGCATTTTATTAATGCGGGCAAGATAAACACACAGCTCTCCTGCTCTCTGCTGTTTGGTACCCGCATTGTCATTTTCGGTGTACATGAATTCGTAGTAACGTATCCAGTAATGCACATACACTTTCAATTCCTGTAAGCGTTGCTTCACCTGTGCAGGTTCACCTGCAGCAAGCTGCGTGATGTGCTTCAGCTTTTGCAGCAGTAAGGGCAAAACATGACGATTGTCTTTTAAATAATTGCCGCCTTTGAGCAGGTCTTTATTGCCCATCCATTGCAGCAGGTCGAGCACCGCAGGAGCGGCGGCTCCAAACATATCGTTGCAGAAAATGCTGAGGCTTTGCCCGATCTCTGTTCCATTGAGCAGTTGTAAGTTCAGCGAACGCAGCAGCGGTATACTGGCAAATTTTGCAGGAGAAGCTTCTATTATAATGCCCTGGCTTTTTTGCTGGCGCAGTCTTGCGGCGGTTTCTGTAAATGCAGCATAGCTGAAGTCGGGCGTTTCGCCCGACCATGCAGGCAGGTTGAGATAATGATACTCCGATACATTGCGGGAAGTATTGTACCATCTTTTAAGCAGGCCTTTCACGCTGGTTTCAAGCTGGTAGGCAACAGGCACCTGTATCTCCACCGAAGAATCCAGCGCCAATCCTGCAGAAGGGATATCGGCATGCCTGAAATAAGCATATTGCTGAAAATGCTGTTGCGGATATTTGGCTTTAATATCAGCCACGGTATAATTGGACAGCAGCGTTGCCTGGTCGGCGCCGGGAATATTGACCCTAGTATTGCAGGAAGAGCCATCCTGGCCGATGGCCCATTTGGCGCCGTCCGGTACTTCTATGCCTATATATTCGTTGCTGTAACGGTAGCCACGGTAGAGGTCTTTGTACAAAGTTGTATTGCTGAGTATGCTGTTTCTTTTCTGTGTATAGATCTGTTCAATTGCCGTCGCCCATTTTTCTTTGGCCGTATTATTATATACATCCGGCACCGAGCTGCTGCCGGCTTCCCGGGAGCCCCAGTAGCTGGCTACATAACAGGGATTGTCTTCCAGGTCCTGCATATATGCTGCGGTAAGTACATCCGACCGGTGCCCCTGGAAACGATGAGCGCCCAACATGGCATTCCTGCGCATAAACAAAGACCATTCATTGCCATTCACCCCGATATAGGAACCGTTCCAGTTGTAGCTGTTGTCATTGTCCATCACCCACAACCGGTGCCCGCCGCTGATGAACCAGGTGCGGTATTTATAATCACTTTTGTACACGGTATCGATTTGCCGGTAAGTGCTGCTGAGCGAAGGAATTTTTTCCCAGAGGCTGCCGGGCTGGTAGAAACGAAATCCCAGCTGGTAAAGGTACCTGTATACGCCGGCCACGAGCCCGTTGTCTTCATAAGCTTTGAAGTTAAGCCGCTGCCCATTGCCGGAAACCATACATGCTTCATTGTCTGTAATGCTGGAATCATACATCAGCCAGATACCCGAAACGGGCGCAGCCGCTGTGCTTTGTGCCGTAACTGTAGCCGATGGCATGGCTTTATTTAAAAGCATAGCCACATCCTCCGCCGTTTTTTTCAGCAGCGTCGATGCCTCTTGAGGATAATATACCGTTTGTGCTGTGGAGTTGCTGCAACACATGAACACGCATGCTGCAAATATGCAGGCACGAATGAATGCCATAGTTTAGAGTTTAGGGTGAAAACTATGGTTTCATCAAAAGGATTGAATCTGGAATGTTGCTCTTTGGAAAATTACCTGTGGGGCAGTAAAAATAAGGAAAACCGGCACATCTTTCAATTTTTTTTCGCAACCGGTAGCGCTTCAGTTTGGGTTTTACTGTTCAAAAAATGACCAGGTTGAGCATATGCATTGCATTAACAGTCAATGCGCTATTGCTTTAATCAAAGGCATAAAAAAGTGAACCGGGTGGTTCACTTTTCCTGTTGAAATATTTTTATTAATAAGCCGACGGACATTTATAGGTACCGAAGTTGATGGATACGCCGAACTCAATAAGGATATACTGATCTTTTTGCTTGCTCCATCCACGCTGGCGGCCTTCCACACCGATGACATTGTTGGGATCTATTTCGTAGCTCCTGTCCTGCAGCAGCGCTGCCGTAGGGCCGTTGCCCGTAGCAGGAAATTTATCAACGCCGATATAGGTAGTGCTTACATCATCGATATAATCGGTGAAGGTATAGCGGTGCGCCACTTCAAGCGAAAGACTTACTTTGTCTGAAACGCTGTATTTAAGCCCGGCTCCGAAAGGTATACAAAGCGATACGGTGCTGTAAGGTTTTCTTCCTTCGTAGCCGATGGTCTGTCCTTCTGTACCGAGCGGGCGGAGGAATTCTTTTTTACCATTCAGGTAGGCATAAGGATCATAGCTGAATGCGCCTACACCCAATGTTACATAAGGAGTGAAGGAATAGTTGGGATCGCTGGGAACAAATTTGAAGAAATTAAAATCGCCCTGGATGGCAAACTCCCAGATATTGGTATTGAAGCTGAGGTTGCGCAGCTGCTGGAATTCGTTCTTACTGTAGCGGTCGCTATAGCCCAGCTGTGCATAGCGGCCTGCAATACGGGCGCCAATATAATTACTGAATTGCTTGCGGAAGAATATACCTAAGGTAGGTTTGGGCCTGTTGAAACTTGCCCTGGTATTGATATCGCCGAAATAATTGGCTATACCTGCTGTAATTCCAAACTCACCCGTTTGTACATACGATTCTGATTGTGCAAACAGGGAACTTCCGGTTACTACCAAAACAGTCAGAATGGAAAAAAGTTTTTTAATCACTTTCAATAATTTTTATTGTAATGCCCTACCACAAAGGGTATCGGAGTTGCAAAATAAAGAATTGTTTGATATTAACGGCAGGATTGGCCTTTTGTGCACCTAAAACAGTTAAATTTTTTCTATTTGGTTTTTTCCACCCGGAGGCCTGCGCTCATGACATTTTTTAGGGGATCTTCCCTCATGATCTGCAGGATGCTGAAGCGGTATTCGCCCATTTTGATGAAACGTTTATTGAGCGCAAGCGGTTTGCGTACTTCCCATATATCGTTCATACCGGTACCATCCCAGCCGGTGGCGTCATTCCCCAGTGAAAGATCCACTTTCTGGTAACGGAGACTATCACCGGGAGCCTGCAGGCCGATATTCATCCATATATTATTATAATTATATGCGTCGGTATGACGTAACACAATATATATATTATAAGAAGAAACAGTGTCGGTAATATGGAAAGTACCTGTTGCAGCATAGCCCGAACTCCATTCATAATTGGGGATGGGGGTATTTTTTTCATACAGCTCCACCTGCTTACAGGAAAGCAGGGCTGCCGGGAGGGCAAAGAACAACAGGACAACAGAAATTCTGGATAGGTTCATATTACCGGTAAAATTAAAACTATAATACGTTTAAAACCTGCTCTTTTGCTTTCTCCAGCTCGTCTTTCATTTTTACCACGCACTGCTGAATGCCTGCATCGTAGGCTTTACTGCCGGTGGTATTGATCTCACGGCCTATTTCCTGCAATAGAAAAGAGAGCTTTTTACCTTTGCCTTCTTCGGGACCATTCATGATCTCTTTGAAATATTCGCAGTGCTGCCGCAGGCGGATCTGCTCTTCGTGGATATCTATTTTTTCCATGTAATAGATCAGCTCCTGTTCCAGCCGGTTCTCATCAATATTTTCCTTGCCCACATGCTCGTTGAGCAGCTGGTATATTTCATCCTTGATCTTTACTTTACGGGCCGGCTCCAGCTGGAGGATATTCTCTTCCTGCTCTTTTATTTTTTCGATGCGGAGCAGCAGATCTTTTTCCAGGGAAACCCCTTCCTCTGTTCTGTGCTCGTTCAGTTGTTTAAGAGATGATAATAATACCTGCTGAAATTCATTGAAATCATTTTCGCTCATCACATCACTTGCAGGAGTAACTACTTCGGGCAACCGGAGCAGGGCACTTAAAACAGAATTGGTATCAATATTCAATTCGCCGGCCAGGGTTTCTATCTGCTGGTAATATGCTTTGATGAGATCAGTATTGATGACAACAGGTTTGCTGGCGCCATTCTGTTTCAGGTTCACATAACAGTCAATGGTTCCCCTGTTGAGATGTTCCTGTATGGTATTTCTTATTTCAAATTCATACGGTTTTAAAAGTGCAGGCAGCTTCAGTTGTAATTCAAACTGTTTACCATTCAACGCTTTTATTTCCACGAGAAAAGTTTTATCGCCCACTGTTTGTTCTGCCCTTCCAAAACCCGTCATTGATTTTAACATACCAAAAGTTTTATTGCAAGTTAATTGTTTTATGATGCCTGCGTGTACGCTGTAAAGAAATTTAGAAACCGTATTTAAAATGACATATACCTATTAAAAAAGCCCGGCTTTTGAAACCGAGCTTTAATATATGTATGGGTTAGTAAGTACGGGAACAAATTTCCCTCACACAATATTAAAAATAATTTTTGCTATCCAAAAAAATTTTGTCAATTATTTTATGCACATTTTTTCTATGCTTGTGGATAAGGAAAACGTTTTTATGCATGTGATGATTCAAAAATTGAAGCGCAGTATTTAGAGAGGAACGAAGAATAAAAAACTGTATCGGCTGAAACACACTGTTCATGCATATTACAGCTATGCATTATTCATGCACTGATTTTTGATCTGTGCATCAGCAACATTACTGATGAGGTAATTTCATTGTTCAAATGGCTTCCCGGAATGCGAAAAAAAATTTACGGCCGGTTGCCTCTTTTTGTTAAAAAACATCCATACCATTCATTTCTGCAAAGGATAGTACCTTTGAAAAAAATCAATCTCATGCAGTTTCCTTCTCCTGTTTCTGTTAAATGGATCGCAGAATTAATCGGCGCAACACTCAAAGGCAATGTGGATGGCCAGGCCACCGGCATCAATGAAATACATAAAGTAGAACAGGGCGACCTGGTGTTTGTTGATCATCCGAAATATTATGAGAAGTGCATCAACAGCAACGCAAGCTTTATCATCATCAACAAGGAAACAGATGTACCTGAAGGAAAGGCATTGCTGATAACAGACAATCCTTTTGAAGCTTATTGTAAAATTGTAAATCACTTCCGTCCTTTTACACCGGCAGAAAAAATGGTGAGCGATACAGCCGTTATCGGGGAAGGCACTTTCATTTATCCTTCTGCTTTTATCGGTCATCATGTAAGCATCGGGAAAAACTGTATCATCTTTCCCAACGTAACCATTATGGATCATTGTGTGATCGGCGATAATGTGATCATTCAATCGGGTAGTGTGATCGGTGGCGATGCATTTTATTACAACACAAAAAAAGACAGGGAAGTATGGTATAAAAAAATGCCGAGCTGCGGCCGTGTTGTACTGGAAGATTTTGTGGAAATAGGATGCGGCTGTACCATCGACAGGGGCGTAAGCCATGATACTGTGATAGGTAGGGGCACCAAGCTGGATAACCAGATCCATATCGGCCACGATTCTGTACTGGGCAAGAACTGCTTGCTGGCTGCACAGGTAGGTATTGCCGGCGTAGTGGATATAAAAGACGGTGTGACCGCCTGGGGACAGGTAGGCATCAGTAAAACATTAACGATCGGGGAAAATGCGGTGCTGCTGGCACAGTCAGGCGTGCCCTCCAGCCTGGAAGGCGGCAAGATCTATTTCGGCAGTCCTGCCGAAGATGCAGGCATTAAGAAGAGGGAGCTGGTATGGGTAAAACGTATACCGGAGATCTGGCAAAAAGTAAATACCGGGAAATAGTCAGTAGTGTCTCTTTTTAAATTTTACTATGCAAAAAATTGCCGGGTTGTATGTCACACTGAGCTTGTCGAAGTATTGCCGAAGCCGGGATAGCATAACAATAGCCTACGTTCGACAAACTCAGGCTGACCATCTTTCAAACTGGTACACACTACCAGATAGTTGCTGTTTAGTTATAGCCGGGAATCTCGGCTGATGATGATGTGGTGGTAGCAGGCCTGGGTGCTTCGGGCTCCTGTTGTGCAGGAGTTGCATTGATACCATAATTATAAGGCACCATGTCCGCCACTTTTTCCCATGACCAGTAAGCATTCACTATAATATCATTCTGATCGAAGTAATAGCCATTCTGCTCAATGCCGATGGGTTCCCCCGCCGGGAATACGAGCTCAGAAAACTGGAAGCCTGCAGGTTCGTCGGGATACAATGTCCTGTAAAGCTCGGAAGGTTTTTCCTTGGAGTATATCACTCCCACCCGTAGCTGGTTGGGCTTGATCTCCACTACCTGCGATGAATCATCCTTCTCATAATTTATCGCCCTGTAATAATCTTTCAATGCGAAAGAAGTATCATGACCGTTCATGGTTACGAGGAACTGTATTTCAAATCCATTTTCTTTTAATGATTTGCTGTATACGCTTCGCATAAAATGGAGCATGGAACCATTGTATGCTTTTTCACGTGCAATATCCCATCTCAGCTTCTGAACAGAATCGGCAGGTTTCATTTCTTCAAACAAAGGTGAGCCTGTGTAGAGACTGGCTTCGGTATTGTATTCGTAGGTGAAAGAATCCAGCGCATACCGGATGGTATAGCCAAGATCGTTGTTCTCAATCTGCAATGGTTCGGCAGAGATCACTTTAAGCCTGTTCCTTTTTTTAGAGAAATAAAATTTTAGTGTCTCGGGATTTTTGATGCTGCAGGCAGTGCTGTTGCTGGTTTGCCCGATAAATTTATCGGTGAAAAATTTGCCGTATTTGGTCCAGCCGTCTTTTACTTCAGAAGTAGCCACTACAGCCACTTCAGCCATTTCTTTTTCTTTTTCGCTGAGCCGGAAGCTGATATTCCTGTCATCTGGATCGCTGTTGCTTACTCTCCTGCTTTCTGTATTATAACCGGTATAGGTTACAGCAATAGTGTAACCGCCTTCGGGAAGATAGAGCTTAAAATTACCTTCCGCATCTGTTGCCGTACCCAGGGTGGTATTCTGCGCAAATACAGAAGCGCCCTGCATGGGAAGACCGGTTACGGCGCTGGTGACTTTACCGCTGACAATAAAATAGGATTGGGAAAAAACAGGAATGCCTGAAAAAGCGATCAGAATAACTATGAGAAGTTTTTTCATTCGATAAGGATGGTTGTTTTTTAAATCGGTCCCGAAAATACATCAATCATTGTTAAGTTTTTGTTGCAATGCGGCACAACAATATTGAATGGTTTGCTGCAGCGGCGTATATTGAAACGAGGGCAGGAATTTTAATAATTTACTGTTATCGAAGCTTACATGCGCCATCGCTGTGCGGGCCGTTTCTTTTGTAACCAGCGGAGGTTTATGAGTGAAGCTGCTTTTGATCTTTTCAATGACAGGCACCAGCTTTGCCAGGAAGGGCGTTACTTTTTTGTACGGCCTTTTTTTACCGAAAGTATCTGCAATGGTATTGAATACATCCTGGTAGGTTTCATTGTGCCCGCTGATGATAAATTTTTCCGCATTGACAGGCGACCCCATCAGCGCTATCATTGCATTGGCCACATCTCTTACATCTACAAATCCTGTAGTGCCGGTGGTATACCAGGGAAATTCATTGTATGCCGATTTGAAGATGGCAGTGGAACCTGTATTCCAGTCACCGGGACCTAAAATGATCACGGGGTTGACCACTACAGCTTCTAGGCCTTCAGCAATGCCTCTCCACACTTCCATTTCACCGAGGTATTTACTTTGACCGTAACGGCTGTTGCTGGTTTCGGGTGTCCATACCATTTTTTCATGTATGGGTTCATCTTCACGAATGCGTCCCAGGGCGGCTACCGAACTTACATGGAGCAGCTTTTTTACGCCTGTGCTGAGAGCGGCATCCACTACATTTGCCGTTCCTTCCACATTGATCTTATAGAGCCGTTGCGCATCTTTTTTATAAAAGCTTACAAGGCCGGCACAATGGTACACCTGCTCCACTCCCTGCATCACTTCTTCGAGCTGCACCACATCGAGTATATCGCACTGCTCCTGTTGCAGGGGCGTATTCTCAAAACCATCTAGCGTTGTTTTATTGTAAATGGCTTTCACAGGCCTGCCCTGCTTCAATAATATTTCAATTAAAGCCCTGCCTAATAATCCTGAACCGCCTGTTACTAATATCATCGGAGTGTGTTGTTGCTGCTGTTAAGAATTGTATTCATAAAACCCTTTGCCTGTTTTGCGGCCGAGCTCTCCTTTTTCCACTTTTTCAACCTGCAACGGGGAGGGCTTAAACCTGGGCGCTTCATCAAATGCTTCATATAATGAGCGGGAAACGGCGAGGTTGATATCCATACCGATCATATCCATGAGCCGGAAAGGTCCCATTTTAAACCCTGCGGCTTCCATGGCAGCATCGATCTGCGCTACAGGAATATTATTGTGCGCAGCAAGATGCATGGCTTCCAGGTAATAGTGCCGGGCCACACGGTTCACAATAAAGCCGGGCGCATCTTTGCAAAGCACGGGCACTTTCTGAATAGCCTTACAAAATTCCATTAGCTGCTGAGCGGTGTCAGCAGAGGTATGTTCCCCCTGCACCACTTCCACCAGCTTCATGATATGTGCAGGATTGAAAAAATGCAACCCTGCTACCCGTTCCGGCTGCAGAATTTCTTTCTGCAATGCATTGATGGATAAAGAAGATGTATTGCTGGCAAGAATGGAAGCGGCATCATTCACCGCTGCGAGCTGCTGAAAAATAGCGAGCTTGACATCCATACGTTCTACCACAGCTTCAATGACCAGGTCGGTTTTGCAACCGGTTATGACCGTAGTAAAACTGATATTGCCCTGTGTCGTTTCTTTTTCCGCAGGGGTAATCTTTTGTTTATTGACGAGCGTCTGCAGGTTTTGGTCAATTGTTTTTTGCGCAGCTTCCAGCACAGCAGCGTTGATATCACAAAGAATAACAGGAAAGTTTTTGATGGCGGCAGCGAGTGCAATGCCATTGCCCATGGTGCCGGCCCCTACAACAGAAACAGATTGGATCATGCGCAAAAATAAAAACTGCTGTGTTAATTGAGCGATTTATCAGGGAAATTAGTTTCTTCCTTTCAAAATCACTGCATAACACAGCAGCGCCTGTGGTTTATGAATTATTTTAATTGCCGGTACCCGCTTCCTGCTGGGCCTGCTCTTTCATTTTGGCATTGGCAGTGATGACAAATTCCACCCTCCTGTTCAAAGCCTTGCCTTCGGCAGTAGCATTGTCGGCAATGGGTTGCGCTTCGCCATACCATTTGGTAATGAGCCTGGCGGCATCGATGCCTGTATTTTTTAAATACCCGGAAACAGCTTCAGCCCTGCGTTGCGATAGGCCAAGGTTATATTCATCGGTACCTACATCATCGGTATGCCCTTCAATCAGCAGATCGGTATCGGGATATTCATTGAATATTTTGATGAGCTTGTCGAGCGCCAGCTTTGCATTGGGCGTAATATCATATTTATTGGTGGCAAAGTATACGCCTACTTTTGAGCCATCAGGATTGGTTTCATCGAAGGTAACCCTGATGCCTTCGCCCACACGTTCCACTTTAGCGCCGGGCACTTCGGTCTTGATCTTTTCGGCCTGGCGATCCATTTTATTACCGATAATTCCTCCCGCAACACCGCCCACCACGGCACCCAATATAGCGCCTAAAGCTGTGTTGCCTTTTTTGCCGACATTGTTACCGATCACACCACCTATCACTGCACCACCTGCGGCACCTACAGCCACCCCTTTATCCCTATTGCTCATTCTCCTAGTGGCATCGCAGCTGCTGAGCATGAGCGCTAAGGCCGCCGAGGAGAACATGGTTGCTGAAAATATCTTTTTCATAGTATCGTTTTATCTGAATAAGTAATTAGTTTTTTACAAAATTGTAGATGAAAGACGCAGGCTTGCCTTCAAAGGTTACATCGCTGCGCAATTTCATACTGGTATTATCGAGCTGCAGGATAGTGAAGCGATAGCCTACATTGCCCTCTTCAATATCCTTGTACTTGTTGTCTACTTTTTTAAACTGCAGGATATTGGGCTGCCCATTGGCTTCATAAATTGACCAGCGGATATTGCGGGTTACGGCAGCGCATTCACCACCATTCTGGTTAATACTGTAGGTACCAAGACTGTTGAGGCTGTTAAAGCTCCAGGAGCTGCCTACAAAACATTTCAGATCTGCTTCATTGAGCAGTTCTGCCTTTGTCTGGCTGGCAAGCACAATGCCTTCGGATACGACCGTTTGCAACTGCCATTTGCCGTTTACTTTGCTACGGTTGGTGCGGGCTTCCTTGGAACCGCTGCAGGATACTGCAGTAACAACCACCGAAAAAATTGCGAAGATGTAGAAGAGTTTTTTCATAATTGTGTTGGTAAAGGTTTTCGTAACAATTTCAATTATAGTGCCAAGCATGCAGTATGCTACAGGTGACTGCCTAAAAATCCGTTACCCGGAATGCCTAGGTAACCGATACGAACTGATCGAGGAACCTCACATCATTTTCACTGAAGAGACGGAGATCTTTTACCTGGTAGCTGAGCATGGTAATTCTTTCAATGCCCATACCGAATGCAAAACCCGTATAACGGGATGAATCGATGCCACAGTTCTCCAGCACTTTGGGATGCACCATGCCACAACCGAGTATTTCCACCCAGCCTGTTTTTTTACAAACATTGCAGCCTTTGCCACCGCAGATCAGGCAGCTGATATCCATTTCGGCGCTGGGCTCGGTGAACGGGAAGTAAGAAGGACGAAAGCGCACTTTTACGTCGGCGCCAAACATTTCCTGCACAAAGAAATAAAGGGTTTGCTTGAGATCGGCAAAGGAAACATTTTCTGCAATGTACAACCCTTCTACCTGGTTGAAGAAGCAATGCGCCCGGGCGCTGATGGTTTCATTGCGGAATACACGGCCGGGGCAAATGATCCGCAGGGGCAGCTTGCCTTTTTCCATCTCCCGTATCTGCACGCTGCTGGTATGGGTACGCAGCACCCAGTCAGGATTTTTGAGGATATAAAAGGTATCCTGCATATCCCTTGCCGTATGATTTTCGGGCATATTGAGCGCTGTGAAATTATGCCAGTCGTCTTCAATTTCGGGACCTTCGGCTACAGAGAAACCGAGGCGGTTGAAGATGGAAACGATCTTGTTCTGGATAATGCTGATGGGATGCCTGGTACCCGTTTTTGCGGCCGTACCGGGCAGGCTGAGGTCTATTTCGGCTGCGCCGGAAACTGCTGCGCCGTTCTCGGAAGCATCTTTGAGCTGCGTGAACTTTTCTTCTACAAAAATCTTAAAATCGTTGAGCAACTGGCCTGCCTGCTTTTTATTGTCTGCTGCCACATTTTTCATTTCGCCCATAATGGTCTTTACCAGGCCTTTGGTGCCCAGGTATTTGATACGGAATGACTCTACCTCCTCTTTGGTATTGGCAATAGCTTCTTTTATCTCGGTCTTGTATTGATCTATCTGTTGCAGCAACTGTTCCATGCCGCAAAGATAAGAGGGATGGCCGATTTTCGGGAGCGGAATTTTGGTGAGGGTGGTCGAGCCTGACCTGGGTCGACTACCTGATATTTGATAATTCTTTAACAGGCAAAAATTTTGAAGCAATACCGGCGTTCCATTATCTTCATATTCTAAATCAACTCAGTTTATGGACCCCGATGCAGGAGCAACATTCAAACGCTCCCCTTTTACCAAAATTACCCTTCTTACCCTCGTTTTCACCATTGGTTATTTTTACAAAGAACATCGCCAGGCGGTAAATGCCCGGTTAAGGCTGGCTGTGAAAAAAGACAGCAGCACGATCATTACAGCCGCTGCGCCGGAACCTGAAAAAAAGGATGGATCGGGGGTGAAGAAAAAAAAGAAAACGATTTACCTGACTTTTGATGACGGCCCGAACAAGGGCACCAAGAATGTGCTGGACATCATTAACGATGAGCAGGTACCGGCCACATTATTTGTGATAGGCGAGCATGTGTACGGCAGCAGATTGCAGGCGGATATTTACGACAGTGTTCGCAACAGCGCTTATATTGAGCTGGCCAACCACAGCTTTACCCATGCGCATAATAAATTCTCAAAATTCTATTCTACACCGGATAACGTGGTGGGTGATTTCAGGCGCTGTGCAGACAGCCTGAGCTTCAGCTCGAATATTGTGCGTACGCCGGGCAGGAATATCTGGCGGGTGAATACGATCCGTCACAGCGATAACCCACAGAGCGTAGCAGCGGCAGACAGCCTGGAGAAAAAAGGGTACACGGTAATGGGCTGGGATCTTGAATGGCATTTCAACAACCAGCTGCAGGCGATACAAAGCTCCGAACAGCTGGCGAACCAGATAGACAGCATGTTTACGCACAAACGCACCCGTACAGAGGACCACCTGGTGCTGCTGGCGCATGACCAGGTGTACAGCAACGGGAAAGACTCTTCTTCGCTGCGCAAATTTGTAAGCCTGCTGAAGCAGAAGGGAGAATATGATTTTGCATTCATCAACAGCTACCCTGGCATCGAGAAAAAACCGGTGCAGGACAGCGGCCATAAAAAGAAATGACCTATATTTATTTGATAATAAAACTTTGAGACTATGTCTATATTCAAATCGGGTAATCCCACTTTATCGGACAAAAAATTCAGGAGCACAGTTGTTGAGGACCTGCTGACGATTGACCGGAGCAATACCATGACGGTGAACGGAACGCTGCAAAAATTCGGCTTCCTGTTCCTAATGGTATTAGGCACTGCATTTTATGCATGGAAATCATTTGCACATGGCGATAATGTAGCGCCGCTGATGTGGACAGGGGCGATCGGCGGATTGGTGATTGCGCTGATACTGGCATTTAAGCCGATGTGGTCACCTTATCTTGCCCCGGTATACGCTTTGCTGGAAGGCTTATTTGTAGGAGCTATATCCGCTTCGTACAATTTTGCATTTGCGAATGTTGCTCCGAATATCATTTTAAATGCGGTAGGGTTAACACTGGGTGTATGCATTGCGATGTACCTGCTGTACAGCTTCAGAATCATACAGGCTACGCAAAAGTTCAAGGCGGTGGTGATGACGGCTACTGCAGGGGTCGCTATTTTTTACCTGATTGTGCTGGCCATGCGTGCGTTCGGCTTTACGGGTATGACCTTCCTGCACGAAGGCAGCGCCATCGGCATCGGCTTCTCGCTTTTCGTGGTAGCGCTGGCGGCACTGAACCTGATACTGGATTTTGATATGATAGAGAACGGGGCTGCAATGGGCGCCCCGAAATACATGGAATGGTACGGCGCTTTCGGCCTGCTGGTTACAATTGTATGGCTATACCTGGAAATCCTGCGCCTGCTGAGCAAGCTGAGCAGCAGCCGGAACTAACCATTATTTTTTACGCTATAAAGAAAAAGGTTTGCAGTGCTGCAAACCTTTTTCTTTGGGAGGTATGGAGTGAATTACTCTCTTCCATCGAGCAGGTTGCCGAGTCCGCCGAGAATGCTGCCTTCTTCTTTCCGGCCGCCGATGCTGCCGTACTGCATAATGCGTCCTGCGAGCCTGCTGATGGGCAGCGACTGCAGCCATACTTTGCCGGGGCCCTGCAGTTTTGCAAAGAAGAGCCCTTCGCCGCCGAACATAAAGTTGCGGATGCCTTTTACGAATTCAATATCGAAATCGACACCGGCGGTATAAGCGACTACACAGCCGGTATCCACTTTTAATATTTCGCCGGGCTGCAATTCTTTTTCCACGACGTAGCCGCCTGCATGGGCAAAGGCATAGCCGTCGCCTTCAATCTTCTGCATAATAAAACCTTCACCGCCGAAGATGCCGGTGCCTAGCCTGCGCTGGAATTCGATGCCGATGCTTACGCCTTTTGCAGCACAGAGAAAAGCATCTTTCTGAGCAATGATCTTACCGCCGAGCTGCTGGAGATCAAGCACAATGATCTTACCGGTGTAGGGCGCCGCAAAGCTGACTTTCTTTTTACCCTGGCCGGCATTAGTGAAGGCTGTCATGAATAGGCTTTCGCCGGTAAGGATGCGCTTGCCGGCGCTGAGGAGCTTGCCGAGTATGCCGCCTGACTGCTGCTGGCTGCCATCGCCGAAGATGGTTTGCATTTCGATGCCATTGTCCATCATCATAAAGGCGCCGCTTTCGGCTACGGCCGTTTCATTGGGATCGAGCTCAATTTCTACGAACTGTAGCTCTTCGCCGTAAATTTTGTAATCGATGTCGTGATTGTTTCTCATTGTATACTTTTTAGAGGAACAAAAGAAAGAATTTTTTAGAGAAGGGGAAGAGATTATTTTGTGGGTGGTGAGGAAGAAGAACCGCAGAGACGGGAAGACGCAAAGACAAGTGTTTGAAAAGAACTGATTTTATTGCCGCAATAACTTTATGGAACTGAGCGGGCTGCGGCAATTGTCTGCCGAATAATTTTCAACTGCTTTTATAACCGATTGGAGCATGATGAAGGAGGTATGGTGGAGGTATGAAGGAAGTATGAATTATTCAAGAATTGGGAAAAGTTCAGCCGTTGCCGTTAATGTAGAGATTGGTTAAGGTTTGGGTGCTGATATTTACTTCTATATTCCAGTAATTGCTGCAGCCGTCGTTTACGCTGATTAAATCCAATTGTGCCTGTTTTATCAGTTCTTTATCGAGAAATAAATTGATCCAGATAACTTTCTGACCCTGGTTATTTTCAAATCCAACATATTGCCTGTAGTATTTTGATAAATGCCTGACAATATCAGGACAACCCTCACCTTGGTTCACTCTTTTTACATTGAGCGCCTTCAATTTATTCTTTAAAATATTTTCTGCAAGGGTGATATCGGCACAGGATAGCTGAATGCGTCGGATTTGCTCATCGATTGATTTAAAAACCATGTAAGAGGAGTCGAAAATGACGCCGGCGTAAGTTTTTGCAGAACATGGCTTTGTGGTGTGTTGGCTAAAAGAAGCGTTGAAGAAAAGGAGAAAGAATGATAAGAGAATGGTAGAACGTACTGCTTTCCGTTTTCCGATATAGTGCTTATTTCCTTTTAAAAAAATCATTAGTCCCGCAATAAAAATAATAAAGAGTTCATCAATTAAGAGTTTACCAATACTCCAGCCATGATTGGGTGTTTCTGATCCACTTATTTCAAATTGCTGATAAAATCGATAGGGACAGCCAATATTAAAAATACCAACTTTTATATCACTCAGAAGGAATAAAGAATAGGCAAGCATTATTACGTTTAAGGCGCCTGCTATTATAATTCCTTTAATAATTCGTGGCTTCATAGAATCATTTAGATGATCTTAATTTATTTATATCAGATACACTTCTCTAGCGCAAGTGTTCGGCTTAAGCTGGTCACTTGTGACAATTAATGTTGTCCTGATTGTTTCAGGGTTTTAAATATATGAATTTAGATTATTTCCACAGAATATAAACAGTACCATGTCTTTACTGGATTATCATCCGATTGAATTGAGCGACAGGCTCAGATGTGAACAAAGGTTAATACATGCACGAAAATCCGGTACGCTCAGGATTGGCATGGGAACCATGGCATTATAAATATAGCAGTGCAATCGATTATTATACTAATGAACCTGAATTACTACACATTGAACATCTGTAGTCCCACATCCTGGATGCAATCCGGGCAGGTTTAATAAACACCAGTGATCCTGCGGAACACTGACGCCAAGATAGGTGGTTTATATTCCTTTGCTGATACGGATTGTCTTAATAAGTTTGATTGAGTTTTTAATAAAGCTATCTGTAATTGAATCATTCTTTTTTGTCAATAACTCATACTGGAACTTCACTACATTGTTTTTAATCGTTGTTGATGCCAATATTTTTTTTGAGAACAACGTATCAGATTTTTCCATCACAATTATTGAATAATACCTGTCATTTATTTCTTGCATTGTATCAAAAATTATTGGTGGGTTTACCGGGTCTGATGTTAATTGCTCCATAAGATGTTTATGCCTTATGCTATCTGTCCTCATTGTACCACCTTGCAAACGAATAAAACTACTATGGCTGATGGTAAGTCTGTTAATAGGGTCTGTTAAACTTTCTTTTGAGTACCAACCTGTTTCTTTTACTATGGATAATGTTTTTGGCTGAAAACGATATTTCTGTTCATCGCAAGGCTTGCCGCAGTCAGAATAATGTATCCATGAAAAACTAGTATCATAACTAATCGGTACAGATAATCCAATCATCCCTAAACTATCTACTAAATGTACTTGTACGGTTTTTGAATTTTCGGGGATACCCTGCTTATTGTGAACGTTTGTAGTATTATTACAAGCAGCAAAAAATACTATCAATAAGATTGGTAAAATAATGCAGTAACCTTTTGTGATATATTTCATCATTGTATTGAGGTTGTGGGAAATTTTGAATTTGGTGTATTATTTCCAAACCCCTTCTCAAGCACAAGTGACCGGCTTAAGCCGGTCACTTGTGACAATTAATGTTGCCCTGATTGCATCAGGGTTTTAAATACATGAATTTAGATTATTCTCATTGAATACAAACAGTAACCCCATGCCTTCAAAATATGAGCCAGACGAGGATGCCAATAAATATAAGAGTAAATATTACTTAATTAACACCCATTTTGGTTTCTGAATAATTCTTTTCTCCCCTACAATTTCTTGTTTGATCTCTTCATCTGCATTCTGTTGCATTTTGGTTTCTACTATAAGCGTTCCTGACACCTTAACGGTTTTACCCACTATTGCTTCATCCCAATAATCAATAGCCTCCAGATAATAAATTTTTTTATCCTTTTCTGATTTTACTACAGCCCCAGCTTTTGCATTTTCGGCTTGTCCAATAATAACAATTTTCTGATTTTTAGTAGTACTACAACTTGAAAATGTCATAAAAAATAATAATATTTTTAAGATTGTCATATTTGTTAATTTTTATTAAGTGAAGTAATTGCTATTGCAAATATTTGTCGATTGAAATCAAGCAAAGGTCGAGAATAATAATTCAAAGTACTTTCATAAATAATCATACCGGGTTCCGCATGGTTGGCGTGCCACCATCTATTTGTTTTTTCTTCATATAACCCATAATCAAAATTTGTATAACAGCCACTAGCATCACAAGGACGAGGATAATAATTATAATTGCTCATATCAACTCGGCCATTTTTATCAGGCAGAAATGCATCAGAATCATTTGACCAGAATCTTGTTGAAAAAATAATAACTCTAGCACTCGGCGGGTATTTTACTGGATTTTTTTTAATATCCCTTTCTAGGTCGGCTGCTGCTTTTTTTGCTTGATCAAAAGATGAATAAGCTCTATTTAGCGGGGGCCTACCTCTTGTTTCAAGATTAAAATCAAGTTCCAAAGCCGTAATTCCTATACATCCTCTAGCTAAAGTACTTTTTTGTTTATTGGTCATTTTGGCACTATGCCCCGATTCCCAAATTTTGATAAATTCTTCTACAGTATATTTCTTTGTCTGTTGTTGATTCTGATCATTTTCTTCACTATCATCAGCATATTCACCAAATCTATAGTATTTTTGGACATCATCCCATGATACTTCCTTATCGTTATCCATATATTTCCCTCTCTTCCAATCATAAGTAGGGGACATTCCATCTGGGTCTATATAACGAATTGGATTATTGTAACAATAGTTATAAGAGCTCCACCTTCTCATTTGTTCACTTAATGGATCGATAGCAGTCCAACGGGATATTTGAGCATCATACATTCTTGCCCCATAGTCATACCAATCCAATCCACTACCATCTGTAAATTCCTGTCTTTGTTCCTCTTTTCCGTTATACGCATATTTATTAGTTAAGTTATTAGCAGCTTTCGAAGATATTCCCGCCATGGTCAAGCCAAAAGCATAATAATGCGTTTCCTCCAAAATCGGACTCCTGTTATGCGTCACCTGCAGGTTATCAAAATATACATCTATATTCTGCGACTCATTGCTGGTATAAATATACAAATACCCGCTTTTGGCCACTGTTAAATTCGCTTGAACATGGATAGTAGTGACACCACTGGCACCCACCATTTCGGAGCCGCTATAACCGCTGCCAATGATATTACCGCTGGCATCCTTGGCTATCCTAAACTGTTCATCGAGTAATACCCAGCTGATATAAGCTTTGGGCTTGGTCGTAGAATTGGTTTGAGTACCGAGGAAGCTGGTTAAGGCCGTATTTAAACCACTTCCGGCATTCTGCAATTCTGCAGCGGTAGCTTTTCCGCCACTGGCGCCAGCTACAGATGTGCTGAGGGTAGAGAGCAGGTCAGCGAGCACATTGGTGCTGCTGTTATTGGGTGTGGAAGCGCTGTTCCAGCCGCTGGCTACCCGGATGCTGTAGCTATCACCGGCCATTACTTTGAGCAACATATTTGGGCCAAGCTTCTGTGAGCCGGAAGCATTTTTTACTTTGGCTACCATGACATTGGTCGTATACAGCGGATCACTGAACCAGGCGCCGGGCTTGGCAGTTTGGGTAGCGGTAAGGTTGGCATAATAGGTTTGCTCAGCAGCAATGGTGGCTGTTTCCATGGTAGCGGCAGGATACTGGTCGCTCTGTATTTCCTGCGTGAGCACCATGCGCACATTCCCCAGGTGATCTTTTATAAAATAGTCATACTGTAAAGAGGCTGCGGTACTACCCACTGAAGGCTTAAAACGTATCTTGCCTTCTTCGTGTGCTAAAAACTGCAACACATCATTTTCATACACTGCCCCAAATAGATAGAGCGTAGTTTTAGTAGATTCGCCGGTTTCAGCTACTTCTTTTTTCAACTTATTACCGGCCGCATCGTAGGTATAGGTAATGGTGCCTTTACCCGTTACGGTTATCACTGCAGGCAGGTTGAGGTGATTGTAAGTGATGCTACTGATGCTTTTATTTTTATCGAGGGTAAGATTACCATTTACATCATAGCTGTAATCATCATTGCTGCTATTTTTATCGGTAAAGTCACCGAGCTTGTTATCGGTGGTGCCGAGGGTTTGCTCGGTTACGCTTAACAGCTTATTGCTGCCGCTGGTATATTGATAATTGAGGTTATCGACCTGGGTGCTGCTGTTGATCTTTAAACCCCATTGCTGCATTTTTTTAATATTGCCATTGGCATCATAGGCATCGTTATTGAAATTGCCATAAATATCATAACTGCCCATTTTTACATCGAAGTTTACCCCGGCAGTCTGGTTGAAGCTACCGCCAGTGTACTGCTTAAAGTCGGCTTTGAGCAAACGGTTGGCATTGTCGTAGGTAAAATCATAGCGGCGCTTTTCACCATCGCCTTTGCTTTTCCACACGGTACCGGCAATATTGCCATTGTACTGGGCGGTGGCATAGGCCTGGCTGTTGATGAGGCCGTTGGCGGTTTTATCGTAACCGAGATCGAAGCCAAAATAGCCGCCGGGCGTGCCGAGGAGGGGCAGCTCATCTTTGGTGAACCAGCGGTTCATGCCGAGCATCCAGCCCCGCACATTGTAATCGTAGAGCAGGTTCTCCAATCCTTCGCCACTATTGTAGCCGGGCGCCAGCTTCTTTTTACTGAGCTGGCCGAGCCTATCGTATTCCATTTCGACAATGGTATTGAAACTGCTCATGGCATTGCTGTTGACGAGCGTATGGCTCAGCTTTTTCTCCACCTTGATGAGCCGGCCAAGATTATCATAAGTATTTTGTGTAATCACTACCGCCGTTTGCCCGGTACCGTTAGCGTTCTGCTGCTTCTGCACAATAATCAATGGAAGTCCCACCCAGGTGTATTGGGTGGTAACCACATCGAGCCCGCCGGTGCTGTTGGTAGCCTGCACCTGTATGACCCGGCCTTTTTCATCGTAATAGCTTACACTGTGTAAAAAGGTACTACTGCCGATAATGCGGGTGCTGGTCCAGGTAACTAACCCCCTGGTAGCATTGCTGGCACTGAGCGTTTCCGGGTATGGCCAGCTGGTGGTGGCCGTAGAAAAATAGCTGCTCCAGGTGGTAAGATAGCTGCTTAGTCCTGCAGGCAGGCTGCTGTAATCATCATAGTGGGTAAGCGTCATGATATCGTAGGTGCCCGTGGTGGAAGGATAACTGCCACTAACGGCTGCGCTGCTGAGATGGGTGGTAAAAGCAGTGTTGTTTTGCCAGAGCCCGGTTTCAACAGGGCGGTTGAGGGCATCGTATTTGGTAACAAGCCATTTTACAGTACCGCTTCCCATGTTGCCATCCTGCATCATCACCAGCCTGTCACGATTATCGTACACCATGTACACTTCGGCAGCGCCGGGCACTTTTTTCAGGATCATCCGGTTACGGCTGTCATACTCGTAACGGAAGCATTGCTCGGCCAGCACAGTACTGTTGAATGACCAGTTGCCACCATTGAGCGATCTTACGCCTTCGGGCTGCACAACGCAGCGCAGGTTATCGAGATCATCATAAATATAATAGGTGCAGAGCCAGTCGGTAGTATGGCCTACACCGGCTCCGTTATCGCCGCTGCCGGATACCTGCACTTTTTTCAGGATAACTTTTCCTTCCCTGTCCTTGAACTCGATTACCTGTTTATTATGCTCATCTACCGTTATACTTTTTATTAACTGTCCGGCGGGATACGTGGCGGAAGTAGCATAGCTGCTAAGGCCGCCGATGCTACCAACCGTTACATTCCATATCCTTACAACATCATCGGCGGTATTGACCCTGTATTTTGTTTTCACCGACCGGCGATCGGATTCATTGGTTTGGCTGGCACTGCCCACCCAACTAATGCCGGGGGCAAAGCCTTCCTGCGGACGATGAAGAGGTGACGCTTCAAAATTGGTTTGCCCGTAAGCCCAGTTGGGCGTGGTATTATTGGCCGTGGTTTCACCGGCCTGGCCATTGAGCTGTGTATTGTAGAAACCTATCTGGGGATTGAAGGGATTGAGCTTAAAGGAGCCATCGTTACTGCTTGCTTCAGCATAGGGAAGGTATTTAACCGCTTCCCTGCCAAAGGCATCGTACACATTGCTGCTGACCATATCGGTAGCGCTGCTGCCGGTGGCCATGGAGCCCTGCTTTATAACAGCTTCTACGGGGCGGCCGAGCCCATCCATATATTGGGTGCTCATGCGTACATCCTGGAGGCCGGTAGCCGTGAGCGTAGCGGCATCGGTAACAGGTTTTATTGCATCCCAGCTACGTACATAGTTGGTAACAGGGGTGGCAGGATAGGCCGAAGGTATCTGCGCCATTGCCTGCGTGCTGCATACAAATATTAATGCAGCAGCTGATTTTATTTTTTTGGATAAATATTGTTGCAGCATTGCTATGATCAATTATTAGGATTTGTAATGGCGTTAACTATTAAATCGCTCAGGGGCGATACCTCCCCGGCAAAGGAGCCCACAATTTCGCCGGTGGAACTGATGAGGTATTTCTTAAAATCCTCCCGTGGCTCAAGGGCATAGGCACCGTTGAGACCGGCATTACCAAGCCATTGGTACAATGCCTGCTTGTCATTACCGGTGACTGCGGCTTTTACCGCAACAGGAAATGTAACACTGTATTGCGATGAACAGAAAGCCGCTATGGCGCTATCGGCCAGGGGCTCATTGCCGAAGCTGTTGCTGGGAAAAGCGATAACCCGGACCTGTGAAGCATATTGCTGCTGCAGCTGCTGCAGCTGTTGCAACTGGCCAACCCGGCTGCTGCCGGTGGCAATATTTACTAGCAATATTTTTTTGCCCCGGTAATCATCAAGTCGGATAGTATCGGCAGATACAGAAAGAATATTATAATTATAAATCGGTTCGGTATTACCGGCAGACAAGAAAAGGGATATTATTAAATGAAGAATTTGCATAGATTTAATTTTAAGGTTCGAGTGGCGTATCCAGGCAGCTGGATGACTGGTTAACGGTATAGTTGGAACTTACACTGTTATCGCTCCATTTATAGTAGTAGGTTTTTTGCCAGGTAGTAGAATCGATCCTTACACAACTGAGTGTAATCATGACACCAGTTTCGCAAACACCATTGACACATTTTTTATCCACACCACTGCAATTGCTGCTGCGGCAGTCGGGGTTGTCGCTGTTCTCCGCAAAGTCGATCCCGCTATCGCAGGTGCCCGTAAGGCCGGTATAGCTGTACTCGTATTTTTTAAGGATATTATTATCCATATCCCTGGCGGCGGCCAGGCGGTTGAACCGATCGTACTCGTAATAGCTGATCCTGTTGTTGACATCCGACTGGCTGGTAACGCCTACGAGGGGCTCGTATGTGTACGTGGTCATGAAGCCAGCGGCAGGATACAACCTGAGCTCATCGATGGTACCGCTGCCACTGACCGTAATGCTGGTGGTGCCGGTAACCGGGTGCTCATAATAGGTCCAGCCATTGTAGCTCCTGCCGGTTTTAACGGTACCGCTGCCGGTAACGGTATAGCTGCCATTGCGGCTCCAGTAGCCAACTGTATAAGCCGTGCCACTGCTAAGCCCCGATTTGCTGACAGACCTGCCGGAAAGGCTATAGGTTTTTTTACCGGTAATGGCATTGCTGTTGACAGCAGGTGTTCCGCTGAATGTCCAGTTACCTTTGCTGTCGGCTTCAAAGGAGGTATAAGCAACATCGGCTGCAGCGGCATTTTTTACTTCTGCAATGAGCATGCTGCTGTTATAGCCCCACACGAATGCCTGGCTGGCATCGTTGGGCTTATGAGCCTGGGTGACATTGCCTTTATCATCATAAAGATCAAACTGAATGGCATCGGTATAACGGCTATCGCTGGCTTGGGCATAATCCGTAATACCGGCATTGATCTCCAGTATCTTCTGTTTGTCGGGAACAATTAAGCCATTGCCTAATTGTTTGTACAATGTGACCTGGCCCTTCGTAACAATGGGATCGGGTCCAATTACCGGCGGATCGGTGTAATCATATTGTAACAACCATTGTTCTATCACAGCATTTTGCATATTGGCATTCTGCAGGGTTGTCGCTGATACATCTGCCGGGTAGCGCATATTGAGCTGCTGCATTTTGCTGCGACTGCTAATAGTAGCTATTTGCGTAGGCTGCTGGTGTGTGAAGTTATCGTAGGTATAATTGGTAACCGTTTGCGCTATCTTGGTATTGTCATCGGGATCGTAGGTCTTCACTGTTTTGGAAGTAAGATAATTATCATCGGACTTATAATAATAGTTGTTGTAATAGAAATCATCATTTGAATAGCTTGGAGTATAATTAGTAACTCCCTCTAAAACTCTTTGATTTCTCAACTGCAATCCTCCAAACATTGGGGCTTGCGCAAAGCCAGATACATTATAAGTAAATTGCTCTTCCTGAACAGGCAGATATGAGCCTGCTGAATTTTTTCTGTATTGCACTTTTGATAATGGCTGACCCCTGTTAAAAGACTTTGTAATAATAGTAGCTTTAGAGGAGCTTCCAATATTACCTCCAAGGTCAATGGCTTCATCAGCCGCATCCCTGAAATGATAAATGGTTTTACCATTAGCGCCTCCGCCATAGCCTTCATATTCAGTTACCCATTCATAAGCTACAGGTGTCCCATCATCTGGCTGTACACCAAGGGATGGATTACTATAATACGTTCGTCTCCTTTTGGAAGCACCTTTATGTGCAACACCAACCATTGGATATTGCGGTTCAACCCATTTTTCAATCTGTTGTATGTCATAAAAATAATAGTCAGTAAGCCAGAAGTTAGCTCTGCCGTATCCTGATTCATTCAGCCCATATTTATAGGTCTTAACCTGTGGCACTTTCCCATTACAAGGATAGCTGGTTACCCGTTTTACCCGAAGACCACCTGCCAGCTTGATATTGTTATTGGCATCTTTATATTTATTGGTTTCAAATTCAAAATCGGTACGACCGCCGGTTGGATAACGGATAGACTTTAGTATACCTGCCTGCATATACTGCTCATCCGGTTCACGCCCTACTGGATTGGTGCTGCCGATCGTTATATCGGTTACAGTAGTGGCCAACATATATCCCTCAACCAGCGTTTGAGGCACCAACGTATTATTGCTTCTTCCATTATAATATCCCCAGTAATCCAGGCCAGTGGCATAAGCATCTCTTGCGGGCAGGGTTATTGTATTATTATAGGAAAAATTATATGTCTGCACATCCGCATTGTCTCTATCTTTAATCTGTATAGCATCCAGCCTCAAACGTTTACTGGTCCCTGTCCCAAAATAGCTATATGAAAAAGTAATGGTGCGGATAAGCACATCCCCATCTGTTGTGCTGCTATAAACCTTGATCGCCTGAAGCGCTTTACTGTTAGTCTGATCAAAATCCTGGCGGGCTGATGTAGCTAATTCAAATACTACTTTTCCATTTCTGAATTTAATCTCAGTGTTATTATAAGATGTGGTAAAACTGGAAGTATATTCACTACTGAAATTACCCTCAGTTTCAGAATAATATGGCGTTTCATCATGATTGGTTACTTTATCCTCTACAACCCAGGTATCTTGTCGTTCGGGCGGCGACTGATCTGCCTGAGATACATAAGAAAAGGTAATAATGTCGTCTAAAGAAGGTGATACCATTTTTTCCAGCATCCATGCGCTGGTATTATCGCTTTGCGAGCCGCCTGTAGATCCGGTATGGGTATATTCGGCATATGACTTACCAAATTCATAATGGTTGCCCGATGCATCCCAGATGTCGAAATTCAGTTGTTGAGGAGTGGTATGCACCGCAGGATAAGTAATTTTAATCGGACTGTAAGGAATAACAAATGGTTTGGTGGGTTCACTCCGGTTAAAAATAAATTTTCCATTTCCACCAGGAAAATTGTAAGAGAATATGTCTGCACCCAAGTCTCTGTAGCCACTATTAAGATCTACCAGATAAGCCCGTCCTCCTGAAGTACCGGGCTCTATATCTATTGAGTTCTCAGGCTCACTGGAGGCTAAAAAGCCAGTTGTTAATTCATCCGGCCTGCCTACCATTTTTCTTCTCACTTCACCTCCTGTATTCAAGCCCCAGCCTAAACCTACCCAGCTAGGAAAATCATGCACCCTGTTACCCGAAGCATGATAGGACAAAGTGATGGGCACTTCAAAAGCCTGTGTTTTGATGGTATACAAGGGAATGGAAATATCCGGGAGCCCTGAAAAAAGGTTCACCTGGTAATCACCAAACCGCCCCAACATAGCTGAGTTGGGCGCCTGGGGCAATACCGGCATCTGCAGAGGATTAAAGCCGGAGGTTTGCGCTTTTACAACAGCAATACTGCAAAGCAGCAGAGCTGCCATACCATATCTTTTCATTCGTAAACTGGTCATCTTTGTATTCTTTTACTTATTTTATTTCAGATCATATCCCACCCTGAACACCCAGGGCTGGCTCACTGGCACATGCTGCCTGTACAGCATATCGTACATTAGTTGCAGCTTCGTGCCTTTCGTGAATTTTGTTTTCAACGGCATCTTCTTGCTCAACCCGATCAACCCGCTCTGCTGCCAGGCTTCACTGTCTTTTAAAGCAGCAATATTCTTAAAGCCGGCATTATGGTTGAGCTCATATCCACCGCTGATAAAGAACTGCTTCTTCAGCTTCCAGTCCACATAGCTCCTCAATCCCACTCCCTGGTGGCTGAACCTTATCCTTTCAATACTGCCCATACCAAGCTTGTAGCTCATACCCAGGCCCATCACACTTTTGTCGTTGAGCTTGTAGCCTGCCGTGAGGGCGATGTCAGCCGTACCGGGCATCCACCCATTGCTTTTGCCAAACTGGAGATTGAAGCCGTATTCGATTCTCTGCAAAAAGGTCTTTGTCTTTTGTGTGTTCGGTTTAAAGTCAGGCAGCTCGGTATCGCTACTGCCTCCCCCTGCTTTCATGAGTTTGTCTTTGAGCTTGTTGAGCTCCGCCTGGGCGGCCTGCAGGTTCTGCCTTACTTCGGCCATGGCATTGGGGCCTCCGGCGGCAATGCGATCCTGGATCAGACTGTTCACACTGGCCCTTGTTTGCAGGCCTGCCAGGCTTTGGGCGCCGGCGCTGTTGTCGGGCATGCGGAACAAAGAGGCGAGCATACTATTCTTACGCATAAACTCTTTAAAGGCAGGGATCTTGTTTAGAATATTTTTAGCCGTCTCTTCTGCTTTGTCGGGCTCATTGAAGAGCTGCTTGTAATTTTTGAGGGTCTCCACATAATACCAGCCTTCTTTATTGATCTTTTGCAGGTATTTGTTTTTACCGAGCCATTTCATGGACTCATTGATGAGCTGCTGCCTGCGTTCTTTGATCATTTTCTGGATGGCTTCGTTGCGGGCTTCTTCCTTTTCCAGCCGGGCAGCATCACCCCTGGCGATAGAGAGTGCCTGCTGTGTTTTTTTGGTGAGGAGATTCTTATTGCTGTCAATGTATTTTAGCTGGGTCTGCAGATCGTCCCGGTATTTATCATAACCGGCTTTATAGCGCAGCAATTGACTCTCGCCTTTTTTGTACTCTTCCAGCATTTTTTTAAAGCTGAGGCTGTTGTTTCCAAAGAGCCGTTCGGCGGTTTCGGGACTGGCTTTTTGCAGCAGTGACTGTATTTTAGTTTCCCAGCGGCAGAGCTTGGTGAGTGTCTTCTCCGTTTTATTGCTGACACGGCTGGTATACTGATCTATTTTTTGGGAGGTATGGTCAAGATATTTTTGAGAAAGCTTTTGAGTAAGGGCAAAAACACTGTCTGGCTGGGCATTACACCAGTTCACAGAGCATATGCTCAGGATTAAAAATATGAGCTTAGGGTAACTCATAAGCGGTTGGGAGTCTGGAATTTTTTATTAGAGTTTAAGGAACACGAACCTAGAAATATGTTTTATCCTGTACAAGAGGGAAGAGGAATTTGAGGGTTTTTACGCAAAGCACAAATCCACCCACTCCCAATATCCACGGCACTTTCAACTAATATGTTATTTTTTTGTGAATAGTATTTTTACGATTTTTTGCCACGAAGACAGGAAGACCCGAAGAAGCACAAAGAAAGCAGGGGTCATCCTTGTCGATAGGCTATGGGGGTTTGCCCATATTTATGTTTAAAAGCGGTGCTGAAATTACAGGCATGATGGTAGCCGCATTTTTGTGCAATCTGTTTAATCGATAGAGAACTGTTATCAAGCAAGGTTTTCCCAAGATCAAGACGCTTGCTTTGCAGATGCTCAAAAAGCGCCATGCCAAAATGCATTCTGTACACCCTGATAAGCTTGCTACGACTCATTAAAGCCTGGGCAGCAAGATCATCAATGGTATAATGCTTTTGAATATCTGCTTCAATAATTGCCTTCACCTTATCCAGCTGCTTTTTTTCTTCAACAGACAATCTCATGGTGCATCATTATGGAGTAAATCCAAAAATGACCATTTTATGTATTGGCAGCACTCGTAGTTTCAACATAAATATTTTGCTGGCGGTTTAAAGATATCAGCCACGAATGATGCCATTGACATACGCAAAGCTTACCAGGCCTGCAGTATTGGTAGCTTCTGTTTTTTCGAGCAGGGTTTCCCTATAGCTTTCAATGGTTCTTTCACTTAAGAGCATTTCATGTGCAATCTGCCTGCTGGTCAAACCCAGGCAAATAAACCTGAGCACTTCGAGCTCCCGTTCAGTTAAGATAGGTCTTACCTGCCTGCGTTTAGGATTGTACAATTTTTTCCTGACAAGCTGGTTAATTCTTTCTTCGGCCGCATTACAATAACTTTCATTCCCTTTGAGCACTTCCTCCATAACGTGGATCATTTCTTTTTTACCCGCCCGCTTCAGCACAATTCCTTCGAACCCTGCTTTCAGCAATTGCAGGAAAAGAAAATCGTTTTCGTCATTGATGTAGGCAATTAACCCCATGGTCGGAAAACGCTCCTTGATAATGGCTCCTGCATCAACACCATCCATTTCCGGCATTCGTACATCGGTGATGACCAGGTCGGGTTTGTAAAGGGTAACAGCCGAAAGAAGGTCGGCGCCATTATCCACTGCTTTGACTACCTGCATTCTTTCAACGGATTCTATGATCTGTGTTAATCCTTCCCTTACGCTAATGTGATCGTCGGCAATTAGTATTTTTTTGAACATCTCCTCGTTGGTTTTAATTAAATATTGTATTTCCGGCCCAGACAACCACTCAGCATTGCAGCTTTATTTCCCAGCGGCAACCATGCGTACCGTCAACAAATGCGGTACCATTAAGGAACATTGCACGGTAATGAATATTACCCATACCCAGTCCCGGATATTGACGGGTAACGTCAAAGCCTTTACCATTATCTGCTGTTCGCAATATGAGCTGCCGGTGGCTGTAATGCATATCTATGACAAGCAGATCTGCTCCGGCATGCTTGATGGTATTGGATATAATTTCCAGTACAATCCTGTATATATGCACTTCGGCCGTTTTTTCCAAAGCAGGCAGGTGGTCGTAAAGCAATTCTATCTTAAGGTCAGACTCAACAGTTCTTTCAAGTACCAGCTCGTTCAAAGAATAGAGCAATCCTTTCTTTTCCAGGCTGAGGGGAATAAGCCCTTTGGAAATAGCCTCCAGTTGCCGACCCAGCAGAAGCAGCTTTTCATTTCCCTCTTTTAGCAACAGCATGCTTTCCTCATCTGCCGCCCTGGCATCTTCAATCCTTCTCCTGATACTATAAATGATAGGCCCCGCCTCATCATGCAGATCCGCCGCAATACGACAGCGCTCATTTTCGATCCTTATAATTTCCTCCTCCATACGCTTCTTTCTTTTTTGCCGGAAACTGCGTTGCAGCCATACAGAGCTGCCAATATATATGCAGGTAAAGAACAGGATGATGGAACCGCATACAATCACTGCATGATAAATCGGGGCTTCGAAGGAATGCATAGAATGGCAATTAAGTATAGCAAATTTGTAATCATGTTTATGATACTGCTGGCTTTAAAAATTGCATCCTGCAGCCCGATACTTTTTGTTGACCCATAGTATAAGAACACTTCCATTAAAATAACAGTGCTGAAATAGATACAGAAGCCAATAGAAATTAAAAAGACAGGAGACCTTATCAATGTTCCGTCAAATTCAATGATATGGCGGTTAATGGTAATGATGGCCAGGATCATAATGATACCTCCTTCAATGCTTCGGAACCAGGGCGTATATGTCTGCAGCTTTTCCAAAGGTATATTATAAGGTAACCAGAGCAGGATCATCAGCATTACACAGATTGGGTAGAGAAACTGTTTATCACCAAACAGTTTCCATCGGTAAAACTGCATCAACAACAACCATCCTTCCAGCAGGTAAAAAATATTATTATTAACTGCATTGGAATATCCATGATGAATAACAATACTGCTGACAATTTCATTAACCAGTCCTATACTTATGTATATGATAAAGGGATGATAGCATGAGTTGATAAACCTGAACCTGCTGACTCCTGCTAGGAATGCCGGCACAATACTGTAACTAAACAATACCATCAATTCATAGTTCATTTACCTAGGTATTAAGTTCCGACTGAGGCGGACAGGATGGTGGGCAACGTTGCCCGACTTCTACGATGGCAGGATCGGTATTGGTTTTACTAAATGGCAGGATATCCTCATTATTTTCGTTAACAGGCACCAGTACAGCATGTACTTTTTCGGTTTCATCCATCCCGTAATAAATGCGTACAGCAGCACAGCCTTCTATCGCAAGCAGGCTCTCAATGGCGTCCCGGTGAAAGGTTTCATTTAACGGGAAAATGGCTCTCCCCCTGTAAGCGCTATCCAGTATAAGTTCGCTGTTGCTGCGGTAACGGCTCGTCATATCTATAGCAGTTTGCAGCGAAATAAAATGTTGGTTTGCATAGGGCAAAAGGATCATTGCTGACATTTTTAAAGTTTGTAGGGTGAGTAATTTATCCCCGCAATCTCTAAAACTATGTAACAGGAGTCAACCGTAGAAATACGGATAAAATATACTGATTCTTTTTGAATTTCCTACTAAAAAGATAGATTAATAGCTTTTTAGAATAGAACACCCATAAAGTGTAGCTGGGCATTATCCTGCCCGAATAGTATCGTTTCACTAACTTGCAACCATTATTGAAAATACTTGGAATATGAACTGGATCATCCTGATTATCGCCGGACTTTTTGAAGTGGCTTTTGCTTTCTGCCTGGGCAAGGCAAAAGAAACATCAGGCTCTGACATGTACTGGTGGTATGCCGGCTTCCTGGCTGCATTAACCGTGAGCATGGTATTGTTGGTAAAAGCCACCCAATCCCTGCCGATCGGTACGGCTTATGCTGTATGGACCGGGATTGGCGCCACAGGTACAGTATTGGTAGGCATTTTTGTTTTCAAGGAGCCGACGCACTTCTGGAGACTGGTGTTCCTGTTTACCCTGATCGGTTCTATCGTTGGATTGAAAGCAGTGTCACACTAACAGCAACCACATGTATTCTTTTAAAGCAACCATAGCGATCATCGGCATTAATCCTTTTGTATTTGTGCCTGCACCGGTGTTGCAAAAGATATTTAAAGATGCAGGTAAAGAAAGAGGACATATCCCGGTACATGGCGCTATCAATAATATTCCCTACAAACAAACCTTGGTGAAGTACAGTGGTGAATGGCGTTTGTATATCAATACCGCCATGCTGAAAGCGTCGCCGAAAAGAATAGGTGAAAAAATAGAGGTGACGATTGCCTTTGATGCGGCAGAGCGAAAGGAAGCGCTTCACCCGAAACTATCGGCGGCCTTAAAGCAAACGCCTGACGCAGCAAATGTGTTCAAATCCTTGCCGGCTTCCCGGCAGAAAGAAATTGCCCGCTATATCAATAACCTGAAAACGGAAGCAAGTATTGATAAAAATGTGGCAAGAGCTATTGCCTTTTTATGCGGCAGGGCCCGGTTTATTGGAAGAGATACTCCCTGATGCAAACAGTCTGAATGATAAACTCATGCTATTATAAAGCGGCCCGGCTTCCGTAAGCTCAGCCTGACAGCTTTACAATAGTGATATAAGCTTTTACCCGTAATACCTGGCATACTTCCAAAAGCTTACCTTTGCCATTATTTGATTTTTACAAATCACTATTATGGCTACAGAAACAGTAAAAAGCTTTTATGCCAGTATGCTTGGCACAAACTGCTGCAAGGAAGTGACTAAATTTTTGGATGATAAGGGCAGCAGCGATATCGGGCACTTCAATGTTTTTGATATTACCGAACTGTATCACTGCAGCCAGGGTACCAAACCCAAAATGCCCTACAGCCGTAAAACCTATTACAAGATCAGCCTGATCAAAGGGAACAACCTAGTGGAATATGCGGATAAATCGGTGGTGATCAATGGCTATGCAATCCTGTTTGCCACGCCAAAAATTCCTTATCATTACGAACCGCTGAACGGGAATCAGGCAGGCCATTTCTGCATTTTTACCCCTGATTTTTTGCCGGCCAATAAAACGGGTATGTTGATCGATGAGCTGCCGATCTTCAGCAATAAAAGTGATTTTGTTTTTGAAATAACCGAAGCGCAATACGCTGAAGTGTCGCAGCTGTACAGCAAGATGCACGCTGAGTTTGCTTCGGACTACGCCTACAAATATGACCTGCTGCGCACTTATGTAATGGAGCTGATCCATTTCGGGCAGAAACTGAAACCGATCCCTTCAGCCACACCCTCTATTAATGCTTCGTCAAGGCTATCGACCCTTTTCATTGAATTGCTGGAAAGGCAATTCCCGGTGGAATCCAATACGCAAACGCTTACATTGCGCTCGGCCAAGGATTATGCAGATACTTTACGGGTGCATGTAAATCACCTGAACAAGGTGCTGAAGGACACTACCGGCAAAACGACTTCGGAGATCATTTCGGGACGGATTGCCCAGGAAGCCAAGATATTACTGAAGCATACCAATTGGAATGTATCAGAGATCGCCTATTCGCTCGGCTTCGAGGAAGTGGCGCATTTTTCCAACTTCTTTAAAAAGCAGGCCAACAGCTCTCCCCTGCAGTTCAGGAACTGATTATTTGTTTTTTGCAAATAATGCTTTGATGATCGCAACAGGCCGCTATCATTTTGTTGTCAACTTTGCGGTATTAAATACTTGAAAGAGATGACAACTAGAACAAACAAAATTGCCCTTGTAACCGGCGGAAGCCGTGGGCTGGGAAAAGACGCAGCGATCCAGCTGGCGAAAAAAGGTTTTGATGTGATCATTACCTATCAAAGCAAAAAAACAGATGCAGAAAAAACAGTGGCGGAAATTGAAGCCACAGGCCATAAAGCCGCAGCGCTGGCGCTGGACCTGGCAGATACCCGGTCATTCGATGGGTTTGTAACTTCCTTAAAAAATGAATTAAGCACAAATTTTGGCGCTGCCAAAATAGATGCCCTCGTAAACAATGCCGGTACGGGCTATTGGGCAAGCATTGCAGACACTACTGAAGAAGGTTTTGACCTGATGGCAACCACGCATTTAAAGGCACCTTTCTTTTTAACACAGAAATTATTACCGGTACTGAACGACGGCAGCAGCATCGTGAACACTTCTTCAGGACTGGCCCGCTTCAGCTACAATGGTTATGCAGCCTATGCAATCATGAAAGCAGGCATTGATTCGCTGACACGTTACCAGGCCAAAGAATTCGGGGCAAGAAAAATAAGAGTGAACTCCATTGCTCCGGGAGCCATTGAAACAGATTTCGGCGGTGGTGCGGTAAGAGATAATGATGAGCTGAATAAAACGATCGCTTCGCAAACAGCATTGGGAAGAGTGGGCCTGCCGGATGATATCGGCAGCGTAACCGCTTTCCTGTGCAGCGATGAATCGAAATGGATCAATGCGCAAAGAATTGAAGTAGCAGGAGGTATCTATATCTGATCAACCTGACAGGCACCTGGTTCATAAACGGCTATCCTAAAAGATAGCCGTTTATTTTTTGTATTACTATACGGGATGGGGCATGGTGCATATCTGCGGCCAAGACTATAGCTTTACGAAATAACTTTGCTTGCATGAAGAAATTATTGGGTAGCTTCTGCCTTATACTGCTATATATTAACAGCACAGCACAAACGAATACCGACCTCAGACTATGGTACAATAACCCTGCACAAAGCTGGAACGAAGCATTGCCCGTAGGCAACGGAAGGCTGGCAGCCATGCTCTTCGGAAATCCCGCCAAAGAGCAATTGCAACTGAACGAGGAAACCATATGGACAGGCCGGCCATACAATAATGTAACCGAAAGCCAGGGAGCGGTGATCAAAGAACTGCAGCAACTCTTGTTTGAAAAAAAATACGCAGCCGCACAGTCGCTCTCGAAGGAGAAGATGAAAGCGGCTCAGAACGGTATGAGCTATCAACCTGCGGGCGACCTGCTGATCAGCTTTCCCAGCCACGAAGTATTCAATAATTATTACAGGGAGCTGGATATCAGCAAAGCGAGCGCTACGGTGCGATACAAGCACAACAACATCACTTTTACAAGGACCCTGATTGCGCCGCTCAACAGCAATGTGATGGTATTTCATTGCAAAGCCGGCAAAAAGAAGGCCCTCTCTTTTACGATGCAATTCTATAGCCCTCACAGCAACAGCATTAAAATGGCAACGAACAATATGCTTTTTTTAAATGCATCTCCGGCGGTAATGGAACAGCTGGAACCAGCTATACGGTACGAGATAATTGCTGCTCCTGTTATTAAAGATGGCAGCATTGAGCTCAGCGATAGTTCTTTAACCGTTTCCAATGCCACGGAAGCCAGCATTTATATTTCGATTGCTACCAATTTTAAAAAATACAATGATGTAACCGGTGATGCCAATGCCCTGGCTATACAATATTTGCTGGAAGGCATGAAACATTCTTTTCCTGCTTTGCAGAAAGAAAACACGAAAGCTTACAGACAATATTTTAACCGTACTCAATTGAACCTGGGCGCCAGCAGTGCTGCACAAAAAGCGTTGCCGACCGATGAAAGACTGAGGCAATTCAACAATGCTTTTGATCCCGAATTTATCAACCTGTATTTCCAGCTGGGAAGATACCTGATGATCGCCGGCTCACAGCCGGGCGGGCAGCCTACCAACCTGCAGGGCAAATGGAACGACAAGGTGAAGCCGGGCTGGGACAGTAAGTACACTATCAATATTAATACGGAAATGAATTACTGGCCGAGCGAGCCTACCAATTTACCGGAGCTGGGTGAACCATTGTTCAGGATGATCCGGGATCTCTCGGAAACAGGTAAAGAAGCAGCGGCAAAATTGTATGGCGCCCGTGGATGGGTGACGCATCACAATACTGACCTGTGGCGGATGACAGGCCCTGTGGACGGCGGCTTTTACGGTATGTGGCCAATGGGCGGCGCCTGGCTTACGAGGCATTTGTGGGAACATTATTTATTTACAGGCGATACTGCTTTTCTTCGGGCCTATTATCCTGTTCTGAAAAATGCATCATTGTTCTATGCCACGGCTATGAAACGGGAACCAGATCATGGCTGGCTGGTAATGATGCCATCGATGAGCCCGGAGAATACTTATATGAGGGACAGCAGCGGCGGCATTGGTCTTACCTATGGCACTACGATGGACAACCAGATCATATTTGAATTGCTGTCGAATACGATCAATGCTGCTGCCGCATTGCAGGCAGATACTGCTTTTGCAGACAGCCTGAAAACCATCCGCAGCCAGCTGCCACCGATGCAGATTGGCCAATACGGGCAGCTGCAGGAATGGATCATGGACTGGGATAAGAAGAAAGACGGCCACCGGCATATTTCGCACCTGTATGGACTACACCCGTCCAACCAGGTATCACCCTATCGCACACCCGAATTGTTTGCGGCGGCCAATACTACGTTATTGTCCAGGGGCGATATCTCCACCGGCTGGAGCATGGGCTGGAAAGTAAATTTCTGGGCAAGAATGAAGAATGGCGATCATGCCTACACGCTGATAAAAAATCAATTGAAATATGTAGCGCCGGAGATACAGGGTACATCGCAGGGCGGCGGCACTTACCCCAACCTGCTGGATGCACACCCCCCTTTCCAGATCGACGGCAACTTCGGCTGCACTGCAGGCATTGCTGAAATGCTGCTGCAGAGCCAGGATGGCAGCATTGAGCTGCTACCGGCTTTACCGGCCGAATGGAAAAACGGCCACATAAAAGGTTTAAGAGCAAGAGGTGGTTTTGTGATCGATATGCAATGGAAAAACAGCCGGCTTACACAGCTGTTAATTCACTCCACACTCGGTGGCAACTGCAGGATACGGGTAGATGCGTCGCTCATTCCTTCGGGTAATATGATCCCTGCGAAAGGGGAAAACAGCAATCGTTTTTATGCGATCAACAAAGTGCCGGCTCCGCTGGTAAACGCAAAAGCGAATGTGGAACTGCTGCCCATAAAACCTACAAAAGAATATGAAATGCAAACTGCAGCAGGAAAAATTTACAGAATACCGATAAGATAATATGCTCAACTGCTAAAATATTAGTCCCTTGTTCACACTATGGTTAATTCCGACTCCGTTTAATATCTCTAAAATTTGTTTTACCTTTATAGGTAAATACACCTTTGTGTAATTTTTAAAACATGCTACAAAATGATACGAGCAACAAAATTCAGGATATCATTAGCGGAAAGAGCATTGCTTGGCAAACAAATCATTGCACAGCAGCCAGAAATTACCTTTGCCGAAGCTTTAGCCCAAGTACAAAGGTTAAAGAAGACTTCGAAGGTAATCTCCTCATTAAAGAAAAGCAGGCCAAAGCTTTAGAAGATTATATCTCCGAGAATAATTTATGGGTTAAACGCCCAGCGGTTGCAACTCAATTATTGACTATTGGCGGCGAAGCGCAGGTATATATTGATGTTGCAGAAAAGCAGGTAATAAAACTCAATGATGCAATATACTATGCTACCTGGCTTGATTTTTTTACCAGTATTCTTTTACACAACCTGTTTTTTCCAGAAACATCTTATACTCTAATTGGGTTTACAACAAGAGGGCAAAATTTACAGGCTGTACTTACACAACCTTATATTATTTCTGACGATGCAGTAAATCTGGAAAATGTAAAAGCTTCCCTGGAAGAACTTGGTTTTATAAATACTAAAAGAAACGATTATTATAATAAATCTCTTGGCTTAATCCTTGAAGACATTCATGATGAAAATGTAATCATGAATTGCGGATTTATTTTTTTTATCGACACTGTATTCTACGTCGATCTCTAAACAAAATGTTGGTTTAAATAGGATTACCCGAAAGAAAGATCATTCTTACTTCCAATCTTCTACCTTCAACACTTCTCCACAAAAATCATATTCCTCCTTCACATTGCTGCTGATAATGATAAGGCGCTTCCCTATTTGCTGATCAATAAGGTTGCTATATAAAGCTATGCCGTCGGCATCCAGGTTGGAAGTGGGTTCATCCAATAACAATACGGGTGTGCTGCTGAAAAATGCCTGTGCCAGCTTGAGCCGCTGCTTCATGCCGCTGCTGAAATAGCGGATCTGCTTATGCGCTGCTTTATGCAGCTGCACTGCTTCCAGCACTTCTGCAATAGGCAGGCTGAGCGTTTTGAAATTTCCATGAAACTGCAGGAACTCGGTAGCGGTCATTTCTTCCACCAGGTCGAGGTAAGGAGCTGCAAAAGCTATATGGCTGTAAGGTTGTTCTATATTGTCGCCTGTGCTATCTGTGTAAACAATATTTCCTTCGCTGTGAAGAATGGCGCCTGCTATTACCTGCAGCAGGGTTGATTTGCCTGAACCATTGGGACCGGTAATGGCATAAGCTTTCGTAGCATTGAAATCAAAAGAGCAGGAGCGGAATATCCATTCCCGGTTGAAACGTTTGCCTGCATTTTGCAAACTAATTTTCATCTACTTCTCCTTTCACAAAGGTTTTGATAATGCCCCGCTTGCTGGCCTGTATAAACGCAACCACTTTATCTCTTTCTTCGCATGCCGGGATATCTTCTGTAATCAGCTCAAGCGCCTGTGAAATATTGAGGCCCTTGTTATAAATATAGCGATAGGTTTCGTGAATGAGATTAACGGTTTCGAGGCTGTAAGCTCTTCTTTGTAAACCTACGGCATTTACACCGGCATAACTGAGCGGGCTTCGGCCGGCTTTAATAAAGGGCGGCACATCTTTCATGATCATGGAGTTGCCCGAAATATATGTATGACTGCCTATTTTGGTAAACTGTGCTGCAGCTGACAAACCGCCAATAGTCGCATAGTCCCCTATTTCCACATGACCGGCTACCTGTACACTATTGGCCAGTATTACATTATTGCCGATGACACAGTCATGCGCAATATGGGTATAAGCCATAATAAGACAGTTGCTGCCTACTACGGTTTTCCATTTATCCTGCGTGCCACGGTTGATGGTGACACATTCACGGATGGTGGTATTGTCCCCAATTTCCACAGTGGTTTTTTCACCAATGAATTTTAAGTCCTGCGGAATAGCGCCCAACACTGCACCGGGAAACACTTTACAGTCTTTACCAATGCTGGTGCCGCTCATGATAACGGTGCCGGACATAATATGGGTACCATCGCCAATGTGCACATCTTCATGTATCACCGCAAATGGGTCAACTGTTACATTATTGCCCAATTTTGCATCGGGACTGATATGTGCCAAAGGACTGATCATATAAATTATTCTTTCGGTCTTTTTACAATTTGTGCTACAAGCACAGCTTCTGTTACGAGCTTATCTCCTATAAATATAGTGCCTTTCATTTCACAAATGCCTCTGCGAATAGGGGCCATTAATTCCATTTTCAATACAAGGGTATCGCCGGGCACTACTTTCTGCTTGAATTTACAGTTTTCTATTTTCAAAAAGTAAGTATCATACTTATCATCGGTGCCTTTTGGTATAGCGAGAATGCCGCCGGCCTGCGCCAGCGCTTCTACCTGCAATACGCCGGGCATTACACAGTTACCGGGAAAATGGCCCTGGAAAAAGGGTTCATTATAGGTAACATTTTTAATGGCAATTACATGATTGTCGGAGAGCTCCATGATCTTATCCACCAGCAGGAAGGGATACCGGTGCGGCAGAATATTCTCTATCTGGTGAATATCAAACTGGGGCGCCTGGGTAGGGTCATATTTGGGAACATCCTGCCTGTTGCGGTTCTTTTTGATATGATCTTTTATTTTTTTGGCAAATTTTACATTGCTGGCATGCCCGGGCCGGTTGGCAATAATATGTGCTTTAAAAGGATAACCCACCAAAGCAAGATCGCCTACCACATCGAGCAGCTTGTGACGGGCCGGCTCGTTGGGGTAACGCAGCTCAAGGTTATTGAGGATACCTTCTGAATTTACTTTTACATCCGACTTCCTGAATATTTTGGACAGGCGTTTTACCTGCTCATCGGTCACAGGCCTGTCGACCACCACAATGGCATTATTGATATCGCCGCCTTTGATGAGGTTATGCTCGATCAGCGCTTCCAGCTCATGAAAGAAGCTGAAAGTGCGACTGGAAGCAATTTCATCATTGAACTCGCTGATATTTTTAATAGCCGCATGCTGGGTGCCCAGCACAGGTGAATTAAAGTCGATCAGCGTATTGATGCGATACTCGTGGTAAGGCAGGGCCACCATTTCTACCTTCTTGCCTTCATCAATAAAAGTGATGTTGTGCTGAATTTCGTAGAAGATCTTTTCAGCATCCTGCTGCCGGGTACCGGTTTTGCGGAGCTGGTCTACAAAGGGCTGGCTGCTGCCATCTAGGATGGGAATTTCCTCGCCGTCGATTTCTATCAGCACATTATCTATTTCCATTCCTACCAGGGCAGCCATAAGGTGCTCGATAGTGCTTACCCTTGCGCCTTTTGACTCAAGGGTAGTACTGCGGTTGGTTTCCACCACATTATCTACATCAGCCTTTATAACCGGCTGCTCAGGAAGGTCAACTCTTTGAAAATTAATACCTGTATTGGGCTCGGCCGGCTTTAACCGCATGGTTACGGCCTGGCCGGTATGAATACCTGCCCCGGCAATGACAAGCTCTTCTTTAATGGTATGCTGAAATACTTTCTCAGCTCCGTTACATGAATCCATAGCTGCAAAAGTAGGGAAAGAAGTTCAACGGTGCAACGGTGAGGGTTAAACGGTTCGGGAGTTCAACAGCTCAACTGTTTAAGAGGTTTGAAGGGTTTCAAAGGTTGCAGGGGTTGGGTCTGACCTTCGGTGCCGACCCTGATAAATAGATCTTACTTTCAGTGCCGGGCCCGTTAAATTTCTTCTTTTAGTGCTTTGATGATCTTTTCGAGCTCGGAGATCCTTCTTTCCAGGTCGGGCAGGTTACGGTTGAGCGCCTGGCTGCGAAGGGCAGAAGTATAATCATGGGCAGGAGAGCCGGTTACAGCGGTATTGGGTATTTTGATGGATTTGCTGACACCACTCTGGGCATTGATCTTGGAGCCGTCGGCTATCTGGATATGTCCCACAATACCTGCCTGGCCACCGATCATTACATTGTTGCCTATTTTAGTGCTGCCGCTTACCCCGGCCTGTGCAGCTATCACAGAATTATTACCCACTTCCACGTTATGCGCCACCTGTATAAGATTATCGAGCTTGGCGCCTGATTTTATAATGGTAGAGCCAATGGTAGCCCGGTCGATAGTGGCATTGGCGCCGATCTCCACATTGTCTTCAATCACCACATTGCCTATCTGGGGCACTTTTTTAAAGGTTCCGTCTGCCTGCGGCGCAAAACCAAAACCATCGCTGCCAATTACCGTGCCTGCATGCACGGTTACATTTTTACCGATCACACATTCCCTCAGCACTTTTACACCGGCATGTATAATGGTACCATCGCCGATGCTGACACCGTTACCAATAAAGCTGTTGGGAAAGATCTTTACATCATTGCCGAGCTTTACATTTTCGCCAAGGTAAGTGAATGCCCCAATGAACACATTATTGCCCATGGTGGCTGTGGCATCAATATAGGCAGGCGATTGAATGCCATTCATCTGCTGGGTGCGTACCTGCTGATAAGTGTCGAGCAGGGTGGCAAAAGCGCTGTAGGCATCTTTTACCCGCAGCAGGGTGGCCTGCAGGGGCTGCCTGAGCTCCAGTGTTTCGTTTATGATAACAATGGAGGCCTGGGTACTGTATAAAAAGTCTTCGTATTTGGGATTGGCGAGGAATGCCAATTGCCCTTCCCGGGCTTCCTCAATTTTACCGAATGAGCCTACGCTTACGGAGGCATCTCCTTCGATACTGGCATTTATAATGGCCGCTATCTGGGCCGCACTGAATTGCATGTATTTGTAGCTTTTAGCTGTTAGCCTTTAGCTGTTAGCAAAACACCATAACCACATATGACTATTCCCGACTAATGGCCAATAGCAAGCTAACAACTATCTTAAATAACAAATGTAATATTTTTTAATCTTGTGCTGCATGTTTTCATTGATAAGCGCATGATCTACTTCTGAAATATCTTTCACTTTTCCATCCTTGAACCAGATGAAGATATGCTCATGTTCAAAATTGTAGGTGCTGCTGGTAGCTTCACCGGTGAAAACAAGCCAGCCGGCATCTTCTTCTGAGATGGACAATCGCTGTGCAATTTCCGTTGTCTTTTCAGCGAGCTGCAGGGCATCAAAGGGTGCGGCTGCATATTTCACTTTAAGCAATACCCGGTCGATAATGCCACGGCATAAAATAGACAATACTTTATCGGGATGATGGCTCCAGTGTTTGATAGCGACCAGCACATCGTAGTCATCAATGCTGCAGAACTGTTCGAGGGTTACATTTTCAAGCGGCTGATTGATAAAGCTGTTGAGCGGCTCATGGCAGGTGGCGCCGATCTGCTTGGCTCTTTTAATGATACGCCGCAACATCTGTTCGGCACTCACCACTGTTTTGTGCAGGTACACCTGCCAGTACATGAGCCTGCGGGCTACCAGGAATTTTTCAATGGAATAAATACCTTTTTCTTCTATCATGAGCTCACCGTTGTGTACGGTAAGCATTTTTAAAATGCGGTCGTAGCCAATGGCGCCTTCAATTACGCCGGTGAAAAAGCTATCCCGGGTGAGATAGTCCATGCGGTCTACATCCAGCTGCCCGCTTACCAGCTGGTGCAGGAATTTTTTAGGATAGGTATTGGTAAAGATCTCGAGGGCCATCTGCAGCTTACCGTCAAACTGTTTGTTAAGCTCTTTGATGATGAGCAGGGAAATTTCTTCGTGATGCATGCCTTCGGCCAATACATGTTCCAGGGCATGGGAAAAAGGCCCGTGGCCTATATCGTGCAGGAGTATGGCGATCTTGGCAGCCTGCTGCTCTTCTTCTGTTATTTCAATACCCTTGCTGCAAAGCTCCTGCAATGCAAGCCGCATTAAATGATAGGCGCCGAGCGAATGATGCAGCCTGGTATGCACAGCACCGGGATATACCAGGTGCGCCATGGCCATCTGGTGAATGCGGCGCAGCCGCTGGTAATAGGGATGGGCGATCAGCTGCAGGATAAGCTCATCGTCGATGGTAATAAAACCATAAACAGGATCGTTGATTATTTTATGAAAACGCATAGCCGTTATTTCTCCTTTGGTTGGTATGCAGTATGATTACAGGCTGGTTATATTTCCGGCAGACCGGCTTACCCTTAATGATACCGTACAGTTTTTGTTAAATAAGTATAAAAGTGCAGCAAAGCTACGGATGGCGGCTTTAAAAAGGTAAATTTGTTAGGATGGCTATAAGTTCATTAGCTATAAACCGGAACCTTATATCCTAAAATGTATTACTAATAGCTAAAGGCCAACAACCGGCAGCTTTCAAACTTTTGAACCTTTAAAAATATGAGTGTAGCAAAAATTCTTTGGGTAGATGACGAAATAGACAGCCTTCAATCACAGATCATGTTCCTGGAAAATAAAGGATATGATGTGGATACCAAAACAAACGGCTTTGATGCTGTGGAGTATGTAAAGGAAAATATTGTGGATGTGGTGCTGATGGATGAAAGCATGCCGGGACTTACCGGGCTGCAGGTATTGCAGCAGCTGAAGGAAGTGAACAGCACATTGCCGGTGGTGCTGATCACCAAGAACGAAGCGGAAAATATTATGGATGAAGCCATCGGCAGTCAGATAAGTGATTATCTCATCAAGCCGGTAAATCCCAACCAGGTATGGCTGAGCCTTAAAAAGATCATCGATAATAAAAGACTGGTAGCAGAAAAGACCACGAGCGCCTACCAGCAGGAATTCCGCAACCTGTTTATGGCGCTGAACAATAACCCGGATTACAACGAATGGATGGACCTGTACAAAAAACTGGTGTACTGGGAGCTGGAAATGAAGAAAAGCGACAGTCCCGAAATGCAGGAAGTATTTGCTACACAGAAGCAGGAAGCCAACACAGAGTTCTTCAAATACATTTCTAAAAATTATGCCTCCTGGTTATCGCCTAAAAGCAGCGAAGGGCCGATCATGAGCCATAACCTGATGAAATATAAAGTGCTGCCGCACCTGGAAAAAGGCACTCCCCTGTTCTTTGTACTGATCGACAACCTGCGCTTTGACCAGTGGCGGGCTATTCAGCCCATCTTTGCAGAAAGTTTCAGGATACTGGAAGAGGAAAGCTTTTATGCCATTTTACCTACCGCCACACAATACGCCCGTAACGCCATTTTTGCAGGTTTGCTGCCGATCGATATTGAAAAGCAGTTCCCTTCTTTATGGAAGAACGATGATGACGAGGGAGGAAAGAACCTGCATGAAGAAGAATTTTTACGGGCACAGCTGAAACGCATTGGCAAAGGCGACCTGAAAGTATCGTTCACCAAGATCACCAACAACAACGACGGGCAGAAGATGGTGGACAATATGCACAACCTGATGCAGAACGACCTGAATGTGATCGTTTACAATTTCGTGGATATGCTGAGCCATGCCCGCACAGAAATGGAAGTGCTGAAAGAGCTGGCTGGCGATGAAACGAGTTACCGCAGCATTACGCAAAGCTGGTTTGAGCACAGCCCGCTGCACCAGGCGCTGAAAAAGATAGCGGATAAAAAGGTGAACCTGATCCTGGCAACAGACCATGGCAGCACAAGGGTAAAAACGCCGGTGAAAGTGATCGGTGATAAGCAGACAACCACGAACCTTCGGTACAAGCATGGCCGTAATCTTAATTATGAGCCGAAAGATGTACTGGCATTCAGGGACCCCAAGGAAGCGGGCCTGCCGGTGCCGAATGTGAACTCAACCTTCATTTTTGCAAAAGAGGACCTGTTTTTGTGCTATCCCAATAACTACAATCATTTTGTGAACTATTACCGCAATACGTTCCAGCATGGCGGTGTGAGCCTGGAGGAAATGATCGTGCCGGTGGTAAGGATGACGAATAAATAGATTTTTGCCCGCAGCTGCTGCAGATCAGATGGATAATGAAGCTGAAAGAAATTCCTGTATATGATCTGAGGGATAAATTTCCACATTTGTGGAGAATGTTTTTTTGCCGGACGCTGCTATTGACGGAAGTTGCAAGTACATAAATGATTTAGTGCAAAAGAACTATGAAATTTACACAGAACACATTAGATAAAATTGAAAGAATTGTGGAAGAGAGCGGGTATATCATCCGTTATGAGAGAGGTACTTTCCAAAGCGGCTACTGCATCCTGCAGGCCAAAAAAGTAGTGGTGCTCAATAAATTCCTGCAGACAGAAGGCCGTATCAATACACTGATCGACCTGCTGCCGCAGCTGGAAATTAATTTTGATGCGCTGACGCTTGAAAGCCAGAAGCTGTACCACGAGCTGATGACGGTGACGGTGGAAAATTAATTACTGACCTGTTTCTTATAAAAAGGAATCCTTTGCGGGATTCCTTTTTCGTTTAAAGATTAATCCTGGCTGTTGAACCGGGCATAAAGTATAATTCTTTTAAAAGCATATATAGCCGGCAACTGTGTGAAATAACCGGCAATGCGTTGCCTGAAATCTGCTTCAAACTGCGAATGCATTGCTGCAGGCAGCCGCTCCATATAAGGCACCATGGCGGAACCGGAAATAAATTCATACAATGCATCATGCGACTGCGCAATGATGGGATATACTTTCTGGTAAATAACCATATTACCAGCCGCTCTCCTGAAAAACAGCTCGGTATAGGCTTCAAGCGATAAAACCGGTGACGGCCGCATCCAGCCGTTAAGCGCTTCTGTATAGAGCGGCTCCTGCACCAACTGCTGCAACAACCGATTAAGAATATTCTCTGTTTGTGAAGGCATCTGTATAGCCAGCTGCCCGTTTGTATTGAGCTTGTCAATAATAGTATTGATAAGAGCGGGATGATCATCTACCCATTGCAGGGAAGCATTAGCTACAATAAGATCCCACTTACTGCTATCATTCAGCTGCTCTTCAATGCTGCGCAGCTGAAAAGAAAGGCCGGAATACTGTGGCGCCTGGGCAAGCATTTCAGCGGAATTGTCGATGCCTGTTACATTGCTGCCTGTAAATTTTTCGGCAAGTACCTGTGTAAGCTCCCCTGTGCCGCAGCCCAGATCCAGGATGCGCAGGCCGGGCCTTTCTTCAATATGACTGATGAGATCAAAGAAGGGCTGGTAGCGTTCTTTTTTGAATTGGTTGTATGTGTCGGGATTCCAGGGCATCAGTTAGATTTTTTCCAGAGTTCAAATACTTTATTATCTGTACAGGTCATTGAATGACCTACATTTTCAAAATTAAATCCTTCATATTTAGAAACAATATCATAGACCTCATCAAATCCTTTTGATCCATGAGGAATCAAACAATCTTCTTTCTCTCCCATCAGTGCTAGCCAGATATCAGGAAGCCATGGGCCGGCATCCGTATTGATTAGTTTAATCTCTTCTATATCTTCCCAAAAAATACTTGCTGGTTCTATTTCAGGATGCTCCACTTTCACAAACTTCTCTGTGATCGTTACTATATATTTATCCTCCGGATGCTGCAGTTCACGTTTCTTAAAAAGATTTTTGAAAAATTTTGAGATTATAGCAACTACATTTTTCATTACATATTCCTCCTGTACTGCCCGCCCACGCTGTACAATGCATTGGTGATCTGGCCGAGCGAACAATATTTCACCGTCTCCATCAGCTCTTCAAAAAGATTGCCGTTGTTCACTGCCACTTCCTGCAGCCGTTTCAGCATAAGCGCACTTTTTTCAACATGACGGGTATGGAAGGCTTCAAGCGTTTTGATCTGGAATTCTTTTTCATCAGTGGTGCTGCGGATCACTTCCTGCGGCAATACCGTGGGTGAGCCATGTTTGCTCAGGAAAGTATTGACACCTACAATGGGATATTCTCCTGTATGCTTGAGCGTTTCGTAGTACAGGCTTTCTTCCTGTATCTTGTTGCGCTGGTACATTCTTTCCATAGCACCCAGCACACCGCCTCTTTCGGTTATGCGGTTGAATTCTGTCAACACTGCCTGTTCTACCAGGTCGGTCAATTCTTCAATAAGGAAAGATCCCTGGTTGGGGTTTTCATTTTTGGCTGTACCGAGTTCCCGGTTAATGATGAGCTGTATGGCCATTGCCCTGCGCACACTTTCTTCGGTAGGCGTGGTAATGGCTTCATCATACGCATTGGTGTGAAGGGAATTGCAGTTATCATAAATGGCATACAATGCCTGTAAGGTTGTACGGATATCGTTGAAATCAATTTCCTGCGCATGCAAGGAACGACCGCTGGTTTGAATATGGTATTTCAGCTTCTGGCTGCGGTCATTGCCTTTGTATTTATGCTTCATGGCCTTGGCCCAGATGCGGCGGGCCACACGGCCGATCACACTGTATTCAGGATCCATGCCATTGCTGAAGAAGAAAGACAGGTTCGGCGCAAAATCATCGATGTTCATGCCACGGCTGAGGTAATACTCTACATAAGTAAAACCATTGGCTAATGTGAAGGCCAGTTGTGTAATAGGATTGGCGCCCGCTTCAGCAATATGATAACCGCTGATGCTGACACTGTAAAAATTCTGCACTTTATGATCAATGAAATACTGCTGCACATCACCCATGAGCTTCAACGCAAACTCGGTTGAAAAAATGCAGGTATTCTGCGCCTGGTCTTCTTTTAAGATGTCGGCCTGCACGGTACCTCTTACGGTACTCAATGCTTTTGCTTTTATCTGTGTGTACACATCTTCCGGCAAAACATCTTTACCGCTCAGGCCCAGCAAACGCAAGCCCAACCCATCACTTTCACCGGGTAAATTTCCTGAAAGCGTTCCTTTTTCCGGCACAACAGGTTTACCGTCTGCGCCCATATATCTTGGCAGCTCCCCGATCGTATATTTCGATTCGATGATCCTGTTGACTTCTTCTCTTAAATTATTTTCGATGATATATTTTTCGCAAAGCTGGTCAATGGCAGCATTCATGAAAAATGCCAGTATAATCGGCGCCGGACCATTGATGGTCATGCTTACCGATGTTTTGGGATCGCAGAGATCGAAACCGCTGTAAAGCTTTTTGGCATCATCTACCGTGGCAATGCTCACACCGCTGTTACCCACTTTACCATAAATATCAGGACGGTAAGCAGGATCTTCGCCGTATAAGGTCACACTGTCAAACGCAGTGCTGAGGCGCTTTGCCGGCTGGCCTAAGCTAACATAGTGAAAACGCCGGTTGGTCCTTTCAGGCCCTCCTTCGCCGGCAAACATCCTGGTAGGATCTTCGCCTTCTCTTTTTAAAGGAAATACGCCAGCAGTGAAAGGAAATTCACCGGGTACATTTTCCTGCAGCTGCCATTGCAGGATATCGCCCCAGTCGTTGTACTTTGGCAGCAACACTTTAGGCAGCACAGTGCCGGATAAACTTTTATAGGTAAGCGGCTGTTTGATGATTTTATCCCGCACTTTAAATTCATAGAACTCTTTGCTGTAGCGGTCTTTGGTGGCAGCCCAGCCTTCGAGCAGCTTTTTATTTTCGGGATGCAGCTTTTCCTGCAGCTGCGATTGCAGCTTTCCTATTTCTTCGAGAGCAGCAGCTGAAAGCGATGCTTTCACTCCATCCAGGTGATAGAGCTGCCTTGCAATGGCGGCCTGCTCATTTACCCATGTATCGTATTCGTCAATGGTTTCGGATATCTCTGAAAGATAACGCACCCTTTTGGGAGGAATGATGGTAGATTGATTGCTGGTGTCTTTATTGTGCGCATGATGCTCCACATGCCCTTTAAAGGTAACGCCGGTTTTTTCTTCCAGCTTTTCCATGAGCCTTTCAAACAGCTCGTTGACACCGGCATCGTTGAACTGGGCGGCAATGGTGCCTACCACCGGCAACTGATCGTCTTTTGCATCCCAGAGGCTATGGTTGCGCTTATACTGCTTGCGCACATCATGCAGTGCATCAAGCGCACCAGCCTTATCAAATTTATTGAGGCAGATGACATCCGCATAGTCGAGCATGTTTATTTTTTCCAGTTGGGATGGGGCGCCATATTCCGGCGTCATCACATACATGCTGATATTACAGTACTCCAAAATAGAGGCATCGCTCTGGCCCACACCGGCGCTTTCCAGGATGATAAAATCAAAAGCGGCCGCACGGCAGATATCAATAGCCTCCTGCACGTACTGGCTGAGGGCTACATCGCTTTCCCTTGTTGCCAGTGAACGCATGTAAGCCCTTGGCGAAGAAATGGCATTCATGCGAATGCGGTCCCCGAGCAGGGCGCCGCCTGTTTTTTTCTTGCTGGGATCGACAGAAATAACGGCGATGGTCTTATCGGTATAGGTATTTAAAAAGCGGCGAACGATCTCATCGGTTACAGATGATTTACCGGCGCCACCGGTACCGGTGATACCCAACACCGGGATATTTTTACCGGCGGCTGTATTGGTTACTTTTATGCCGTTCTCTACATTGGTGATCTTTCTTGCAATAGTCCTTACATCCTTCACTTCCCCTAAAGTCATCGGCAATTTGTATTCACCATTGCCATTAAGATTGAAATCGCATTTGGCCACCACATCTTCGATCATACCTTCGAGGCCCATTTTGCGACCGTCATCGGGACTGTATATCCTGGTGATACCGTAAGCATGCAGCTCATCAATTTCAGAAGGAAGAATAGTGCCGCCGCCACCACCGAAAATCTTAATGTGCCCGCAACCGTTTTCTTCGAGCAGGTCTTTCATGTATTTGAAAAACTCCACGTGGCCACCCTGGTAGCTGGTAATGGCAATGCCCTGCACATCTTCTTCAATGGCACATTCCACAATTTCAGCTACGCTCCGGTTATGACCGAGATGAATGATCTCTGCCCCTTTGCTTTGCAATATGCGGCGCATGATATTAATAGCAGCATCGTGCCCGTCGAACAGGGCCGCAGCAGTAACGATACGTACTTTATTGTTAGTCGTAAAACTCATAGCATTGTTTAAAGGCGTTTGCAATCGTGGCAGCAAGCGATAATGTATCAGTTTAAATTTTTATTATTCAAAAGCTGTCAGGTTGAGCTTGTCGAAACCGGGATATTATAGTAATAAATCCGCCTTCGACAAGCTCAGGCTGACAATTTTCATACTGAGACAATATCCAGCAGGCTACCGGGCGCAAATTTACAAAGAATGGGCTATTTTTTCCTGACTGGTTTTGGCCTGAACCAGTTAACCAGGTCGGCCTGGATACCAATGGATGCATTCATAGTACGGGTATCCACAAATTTTTTATTGAGCAGGGCTGCCACCCCAGCCTGGGCTTCCAGCCTGAAATAAGGCAGCTTTTTAAATCCATAGGTAAATACAATGGCAGGCTCCCAGAATACAGTGAGCCCCTTTTTTAAAGCGTTGAGCTCGTATAATGCGAGCTGGCTGCTGTCGTAATCGGTTTTGATCTTCCTGTAATCAATAAAGCTGAATCTGGAGGAAACAGAAACGGCATACTGTTTTTTATCCTGGTACATGAGCACGGGTTGAAGAAAAAGCTTGAAAATACCGGCGCTGTGAAAATTTCGATATTGTATATCGTTCCCGTTTGTCTGGTAATCCTTAAACCTGAATCGCCCGAAGCCAGCGCCTGCATATCCCTGGAAAATAATATTGTGGCTTTCATTGACCGGGGCAAAATACCCGATGGCCGCTTCCGTAAGATGCCGGTTATACCTGATAAGCGTGGGCTCCGGCGTATTGTTGTCATCGCTGTTTTGCTCGTGCCTGTAAAAATAATTGCCCTGTACGGCCCAGTGCTTTGACAAAGCATAAGCAGCCTGTATATCGAGCCCATTGGAGCTTTGGTTGCCATACTTCACGAGATCATGATTGCCGCCTGCATTGCTGGAATAGAGTATGCCTAGCTTGGAATCGCCTTTCTGCGTAAACATGGGCACATTTTGTGCGGCGGGACTGTAGACATAGCGGGGAGTATAGCAGGAAGAGAGCAGTAATAAAAGAAGAACAGGGAAATAAGGAAGTTTTAATAAGGAAGGAGGAAGGCTATAACAAAATTTAAAGGGCAGGATATTCCTGCTGGCAATATCGTTTGTATATGTAGCCGGGTTTCTCACTGCATTTTAAAGGTAAGGGCGGCAAAATCTTCGATGCTGAGGGCTTCGGCCCGTTTATCGAAAATTTTATCAGCGAGCACTTCGGCAGCAAATAATCCTTTTACGGCGTTGCGCAAAGTTTTGCGGCGCTGGTTGAAAGCGGTCTTCACGAGGTTTTTATAGGCCCTGTCTGACTTAACCTGCAGCAATTCTGTTTTCCTGGTAAGCTTAATAACGCCGCTCATTACTTTGGGTGGCGGGTTGAACCTGTCGGGCGGCACATCAAATAAATACTCGATTGCATAAAATGGCTGTATCAATGCGCTGAGCACTCCAAAGGCTTTGCTGCCAGGCTTTGCAGCAGCTCTTTCGGCCACTTCTTTCTGGAACATGCCGATGATGAACGGCACATCTTCTTTCCATTCGAGCAGCTTGAATAATATCTGCGAAGAGATATTGTAAGGAAAATTCCCGATGACTGCAAAGGGCTCGTCAAAGGGTTTTTCAATATCGAGGAAACTCTGGTGAATAACTTTTTCTTTGAGGGCAGGATATGTTTTTTCAAGATAGCTGACTTTTTCATCGTCCAGCTCCACTGCTTTAAAATTCACCGATGGCAGGTTCATCAGATGCCTGGTGAGCGCTCCGGCACCGGGACCTACTTCAAGGAGATTGCTGAACTGCTCCCCTTTCAATGCATCGATTATATCAAGAATGATCGTTTCATCTTTTAAAAAATGTTGCCCCAGCGATTTCTTGAGTGTATACATATCGAACAAAACTACACAAAAAAGGCAGCACCATCGGTACTGCCTTTTTATAACTACCCGCCAGCTTTTACAATCATTTCTGAATAAGCAGCTTTACCGATTGGGAATCCTGGTCCATTTCAAGACGAAGCAGGTACACACCATTGCTTAATTTTGACAATCCTTCTATGGGAATGCTGTTGTTTCCTTTTGCTGCTCTTGCTTTTTGTACCCAAACCACCTGTCCTGCCGCATCGATGATGCGGATGCTTACAATCGTTTCCTGTGTTGCAGTAAATCGCACGGAAGCCGTTTCTGTAGCGGGGTTCGGGTGAACTGTAAGTGCAGGCATGGTATTTTCTTTGCGCACCAGTACAATATTGCTATAATGCACCCGGTCGTTGGCAGACCATACTTTTACCCGGTAAAAAATGCTGCGGTTCTGCAGGGCATGGATATAATCGTAGGTGATATATGTTTTCAGCTGGTTAATATCCTGTGCTGCTATTACATCGGCAATGTTTTCAAAATGTACATTGTCGGTGCTTCTTTCAATATCAAAACTATCAATGGGCTGATCGCTCTGCACATTCCAGGTAAGGGCTACCCTGCTGTTGTTTTCCACCGCAGTGAGCTGTAAATATTTTAAAGGCAGGGTATAGCTTACGCATCGCCAGTCTCTTTCAAAAGGACAGCCACCAGATGCAAGTGTACGCTGCACCGTTGTTCTTGACCCCGGAGAAGCATCACCGGTGATACTGCCACTGGTACCCATCATAGAAGAAGTGCCTTTGTAATAATATTGCCCTGAGTTGATGAGATCAAAACGATCGTCAAGCCCGTCGCCGTCAGCATCGGTACCCAATGGCGTTACCAGGTCATCCATCTGCCCGTTGAGATTGAAATCATTGCCTTCAATAATATCGGGCTGACCATCCTGGTCGGTATCCAGGTCAAGATAATCGGGAATGAGATCGAGGTCCCGGTCGTAAGGAGGAATACCGCCGCCGCCAAAGCTGCCGGCATAAGGCGCCAGGTCGTAGGCATTGTCGATGCCATCATTATCGGTATCGGTATAAGTGGGGAACCTGTAAGCTGCTGTGGCCTGTCCTTCAATGTTATCAGGGATGCCATCGCCATCAGAGTCGATATCCAGGTAATCGGGATTACCCGTAGCATCTGTATTCGGGAGGATTAACTGTGATAAACCATTTACATAAGCGCTCCACCCGTCTGATGCAATGGTTCCGTCAATCATACCATTGGCATTGGCATCCGTAAAACCGGCTTCTCTTACATCGGTGATGCCATCGCCATCGCTATCCAGGTCGTAAGGATTAGCCCTGCCGTCATTATCAAAATTCTTGTACGGGTAAGCCGATGCACGGCCATTGCTGCTGCTGATGGGTGCGCCGGTGCGTAACAAAGCTCTTGCAGGCATTTCCGCCACGAGGTCGTTTCCGATATCACCGTCCGCCAGGTCTGAGAGGCCATCCATATCTATATCAATAAAGCCGTCAAGCTTGCCGTCGTTGTCCGCATCGGTGCCCAGGGCTTCTATTACATCGGGTATACCATCATTGTCACTGTCCAAGTCAAGATAGTTGGGTACTCCATCGCCATCCAGGTCGACTGCGCCAAGGGCATTACCGGAGCCGGCTATGCCGGTATTATTGCCGTCTACATTCTGCGACAACCCGTCATTGTCTGTATCGGTGTAATTATCGATCCTGCCATCGCCATCGGTATCGGCGCCGCCGGATTCCACCACATCGGGTATGCCGTCATTGTCACTATCCAGGTCAAGATAATTGGGAATACCATCAAGATCTTTATCCATATTATCATTTACACCATCGCCGTTGCTGTCCACATAACCGGGATAATCATGATCGTAAAAATTGATGATGCCATCATTGTCGAGGTCGGCACCGGGATCAAAAAGATCGTGTATGCCATCACTGTTATTGTCTGTAAAACCAGGGTAGGTGGTATCGTTCCAGTTGGGAATACCATCATTGTCATGGTCCTGCAGCGCAACAGGATTATTCAGCTCCACGTAATCGGGAATGCCGTCATTATCGTCATCAATATCGGGGCAGGCCATTATCGCCACTCTTATCCGTACCGTATCGGCACAGCCGGCACCATTGGTGAAATAAGCCCAGTAAATACCGGAGGTTGGTACCGGCAGGTTCACATCGTACAGGTTGGCGCTGGTAAAAGGCATGGCCCTGTATATCCTGTACCCGGCATATCTTGTCCAAGGGATCAATGCCGAAGTGGCGGGACAGATATTGGAGAGAATGGTATCTTTCGGCGAGTAGCAGCTTCCTGCAATAATATTATTGACCGTGCCCTGCGTGATGCAGCCGGCCACATCCACGCCGCTGGAATCGTATAAGCTGTTTCCGGAGATCTGGCCCACATAATTGAGCCTTGCCACGTTGCTGACGGTATTGCCGATGCAATTCAATATGTCGCATGAGCGGGGCGTGTACACATCAAACTCGGCATAGCCCGAAGCATTGAATGCAATATTGCCTCCTGCAGCGGCTGTAGCCCCGGTGCCAAGCCTGTAAACGATCCTGTTATTCACGGCATCATATTCTGCTTCATCATCACCGGGCGCATCTGTTTTTGCCACTCCGTTGATTTTGACAGAGCCCGGCTTATAAGTAGTTCCTGTAGGAATATTATCAATGAGTACGGATTGTATGCTGGCATCGTTGCCCACGTTCCTGTAATTGATACGGTAGCGCAGGCTGTCGCCGGCCATGAGCGAACCGCCGTTGATATCGGTGGATATTTTGCTGAGCGCAAATGCCGGGTTGTATTGGGTAATGGAAGTGGTAAGGATCTGCGCAATATATCCTTCGCTGGGCGATGACATGCGTATGGTAGCAGCCGTCTGGTTATTGGATAGCTGCGCATTGCCGGTATTGGGCAGATCGAAAACAGAGGCATCGAAGCCGATGGTATTGCTGTAAGAAGGATTCCGGTTAGTCACCAGGTTTCCCTTGTAAGAAATTTTACTGTTGAATGCATCGTTGGCGCCGTTGAGCGGCACAGCAGTATTGGCTAGATTGTAAAAGGTGGAAGCGCCCTGCTGCCTGAACTGGAAAGCATCTGTCCAGCCACGGTCTCCATCGAGCACCACGCAGCCAAGCTCGCAGCTTACAGGCCCCGTGGGTGGTGTGAGAAAGCCATTGATACCAATATCGATAGCGGTTGAACCGGAAACGACCATCGCACAGCCATCAAACACCGTAAGATTCCTGGGAAGGAGTGACGGGTTGGAATAGGCTATCACCATCGTCCATCCGCCGCAGCTGTTGGCCATGCCCACAGGCCCCATCATATTGGCAACGGAATAAGTACCGTTGGCATTGGTGGTATTGAGCAGGCTGGTCACATCGGCAAAACACTGGTAACCGTTGTAGGTAAGACCGGGTACGTTGGCAGCGGAGTACACATCAGTTGCCTGCGAAACAATCGTTTGGTACGCAGGTGAGCCCGGTAATTTGAATAGCACGCTGTCAAAGCCCGGCCTCATCCACGAAGTAGCCGTTCCCGAATTAAGATATGAAGCTGTCCAGTACAACCCCGCAAAAAGAACACGGTTGCAGGTAGTAGGAATATCGAGGTCGGCGGTGGAAGAAGAAATATAACGGGTGTGTGATAAAGACATATCGAAGCTCACATCGGTATCGGTAATACCGGTTTTCCAGTTGTGCACTTCCACGGAGATAACATTCTGTCCCGGCACAAAAGGAGCGCCACCGTACAGTGTAAAGCTTTGAATGGTATTTTCTGCAGCGCCAGTGATCTCGGTGCTTGCAGCGGTGGTGTTGGTGATGGTACCTGTGGGCATATTGTTCCTGAACACTTCCGTACCGTTCACATACACGACGATGCCATCATCTCTTTTATAATTAAAAATAAATTCTCCTTTATCAAGTATAGAGCCGATGTTGATGGTTTTACGAAAGTAATATGCCATGTATTTATTGGCACCGATGGGTGCACAGATGGGTGTATAGCCGGAAGGTATACAGGTAGCTTCATCGCCATCACCATAGCCCAACTCGCCGTTGCCGGTCAGCCAGGTGGCGTCATTGACGGTATTGGCCGGCCAGTTCGTGGGCCGGGTACCGTTAGAAAAATATTTCCAGTCGGAGCCCATACCAAAAATGGTCGCAGGCGTTCCTTCAGGCTCCACGTCTATCAGGTAAGCAGTAGTACCATCTGTGTTTTTGCTGGTGCCGGACGGAGGCAGTTCGCCCATGCCGGGAACCCCCAGGCCGATACCATTGGTAGCCACCATACTGTTGGCTACGTATACAATATTGCCTCTTACAGAAGGATTATAGTAACGGGGAGAAAATGCCCGGAATACCTGTGCATTGACGTTACCTGATATGAGGCCTGCAATGAGCCCCAAAAGCAATAGTTTTTTCATAATCAATTGGAAGAAATGGTTCTTTCAGTTTTTAAGGGGTGCCGATCACAGGTAATTCTCCATCGTAATTTTTCGACAGAGCTTCCTAAAGACGCAGGAAGTTGATTTTTATTGCATTCTGAGACAGTTTTGGGGATATTTAGTTGTGCTGAAGGGCAGGTTTTTGCTAACAGCCATAAAAAAGCCCCGGTGTTTTGAACACCGGGGCCAGCATGTTTATGCGTACTGACTAATTTTTAATGATCAGTTTTAAGGTATGCATTTGTTCATTAAGCAACAACTGTACATGATATACACCATCGCTGTAGGTTTCGAGGTTGCTTACCGGAAGCACATTATTACCCCGGCTCACTTTTGTTTTTTGTGAGTACACCAGTTTACCTGCGTAATCCCTGATGCTTACGGTTACCAGCTCATCCCTGTCGGAGTAGAAGCTGAGGCTGGCGCTATGAGAGGCAGGGTTAGGATAAATACTTACGGCAGAGATGGTCTTACCTTTTCTTACCAGCACCACGTTGCTGTATTTATACCTGCTGTCTCTTGCAATGGCTTTCACCCTGTAGTACACTTCGCTTTTGTTGATGCTTGCAATATTATCGTTGCTGTTGAAGCTGTTGAGCTGATCCAGCGTAATATCTGCATTGAGCGTAGCTATTTTTTCGTAATTGATATTATCGGTGCTTCTTTCCAGCTCGAAGATATCAAGGGCTACACCCGACATTACTTTCCAGGTAAGCGCTACATTATTATTGTTCTCAATCGCTGCCAGGTCGAGCAGGTACACCGGCAATACAGCGGCTACATACCTCCAGTCCCTGTCGGGCTGCGCCATGGTTTGTTTCTGCACCGTTGCCCTTGTACCAGGTGTAGCATCACCTGTTACACTGCCGCTGGTACCCATCATGATGGATGTACCTTTAAGGTAATCGGGTCCTGCATTGATCAGGTCAAACCTGTCATCCAGGCCATCACCGTCGGCATCGGTGCCCAGCGGTGTCACCACTTCGTCGGCAATGCCATTAATATTATAATCATGACCTTCCACGATATCCGGCTGACCATCTGAATCAGTATCAAGGTCAATATAATCTGGGATCAGGTCAAGATCTTTATCAGAAAGCATGATACCTGCGCCACCGAATGTGGAAGCATATGGAGCAAGATCGTATGCATTGTCCAGGCCATCGTTATCGGTATCCGTATAAGTCGGGAACCTGTAAGATGCCGTTGTCTGGCCTTCGATATTATCCGGGATACCATCACCGTCACTGTCGATATCGAGATAGTTTGGATTGCCTACCCCATCCGAGTTGAGTAATCCCAGTGAAGCCCTGAGACGGATCACATTGCTCCATCCGTCGGTGCCGTAGGTGCCGTCTACAAAACCATTGTAGTTGGTATCTGCAAAACCTGCCTCTATCACATCCACTATACCATCGCCATCACTGTCGATATCGTAGGCATTCGGACGACCGTCGTTATCAAAGTTTTTGTAAGGATAGCTGTCTGCACGGCCGTCACCATTTGTATCGGAGCCGGTACGCAGCAGGGCTGTTCCGTTGATATAGCTGTCATGCAGACCATCACCATTGGCATCTACAAAGCCATCGATGATCGCATTGTTGTTGGTATCAGGTCCACCGGCTTCCACTACATCAGGAATACCGTCATTGTCACTGTCACGGTCAATGGCATTCGGAATACCATCAGCATCCAGGTCGAGCGTACCAAGGCCCACACCTGACAATCTCGCTCCGGTATTGTTACCATCCACATTCTGGCTAAGGCCATCATTATCGGTATCACTATAGTTATCGATCCTGCCATCACCATTAGCGTCAGCGCCACCAGCTTCCACTACATCAGGAATACCATCGTTGTCACTGTCGAGATCAAGCATGTTGATGATGCCATCCAGGTCCATATCGAAGCGGTCGTCCACACCATCACCGTTGCTGTCTACTCTTCCGGAGAAGTCAGTATCAAGATAATTCGGGATACCATCATTATCGCTGTCGCCATCTGCCTGGAAGTTATCATTGATATGATCATTGTTATTATCCACAAAACCGGGATAGGTAGGATCAAAGGCATTGCTGATACCATTGCCGTTGGCATCGGCCAGCGCTGCAGGCATATAGCTTTCCACGTAATCGGGAATACCATCCTTATCCTTATCTATATCACAGGTGATGAGCACAGGTATAGCCACACAGGTAGTGGTGTTACAGGTACCTTCTGCTCTTACATAATAAGTAGTGCTTACTGTTGGCGTTACGGTTACCGATGCACCTGTACCGATAGCTGTGCCGGTTCCGCAACCTGCTTCATACCAGGTCCATGAAGCGGAAGTGCCGAGGCTGCCTCCTGTAAGACCAAGCGTTACCTGTATACCACCGCAAACATTGTTTTTATTTCTTGTCGCAGTTGCAGCAGCGCTGGATAATGTTCTGCCAGTCAGCAGCATTGCCGGCGAATTGAAACGGCAGGTTGGAATGGCAATATTCCCGGGAGCAGATATAAGCACCCTGTAGTATTTGCCGGTATCACCTGCAGCCACTGAAGGAATGGTATAGGTAGCTGAAGTAGCGCCTGTAATATTAACCCATGTACCGGTAGCGGTAGGCGCTACCTGCCATTGGTATTGCGGTGTTCCGGAAATAGCGCCCGGATCACCGATGTTGGAAGTAAAGGTAGCGGCCTGGCCCATACAACCTGCCGTTACATTTGCTGTAACAGTAGGAATAGGATCGCAGCTTCCGAACTGGATATCATCAATAAGAATATCGTTACCGCAACCACCGGGCGCATCATTAATGAGCTCAATGATGAGTTGGGTATAAGAGGCAGGCGCAGTAAACTTCAATCCGTACTGCTGCCATGTGCCGGATATAATATCTGTGGTGGATGTTTCAGTAATAATGAGGTTGCTGATACCATCCCTTATCCTCATTTTCACTTTCGGGTAATGGAAGCCGCCGAATGCATTACAAATGGTCTCGTAAGCGCTGTTACCCGGGAAGGCTGCATAGAACGAAAGTGAGTATTGTGAGTTGGAACAGGTTGAATAGTAGAAAGTGGCTTTATAGAACACATTATCTGCCGCATCCGCATTCACTACCAGCATCCGTCCGTTGGTATTACCGGTGTGATCGGTAATGCTGAGGAAGTTGGTTGTATTGGCGTTGTTGGCATTATTGGTAACAGTGTAGCGGTCAGTTGCCAGGGGTTGTGTGGTAGACCCTGTATACCCGCTGGTACCTGTAGGGAAGACCACACCTGTTGCGACTGTTGCAACCGGCAGGGCGGTGACAAGTCCTGTACCGCTGCCAAAGTTCTGCGAATACAATACGTTGGTGAGCGTAACGCAAGGCGGTGTAATAGCCGGTACTGTTATAAGCAAAGGCGTAGGCTGGTTCTCACCCACATCATCGGGCTTATCATTGCTGTTAAGATCGGGCTGGCTACCATTGGTAGATACATCCCTGAGCGGATCGCCGAAGATATTGGTACCAGAAACGGCAGCTGAGTTATTGTATACCACACCGGCCACAATGCCTGATACACGGCAGGTGATCTGAATAGTAATGCTATTCTGCCCGGGTATGTTGGAAAGTGTTCCGCCCGGGGTCAGCAGGTTAAAGTTGCCGGCTGTTTTACCATTATAGGCCATGTTAGGAGTGATGCCTGCCGGGCCAGAGAATGAAGTGATGGAGGCGCTGATATTGTTGGCAAGCCCGTTGATATTATTCAGCGTATCATACACCTGCACATTCGTTATCGGCGTACCGCCATAGTTGCGTATATACAATTCATACACCACATCGTAGGTACCGGTAGTAACCATAGTGGCCGATACCAGCCTTTTGGCCGCTCCCAACCCTGTAGGAATATTGGTCATATCCGCCGAAGTGAAGTTGTCGGTTGCCGTCACCGTACTGAGCGCACCGGTGAGGATATCAATTTCCCTGTGGAAGCTGTTACAAACGGAACTAGCCCTTACACTACCCACCAACTTACCGCTTGCAAATGCCAAACCTACGAGGTTGTTACCTGTACCCAGCGCCAGGGTATCAATATAGGTAGCCACCAGCGGGCTCACTCCATAGTCCTGCCAGTTGATGGTAAAATATTTATTGTCGAAGGCTGCCAGCATCTGCCTGCCGGGCGTCATCACTACGTCACCGCTGGTTCTGTAAATATATCTTGTACCAAAGTTGATAGGAATAGAAGGGCCTAATGTATTGGTAGAGAAATCCACTTTCTGCAGCTCCATATCATACACGCCTGTATTGGTAAACCAATGCTGGCCGATATTATCATAAGAGCGGATATACCTTGCTGCAGTACCGCTTGCATCGTAATACGCAATAGCAGGATTACCATCTGCTACAATAAGATTGGAGTACTGGCCAACATTATTAGTCGCTTCCGGAGTTTCTTCTGCAGCCCAGGCAGTACCATTTGCATCGGTGGCCCTGATATATTTAACGTCGGCATTGCTTGAATTGTAATAGCTGATAGCGGGGTTACCTGCAACAACTGCCAGTGAAGTAAACAAGCCGGTATTTCCGGTAGACGCCAGCGTAGCAGCAGCAGGCCATGCGGTACCGGTAGCATCGCTCGATCTTACATAACGTAGATCGGTATTGGTCACATCATAAAAAGAAATGGCAGGGTTACCGTTGATAACCGCCAGTGAAGTGTATTGACCAACATTACTAGTCGTAGCCACCGACACGGGTGTGCCCCAGGTGGTACCGCTTGCATCGGTAGCCCGTATATAGCGCAGGTCGCCATTGCTTGCATCGTAATAAGAAATGGCAGGATTTCCGCCAACATTGGCCATACTCAGATACGAACCTGTATTGCCTGTGGCGTCCAGCGTTAAAGGAGTGCCCCAGGCTGTACCGTCGGCATCCGTAGCTCTCACATATTTAAGATCGTTGTTGGTTGCATCATAATAAGCAATGGCGGGATTACCGTTAATGACTACCAGCGAAGTATATTGCCCTACGTTGGTGGTACCCGGAGGATCATGCACCACCACCGGTGCGCCCCATGCCGTACCATTGGCATTGGTTGCCCTTACATACATCAGCCTTACGTTAGCAACATCATAATAAGAGATGGCGGGGAAACCGTTTACAATAGCCAGTGAAGCATACTGGCCGATATCGCCTGTAGTAGTAACAGATATCGGCGCTGCCCAGCTCACACCCTGCGCATCATTGGCACGGCTGAAGTGCAGATCACCATTGCTTGCGTCATAATGTGCCGAAGCCGGCCTGCCGTTTACAATGGCAGCCGATAAATATTGTCCTACTGTACCGGGCGCATCATAACTGAGTGCCGGCACACCGGTTGTATCCACGAAATTGATCTGGTACCCATATCCTGTTGCGGGGTCAAACTCAATACCTACTACAAGCTGGTTATCGAAGGTCTGGTATTTTGCCAGCGCTGCACCATTAGGGCAGGTTGTAGGCAACCACCTGTACACATGCGTTGTGTACTGGCCCGAGGAAGATGTGATCTGCCCGAAGTACAGGTAACCATCATAAGGGTTGAACTGGATGGTAGCCAGGTTATCTGAAAAGCCGGGGCTTACCAGGTTGGGCTTACAGTTCCACCGATGGCTGAGCACATTGGTTACATCGTTATAGTTGTAATACTTAAGGGAGTCATTGCTGGTATTATTACAGGGACTACCGATACCAACAGGAATTGTGATGGTAGCCGGTTGTGCCAAAGCAATGTTTGTGTGCAGCATGGCACACAAAAACATTACAATCCAATAAGGAAGCAATCTCGGGATGAATAAATTTCTTTTCATAAACAGGATATTTGTAGATTTTGTTAGGGTCTTGATTGTGTGTTACCTGATGACCATTACTTTTTTGATCATCTTAAAATATTGCTCAGCTTCAATTTCCACATAGTAAATACCGGGAGGCATGTCTTTTACATTCACGGCCAGCTTGGCGCCCGGTAACAATGATTGTTTTGTAAATGTCTTCACCAGCTTGCCTGCTGCATCCACGATACGTATATTGGCGATGATCGTTTTGGAATCATTGTGGCTGATGAACATATTGTCGATGGCAGGATTAGGATTCACTTCAAATACAGCTGTCTGCTTGTTATTCACCACAGCCACTTTTGTATAGAAGGAAGAACCATCCCTTTCAATTATTTTAATGCGGTAGTAAACAATACCTATCGGCATGTTCCTGTCGGTATGATAGAAGCTGCGGGCATTAGTGGTGTTCTGTGCTGCCGTTTGCGTACCTATTTTTTCAAAGGTTGTACCGTTGAGGCTTCTTTCTATTTCGAAAGCATTGTAATCAAATGACTGGTCGATGCTCCAGTAGAGGCGGGCATCTTTATTTTCTTTTTTAGCAGAAAATTCTGCGATCTTGGTAGCAAGCAGGGTAAGGGTGGCATCTTTGGTGAAAGTAGCTGTCGCCAGTATTTCCGATTCAGGATCGAAGCTTACTGCTGTTGGAACAAATGACAATCCTACCTGGATAAGATTGCTGCCCCATGAAGAAGTGAACACCCCGTTGTTATCGTTATATAGTACACCGCCCTTATCGAAAAGTATAATAGTAGTATCGGCTGCAGGCGAAGTGCGGCTGAATTTGATCACCAGCGGCATATCAAAATGCGTGTTGTCCGATGTACCACTCACTACCTGCGGCATCATGATCATCACCTGGTTGCCTACGTTGTTCCATTTTGCGCTGGGATAGGTGGCATAGCCTTTTTTATATACCCAGTCGTTGAACATTTCATCCAGCTCAAGACCACTCACGGCTTCCATATGACGTTTCACATCATCTGTAAAAGCGTTTTTGTATTGCAGCGTAGGATCTGTCTGGTAATTCTGTAATGCCTGGAAGAATTTGGTGTCGCCCAGTGTTTTCCTGAGCATGCTGATGAACATCGCACCTCTTTCATAAATATAAACGGAGGGGCTGAAGATAGCGCTCATGGTAGAAGTATCGGCCTGGTAAATAGGCTTTACATCGGCCGGCAGGGCGGCTGTTTTAAAAGTAGCCCTGTGAGCAGTTGGCGTGGTAGTGATACCGTTGCCGGATGCTTTTCCTTCAAGGTATACCACTTCGCTGTAGCGGGCAAAACCTTCATTCACCCAGATATCTCTCCAGCTTCCGCAGGTAACAGATGCACCGAACCATTGGTGCCCAAGCTCATGGGCAATAATATCCCAATAAGTACTGACATTATAAGTGCTGGTGCTCATACCGCTGAAAGTATTGTGTTCCATACCTCCGCCGAATCCGAAGGTATAGTGACCATATTTTTCATCTTTGAAAGGATAATCGGAAAACTTGCTGCTCATTACGGTAAGCATATCCGGCGTACGGCCCAGCGATGTGCTGGCTGCTGTGGTATTCGTACCGTTCCATAAAAGATTATAAAACTCCATATTGGTGCCGCCGATATTAACAATTGTAGGCGTTGTGGGCACCTGCACATAATCGGCCACTGCCACAGCAATCTGGTAGGAAGAGATCGGGTACCGATGCTTCCAGTAGGTAAGCCTGTTGGAACCCGTCACCGCTTCGCTGATCCTTTTACCGTTACCGGCCACCCTGAAAGTAGAAGGAGTGCTTACATATATATCCACCGAATCGGCTTTATCAATAGCGATCATAGATTTGCAGGGCCACCAGGTATAAGCGCTGTAGGGTTCTGAAAGAGTATGAATATAATTACCGACGGTAGTGTTGTTTCCTTTTACAAAACCGGTGGTGGTCCAGGTAGGCACCGTAGGCGGAACGCCTTTATAAAAAACTTTGATTGAATCAAGTGTGCCATTCACCGCAATATTGGGTATGGTGATCTTAAGCGTATCTACCTGCTCTACCACATTGCCTGCCGCCAGCTTTGCCCCATGGTAATAAACTGAATCGCAGATCAGCGCACTGGCAAAGTCGAACCTTACAAGATTGAAATTGTCACGGCCGGTGGTGAAATAGGTGGTAATGGCTCCACGAACATATTTGCCGATACTGGTATCGGGATTGAGCCTGAGCTCGAGCCTGTAATATTTTACATCGTAATCTGTACCGTTGGTCGCCTCCACTTCATTTTCACGGCTGTACAGCAGTGTATTGGTTCTGATTTCATTATCCCGCACCTGCTGAGCAAGAGGAGATATCTGGGATTGGGCTTTGTAACACAGTAGGGAGCTAAGTACAAGCAAAGCCGAGTAGAGCTTCTTCATTAATATTGGATCGTTTTGGTATTGGTAAATGAATACGTATCCTTAAAAACGAAGGCTCTTTAATAATATTGTATAAATACTAGTAAATTTTACGTAACGTAACTAGATGAATATCAACAAAAACATTGGATTTATAGCTCCAATACTGTCTCGCAGAGGAGCTGGGGCCTGGGAGACTGGTCAGTATAAACAATTTTCAGTCTACCTGAATGATAATCAACGCCGGGCACTTTAGCGAGAGCAATATGGAGCTTTCTCCTGGCATTGGGAAGATAAACGGCCAGCCCTTTCATATAGGCGACCTGGGTTATTTTATTATCGGCGCCAATGTAGCTGACGCTGATGTCACCATAGGATGAAATATTACCGCTGCGGGTAAGGGATATGTTCAGCACGGGTTCGGTTTGCTTTTCCAGTGAAAATTTTGCATCCGAAAAGGAAGAGGTAACACTGGTTTCGCCGGTCCTGATAATGACAGGAATGGAAATACCGAATACCGGTGTGATTTTTATGGAAATGCTCGTATCGGCCTTTGCCTTGCTGCTGTCTTCCTCACCCAGCGGCTTTTTCCCTGGCATGGAACGGAAGAACAGGTGCGAACGGTATTCGCCTGCCGTCAGCTCATTGCCTTTTATCACCTGCACTTTTACAGACTGGGCTTCATTGGGCGCCAGGGTAACGGTACGGGGAAAGAAACGAAGATTTTTATGAGCAAATCTCATGGTGCTATCATCTTCCGTTACTGGTTCAAATTTCCCGTCCTCATCCATTTTATACTGTACAAAGGAGATGCTGTAGGTGGCCGTGTCTTTCCCGATATTGGCGAGGTTGATCTCCTCCACTTTTTTAGCGCCGTCAAATACTATGCGTTTGGGTGTGATGAGCAGATCCCCCTGCGCAGAGGCTGCAAAAGAAAATACCGTTATCAATACAGATAAAAATGCATGGCGGCAATACAGTGAAATCATTGTACTTACAGATAGGTGAATGTTGAAAGCGGGGAATATACACCTGCTTTGAACAGCAAAATAATGTTTAATTGAATTGAATGTACGGATACCTGGCAGGATTCTGTTTTTTAACAGAAAAAAATAAAGGGACTATATCAACCCTGGATTATAGTCCCTTTAAAAAAAGTGTAGAATTAGTTGTAGTTAACGGCTACAAAGAATGGAGAGCTGGTAGTGTACACACCCGGAGCCTGTCCTGCATCAACGATCAGGTCAGCACCAACGTAGAAACTCTCATTACCTGTACCATCCAAAGTGCCGGTTGAGCTGCTGGTAAAGTTTTCAACAGTCATTGCGTTTGCACCGTTCACCAGTGTAATGGTAGTAGGCAACACGAGGTCATAAGTAAAGCTGGCTTGTCCGCTTACAGTGAACTGAGCAGCGCTCACCGTTCCTGTGTTTGCAGGCAAAGAAACACCACCACCCAGGCTTGCTGTCCGTGTAGCTGCTGCAGTCGCTTCCATAGTAACAGTACCACCTGCTGAAGGGCTTACGGAAAGATTACCGAAGTTCATATCTGCATCTTTAGCAATGCTGATAGGACTTACAATGGTAGCAGAAGCAGTAGCGGTAGCAACGGCCTGAGCGTTTGCATTTACAGCTGCGCCTGTAAGTACGATAGCCGCCAAGAAGATTTTTTTCATTTTGTTCATTTTTCTGGTTTTTGAATTTTTTGGTTTTTTGAATTGGGTTAAGATTTATATAAGTAATTAAACGATGCATTTAAAAAGTTATTGTAGGAGAAGTACTATTTAATCCATTCACTATCACTTTATTTTGGAGGATATTAATATGATCTCTATACCGTCGGCGATATCACCTTCTTTTGATTGTTTGATGGTAAAAGATACCGCCGCCGATGCCGGTTTCATTTGTATTTTAGCCAGCTGCTCTTCATCAGCCACAGCAGTATAATTACCCGGCGTTAAGCCGAGATAAGAGAAGTACCCGTCTTCTTCGGTGAGTGTTTTTGCCACGAGCTGTTGCTGCGTATTATATATATTCACCCTTACCCTTGGCATGCCCTCTTTTTCATTTCCATTCCTGCTGTATACATATCCCGCCACTTCGCCTGCTACGGAAACCGGCACTTCAATCCTGCGGAAAATATTGGGCTGCGCAACCACAGCGATCAGTTTCTGCCTGATTTGCCAGGAAGGATTTTCCAGGTTTTGCGCACTGAGCGACACGTAATATTTTGCATACGCTTCCATGCCCGATACACGGGTCACGCCTTTGTCCAGGTCGGTTTCCACCTGTGCGCCTTCTACTTTTACAGCCACCCCTTTTACTTCCGGCTCATCCCTGTCTTTTTTACCATTGCCGTTGTAGTCGAGGAAAGGCAGGATGATAAGACCACCCCTGCCAACATTTTTCTGTACTCGGGCTTCAGTGTTTTTCAGCGAACGGTCAAAAATGACACTCCCGCCTGCATTCTGCGTCAATATAAGCTGGCTGCCTTTTACCTGCCTTGCAGTGGCATTTACCTGTGCAAAAGAGAGGCTGTGCCTGATGCCGAATGTAAACCCGTTGGTGCCGATGAGCCTGTTCTTTTCATAACCCAGGTTCATTACGCAGGCGCTGAACAATCTTTTTTCCGCATCCATTTTCCACATGGCCATTTGATTTTTTGCATGATCGTACTGCAGCTGCGGGTTGAAGCGGATACCATAAGGCAGCTGGAATGTAACCGATAATTTGCTGATAGTGCTGCGTTCGGTATTCATTACGGTGAATGCAGAAAGATTGGCGCTTATACTCCTGAAGGAGCCGCCTACCAGCAGCTCGGCGCTGTTGAGCTTACCTTTGGCCAGGGTGGAATTGGTCAAAAGCAGCCTCCCGAAACCATTGAATTTCTTTGATCGGAAAGGAACGGAGAATGTCAGTTTTTTTTCTTCGGTTACCGAGGTCCGTACCACCAGCTGGCCGGGCTGGTATTTGGTATAATTGATATCCAGCTGCGCTGCTCTTCTGAAACGGTAGTTGAGATTGGCTTTCGACACTACCCCCGGCGCATGCTCGCCATATAAGATCGCAGCATTGCCCACCCGCACCGAAGCGGTGATGAATGGAAGCATTTTATGCAGCTGCAGGGAAGCATTGTATTCCACACCGGAACCAATGGTGATGCGGCGGGTAAGACCGTAGTTGAGCTGCAGCCTTGAATAAGGACCTGCTTTGTCATCCTGCTGTACGCCTGCAGTAAGATTGTACTCCAGTTTTTTATAGGGCAAAAACATGAAAGGGATATTGAGCTGCTGCTCACTGAATTTTTCTTCGCCCCAGGGACCATAATATTTATACCTGATATTGGAACTGCCATATACCAGCGGTACTTCAAACGAAAAAAAGCCCGAAGCATCGGCCTTTGTATAATCCACCAGCACATCGTTCACATAGAGTTCCACTATCCAGTTGGGCTCGGTGGTATTGGTAACAAGGTAAGTGCCGAAAGATCTTTTCTGTATGGTAGGCGTATTGTTCACCTGCACACCCAGCAGGGGACTATACAGCGAAAGCGCAGAAGGGGACTGCACCCTGCCTGCGCTTATCTGCTTAATATTTTTCCAGTCGTTGTTTACATATTTCCAGAGGTAAAACTGGTTCTTGAGGGAAAACGTATGCCGGCTGCTGTAGTTGAAATAAAAATTGGCCTCCCCTCCTGCCAGCATGGCGCCGATACCAATGCGGGCCGCCGTGTTGTATTCGCCGGCCAGCTGCGATGCGCCTGCATCCCAATCCACAACGCCGATTCTGAAAAGAGAAAAATCCCTGCCCAGTGTCGTATCTGCCCTGCGTTCGCCCCTGAGCTTTGAAATATTCCTGCGCAGCTGCTCCTGCCGCTCTTCTCTCATAAAAGGCAACTCTACATTCGTATTGAAGTTGATAGAAAGGCTACGAAAGCTGAAGGCACAGTCCATTTTAAAAATGCGGCCAAAGTAACCGGCCTCCAGGTAAAAATCATCGTTGAGGTAAAACAGGTCGTTCGGGTGCAGCCTGGTCAGTGTATCCCGGTAGAAGACGGTATTGCTGATGCGGTTGATACTGAAAACATCGGCAGGGTTTTGTATAAATCCTTTTAAAGAATCGTTGTTGGCAGAGAAATCATTTTTTATCCGGAGAAAGTCGAAAAGATCGTTAACAGGGAGATAGGCTTTATTGTCGTAAATAACAGCAGGCATTTCTGCATTGCCCGCCACACGGCTGTTAAAAGTGATGGTGATCTCCTCGTATGCTGCTTCGTCCTGGCAAAAAGCTTTGCCCGGCAACAGAGTGATCAGAGCCAGCAGCACACTCATGCAGCTATTAAAATAAAACCTTCTTCTGGCACTACCCAAGAAGGCGTTCTGGTTTTTCACCTTACTGGAATTTATTGGATATTGGACATTCCGCTCTTTTATTCCACCATGAATGAAATATAAAGGTTGCCGCTGTAGTTTCCCGGTGGTGAGTCAGCAGCATTTCCCACCGAAAGCACCCCGCCTATATTGATATAGGTTTTTTGAGGAGGTTCTTTCATGATGTAGAACGGACTATTGGGCTCCATATTGCCCAGGCGAAGCACCATTTTTCCACCGTTACTGCCGGTAAGTATGTTTTTGCCGCTGCTGTACACGGAAACAATGGATCCTTTGGCCGCTTCCACTTCCAGCACCAACGGGTTGTAGGTAGCCCCGAAATTGAGGGGTATAACGGTACCGGTTACACTACGCACTCCCATCGGGCTGATGATGATATCACCGCCGGAAGCGCCCTGGGCATATACGCCGAATTGGAAAGGCTGTACCACATTAACCCGGAAAACAACAGCATTATTTAATGTAGAATCGGATAACCCCTGGCAAAATGCTGTTTTGCCGGCCGGCAACATAAAAAGCAGACATAAGAAAAGAAAATGCCGGGATGATTTCATTGACGGGGTTAAATTTTGATGCAAAATAAAGCAATTAATAATTGAGAACGGCCTGCAGTCGTTGGGGCTTACGTTTTTAACAGCCTGTTGAGGCAGTGGCCGGGTAATGTCTCTTTCTAAAAGATTGTCAGCCTGAACCTTTCGAAGGTATGATCATTACTACGCTGTCCCGGTGTCGACAACACTTCGACAGGCTCAGTGTGACATCCAACCTGACATTTTTTTGAATAGCAAATTTCAAGCTGAGACACTGCCCGCAGCTGAGAGGATCAGCGACAGATAAAAGGAATATCTTAATTTTACAGCAAAACAAGGAAAGAATGAATCATTCTACAGATAATAAACCCGTGATAGGCATCAGCTGCGGCGATCTGAACGGTGTGGGTGCCGAGATCATTATTAAAACGCTGGGCGACAGCCGTATGCTCGAATTTTTTACCCCGGTTATTTTTGCCAATAACAAGCTGATCAATTTTTACCGCAAAAGCCTGCCGGATATCAATTTCAGCTTTTCTGCGATCAAGGATTCCTCTAAAATAAATCCCAAACAGGTAAACGTATACAATTGCTGGGAAGAGGATGTGAATATCACTCCCGGGCAGCTTACTGATGAAGGCGGCAAGTATGCGATCGAAAGCTTGACCATTGCAGCCGAAGCATTAAAAGCAGGCAAGCTGGACGGGTTGGTAACGGCGCCTATTCATAAGAAGAATATCCAGTCGCCCGCCTTCTCTCATGCAGGGCATACACCTTATTTAAAAGAATTGTTTGGCGCCAAAGATGTGGTGATGTTCATGGTGGCCGATAATATGCGCATTGCTTTACTTACCGAGCATGTGCCGCTGAAAGAAGTCGCACAGCATATTACCAAAGAGGCGATCATCAGCAAGCTGCAGCTGATCAACCAGTCATTGAAAAAAGATTTTGGCATCAGCAAGCCAAAGATCGCCGTACTGAGCCTGAACCCCCATGCGGGTGATGAAGGCCTGCTGGGCAAAGAAGAAGAAGAGATCATTAAGCCGGCGGTGAAGGAAGCCAAACAGAAAGATGTGTTCTGCTTCGGGCCTTACAGCTCAGATGCTTTTTTTGCCCGTGGGCAGCATGAAAGATTTGATGCGGTACTGGCGATGTACCACGACCAGGGCCTCATTCCTTTTAAATCGCTGGCACATGGCGAAGGCGTAAATTATACAGCAGGATTGAGCGGCGTACGCACTTCCCCTGATCATGGAGTGGCATTTGATATTGCCGGCAAAGGCACTGCAGATGAAGCCTCTTTCCGCCAGGCTATTTTTACCTGTCTTGAAATTATTTACAACAGGAAAGAAAACAAGGAACAATACAAAAACCCGCTGAAGAAAATGAGCGCTGCGGTATTGCGCAATGCGGTGGATGAAAAAATTGCGCTGGACGAAAGCTAAAAATTTTTACAGTATATAAAAAGCGGATGATAACCTCATCCGCTTTTTTATTATAGATAATATTCGCTATTTACAATTTTGCTTTGGCAGCACCAGCCCTTTGCTGAAGCTGATGGCGGCAATATCTTTAAAGATCAGCTTCCCGTCTTTCTGTTCCAGGTCGGCATATCCTTCAGTAGCTTTATCAGCCTGCACGAGGAAAGCTACCTGCCTTACAGAGCTTACCCCTTCTGAATTAAATGTATAATCTGCTATCAGCGTATCGCCTTTCATGGTGCCTTCAATGGTACCACGGTTGCTGTCTTTGTCTTTGAACAGGTAATTGAGCGAACCGCTGGCTTTATTACCCTCGATTTTCAGGCTCAGCTCAATGCTGTCGTTCAGATTCTGCTGCGCAAAGCAGGCGGTGGTGGCAGACGGCAGATCGGCTGTTACAGAAACAGAATCGGCGGCGGCGGGACCGGATCCTTTTTTGGCGGCATCATTGCAGGCTGCGATACATAGCAGCAGGCTGGAGAGAACAGACAGAACAAATTTCATATTGTTTGTTTTTTATTGAAAAACGGTATCTGGAATACCGGCATTTATTTTATAGCTGCTGATGCTGATCTCGGCCCTGCCTTTTTTATTTTTACTTTTTTCTGCAGGAGTTGTTGAGCTGCCATCATCAAAATCAAATGTAATGCCTTTCGGAAGCTTGTAATCTTTGGTGTTGAAGGCAAAGATTATTTTGTCCGGCAGGGCATAGGCTGCATATTTACCGTAGCTGAGCTCCAGCTCAAATGTGCCGTTCTCTTTGGTAGTGGTTTTTGTTTTGCGCACCAGCAGGTTGGCTTCGTCAATATACAATGTGCTCAGCACCACATCGCTGTTGTCATCATCCGGCAGCAGCTTTACCACCCTCACAGCAATCGTACCAATCTTGTCGATGCCCGCATCAATGGCGGTGTAGTTTCCCTTGCCGAGAATAGCGGCGACCGCGATCCGCCGGGCCGAGGGGGGCGCAGGCCCGACGCTGGTTGTCTCGCCGCTGCTGTCGCTGATGCGCGACCAGGTCGCCGCGGCGGCGCGAGCGGGGCTGCGGGCGGCCACGGTCAACTCCGGCAACATCGAGGACTGGCAACAGATCGAGGGCGATCTGCTGGGCGGGGCGATCGACGTCCTCCTGGTGTCGCCCGAGCGACTTGCCAACCCGGGGTTCGGACGCCGGGTGCTCGACGGACTTGCCGGGCGTCTCGGGCTGGTCGTGATCGACGAGGCGCACGCAGTCTCCGACTGGGGCCACGACTTCCGGCCCGACTACCGCCGCGTGTCCGACGTGCTGCAACGGCTCAACCCGGATACCCCTGTCCTGGCCACAACCGCGACCGCCAACGCCCGGGTCACCGACGATGTCGCCCACCAGCTCGGCGCGGCCACGCTCTTGTGCTGCGCGGGCCGCTGGCCGCACCAGCCTCGAAGCTGGTCGTGCTCCCCGAGCTGAGTCCGATCGAGCGATATGCCTGGGTGGTCGACAACCTGCCCAACCTGCCGGGCTCGGGAATCGTGTACGCGCTGACCGTTGCCGCCGCAGAGCGCCTGGCCGCGTGCCTCACCGAGGTGCACGGCACTGCGCTGCCCGTCGCGGCGTACACCGGTCAGCTCCCCGCCGACGAGCTACATGCGCTCGAGGACGCGCTGCTGGGCAACCGGGTCAAGGCGCTGGTCGCGACCTCGGCTCTGGGCATGGGCTACGAGCAAGCCCGATCTCGGCTTCGTCGTGCACGTCGGTGCGCCGCCATCGCCGGTGTCCTACTACCAGCAGGTCGGGCGTGCCGGCCGCGCTATCGAGCATGCCAGCGTCGTATTGCTGCCATCGGCAGCGGATGCGCCCGTGTGGGACTACTTCGCGACCGCGACGTTGCCGGTGCCCGAGCAGGTGCGCGCGGTGCTGAAGGTGCTCTCGGGCGAGCCGGTCTCCGTCGTCGCGGTCGAGGCCGAGTCGGGCGTGCGCCGCGGTCGGGTCGAGTTGATCCTCAAGCAGCTGGCGGTCGAGGGGGTCACCGAGCGCACCGAGCAGGGCTGGGTCAAAACCGGCCTGCCCTGGCACTACGACGCGCCGCACTACGAGAGTGTGCTGGCGACCCGGCGGCGTGAGGCCGACATCATGCGGGCGTACGTGCGCGGCGAGCGCTGCCTGATGGAGTTGCTCCAGGAGTCGCTCGACGACCCGAGCGCCGAGCCCTGCGGTCGTTGTTCGGTCTGCCGCGGGTCGTTACCCGCTGATCTTTCGGCGGCGGCCTCGCCCGAGACGATCCGGCGGGTCACTCAGCCCTGCTGCGCGGCGAGACACACGTGTTGGAGCCGCGCAAGATGTGGCCGGGTGGGGAGCTTGGTCGTGGCCGGATCCCGGCCGAGCGGATGGCAGCCGAGGGCCGCACGCTGGTCTTCGCCGACGCACCGGAGTGGCGCGAGACGATCGAGGCGATGTTCGCGGCCGACGCACCCGCGCCGCCCGAGGTGCTGGATGCCGTCGTGCAGCTGCTGACGACGTGGCGTACGCAGTGGTTCCCCGAGCGCCCGGGGAGGTGGTGAGTCTGGCCGCGGCGGGCTACCCGGTGCTGGCCGGATCGGTCGCGGATCACGTCGCCCAGGTCGGTCGACTCGACCGGGCCTTCGATCGAGTTGCCCCCGCCGCCCCTCGACCTACGCGACCGTCCCTCGGCCGACGGAGGCCGCGTACTGGCGTGACCACATCCACCCACCCGATGCCGTCGCCGGCCGCGCCGTGCTGCTCGTCATCGACGCCTCCTCCAGCCTCTGGCCGATCACGATCGCCGCTGCTGCTCTGCGCGCGGAGGCTGGCGCCCGCGTCGTCCTCCCCCTGCTGCTCCACCGCCGCCCCTGACGCGCCCAACCCTTGCCGGATTGTGGCCGATGGTGACGGTTGAGGCCGGATTGTGGCCGATGGCGACAGCGAATCCGGCTCCGCGAATGTCGGCATAGGCCACAAGCCAGTGTGTGTTGGCGTTGTCCACAACCCTGGTTGTCCACAGGTGGCGGAATTGGGGCGTGCCGGGGCGGCCAAGATCGCGGACTCTGCTCGGTATGACCATCGAGAAAGACGTCCTGATCGGACGCGTGCGTCGCAACGACTGGGCCCGGGTGGCGTACGGCATCTATCGTCGTGCCTCCGCCGCGGACGAGCACCGCGCGACCTTGCTCGCCTACCAAGCGGTGCTTCCACCGAGCGCGGTCGTCACCCACCTGACAGCCGCCGCCTGGTATGGGCTGTGGCTACCGCCGCTGCCTGCCGAGATGCCGGTCGTGGTGAGCCAAGCCAAGGAGCACACCCGCGCGAAACGACCCGAGCTCCTGACGCTGAGGCATACCAAGGGGATCCGCTGGAAGTACGACGACGGGCTGCGCGTTGCGACAGCCGACGAACTGCTCCTCTCGATGCGCCCGGCATCTCAGCATGCTGGACCTCGTCGTTCTGGGGGGACAGCGCGCTTCAAGCCGGACTGGTTACGACCGACGAACTGTGGCGAGCGGCCACCCGACGACGATGGGGAGCCAGCCGGTTGCAGCGCGCGATCCGGTGGATGGACGGGCACGCGGAATCGCCGTGGGAGTCGTTGCTTCGGGTCCTGCACCGGGCGTGTGGATTCGAGGTCGAGACGCAGCACGAGGTCCGCGACGCCGCAGGCACATTCGTTGCGCGCGGAGACCTCTGGCTGCGGGGTGCTCGCGTGCTGCACGAGTACGACGGCGCGGGCCATCGTGAACGGGAGACCCAGGTCCGGGATCTGGATCGCGACCGTCGTCTCCTCAACGCGGGCTGGATCCGGCGGGCGTACACGGCCCGTGAGGTTGCCCTGTTTCCCCAGGAGATCGTCGCTGACGCCTGCTTGTCGCTGGGTCGGGGTTATCGCGCGGACCTGCTCGATACGTGGCTGGCGATGTGGGGTGAGTCGCTGTACGCCCCGGGCGGCACGGATCGGCTGCTCGCTCGGCTCACGGGCCGCGAACCGGTTTGTGGCCGATGAAGACACTGCATTGGCCGGCTGGGCAGTCGCCATCGGCCAGAAGCCGGCCGGAACAGTCACCATCGGCCACAATGCAGCTGCGGTCGGTCCAGAGGCGGGCGGGCTCAGGGGAGGAGTCGGGCGAGGGTGTCGGCGGCGGTGCGGGCCTGGGTGGGGGTGACGTCGAGGTGGGTGACGATGCGCAGTGCTCGGGGGCCGACCGCGCTGACGATCACGCCCTGGTCGGCGGGAGCCGCGGCCACGATCGTGGGCGCGTCGGGTACCTCGAGGACGACGATGTTGGTGTCTGGTGCGGGAGCGCCGAGAGCGCGCGCGATCAGGGCAGCGTTGGCGTGGTCATCCGCGAGCCGTTCGATGTGGTGGTCGAGCACGAAGAGGCCCGCCGCGGCGAGCACCCCGACCTGCCGCATGCCGCCACCGAGGCGCTTGCGCCAGACCCGGGTCTCCTCGATCGCTGCGGCGGTGCCGACGACCAGGGAGCCGATCGGCGCGCCGAGGCCCTTGCTCAGGCAGACCGCCACGACGTCCGCGGTCGCGCCGTAGTCGGCCAGTGGAGCCCCGTCGCCACGTGGGCGTTCCACAAGCGCGCCCCGTCGAGGTGTACGCCGACCCCGCGCTCGTCGGCGAAGGATCGTAGGGCGACCAGATCGTCGTAGGCGATGACCGATCCACCGTCGAAGTTGTGCGTGTTCTCCACCGAGATCGCCTTGGTGGGACAAGAACGGCCCCATGTCAGGCGCGAACATCGACGCGACCGTGGCGAGGTCACGCGGAGCGCCGACCCAGGTGCGCATAGTCAGCCCGGTGACCGCTCCATGGGCGCCCAGCTCGGCGCGGGCGATGTGCGCCCGCGACTCGCAGAGCACCTCCTCCCCGACGCCGACCAGCGATCGGACCGCGAGTACGTTGGCCATCGAGCCGGTCGGCGTGAACAGCGCGGCCTCCTTGCCGAGCAGGCCGGCGACGCGCTCCTCGAGCTCGCGCACGGTCGGGTCCTCGCCGTACACGTCGTCACCGACGTCGGCCGCGGCCATCGCCGCGCGCATCGGATCGGTGGGCTTGGTGACGGTGTCGGAGCGGAGATCGATCACCGGGTGAGCCTACGACTGTCGGGCGGGCGGGATCTCGATACACCCCGCTCGTACCTCGCGGGGCACTCGATCGGCCTAGCGCTGGGGCCGAATATCGAGCCGCTCCCGGTCGTCGAGTGGTCCGAGGCGCTAGCCGAGGGCCGTATCGAGGCGCCGCCCGGACGCGAGGCGCCGAAGTCGGGGATCTCTCTACGGACTTCGCGGACTCAGGCCTGCCCCACCTGGGCCAGCATCTCGGCGACCAGGAACGCCAACTCCAGCGACTGCACCCGGTTGAGCCGCGGATCGCAGACCGACTCGTAGCGCTGGGACAGGTCGTGGTCGCGCAGATCCTCGCCGCCGCCGACGCACTCGGTGACGTTGTCGCCGGTGAGCTCGACGTGCAGGCCGCCCGGCCAGGTGCCCAGCGAGCGGTGCACGTCGAAGAAGCCCTGCACCTCGTCCATGACGTCCTCGAAACGGCGGGTCTTGTAGCCGCTGGAGGCCTCGAAGGTGTTGCCGTGCATGGGGTCGCACACCCAGGCGACCGACAGGCCCGCGGCGGTGACCTTCTCGACGATCGTGGGCAACCCGTCACGGATCCGGCTCGCGCCGAAGCGGGTGATGAACGTCAGCCGGCCCGGTTCGTTGTCGGGGTTGAGCTTCGCGGCGAGCGCGATCGCGTCGTCGGGAGAGGTGGTGGGGCCGAGCTTGACGCCGATCGGGTTCTGGATCCGGCTGAGCAGCTCGACGTGAGCGCCGTCGAGCTGGCGGGTGCGTTCGCCGATTCCAGACGAAGTGGGCGGAGACGTCGTAGGGCTGTTCGGTGCGGCTGTCGATCCGGGTCATTGCGTGTTCGTACTCCAGCAGCAGTGCCTCGTGGCTGGAGTGGAAGTCGACGCGGTGGAACTCGTCGGGGTCGGCGCCGATCGCCTTCATGAAGGTCAAGGCCCGGTCGATCTCACCGGCGAGCTTCTCGTACTGCTTGCCGACCGGGGACGAGCGTACGAAGTCGGTGTTCCAGGTGTGTACCTGGCGCAGGTCGGCGTACCCGCCGGTCACCAACGCGCGCACCAGGTTGAGGGTGGCCGCCGAGCTGTTGTAGACCTCGACGAGTCGCTGCGGGTCGGGCATCCGTGCTTCGGCGGTGAAGTCGTACCCGTTGACCGCGTCGCCTCGGTACGCCGGCAGGGTGACGCCGTCGCGGGTCTCGGTGTCGCTGGACCTGGGCTTGGCGTACTGGCCCGCGAGCC